>NZ_NBOE01000019.1 GCF_002104515.1 Colwellia polaris | reverse complement strand
CCACACAAATTGCATGATAACTAATTGTTAAAGATGCCTACACGAAGTAGGTATGCCGATTCGTTCATGGATGAACGTTTTATTCGGCGCGAGTTAACAAGCTCATTCGTTGTTAAACCGCGTTGCTGCAGGCCTTGCCTGAAGCGAGATGCGCATTCTACGCAACTCTGTTTCAATGTCAACGTTTTATTTGAATTTATTTTAAAAGTTTTTAAAACTTTCGAAACGAACCTTTAAAACGTTAAGTTAACTAATTTAGCCTAAACCGCGCTAGATAACTCATTAAAACAACCTCTTCGACTTGTCCCGAAGAAGTGGAGCGCATTTTAGAGATTTTTGACCTCACGTCAACCGCTAATTGTCATTAAATTGCATAAAAGTGTTTGTTTGCTTTTTAATTGTACAAGGTGAGCAAATATGCATCATAAAGTATATAAAGTCATACTAAAGACTTAACAATAAGGAGTTTCACTTAAGTCTATAGCTTAACTTTAGTAGCTATATTTTACCCATACAATTAAATTAACTTAAGTATTTGAGCTGTTTTACTTAATAAATGGATTTAGGCGCCATTTAATACTGTTTATATTTATTGCGATTGACACTTCCTTCATTAAAACGTTTAGTTAATGATAAACGCTTCGTGCTCGGTAGTTACATTTCAATAAGCACAGCGTTATATATGTTCATTACAATAAAAGTACGCATCCATTACATATTTATAAATAATACAAGCGATCCTTTGATAAGTTATTTTTATATTCTGGCCACAAAAAAAGCCGCTAGATAACTAGCGGCTTTGCTTGGCAATATATGAATTGCTTATAATATGGCGGTGAGGGAGGGATTCGAACCCTCGAAGGCTTGCGCCTTACACACTTTCCAGGCGTGCTCCTTCGGCCACTCGGACACCTCACCATTAAAAATTTTGAATTGTTAACGTGCATTCTACACAATCTGGTTTTAAGCCGATGAGCACGGGGGCGTGTCAATGCAACTTTGGCGGCCACTCGGACACCTCACCTTTTATCTCTAAGCTCTAAGCTCTAAGCTCTAAGCTGCGCTATGTTAGGAAAATAATCTTCATAACGCAACTTAATTTACCTAAAGGATAAGTAGTTGCTTACTTAACAAGCAACTGATTGAAGTTTTACTTATTCTTTTGTATTTCAGCGTTAAAATTTAACATACGATCAAGAGATTTTAATGCGCCAGTACGTAGGTTCATATCAACAAATACTTCACGACCTGTTGGATTTAAAAGTGCTTCCTCAATCTCTTTTAAACCATTCATCGCCATCCAAGGGCAATGAGCACAACTTTTACATGTTGCTCCTTCACCAGCTGTTGGTGCTTCAAAGAATTCTTTATCAGGACATAGTTGCTGCATTTTATAAAAAATACCGCGATCTGTAGCAACAATGAATTTTTTATTTGGTAGCGCTTGCGCTGCTTTGATAAGTTGGCTGGTAGATCCTACAGAGTCTGCTAGGTCTATAATTTCCGCAGGTGATTCAGGATGAACTAGTACAGCAGCATCAGGATGAAGTGTTTTCATATCAATTAACGCTTTGGTTTTAAATTCATCATGAACTATACAAGCGCCTTGCCACATTAACATATCAGCACCCGTTTGCTTTTCTATGTATGCACCAAGATGACGATCCGGGCCCCAAATAATTTTTTCACCTAAATCATCAAGATGCTCAACGATTTCTAGTGCACATGATGACGTTACTATCCAATCAGCGCGAGCTTTCACTGCTGTAGAGGTATTTGCATATACAACCACTGTTCTGTCTGGGTGCTGATCACAAAAAGCATGAAACTCTTCAATTGGGCAGCCTAGGTCAAGCGAACATGTAGCTTCCAATGTCGGCATAATTACTGTTTTTTCAGGAGTCAGTACTTTAGCAGTTTCGCCCATAAAGCGAACACCAGCGACAATAAGCGTATCTGCAGGATGATTATTTCCAAACCTTGCCATTTCTAATGAATCAGCAACACAGCCTCCTGTTTCTTCAGCTAACGCTTGAATCTCAGGATCAGTGTAGTAATGCGCGACTAGTACCGCATTTTTTTCTTTCAATAATACTTTAATACGCGCTTTATACTCTTCGCGTTCTACAGCATTTAACGGTGTAGGTTTTGCTGGAAATTGAAAGTCGAAGTTAACGGCTAAATTTGCTTGGGTCATATGTGATCTCAATGAGTACCTAAAAACGTGAGAATTATAAGGTATAGATGAACAAAAGTGTACTATGAATATGTACAAGCGTAGATCGGATTAAGCTAACTAATAATAAGTTTAATTAAGGGTGTTAAAACTAGAAAAAATACAGTTTAAGAAAATAATTTATATCGGTATGGCGAAGATAGAATTGTAAATTAAAAGTGGTCGGTCGTGAAGGATTTGAACCTTCGACAAATTGGTTAAAAGCCAACTGCTCTACCAACTGAGCTAACGACCGAATAACTACTTTTAATTTTTGAATTGAAATAACAAGGCGTTATATCAACAACACTTTATCTTTACATTAGAGTTAAAGAAAAAGTGGTCGGTCGTGAAGGATTTGAACCTTCGACAAATTGGTTAAAAGCCAACTGCTCTACCAACTGAGCTAACGACCGATATATACTTCTTAAAACAAATACCCAACACTACTTTGGTAAAAGTGGTCGGTCGTGAAGGATTTGAACCTTCGACAAATTGGTTAAAAGCCAACTGCTCTACCAACTGAGCTAACGACCGGTATTTGTTCTGCGCTGGCCTACTCGGTCAACGCGGGGCATATAATACTCATAATTTTTTTAAGTGCAACAACAATCTTCCCCTTTTTCCAACTTTATTGTCTGTTCGAACAAAAAGTCAGCAAAGCGTGCAAGTTATCATCAATAATTATGGTTTTAAACTTTTTAATCTTGGTTGTGCCAGTTTTGCTGCACTCGAATTAGGATACTCTGCAATGAGTTTCTTGTAGATCGCAACCGCTTTACCTGGGCTATTTTCTTTTTGCTCAACCATGGCAAGCTTCAACATTGCGTCGCTTCGTTTGCTTGAATCAGGGTAATTATTAACTACCGCATTAAATTCTTGACGAGCTTTACCTAACTCACCTTTATTAAATAATAACTGGCCGAGCCAATAATGTGCATTAGCAGCGTAACTTGAGTTAGGGTATCTTTGATTAAACGCTTCAAACTCTGGGATAGCTTGCTCATAACGTTTATCTTTTAACACCATATTTACCGCACGATCATAGGCTTCGTTTTCAGTTAAATTATTACTGTAATTTATCTGACCTGTGCCTGCAGAGGGAGCAGCAACTGTCGCTGGAGGTTGATTCGCTGGTTTTAGGGCTTCAGAAACTCTGCGATCGAGTTCTTGATACAACTCACGTTGTCGGTCAAGTACTTGACTTAGCTGATAGGTGTGTAACTCAGTGATGCCTCGAAGTTCATTAACTTCATTTTGTAATTCATCGAGTTGTTGCTGAACATTGACTTGAGCACGGTTACGCGCGTCGAGCTTGCGTTCAAGGCTAACAAGCTGATCACTTAAGCTTGAGTTGGCACTACTTGTTGTAGTTGTGCCTGAATTAATTTCAATAACAGGAGCAGGTTCTGCTGCTACTGCCAAATTGGCAGCAACAGCAAACGACATCCCGAATAGTATACTATTGGGTTTCATTTAATTACCTGATTAGTAGACTAATACAGCACGGCGGTTTTTAGCAAACGCGCCTTCGCTACGATCTTTAACCATAGGCTTTTCTTCACCGTAGCTAACAGTGCTAAGTTGTGAAGCTGAAACGCCCATATTCTCTAAAAATGTTTCAATCGCTTTTGCACGACGCTCGCCTAATGCAATGTTGTACTCTGGAGTACCACGCTCATCAGCATGACCTTCAATTAATACATTTACATTTGAGTTTTCGTTAAGAAATTTTGCATGTGCTTCAAGAATAGCAGCAAAATCACCACTTACTGATGACTTATCGAAATCAAAGTAAACGATATGTTCTGAACGTAATCTTTCAATTTCTTGACGTTTTTTAGCTTCAATAGCGTTAGCGCGTTGCATTGCTTCAACTTTTACTCGCTCTGCTTCTTCACGAGCTTTTTGTTCTGCCATTTCAGCTTGATTTTTCTGCATTGCACTAGTGTCTTCACTTGCCATGTCAGATGAACTACAAGCCGATAGAGCCATGATAGGTAAAACAACTGCTAGAGCTTTTACTGTTTTATTAAAGCGCATTTTATGTGTCCTTATGATATAAATTAAAGTTACTTATAATTATTATAAAAATGGTGACCATGAAGGTGACTTCACTTCGCCATTTAGTGCTGGCAATCTTGCCTTAAACCTTCCATCTACGGAAACTAAACTTAGTACCTGACGATTATTATGTAAAGTACTATAGATAATCATACCACCGTTAGGTGAAATACTTGGTGATTCATCCAAACGTGTTGATGTTAACACTTGGAAAATCCCTGAATCAAATTCTTGTTTTGCTAAATGATACTTGCCGCGTGTACGATTTACCATCACTAATTGTCGGCCGTCAGGTGTTAATGAACCGCCTAAATTCATTTCACCATCAAAAGTGAGTCTTCTTACTTTGCCATCGACTAAATTTACGCGATATAACTGTGCCCTTCCACCACGCTCTGAACTAAATATTAATGACTTACCATCGGGTGTCCAGCTTGGTTCTGTATCAATAGCTCGATGACGTGTTATTCGGCGCAACTTTTTAGTAGCAACATTCATAACATAGAGCTCTGGATTACCATCTTTAGATAGTACCATAGCTAAACTTTTGCCATCAGGTGACCACTTAGGCGCACTGTTAATCCCTTCAAATGAACTTATTAAATTACGCTGTCCTGAGTATATGTCAATAATATGAATTTGTGCTTGTCTGTTTTCAAATGTTACATAAGCTAACTGGTTACCACTCGGATGCCAAGAAGGTGACATTAATGGCTCTCTTGAACTTAATAAAACATGTTCATTAAAACCGTCATAGTCTGCTACCACTAATTGATAAGGGTACTCACCTTCATCACGAACAATAACATAAGAAATTTTCGTTAAGAATGCTCCGCGTGTCCCGGTTAACTTTTCATAAACAACATCGCTAATACGGTGAGCATAACGACGAAATTGATCAGCGCCAACTTCAACGGTACTTTCATCTAACACATGATCAGAGGTGCCGACTAACTTGCCATTGCTTAGCATTTGCGTTTCGCCACCGGTTACTTGACCACGAATAACATCAACAAGCTGATATTTGATTTCGTAGCGCCCGATTGATGCCTCACTTACCTCACCAATAACAATTGCTTCAACCCCTTCACTTGCCCAAGCAGCATAATCAATTTGGCTATCATCATGCGGAGATTGCGGAAAACGTGACTCGTTAATAGGATTAAACTTACCACTGCGCAGTAAATCATCACTGATTACTTTTGATAAACGCTCCGGCATTACACCAACACCTGTCCATTTGAAAGGTATCACTGCAATTGGCCGTGCACTATCTACCCCTTCAGTTATAACAATTTCTAGGGTTGCTAATGCTTGTTTTGACAACAAAGCAGCGAAGAAGAGTAAAAATAGAGTTACTTTTTTCATAGAGTTGATTATTTTCCTAATTTATACAAAAGCTTAATTAAATTTGTCTGGTGCTACCGTTAAACTAATTGTTCTCATTTCTCGAAATATTTCAGGGTCTTTAGAAACAGGCAAAGTGCCCGCTTTATAGACTGCTGTTTTTGCTGCTTCGCAAACTCTTCTATCACCCGAACCGGTAACAACATTAGTAACAAACCCTGATGGTGCAAGACTTATGGTTAATTTACAAGACTTACCTTCCATTGTACTGCGATCGGTAATTAAATTACGTTTGATAGTCTGTGTAATTAATGCTGTGAATCGACCTATTTCTGTCATCATTTGCTGACGACGAGCTTGCTGACGACTTGCCATTTCCTCGGCCATTTGCTGCTCTATCAATTCTTGTTGTGCTGCTCTTTCGCGTCTTTCTTGTTCTTGACGTTTTTTTTCTGCGGCTTTCTTTTTACGTAGTTCTTCAGCCTTTTTAGCCGCTTTTTCTTCTCTTATTTTTTTTGCTTTTGCAGCAGCTGCGGCTTCTTCTGCCTGCTTTTTCTCTCGCTCTTTTTGCTTTCGTAACTTATCGGCGGCATTGGCTTTAGCTTTTTTCGCGGCAATATCTGCCGCTTTTTTCTCTTGTGCTTTTTTCTTACGTTCACGCTCAAGCGTTTTAATACGCTTTTCTTCGTTTAATTTTTTTCTTTTAGCCGCGGCAATACTTTCCTCAAGCTCTTTACGCTTGCGTACCTTATCTGCCTCTTGCTTTTTGATTTTATTGATTTGTGCATCTATTGTACTTTTTTCTACAATAACCGCTTGAATTGGCTCAATTTGCACAGCACTTGGTGTTGGTTTAGGTGGCGTTGAAAAATCCCCCCATAATAACACCACAGCCAATCCTACATGAATAGTTACACTCAGTACTAATGGGGTTGAATCCTTTAGAAGCACTACTTACTCTCCGGGCTGTCAGTCATTAAACCAACAGATGGAACACCTGCTACTTTTTGCAATAACACCATTAACTGAATAACAGCGTCGTAAGAAACGCCACCATCACCATTAACGACAACCGGTGTGTCTGGTGCAGTTTTTAAATGCTCGGCAACTAAATTAGCAACCTCCTCTGCTGACATTGCTTCATTCTTACTAATACCTACAGCTAAGTAATAATTGCCTTTTGCATCAACTGACGCTACTAAAGGTGGTTTCATATCTTTACTTAAAGGTTCAGCATCTGCTTGTGGCAAATCTACTTTAACGCCCTGGGTTATTAATGGTGCTGTTACCATAAAAATAATCAATAACACTAACATTACGTCAATATAAGGTACTACATTTATCTCTGCTACCTTGCGGCGCCTAACTCGATTATACATAGTTAACTACCTGCCTTAGCCGTTTTGCTCTGTCGCTGTTTGACGTTGTAAAATACTTGAAAACTCTTCCATAAAGTTGCCATAACTATTTTCAAGTTTTTCAACGTTATGACTGAAACGGTTAAATGCCATTACGGCCGGAATAGCGGCAAATAATCCCATGGCAGTTGCAATGAGAGCTTCAGCAATACCAGGTGCAACCATAGCTAATGTTGCTTGTTCAACAGCACCTAAAGCAATAAATGAGTTCATGATGCCCCAAACAGTACCAAACAAACCAATATAAGGACTTATTGAGCCTACGGTTGCCATGAAAGGTAGGTGAGTTTCTAAGCTATCGACCTCGCGAGATAAAGCCACTCGCATTGCTCTGTGGGTACCATCAACAATAACTTGTGGAGCATAAGCGTGAGATTTACGCAAACGTGCAAATTCTCGAAAACCCGAGACAAAAAGATTTTCAATACCGTCAACATTTTCTTTGGCTGACACTTCACTGTATAACTTGCTTAAATCAGCACCACTCCAAAACTTATCTTCAAAGTTTTGTAATTGAGCTCTTGCTGCTATTAATACTTTACGGCGTTGAAATATCATGGTCCACGAGGCAATTGAAAAACCTAATAGTGTCAACATTACCAGTTGAACCAATAAACTAGCTTCTAAAAATAAATCAAAAAATGAAATCTCAGCTGACACGTTTTAATGCTCCTAATATGCTGTTTGGAATAATACAGGGTTTAGCAATAGATAAATTAACACAGGCGACTTTGATTTCAGCTGTGCATAATACCATGTTATTTTGATTCACAATTTCCTGCGTAAAAATCAAACTTGCAGATTTTAAACGTTTAATTGTGCTGGTAATTGTTAATAAATCATCAAGTTTTGCTGATGCTTTATTTTCCATCGTAACCTTTGTGACCACAAAGCCGATGTTTTGTTCTAAAAAGATTGATTGATTAATACCAAGTTCACGCAACCATTCTGTTCTTGCGCGCTCAAGAAATTTTAAATAGTTCGCATAATAGACAATTCCACCAGCATCGGTATCTTCATAATAAACCCGAACCTTGTGTTGAAAATTAAGTAATGACATTTAATATATTCTAGTTATTTTGATATAAAATTTCAGATGCTTATCATAATAGATAAAGCTCACGGGTAACAAGGGCTAAGATGGTTTCTTTGTAACAAATTCAACAAAAATTAACTTTGTTGCGGTTTATATGAATTGGTTAATCAAAACTAAAATGAACTGATTCTACATATTTTTTAAGTTTTTTCACAAAGTAGATTGTTTTAACTTTTATCTACGCCGTAAATTAACTTTTCGCATTTATGAAAGTGGTTATTTATTTTGCTTAATTTATCAAGACTAAAAGAGTTACCTATTATAAAAACGGTAGATTAAATTGTTCGGTTAAAAAGTTTAACTAGCTTAAATAACAGTAAATATAGCCATAGATAGAGAATGTTAAATCAGGATGATATAATTTTTTATTTTTAAATCTACCCTTTCGCATTAGTTTTTCTAATGATAAATATAATTTATTTTCGTTTGAACAACGAGACTCATCGGACTAGAATACACTTGTTTTTTGGACTACCACATGAATTTTACTTCCCTAATGAAAATTCTTGTGCCCTTAATGCTTTGAATAGGTGTTGTTACCTTTCTCTCTGAATATTTATAGGAACCCCATTTCCTTCTATCAACTTACATTATAAGTTGGCCCACATATTAATATGTGGGCTTTTTTTTGTCTGAAATTCAACGATTAAAATCTTTGTAAGTTTTTCAATGATGAGAAATTTTGTAATGTTTTGCACTTTAAACACGTCGGGTTATGTTTTAAATAACTCATATAAAACCTAAAAATGCAAAAAGCACCTGAAGGTGCTTTTATCGATAAGATCATTCTCTTATTTTATCGTATGTTAGCTTGGAAAATCTAAGCCAAAGTGGAGATAAGCGCGACTCGTAGCAATTCGGCCACGCGGAGTTCGCTGTAAAAAACCTTGTTGAATAAGATAGGGTTCTAGCACATCTTCAATTGTTTCACGTTCTTCACCAATAGCAGCTGCAATGTTATCAAGTCCTACTGGGCCGCCAGAAAACTTATCAATGATTGCTTCAAGTAGTTTTCTGTCCATTAGATCAAAGCCTTCGTTATCAACTTCTAACATATCTAAGGCACTAGCTGCAGTTGCTTTACTCACTACGCCGTTTGTTTTTACATCAGCGTAATCTCTAACTCTGCGCAATAAGCGATTGGCAATTCGCGGTGTACCTCTAGAGCGCCTTGCAACTTCAAACGCACCGGCTTGCGCTATATCTAAATTTAAAAAATGCGCTGAACGCATAACAATTTCTGTTAACTCTTGAGTATTATAAAACTCTAAACGTTGCACTATGCCGAAGCGATCTCGTAGCGGAGAAGTTAATGCACCAGCGCGAGTAGTAGCCCCAATGAGAGTAAACGGAGGTAAATCAAGTTTAATTGAACGCGCGGCAGGCCCTTCACCAATCATAATATCTAATTGATAATCTTCCATTGCAGGATATAAAATTTCTTCTACTACTGGGCTTAATCGATGAATTTCATCGATAAATAGCACGTCATTTTCTTCAAGGTTAGTTAATAACGCAGCGAGATCACCCGCCTTTTCTAACACAGGGCCCGAGGTAGTACGAATACTTACGCCCATTTCGTTAGCCACAATATTAGCTAACGTGGTTTTGCCTAATCCTGGAGGGCCAAAAATTAAAAGATGGTCAAGCGGCTCTTCCCTTTTTAAGGAGGCTGCAATAAAGATTTCCATTTGCGATTTTACATGCTGTTGCCCAGTGTAGTCTGACAACATTTTAGGCCGAATAGCGCGATCAATCGTTTCATCTTCACGGCTAGCTACGGGTTCAATTAATCGATCTGCTTCTATCATGTATTACTCTTTGGAAACGGCGAATGGTTATTAATCGCCATACTTTATAAATTTATTTTAAATTTTAGATGCTTAACTTAACTTTGCTTTTTAATATTACTTATAACATGGCTTTTAAAGCATTGCGGATCAAGTCTTCACTGGTTTTATTAGCTTCAAATACTGACTTAACGGCTTTATCTGCTTGTTGTTGACTATAACCTAAAGAGACCAAAGCGTTAATTGCATCACCTTTATTATCGCTAACAAAAGTATTAGCTTGGTTAACATCGGTTGGCATCATATGAACAAGTGCATCACTACTGTCGGTTTGCCAATCTTTTAATTTATCACGCATCTCAATTAACAAGCGCTCTGCGGTTTTTTTACCAACACCTGGAATTTTAACAATCGTACTTAAATCGTCCTGTATAACACAACTAACAAATTGATCAGCAGACATACCAGATAAAATTGCCAGACCAAGTTTTGGACCAACACCATTAACTTTAATCAATAAACGAAACAGTTTTCGCTCGACTTTATTAGCAAAGCCATAGAGTAACTGAGCATCTTCACGAACAACAAAATGAGTGTATAACGTTGCTTCTTGGTTAACTTCACCTAATGCATAAATACTGGTCATTGGCATAGTAACTTCGTAGCCAATACCATGACATTCTATTAAAATTTCTGGGGCCATTTTTTCTATCAATGTGCCACGTAAACGTCCAATCACAACTTAACCTTTTTACTCGATATTATCTATGTCGCCACCATACCACTAGATATTTATACAGTAAAGTTTCTATAGTTAAATATTTCACACTCAAATGAACTTAGTTAACCTGAACTCTGGATAATGAGTGCTTGATACTCAAGTGAATCAAAAGCTTAGGTAGTAAAGTAAATACTATAGCAAGGTGAACATCACGAATTTACATCATCAATGCTTCATTTTATGCCATTTCCAAGGCAAAGCGTTGATGCATAGCGCGCTATTTATCGACGTTTTAACGCAAATAATGGCTTAAAAGGGAGCATTGAGCAATTGCTGCTTATCCAGAGTTAAGATTAGTAAGCAAAAGCACAATTTGTTAGCGCAAACGGCCTCTAACGGTTTTACTCGCTTGGCCTGAGAGCTTGCCTATTGAGTCATAACTATGTGCGTGGCATAGCGCCACAGCTAAAGCGTCTGCAGCATCAGCTTGCGGAGTACCGGGTAATTTTAAAATAGTTTTTACCATGTGCTGCACCTGAGATTTATCTGCGGCGCCCGTACCAACAACCGATTGCTTTATCTGCCTCGCAGAGTATTCCGCAACGGTTAAGCCGGTATTTGTCGCAGCGACAATTGCCGCGCCTCTAGCTTGCCCTAGCTTTAAAGCGCCACCTGGATTCACGCCCATAAATACTTGCTCTATGGCAAACATATCAGGTTGAAATTGCACTATTAGCTCACTTACTCCTGCAAATATAGTTTGTAAGCGCATACTTAAATCATCGCCTGCAGTAATTGCCTTAATGCAGCCACTACCTAAATAAGTAAAGTTTCGTCCTGATTGCTTAATAACGCCATAACCGGTTATGCGCGATCCTGGATCAATGCCTAAAATTATGCTCACTTAACTACCTTTACTATTAATTTAAGTACTGCTGAAAAAAAACGCACGGATAAAGTCAAAGCCTTTATGCGTGCGTTTAATAATTTAACACTCACCATGAGTTGGTGTTACAAGTGATAAAAAATTATTCAGCTTTTTCGTCAGTATCAGATTCTTTTTCTAAACAAGCAATACCTAATTCTTTAAGCTGTGCAGGGTTTGCATGGCCTGGAGCATTAGTTAATGGACATGCTGCTGTTGTTGTTTTCGGGAATGCCATAACATCACGAATTGAACTAGCGCCAGTCATCAACATAACTAATCGGTCTAAACCAAATGCTAAACCTGCATGTGGTGGAGCACCATATTGTAATGCTTCAAGCAAGAAGCCGAATTTTTCTTGTGCTTCTTCATCGCTAATACCTAAAATTCTAAATACAGCTGCTTGCATGTCTTGATTATGAATACGAACAGAACCACCACCTAATTCACAGCCATTTAGTACCATATCGTAAGCATCAGACAAAGCGCCAACTGGGTTTGCTTCTAGTTCGGTAGCCGTTAAGTTTGTTGGGGCAGTAAACGGGTGATGAATAGCATGCATATGTCCATCAACTTCTTCAAACATAGGGAAGTCAACAACCCATAATGGTTTCCATTCACCTTGCAATAACTCAAGATCTTCACCAATTTTAAGACGAAGCGCACCTAATGATTCAGTGACTACATTATAAGTATCTGAGCCAAAGAAAATAATATCGCCTGTTTTAGCGTTAGTACGCGCTAGTAAAGTTTTAACCGCATCTTCAGTTAAGAATTTTAAAATAGGTGACTGTAAACCTTCAAGGCCAGCGTTAATATCATTCACTTTTAACCATGGCATGCCTTTCGCACCGTAAATTCCAACAAATTTAGTTAATTCGTCAATACCTTTACGAGAGAATTTAGCTGCACCGCCTGGTACACAAATCACGGCAACACGGCCTTTTTCGTCGTTAGCAGGGCCAGAGAATACTTTAAACTCAACATCTTTTAAAATATCGGCAACGTCAACGATTTCAAGTGGATTACGTAAATCAGGTTTATCAGAGCCAAAACGTGTCATTGCCTCTGAATATGGCATACGTGGAAACTCACCAAGATCTACGTTAAGAAGTTCTTGGAATAAGCTGCGGATCATTGTTTCAGTAACTTCCATTACCTGATCTGAACTCATAAAAGATGTTTCAATATCAATTTGAGTAAATTCTGGCTGGCGATCAGCACGTAAATCTTCATCACGGAAACATTTTACGATTTGGTAGTAACGCTCCATGCCTGACATCATCAACAATTGTTTAAATAATTGTGGTGATTGCGGTAATGCAAAGAATTGACCTTTATGTGTACGACTTGGCACTAAATAATCGCGCGCACCTTCAGGCGTTGCGGCGGTTAAAATAGGTGTTTCGATATCTAAAAAACCTTGAGACTCTAATGATGAACGTACCGCTGAGGTAACTTTAGCGCGAAAGCGCATACGCTCAGTCATTTCAGGACGACGTAAGTCAAGGTAACGATATTTTAGACGTTGCTCTTCTGAGTTCTTTTGGTTTGAATCTAGTGGTAACGGCGCAGATTTATTTAAAATAGTTAACTCTAATCCTAATACTTCAATCGCTCCAGTCGCCATATCTTTGTTGACTTGGCCATCTGGACGAGCGCGTACCTTGCCTTTTACTTGCACACAAAATTCATTACGTAGTGTATTAGCTTTTTCTAGCACATCGGGGAAGTCAGGATCGTAAACAACTTGCACAATACCTTCACGGTCTCGTAAATCTAAGAAAATTACCGCACCTAAATCACGACGACGATTAACCCAACCACAAAGAGTGACTTCCTGACCCACATGAGATTCATTAACCTCACCACAATAAAGACTACGCATGTATTTACCTTGAAATTTGAATAATAGCTATAGAATTAATTAATTTTACCGTTACTTAATTCAATAGCAATAAGCTATATAAGACATAATAAGATAATGATGTTGGCATACACCTAAAACTTATTATGATAAAAAATTGCCGACATTATAAAGCAATGCGAGGTAAAGTCACCCGACATTGCGTCAATAGTGTGGTTATATAATGAATTAAATTTTAGTATCGCTGTTACGATTAAAAGCATAATGGTTTTTACCTTCACCTTTAACCTTATACATTAATGAGTCTGCAATTTTTAACAACTCATTATTAGAGTCACCATCTTCTGGGTACATTGCAATACCAATACTACAACCAATGTTTACACTTACATTAGGCAGTTGGATAGGCTGTTGGATTAGTTTTAATACTTTATCTGCGACATAGCCTGCTTCGTTTTGATTATGTAAGCCAGTTAGTAGTAAAACAAATTCATCTCCCCCAAAACGCACCACCGTATCTGACTCACGCACACAACCTTTCAAGCGTGTTGCTACTTCAATGAGTAGCTCATCACCAACATCATGACCATAAGTGTCATTAATATCTTTAAAGCCGTCGAGATCAATAAATAACACAGCCACTAAAAGCTTTTGCCGCTCATGAAAAGTTATTGCTTTATTTAATCTATCTTTTAATAGCACACGGTTAGCAAGGCCGGTGAGATCATCGTGCGTGGCCATGTATTGCATTTTTTCTTCTAATTTTTTTCTATTTTTAATTTCTTTATATAAACGACGGTTCCAAATCATAATGATAACGATAATAATGGTTATAAGTGCACCAATCTGTAAAGCAACGCGCAATACAACACTTTTATCTAAACCTGTTTCTATTTTAATATCGAACCAATCTTCATAGATTTGTTGTCTATCGATATCTGAAAGGCTTGCAACAGCTTTGTTTAAAATGCTGACCAATGTTGGCAATGACTTATTAACCGCTAAATGATTACCATTTTTGTCAACTTCTTCTAGCACAGACATTGATAAGTTAACTAAGCTTTCTCTTTTAAGTAACTCAGTGCCTGAGGATAAGCTATCAATAAAACCATCAACGATACCTTTTTGTATCGCCAATAAACCCTCCTCATTATCATCGACTAATCTCAAGGCAATCAGTGGAAATTTTTTCCTAATAATGGAAATTAAGTAATAGCCTTTAGCAATAGCTAATGTTTTTCCGTTAAAGTCTTCTAACGTTAACTGTTTTCCATGCTCGCGAGGATGAAGAATTACCCAAGGCATACTCCAATATGAATCGGTAAATAATACCTGTTCTTTGCGCTCAGCAGTGGCAACCACACTGCCAATAGCATCAACCTCACCTGCCTGTAAGGCTTGATATAATTCATTAAAACTATCATGAACAACGTACTCTATGTTTATATTTACTCGTTTACTTAATATTTGAAATATATCAGGATTGATACCTTTTACTTCGCCATACTTATCAATAAATTCAACCGGTACCCAATTTTTGGTTACCCCAAACTTAACAGTATTATGCTTTTTTACCCATAAGCTTTCTTCAGGTGTTAATACCAAAGCCGTTAATTCATTATTAAAGAATCCAGAAGACTTATCTAAATGCCATTTTTTTTCTAAAGAAGCTAAGTCTTCTAAAGGTAAGTTTTCAAAACCTTCAATGATTAATTTATTCAATTCAGGGTTCACTTTATTTAACCTGGCACGAACATCACGTTTAAACGTATAATTTTTAAATTTTGAGTAAACTGACTGCAATTTGTATTTAATTAAATAATGTTCAATCATGTCAACTTGGCCTGCTAACACGTCAAGTTCACCACGCTCTGCAGCTGCCAGCATTGCTTGATAATCGTCAAAATAAATAATAGTACTGCGAGTGACTTTATTTTCAATATCAGAATCAAAACTTCCGCTACGAACTACACCAACACTTTTATCGTCAATTTCAGATATATGCAGAACTTTATTAACATTATTAGAGAAAAACAAACCATATTGAACACTATAAATCACAGGCCCAAGCGTGTTAATTGAATGACCCTGCTCTTTGTTAATGCTGGTTATGTGAATATCTGCCATGTTTGTGTTGGTTTGATTAAACTCGGTTGAATCACCCATGACAAATTCAATATCTAAACCACTCGACTTGGCCCACATTTGCCATAGTTCAATAAAAAAACCTTGTGCAATGCCATCACTTGAAGTGTCAGAAAATGGCATTTGGTTATTTGAATACGATAACGTAATCACATCTTCTGTATTTTCAACAATTAACCATTTTGATTTAATGGCTGTTTTTTCTTGCTGAGAAATTTTTTCCATGCCTTGCTGTATAAAGTTAAGCAAGGATTCATTCCCTCTAGCAACAGCGGCACTATAATTTCTATTTTCATAAGAAATCCTTGCAAAAGCAGGATATTGTTGGCTAAGCAATTCAAAATCAGTGTAATTTTTTGATATTTTCTCTACCCCTGCCATTATTAGTATTTCTCCTGCTAACGCAGCTTGATATAAAGCATTACGATCAGAGAAAGACTTTACTGTTAAATTTGGGTATTTCTGTTTAAGCGTAAACTCATGACTTGAACCGTCAAAAACCCCTATGGCGTAGGGGGTAAGTTGCAAAATACTTTTAATGTTTGCAATAGAGCGGTGTAGAAAAAGGTGGCTATTTTGTCGAAAAAAGGCCTCACTAAGGTCAAGTTGACTTTCTACTTCAGCGTTCTGAAATAAACCAGCATAAATATCTACTTCACCCGATTGCGTTTGCTGAATAGCTTTTTGAGAACTCAAAGGAACAAACTCTACTGCAACCGCTTGCTTTTTTGCCCATAACTGCCAAAGCTCAACCAACATACCATCAGCTTCGCCACTCTCATTAATAAAATGATAAGGATCAGAGGCATGATTAATCGCAATACGATAAGACTTTTTGGTATCTTGTGCGCTTGCAGTAAAAGCGGCCATTAAAGTTACTAATGCAATACAGGTGATAAGGTGCGTTAAATATTTTTGAACCAAGTTAAACTCTCATTTTATTTTGAATTTTTACGACTCATTAGCTGCCAGTAAATAGCTAATTACCCACAATGTAAAAACATAAAAAGACATTACCTTGTTTATCGTAGAATATATCAGGTAAAATACACGCTTTATAACGTTAGTATAGCCTTATTATCATGCAAGCATCCGATACCGATTTAATCTTCTCTAATAAAAAAAGTAAAATTAAAGACTTTGCATTCGACGCACAAGTGGTTGAAGTTTTTCCGGATATGATCAGTCGTTCGGTGCCGGGTTATAATACTATTATCGACACTATAGGCCGACTCAGTCAACAGTATGTCACCGATAACAGCCAAGTTTATGACCTTGGTTGCTCACTAGGCGCTGCAACGATTGCTATGCGTAAAGGTATAACCGCAAAAAACTGTAACATCATAGGTATTGATAGCTCAAGTGCTATGGTTGAGCGTTGTAAAATGCATGTAAGTGCTTTTAAAGGTGAAACACCAGTAGAAATAATAGAAGAGAATATTCTCAATATTGAAATTAACAATGCTTCTATGGTGGTGCTCAATTTCACCCTACAATTTATTGCCCCTGAGCAACGTCAATTATTGCTAAATAAAATAGCAAAAGGTTTAAACCCCGGTGGCTTGCTACTATTGTCTGAAAAAATTGCCCATCCTGATCAGGTTTGCAACGAATTACTCATAGACTTACACCACGACTTTAAACGTGCAAACGGTTACAGCGAGCTAGAAATTGCCCAAAAACGTACCGCACTCGAAAATGTTATGTTAACAGATAACTTAGATACTCACTTAAATCGTTTGAAACTTGCTGGCTTCAATCATAATGCTCCCTGGTTTCAATGCTTTAATTTCTTTTCTTTAATCGCGATAAAATAAGCCGATGATTTCATTTAATAATTTCTATCAAAAAATTGCCAGTAATCGTTTAAGCCATTGGCTTAATACCTTGCCAGCACAACTTACTCAGTGGCGCGAACAACATTTACATGGTGAGTTTGCACAATGGCAAAAAACTATTGCCGCGTTACCTAAAACATCACCTTCTTCAATTGATATTAGCACTACAGTTAGTGCCGGTGAACGGTCAGATATAAATGACGGACAATATAAGCGTTTAGAAAATTTACTGAAAAAATTTAAACCTTGGCGCAAAGGTCCTTATCATATTCATGGCTTACATATTGATACCGAGTGGCGCTCAGACTTTAAATGGGATCGACTTGCTCCACATATAAGTGATTTACGTAATCGTTATGTTTTAGATATTGGATGCGGAAGTGGTTACCATCTGTGGCGTATGCGAGGTGCAGGTGCCGAATTTGTGGTTGGTATTGACCCAACACAACTGTTTTTATCACAATTTCAAGCCATACAGCACTTTGTGCAAGACGATAACGTTAACCTACTCCCCTTAGGCGTTGAGCAATTACCAGAGCTTAATGCTTTCGATACCGTATTTGCTATGGGGGTTTTATATCACCGTCGCTCGCCTATTGACTTTATTTACCAACTTAAAGCGCAATTAGTTAAAGGTGGTGAATTGGTGTTAGAAACACTCGTGGTTGATGGTGATGAAAATACCGTATTAGTGCCTGGTGAACGCTATGCAAAAATGCGTAATGTTTGGTTTTTACCCAGTTGTGACGCTATGTGCGCGTGGCTTGAACGTTGTGGTTTTAGTAACATACGTGTGGTAAACACCGATATAACGGCGCTCGACGAGCAACGTAAAACCGATTGGATAGATACCGAGTCATTACAAGATTTTCTTGATCCTAATGATAATAGTAAAACTATTGAAGGCTACCCTGCACCAAAACGGGCGATATTTATTGCTAATAAATAGAGGGCACCGAGAAGTTCATGACATAATAAGGTAAGAACTTACCTAGTGTTGGATTTTTTAATACCCCTCCTGATTTTCTCATTCTTGTCTCCCTGTAGCATCTAGATAAATTATTCACAGGGAGAGATGAATGAGGACTGAATGAGTTAAAACCAAGGGAATATGAGCTACATATTTTACCACCGAGGCACCGAGGGACTTCGTCCTGCGCCGAGAAGTGCATGACCTTATATTGTAAGAGCTTGCCTAGTGTTAGATTTATTTAATTTTTACTCCTGATTTTCTCATTCTTGTCTCCCTGTAATATTTAGAAAAATCATTCACAGGGAGAAATGAATGAGGACTGAATGAGGTAAAACCAAGGGAATATTGAGCTACATATTTTACCACCGAGGTACCGAGGAACTTCGTCCTGCACCGAGAAGTTCATGACTTAATAAGGTAAGAACTTACCTAGTGTTGGATTTTTTAATCCCCCTCCTGCTCTTCTCATTCTTGTCTCCCTGTAGCATCTAGATAAATTATTCACAGGGATAAATGAATGAGGACTGAATGAGGTAAAACCAAGGGAATATTGAGCTACATATTTTACCACCGAGGTACCGAGGAACTTCGTCCTGCACCGAGAAGTTCATGACTTAATAAGGTAAGAACTTACCTAGTGTTGGATTTTTTAATCCCCCTCCTGCTCTTCTCATTCTTGTCTCCCTGTAGCATCTAGATAAATTATTCACAGTGAGAAATGAATGAGGACTGAATGAGGTAAAACCAAGGGAATATTGAGCTACATATTTTACCACCGAGGCACCGAGGGACTTCGTCCTACACCGAGAAGAGCATGACCTTATATTGTAAGAGCTTGCCTAGTGTTAAATTTATTGTTTATTGTTTACTCCTGATTTTCTCATTCTTGTCTCCCTGTAATATTTAAAAAATCATTAACAATAAGAAATGTTTGACGGCTAAATGAAGTGAAATATTAGCAGTTGAGCTCAAAGTATTTTCTTTCACTAAGCACTGATTAACTTAATGTATTTTTTATTACCTTCCTCTAAAGAATAATATACTATTTGTATCATACGGTTAATTGGCATTGAAATAGAGGTATCATGGAAAATCCTTGGCTAGAAAGACGGTTAGAACGAGTAGCAAAAAGACATCAAGACCACCGTAGCCCATTTCAACGTGACCGAGCACGTATTCTTCACTCTGCTGCATTTCGTCGTTTGCAATCAAAAACACAAGTTATGGGCAGCGGTCAAAGCGATTTTCATCGTACAAGATTAACTCACTCTTTAGAAGCAGCCCAAATTGGCAGTGGTATTATCGCGCAAATACGCAGTAAGTATCCTGAGCAAAGTGCCGCTATCTTACCAAGCGACGACAGCTTAATTGAGTCTTTATGTTTAGCACATGATATTGGACATCCCCCTTTTGGTCATGGTGGTGAAGTAGCCTTACATTATATGATGCGAGACCACGGTGGCTTTGAAGGCAATGGCCAAACTTTTCGCATTGTTGCTCATTTAGAACCATTTAGTGAGCATTTTGGTATGAATTTAACGCGCCGTACTTTACTGGGTTTAATAAAGTACCCACAAATAATGGGTAAGTTACAGCAAGCTAGCTCTGCAAAGTTACCTGATTCTTTTCGACAACTCAAAGCTGATAAATGGCACCCACCAAAAGGTTTATATCTTGACGATATGGACATGATCAATTGGGTATTATCACCGTTAAGTCAGCAAGATAAGGCACTGTTTCAACAGTTTAAAACGAAAGACAATCATCATAGTAAAACAATTTATAAGTCTATTGATTGTTCTATGATGGAGTTAGCTGATGATATTGCCTATGGTATACATGACTTAGAAGACGCCATTGTTACCGGTGTTGTTAACCAACAAGACTTTAACCAACATGTTATTCAAAAACTCCTCAAAGTTGACGATACTTGGTTACAAGACTACAGCAAAACACTAGCGGATAACCTTTTTAGTAACCAACGTTATATACAAAAAGAAGCTATTGGTGGCTTAGTAAACTATTTAATAACCGCCATTGAGTTAGTTGATATTAATAAAACCAAAAACGTTAATTTTGAAGAGCCACTTTTACGCTTCAATGCGGTTCACCCCATTATTGCTGCGCAAACATTGCAAATTTTCAAAGACTTTGTTTATCAATTTGTGATTAAGCAAACGTCAATTCAGCAATTAGAATATCGCGGCCAACAAATAGTCATGGAGCTATTTGAAGCACTTGCTTCTGATCCTGAGCGTTTATTACCTAAAAGCACAGTAAAAAGATGGCAACAAGCACAAGAGAACAATCAGAATCAACATCGCGTTATTGCTGACTATGTTGCGGGCATGACCGACGAATATGCGACCAGACTTTATCAAACCTTATTTTTACCCATTGGACAAACCGGTTTTGGTAAGCACGACTATTAAATTATAAACATTATGCCTGTGCATACATTATTTCAATAAATAGAGACGTTATCTAACTATGGCTAAAATGCTAGATATATATTGTGGCAGCAATGCCTTAAAAACAATTAAAGAACATGGTATTAAACAAGAACTTTTTAGCACTATGCTAGGCGCCAGTGGCGGACCAAAATGGTTTAGTTTATTTGGTTTAGACAAATACCTTTTTGGCGAATTTTTTAAAGATCGGAGTACTGAATTAAACTTAGTTGGCTCTTCAGCAGGTGCTTTTCGATTTGCAGCCCTAAGCCAAAAAGATCCAGTAAGCGCTATTACACGTTTAGCAACGTTATACGCCGAAACAACTTATTCTGTTAAAGCTAATAAAAATGAAATTACCGCAAAGGCTAGAACATTACTGCAAGGTGTTTTAGGCCATAATGGCAGCAATGAAATTATTAACAACCCAATTTTTAAGGCTCATTTTATTGTTGCAAAGTGTCGGGGTTTAACCACATTAGAGCAAAAAATCCCATTACTTTTAGGCTTAGTTTCAAGTATGGCAATGAATCAAGTTAATCGAGGTTTGTTAGCTAGACAATATCAACGTTTTATTTATCATCACCCGACAAGCCAACTAACCATTAGCGATAACTTTAAATTTAACACTCAACACAGAGCATTAAATAATGACAACCTGATCGATAGCTTACTTGCTTCTGGCTCGATACCTGTGGTGATGGAAGGTATTAAAGATATTATTGGCTCACCAAAAGGTATGTACCGTGATGGTGGAATTATTGATTATCATTTTGATGTTGATATAAAGCCGGCTTCTGGCTTAACACTTTACCCGCACTTTTCGCCAACGCCTAAAGCGGGTTGGTTTGACAAAAATTTAGCCCGTAAAGTGAATAGTCAATATTACGCAAATACGGTCATGCTAGTTCCTTCGCCAGAGTTTATTGCCCGTTTACCTTTTTCAAAAATACCTGATCGCAATGATTTTACAAACTTAGATGCTCAATCAAGATTAAAGTATTGGCGAACCGTTTTAGCTGAATCAGAATGTTTAGCCGATGAATTTTCAAAAATATTAGTATCACCGGATATCAACGCCATTAAACTTATCGATTAAAATAATTGGCAAAATGTCAGTCATTGAGCGATAACTAATTATGACCTCAAATAAATCAGGGATGATATGACAAAAAGCAATTTAATCGTTTGGGATGAAGCTCGTTTTGAAGTAGGCATTGAGGACATTGATAACCAACATCGAAAACTCGTAGGTTATGTCAATAACTTATCCCTCGCGGTAAATAGTCATTTAGAGGAAAGTCATCTTTCAGCTTTATTTATGGAGCTTTATAATTACATAAAGCTTCATTTTAAAACCGAAGAAATTTATTTTTGTACACTCAATAGTGACGATTGTTTATTGCACGAGCTACAACATAAACATTTCATTGAAGAGCTAGATAGAATAATCGCTTTGAATGAATTCAAAAAAAATGCACGCGAAGTGTTATTCTCTCTTACCGACTGGCTTGTTCATCATATTCAAGTTGAAGACAAAAAATTTATCACACAAAATCAACATCAAAGCCTTATATAGCACTTAATCTGATATAATTTTTTGATAAATTGCACAGGCCGCACCTGCGGGATCTTTTATCACCGCGTATTTGTCACTACCCATTGATTTTATTTCAGTTACCACACTACCACCTTTAGCTTTTACAGCTTTAATAGACGCCTCAATATCAGCGACTAAAAAGTAAGGTAACCATGTAGGCGGCAAATCTTTATTTACACCTTGTGCATGGCAAACGCCAGCTACAGCTTCACTATTAATTGGCTCAAGCATGGCATAATCATCATATTCTCCCATGGAAATATTTTCGCTTTTCCAGCCAATAACATCTTCATAAAATGACTTTACCTCTGTTGCATTAGTTACCGACAAATCAAGCCATGCCATAGTACCTATTTTATTATCAGTCATTATTAATTCTCCATTTATTGTTTTGGGTTTCGTGGATAGAAATGTTCAGGTAAGCAATTTATATGTTCAAAAAATCGTGTGTCTTTATAAGGCAGTTTCATAAAACCAGAAATTCCACTACCGGTAATAGTAGGAAGTAACTGCAAAATTTCAGTTAAACACTGATTAAACTCAGTTTCTTTATCATGGTTTAATAACATTAAGTAACTGTGAATTTTTAAATGTCGAGGCAGCACCTCAAAAATTATACAACCCGTATGATGGATCTGATTTAAGCGAGCTAACACCGCCATAATTTCTTCAGGCAAATAGAGGTATTCGTCTGGATCTACACCATCTTCAAAATAAGAATGTAGCTTTGTTATATCGTCGATAACGGCAACATCACTTACATCATAAGGAATTTTTTGGGTTGAACTGGCTTGAAATGGCTCTTCTTCATTCACTCGTTCAATATGTAACGTTTTGCGAGCATTGAACAGACAACTTTTAAAAACCCCAACTCTAAATATACCTTGAGCTAGCCGTATCATATTATTCACAGCACTTTGAAAAGAGGTTTTTAAGCTCGGATCAAAAAGCGATAAGTTTGAGTCAATATGTACACCATTTTTTTCCCAACGTACCGCTAAGCCACCAACTACAGGAAAGTTAGCTAAGCGGCTTACCGCAGCAATAAATGCTTTTTCAGTATCGCCCATCCCCATAAGGTAATTTTTATAATACTTTTCTAATTGTACATCGTCTATTTCATTTAATTCGTCTAAATCTGAAGACTCACGTAAAAATGATTTTCGAGAGCCATAAACCACAGTATCCATATCTTTTTGGTAAGTCTTACACCAAACCGGCACCAAAGGTTTAATTACCACAGGCAGAGGCGGCTCGGCCATTACTGTATTTTTCAGTAGTGATAAATGTTTAAAGAAATAATCACCTGCTTTATTACGGGTTCGCCTATCTTTACTAAGCATGCCGGTCAATATTTCAGCCAATAACTTAGGTAAACCTAATGACAAAGGGGTTATTACCGCACTACCATAGCGACATGACTGACCCGAGGCTAACGCATATATAGTCGCTGCAAACCCTTGTTCATCAAAACGAGGTGACGACATTTCACCGCTAATTTGCTCATCACCAATAAAGTAAACATCACCTAAGCGTGCATTGCTGTTTTGTAGATCACTGCTCATTAAATCCATAATGTTATTTGCAGTAGATTGGCCGCGAATATCAAGCTGTGCTGGTACGGCAGATCCCCAATCAACTAAATATACTTTTTCAGTTATCGGGTCAAAAACTACATTTGAAGGCTTGATATCTCCATGAACATAAGGCCGACCTAAATCATGCTGACGAATATCGCGTAAATACATTAAAATTTCAGCTAGCTGTATAGCAATTTTAACCACAAGTTCACTCGCTAAAGGGCCTTGTCGATATGAGAGTTGCTCTAAATCTATACCTGGAGCTCGTTCCATATGAACAATGGATTGCCGCTTAATTTTATAATAACCAATGATTTTGGGGATGCGTTCATGAGAAAGCTGTCGTTGAATTTCGGCTTCTTCGGCTAATCGGTCTTGAACATGTTGTGGTAAGTTAATGCGAGAAAACTTAAATACTTGTGACTGCCCTTGCTCGTCTTCACCGCCAAAAACAAAGCCATAAGCGCCTTTACCTATCAAAGCTATATTTTGATACCCTAGCAAAGTTAATTGTTGGCGACATAACTCAACCCATTGCTTTAATTTGGTTGCGTCTTCATGATTTAATAGATAAATCGATTGATCTTCAGCAATATAAAAATGCTGTAGTTTTTTTTCCGCCACTAAACGTCCTTCACTGCTGAAAATATGGGTTAGATCCAATAGAGATATTGCACCTATATTAAGGTTTATCTTAGCTTATTTAAAAAGTGCGATAAAGTTTACACTGTTATCTGCCGCTTATTTCCTGCTTATTATCAGGCAGTAATCACTATGTCACAACTTTGTCATAAAACTGCCACATAAGCTTGCTAATCTTTTATTGTTAGCAAATGTTCCCTCGTTGCTTTTGTTAGCTAATTTAGCGTAGTACTTTGCCCTAATTCAGTTATATTCAATTGAATTAGGTTTTTTTATTATCTGAAATGCATAATATATTTTAACACTTTGCCTGCTTGCTTATGTTAAGTAACCTGAAATCTGATAAACAGCACTTGTTCAATGCTCCCTTTCAACTCATTATCAAGTGTTCAGGTTAATAAGTATTTAAACAACTAGACATAAAAAAGCCTGCATATTGCAGGCTTTAAAATTTAATTGCGTGAGCAAAGCTTACGCCATATGTACTAGCATATTACTTGGCTCTTCAAGGAAAGACTTCCACAAGTTACAAAAACGAGCAATGGTACCGCCGTCTATTGTACGATGATCGCCAGACCAACTTACTTGCATTATTGAACGAGCTTCAACTTCGCCTTTATCATTAAAGCGTGGTAATTTTTGTAACTTACCTAAAGCAACAATGGCAGACTCAGGCTTATTAATAATAGGTGTTGCCACCGTACCGCCAATAGCACCGATATTTGAAATAGTAATAGTACCGCCTTTTAAATCAGCAGCTGGCACTCTACCTGATCGTGCATCATTGGTTAAGCGAGTAATGTCAGCGGCTAAATCTAAAATAGACTTTGTTTGAACCTGTTTAACATTAGGGACTAACAAACCTACTTTTGAGTCAACAGCCATACCAATATTATGATCATCAAAATATGTTAATTCCGTGCAATCCTCGTTGACTTGCGTATTCACTAGCGGGAACTGTTTCAGGGCTAACGACATAGCTTTCATGAAAAATGGCATCATGGTTAATTTGATATCTTGCTTGGCGTAAACTTCTTTTAATTCACCACGCAATTTGATCAAATTAGTCATATCGATTTCTTCACAGTAGGTAAAGTGAGGAATAGTTGATACAGAATTAACCATAGCTTTAGCCATTACCGCTTTTATACCGCGAATAGGCTCAACACGCATACCACCAACAATACTGGCAGCTGCTGGTGCAACAGCAACATCAGATACTGCAGGAGCCTGGTTAAACGCTAAAACATCATCTTTATATACTCGACCTTTTTTACCACTGCCGGGTACATGATGAATATTTACATTTAACTCACGAGCAACACGACGAACTGCTGGGCTAGCTATCGCTTTCTCATTAACAACTTTTGTTGCTGTGGCTTGCTCTTTTGCAACTGTGGCTTTAGGTGGAGCGTTTACAGGTGCAGCTTTTGGTGCTTCAACAGTCGCCACTGCAACTTCAGGAACCGCAGCTTGGCTATTTCCAGCAATTTCAATCGCAAACAATGGTGCGTGTACTTTAGCAATTTCACCTTTAGCATAATAAAGCTTAACCACTTTACCTTTATGCATAGCCGGAATTTGTACTAAGGCTTTATCGGTCATAACGTCAGCTATAGGTTGATCTTCTTCAATCAAATCACCTTCAGCGACTAGCCATTCAACCAACTCACACTCCACAATACCTTCACCAATGTCAGGTAAAATAAAGTCTTCAACTTGTGTGCCTGAAACAGCTGCAGGTGCAGCAGGGATTTCAGCAACAGCTTCTGCAACTATTGGCTGTTCAGTATTGGGTGTTTCTGCGCTACCTTCTGGTGTCATAGCAAATAAAGGTTGGTGAACTTTCGCTATTTCACCTTTGGCGTAATAAAGTTTATCAACTACACCTGAGTGCATTGCAGGAATTTGAACCAAGGCTTTGTCGGTCATCACGTCAGCCACTGGCTGATCTTCTACAATAACATCGCCTTCTGCTACTAGCCATTCAACCAGTTCACATTCAACGATACCTTCGCCAATATCTGGCAGTATAAAATCAATGCTCATGCTAATAAATCCTAGTAAGTCATACTGTTTTTAATTGCTTCATAGATCTTTAAATGATCAGCAGCATATTCTTTTTCAAGCGCTAGTGGATAAGGTGTATCCATGCCACATACTCGGGCAATTGGCGCTTCTAAGTGCAAGAAACATTCTTGTTGAATAGTCGCCGCAATTTCACTAGCAAAACCAGCGGTTAATGGCGCTTCTTGACTAACTACAAAACGACCTGTTTTAGTAACAGAGTTCGCTACGGTTTCAATGTCCCATGGCAAAATAGTACGTAAATCGATAATTTCACATGAGATACCGTCAGCAGCAGCTAAAGCAGCAGCTTTTTCAACGATTTCAACTTGTGCACCCCAAGCTAATAGAGTGATATCAGACCCTTGTTGCACAACGTCTGCTTTACCTAATGGTAATTCGTAATCTTCTTCTGGTACTTCGCCAACCGAAGCACGGTATAAACGTTTTGGCTCAAAAAATATTACGGGATTATCGTCGCGAATAGACGCTAACAACAAACCTTTTGCTTGGTATGGGTTACGAGGTACAACAACTTTTAAACCCGGCGTATGAGCAAAGTAAGCTTCTGGTGATTGGCTATGATATAAACCACCGGCAATACCTCCGCCGTATGGCGTACGAATCGTTAATTTACCCACATTAAATTCATTACCACTACGGTAACGAAATTTAGCTGACTCATTCACAATTTGATCAAAGGCTGGGAAAATATAATCAGCAAATTGAATTTCAGCAATCGCTGTACTGCCCTGCGCCGCCAAACCATTAGCAAAACCAATAACACCTTGTTCAACTAAAGGCGTATTAAAACAACGGCTTTTACCATATTTTTCTTGTAAACCACTCGTTGCACGAAAAACGCCACCAAAGTGACCAACATCTTCACCAAAACAAACCGCACGATCATCTTCTGCCATCACGGTATCAAGCGCGCCATTAATCGCTTGTAATAAATTCATTTGCGCCATTACTTAATTCTCCCTGCAGTAAACGGGTAAGCTTTAGGGTGTTTTTTAATATGAGCGGTAAGCTCATCAAATTGACTTTGTAACAAAGGAGGTACTTTGTCATAAACATCGGAAATTAAATCTTCTACTGGTGGTTTATCAACTTTTTCAGCCACTTTAACCGCTGCTAAAACTTCATCACGTAGTTTTTCAAATAACGCTGTTTCTTGTGCTTCATCCCACCAACCTTGAGCTAGCATCCAGTTCTTCATGCGAAGAATAGGGTCATGCTCTTGCCATTTGGCTTCTTCTTCACGCGTTCTATAACCTGAAGGATCATCAGAAGTTGAATGAGCGCCTAAACGATAAGACATAGCTTCAATTAATACTGGCTTGCCTTCTTTTATGGCATATTCACGAGCCAATTGCACCGCAGAAATAACCGCTAAAATATCATTGCCATCGATACGTAAAGTTTTCATACCGTAACCAACACCGCGTGAAGCAATACCATTACCTACGTATTGTTCATCTGAAGGAGTTGAAATGGCATAACCGTTATTACGACAGAAGAAAATAACCGGTGCTTGATGCACAGCAGCCATGTTTAAACCGGCATGAAAGTCACCTTCAGAGGCTGCGCCCTCACCAAAATAACAAATGGTTACTGCGTCTAAACCTTGCAGCTTTTGACCATAAGCATAACCTGCCGCTTGTGGAATTTGCGTGCCTAAAGGCGACGATATCGTCATGTAGTTCAAAGCATTACTACCGTAATGAATTGGCATTTGACGACCTTTACCTAAATCTTTTTCATTACTGAACATTTGGTTCATAAAGTTTTCAAGGCTAAAACCTCGAAACATTAATGCGCCTTGCTCACGATACTGCGCCATGATCATATCTTGATCTTTAAGGCCAGCAGCACCACCAACACTAGCAGCTTCTTCGCCGAGTGCAGCCATATAAAAACTGATTCGACCTTGGCGTTGTGCCGCTACCATACGTTCATCAAGTACACGATGAAAAGCGAGAGTTTTATAGGTTTTGGTAGCAAGCTCTTGATCAATATTTGGCATAGCAGCATTTTCGTAAATGCTACCGTCTTGTTTCAATATCTTAAGGATTGGTATTTCAACTGAATGACCGTCAATAAAAGCGGGTTCATGTACGACCGGGCTTTCGCTATATATGTCAGTGTTCATAGCCTTCTCTTTTTTTAGTAACCTTGGATACAAGGTGACATGCATACGCAATAATTGTTAACTACTGAAAGTATAGAAGCTTTCAGTACAAGATGAATATTTATGTCGTTGTTATGAATTGTTGGTTGTAATAATCGCATGCACTTTACCTTTACGTAAACTGAAAAACAAGTTTAGTGATCAATGTTGGTGCTTTTATTTAGTGCACAACGAGCATATTTGTTTACAGCTGCATACCCCGCAACACAGCAGACCAGTTGCGTAGTTATGCAATAAATTAATGTAGCGCTTAACGTGATTAATACCCACCAACAAACAACCTGCGCTATATTAATACTTTACGCGCAGGTGCCGTGTTTTATTGCAATTTATGTCGCTGTAGAAAGGTTAGTAATACTAATCTAAAACTGTTGGAGTTACGGTTAACATTGCACGCTGACCAATAGCAACATTAGCATTAGGAAAAATAATAGCTTCACCATCTTGTTGGGTTTTTACTTCCACATCACCGTCAATTGCTAACACGTGACCTTTTGCAAAGTCTGTAAAGTTTTCAACATCGTCGGAAAAAGTTAATGAAAAGTTTTCATGATGGCGATCAATAACTTGTGATATTTCATATAGATTGAAGTCGCTCGCTTGATAAGGCGTTAATTCAAGTTCTTGGCCTGAAACAAACTTTGTTAAAGTTTCTCTAACTTGTACGAATTGGCTCATATCATTTTCACCGAATGGGCGAACTTTACCAAGCTCAACAGTAAAAGCATCGGCACCAAACTCATTCGACGAAAAATAGCTAAAGGTTGTGGTTGGCGAATGCGACAATAACACCGTGCTAACACCACAAGCATTTAGAAACGCTAATTGGCTTTTTTTACGTGGTGCGCCGTGTAAAAAAGGATACACCGCAAACTTATCGCATTTAGAGCCACGTATTGCGGTATGTAAGTCGTAATGACTGCGTTGGCGCTCTTTACCACTTGCAGCAACTAACTTACTTCCTGCTTCAAAGAAATCTCGCACAGTGTTTTCTAATAACAAAGCACGGTGACGCTCTTTATTGATTAAACCAGCGCCTTGGCCTTGATCTTGAGAATGTCCGCCTGAAAATAAACGATTCATATTTTCTTCAACAAAACGCTCAGCAATATTCATTGATGCCGGGTTACCAAAAATAAATAATACCCGCTCGGCTAAAGCTAATTCGCCGCGGATCAACTGGCCAATAATATCGTTACAAATTTCAATCGGTGCGGTTTCATTACCATGCACCGCACTCGATAAAACAATATCGTGAACGCTAGTGCGGTTAATGGGTTCAAAAGTAATTAATCCCGTTTCTAATACGGTTACTAAACTGTTAGTTTTTGATGCTTGATGTGTTACCTCAAAACTAAAACCGCCACCAGGTAACGACCACTCATTGGCACGCGTCATCGAGAGAAAATCGCCAGTTTTTTGTAACGCTGTAGAAAAAGCAGTTGTTGTATTAATTAAATCGTTCACTAAGTCTCACCTATTAAAATAGTCGAATTTATTTAAGCTCTGCTATTCAATCTCACTAGCAGCTATTATTTATTGGACAGCATTGTACTTGAATTACTTGTAGGAGTCTTTTGATTACCCGTTACTCAACCTTTGCTCAGTGTAAACTATCGAATTAAAATACTCGCTTGTTCAAATAGTCGCCAACTTGTAAATTCTGTCAAAATGCTTAATAACAACAAGCTAAAATGAAAGTTAACGAGCTTCCTTATTAAGCCACCCATAATAACTTGTTCATATTTTCCTGAGTAAACTACACTTAGTTCACAATTTTAAATGTGGTGTTTATTATGCCTAAACCTCGTTCTCAACAAATCAGTTTAACCGATACGCCGAATTATCATATTTGTAGTCGCACCGTTCGCAAGGCCTTTTTATGCGGTGTTGATAAAGAAACCGGCGTTAGTTATGAGCACAGGCGTAGCTGGATTGAAAAGCGTATATTTCAATTAGCTCAGGTGTTTGCCATTGATATTTGTGCTCATGCTGTGATGAATAATCACTTACACCTCGTTC
>NZ_NBOE01000018.1 GCF_002104515.1 Colwellia polaris | reverse complement strand
AACCGACGAAATTACTTGCTTCATTCTATGCGTTAACTCACTCAACTTAAAAAGAGAAAAAATTATGGCTCGAAAAAAAGCAGGATATTTTGCGGTTTAACTTGACGTGGGGAGTCATACCAACGCCTAATTAACAGGCAAAAAATATGTTGGCTAAAATAAGCGACGAAGGAGCAAAAGCCAACTGTTTTTTGTCCTTGTTTAATTACTTGTTATATTTTTACTGCTTCACCAATGCTGATTTTACAATGGCAAAACCAATAAAACCTAGCAATGCACCCGTAATCTTATCAACGTAATAAGCTGCTTTAGTAAACTTGCTGCGCACTGTACGGGTTGAAAGCAAGAAAATAATAGATAAATCCCATAAGAATACAATAACGGTCATCCAAACCCCTAAGCCTAACTTAAAAGCAAAGCCTACTTCTGGGGTAAGCACCACAGTAAAAAGACTAAGGTAAAACAATAAATTCTTGGGATTTAATATCCCAGACATGAATCCAGTAACAAACTCCTTTAAAAAAGTCGATTTACTATAGTCGTTATTTTTAGATTCTATAATATCTAAATTATTATATGAACTTTTACGGGCGCGTAAGGCTTGTATCGCTAGATAAATAAGAAATAACCCACCGATAATTTTTAATGCAATCATTACAGGAACAGAAGCAGCTAAAATAGAACCTACGCCAATTAAACATAAACCGATATACACCGCGTTAGCTGATGCAATGCCTAATGCAACACCAATAGCGTTTTTACCTTCGTTTTTAATTGCACTTTTTACAACAAGCACAAAGTCAGGTCCAGGGCTTAACAAAGCAAGAAAATGTGCTATTGCAACAGTAACAAAGATACCTAGTAAATTTACATCCATATGAATCACCTTTTATTGATATTTGAAATATGCACAGAACTCTAATAAAAATATAACGCCCCAATAAGGGGCTAAAAATTGTTTGCTAAAATGTGTAGCGCAGCGAAACTAAGCAAACTGTTTTTAGTCCCGCTTAATTGGCTTGTTAGTTGCCAATTGATAAATACGTTTCAAGAATAAGGTTTCTTTGTGACTCTGGCAACAAGTCATAGTTTTTAGTATTAGCTTCAAACCTAAACTCAGCTGAATCAGGGCTATTTATACATGCTAATAAAGTACATATAACAAATTCTTTTTCATGTCCTTTTTGCATGCTGTTTGCACCTAGTTCTATAACTTCAAGAGGAAACCAATATTGTTCTTCTGTTGTTTCACAACATTGTTCAAATATGACTTTCTTTAAAGCTACAGCGTGCTTTTCAGCTTCTTGTTTATAATCCAAGTTAGCAATGAATTTTATTTCTTGTTCACTAATGGTTTGAATAAACTCGATCATGATTTGTCAACTAACAGCTTATTATGAGGAAAAAATCCTTGTTTAAACAAGGAAAAAATCCTTCTTTCATATTTTAAGATAATCAAAACATACCTGATTTATTCATTATCTACAATAAGTTACTAATAAAACATTTCGTTATGTTAAAGACATAAACGAGAATATTTCCTTTTTATTGGATGAAAGCAGGAAACAACACTAAACTGTATAAATATACAGCTCAATTTGTAGCGTAACAAAATGAATAAGGATAAATATATGAGCTCTCTTTTTATCATTCATATTAAAGAGCCGATGTGGATAAAAGGATTAGAGCCGTTTTAAGTAAACTCTTCTGAAAAAACAGTATTTCAGTGGGTCATGTGATACCAAGAAAACTATGAGCCACTTACAGGTTAACAATATATATAAACTATTTACTCTGGTTCATTGAAGGTGATGATATATTCAAAGTCATTCTCGCTGTAAGGTTTCCTGCTAGCTTCCTTGCCATACTTTTTACATCAATGTGTTTTTACATCAATACTTTTTAGTTGATAATTTTGTTGGCTTTTACAATAAAAATTAAACATAAACTGCGGAGCCAGGTTCGTTGAAATATCAGCAATGTGCTCAAACAGAAATATTAATCGAGTTATACTACGCCAGTTTCTGGCTATTTGTTGACTTAAACTTGCCTAATTTTGAAGACTAATTTAGGTCAGTCCTTGATCGAAAACAACTAAAACGTATTCTGCTTATAACGCTGTGGCTACCTATTTCTGACGAGAAATAGCAGCTCGAAAGTATAATAGTTTATTGTAAAGGGTGATTCTTTTTTGTTAAGTATAAAACTTTATAGTCACTGCACATAAAACCCTAGTCCTCTTCAGGTGAATAACTTACTGCTTTATTAGCAATATTATATGCAAAGCCTTTAGCTACTAGATGCCGTAATGCTTTTTGTTTAAGCTTTAAATCTTCAATAGGCTCTGCGCCAAATTTTCTTATTTTTAGTATTAGCGCTTTCTCAAAATACTCTTCGTCTGTTGTTTCAAGTTCGCCAACACATTCAGCAATTGTTTGTGAGGAAAAGCCTTTTGAGTAAAGCTTTTCTTTGATCTTATTCGCGCCGATGTTTTTTTCCGATAAGCTCGCGGTTAATCGCTTTGCATAACGGAGATCATTAATAATATCTCGCTCAATTAGGTACTCAAGCGCAGGCTCATTAAATTGCTTATCGTCTTTAAACAATAGGTTGGCTTTTTGTAACATAGTTTTAGCGGAATAATCACCATAGCGCTCAATCATCCAAAGCATATAAGACTTTACTCGCTCATAAGAAATAACTTGCGGCTTAGCGTCTTGTTTTCTTTTATACATGTTAATGTAAGGCCCATTTGGTATTATTTTCTTAAGAATTATTCTATTGTAAACTAATCAACAGCAGGTTTTTATATACTTTCAATTCAGTATTTAACATTCATCATTTAATCGGTAAGTAGATTGCAGATCGCCATTACATTAAATAGGTAAACTACTGTTTGACGATATTTATGAAATAAAAACAACATAAAATAATGGAGCTTATGTATATTATATGCTTTATAAATCTCTATAAGGAAATATAGATGCCAATGTCTAAGTTAATAATAATAATATTCTTTTTCATCTTCAGTAATCTATCAATAGCCGGTTCAAAATGCCAAATGGAGTGGAACGCATTAAAAAACGTACAAACCCAATTGAGACATCAAAGTACACAAAGGCTAAGAGATAAAGAGCATAGTAAACATAGTGAATATCAAGAATGCCGAAAAGGGAATAAAAATCAACATTCAAAAACTAGACGTTATTCTGACAGTGATAAAGCAAAACTTAGCCAAAATAAAAAGCCAATCAAATATAAGAAATATAGCTCTACAATCAGTAAAGTTAATGTAAAAGGATTATTTACTGGGAAGAAGCAACAAGCGTGGCTTGACTACTATCGACCAAATAAAGAGTGCAAGCGTCCAAAAACAACCCAAAAATTCTCAAAATGCTTACAAAAAACAGATCTTGAAACTAAAAAATTTGAAAAGTTGTGGGCTGAAAATAATGCTCCACCATCAATCGTGCTAGGTGTAGATTAAGTGCCGTTACTCATAATTTTCCGCATCTGCTCGTAACATGAAATACCTTAATGCTGTTATGACTAAAAAGCCAACACTTGAGATGCAAAAAAGGTGCTACAAGCACCTTTCTCATGTTTTACTGACAGCTGATAGCTTTAAACTTATAGCTTTAATTGATAGCTTTAAACTTATAGCCTGAATTTATAGCTCTACCCTATAAACCTGCTGCAACAAAAGCGGCACTTACAAGCTTTTGTGCATCACTAATAATTAGCTGTAAATGTTCCTCGTCAATAAAACTTTCTGCATATATTTTATAAATATCTTCAGTGCCTGACGGACGAGCGGCAAACCAGCCATTTTCAGTGCAAACTTTAATGCCACCAATTGCCGCGTTATTACCTGGCGCATGTGACAATATTTGGCTAATTTTTTCGCCTGCTAATACATCAGAGGTAATAGCATCGGCAGTGAGTGAAGTAAGCACCTGCTTTTGCTGTAAGTTAGCTACAGCTTCAACACGGCCATAACAAGGTTCACCTAGTTGCTCAGCTAATGCTTGATACAATTGATACGGGTCTTTGCCTGTAACAGCTAACATTTCAGCGGCGAGTAACGTCATAACAAAACCGTCTTTGTCGGTTGTCCAACAGCTACCATCTTTTGCCAGAAACGTTGCGCCAGCGCTTTCTTCACCGCCAAAGGCATAACTTGAGTTATGTAAACCATCAACAAACCACTTAAAGCCAACAGGCACTTCAGAAAGTGGTCGGTCAATAAGATTAGCAACACGGTCGATTAATGAACTTGAAACTAGTGTTTTACCTATTTTACAGGTTTTAGACCAATCTCTATGAGTCATTAAATAATGAATAGCTACGGCTAAGTAATGGTTCGGATTCATTAAGCCGCCGGTTTTAGTCACAATACCATGGCGGTCAAAATCCGGGTCATTACCTACGGCAATATCAAACTTGTCTTTTAAAGCGATTAAGCCAGACATAGCGTAAGGCGATGAACAATCCATGCGTATTTTGCCGTCTTTATCTAAGGGCATAAACGCGAAACTAGCATCGACTACGGGGTTAACCACAGCTAAATTCAAGCCATATTTCTTTGCTATAACGGGCCAGTAATGAATACCAGAACCACCTAGCGGATCAACACCAATGTGAACACCGGCTTTGGCTATCGCTTCCATATCAACAACTTGGCTAAGTTGTTCAACATAAAAGTTGATAAAGTCTTCACGCCCCAATAGCGCAGATTGCATTGCTTGAGAGAAGTTTAAGCGCTTAACATCGACCAGTTTATTACTGATAATTTCATTCGCACGTTGCTCGATAACTTTGGTTATTTCGCCTTCTGCTGGGCCGCCATGAGGTGGATTATATTTAATGCCACCATCGGTTGGTGGATTATGAGAAGGCGTTATGATTAAACCATCGGCTTGAGATTCGTGCGTTTTATTATGCACAATAATAAGACGGGAAATAACAGGTGTTGGCGTAAAGCCTTCATCGCTTTGAATAACCACAGGAACATTGTTGGCAATTAATACTGAAATAGCTGAAGCAAATGCTGGCTCAGATAAAGCGTGGGTGTCTTTACCTAAATAAAGTGGCCCTTTAAATCCTTGTGCATTTCTATACTCTGCCACTGCCTGACAAATAGCTTCTATGTGCTGTTGATTAAAGCTTAACTTGCTTGCATTACCACGGTGCCCGGAGGTGCCAAAGGTAACTTTTTGCTCAGCTATTGTAACGTCGGGTGAACGTAAAAAATAATCACTGACTAAACGACCAATATTAATACGGTCTTCAGGTCTTACGGGTTTTCCTGCATGCTGATGAACTGTCATGTCAACTCCTTGTACTCATATATGCGCTTAAATAAGATTTGTCATTCAAGGTGAACATATATTAAAAATATAATTACAACATTAGAGTAAATCGCGGATTTTCTCTATATCTTGTTCATCATAACCTAATGCTCGACTAACTTCGGTCAGCATCATTTTCTTACGTGTGGTGTTTGAGTTCGTGATCACCCAGTATGGACTATCAGGGATTTGACGTGGTTTAGTACTGCTGCCACTTTCTGAAAGCTCAGTCTCACTGGCAGCAAAATATAATCTATCACGACCTCTTATATTACAAACTGTAGAGAATTGTTGATTATGAACACGGTACAAAGCAGCTAAAATTAATAAAAATCGACCAACGGCGCCGCGCTGCATAGCCAACTCTTCTCTATTAATGTAGTTAAATACTGAACCATTAATATCGAGCTTAAGCTTAGCTGCTTGAGTGGGAGCAACCTCATCTTCATTTCTATTTTTATTTTCGTTTTCGTTTTTTTCGATAGTATCGCTTGCAACTGCAATAAGGCTTGCAGCATCATTCTCACTTGGTAATTGCATAAGACGACGTAATATCGACGAAGCACTTTCGCCAATAAACTGTGTATTTGAGGCAATGTGCTGATAAAGCTCTTCATCTATTTCGATGTTTTTCATTGATGACCCTAGGATAATTATTATCGATCGCGGCAAGATTATACTTACGTTGATAAGAAGTCTCTAGTGTGGATCTGCAAATGATGACATTATTTTTTCATAATGTAAGTCGCTTAATACCTAAAATTCAGTGCAATTAAAACGCTATCGCTCATTTATGGTTAATTTCAGCGCAATAAATCACCTGAACTCTGGAGAATGAGTGCTTAATGGCTTAAAAGGGAACATTAAGCAAATGCTGCTTATCCAAAGTTTAGGTTAAATAGCACATTAAGCTTGCTTTTACGTTGCATCAACATCTTAAAACAACGACAATTCCTGCTATTAAACATCATAAACTAGAGAAAATAATGGCCAAGTTTTTAAACTTTCAACAATCCGGTAGCGGTAAAGACATTATTCTAATTCATGGCTTGTTTGGCCGTTTAGAAAACCTAGCAATGGTGGCTAAACCTTTAGCAGAAAATTACCGTGTAACCAGCGTAGATGTTCGAAATCATGGCGATTCATTTCACGATAACGTGATGGACTACCCTACCATGGCTCAAGACATTGTTGAGCTTATGCAACACCTTGACATAAAAAGTGCCGTTATTTTAGGTCATTCAATGGGAGGGAAAATTGCCATGGAACTCGCGTTAACTTCGCCTGAGTTAGTTGAGAAGTTAATTGTTGCTGACATCGCCCCTGTTGAATACCCACCACATCATAATAAAATAATAGCCGGCTTAAAGTCGCTCGACTTTTCAACGATAAAACTACGAAAAGATGCCGACACCCAGCTTGCAAAATATGTAGAAGAACTTGGTGTTCGACAATTTTTACTCAGTAATTTAAAAAGTGAGAATGGACAACTAACATTTAGGTGTAACGTCGAAAATATTGCAAACAATTATCCTGAAATAATGAAAACCTACCAAGGTAGTAATAGCTATCAAGGCGCAACCTTGTTCATAAAAGGCGCAAACTCTAACTATATATTACCCGAACATCGCAGTGAAATTGTACGCTTATTTCCCAAAAGTCGTGCTCGCGTTATTCAAGGTGCTGGACATTGGTTGCATGCCGAAAAAACAATTGCTTTTAACCGAAGCGTAGAAAATTTTTTAGCAAGTTAATTGATATCGTACATTTTTAATGTGCTTAAAAGCACTGATATGCTATAGTGCCGCCTGAAAATTCTAGGGTTGATTATGATAGCAAAAAACTTTGAATTAGTTGAAGCCATAGGGCTGAATTTATTTTATGCTTTTATCTTTATTTTCATTGGGTTAACTATCCATGATGTAATGAAAAAAAATGATGTCCCTAAAATGGGCAAGTTAGTAGTTTATTTTGTATTATTTTTAGGATGTGCCGGATTTATCGCAAAAGGTATCATTCAGTTTGTTTGGGAAAGCCAAGGCGTTGGATAAGTAAATAATAAAATGGCAAAAGAAGTAGCAGATTTAACAACCATTGATTTATTTAGCGATGAGAAGCGTCCGGGGCGTCCTAAAACGAACCCACACTCGCGCAGTGTGCAAGTCAAAATAAACAAACGTAATCAAGTCAAGCGCGATAAAAACAATGGTTTAAAGCGAGTAGAGTTTAAGTTACATCAAGATGTATTTGAACGTTTAGACGCTTTAGCGAAAGATAAGGGTGTTAGTCGAAGTGAATTAATAGAAATACTATTAGTTCAATCGCTTGATACCAACGATATTAAAGTTTAGTTAGATATTAAAAGGTTAGATTGATGGCAATTGTAGGTTTATTTTTTGGCAGTGATACAGGTAACACAGAAGCCGTAGGCAAAATGATCCAAAAAAAATTGGGTAAGAAACTTGTCGATGTTAAAGATATCGCCAAAAGTACTAAAGAAGAAATCGCTGAGTTCGATTTATTAATCTTAGGTATTCCTACATGGTACTACGGTGAAAACCAATGTGACTGGGATGATTTTTTACCCGATTTAGAAGAAATTGATTTCACTGACAAGTTAGTGGCTATTTTTGGTTTAGGTGATCAAGAAGATTATGCTGAATATTTCTGTGATGCGATGGAACCTCTGCGCGATATCGTTGAGTCTAAAGGTGCAATCGTTGTTGGTAACTGGTCAACTGAAGGTTACGAATTTGAAGCTTCTAAAGCATTAACAGACGAAAACACTTTCATCGGCTTATGTATCGATGAAGACCGCCAACCAGAATTAACAGAAGCACGAGTTGATGCTTGGGTTAAACAAATTTATGACGAACTGTGTTTAGCTGAATTAGAAGATTAATTTTAAGCAAAACACTCGCCGTTAATAAAGCCAGCTTCCCGCTGGCTTTTTTGTCAGTAAAAACCGATTGCGGCATTTTACTTTCAACTGCTAGGGCTTAATAAAATTATAAATAAGGCGAATTAACTAACATTCAGTAATTTGGTATAAACACCTTCTGAGATATTGTTATCCTAAAACCGCTTTAGCTTAATTATTTACCTAGCATCGAGACCTTATTAGTGAGCCAAGAACTTATGTACGACAAAAATAGCTTAATAATTATCATTACTTTGTTCATTTTAATGTTAATTATTAATCAAATCGCCTACACATTAGGCCGAAACAATAAAGATGTTGAAAACGTTGAGATGAAAGCTCAATCAACGGCGATTCAAACGGGTATTATTGGTCTACTCGCCTTATTGTTAGGCTTTACATTTAATATGTCGTTGCAAAGGTATGATGCACGTAGCAGTGCCGTTATAGAAGAAGCAGGTGCAATAAACAGAGTGGCTATGCAAGCAAAACTATTGCCTGTTGAAATTAGAAACGCGGTTTTTAATGAGTTAGAAATATACTTAACACTACGTATTTCCTTAAGCCAAATAGACTTGTCAAACCCTGAGCAAAGAAATGCCATTAATAAGAAAGTGAGTCAATCACAATCCAACCTGATTGAATTAGCGCAAAAAGAATTGGTTAATCCAAAATCACTTTTAATCGCCAATGGCTTTTATCAGTCGTTATCAGCAATGATACAAATAGAAAACAAACGTACTTCAATGTTGAGGTTGCATGTACCTGAGCCGGTGTTGTTTTTGTTATTCGGTGTATTTGTCACTGTTGGCGGTATGTTGGGTTATAACAGTGGTTTAGGAAAAAAGCGCCCAGCATTTCCCACGATTTTATTGTTCACATTAATCGTACTAGTGGTGTTTATCATTATTGATTTAGACCGCCCTAAACGCGGCATTATTCAAGTAAATCAAGACAGCCTGCACGATACAACAATTACATTGCAAGATTACCGTGCGTATTAACTATTAGTCGACTTCAGCTGATTAAAATAATCAGCTGAAGTCGACTTTATAAAAATTCACTATTTTATTTGATGAAAATGCTAGGCAGGCTTATTTTCTATACCTTTGAGTTGGCACTCTACCCTATTTCTGCCAAGCTCTTTAGCTCGGTATAGTGCTTGATCTGCTCGTTGCAATGCATCCTCTACAGCTTCGTCAGGCACGGCTAAAGTTACCCCAAAACTTGCCGTTTTATGACCAACACGAGGAAACACATGATCAGATATTATGGCTCTTAATTTTTCTGCTGCAATCATAGCCCCCTCAACATTAGTTTCTCGGCAAATAATAAGAAACTCTTCACCACCCCACCGGCCAATCACATCAACGTCGCGACAGTAAAGACGTAATATTTTACTTATCGAAATTAACACCTGATCACCAATCAAATGCCCATAATTGTCATTAATCATTTTGAAGAAATCTATATCACATAAAATTATCGATAAATCTAAGGTATAACGGCTCATCCTTCGAAATTCATCTGATAATACGTTATCAAGATACATACGATTATTAAGCCCAGTCAACGAGTCTGTAATTGACAATTGTTCAACTTGTTTTTTATCAGTAATATTTTGTCGAATCGAAATATAACCATAGATGTCACCCGTTTTACTTCTGATCGGGTCTATTCTTGCATCAAGCCAGTAAAATGAGCCATCTTTTGCTTGGTTTTTTAGCTCGCCTGCCCACGCATTGCCTTGCTTAATAGTGCTCCATAAGTCTTGATAGGTCGACTGAAGAGTATCAGCGTGTTTAACAATACTGTGTGATTGTCCAATGAGTTCATTTTTGCTGTATCCAGATACTTCGCAAAACGCCGTAGAAGCATCAATAATAATACCATTGAGATCGGTCTGAGAAGAGATTACATAGCGATCAACAATATCGACATATCGTGCCAAATTAGCTTGTGCTTCACTCAGTTCTATTGCTCTATTATCTACCATTGCCTTAAGGCGGCGATTTATACCGACCAAAAATATCGTCAGTAATAAACTTCCTCCCGCAACAGCAAATACAAACTTAGCCCAAAAAGGCAATGCGTCTTGCGTGTACAAATACTCACCTAAAGTGACACCGCTATAACTTGCATCTTCATCGACCAGACCTTGTTGCTTATATATATCAGCTATGCGGTGAAAGCGCTCGCTACTCATGTGTCCAATATCGACCATATTGGGCAAAATCATTTTCTCGGTTTCTTCAGCTTCAAATTGCAAGTAATTGTGTGATATTTCTGACGGGTATTTACTGTCTAACCAACCAATAACCTCGTCTTTGTTCTCAAGTGCGTAACGCCATCCTTTCATACTTGCTTCAAGAAACTTAAGCGTTCGCTCAGGATTGTCACGCACCGACTTTTCACTGGTAAACAGGATGTCGTCATAAAAATCGACACCAAAATTAATCGGGTTAATGATATGAATATCGTAACCCTTTTCTTTATAGTAATAAGGCTGGTTTGTTAAATAAGAGGCAATGGCATCGGTCTCTCCTCGTATTAAGGAGCCTGCATCAAAGCTAGGGGCAACGTGTTCAAAGTCGGATTCATTGATGCCCAATTGATGAAACATAGCGAAAAAGGTCGCGTCATCAGCTCCCTTACTATACATAACTCGCTTACCCTTGAGTTCGTATGGTCCAATAATACCGCTATCTGCGAGGGTTATAAGTACCAGAGGACTATGCTGAAAAACAGCAGCTAAGGCAACAACAGGAAGACCTTTCATGCGGTCAAGGATAATACTTGAGCCTACTATACCAAAGTCGGCTTGGTTATTTAATACGGCTTCAACGGGTGTTACGCTAGAATTTCTTTCTTTAATTGTTACGTCAAAACCTGCTTCAGCGTAATAACCTTTTTCTTTAGCAGCATAATAGCCTGCAAACTGAAACTGGTGCAGCCACTTCAATTGAAGTACCACTTTTTCATTGGCCCACGTAGGGTTCACAAGCAATAAGCCTGACGCTAACATGAAAATTTTCAAAACAATTAAATTAAATAGTCGCAAGTGTCACATCAAAAAAGGTGAAATGATAAATCTAGTGTAAAGCCTAAAAAACTATATTTCATCTATTTAGCGGGGAAATTTTTTATCTGAAGTAAATCAAATAAGCTTCAAAAGTTGAACAGCCAATACCCAATCGATATTGGCGTTATTATGTAGAAGGTATTTTAACGATTAGTCTGTACTTATTGATTATACAATTAAATTTATTAGCATAAGGTGGCAGGAAAAATAAAACACATCGTCGCTATTTTTTACGTCGAATATAAATGGTTCGGTTAAGCTTAGCCACAACTTCGCCTTGCTCATCTTTAACATAAACCGGAATTTGAGGTAGATACTTTTCACCTTGCGCTGTGTTAGCCAAAATATCATCAATAAAAGCATCGGTAATCAGAAATTCTGCGGTAACGGTACCCTTACCAGGCTTAATGTAGTCAATATCGGCAGACTTATCCCACACAACATAATCTTTTCCTAAGCGCGACATAACCAATAACATACAAAAGGGATCTGTCATCGCATATAACGAGCCGCCAAAATGCACACCAACAGCATTTTGGTTAAACATACTAAGCTTTAAACGCACTTTGGCTTTACGAAAATCTTCTGAAACGTCTAAAACACGAATACCTGTAAATAGAAATGGCGGCCAAAGATTTAATAATAATTTCATTTGCCAAGCTTTTTTAAACATATAACTACCTTGAAAACCCTTTATAAATTTTATTACCCATATAAACCGTATGGTTTATTATGCTAGACTGTTCAATTCTGACGGGCATTATGACGTTTCAGCTCAATAAAACCAGTAAAAGAGTTAATCATTTACAACTAGCTCTTTAAACCAAACTCATAACACCCTATAATTTTCCCTAAATTGAACGCCGATGTAGAGATAAAAATTAATGCCTGAACAAAATGAAGAACTAAAAAGAGCCGGACTCAAAATTACTCTGCCGCGCATTAAAATTTTGGCTATTTTACAAAACCCAAATAATCAACACATAAGCGCAGAAGACGTATATAAAATTTTGCTTGAGCAAAACGAAGAAATTGGCTTAGCAACGGTTTACCGCGTATTAAACCAATTTGATGATGCCGGTATAGTAACTCGTCATCATTTTGAAGGTGGTAAGTCAGTATTCGAGCTTAGCCATAAGAAACATCATGATCATCTTGTTTGCCTTAAATGCGGTAAAGTTGTTGAGTTTGAAGATGACGTTATTGAACAGCGACAAGAAGATGTTGCTAAGTTGCATAAAATTAAGCTCACTAACCATAGTTTATACCTATATGGTGAATGTGAAGACGAAGAAGCTTGTGAAGCATACCGTAAAGCCCAGTTTTAAAACCGTAAATACCCTATAAATAAAAAGCCCTAGTTATTAAATTAACTAGGGCTTTTTTAATTAATACGCTTGTCGTTCAATATTCAATTTTAGACCAAGCAGACTCATTGTTTAATTCTTTTTAAATGCTCTGCAATGCTATTTATGCTGATTGTTAGCCCTAATAACCGAGCGCATATTATGTTGTTTTCTGCACTTATTGCCGTGCAAAATCGTGTTTTACTTATGTAGTACTTATCTCGCTATTCTCGTTATATCGTGTTTAACTGCCCGCTAGCATTAGAAAGTTACCAACGTTCTATAATCCATTGAATTGCCATAAAGGCTATTAATAAAGAGCCAGCACGCATAATAGCTTTACTATAAACTTTGTTGTTACGCAGTAAGATCAAAATCGGTAGCAAAATTACCAATATCGCTAGTTGCCCTATTTCAACTCCTAAATTAAAGGCTAAAATGCTTAACAGTTGTTGATCAGCCGGTAAACCTAGTTCACCTAATACTCCAGCAAACCCCATACCGTGCAATAAACCAAAGGCGAAAGTTAACCAAGCTAACTTTAAAACAACAGGCTTTATATTATTTATTGCCGCAAACAATACCGAAACCGCAATGCCAAGCTCTACCCAACGACTGCTTGGCGTTAACCAACCTAATGCCGTAGCTGTTAACGTTAGCGAGTGTGCTAGTGTGAACGCGCTAATAATCCAAACCGTATGCGTTAAAATAGGTTTAACACTTTCAATGGCTTGCCACTGATTATTTTTTCGGTGCAATACTGCCGGCAATAATAATGCGAGTAGGAAAAGAATATGATCTATTCCTATCCAAATATGAATCATGCCTTGATAAACGAATTGAGTGAAAGTGGTTTGCCAACTACCCGCTTTTATATCTAGGCTTATTTCTCGAGTGGTATCGTCTAAAACAAAACTGTGTGAATTACTGGCATCGCCAACATTAAGGATAACTTCATGGCTACTATCTAATGCGAATATCGCACTGTATTTAACATTTAGTGGGCCACTAATGGCGCATTGCCCTGAAAAATCGGTAACTGCAAAAGCTTCGTTGGCATGATCTTGCAAGCGCTCTACCACCCCAAAACTGAGGTTACATGAAAGGTTATCGCGACTAAGTTTTAAATGCTCTGCTAAGTAACTAGCAATGTTAGTTTGACTACCTTTAACTTCTCCCCATGTTAACTCGCCATTGGCATTTAGGTCTAAACCTACCGCTAATTCCAAATCGGTTAAGCTTAATTGCCATTGGCCATTAATGCGGCCGGTATCGTCCATTTTCGCAATAATGTAACTGGTACTTAATTGATGAGCGGCAACGACATGGCTCAATAAAAACGATACTAGCACTAAGCTTATTTTTAACCACTTCGACATAGTTTACTCACTATCCTAATTTTAACTGTTAACATGTTTATGGTGTTTGCCGTTATTAAATATTGCTCGATTTTTGCGCTGTTTTTGCCCGTTCAAGAATACGCTTATCAGTGTGTAATTTCGCTTGTTGCCAATTAATTTCTGCCCAGTAAAGCGCTTTACTTTGATCCGGCTTAATATCTAAGTAATAACGAGCAATGTCTGCTGCGTGTGCGGTGTCGTTGCGCTTTAAACGTATGTCGATTCGTTGCTTTAATCTATTTTTCCAAATAGTGTTTATCGAGTTACCACTGAGATTAATATTTTTTTCTGCTAAAGCGAGTCGTAACAATAAAGCATCATCAAAACTGTCACTGTTTAAAACTATAGGGCCAAGGGTATTTAATACCGAATTGTTTTGTTGTTCAGACAACTGAATATCGGCCCATAAAGCTAAATAACTTACTGGCATTTCTGTTAACGGATAACCGGCTAAATGCGCGTTTGCCTGTTGCGTCAACTGTTGTCGCTGCGCTAAATCAGCCAAGATTTGCTTAAGCCAGATATTCTCTTCATGTGGAATATCGCCTGCAACACTAACAACATGTTTTAACTGCTGGTAACTCTGCTCAACCTGACCTTGCTCCGCATTAACTTCTAATACACAAACTGTACTGACAAAAAGGCCGCCTTGACCTAATGCTTGCACACAGGCTTTTCTCGCTGCGGCTAAATCGCCTTGTACCATGTGAATATTGGCTTTCATTAGCCAAGCGCTGATATGACTTGGCTGTTGTTGTAGTATTTGAGTAAGCAACTGCTGCGCTTGGTCAAATTGATGATAATGCTGAAGTACTGTTGCTGAATAAAACTGTAGTTCTACATCATTAGGGCTTGCAGCTAGCAAAGGCTTAATTAGTGCACTTGCTCGACCATAATATCGACTCGCTAAGCCTGGTTTACTGGCATCTTTAATGAGTTGAGCGATAAAAACTTTCGGTTGCTTTGCCGGTTTAGGCACTGTCCATTTAGCAACAATACTTTGTTCTGATTTAGGAATATAACTTTCGGAAAATACTGGAGACGTAATAAATAAAAAAGCCAAGATAAATACGTTTTTAAAGCGAATTATTCCACAACTTCTTAACTTACTTTTAAGGTTGGTTTTCTGCGTTTTAATGGTGTAATTGGTAAACATTTGCATTGGCATATTTTCATCCATAAAAGGGCGCCTTCCTTGGCGCAGTCAAGCTCGATATTACTGAGAGAGTATGTCGTCGTAAGCTGTTGGATCTTCAACATCTTGAATAAACACTCGACCATTTGTCGATAGTGGTTTATCTGTTGGCTGCTGATTAAAAGCTGCACGACTCGATGTATCAAAAGATACTACTAGCGCTTCAATGGTAATATTAACGGTGCCAGTAACCGGTGTATTTACGCCATCGGTTACTGCAAAAGTAAAACTGTCACTACCAGTAACTTCGTCATTAGGCTGGTAAATAAAACCACCATTTTCAGCAATGGTTACAACCCCTAACATCGCTTGTTGATCTAAACTAAAGGTCAAAATATCGCCATCAGCATCATCAGCACTTAACAAATCAGTAATAGATGTTTCTGTTTGCGTGATCAGATCAACCGTTATTGTAGTGGGCGCTGTATTAGGTGTTTCAGCTTTATCATCATTGTTACAGCCGGCAAGCACTATTATTGCCCCCAAGCTTAAGCTCAATAATTTAAGTGGACGACGTGCATTAGTGTTCAATGCCGTATTGTGTTTACTATAATTCATCATAGTGATCCTTATTCAGAACCAGGTAATGGCATGGCTAAGTAAGGAAAACTTGTTCCTATCATAGAAGCATTACTTGGGGCTCCATCTGTAAATGGTACGTTACCAACGCTTGCATCTTCAGGCGCACACAAGCCTAAATCAGTATCGGTGCCGTTAACTGGAATTGGATAACATAAACGTCCCATTACTACACGAAGCGCAATATCTACCACATCATCACCTGGACGACGACCATTTGGGAAGCCGGCTAAGTCATCACCCGCAACACCAAACGATGACTGCATATCAGCAGAAACGGCTGCGATTCCAGTATTTAAACGTAACATTTCAGAAGCAGTTACAGTCGACATTTGATTCACGCCAGGAAAGCCGGTTAAAAATGCTGTAACTAAATCAACACGCGGAAAGTTAGTTGGTGCAAGTGTTTCGATATTGGCATTAAGTGTGGTATTAACCGCATCTTTAAATAAGATATTTAGCAACTCAGGCAAGGTTGGGTGTGTTACATAATCAGCAAACTGGCCATCATTACTTGGGTGCGACGTAGAAAACTTATCTTTATCGGCAATACCAATAACTAACTCATTAACCAATGGAGAACCAAGACGCGAAACTTGTGTCATTGCTCCACCGTTTACTTCAGTTTTATCGAAGCTAGCATTTGGGTTTAAAATTCTCGCTTGCGGTAAACTTGCTGAAGTCCAGCTACCAATTACACCATTACCATCGCCCGTTAAACAAGCAGTAGGTACTTCAATGGCAATACTAGTAACATTTTTGTCAGCTAAGTCATCATTCATTGCTGATTGTGTAATACCGCCAGGAAAACCAGCAGCATCACCCGCACCTGGAGCACTATCACCTTCAACAGGCACAAAATTTACTAAATCAAATACGCGACCTAAGTTAACAGTAAAAGCATCTTTGCGTTGACCAACAAAAACTTTGGCAGGAGCGTCACAACCCGGAATAGCCGCTGAATAGATATGACTATTCGCATAAGCCATGTACTGCTGTGCACTACTGAATGTTTTATTACCAATGTAATCTAAAGGTTTAGCAAAGCTCGCGCCACCAGAGGTAGTATTTGTAACACTTACGCTAGTGCCAGTTGCCATTGGGCCGGAAGTCATTTTAACGGTATAGCTTTCAGAGAAGTTGGCTGCAGCTTGGTCTGCCATACTAATGCCACCTACGTTTTTAAGTGGCACACCAACCGACTTTTGTTCACCTTCAGGGCCAACCATTAAGGCTATACCGGCATTATTGTTACCTAACATTTGGCTGAAGTTAAAGCTAAAAGTAATATCTTCAACAGCATCACCATCGTTATCAATATGAATATCATAAGATGCTGCCGGATCCATAGCAAAGTAGTTAGGTCCACCATAAGCGTCTTGTAGGGGAATATAGTTTGCAATTAATGTGACGTAATCACCGCGACCTTCTTCGTAACTATTGAATGCGTAAAAATCTGTGGAATCTACTGTAGGCATACGCGTAAGATTAGGTGCTTCACGATGACTCGATGCTGAAACAGCTTGAGACAAGGTAGCACTCATGATTACCGAGGTAATCAGCGTTATTTTAAATTTTTTCATGACGTTTCCTTTTTAATTTTATACTTCTTAGTGGTTACTTTCTTGAAAGCTCATAAAGTTAAACGTCTGAAATTCACTTTTGGATTCAAAAAAATGAATATATTTTTCAAATAATTATATTTTCCTTCCATTATTTCATCTAAGTCTTTGTTAACTAATACTTATAAAAAATATTTTAAATTTAATATTATTTTACCCTAAACATTCATCTCGAAAAGTGTCGTTATAAATATTAAATAGCATGGTTATAGCAAGTAGATTAATGAAATAATCTAGGACTGAATCTGTAAAAAAGAGCTTAATAGCGCAGTAGGTATTCATGTTAAACAGGCAAAATGAGTAGGTAATTAATCAACTTGATATTATTTCTAGCCATAAAAAAAGCGAAACAAATGTTTCGCTTTTGGCATTTACTGTTAAACCGCTCTATTTAGGTGTTACCTAAGCATTACGAAAGCGTGACAAGCTTAGAAGTATATAATACCGTTGTGGGTGAACCATTTGGTGAACCGCCTAGTGGCTCTATACTAACCGCTAACGCAGCAATTTCAATTTGGTCAAATATTGCTGGCTTACTTAAGCTTAACTTACCTGTTTTAGGCAGTAGCCCTAACGAAATTGGTGCTCTGCCATCGGCTGCGACTATCCACAATTCATAATCAGCATTGGCTTGTGCTACTAAGCTTTTAGTTGCCTGAACACTAATAGTATCTGCACTTATTTCTAATGCCCATAATAATTGCGTTTGTTCATTATTTACCAAAGCAAGTTGCTTGGTGTCTGGAACGCTTGTATCAAGGTTAACTAAAAGTACAGCAAGAACTAATGCGGCAGCTGAAGCTAATCCTGCAATACTTTGCCACACTCTAGATCTAGCTTTGGTGATTGGTACAACTTTACTGACGGTTTGTTCGCTTGTTTTTATTGGCTGGTTATTTTGAACTGGCGCGTCAGTAAAGCCTAATTGTTGCTCTATTCGCAGCCAAACAGAACTATCCGGTGTTACCGGTGGTAGTTTTTGGCCTAAAGTATTTAAGTGTTGCTCCCATGTTGAAGTTGCCTCGCTGAAAGCTGAGTGTTGCATCATTAGCTTTTGAAAGCGTTGACGAGCAGGACCACGCAAAGTACCAAGAACATATTCTGCTGCTAGTGAGTTTTTGAGGTTTTCGGATTGATAATTCATGATGTTAAACAACTTTGTAAGCTCATAAGTCCGCGTCTGATCCAACTTTTAATGGTGCCCAACGGATTATTTAAGTGTTTAACCACCTCTTTATGAGAACAGCCATTAAAGTAAGCAAGGTATATTGCTTGGCGCTGTTGAGTATCGAGCTGTTGTAAGCATTTATCTAACAACAATTGCTCAGCATCGCTAACTTGCTCAATGGTTTCGATATCAAAATTATTACTTTCATCAAACTCACTTTCTTTTCTTACTTTGTTATAGCGAAGAACATCTAATGCACGATACCGTACAATACTTATCATCCAAGTAAGCACACTGCCCTTACCTTGGCGATATTCAGAGGCATTATGCCAAATACGTACATAGGCTTCTTGAAGTGCTTCTTCGGCTAATTCTTTACGCGTTAGCATTTTCAAACTCACGGCATAAAGCTGTTGACTGGTTGATTGATACAGCTCTGAAAACGCCTTTTTGTCACCCTGGGCAATAGCCCCAAGTAAGGCTAGGTGTTGTTCATTTTCCATTTTATTGCTCTTTTAATGAAGGAATAATTTACTCATTTGACCCGATAGTATACTAAACAGCCATCATTTACCTAGTGTTGTAAAAACCCCTTTTTTTAGTTTATATGCTAAATAGGTAAAAAAAACTTTTAAATCAAAGCTGTTCAGCCTTTCAAGAATCGTTTAATAAATGCATGAAAAGCTAACCACAAAATAGATACTTAATATTTTATAACAACAACTTAAAATGAATAACCATTAATCTGCTATATCTATTCGTTGTATAGGTACAACATATTTATTAACAACATATTTATTAACAACATTACCTATTTTAAAACGATATTTTATAAACTCAGTATTTTAATGGTCGCGTATAGCAGCGCTAAACTGATAGCAATAAAAGCGATAATCATTGAAAAGAACATAAGGTTAACCAGCTTGCTTTTTATACTACTAAACCAACCTTTATTTACTTTACTGGTATTGGTTTTTTGCACCAGCAACCCGATTATGGCACTAAATAACAAACTCCAAGTCGCAAATAATAGACAGGGTACGGCATAAGTATTTTGACTTTCTATTGAACCGTTAATAAACAAAATAACTATAGTCATGATGCCTATGACAAAGCTTAAATTTAATAATGGTTTGAGAAAAAATAATCGCTGCGCTAATAGGCTAACATGCATGCTAACTTCCCTTCTTCCTTTAAACTAAATGCTCTCTAAATGTTCTATTGCGCTCACAAGTTAACGTTTGGCTGCTGAGAATAAAACCATTCATTTTATGCTCAAAATAATCCTTTAAAAGTAAACATTTAACGAGAACTTCATAACCACTGTGGAACTAAAGTAGCATTCTAAACCTTTATATTATACGTCATGCTGATAAGCTGAGGCTGCCTCTTTTTACCTTAATATATAACACCCGATTTATAGCTTTTAACTTTGGAAAATTATCATGTATAAATGTCTATCGATGATTATTGTCACTACAACATTTTTTTTTACTAACGCTATCTTTGCAAAAACTCCAGCACTTACTGAGTTTGGCAATAACCCAGGCGAGTTAAGTGCTAGCTACTATCAGGGAGATATAAACAGTAAGACTTTAATTGTGTTACTCCATGGTTGTGTGCAACAAGGTGAACGCCTTGCAGAGCAAAGTGGATTAATGGCGCTAGCGCAGAAAAAAAAGTTTTCATTACTCATTCCACAGCAAAGTCAGGATAATAACATTAAAGGCTGTTTTAATTGGTTTTCCACCCAAGACATTGACAAAAATCAAGGTGAAAGCCTGTCTATAAAAAATATGATTAACACAGTTAACGCCGAGCAAGCGTTTAGCAATATTTATATCATAGGTTTATCGGCTGGTGGCGCTATGGCAAGCTCTATGGTGGTAAATTATCCTGAGTTATTCACCGCAGGTGCTATTGTTGCTGGTTTGCCATATCCTTGCGCAGATAATTTAATTACCGCTATTGCTTGCATGCGCAGCGGCCCTTCACAAACGGCGGAACAATTAACTGCTTTAGTAAAACAGCTAAATACAGTACAGCCAAAGTGGCCGGCATTGTCGATATTTACCGGTTTAAATGATGCAGTAGTAAATCCTAAAAATTCACAACAATTAGCCATACATTGGGCACAACTAACGGAGTCAACGCCGCGAGCTAAGATTTCAAAATATCAAGGCTATCAAGTAAGCCAATGGCATGGAAAAAACAAAAATATCAATGTTGAGCTCATAGAAATTGAAAACATGGGGCACGGTATAGCTGTAGCGCCAGAACAAACCGACGGAGGCAGTGAAGCGCCATTTGTGCTCAGCACTTCTATTAGCACCATAAAGTACTTACTTGATGCATGGAAAATTTAACTTTAGGAAAATATCAGTAACAAATAACATGTAAAAACAATTAAAATTAAATTTATATTCTTTATTTACAATAAGTTAAAACAAAAAATCGCAGCATACTACTATAGTACAAATTAACTTTTTTCAAATTTACTATAGAGTTTTATCCACACTAATAAAAAAACAATAAAGTGCTGGAACTAGCGGTTTATAAGATTAAAAAATACGGGGAAATACCATGAAACGTTTTAATACTAGGTTAAGTATTTTAGCCATAACAATTTCTACAGCATTAACTAGCCAAAGCATTATGGCTGCAGAAACCGATGAACAAATAAAAAATGATCCAACGTTAGAGCGTATTGAAGTAACAGCGCGTAAATCTTTAGAAAGTTTGCAGTCAGTACCAGTTTCTGTAACCTCTGTTGGTGCCGAGCAATTAGCTCAAAATGGCGTCAGTGTCATGTCTGAGGTTCAACAGTTTTCGCCTAATACAACTTTACAAGCAAGTCGTGGTACTAACTCAACATTAACCGCTTTTATTCGTGGCGTAGGTCAAGATGATCCATTATGGGGTTATGAACCCGGTGTTGGTATTTATGTTGATGACGTTTATATGGCGCGCCCACAAGGTGCGGTATTAGATATTCTTGACGTTGAACGCATCGAAGTTCTACGTGGACCACAAGGTAGTTTATACGGTAAAAACACTATCGGTGGTGCAATTAAATACGTGACAAAAAAAATGGCTGGTGATGTAGAGCTAGACCTTAAAGCAACCTTTGGTAACTATGGCCGCCAAGATTATAAAGTAGCGGGTAAAATCCCGGTAATCGACGACAAACTATATGTCGGCTTTGCCTTAGCTAACTTAACCCGAGATGGTTACGGTGAATTCTTACAATCTGATCAACCTAATCAAGACTTAGAGAACTACAATAAAGATGTTTTTGCTGGCCGAGTTACCATTGAATTTGAACCGACTGACGATTTGTTTTTCCGCTTTAACTATGACAAAACAACCGACGATTCTAATGCTAAAGGCGGTTACCGTTTACTACCAAGCATAATAACAGATGCGCCAGTACCTGATAGCGTTTATGACTCTTACACCAGCATGCCGACTTGGAATAGTGTTGAATCTGAAGGCTTTAGCTTAACCGCTGAATACTTTATCAACGATAATTGGTCAGTTAAATCTGTAACAGCAAGCCGCGAAAACTACTCAAAAACGAATATCGATTTTGATAATACCGCAGAACGTATTTTTGATGTTCCTGCGATTTATGACGATGAACAGTTTAGCCAAGAGTTTCAACTTAACTATGACTCAGACAATTTAACCTTTGTTTCAGGTTTATATTACTTTGATGGCGAATCGTGTGGCGTTTTTGATGCTATTTTAGAAAACTTTGGTCAATCTTTAGGTTTACCAGGATTAACTCGCGAGGTTAGCGGTTGTAACAACAGCGAAAGCTATGCTGTTTATGCCCAAGGTTCATACGACCTTACTGAAAAGTTATCAATGACTTTAGGTGCACGTTATACCACAGAAGAAAAAACAGCTAAGGTGAATAATGGTTTAGCATTTGAAACCGTGTACCCTGAAAGCGATTGGGTACCAGGTTATGTGCGAACTTCGACCGAATTTCCAGAAGTGTTAAATGACAAAGAAGACTGGTCACGTTTTACACCACGCGTTGGTGTTGAGTATCAATACTCGAACGACATGATGTTCTTTGCTAGTTACTCTCAAGGCTTTAAGTCAGGTACTTTTAACCCTAGAGCAGAAGGTCCAGAGCCAGCAGTAGATCCAGAAGTTGTTGATTCATTCGAAATTGGCGTAAAAAGTGAGTGGAATGATAACTTAAGGGTTAATGCCACCGCTTTCTATCTTGATCACAAAGACAGACAATTTGTGACTGTTTTACCTTCAGAAGACAACAGTGCTTTAAGCCAACGCTTAGGTAACATTGGTAAATCAACCGCATCAGGTTTAGAGCTAGAAATAGAATACGCTGCAGCCGATAACTTAAACTTATTTGCCAGCATTGGTTTAATCGACTCTTCTTTTGATGAAGTAAGATCATTTGATGAAGCGGGTAACCCAATAGATATTAGCGATAGCTTTACTATTACCAATACGCCAGAAACTACGGCAAACTTAGGCTTTGCTTATGATATTGAAACCTCTGCAGGTGCTTTTGTTGTAAATGGTAACTACTACTATCGCAGTGATTACGACTTAAACGTTACCGATAACTTACTAACACAAGATGGTTACGGCTTACTTAACTTTGGTATTAACTGGTATAGCAATGACGGTGATTGGACCGCAGCACTACATTGGAAGAATATTACCGATGAGGAATATTTAGTAGGTAATTACGCTTTCCTAGGAGCACAAAGTACTGATGGTAGTTATGCTCCTGGCTTAGGTGGTGATACAACCTTGATTGGCTATTACGGAGACCCTGAAACTATTTCATTAACTATTGGTTATAGCTTCTAAAACAAGCGTTACTTTTAAACAATAAAAAGAGCTGGTTTTTACCGGCTCTTTTTTTGATAATAAAACATCGATAAATAAGACTGATTTTTCGACTTGATGTGAGATAATATTTCACTTTATCCGCTCTTCTATTGTTAATCATTCTTATAATTTTAATCATTTAAAGGCTACTGCAATGACCCAAGCAAAAGTAATTATCGCTGACGATCATCCCTTATTTCGTACCGCTTTGAAGCAAGCAATTGTAGAGTGCATTGAAGATGATGAAACCCTAGAGGTAGATAACTTTCACGACTTACTAAAAGCCGTTAACGAAAACGACAGTTTGGAAATTGTTTTTCTAGACTTGCATATGCCCGGTAACGACGGTTTTACGGGTTTAACGCAATTGCAAAACCATTTTCCTGATATTGTTGTGATCATGGTGTCATCAGACGATAACTCTGAAACCATGCAAAAAGCGATTAACTTTGGCGCTGCCGCCTTTATTCCAAAATCAGCAAATTTAGCCACTATAGCAAAAGCTATTGAAACGGTATTAGATGGCGGTATTTGGCTACCCGCGCATATTGAGTTTAATGCTGACCAACAAACCGATTTAGCGCATCAAAAGCTAGCTAAACAATTAAGCCAGCTTACACCGCAACAATACATCGTATTAACGCAAATAGCTGATGGGCAATTAAATAAGCAAATCGCTTATGATCTCGATATTAAAGAAACAACGGTTAAGAAGCACGTTTCCGCTATTTTGTTAAAGTTAGAAGTGAATAATCGTACCTTAGCAGGGTTGGCTTACCAGCAATTAATGCTAAGTCCTTCACAGCATTTAAATGTCTCATAATAAAAAAATTCAATGCCCATTGAAAAGTTACCTCGCTTTTTAACGGTAACTAATGGCTTTCTTGTTGAGTGGAATACTCAGCATAGTTAGACACTCAAGCTAAGTCAGCACTTGCTTCATTATACGTTTTAAAGCTAACGACTTAATAGGTTTTCGTAAAAACAAACATTGAGCATCGCTGGTGTGCTGCCTAACACTTTCAGATGGGTCAGCAGAGCAAATTATGGTCGGTAATTGCCAGTTTTTAACTGCAAGTAGGTTAGCAACTAACTCAACGCCATTATTGCCATAATCAAGATGATAATCGGCAATAATTATATCTGGCTTAAGGCCTGATTGTGTTAGCTTTTGCTGACATGACGCTTGATCGTATGCTGTTAATACTTGGCAACCCCAGTCAATCAGTTGTTTAGTCATCGCCGTCAGCATTAATTCGTCATTATCAATTAATAAAACCACAATATTATTAAAAGGCTTAGTTGATGATATTTCTGAATTAACCTCTGAACTTATATTACGCTTATTCGCTGCATTGGCAGTTAACAACGTCGCCTCAGTCGTGTTAACTCTTGGTATTTCAATACTAAAGCATGTACCTTTACCCTCTTGCGACTTAACCGATATAGATAAACCGAGTAATTTTGCTATTCGCTCAGAAATAGCTAAACCTAAACCTAAGCCCGGTATTTCACGGTTTTGCTCTAAGCGCTCAAATTCACGAAATATGGCTTTTTGCTGTGCTAAAGCAATACCTGGTCCGTTATCCCAAACCTCAACTCGAATCATTGATTTGGTTCTGCGTATACCGAGTAAAATTCTATTTCTAATACCGGCTTTCTTACCTTGCTTATCATTACAGTAATGCACGGCATTTGATAAGAAATTTTGGATCACTCTTCTTAACATGCGCTTATCGGAATGCACAACACATTGACTTAATTGATAAGAAAACTGAATGTTCGCCTGCTTTGATAAAACTGAGAATTCATTTTTTAACGGGCTAAGTAAGTCATCTAAGGCAAAGTGGCTTTTATCTATTTTTTCAGAGCTGCTATCTAAACGAGAGATCTCAACTAAATCAGACAATAACGCTTCAACGACATTAAGCGAATCATCAATGTTTTCTGCAAGCGCTGTTAACTCATCTCCTTGTACTTTATTTTTTAACATAGATGTAAATAAAGATAAGGCATTAAATGGCTGCATTAAATCATGACTCGCTGCGGCTAAAAATCGACTTTTGCTGCTATAAGCCGCTTCCGCTTCAGATTTTGCTTTTTGTAACTCTTGCGTACGACTTTCAACCCGCTTTTCCAAATTTTCGTTGGCTTTTTTTAGCGCTTTCTCCGCTTCAATATGAGCAGTAATATCAGAAAAAGTGCTCACAAAACCACCCGCGGGCATCGACTGACCACTGATTTCTAAAACAATACCGTTTGGCATTTTTCGTTGAAAATGATGACTATCGCCGTTTTTCATATGCGCAATGCGTTTAGCGATCATTTGCTCATTATTTGCATTGCCGGCAATAATGCCTCTTGAAATATTAAACTTTAACAAGGTTTCAACAGGTAAACCGGCTTGCACAAAGCCTTCGGGGTAATCAAGTAATTCGATATAACGTTGATTCCAAGCCACTAACCTCATGTCTGCATCAACAACACTGATGCCCTGCTCAATGTTTTCTACGCCCGATTGTAATAACTCACGGTTAAATCGAAACATTTCATTGGCTTCATCGACAATACTGACAACATCTTCAAGTGGCATTTTTTCGGAGGTTGATGCAGCCTTCATTACCATACGTGTTGAGGCGGAGCCTAAAACACCGGATAGTTGCAAACGTGTGTATTCAATAAGGTTAATAGCATCAACATTGTTATTACTTTGTGCTGCTTGATTCGACTTTGCAATTTTCAGCAAGGCATCGGCAGCATTTTTGTCGATAAAACGTAATAACAAACTGTAAAGATCTTCCGTACTTAAGTTACGTTCATGTTTGCGCTGACTTTTAGAGATAAAAATATCCGCTTGAAGTTTTTCACCAAGGCTACGATGAGTCAGTAAAGAAACAAGCACAAAACAGGCAATATTACTGATTAAGCTATAAAACACACCATGACTAGTTAAGTCTAAAAAATCGATCCCCAAAAGCGCTGTCGGCTTTAACCAAGCAACGCCGAAAATACCGTTTTCTACCCAAGCTAAGTTAGGCGCAACTATGGGTAAAAATAAAGTAAAAAACCACATAACGCTACCAACAATCAACCCTGTTAATGCCCCTTTACCATTGGCTTTTCGCCAATATAAAGCGCCGATAATGGCGGGCGCAAATTGCGATAATAAAACAAACGAGAGTAGGCCAATACTGGCTAGGTGGCTTTGTTGATTTATACTGCGTTCGAAGGCAAAAGCAAATAACAAAATAGCGGTAATAGCAAAACGGCGTTGTTTCAACAAAAGGCCTGAAAACTGCGGTGCGCCTGCCTTACTAAAGTATTTAAATTTTAATGTTAACGGCGTAATAACTTCGGTTGAAATCATAGTCGATAACACGATTGCAGAGACAATTACCATGCTAGTGGCTGCCGCTAAACCACCAATGTAAACCAAAACACCTAACCATGCTTGTTGAAAAAACAAAGGCAGCGTAAGCACATAAGTATCAGCGTCTACACTACCACCCGGAAAGGTAATTAGACCGGCAATAGCAATGGGTAAAACAAAAATATTGATGAGTATAAAGTAAACCGGAAATAACCAACGTGCGGTTTTTAATTCTTGCGGATGATGATTTTCGATCATCATCATATGAAACTGCTGCGGTAATACAAAAATAGTTATAGCGCCCAAAATAGCTTGCGCCACTGAAAGATAAACCGAATTGTGATCGGTAAATAATTGCTCGTTTTGTTGTTGCTGCGTTGCTAAATCTGCAAAGCCATCAAAAACAAAAAATGTCGCAAAAATCCCAACCGCGGTTAAGGCAATAAGTTTTACCACTGAACTAAAAGCAATCGCTAACACTAAGCCTTGATTTTGCTTGCTTGCAGCAATTTGGCGTGTACCAAAAAATATACTAAAAACAATTAACACAATTGTTACGACAAAGGCGGTACTAATGCCCGATTGGAAGGTACCGGTAAGTAAATCAAAACTGGTGCTAATTGCCCGTAGTTGCAAGGCAATATAAGGCACGGTGCCAACTAAAGCGATTAATGCAACGGTAATGGCTATTTTAGGCGAGCGGTCGTAGCGAAAAGCAATAAAGTCAGCAATAGAAGTTAAGTTTTGCCGTTTGATGATTTTTAACATTTTCATCAACATAGGCCAGGCAAAAACCAAGCAAAGTATCGTGCCAATATAAATTGGTGCTAGCCAAGCTCCGGTAGTAGCAGCCTGCCCAACCGTGCCATAAAAGGCCCACGAGGTACAACTAACCGCTAATGAAAAACTATAAACCCAAGGTTTACAACGCCATTGTTCAGGTGACTGATTTTGGCCTTTATAAGCAACTAAAAAAAGTAGGCAAAGATAGCCTATAGAAAGAATGGTGATCAACCATGTGTCAATAGATAGCCAAGCTAACAAATTTATTCCTTTGATTTAAAGATGCTATGCCTAGCATAGAGATGTCAAGAACTAGCATATCACTTAAGCTAGTGAGTTATAGTGCACTAAGGTAGTACTTATTTCCCCAACATCCTCAGGTAACCTAGTTATTCATTGTTGTTTTGTATAAAAGTTATCATAGATGAAAATTACTAACAAATATTTAGTCGAAGCTATTGTTTTCTTTAGTTATGTATTATTTGCCATGGCTTGGGTTGGTGGCACCGCTAGCATGCAAAGCATTATGCTTTCGCTCGACGTACACAGTTTAGCTTCAGCAAGCTTTATTAGTGGCGCAGTGACCATAGCGAAAATTGTGGGTACTTTCATCGCTGCTTGGATAGCAATAAAACTGGGCATTAAATATGCCTTTTTTGTCTCAAGTTTATTAATTACCATTGGCCTACTCACGCCTTACGCGCCCAATTATGAACTCTTACTGTTAAGCCGTTTTTTAATGGGTCTTGGTGGTGCGTTTATGGTGGTGTATTTTAACCCGATTGTTTTACAATTTTTTAAAGCTGAGGAGCGCTCGACCATTAATGGTATTAATGCGGTAGCGTTTAACATTGGTACTGCCGTAATCTTGTGGCAAATGGGCAGCATTAACGACCTTACCGGAGGGTGGCAAAATAGTTTAACACTTTTCTCTGTTATGAGCTTACTTGTTGCTGTGCTCTGGTTATTCGTAAAATTTGAAGAGCCTGATGCCCCTACGCAAAATATTAATGAGACTCCTGAGGTTTACCATTATCGTGAAGGACTAAAAGACAGCTTTAATTGGATTTACGGCCTAGCATATTCAGGCATTTTAGCCTTCTACATTTGTTTATTCACTTTCTACCCAAAGGCCGGCATTGTACAAAGTAAGTGGGTTATTGGCTTTGGTATTGTAGGGACAATATTCGGTATTATTTATGCTAAGAAAGTTCCTTTGCGTATACCGGTTATTCGTTGGTCTGGCTTTGTAGTCATTATTAGCACAGCGATATTTTCATTTAGTGAACTCTATTGGTTACAAACGTTTGCGGCCATGGTGCTTGGCTTTTTTATTTTCTTACCCGTTACCGCTTTAGTGTCAATTCCGCACGAATTACCGAAAATGACCTTACCGCGTATTACCATTATTTTTAGTATGTTTTACTCAATCAGTTATATAATTTCGACCTTTATTTTGTGGATATTCGGTAGTTTGGTGGATAGTCATCAAGGCGATTTTACGTGGTCGTTTATTTTGATCACAGTATTAAGTTCAACACTATTTATTGGTAGCTACTTTTTACCGGAATCTGGCAAGAAAGAAAAATTACAAGCAGGGAGTTAACATGCGAGGTATAGTTTCAGACAATTTAAAGCCATTACTTAAGCAAGTAAATCAAGGCATTGAACAAGCAAAAGCAAGTGGTGCCGCATTTGAACCGGCTATTATTAGGCAGAACTTAGAAAATCTAACCGCATATATGATCCCAGGCCCTGAAGTGCCTTTAATAAAAAATACTTTTATTAAAGCCGGAGATCATAGTGTGGCGGTACGTATATATCATCCAAATCCAGAAAAAGCCTTACCAGTTTTATTACATTTTCATGGTGGTGGCCACATGTGTGGCAGTATTGAATTGTATGACCCTATAAGTCGCGAGCTAGCCATTGCGGCTAATGCAATTGTTATTTGTATTGATTACCGCTTAGCTCCTGAGCATCCATATCCCTGTGGAATAGACGACTGCCAGTTCCTTTTGGAAAATTATCAAGACCTACTCCAAGGTTATAAATTCAACCAACAACTTTATCTTGCGGGTGATAGCGCTGGTGGTGCAATTTGTACAAGCTTAGTTGCTAACAATATTAATAACTCTAAAATAAGTATTGATAAGCAGATATTGCTTTACCCCAGTGTTGATTACACCATGAGCTGTCCGTCAATTACCGAAAATGGCGAAGGTTTTTTGCTAGAAGCCGACAAAGTACGTTGGTACTTTCAGCAATATTTTCAGCTTGATAATATAGAATTAGAGACAAATGAAGCTACAGCATCATTAATAAAAAATGCATCGCCACTACTGGGCGCGTTTACGCATAAAATGCCAAAAACCTTAGTGATAACCGCAGGCTGTGATCCCTTACGAGATGAAGGTTGCTTATATGCTGACAAAGCTCAACAAGCGGGTGTAAGTGTTGAGCATTATCAATTTGATGAATTAATTCACGCTTACATGCTGCTTTCTAAATTGGTCCCTGAGCAATATCATCAAACTTATTTGATGATTAAAAAGTTTATTGAAGCTAAATAAGAACAACTTTAACAGCCTTATTTAAGACAATATATTCAGTACATTTAACTAATATATAAGCTAGCTGAAAAATATCCGCAGCAAATCCACTAACGTCCTATTTTACTAACTTCCTATTTTACTAACTTCCTATGGGCTCCTCATTTAACCGAGACAGCCCTTTTTTTTACTTTTTAAAATGTCAAAACTCATTCAGAAAATAACTATTGTGCAGTCCAGGCACCATCCATAGGCAATGCAGATCCGGTAATGCTTCTTGCGCTTTCACTGCAAAGAAATAAAATAAATTCACCTATTTGCTCTGGTGCCATCATCTCAGGTAAAGGTTGTTTTGCCGTTACCAGTTTGTATTTTGCATCATCAAAACTAATGTCTTGTTTTTCAGCTATAGCTGAAATTTGATTGTTTATTAGCGGCGTATCAACCCAGCCAGGACAAATAGCATTTACCGTAACACCATGCTCTGCGCATTCTAACGCTAGCACCTTTGTTAAGCCCACTAAGCCATGTTTTGCTGCACAATATGCCGACTTATTTACTGAGCCCACAAGACCATGAACGGAAGCAACATTAATAATTCTGCCCCAATTGTTATGTTTCATTTTCGGTAAAGCATATTGAATGGCATGAAACGCGGCTGACAAATTAATCGCTAGAATTGCATTCCACTTTTCTAACGGAAAATTTTCAGCCGACTCAGTGTGTTGTATGCCAGCATTATTAATTAAAATATCAACACTGCCCATTTGCTCAATAGCGTGTTGTATTAATCGCTCAATACTTTCAACTTTCATTAAATCGGCATCGTCAAAAATGGCTTTAATACCATATTGAGCAGAAAATTCAGCCGCTAATTCTTCACCTTCATCAATTGACATTAAGCCATGTAAAACCAAGTTAATTCCCTGCGCGGCTAGCACATGGGCCGTAGCTAAGCCGATACCGCTAGTTGAGCCGGTAATCAGGGCAACTTTTTCGTTAAGCATAAGGTTTCCTTATTATATATTGGTAATATAAATTTATGCTCAAGATTAACTTATTTCGGCCTGTTAATATTTGGTCCCTTAGTACCATGTGAGTTAGCAATAATATTATTGTTGCTGAAGTATGACTTTATAATTCAAGATCAAAGACCACATCAATGGTTGCTGAAAAAACAATATTTTCTTGAAGATAACGGCCAGGTTTTGCGGCGCTATCAGCCATACTTGATCTCATTTTATAACCTTCATTATTCGCACCGTATCTATGATAGCTTTGATTTGAACTGGCATTAATACTATAAATTGCGCCTAATTCCGCATCAAAAGCATTAGCTAACGATTTACCTTTGCTTTTAGCGTTACTAACAGCAAGTGCATTAACTTCTTGCTGTAATTGCTTCTGATTTGACGACGTTAACTCTATATTTCGAATCGCATTAATTTTTACCGAGAGTACAAAGTCCATAAAGGCGTTTAGTTTATCAATATTATTTAGCGTTACTTTTAGTGTTCTTCGAGCAATGTAACCTTCAATAGTATCTTGCTCACCACGGTTATAACTGCGGCGTATTTCTGTTGAAATATTAGACGCCGATACATTATCTTCATTAATATCAAAATCGACTAAACCATCCAGTAAATTATTCACTCGCAGGTCCACTTCTTTTTTTGCCTCTAAACTGGTTTTTTGTTCACTTTCAACATTTAAATGTAGCACGGCTATATCTGGCATTGTCATTAACTCAGCCGTGCCGGTAACTGAGATATGCCGGTGAGTTGGCAAACTATTATTAGCAAATGTAAAAGAGCAAAAACTTAGTAGTAATGTCACCAACAATGTAGAAGTAGAAAATTTCATAAAATATCCTTTTGAAAATTAAATGATAATACGCCATCAACAGCGTTATTATTAAATTAAACAAGCGATTTAATCACACTATCGTAAAAAATTAAGACGACTTTTAAACGGCGACTTTTGTGATAAATTAATCACTATAGATGATTAATACTTTAAACCTTAGCTCAAAATACATACCACAGACTACAGGCCTTAATCGCCAAATATTGCGTGATTAATTGTAACTTAACATCAGTTTACTTAGTGTAGGCTGAATCTTAGCTGAACGAATGCCGTACTGGTTTTATCGGCGAATAGTTATAATCAAAAATTAAAGTCATATTTCACTCGATTTGTCGCTTTAAATCCATTATGGTGCCACTTTTATCGCACTAAAGTACGTTCTTAATGTATTAACTTATAGGTAACTCATGCTGCAAAATCTTCTAGAAAACAAATCTATAGTTACTATTGTTTTAATTGTTACTATCATTACCTTCAAGTTAGTTATTACCCGCTTTATAAAACGTCGTGCAAAAAAGAAAAAAATCGACAAACGCTTCACCGTTAACTTTTTAAATAATATTTTTAACTTTGGTCTGATCGTCGTCTTGTTTAATATTTGGTCAGTTGAAATACAAATGTTCGCCTTTTCAATTGCCGCTTTTGTTGTCGCTATAGTGTTGGCAACAAGAGAGTTTATTCAATGCTTTATTGGTTTTATTTATATTGTATCTAACCGCCCATTCAGAGTCGGCGATTGGATCCAAGTGGGTAATTATTGTGGTGAGGTAAACTCTATTAATTGGATTAACTTAACCTTATTAGAAGTGAATGTAAGCAATTATCAATTTACAGGTAAAACACTTTATTTACCGAACAATCAATTAATTACTACCCCTATAAAAAACTTAAACTTTCTTAAGCGCTATGCAGTACACCATTTTACCTTGACCCGCGATGGCAGCGTAAACCCGTTTGACTTTATTGATGCACTAAAAGAAAAGGCCAATAGTTATTGTGCTGATTTTAATGATGTTGCCGCGAGATATAACCAAGTCATTGAGCATAGATTAGATATAACCATAGCTGGGCCTGAGCCACACATTGAAGTTGCTACGTCAGAGCTTGGCGATACACAAATTATCTTCACCATTTTTTGCCCAACAGAGCGAGTAATGGAGATTGAAAACAAGCTAACAGCAGATTTTATGAATTTCTGGTTCAGTGCTAAGCAACACAAATAAATAAGTTCACCTTCACTATCAAGCTTTTAACCTGACTTATTCAAGTTAAAGCTTGTAAATCTTTCATACGAGTTAATTTTACTTTTTATTTACAAATTAACTCGTTAGAATTAAATGTTTCTCAAAATTGGTTGCTTACATGCTTTTTCGCTTTCTCTCGGTTATTTTTATCCTGTGCTCTATCTCCAACGTAAATGCCGCTCAATATAATAGTTTTAAGAAAAAGCTTTCAAACAGTATTAACACTGAATTAAATAAATTCAGTGTTCCTGGTGCTGCTTATGTTGTTGTTAAAGGTGATAAAGTTATTGCCATTGAGAGTTTTGGTTACACCGATAAAACGAATAAACAAAAAATAAACGAAAACACGGTGTTTCGTCTCGCTTCTGTTTCAAAGCCTTTCGCAGCGACCATTGCGACTATGTTATCGCAAGAAAAAAAGCTTAATTTATCTGATCCTATTACAAAGTTTTTGCCTAATTTCGCACTGGCAAGTAAAGGTGCAGCAGAAAAAATTCAATTAACACACTTACTCAGCCATTCAACGGGTTTAATGCCAAATGCCTACGACAATTTACTCCATGAAAACTGGAGTATGGCAAAAATAATTAGTCGTTTTGACCGTGTTACGCCTATTTGTCAGCCGGCTAAATGTTACGGTTACCAAAATATTGCTTACGGATTTTTGCAACCGGCTATAGAGGCCGTTACTAAGCGAAGTTATGCAAGTTTGCTGCAAGAGCGAGTGTTTACTCCATTAAAAATGGATAATGCTTCAGTCGGTATTGATGTGTTTTTAACTAAAAATAATACTGCACAACCGCATATTTTAAGAAAAAGAGTAAAAACGGGTAAAAAAACTCGAGCAGGAAAAGACATTAGGCGCTATGTTTGGCGTACAGTAAATGTAGAGCCCGACTATTATAAAGTTGCGCCAGCCGCTGGGGTAAATGCTAGCATCACAGATTTATCGAAATGGTTAATAGCCAACTTGGGTAATAACCCTGAAGTGCTTTCACCTGCCCTGCTTTCTGAGCTCACCACACCAAGAATAAAAACCAAGAAAGACTTACGCCGTCGATATTGGCGAGAACACCTCACCGATGCTCACTACGGCTATGGCTGGCGAATTTATCAGTTTGCAGGTCACCCAATAATTTATCACTCAGGTTGGGTTGCTGGTTATCGTGCTGATATAGGCTACTCACCAACACTTGATATAGGTTTTGCCATTTTAATCAATGCAGAATCGAATGTTATCAATAAAATATCGAGCGATTTTTGGACTCAGGCGCAACAAGTTTTTGACAATGTAGATTAATCGCTAAAGTCTTAAAATTTTATATGTAAGAGATACTTATAACTTACTCTTACTGCTTTGTTGACTTTAGTTTTCATAAAAACTTACCCCTGCTAACAATGTAAAATGTACCTTGGCAGCTGAACGCAATAACTTATTCTTGCGCTCCAAAGCCATAATTTTGCCACAATTGCTCACCACTTTGCCTCAATGTTAACGCCCCGCATCCTTTTTGTTTTGTTGAAATAGCCCTAATAACTCAATATTGGAGCTTCAAGTGTTTAACTCAAATAAAAATTTAAGGCTAATCGATTATCAACATTCATACTTTTATCAACAAAAGCGCAAAAAACAACGCCGAAAATGGCTTAAATTTATCATTCTATTTTTGCTAGTAACAAGTGTTATTGCTGTTATTGTACCTTTTGCTCGAGCAGCTACATTTAATCAAGAATTACCAGCGAAAATGTCGTCGGTTACCGAAAACCCTTTAATTCAGGGGCCTCAATTGTTATTTAGTCACCCTGACAAACGCCAGCGCGCAACATTACCGGTAGATATTACTGCGAATATCGAGGTTAATGGTTTGGTGGCTTATGCACGAATAAAGCAAGTATTTATCAACCCTTATAACAGTTCGGTTTCGGGTGAATATCAATTCCCGTTACCTGAAAGCTCTGCCATAAAACACTTAACGATCAAGATGGCTGACCAAGTTATCATTGGCCAAATTATGGAAAAACAAGCGGCGAAGGCCGTTTATCAGCAGGCAAAAAAACAAGGAAAAAAAGCGAGTTTAGTACAGCAACAAAAGCCAAATTTGTTCACTAACAACATTGCCAATATTCCGCCTTTATCAAAAGTAGAGGTAACGTTAGAGTTTATTATGCCGGTTAACATTACTAAAAATAGTTTGAGTGAAAGTGTTTTTAATTTGCGCTTACCTGTAGCAATCACCACTCGCTATCAAAGCATTTATGATCAAAAAACATTTGATAAGCCTAACTCAGAAGCCCTCTTTCATAACGCTAAAGAGGCTTTAAAGCGCATTGAATATAACTCAGAAGTATTGCCCAAAGCGATAGCAGATAACCATACTGCGATTAGTATTTCGCTTAATGCTGGAGCTAGCATTCGCACGATTAAAAGTGCTAGCCATAACATACAAACACAAGCGCTTGATAACCAAGAATCCCAGTACTTAATTACCCTGCAAAAACAACAAACAACGGCTAAACAGGATTTTGAAATCAGTTGGCAGCTTAAAGCGAGCTATGAACCTCAAGTAAGTAGTTTTACTGAGCAAATAGGTGATGAATACTTTACTTTATTAACCTTTTTTCCGCCAGAAAGTGAGCAGGTGTCAACGTTATCGCGAGATATTATCTTCATTATTGACACTTCAGGCTCTATGCAGGGAAGCGCCATAGCACAAGCTAAAGCGAGCCTTCAACAAGCTATTTTAAACTTAAGCTCAGAAGACAGTTTTAATATTATCGCCTTCGACGATAACGTATCGCTATTATTTACCAAAACCCAAATGGCTACTAATCACAACATAGCGCAAGCACAGCAATTTATTAATCATTTACAAGCTGATGGCGGTACTGAAATGTATCGCCCTTTAAGTCAGGCACTGGTTATGGCAAAAGATCAACAGCAAACCGCAAAAGCCATTCGACAAGTTATTTTTATTACTGATGGCGCAGTGGCTAATGAGTTCGAATTAATGCAGTTACTTGAAGGTGCTCAAGCCAACTTTCGCTTATTTACAGTGGGTATTGGCGCAGCTCCTAATGGTTATTTTATGAAAAAAGCAGCGCAATTCGGTCGTGGCAGTTATGTTTTTATTAATAATAGCGAGGATGTGCAAAAACAAATGACTGCCTTAATGAGCAAAATAAACCATCCGGCGATAACCAATATTTCATTGATTTTTGATAATCTAGTTCATCAAGAAACTGAGGTTTTTCCGAAAAAAATTACCGATTTATACATGGGAGAGCCTTTACAAATAACCGTAAAATCTAAACTCCCCATTACCAGCATGCAAGCTATGGGTGATAGCGCACAAAGCCCTTGGTACCAGCAAGTAATAGTTGATGACAATCAATCATCGAAAGGTATATCAACACTTTGGGCCCGTAGAAAAATTGAAAACTTGTTAGACAGCTTGGTTACTGGTGCTGATAAAGCGCAAGTAAAAGCAGACGTTATTTCTACTTCAATTGCCCATCAAACCCTATCGCCATACACCAGTTTTATTGCCGTAGAAATGCCAGCGGAGTTACTTCCTATAACGGCAAAAAATAGTGCAAAAAATAACGCGATAAAAGCTAAGTACCAAATGAATACATTAGCAAAAGCCCATGAAAACTTAATGGTGGCAATGCCCAGAACAGCACTGGGTTGGCATCAACAGTTAGTTATCGGATTGATATTAATGTTATCAGCACCTTTATTGTTACGTATTTGGTCTAAATAACATGACTAACGTCACTAAACTTTTTCAAAAATTAGTCGTTTTAGCCTTAGTGATTATTGGAGGCGTTATGTCTATTCAAGCCAGTTGGCTGCCAACTAAAGCCTGGCTGTCGCAACAATTAATTAATTACAGTTGGCAGCAATCAATAACAGCACCAAAACCTTTGGTAGCAATTAAACCTTGGCCTTGGGCTGATACATACCCTATTGCTGAACTGATATTTCAACGTTTAGATAAAAGTATTGTGGTGTTAAATGGCGGCGACCCAACCACATTAGCGTTCTCAGCTGGTGCCGTTGCGCCATTTAACCAACCTAAAGCAACAAACCCTTTTGTGGTGGCAGGTCATAGAGATAGTCACTTTGCTTTTTTAGAGGATATTGCCATGAAAGATGTTATTTCATTAGTTGACGGGCAAGGAAAAACCCAACTATATCAAGTAAAAAATATTGACATAGTCGATGCCACAACAGGTCAACTGCCGTTAATCGCTGATGAACAAACATTAGTATTAATTACATGCTACCCCTTTAACCAACTAGGCAACGACTCAAACGAACGTTATGTTATTACAGCAAAACCCTTATGAAGTTTTAAGTTCGAAGCTGTCAGTAAGAAGCTTTAAGTTTATAGCTGTCAGCTGTCAGTAAAAAGCTTTAAGTTCAGAGCTGTCAGTAAAAAGCTTTAAGTTTATAGCTGTCAGCTGTCAGTAAATAGCTTTAAGTTTAGAGCTGTCAGTAAATAGCTTTAAGCTTAGAGCTGTCAGCTGTCAGCTGTCAGCTGTCAGTAAGAGACTAACAACCTACAACCTACAACCTACAACTTACAACTTACAACTGATAGCTGATAGCTGATAGCTGATAGCTGATAGCTTAAAGCTGATAGCTTAAAGCTGATAGCTGCCCTTAATACCCTATAAGTTTATTAACTGTGGTAGGTAGCTGTCCGGTTGTGCGGTAAGTTGTTATGTTTTTTGCGACAATGTCACTGGCACTATTGAGGTTTGTTGGCGCTGAAATATGTGGCAAAACAGTTATATCTGGGTGTTGCCACAGTTCGCTTTCTGCGTTTAGAGGTTCATGTTCAAATACGTCGAGTACGGCGTGGTTAAGATGATTGCTATCTAAAGCTGCTAGTAAATCGCTGGTGTTAATAATGCCACCACGTGCAAAATTAATAATGGCGCTACCTGTGGGTAGTTGATTTAATAAACTTTTATTAATAATCCCTTTCGTGATTGAAGTTAACGGCAGCAAGCACACTAGAATATCACTTTGCGCGACCATTTCAGCTAAGCCGCTATCGCCACTAAAACAGCTAATGTTTTCAATAGCTTTTTCAGTTCGGCTCCAGCCCATAACATTAAAACCATTAATTTGTAGCTGTTTTGCACTAACTTGCCCAAGTTCTCCTAAACCCAGAATACCAATACGTCGCTTACTCGCTGGCACTAGTTGATGTTGCTGCCATTGTTTTTTTCTTTGCTGCTTGGCATAGCGCGGCATCTCTCGGTGTAAATATAAGCTCCATGCTAACACCGCTTCTGCCATGGTTTGGCTAAGCGTTGGGTCCATTAATCGTACAACGTCAATTGATGAGTTAGCCAGTGAAAGCATTAAATGCTCAACGCCAGCCCAAACACTGTGCACCCAAATTAAACTTTTAAGTTCAGCCAATTCATCAATATTTGGGTTAGCGACAATGGCTAATTCAATACCCGCTTTATCACTAGATTTAAGCTCAGAAAACGACACAACATTTTCATTCGGCAAGCGTTGATTAAGCGCTGCTAACCACCTGACTTCTTCATCTTTAGGTAACTGATTTATAAATGGGATCATAAGGCGTTGTGTTAATGTAAAATAGATTTGATTATACTACCCCAAGTTAATACGTAAACCAGACAATGTTTTAATCTATTGATAAATAAAAAGTTATAATTTTGTTCTATCTTCCAACGCCCAACTAAGGTATAACGGCGCTATGAAAGTACCTAAACGCATACAGCCACTTGTAAATGATGGCCTAATAGACGAAGTAATAAGCCAATTAATGAGTGGAAAAGAAGCCACTGTTTATATGGTGCGTTGCGGCGATGATATTCGCTGTGCGAAAGTTTACAAAGAAGCCATTAAGCGCAGCTTTAAAAAAGCAGCACAATATCAAGAAGGCAGAAAAAGTCGCAACAGTCGTCGTGCTAGAGCAATGGAAAAAGGCTCTAAATATGGCCGTGATCAACAAGAATCCGCTTGGCAAAATGCTGAAGTTGACGCGCTATATCAACTAGCAGAAGCTGGCGTGCGCGTACCTCAACCTTTTGGTTGCTTCGACGGCGTATTATTAATGGAACTTGTTACCACCGACGATGGCGATGTTGCACCACGCTTAAATGATGTAGTTATGCCAGCAGAGCAAGCTGAAGAAGATCACACCCTAGTTATGCATTACGTTAAATTAATGCTTTGTGCTGGGGTTATTCATGGCGATTTATCAGAGTTTAACGTTTTAGTAGATGACTACGGCCCGGTTATTATTGATTTGCCGCAGGCAGTTGATGCTTCTGCTAACAATAACGCCAAGTCAATGTTAATGCGTGATGTTACTAATATGACTAACTACTATGGTCAATTTAGTCCGGCATTAAAGCAAAGTAAATATGGCCAAGAAATGTGGGCATTATTCGAATCAGGTGAGTTAACACCAGAAACCCCGCTAACCGGCTTGTTTGAAGAAGATACTGGCGCTGCAGATGTTGATACCGTGCTTGAAGAAATTAAAGCGGCATTTGAGGAAGAAGAAGCGCGCATTGAACGTATTAAAGATGCAAATGCTGTTGATAGTGAATTTTAAGTAAAGCCATAGTTAGGCCGCTATGCAATTAAAATTGTCGATTAAATTTGTGCGCATAAACCACACCTCGTATGCGCACTTTTTGCTTCATTGCTCGCAGTTATATTCGCTACGACCTACCATAAAAAAGCTTTATAAAGCCTTATTAATAAAAAAAGATAATGCCCAAAATAACCAATCCAGCCAAAAATACGCTCTCACTCGCCATTAATAATACCGGTCGCCAACCAACAGATAACACTTGTTTTAACGATGTTCTAACACCAATCGCTGCAATGGCAATAACCAGTAAGCTACTCGACAAGCTTCGAATAATGTCAATTAACCACATAGGTAACACACCAACATTTTTTAACAATGCCAACACGAAAAACATAACTAAAAAACCCGGTATAAAAGCGCTAACACCAGCCGACATTTTGCTGTTTTTCTCTTTAAAGGCAAAAAATACCATCATTACAATTGGCATTAACAGCGCGACCCTAAGTAGTTTAATGTAAGTGGCAACATCGCCCGCTTCTGGAGAAATAGTATAACCAGCACCAACAACTTGAGCGACATCATGAATAGCGCCACCAATAAAAACCCCAGCAAGCTCGTCTGAAAAGCCCAAATAGCTCGCCACTATAGGGTAAAAAACCATCGCTAAAGTGCTGAAAGTGGTAATACCTATCACCGTAAAGGCAAAGTATTTCTCTTGTGATTTATCGTTTGGTAATACAGTAGAGATTGCCGCTGCTGCTGAGACGCCACATACTGCAACTGCCCCACCCGACAACACACCAAATACTTTCGATAAGCCTAAAGTACGCGCAAACAACACACCAAAAATAATCGTTAAAAACATACTTCCCATCACGATCAAAGGTGGTGTTATCCCCAGTGAAACAATATCAGAAAAAGCAATACGCACGCCGAGCAAACCAACACATAAGCGTAATAACTCTCGCGAACAAAAATTAACACCACGTTGAAGGCTTGAGTGACTATAAAAGGAATGTAGGCTCAAACCTATTAACAAAGCAAATAGAATAATGGGCGCTTGATAGCGTGTAGCAATAATAGCGGCGATAACCGCGATAGCTGCACATAAGGTAACACCGGGTAATTTAGCTTTAATTTTAGTGAGCATTGTTCGTATAACCGCAGGGTTTTATTACTATAAATTAATCAAGAAAGTGTATCACTAAGCAAGACCTTATTAACTATTTTCAATTGCTAAAAATTGTTAACAACAGCGATTAATAAACAAAAAGCCTGCAATTGCAGGCTTTCAGAATAAACGTGTTATCGAATTAAATGGAGAAGTATTAGCTAAACCAGTTATTGTTACGACCTTTAATCGAAAATGCGACTAACAAGAAAGCGATAATGATTACCATAAGTGGCATTACCGTGCCGCCTGGACCATAAACCTCATAAGAGTTACTAATGAAAAATGAATGAAACATTTGCACTAATACCGCCACTAATGAAACGACAAATAAGGGATAACAAATACGCTTTCTCATTAATAACGCAATACTCCCTATAGCTCCCGCAAATACAGCAACAGTAAAAGCAATAGTTGCCCATATTGGCACTGCGCTATAAAGTGCTTGCTCTGCTTGAGGTAGTTCGGCTATCGCTTCTGAAGTCATCGTTATATGACCAAAAAATGCCATAACGCCAAGTAAGTTCCAAACAAGTGCTAAAATAGCGACTAATGTAAACCAACGAGGTAAGCCATTTAGGTGTGCAGTTTGTGTATTTTCTGACATAGGTAGTTCCTTATTTTTATAATAATATAGAATCTATTTATTGCTGATGTATTTTTACATTTTGAGCAAAAAAGTCAGTGTTAACAAGTAACTATTCGCCCCAAATATCTTTCGGTTTAAGTTTTAACACTTTACGTTCGCCAGGCTTGCGTTCAACTTTTGTTTTATTCGGATTAACATAAATTTTGCTCGCATTAGCTTTAGCCGAATTATAATTTTTATTTGCTAACACTTTTTCTAAATTATCTTTTGTTTCTTCGACAACCGGCTTGTTTACTTGCACTTTAGCGCGACGTTGTACATGAAACTTTTTATCAATACCTTGTAAAAAGTTACGTAAAACTTGATCTTTACATTCGCGATAATTTTTATGATCTGGCTTGCGAGAGAAAGCGCTTAATTCTGGTTTATTTAAACGAAAGTTTGCTAATGCCAACATTTCAATAATATCTTCTGCTTTTAAATTAAAAGCAATTTTAAGCTTAGTAAGAATAATATTATTATTTAAGCGTTTTTCAGCTTTTGCTGGCTCGCCTTCTTTTTTGCCACGACGTTCATTAATAAAGCCATTTAAAAAAGCCGCAAAAGTGGTATCAGGGCAATTTACATAAGCCGGATCTTCTTCTTTTTTTAACCAGTTACTTATTTGCTCGCGCGTTACTGTTAGGTCGCCCGAAGCAAAAATAGCTATAACCTTTTGATCATTAAAATTAAAAGTGTATCGTAAGCGGCGTAAAACATCGTTATTAGTCAAAAATTTTCTCCAAGGGCCAACGGTTTTCGCTGGATATTATTACTGATATTAAACGTAAACTTAATAACATGCAGTAACATGTAATGATTTAATTGTGCGCTATTATACACGCTTTAAATAACCAGATCTTTACCCGTATGTGCTATTTATCCTAAAAGCGGCAAAGCATTAAATTTAGCGGTTAAAGTTCAGCTAAAACTCATGTTAAGATATGGAAAATTTGAGCATATGACATACGAGTACAATGTATAAAATATTGCTTGAATCAAAATCATCAATGAGTAAGTTTTCCAAGTTCACCTTTTTAAAACGCAATTAAGTTACGAGTAATCATGAGTAAAAACGTTAGTATTTTCAGTCCTGTATTAGCTAAAAGCCGCGGAAAAAATGCCGATAAAAAGGTTTGGCAAAACCTGCCTGGTAGTAGTGCCACTGTTGCTATTTTTCATGGTGCGTTAACTACGCAACAGCCAATACTTTTATTAACTCATGATACGCCTTCGGCTTTGCGTTTAGAGCAAGAACTTGCCAGCTTAAATAAACAAGAAAAACTGCCTATTTGCTTATTTCCAGATTGGGAAACACTGCCTTACGACACGTTTTCACCACACCAAGATATTATTTCTCAACGTTTAGCGACCTTATATCAATTATCTCGTATGGATAAAGGCATTGTTATTGTGCCTATTTCCACCTTGATTCAACGTTTAGCACCCAAGCAATATATTGAAGCAAACAGCTTAATCATCAAAAAAGGTGATAAAAAAGATTTACACCAACTAAGACAAAACCTAGAAGCGAGCGGATACCGCAGTGTTGACCAAGTAATGGAACACGGTGAGTTTTCTGCTCGTGGCGCTATTCTTGATATATTCCCTATGGGCAGCAACACTCCGTTCAGATTAGATTTTTTTGATGATGAAATTGACGAAATCCGTTTGTTCGACCCAGAAAACCAACGTTCTAGCGATAAAGTTGACGGTATAAATTTACTACCTGCACATGAGTTTCCAACAGATAATGACGGCACTAACTTATTTCGCAGCCAATACCGTGAACAATTCACTAGCACCATAGATAAAGAATCTATATATCATCAGGTTAGTAACGGTATTATGCCCGCTGGTATCGAATATTACTTACCGTTATTTTTTGAACAAACCAACACCTTATGCGACTACTTAACTGATAACACCTTAATTATTATCAGTGGCGATATTGATAAATCGTTAAGCCATTATTGGAGCGATATTAATTATCGTTATGAAGATCGCCGCTATGATCCCACTCGGCCATTACTGCCGCCTGAACAATTATTTTTAAACAGTGAAGAGCTCTACAGCGCTTTAAAACCCTTTGATCGCATTAATTTAAAGCCTGAGATTAATGAAGAAGAAGTCAAGCTATCTCAAGTACAGTTTGATGTACATCAGCTACCTGACTTAACTATTGATCATAAATTAAAGCAGCCCTTTGAACTGCTGAACAACTTTATTACTAGTAAAGAAACGCCAAATAAACTGTTATTTGTCGCTGAAAGCCAAGGCCGACGTGAAAGTGTATTAGAGCTACTTGAGCGTAATAAAATAAAACCCAATATATTTAAAACCATTGAAGACTTTGTTAACAGTGACGCACCTTTGGGTATCACCGTTAATGCCTTAAGTGCCGGTTTTATTTTCCAAGCCAAAGGCAGTGCAAAAAAGAATGCCATAGCATTAATCACCGAAGCTGAATTACTAGGCGATAGAGTTCGCCAAACTCGTCGTCGCAATAAACAACAAGAGATTCAAAACGACGCGATATTTAAAAACTTAGCTGAGCTGAGCATTGGCCAACCTGTTGTACATATTGAACATGGTATTGGTCGATACATGGGCTTACAAACCATAGAAAACAGCGGTATTACTACAGAGTTTTTAGTGCTGAGTTATGCAAAAGAAGCCAAACTCTATGTTCCTGTTGCTTCACTACATTTAATCAGTCGCTACTCAGGCGCCGATGCTGAACACGCCCCATTGCACAAGTTGGGTAACGATACGTGGAGTAAAGCCAAACAAAAAGCCGCCGAAAAAGTACGTGATGTTGCTGCTGAGTTACTCGATATTTATGCCAAGCGTGCCAGCAATCATGGTTATAGCTTCAAACGCGATAAAGAAGACTATCAAGCTTTTGCTGACAGCTTTGGCTTTGAAGAAACCTTCGACCAAAAACAAGCCATTAATGCCGTGATAAGCGACATGCTATCGCCAAAAGCTATGGACAGATTAGTGTGTGGTGATGTTGGCTTTGGTAAAACAGAAGTGGCCATGCGTGCGGCATTTGTTGCGGTAAATGACGGTAAACAAGTGGCGATATTAGTGCCAACGACCCTACTTGCTCAACAACATTACGAAAGCTTCCGTGACCGTTTTGCTAACTGGCCAATAAGCATAGAAGTGTTATCACGCTTTAAAACCACCAAAGAACAAAATGCGGTAATTAAAGAGGTTGAGTCGGGGCAAATCGACATATTAATTGGTACCCATAAGCTATTACAAAATAGCATAAAATATAAAGACTTAGGCTTACTCATTGTTGATGAAGAACACAGGTTTGGCGTTAAACAAAAAGAGAAAATAAAGCAACTACGCGCCAACGTTGATATTTTAACCTTAACCGCAACGCCTATTCCGCGAACCTTAAATATGGCTATGGGTGGCATGCGTGATTTGTCGATTATCGCAACACCACCAGCAAAACGTTTAGCGGTTAAAACCTTTGTTCGCCAACGTGACGACGCCCTAATTCGTGAATCAATATTGCGTGAAGTTTTACGTGGTGGACAAGTTTACTTTTTGCATAACAATGTCGACACCATAGATAAAACAGCCGCCGATATTCAAAAATTATTACCTGAAGCAAAAATTATTACCGCACATGGGCAAATGCGCGAGCGTGAACTTGAACGGGTTATGAGCGACTTTTATCATCAACGCTACAATGTTTTAGTCTGTACTACGATCATAGAAACCGGTATTGATGTTCCCAGTGCTAACACCATCATTATGGACCGTGCTGATAATCTTGGTTTAGCACAACTACATCAATTACGTGGTCGTGTCGGTCGTTCGCATCATCAAGCTTATGCTTATTTATTAACACCTCACGAAAAACGCTTAACCAAAGACGCCAAAAAACGCCTCGAAGCCATCGCATCCCTTGAAGACCTAGGCGCCGGATTTACTTTGGCTACTCACGATTTAGAAATACGTGGCGCAGGTGAATTACTTGGCGAAGACCAAAGTGGCTCGATGAGCCAAGTGGGCTTTACGCTGTATATGGAAATGCTAGATGCTGCTGTTGAAGCGCTTAAAGATGGCAAATCGTTAACGCTTGATCAAGTCACTAAAACACAAACTGAAGTCGATTTACGAGTACCTGCTCTGCTTCCCGAAGACTATATATTCGATGTTAGCCTCCGACTAAGCTTATACAAACGTATTGCCAGTTGTAAAAACAAGCAAGCGCTTGACGATGTACAAGTTGAACTGATTGACCGTTTTGGCCTATTGCCACAAGCTACAAAGAACTTAGTGCATATTGCTAAACTAAAACTTAAAGCTCAAAAGATTGGTATTACTCGCATAGATGCCGGTCCTGCAGGAGGTTCATTTGAATTTGGCCCAGACACCAAAGTTGATCACATGTTTATTCTTGGCTTAATTCAGCAGCAACCAAAAATTTACACCATGGACGGCGCAAATAAGCTCAAATTCAAAGTACCGAGTGAAGATGCTAAAGCCCGTTTTATTTTAATCACTACTATGTTGAACGAGTTGGCGAACCATTTACGCCCTTAGCTACTAAGCAAACACTTTATTACACATATAAAACAGATAACTAATTGATAATTTAAGTATTGAATAACTTTTTGCTATTATCTCTTGGTAAATAACCATTAACTGGATACTGAATGAAATTAACACAACTATTTTTATGTTCTGCCTCGTTAGCATTACCGCTAACGTTAAATGCAGCAACGCAAAAAAGTGACGACAGATGGTTTGATGTCGAAATTATTCTTTTTAGTCAATTAGATGATAAAAGTCAGTCGAAAGAAAGTTTTCCAGAGCTTAGTGAACTGCCCACACACCGCCGTGTAGAAGATTTATTGCGCCAGTACTTAAATCCAGATATTCGCAGCTTAAAGCAATTGCTACCTCGCTGTGACGCCATACAAAATCATAATAACTTAGTACAAAAGCAGGCAAAGCTGCCTGAAATATTTGAAATAAAATCGTTAGCACAACTTGAAGAATTAGTAGCCGAAAGCATGGCAATTAACGACGCAAACCAAGCTTTGGGAGCAAGTGAAAGCGAACTAAATAACGCTTTAGTATCAACCAAGCAAAGCGTATCAGAAACTATTGTAGTACCAGAGCAATTAACTGAACCGAATAACAACACAAAATACTCTACCACTGACAGTAATGCTGCCCTATTAAACGCTGACTCAAACCTAAATGCAGCTCAAGGTAGTTCATTGGGTGAACATGATATAGAGCCTTCTCAAGCGTTAACAGCTGCAGAACGTGAAAATATTCAAGCATTATTATTAGCTGCTGAAAATGCATTTCAAGCACCAAAGTTTGAATATTCAATGATCGTTGAACCTAATATATTATGTAAAATGGATGAATCAACATTTGCTGACTATCAAGCCAATAACCCAAGCTTCGATTACTATGGTTTTAGCGTCGATAAAGTGCCATTGTTAATTGATGGGAAAGAAGAAGTTTCTAATAACCATACTCATTTGCTCAGCAAAGAATCTTTGCAGCTTGGCGATATAATCAAAGACTTAAGATATAGCAAAAACTTTCGTCCTATGCTGCATATGGGCTGGCGACAAGTTGCTAGACCAGAAAAAGAATCGATACCGGTTAAAGTTTATGCTGGCGACAATTTTTTTGCCGATCACACCAAGCAATTAGCCCGCTACAATCAACAGAAAAATCTCTACATAGCCGAAGCGAAAGATGCGGATAATGAGCAAAGTATTATGAGCATTGAAACCATGCATGAACAGGCTGATAATAATCAAAATGCACAATTACAAGCAGCTAAAGCATTGCGAATTCAAGAGATTATTACCCAATTACCCAAGGTTAATGATAATACAGAAGCGTTATTAACTTCGCTTGAGTCACAAGACTTATCCCTTAATTTTGAAAATCAAAACCCATTAATAACAACACCACCTAAAGTGCCTGTTCAACCCTGGTTTATCGACGGTTTTTTTAATATTCATTTACAGCATTATTTATTTATAACCGCCGACTTTAATATTTTAGATAAAAATTTAAGCGAAATCGCTACGGCTCGGTTAACCGATACTTCATCAATTACTGCCCCTTCGGTAACAAAAACAGCTAAACCGATTCAGGCAAAAGCCATTAGGTTTAAACAAAATCGTCGTGTTATAAGCGGTGAAGTACATTATTTCGATCACCCTTACATGGGGATGATTGTTCAAATAAGACCTTATACAAAACCAGAGCCTGAAGATAATTAATTATCATTGGGCTGATTTTAAATAAAAATAGAGAACAAAATGGATAAAGAAGTTGAAATTCAAGCAGCGGTTTTTCGTCGCTTACTTGCACATTTAGATAACCGTAAAGACGTGCAAAATATCGAATTAATGAATCTTGCTGGCTTTTGCCGCAACTGTTTTTCTAAATGGACCGTAGCTGAGGCTGAAAAGCTAGGTGTTAATGTTGATATTGATACTGCCCGTGAACAAGTTTACGGTATGCCTTATAGCGAATGGAAAGAAAAACACCAATTGCCTGCAACTGAGGAACAGCTTGCAAAATTTAACCAGTTAAACTCGAAAAAATAACAGTTAAAATTTTGGGCAATAATTGCTTTAATTGTTATGATTAAGGCAATAGTTGCTGCTATAAACGTTATAGGGACATTCCATTTATGAAACACCAATCTACTTTAGTCATGTTTTCTTTAATGTTTACGTTAATGCTGACTTCTAGTAACTCTTTTGCCGATAAACCACTGCTTAAAACCTCTTATTATAGTCAAAATGTTGCCCCGCAATTATTTTATGACGATATGGGCCGCCCAACCAGTGGTATTCTTTTTGATATTACCCATGCGATAGCGAAGCAGCTAGATATGGAGCTAGAGATGCTGCCTATTCCGCGCAAGAGAATAGAAATGTCTTTAGAAACCAACTTAGTTGATATGAATTGCGTTGCTAACCCCAAGTGGTATAAATCGATGTATATAAAGTGGAGTGATGATCTTTATAGCAACCCAGATATTTTGATTAATCGCGAAGGTATAAAAACCTTGGATGCTTTATCTGATTATAAAAACCTTCGAATTGGCACTACACTAGGTTACATATATCCAGAGATTGTGGGTTATATTAAAGACAAAAACATACTTCCTGTTATCAGTACAACGCCTTCAGAAAGCTATGAAAAATATCGTAAAAACAAAGTATCAGGTTTTGTTAGTGCATCAATAGAGGCATCTTATTTTTATAAAAAAACGGAAGATGAAGTTATTCATATGAATGACAACAAAATACATTGTGCGCTTTCTCCAAGTCTGAGTAATTCAACCATTAATAATATCAATACTGCGATACATAAGTTGAAAGATTCTGGTGAAATAGAGGAAATTCTTGAGAGATATAAAAAGGTACCCGGTTCAAACTTTCAAACTGTTCAAGCTTATAGTGACTAAATAACCTGAACTCTGGAAAAGCAGCACTTGCTCAATATTCCCTTTTAAGCCATTTTCTGCGTTAAAACGTCGATAAATAGCGCGCTATTCATAAACGTTTTGCCTTGGAAATGGCATAAAATGAAGCATTGATGATATCTATTCGTGATGTTCACCTGACTATAGCATTTACTTTATTACCTAAGCTTTTGGTTCACTTGAGTTTCAAGCACTCATTATCCAGAGTTCAGGTTAAATACTTATTTCAGCTTTGTCGTTAAATTTTTACGCTAATTTTCTGATTATTTGCTCTGCGATCTTTTCTATCACGAGATTCTAACCAGCGACCTCTATTAACGGATTTCTCTCGGCGTTCTTCTCCTGTGCGCCGCTCCGTTTCAACCACTTCTTTCTGCTCAGGTTTATCCTTAACCGACTGCGGGGTTGATGGCTTGCTTTTATCATTGCGCGCCTTTTTCTGTTTACTATCTTTTGCCGTTGCTTCAGGTTTAGTGGTGAAGCTAGCGGGAAGTAATTCAGTAAATACGTCCATTTTAATGCACTTTTGCCTTTTATAAATTGAATGGTATTAAGTGTAGATGATTAATTTATCGGCAATTCATAAGAAAAGTTTACTTTTATCACAAAAAAAAAGATCTTTGTACAAGTACTACCGAGCAATACCCAAGCCTAGTTATTACGAAAGGTATACCAGCAGAACAATGCAAGAGTATTTTACCGTACATTAAAATATTGTTGTTATTAGGAATCGGGCTGGGATTTAACACAATATAGACATTGCGTTGTTCGAACATGTATAGCTGTCAGAATATCAATCGGTTTGGTATAAAATGTTATTTGTTTATATAAAACAAAAACAAAATACCATTCAACTAATAAAGTAATTGAGTGATTTCAGCAAGCTGGACTGGCTTCGGTTGAATTGGAATTATTTTTAATTTGTTATTCAAGTTGTTATTTAAGTTGTTTTAAGCAAAAGCCAAACTTAGCAAAAAATTCTATAGTAGAGCTAGCTTTATATAAAACCTATTTATGTAAAGCCTATTGGTATAAAGCCTAAATAGATATTGATAAAATATCTTTACACAAATGCACTGACTTCTTCGGGTGTTAAATACCGCCATTGAGCCAATGGCAAGTCTGCAAGCTTAACTGGACCTATTTGCTCACGATGTAAACCTATAACTTTGTTTCCAACCGCGGCAAACATACGTTTTACTTGATGGTACTTTCCTTCGGTTATGGTCAGCAATACTTCACGCTCATCAACTTGCTCTAACTTAGCAGGACGCGTTAAATCATCTTCACCTTGAAGTTGTACACCAAGTAAGAATTTTTCGGCTGTATCGTCCTTTAAAGGGCTTCTCAACCACACACGGTATACTTTTTCACACTGCTTTTTAGGGGAAATTATATTATGCGACCAACGACCGTCATCTGTTATCAATACTAAGCCGGTTGTGTCAGCGTCTAATCGACCTGCAATGTGCATGTCGAATGCTCTATCTACATCAATTAAGTGTAATAACGAAGGATAAATTTCATCGACATTTGAACAAATGGTATCTAAAGGCTTATGAAGAATAATATAGCGAGAGCTACGTGCTGTAAGCCTTTGCCCTTCTATACAAATATCATTATTTTCATGAACTTGTGTCGCAGGATCTTTCACAACCACATCATTAACGGTGACTTTACCCATTTTAAGTAGTTTCTTAGCTTCGGTGCGAGTGAGCTCGGTGCTTTTGCATACAAATTTGTCTAGACGCATAGTCAATAATATCGTAATAAGGTTGAGGGTTAAGGCGAGGCTATTATCACTATTTGAATATTTTTATCAAGGTTAGCGCCATAAAACTGTGTTGATCATGCCCCTTTTCTATTTTTATTTCTTCCCTATGAACCGCTAAATTCCGTTTATTCACTGATTATACTGAGGGAATTCTTTTATCATATACAAGATATTATTTAAGCTAAGTTGTTCAGGATAACTTTCAAAGCTAAAACCAAAATTTTGATAACTTTTAATAGCGCTATGATTTTGCTCTAAAACAAATAATGAACAAGCATGAGTTTGTAGATCAGCCATTCCTTTGCTCATTAGTTGTGTCATTAAATGACCCGCAATGCCTTGCCCTCTTAGCTTAGGCTTTACGACTAACCTTGCTAGATGGCACCTACCAAGGCGCAAGTAATACTGTCCAAATGCTAACAACTCGGCTTGCTCTGAAAGTAAACAGTACGATGGTAAGCTCATTAACTTTAATTCACTCTTGAGCGTATCTAAACTTAAAGGAAAGTTAATGCTTGGGCCTGACCAAATATCTAGCTCATCTTGGCTTGAAAACCATGACATAAGTTCAATTAATTGTTCATCTGTTGCGGAAGATAAATGCATAGCCACCTTATGGAGTTTGGGTAATATAGTCAGTAATCGAGTTATTTAACAAAAGCCAACTAACGATTCGCGCTTAACTGCTTGAGTATTCAACAGAGTTACTAAACAATGACACGGCTATGCTAAGAGCCCTTAGTTCTTGTCGTTATTAATAAACTTACCTGACAGTGCCAAACCATTGCGCTGATGTAAAACACTATGACATTGCGCTAATATCGATAAAGCTATTGATTCAGGAAGCTCACCGCCAATATCTAAACCAGCTGGACCATTAACCTGTCGCATAAGCCAAGCTTTATCTGAAATATTAGATAATGCTTCAACATTGCCTCTGCGTTCAATAGGTCCTAATAAACCAATGTATTTTGCGACATTATTTTCATGCAATAAGCGCAACCATGCTGAATCTAAGTTTAAGTTATGAGTCATTAATACAGCGGCATCAATTTGCTTAAATTGAGCGAAAGCAGAAAAGTCATCTGGGTGAACACGAATAATTTCAGCAGCATGTTTAAAGTTACTATTGCGAGCATAACTTGAACGATGATCAACAACGGTTACTCGCCAACCCATTTGTGCAGCCATTGTAACTAGTGCTATAGCATCCGAGCCGCCACCAAACACCCATAAATTTGTTGGGGCAGAAATTTTAGTTAAAGACTGCTCATCTTGATCTACAGTGGCATTACAATGCGATTTATTCTCTGCGATCATGTTAACCAAAGCATTGTTGGATATTTTGCTACTTTCTTGTTGTGTTGTTAATAACTCCTGCCCTAAGTTATCAAATAAAACTAATTCATTTAAGCTTGTTTTTAATGAGTTTTGGGTTAGAAATACCTGCTGTAAATAACTGGTTTCACCCATTTGCATGCGTTGAAAAAGCAGTGCTAATAATTGATTAAATTCAGGGGTTATATATTGTAGTAATACGCCTATTTTGCCCTTACATCCAACGCCTAGCTCTGCGGCATAGCCATCTTCTTCAAGCATATCGTACTCAACAAAGTGAGCTTGCTCGTTATCGAAAACTTTTTTAGCATGCAAAACAATATTGGCTTCTAAACAACCACCACTCACTAAACCATGAGATTGCCCTAAGTTATTAACCAGCATAATAGCGCCAGGCGAGCGATAGCTAGATCCTTCTTTACTGACAATGGTAACAAGTACCCAGTTAAGTTTGTCGTTATGATTAAGATAATATTCTAGTAAAGAAAAGTGTGAATGGTTGTTAAGCAAGGATAATCCTTAAGGTTTAGAAAAAATGTTCATTAATACATTAAAAATGACAGAGTAAGTATGAATAGGAGGTTTTATATGCCTAGCCAATATGTAGCTATTATATAGACTAGACAGGCTTTAGATCAATATTCAGCTTAGCAAAGCTTCCATATCAAATTCATCAAGCTGTTTCGGATCAGCGAAGTTTAAAATGTAAGGTTCGTATACTTTAGAACGTACAAAAATAGCAAACAGATCTGAATCTAGATGATTGTTTTTTGCCATGCTGCTCATTATTTTTAAACATTCACTGACTGGTTTTGCACTTTTGTAAGGTCTATCTGCAGCAGATAATGCTTCGAATATATCAGCTAATGCCATTAACCTAGCCGGTACAGACATTTGCTCTTTAGTTAGTCCTCTTGGGTAACCTTTACCATCCATGGTTTCATGGTGACCTAACGCATATTCTGCAACATTAGATAAATGCTTAGGAAAAGGTAATGCTTCAAGAATATCTAAAGTAACATTCATATGCCTTTGAATGATTTTTCTTTCGTCATTGTTCAACGTGCCACGTTTAATACTTAAATTAATGATTTCATCTTCTGAGAGTACTGGCTGCTTTACTTTATCGATCATGATTTCGTATCGTGTTGAAATCATGTGTATATTTTTTTCCTGCTCGTCAGTTAAAAACTCGCCACCTACGTTTACTTTTTGCAGAAACGCCGTATCTAATTTCAACTGTTTTTTAGCTAAATCTCTTTCTCGTTCTAACTGATCGACTCGAACAGTGTTTCCGGCTTTTAGTGCTGTGATCATCTGCTCTTGGAAGTGAATATCTATATCTCGACCCGCGATTTCTAATTTAGCGGTAACATAATGAATGCGATCAAATATCGTTTCTAATTTTCTTGATTTTTCCATCACATGATCTGGTGTGGCGATCTTGCCACAATCATGCAACCAACCTGCAATACTTAATTGATGTCTATCTTGTGCCGAGAGTTTGAATGAGGCTAAAGGCCCTTCATCATAGTCACTAACAGCGTCTGCAATCATCAAGGTAAGCTCTGGTACACGCTTACAATGCCCACCGGTATGAGAAGATTTAGCATCAATCGCTACCGCGATAGTTTTAGCAAACGACTCAAACAATTGCTGCATGTTTGTAATCAGTGCTCTGTTAGTTAACGCAATTGCCCCTAATGACGCAAAAGATAATATCTGTTGCTCAACTTCTGGTGCGTAACTGATAATGTCATTATCACTCATGGCATTAATTAATTGAATAACGCCAATAATATCACCCGTATGATCTTTCAACGGAAAAGTTAGCATTGATTTTGTACGGTAGCCTGTCGTACTGTCCATTTTTCTTGCAGCACTAAAATCAAAAGGAAAAGCATCGTAGACATCTTCGATATTGATCACTTCACCGGTGTTAGCGGCATGGGCAACTATAGCTGAGCAGTTTGGTTGGTTATCAATAAATAACGGAATACCTGGAAAATTAATAGCTGAGCCTGAACTACCACCTAGATGAAGGTTCATACTTTTATTGTATATGGTGCGAAACTCTAATTCTTTTAAGCCATTGACCAAATAAATAGAACCAGCATCTGAGTTTGAAACTTCTACAGCCGCCAGCAGAATTTTTTCCATAAGTAAGTCGGTATTTTCTTCTTTACTTAATTGGATACTAATATTAAGTAAGTGCTCAAAAGCCGCTTGTTGTGATGAATTATTAGTCATAATGAATTACTTACTTTCATGGGTATATACCCCATCCCAGTTCGTTGCATCGACATTATCGATAAGATTAACTATTCGTTCTATCAATATATTATAAATAGTGATTGGTAAATTAGCATTTTGTTTTAATTGGGTAAACATTTCTTGAGATTCAATAAAGTTACCGGTTAGGTAATTTTCCATGGCTTGTTCATGCAATAAAACATCCGCTTTAGTTTCATCACTTACATCTGCTTCAAAACCGATAGGTTGATAAATTTCAACCGCGGTGTTTTTACCCTTTACTTTTATTCTATCCATTTTTCGACAGATAACATTATGCTTGGAAATTTCTTCAAACGTACTGCTTGAAACTAAAATATCAACGCCATAATATTTCGTTAACGATTCTATTCTAGCGCCTAAATTTACTGCATCTCCAAGCACGGTATAAGCTTTTCGATAAGTAGAACCCATATCGCCCACCACCATTTCACCAGTGCTTATACCTATACCTACTCGAATGGCTGGCCAGTTTTTCTCTTTAAATTTTTCACTTAACACTTCAGTTAACGTAATAAGTTGCATAGCACTCAACACAGCATTAACAGCATGGTCTTCGTCGTCTAACGGCGCATTCCAAAGTGCCATGATCATGTCACCAACGTACTTATCTATTGTGCCTTTGTTATCAAAGATAATAGCCGTAGCTTCAGATAAGTATTCTTTAAGGAAGTCACTTAACTCTTCTGGCGTAAACTGTTCTGATAAGGTCGTAAAGTCCCTAATATCAGCAAATAGTACCGACATGTCTTTACGCTCTGTTTTAAGCTCTACTCCCTTAGCTGAACGGATCATTTTTTCGATGTATGCTGGTGGTACATATTGATCAAACATACCTTTTATTTTTTTACGATTTGCATTTTCTGATACAAAGCCAACCGCGCCATAATAAATGGTTAGTAGTGTTATCAATAAAATTATTTGAAATAGTGGCAAGCTCACTTTTAATGCCCACCAACAATACCAATTAAAACTAATGTGCAAAGCAAAACTGACTAAGCTAATGATTAAAATTCTCATCGGCCCTTGTTTAGTCATCAATATAGCTAAAGTAAAGCCTGTTAGCAGTAACAACGTAAAAACAATAGCTACGGTGATATCAAGCTCTACAGGTATAATTTCAGGGTGTATAAGCCCTTCAAAGACATTCGCATGTACTTCTACTCCTGGATATTGAACACCAACTGAAGTGGTTCGCAAATCAGCTAAACCAACGGCTGAGGTGCCAATAAATGCTACAGAACCGTTCAATACATCTTCTTCAACACGATTATTTAATACATCGGTAGCTGAAACATATTTAAAACTGCGCTCACGGCCTTTATAAGGGATAAAAATTTGACCTTTTTCATTGGTTGGAATGAAGTGACTACCAAAACTAAGCCCCTGAAGCCATGACGCTCCTCCGGATTGTTTACTTTTAGTTTCAATGGTATCGGCCAAAGTGTAAACCCGCGCCGCCTCAAGTGCTAACGATGGGTATAACTTTCCTTGGTAATTTAAAACCAACGATGCTTTACGAATAAAACCGTCACTTTCTGGTACAGAATTTATAAAACCGGCCCCTGTAGCAGCAGACTGTAGGACAGGTATATTAGCCAGTACATGTTTAAAACTGGCTATTTCTGAGAGTTGGCTTTCATCATTAGACCAATTAATAACTGAGTTAGGTATTTGTCCAGCATTTTGGGCACTGTCATCAAATAAAAAACCTAGTACCACTTCTGAATTTTCTAAAGTTTTAGCAAATTCTTGATCAAAATTAACAGAATCTATTAATTGTTTAAGCTGCTCACGAGGTTGTTGCCCAAGATGATTATTTTTACTTAAAACAACTTCGACTGCATTTCTTTCAGGCTCGGCAAAAAATATATCGAATGCGACAACAACAACACCTGCATCCATGAGTTTAACAACGAGATCACTAACTTTACTCCGACTCCAAGGATATCGGCCTTGCTCGCGCATACTTTTTTCGTCAATATCAATAATAATAACTTGTTCATCAAATTGTCGAGGTTCATTTGATAACGTTGCTAAAAGACGTGCATCATACAAAATACCTTCAACCCGTTGTAATAGCTTTTGAACGTTATCAACACGGATAAAGTTTAAGCCGATTACCAATAAGGTAATGACTAAACCTACTAGAAAACTTTTTGAACGTAAGATATTGATCATTAATTTATGCGCTGCGCATTATTTTGCTTAGACAGATTAACAATCGTCCCCTCTCGAGCGCAGAAAATTTCCAGTTTATTTTTGTATTGCGCTTGTAATAGTTTTTCTTCGTGTAATAACTCTGTGTCGGTACGGGCAGGATCGTGGCTAATAATGTATAAACTTTTAACTTTTGCTTCGTAGGCTAACCTTGCCACTTCTGAAAAAGTACTGTGCCCCCAACCAAGCTTTAAAGGTAAATCAGCTTCAATATATTGTGCATCATGAATTAACATATCGGCATCAGCAATAAAATCAAGCCATTGTTGCCATGAGGTGTTTTTTACATCCGGTGAATTCAGTTCGTTATCGGTAACATAGGCAATTTTTTTACCTTCTGCCACTAAACAATAAGCCGTACCGCCATCAGGGTGATTTAAGCGTTGGGTATTGACTTCAAAACCAGGAATTTCAAACTGCTTTAACGCTGAACTTTTAATATCGACTTTTATATTAGCCGGTAGCTGCCCAAATTTAACTGGATGAGTCGACCCTGACATTTGCGTGAGAATCGCATCTTTATCATCGCCATCAACGTTACCGGTGACAATTGAAATATCTCTATTCGTTTGAAATATTGGCCTAAAATAAGGAAAACCTTGAATATGATCCCAGTGATTATGCGTTAACAATATATTGATAGGGTGTTTTGTTTTTTCCAACCTTTCACCAAGCTCAACGATGCCTGTACCTGAATCTAGAACCACGTTATGGCCATTATCTAGAGAAATATAAACACAGGAAGTATTACCGCCAAAGATCAGAGTGTTCTTACCCGGTGTAGGGGTAGATCCCCTAACACCGTAAAATTCTATTTTCATAAAGTCGCTTATTTTGTGTGAAATTAATTGAGTTTATAGTGACTTATATTAATATTGTTTTTTTCTGTTGCACCTTGATAACATTGGCCAGCAACAACAAATGAACTATTGTTAAGTAATATAATAGACTCGACACTTGCTGCTGATGAGCAATTTAATTCAATATAATAGCCATTATCATCAAACGATGTATCTATATCGCCATTGGTTTTAATACGGCCAATTAGGTAACCACTGTTACCTAAAATTTCACCATCACCAGCGACAATAATATTGTTATTACCATCAATTAAAGCATCTTTAACTATAGTATCTCCAAGCACCGCCATGGTATAGCTTGCTTTACCATCACCAGAGAAGCTAGTAACTAACTCGCCTGACGATGTAGTTTTAACTGCTTTAAGGGTAATTGGACTTAAAAAAGCTGAGCCACTTCCAATCCATACTAAGTCATTGTTGTTGTCAAATATTAATTTTTGCACGCTATCATCGTAAGATGGACTCATATCGATAGTTTGCTCATTATCAAGTAGGCCAGTTGCTAAATATTTCACTACCAGCATATCTTTATCACCGGTATCACGATTACCACCTGCAAAAATATTATCGCTAGCGTCGATTTCAACGGTTAAATAATCATCGGTGTTAGCACCTATAATATAGCCAGAGTTAATCCCAGTATTAAACAAAGTATCAAGCTCACCGTTACTGGTTAATCGCAAAGCGAAAGCACTTATATTACCACTTTCAAAGCTACCCACGGCAATAAGTCTACCTAAGCTATCAGTCTTAACTTGATTGAACTTTATATTAGTTGAAGAAATTGCTGATGTTGTATAAATACCATTGATTGCAAAACTTGAATCCAATAAGCCATTTTGATCTAAACGTGCAATAAATCCATCAGTATTATCACCTTCCGTAACATCACCATAGATGATGAAATTTCCGGTTGGTAACTCCAACATGCCATTAACTTTAGCGCTGGTGCCAATTTTTAATTGTTTGTTACCGTCACTATCAAACGTTGTGTCTAATTGTCCAGCACTTGTCAGCCTAGTCAAAATAATATGTTGATTAGTGCCATCATCGGCAATAGAAGCGATGAGATACTTACCCGCTTGCGCGCCACTTTGAATCTGTAATATTTCAGCTGCGCTGTCATCTGAATATGAACTTGAATGCGTTAAGGTGTTTTTCCCATTATCAAAATCGTTCTCATCAAATAAATCGCCATCCGAATCGAAAACAGTAATGGCCATATCGTTATCGCTACCATCTTCAACATAACCAGCGATCCAAATACCTTCATCCCCATCTAAGCTCATTGACTTCGCATAAGCATTATTTCCCGAGTAATTAGCTAACCGATAGCCATTAGAGCCATAATCGTCGGTATCTACACTACCATCTAAAAAGACACGTGTTGCAAATGGTTTATAATTACTGCCATCAAACAAATTACCGCTTAAAAGTAGGTTGTTATCTTCATAGTTATAGACGTAATCTGTAAATTCACTTATACCTGTACCCAAAACACCATCAACATCGTAAGTAGCGATTCCGTTAGTACCAAAGCCTGTAACATACTGGGCAAAACTATCAAGTTCTATAATAAAGGCGTCTTGCTCATCACTTGCTAAAACTGTCGAGCCTACGATATGAGCAGTATGACCACCAGCACCTGTATTTTCACCGTCAATAGCCTTAACTTTATCATCTTTGCCAATACTCCCTACATCATAAACTTTTGGAGTACTGTTATTAAAATCAGCGTAACTGCCATCAGCATTTTTCGGATTGAATATCCAAGCGAAAACATCATAATCGCCATCGGCCGATAACACATTACCAGCAATCATCGCTTCATTATCGTGTGGGTTGTATACAGCAACACCCTCGTCGTCTAGATTATTACCGGTAATATCGAGCATAATATGGGGCGAATGAACGACCTCCACACCAGAAACAATCGTGGTCGATGTTTGAAAATTACCGTTTTTATCAACTCTAATCACTAACAGGTCATCATCAGACGCATCTTTTACTTTACCGACTGCAACTATAGTTTCAATTTCGGTAGTATCGTCCCCTTGTGTAGCAGGAATTAAATAAGCTACCGCGTCATTGATTGAAAGCGTTTTTTGTTCATCAGTACATCGTAAGCCATTATCACCAAAGCTGTCATCAATATCGCCGTCGTTATCCACTTTAATAAAGCACACTTCTGTAACATTATTTTCATTACGTTCAAAGGTAACAAAGTAATCATTGCCAATATTTACGATCGCTTTAGCATACTCATTTGCACCGTAATCAAAGGTTTTTGTCCCGTTATTACCAAAACCGTTATCTACGTCGCCATCATCTTTATAGGCCACCATATATATATCTTTATCAACATTATCTATGCTGCCGACAAAATACACTCTAGAGCCATCCCTAACAGAGTCAGTTAACTGTGCTTGGGTTTTCTTTCCGGTTAACTCTAATCCACCAAAAGCTGTACGGCCAAAGTCAGATTGCTCTTCAATCGAAGAGTCTCCACCCTCGTTGGTTATATTGATAGTAATAGTAACATCTGTAGATGCTATTAATGGGCTACCATCATCAGTAACAGTAGCAGTTAAGGTATGAGCCTGATTTGTTTCAAAGTCGAAAGGAAAAATACCTTTTACTGTAATAGCACCTGTTGTGGGGTCTATTTCGAATAAACTAATATCACCGGCGCTGAGGGAATAAACAATTCCATCCCCCTCAATATCAAGCGCACTAATGGTGCCAACAGCGTCTCCACCTGTGGCCAGTTCAGTAATGCTAAAAGTATAAGATGCTGCGCTTGGAATAGGTGCATCGTTTACCGCTTGCATATTAAGTGTAACAGTAACAGTTTCACTGAAATCTTCACCATCAGTTACTGTATAGCTAAAATCATTAGCACCAAAAAAGTTAGGCACAGGTGAGAAGTTAAATGAGCCATCAGCATTAAAAGTTAAATTACCGTCAGTGGTATTATCAGTAGCTAGCACTACTGTTAACGCATCACCATCAACATCGCTAGCGCCTTCTAATAAATTATCAGTATCTGCTGCAGACTTACTAAAAGTAGCATCTTCATCAAAGGTGTAGCTTTTTGTAGTACTTGATACAAGGGGAATATCATTAATAGGGTTTATGGTTAATGTGACTCTACTGGTACCTACGCTATCACTAGTACCATCATTAACTTTATATTCAAATGTTTTATCCCCAAAAAAGTTGAGTGTTGGCGTATATATAAATGAGCCATCAGTATTAAGGGTTAAGTTAGGATCGTCGTCAGAAAACAATGTTACAGTTAACGTATCACCATCAGCATCAGTCGCATTACTTAATAAGTTATTACTATCGCTTGTTAATAGTGTAAAACTATTATCTTCATCGAAACTAAAGCTTTTATTGCCTGTTTATACAGGAATATCGTTAACAGCATTAACAGTTAAGGTAACACTAGCCTGAGCTGTACCACCATTTCCGTCACTTATTTGATAAACAAAATTGTCTGTAGTATTGAAGTTTAAATTCGGCGTATAACTAAACGCGCCATTGCTATTTAAGACTAAAGAGCCATTACTTGTGCTAGAAACCAGAGAAACAGTTAAGCTGTCGCCATCTACATCACTATCATTGTTTAATAAGTTATTTGTATCTGAAGCTAATATATTTAAAACAATATCTTCATTAATACTATAGGCATCAGCAATGGCAATCGGCAGGTCATTAACAGCACTTACCGTTAGTGTAACGTTACCTTGAGTACTTCCCCCATTGCCATCAACAACTTCATAGGTAAAGCTGTCTGTGCCATTAAAGTTAAGGCTTGGTGTATAACTAAATGCACCATTGGCATTTAAGGTTAAACTGCCATTATTAACAGTTGAAATCGGCGTTGAATTAATAGCTAAATTATCACCGTCTGCATCAGTTGCACCGCTCAGTAAACTGTCAGCATCACCAACTAATTTAATTAAATTACCATCTTCAAGAATAGTAAAGACCTTACTGACTATTATTTCAGGCACATCGTTTAGTGCAGCAATGTCTATCGTAACGCTCGCTTGGGCTGTGCCGCCATTACCGTCTGTAATTTGGTAAATAAAACTATCAATACCATTAAAATTAAGATCAGGAATATAAGTAAATGAGCCATCACTATTTAGCGTTAAATTACCGTTATTAACGTCTGACAACGGTGTAGTATTAATACTGAAGTTACTGCTAGTTGTACTAGAGATTGGCGTGGTATTAACCGTTAAAGTATCGCCATCAACATCACTATCGTTACTTAATAAGTGATTATTGCTGCTTGGTAAAACCCTCAATACGGCATCTTCAGCCAAGCTATATCGGTCATTAACGGCTATTGGCGCATCATTAACAGGGAAAACAGTTAACACTAATGAACCTGAGCTAGGCCCATTAATGCTATCAGTTATTGTATAAGTAGCAGTAATTTCACCAAAAAAGTTTAATGCCGGAGTGATGTTAAGTTTATTATCTACAATGTCTGCTGTGCCATTTTCTAAACTAACCGATAGAATTGTTAGAAAATCGCCTTCGCTATCCCTATCATTCGCTAAAACATCAACTGTGATTGGCGTATCTTCGTTTGTGCTAGCAAGGTCATTAACAGCAACGGGCGCATCGTTTAATGGGATAACTGAGATATTTACATTTGCGGTATTAGTTAACCCTGTGCCACTAATAACTTGATAAGTAAAACTATCAACGCCATTAAAATCAGACTCTGGTAAATAGCTAAAACTACCATCGTCAGCCAACGTTAGACTACCATTTTGAGGTGCGCTTACTGGTGTTGTATTAACTCGTAAAGATGAATTATCAATATTGGTATCATTAATTAATAAACCATTTGATGCTTCAACAATCAGCTGAATATCTTCTTGAACCTGGTAGTTATCATCTAACGCAACAGGAATATCCGCCGTTGGGTTGATCGTAATAGTAACAAAAGCTTGGGCATTTAAGCCGGCTGAATTCTTTATTTGATATTGAAATTGATCTACACCAAAAAAATTACTATTGGGAATATAGGTAAAGGTACCGTCTAGCGCTAAATTTAACAGTCCGTGTTGTGGTTGAATCAGTAATAGCTCTTGTAACTCAAAAGGCAAATCATTCGGGTCGCTATCGTTAGCTAAAATACCTAAATTAATAGCAGATACTACTAGTGTGCTGTCTTCATCCACGGTGTAATTATCGTTAAGCGCAAGAGGAGGTAAAACATCACCGTTAGGTAATATGGTAACTCTTGCTTCGGCAGTGCCTCCTTGACCATCAGTAACTTGATAAACAAACTGATCGTTTTCAACTAAAACACCAAACGATTGATAAGAAAAACTACCATCCGCGTTAATTGATAAAGTGCCTGACTGGGGTGGAGTTATCGGTGTTGTCGTGATAGCTAAATTATCGCCATCTATGTCAGAGTCGTTACTTAATAAGTTAGTATCAACGGCGCTAATATTCCCACTGGCATCGACACCATAAGCATCATCTATGGCTATTGGGTTATCATTTACAGCGAGTATTTCAAAAACTACCGTTGCTTCAGCTGTTGCCCCTTCAGCATCCATAACTCTATAACTAGCACTGTCAGTGCCGTGGAAATTTAATCTAGGAACATAAGTAAAGTTACCTTCATCATCACGTGTTAATGTACCATTAATGGGTGCTAACAATATGCTTTCAATGATTAAAGGTAACCCTTCGGGATCAAAGTCATTATCGAGCATATTAACGGTAATGGTTTCATCTTCATTAACTTGGTAGCTATCGTTATTTGCAACAGGAGGTAGGTTCGTGACCCCCGTTAACTTAGCCAAACTAAAAGGCGCTGATTTTCCGCTTTCACCACCGTTATCAATACCTGTAACCAATAAATGATAATTTTTGCTTTCGTCGACATCATTAAATTGCGCTGTTGTGCCATTAATGGCCAATTGCTGAATACCGTTTTCTAGTTCAGTAGCATTCTCTGATGTTACACCAACTTCTGTCGCTGCATATAAATTATAGCGCTCTAGTGTTGAGTTCCCTGACCAAGAAACAGTAATAAGCCCATTTTCTCGGCTCGCACTTAATGCTGAAATTTGGATTGGCTGCCAGTTAACACTAAAAGCATCAACCACGACGCTATTGCCTAAGCTATCTTCTACAACAAGCTCTATACGTAGTGAACCCGCTACTTCATCTGATAATTGAGGGTTAAAGCCGGTAATGGTCGCTTGAAAATCAGGAGTACAATTGTCTGCACATAAAACCAAACTACGTGCAGTGTTAGGCAAATATAGCGATACTTTATTCATTACATCAGTATCTGATGCAGTAACGCCAAACGTTAAATTCCCCTCAGCAATACCGGTTGTGTTGGGGTACCTGATGGTACCTAGTGCATTTGAAAAGCTAGTACTAACTGTGCTATTACTCTCGCTTTGTGTGCCCGCAACTTTTTGAGGCGTAGCAAGTGTTAAACCTGATTGCCCAGTTAAATCAAAAGTTTGTGCACTAGGCACTTGAGGAGTAGTGACTACCGGAGCAGTATCAACTGGTTTTTGTTCAGATACTGAGTCACCACCTCCGCCACCACATGCGGTAAGGCCCAATAAAGTAATAATATATATACATCTATTAATATACATTTTAAAAATCCTAATGTTTATGGGCGAATAGTAAATGAACCGTCAGCATTTACTGATGGGTTATTAACTTCTTGTAAATCAAAACCGCCAATAATTTCATCTAAACCATTGGAAAAAGCACCAAATATAATACCTTCAGCTCTATTATCACCATGCGAAGCAAAGTTAATACCTAGGTCGAGTTGATCAATATTTATCAATCCTGAGTATGCGGCAAACCATTCGCCCTCGCTGTCAGAAAAACTCAACGTGCCGCCTGGTACAGAAGCATTATCAAAATCTATGGTCATGTTGATAGAAAAATCACTTACTCCCCCAACGCTCGAAACAATGGCATTTTGGGTTACATTATTATAATCAATAACGCCTGTGCGCTCTGCTAAAAGCTCTGCGACTGATGAACCATCAATACCTTGCTGCTCAGACTCATTATAAACATCGCTTTGGTCATTAATATCAATATCAGCTGTGTCTAACTCGATTGGACTGACATCTGAGTCTACTAATACAGTTTGTGTTGTTTCGGGTGATTCATTAATATCGCTTTCTTCATCGACATCACTAGGTGCAACATCAGAAAAGCCTAAAGAAATAGCGGCTGGTGCTTGAGTCATGCGGGTTACTTGACCTTGAGCATTTACAGAAGCAAACGCGAAGTCTTCTGAGCTGCCAAGTGATAAAATACTTTGATCGTTTAACGCAACATCAATATTACCGCTGTAAACCGCTAAAAAAGTTTCCCCTCCAACAACTTCAACAGCAAAGTGTGTACCACGAATACCAATACTTCCTACAGGGGTTTTAACTTGGTAATCACCACCCGATTTTTTAATCAAGCCACTTATTGAGCGAAAACCTCCGTTAACAACTTCAAGCGTTGCTGAAGACTCTCCTGCCTCTGGACTATATTTGTAATTAGTGATTAAAATTTCTGTATTTGCTTTTAAAGTAATTAATCCACCATCAGTCATACTAAATTGGGCTTTACTTTTATCACCAGTAACAATTTTATCTACGGTGAATATTTGTGAGCGACGTTTAAGTTTGCGTTTTTCATTATTATCGACATTAAACGACTCCACGGTTCCCTTGGCTAGAATCGTTTTGCCTGCAACATCACTTGCTAAAGCTGAACTTTGTAAGCCTAAAACACACATAAAAAACGTAAACAATAAACGAGTGTTAAATACTTTAAACCTGCTTAGATACTTATTTGTTTTCATCGTTTACCCCTAAAAGCTCATACGAGCAGATAAATTAATTTCAGCACGTTGATAGGAAAAAAGTGCTAGATTACTATCTTTGTCTTGCATATTAGCACTTAATTGGTAGGTCCAATTTGTAGAATCTTTATATTGAATTGACGAACTAAACAACCACATATCATCTTTCTGCTTTTCTAAGAAAAAAGGATGTTCATGCTGATAGGCTTGGTGTTGAAAAGCAATATTGGTCGTTGCCAACCATTGTTGATTAATAGCAAAATTAACCATGTAATTAATCGTGTTAATATCTTTGCTATTGTGCTGGCTTTCAACAAATTCACTTTCTTCTTGAGAATAGATAAGTGAAAGAACATGTCGCCATTTTTGCGTTAGATATTGAGCCGATAATTGAATGGAAGCGTCATCAGTATTTAAAAGTTTATTGATATCATTTTTAGTTTTACCTACAAAAGCTTGCGTTGAAAGCATCCATTGTTGATTAAGAGTCTTACTTAAGCCAAAAGTGGCACCATATTGTGTTCGGTAATATTCACCATCTAACCAAAGTGGCACAGCTCTAAACCCAACATTGGCACTAAAAGCTTCAAAATCTTTATGATATTGCACGTTAGTTCTAAGTGTTATTCGGTTAAATTCAGGCTCACTAAAAAAACGATGTAATTTACCACTACCCAAAAATGTTAATTTCGACGACTGAGTTAACGCTTTAGTGCCACTTAATTGATAGCCAAGCCCTAAATAACTATCACTGTTTTCTTTACTGCTTTCAGAGAGAAGAATTTCTTGGTCTAAAAAAGGTAAATAAATATTATCTTCACTAGTGCCTGCATTTATATTCGAGTCATACCCCAAACTCATATTCACTGATTGTTGTATAAATAATGATTGCTTATTAAGTGCAACACTTGACTGGCGGTTTAAACTTTCTGTTGAGGCTTTCAGCTTAGGAGATATTGCGTCAATATTAATTAACGACTGCGTAATTTCGACAGACGCATGATAATTTTTCATTAGATGATAAGCACGGGCTAGGTAATATTGTGCATCTAACCACTGCGGCTTATTCGCAACAACACGCTCAAATGCATACACAGCAAATTCATTCTCTTTTACTTTAAGCGCTGCAATACCATAAAGAAAATCAAAGTCAGGATCGCCTAAATGCTCATCTTCAAGGCTGGTTGCCAACTGCCATGCACGGCTAGCATCATTGCTTTGAATTTCTTTTGATAAGGCGGCATAGGCACTATTGTCGCGAAATGTTTGCGCATTAATTGCAGAACTGGCGAATAACAACAAGAAAGTAATTAACCTGAGATCTGTTTAAGCCGTGTGTTTTAAATGGCCATCAGAGCAAATTCACTCGGTGATAATTTAATACATGGCTTTTGTTCTTTTAGACAATAAGCCACTATGCCAGAAATAACATTCAGC
>NZ_NBOE01000017.1 GCF_002104515.1 Colwellia polaris | reverse complement strand
TGAAAATCAGCTGGTTTATGGGCTATATCAACGAACACATTGCACGAGCCGCCAACCAAGAAGATAACTGCACAGGCAGGTTCTGGGAAGGTCGGTTTAAATCTCAAGCTTTACTAGATGAAGCCGCCATTGCTGCTTGTATGGCTTATGTGGACTTAAACCCCATTCGCGCCAATATCGCCAACACCCCAGAAGATTCAGCGCACACCAGTGTTAAATTGCGCTGCGAGCAAGCCACACAAAGCCAACAACCCAAAACCCTCATGCCCTTTGTTGGCAACCCCAGAGAAAGCATGCCCAAAGGCCTACCGTTTGAGCTGACTGACTATTTACAGTTAATCGAACTCACCGGTCGTTGTATCAGAGAAGATAAACCCGGCTACATCGACGAAAACCTACCAAACATACTAAGCCGATTAAACATATCACCTGAAAACTGGCTAATCATCACCACTGAATTTAAAACACAGTTTCATGGCGCAATAGGGCGCGAAGATGTACTCAGTGATTATTGCGAACATCAACAGCTCAAACGACGACAAAACTTAAGCCACTGCAAAAAACTCTTTGCGTAAATACACGAGTTACTATTCAAAGCTTCAGGAACAGAATGAGTCATTGCCTGAGGGGGATACATACCAAGATATTGATTTTTTAGTGCATATTAGGCGGTAAGTTGATAATTTTCCTGTTACTTATAACCAATAGCGACTTTTGTTCATGGCAACTAACAAAAAATTAAAATATTGATGCTATATAGTTAGATTGTATTTATGATGAGTGTCATTTTAATATTTTCTTTTAAATTCCGCACGTCCGGATCTGTGTGGGGTCGGCCTAGTAATAGGTCGTTCCTACCACGATTATTTTACTTAGAATGCGGAGTTAACATCCATACTTTTATGCAATATACGCACGATAAAGATCTGGTTGTTTTTATATTCTTTGTAATAAATTACATGGCTACCTTGAGGATATTTACTGTAACCTTGTCTAATGTAATCACAATTAATGCCTAGCTCAGGATCATCAGCTAATAAATGAAACGTATTATCTAATACTTTTAGGTAATCATTTCGCTGGGTAAGTCCCCAAGTTGTTTGGGTATATTTAGCTATTTTAATTAAGTCTGTTTTGGCTTTCGAAGATAATTCAAACTTATTCATTAATGGTTATCTTCATCTAATTCAGTTAATAAACTTTCATAGCTGTATTCGGCAACACCGCTTTGTTCGCCTTGGATTAACATATTGCGTAAATTTAAAAGCTTAGCTTCTTGATCTTCTAAAGCTCTTAATCCGGCTCTAACAATTTCACTTGCTGAGCCATAACGACCAGTGTTAAGTTGTTGGTTTATGAACTGATCAAAATGATCGCCTAGTGTAACACTTGTATTTTTAGCCATAATTTAAACCTCATAAGTACCTATATGTAATATATTATGGTATAAAAAACACAACAAGTCACTTAAAAGGACAAATAACAGTTGGTTTTGCTCCTGCGTCGCCTATTTTAACCAACGGTCATTTACCTCTAATTTTATCAGGCCACCCATAATAACCTGCTCATATATCAATCAGTAAACTACACTTAATGAACCTTACTTAGCGAAGTGTAGAGATTGTTATGCCAAAGCCCCGTTCCCAACAAATCAGTTTGTCAGATACGCCGTATTACCATATTCTAAGCCGCACCGTACGAAAAGCATTCTTATGTGGTGTCGATGAAGCAACTGGCGTGAATTATGAGCACAGGCGCGATTGGATAGAAGCGCGAATTTTTGAATTATCTCAAGTGTTTTCCATCGATATTTGTGCTTATGCTGTTATGCACAATCACTTGCACCTCGTGCTGCATGTTGACACAGCGCAAGTCGATAACTGGTCGACAATAGAGTTACTTAGCCGCTGGCATCAGTTGTACAAAGGTACTCACCTGACTAGGAAATACCAGCAGCAACAGACGCTTAATGAATACGAAAGGGAGATAGTGGAAGATACTTCAAATATTTATAAACAACGTTTAATGGACATTAGTTGGTTTATGCGCTCTCTGAATGAACCTATTGCTCGACAAGCAAACAAAGAGGATGAATGTAGAGGGCATTTTTGGGAAGGGCGTTTTCAATCACAAGCATTACTTGATGAAGGCGCGTTATTGTCGTGTATGGCTTATGTTGATTTAAACCCTGTCCGTGCTGCTATTGCCCCCACACCAGAGCAATCAGATTTCACCAGCATACAACTCCGCATTAAAGCCGCTATCAAAGGGACACAACCCAAGGCATTACTGCCTTTTGTTGGTAATGAACAACAAGATAGAATTACAGGTATTTGTTTTAGCCTACAAGATTACTTAACGCTAGTAGATGAAACGGGCCGAATACTCAGAGAGGACAAACGTGGAGCGATTAATTCAGAAACCACCGCGATACTGAATAGGTTACACATCAGTGATGAAAGCTGGTTGAAACTGACGACGAACTTTGAAGGTATCTTCACAGGTGCCGCGGGTAGTGCAGAGCATTTATGTGCATTTACAGAGCATGTAGGATTGCAGCGAGCGCATGGTTTGGCGAATGCTAAAGCTTGTTTAAATAGCGCATAAAGTTTTTTTAACCCAGGCTTTATTTATGTTTCCTTAAAGGGGACAAAATTAATGCAGCTTGCATTTAATGAAAAGTACGTATATCGCGCAAAATTACAATTCAGGGTCAGTAAACTTAACACACCAGCTAAAATTTTATGTAAATAACTATTTAATATTTCATGATTATACGTTTTATTTATCATGGCTGGCATAATTAGCGGCAGCATAGTTCGCGGCAGAATAGATATCGGTTTTTAATAAATTTTAATCGTATTGTATAGTAACTGTTTGTATAGCATACGAAGTGATAAACATTAAACGACATAAATTAAAACGCTGTTAGAGATTAAAATCTTTAACAGCGTTTTTTAGTTTGTAGACTTGTATATATCGATTTAATGTCAGTTGAAAAAACTAATTTTTATCGAATTAACGTTGTGAAATTACTTTGTTTTATATTTTTCAAACCACCATAAAATATGAGCAACTTTAGACATTAGGTTACTAGGGCGTTTATATATGCCATGTGGAGCGTCTGGAATTCTTACCATTGCTGATTCTACACCCTCTAATTTTAGTGCTTGATAAAACTGCTCTGTTTCAGAAATAGGTGTACGGTTATCAGCTTCTCCAGTTAGTAACATAGTAGGAGTTTTAACATTGCCTACATAGCTAATAGGTGAATACTTCATGTAGTTTTCAGCATCTTCCCATGGCTTTTTGGTAAACCAATTTTTATAAACGTACGGGTAGATATCAGTAGTAAGTAAAAAGCTGTACCAATTTATTACTGGTTTTGCTACTACCGCAGCTTTAAACCTATCGGTATGACCTATTATCCAAGCACTTAAAACCCCACCGCCTGAACCGCCGGTAACGAATAGTTCATCTTCATTAATAAATCCTTTGGCGATTACGGCGTCAACCGTCGACATTAGGTCATCATAATCTTGACTTGGGTAGTTATTATGAATTATTTGCGCGAACTCTTTACCATAACTATCACTCCCGCGTGGGTTAGCGTAAACAACTACATAACCTTGCGCCGCCATTAATTGGATTTCGGCTGAAAAGTGCGGGCCATAATTAGTCACCGGACCGCCATGTATTTCTAAAATTAAAGGATATTTTTTACCTTGTTTATTGCCTTCTTTAAATCCAGGAGGGTAGGCAACCCATGCTTGAATATCACGGTTATCAAATGAAGACTTAACTTTTATTTCTTCAACATTAGCGAGTGTTTTATGGGCTAAGGCATCGTTGTTAAGTTGTGTTAATATCGAGGTTTTATTGCGCTTTGTTATCGCAACATTCGCCGGGCTTTGCGGGTGAGAATAGGTAAATGCAATAGTACCATTATCAGCCACATCAAATTGTCCGCCTGAGTAAGGTCGACCAAAAGATAAACCACCAATGTTTTTTGCAACTATATTGCGCTTACCTTTTACTGGTTGATATGCAACGTAAGTTTCACCTTTATCGGCGTAACTCATGTAAATACCTTTGTTATTACTTGCCCATTGAATATCGTTAACTGAACGATCAAATGACGCTGTTAATGAACGCTTATTTGAGCCATCAATGTTCATGATGTATAGCTCAGTATTTTCATAATTTTTATAGTTTTGGTCTGAGCCAGTATAAGCGATCATTTTACCATTTGGTGAAACACTAGGGGCATTGTCAGGGCCATTGCGTGTAGTTAATTGTGTTAACTTACTCGTCGCAATATCTAGACTAAATACATTGGTATCTAGGGGTTCAAGATCGGCGTCAGGGCGATTATTTGTTGAAAAAATAATAGCTTTGCCATCTTTGCTGAAACTAAGAGCGCCGCTATGATTAAAATCTCCTTGGCTTACTTGGCGGGCGACACCACCATCAGCAGAGAGTATAAATATATGTGTTTTACCAGGTTTAGTATAGCCAGCACCATCTGCACGATAATAAATATCATCAATATAAATAGCTGGTTTAGCCCATTTAGCACCTTTTGGCATACCTGAAAGTGTTAGTGCTGATTTTGCTTCACCTTCAACAAACTGGGTAAAAGCAATTGTTTTACCGTCTGGCGACCAAGTTAAGTTTGAAGGGGCATAACTTAAATGTGTCATTTGTCCGGTTTGACCGGTTGCTAACCATTTAAAATGAATTTGAGGCTTACCACTGGCTGTGGATATATACGCAAGCTTATCTTCGTTAGGCGAAAGAATAGGTGAATAATCTGCATGTAACCCATTAGTTACAGGAGTTAGATTTTTATCGCGATCAACTTTCCATATATTACCCAGTTTTTTGTCGCTATGTATGTCCATATAGTTACGTACAAAATAAACTTCATCACCTTTAGCAGTAACCTGCAAAGCAGATGCATACTCTAAGGAAAATACGTCTTCTAATTTAAGGGTGTTATCTAACGCAGACGCACACACGACGGGGCTTGACAGAAGTGCAAACAATATACATTTTTTCATATAAAAACCTTTATTTATTTTATTTAGTTAACTAATTATACAGGCTAGTTGGATTTATTTTTAAACAGCTTATCATATAATAAAATTTAATGTGAATCTATATTTACATTTTATGTGTCGATAGGTATATTCATTTAAAAAGCAACAGAAACCAATCAACTATTTGATGAAATTTGGCAGTTGCAAATACTCAATAGTTAACTTATAAAAGGTCTATATATGAATATAAAATCGAATAAAATTAGCATATTAGCTGGTGCTTTGGCATTAGCATTAAGTAACTCAGTTGTTGCACAAACACAGGTGATACATGCTGGGCAATTATTAGCTGTGCCAGGCGAAAAACCTCTTAATAAACAAACCATTGTTATTGAAGATGGTAAAATTTTGTCTGTTGAAAAAGGTTTTTTACCGGCATCAAATTTTGCTAACAATGCAACGCTTATCGATTTATCTAAAAGTTTTGTTATGCCTGGTTTGATGGATATGCACGTGCACTTGCAAACAGAGTTCGGTGCACATAATACTCAAGATACAGTTCAACTTTCAGATGCCGATATTGCAATGCAAAGTGTCCATTTTGCCAAAATAACACTTATGTCGGGTTTCACAACCGTGCGAGATTTATTGAGTAACCCTGAACAAATGTATGCGTTAAGAGACGGTATAAATAAAGGTTGGATTGAAGGTCCTCGTATAATTGCTGGGGCAGGCGTTTCTATTACGGGTGGTCATTTAGATGTCGATGGTATGTCACCAGATATGCTAGATATAAAATCTTCTGAAACTATTTGTGATGGGCCATACGAATGTAGAAAAATAACGCGTTTAGCGATTAAATATGGTGCTGATGCAATTAAAGTTTCTTCTACGGGTGGTGTGTTGTCTGATACCGATACAGGCACAGGGCAGCAGATGACAGACGATGAGCTAAAAGAAATTGTTGATACGGCTCATGGCTTAGGTAGAAAAGTTGCGAGTCACGCCCATGCTGCTGCCGGCATTAACGCGGCGTTAAGAGCGGGTGTTGATAGCGTTGAACATGGGAGTTATGCAAATAAAGAAAGCTTAAAGCTATTTAAAAAGACCGGTGCTTATTTAGTACCAACCTTGCTTGCAGGCGATACAGTGGTTCATATGGCAGAAAATGACGGTTTTATGTCGGGACCTATTCAAGAGAAAGCCCTTCGTGTTGGTGGCGATATGCTGAAGAACTTTAGAAAGTCTTATAAAGCGGGCGTTAAAATTGCTTTTGGTACCGATAGCGGTGTATCACGTCACGGCATTAATGCTCAAGAAGCTGTATTAATGCACAAAGCGGGTATGTCTACCTCCGACATTTTAAAGTCGGCAACGGTTAATGGCGCTGATCTTATTAATATGAGCGACAAGCTTGGTACAATAGAAGAGGGCAAACTTGCTGATATTATTGCTACAGATAATAGCCCGTTAAAAAATATTGAAGAACTTTTAGATGTTGATTTTGTTATGAAAGGTGGCAAAGTATTTAAACAACAATAATGATAAAGTGCGAAAGGGAATTGTTATAAATTGTAAGGAAGGTAGAGCCATTAATGAGAGGTGGCTCTATTATTTAACCAAGTTATTAATTAAAGTATTTAAGATTGAATGACATAAAAAACCTAATAATACCCACTTAGCAACATCTGCTGCTAAGTGGGTATTTTAATTTTTGTTACTTATAACCACCAAAAGAACCTGCAGGGCCAGGAAACACCACAGGGCTTTCAAAGCCATCTTTTGACACACTGGTTACACCAAAGAAGTAGTTATCAATTACAATGTTTTTTAACTCAAACTCGCTAACGTCACCAACATATTGGCTATGTGTCCAAGTAGGCTCAGTGGTTAAGCGCCAATGTACTCGATAACCAGCTAAGTTTTCTGCCATTTTACCTTCAGGGCGCTGCCAAGTTAACGTAGTTGATGCTTTAACTGCACCTGAAATTTCAGTGTTGGCAGGAGGCGCAGGAGCCCAGGCCATTGCGGCCATAGTTACTGCATTTAACGAAGTGAGCTTAGCGTTGAAATCAAAATCAACGCCAGATATTACATCACCATATGGTCGACCATTTTCTGTACGAAGGTCTTGGTGTTGGCGATCATAATGCTCATTCGTTTCCATAATGCGAACAGCAGGGTATCCAACCGCATTAAAAGGACGGTGATGTCCACCTCGGCCAAATCTATCTAGTCTATAGACCATCATAACGTCTAAGTTAGGAATGTATTTATCAGCAATTTCGTCGATATAACGGGCAACGTTGCGTGAAGGAGAATCAACTTCACCACCTGTAAAACGACGCTTTCTAGCTTCTTCTGGAGTTTCAACCACGCGAACACCTTCCGAGAATACTCGCGCAGTGGTGTTATTAATAACGCCATTAATACCAGAGATATTGCCAATCATATCGTTGTTAATTACTGCTTCAACACGCCAGCCTTCTTTTTTAGCGATACCGGCCATAATTTTACCACCAAATAAACCTTGCTCTTCACCTGATAGAGCTGCATAAACAACCGTTCCAGCAAACTTATATTTTGAAAGTACTCTTGCCGTTTCAATAACACCAGCAACACCTGAAGCATTATCATTTGCGCCCGGTGAAGCACTGGTAAAATCAAGTGGATCTGACACGCGAGAATCTATATCGCCTGACATAACAATATAGCGGTTTGGATCAAGCTGCCCACGTTGAATCGCGATTACATTAACAACCTCAGTTGGATTAGGAATACGCTTTTCACCAGAAAATGTTTGCTTTTGATAGATAACTTCTAAACAACCACCACATTGTTCTGATATTTTATCAAACTCAGACTTGATCCAACGTCGTGCAGCGCCAATACCTTGTGTGGTTGATTTTGTTTCAGAAAGTGTGTGTCGCGTGCCAAAGCCTACTAACTCAGTAACATCACTTTTAAGCCGATTAGCACTAACTTGTTGCTGAATATCGCGTAACACCATTTGTTCACTCGGCGGAACGACAACATTAGCAGCGTATGCAGGGATCAGTGCGCTGAGGGCACATAGTGCAGCTAATGTTTTACGTGGTGTGTAAGTGAATGCTGAACTAGCAAATAAGGATGAAAAATTTACATTCTTAGTAAAGAGAGGGTTGATAAACATAACATGCGCCTACTATCGGTTATTATTATAATGACACTAAAAGCCTATCATAGTTTCTTTGTTTAACGAGGCCATCTATCCCGTTAATATTTCAACTTAACTCACTTTTGCATTTTAAGTTTCAGCAAATGCTCGGTTATAAGTTTGCATTCAACTTATCCTTAATCTAAATATACCCTATTGAATTTATAAATAGGTAATTAATTAACTCATTGTAATATATAGATAAGTGTTTTTATTATCTATCTTTTTAGGAGGTTAGTATCACTAGCTTACCTTATGTGAATTTATATTTACATTTAAACTCTTAGTCTTTATGATAGTTATAACGAAATTACAGAATTAGCTTTATGAAAATAAAAACACCAATTTTAAATCGTATATCGTCAGCCTTGTTGGTGATATCAACAAGCATTTCTTCAACTGCACTCGCTAATAACGTTGATGAATTTATTGATTATGCAAAAGGTAATATTGCCATCACCCATGTCAGTGTTATTGACGGAACAGGTAGCGCGGCGAAACAACAACAAACGGTGTTAATTAATCAAGGTAAAATAGTCGCTATAAACGATACCAAAAACTTTGATATAGCCGAAAATGTTACGACGATTAATGGCCAGGGTAAAACGCTTATTCCTGGCTTAGTTATGATGCATGAACATCTTTTTTACCCAACAGGCAGAGCTAACTACACGGAAATGCTTTATAGCTTCCCACGTTTGTATTTAGCAGGTGGAGTTACCACCGCAAGAACAGCGGGTACAACAGCTCCTTATGCTGACTTAGCGCTACGCGACGCCATTAATGCGGGTAAATCTATTGGTCCTGATATTGACGTAACGGCACCATATTTAAATGGACCTGGTTTACCTATTTTAAAGATTAAACCTTTGCGAGATGCTGAAAACGCGAAAACCATGATGAATTATTGGATTTCGGAAGGTGTAACTTCTTATAAAGCGTATATGCATATTCATCAAGATGAACTTGCTCAAGTTATAAAGATAGCTCATCAAAAAAATCACAAAGTGACTGCTCATTTATGCTCAGTAACTTACAGAGAAGCAGCAGAGTTGGGCATAGATAATTTAGAACATGGTTTTTTTGCGGCAACAGACTTTGTTAAAGATAAAGTTAAAGATAAATGCCCAAGTAACAAAGTAGCTCATCAATCGTTAGTTGATCTTGATATTGACTCGAAAGAAGTTAACGATCTCATTGATTTATTGATCCGTAAAGACGTAACTTTAACCTCAACATTACCTGTATTTGAAACCTTTACTAAAGGTCGCCCAAAAGCTTATCCAGAAGCACTTGAAGTATTAATTCCGCAGGTACGTAAACAATATGAAAGCACTTGGGAGAAAGTCGCAAAACAAGAAAATGCTACTTGGCCAATTGTGTTTAAAAAAATGATGTTATTAGAGAAAAAGTTTGTTGAAGCTGGTGGTAAATTAATGGCAGGCACTGATCCTACTGGTTTCGGTGGTGTAATTGCTGGCTTTGCTAATCAACGTGTGGTTGAATTATTAGTAGAAGCGGGATTTAGTATTGAGCAAGCGATTAAAATATCAAGCTTAAATGCCGCTGAATATTTAGGGCGTGAACAACATATTGGTACAATTGAAGCAGGAAAGCATGCTGATTTAATTTTAGTTAACGGGGATTTAGCCAAAGACATCTCTGCGATACGTAACATGGACCTTGTTTTTAAAAACGGAGTTGGTTACAACTCAAGTAAAATTAGAGCCACTATTAAAGAAGTTGTTGGCTTACACTGAATCAACAATCAAACCAATGAATCATTATTTATTCTGCCAAGGAATTACTATGAAAAAATCAATCATCTCTTGTTGTGTTGCCATGGGCTTAATGTCTTCTTTTAGTGCAAATGCATCAACAGAGCATAAAAAATTACTCCACAATGTTGAAGATAAAGTTATTGAATGGCGTCGTGACTTTCATCAGAATCCTGAGCTAGGTAACCGTGAAGTTCGTACAGCAAAAATTGTCGCTGAGCATTTAAAAAACCTAGGGATGGAGGTTGAAACTGGAATTGCTTACACAGGTGTCGTTGGTATTTTAAAAGGTGCAAAATCTGGTCCTACCGTTATGTTGCGTGCAGATATGGATGCCTTACCAGTAACCGAGCAAGTGGATTTGCCATTTAAATCAATAAAAACAACAAACTACCGTGGCGTAGATGTTGGTATTATGCATGCCTGTGGCCATGATACACATGTTGCTATGCTTATGGGCGCTGCTGAAGTGTTAGCAGGAATGAAGGATGAATTGCACGGCGATGTTATGTTTGTTTTTCAGCCAGCAGAAGAAGGCGCTCCAATGAATGAAGAAGGGGGCGCGGAACTGATGTTAAAACAAGGCATCTTTAAAAGGCACCAACCTGATGTCGCTTTCGGCTTGCATATAACCTCAAGTTTACCTACGGGTAGTATAGGTTATCGCAGTGGACCATTTATGGCCAGCTCAGACAGTTTTGAGATCACGGTGCACGGTGAGCAAACACATGGCTCTATACCGTGGACTGGCGTTGATCCAATTTCAGCAGCAGCTCAAATAGTAACGGGTATTAATCATATTGTTAGTCGCCAAATAGATATAACCAAAGAGCCTGCTATTGTATCTTTTGGCAAAATTTCTGGCGGTGTGCGCAATAATATTATTCCTGATAAGGTAGCAATGGTTGGCACTATTCGCAATTTCGATATGGATAATCGTCAACACATCTTTGAGAAAATAAATACTACAGCCACGCATATTGCAGCTGCTTCTGGTGCGAAGGCGAGTTTAGATATTCACGAGGGCTATCCAGTAACCATTAACAACCCTGAATTGACCGCTCAAATGTTACCTAGCCTTCAAAAGGTAGCAGGTATCGATAAGGTGAATATTTTACCTAAGATCACAGGAGCAGAAGATTTTTCATTCTATGCCCTTGAAGTACCGGGGTTGTTCGTGTTTTTAGGTGGAACACCTGCTGATAAAGACCCAAAAAAAGCAGCAAGTAATCATTCACCTTACTTTTTCGCTGATGAGTCATCATTTAAAACAGGCACAGCGGCATTAACACAATTAACTTTGGATTATATGGAACAAGCTAAATAGTCGAAAACCCTTTATGGCAGTATAAGAATTTATTTTAGTGTTGTTACCTCCTTCCAACAACACAGATGAATTTTTATATTGCTGTTTTTTATTAAAAACTGCATTATTCGGGTAGTTTCATGACCGTATAGAAAATTATTAAAATGCCAAGCGAAAATGTATTCAAACCAAAGCAAAAAAGAAGCCAAGATACTCAACGAAAATTATTAGCCGCTTTACATTTATGTTTGCAAGATAAGTTTTTCGAACATATATCAATTAAAGAGTTAGCTGATCATGCTGGCGTATCTGTAGGCACGTTTTATCGGCGTTTTAAAGATAAAGAATCTTTACTGCCTTTACTCTATCAAGATTTTGGTAATGAACTCAACCAATGGGTTGACCGATTAGAGTTGCTTAATTTTAGCTGTTTAAAAGAAGCAGTAGAAATAATTTCTATCGAAATTTATGAGTTTTCAGCGGCACGTAAAAGCGTATTTCGAACTTTACATTTAAATTCACGCTTGCACTCAACTTTGTTAGAGTCAGACAAACTGGTTGATCGTAAAAGTATCTATCGGCGACTCGCCGGTTTATTGCTGAAATTTAATAATGAAATTAAAGTAGAAAACCAGAGTAGAGCCGCAGATACCGCTATTTTTATGATGATTACGAGTTTGCTTGAGAAAGTACTTTATCCTTCTCTTACACCTGCTATTGCCAGTGAACTTAACGCAGAAGAACTTACACATGAATTATCTAAAATAGTGCTACCTTATTTAACGACTTAACTATTGAAAAAAGTTGCAAATTAACGCATTAGGTATTAAATTGTTGTGAATTTAAATTCACCTTTGGCTTCTATGAAATTTACTAAAATATTCGCACTTCTAGGCCCCGGTATTGTTTGGGCTGCAACCAGTATTGGTGTTTCGCATATAGTACAAGCAACAAGAGCTGGGGCTGACTTTGGCTTCGCCTTATTAGGCTTTATTATTCTTGCCCATGTTGTTAAATATCCCTTTTTTTTATTTGGTCCTAAATATGCAGGCCTTACCGGTAAAAGCTTACTCGATGGTTACAAGCGGGTAGGAAACTGGGCCTTTTATTTATTCTTATTTCTAACCTTTGTCACGATGTTTTTTGTTCAATCAGGCGTAACTATCGTCACGGCAGCATTGGCAATGAACCTATTTGGAGACGTTCTATCTTTGTCACAATGGGCGGCCCTTGTGCTTGGAATTGTTTGTGCTGTATTACTTATTGGTCACTATAAATTATTAAACAACCTTTTAAAGTGGATGATGCTAATTTTAGTAATCGCAAGTGTTATAGCCTGGTTTGCTGCCATTAATCGTTTAGGTTTTACGCCTTCAGGTCAAGCGCCTATTATTTCATTAACCTCAGCCGCAAGTATCGCTTTTATTGTTGCACTTATCGGTTGGATGCCAACAGCGATAGAAGTATCGGTGTGGCATTCTATTTGGACAACATCTCAGGTTGATAAGCCAAGTAAAATTTCTGCAAAAAATGCCACAATAGATTTTAATATTGGCTACATTACAAGCTTTTTATTGGCCGTTATTTTTTTATGGTTAGGCGCGTTACTAATGTTTGGTCAGGGCGAAGGTTTTGCGCAATCAGCCGCAGCTTTTGCCGGACAATTGGTTGGTATTTATAGCACCGCGTTAGGTGAATGGAGCTGGTTATTGATGGCACTGGTCACTTTTATTGCTTTATTCTCTACTACATTTGCTGTTGCTGATGGTTTTCCACAAGTTTGGAAACGCGCTGTTTTATTGGCAAATAGCGAGAAAGACGAAGCAACACCAAGCGAGACATCACAAAGTAAAGCGAATAAAGCTTATATAATTTCGTTAGCATTATTAGTTGTTGGTAGTTGGTGGATTATTAGTGATTTTAGCGCAGATATTAAAGCACTGCTTGATTTTGTGACTACGGTATCTTTTGTCAGTGCACCGATATACGCGTGGTTAAATTATAAAGTAATGATGGGTGCAGATGTTGATGATGAACTCAAGCCACAAGGCTGGTTTAAAGTGTATACCTTAACTTGTTTAACGGTATTAACCTTATTTAGCCTGTTTTTCTTATGGTGGAAGTTTTTATCTTAACGCTTTCATCTTAAAATTTTTGTTTATGAATAAGACTAATTTTATTCGAGATTAACCATTGTTTAATGTTGTGCGGATAGTTGAACAATGATTGAATTTTTATATATCAAATAACACAAACAAGAGACTATTAAGTCTCTATATGTAAGTAGAGTAAAAATAATGATGCATATTAACGGCAGTTGTCATTGCGGTGAAATAACTTTTGAAGCAGAAATTGACGAAAATAAGGTAATATTATGCCATTGCCTTGACTGTCAAAAACTATCTGGTACCGCGTTTAGAAGCGTGGTTATCTCAGAGCCCAATGGTTTAACATTTACTAAAGGTAAAACCAAAGAATACATAAAGATTGCAGAAAGTGGCAATAAACGAGCACAGGGTTTTTGTCAAAATTGTGGAAGTGCAATTTATGCAACTTCAGAGGAGCCTACAAACCGAGTGTATGGCATAAGAGCAGGTTGCATTGAGCAACGCAATTTACTGATACCTAAAAGCCAAATTTGGCATAACTCGGCAGTTCCTTGGCTTAACGAAGTATCAAATATTCCAGCGTTTGAAACAATACCGACTAAATAATTAATTAGGATAACTTACGATGAAAAAAATTAGTATTATGCTCTGTGCCATAGCGCCGTTATTATTGAATAACATGGTCTTTGCCAAACAACTAGAAAATGTAGGTTCTGAGCCTAAAAATGTTGAATTTTTAAATACAAAACCGGCATCAAAGAAGTTACCTTTTTCTGAGGCAGTGCGTGTTGAAAATACCTTGTATTTGTCAGGCCAAATAGGCTTAGATCCTAAAACAAGTAAACTGGCAAAAGGTGGTGTTATTGCTGAAACTAATCAAACGTTAACGAATATACAACAAGTGTTAAAAAGCCACGGGTATGGCATGGAAAATGTTGTAAAGTGCACTGTTATGTTGACTAATATTGCTGACTTTGCAGCATTTAACCGAGTTTATACACGTTTCTTTTCACCACCATACCCAGCTAGAAGTGCATTTGCGGTAAATAAACTTGCTTTAAATGCGACTGTGGAGGTTGAGTGTATTGCTAGCACTCATTAATTGATTGTATTTGCCCAATACTATAAATATTATCTTCATTTAATTATCTTTAAAGTAAAACAGAGTGTTATCACTCTGTTTTTTATTTTTTCTGCAATATTTTTTCATCTAATGTAAGTACGTGTATCTAATTAATTTAGCGTTAGCATTCCTTTAATTATTGTTGACTTAACATAAGGGGATGTAATCGATTTTAGACCGAAAAAATCTACTGCGCTTGTTTGTCTGTTTAGTTTTAAAATTCCATGTAAAAGGGCAAATGAATTTACTACACCAGCTTTGAAGCAAATAATTGGCATTAAACTACAATAAATTCACATATAATTGCTAATTGCTGCTGATAGCGCTTTAATTTAAGGCGCTATCAGGGTATGTTATGCGTTTTTATTCTAGGCATGATTATTAATGAGCAAAAATACTTTCTATCGTGACTTACATTCACAAGTTGAAGCATTGATCAGCGATGAAGCTGATGTTATTGCGAACATGGCAAATGTTAGTGCTTTATTGTTTGAGCAATTGGCTGATGTTAATTGGGTGGGTTTCTACCGAATGATAAACAATGAACTTGTGCTAGGTCCATTCCAAGGTAAAGTAGCTTGTATACGCATACCGGTAGGTCGTGGTGTTTGTGGTACAGCAGTAAGTGAAAACGAAGTACAACGCGTTGCGGATGTGCATGAATTTGATGGTCATATTGCTTGTGATGCTACGACTAATTCAGAAATCGTATTACCCGTAAGCTTAAACGATAAAGTCATTGCAGTGCTTGATATAGACAGCCAAGCCTTTAATCGCTTTGATGCTGACGATCAAGCAGGACTAGAAAAAATAATTAGTTTATTTGAAAATGTTATGATCACGCATGGCGTGTTAAACTAATGAAAGAATTTATTGTTATTCATGACTATCTTGTCTCAGAAGCCGTTGTTGGTGATTGGGATGGTCAAGAAGAAGTAGTCGCTGAACGCATAAACGAGATTTATCATACCGTTTATGATTTAGCAGAAGAAGATATTGCGCCAGAGGAACTCGAGCAATTGCTTGCTTTGGTGTGGGATACGTGGATAGGGCAAGAAGCCTTAGCTGAAATCGAAAGTGAAGATATTTATGATTGGTGCCGACATTTGTTGGAAAATCGAGAACAATATCTTGCAGATCAGAATCAAAATTTTTAAAAGTTGTATTTATGGAAACTAAAAAAGAAAGCGAAGTAAAAGTAGTAGCAGACGAAGTAATTGAACCTACGTCAACTGCTGATGCAGAAGTTAAGCGTATTAGCACAAAAGAAATTATCGCCTATTTGGCTGAAAAATTTCCAGCATGTTTCTCTATTGAGGGCGCTGCTAAACCATTAAAAATTGGTATATTCCAAGATTTAGCAGAAAAGTTAGCGGGTGATGAAACCGTTAGCAAAACTCGCTTACGTCAAGCACTGAGACATTACACAAGCAGCTGGCGCTATTTAAAAGCGATTAAGCTAGATGCATATCGTGTTGATATCGACGGTAACGACGATGCTAAAATTGATCAAGAACAAGCTGATTACGCAAGCAAAACACTTTCGGAAAGCCAAGAGAAATTTGGTAACAAAAAACCTAAAGACAAAGCTGCAAAAAAACCTTATAAAGGTAGTAATACTAAGGGAACTAAACCTGCGGCTAAAGACTCTACTGATAGTAGCCGTAAAGAAAAGTTCAATTCGGTTAAATCAACCAAACGTGCTGTTAGCAAACCTGCTGTTAAACTTAAGCCTGTTGAAACAAGTAATGTTGTTGTCGGCAAAAGTATTAAAGTGCAATTAGGGCAATCATCAATGGACGCTGTTATTACAGAAGTTTCAGGTAAAGATGTTAGCGTACAATTAAACTCAGGTATGGTTGTTAAAACACAAGTTAAAAATATTTTTACAGAATAAATTTGGAGTAAGTGAATGCATAAATTTTGTCGTTTAGCTGTTGCGGTATCGTTGTCACTTGCCAGCATTTCAATATTTGCTGACAGTAAAGAAGACAACTTAGTTTTACCTGTATTAGCGCCAGAAAGTCAACACGCTACATCTACTAAGCGAATAACGGCGCAATTTACGCGTGCACACTACAAACAAATAAAAGTTGATAACTTACTCTCTGAGCAAATATTTGATCGCTACATTAAACAGCTTGATTATGCTCGTAATGTTTTTCTTGCCTCAGACGTAAAGGCATTTGAGCAATATCGAGATGAATTTGACACGGTAATTTCACGTGGAAAACTTGATATTGCTTATGAAATTTATAATCTTAATCTACAACGACGATTAGAAAGATATCAGTATGCTCTTAGTTTATTAGAGAGTGAGAAGCCTTTTAATTTCGAACTAGACGAATATTATAATTTTGATCGTGAAGAAGCGCCATGGGCTAGCTCAACCGATGAGCTTAACGAACTATGGCGCAAAAAAGTAAAGTACGACGCCCTTAATTTGACGCTAGCCGGCAAAGAGTGGGAAAAAATTCAAGAAGTACTAGGTAAACGCTACCGTTATGCGATTAAACGTTTAAAGCAAAGTGAAAGCGAAGACGTATTTCAAGTTGTAATGAACAGTTTTGCTCGTGTAGTTGAACCACATACATCTTATTTGTCACCACGAAATGCTGAAAGATTCCAAATGGAAATGAACCTATCCTTAGAAGGTATAGGGGCAGTATTACGTGCAGAAGAAGATTATACCGTTATACAAAGTGTTGTATCTGGCGGTCCTGCAGACAAGTCTAAAGAATTAAAACCTAAAGATCGCATTGTTGGTGTATCACAAGACGATAAAGAGTTTGTCGACGTGATTGGCTGGCGCTTAGATGATGTTGTAGAACTTATTAAAGGCCCAAAAGGCACTAAAGTAAGACTGCAAGTTTTAGGCGAAGAGTCAGAAGACGATAGCACGATTAAAGTCGTTTCAATTATCAGAGATACGATTAAACTTGAAGACCGTGCAGCTAAATCAGAAGTGTATTATGAAAATGAAGCGGATGAAAACACTAAAAAATTAGGTGTTATCACCATTCCAAGTTTTTATAACAATCTTTCTCGTGATGTTAAATTAGAAATAGCTAAGCTTAAAGATGAAAACGTATCAGGCATTATTGTTGATCTACGTGGCAACGGCGGCGGCTCATTAACAGAAGCGACATTACTAACCGGCTTATTTATTGATAAAGGTCCTGTAGTGCAGGTACGTGATGGTGCTAATCGTGTACAAGTGAATAGTGATAAAGACGGTATTAGCTTTTACGAAGGTCCATTAACGGTAATGGTTGACCGATACAGTGCATCAGCTTCAGAAATATTTTCAGCCGCGATTCAAGATTATGGTCGAGGTGTTGTGGTTGGTGAGCATACTTTTGGTAAGGGTACGGTTCAACAACATCGTGGTTTAGGTCGTGTTTATGACCTTTATGAAAACCCTTTTGGTAGTATCCAATTTACTATTGCTAAATTTTATCGCATAAATGGCGGCAGCACTCAACATCGCGGTGTATTGCCTGATATTGAATTTCCATCAGCAATAGATCCAGCTGATTGGGGTGAAAGTAAAGAAGAGAATGCGCTGCCTTGGGACCAAATTCCACAAGCTCGTTATAATAAACTTAAAGATATTAGCCAAGATGTTACTTATTTAAGTTCATTACATAGTTCGCGCGTTGCGAACAATAAAGAGTTTAACTATTTGCTATCTGACATTGCAGAATACAAAGCAGAAAAAGATGATAAAACTATTTCGTTAAATTTAGTAAAACGGAAAGAGAAAAAAGAAAGCCGTAAAGCCAAGCAACTAGCTCGTGCGAATGAACGTTTAACTTTGATGGGTAAAGAAAAAGTTACTGACTTAGATGATTTACCAGATGATTTAGAAGAGTTAGATCCATTTTTAGATGAAACTGCTAAAATTACTTTCGACTTGGTCTCATTGGGTAAAGTCGTCAAAAAATAGCTTATTTATAAGCGAATATTAAAGCCACCTTTAGGTGGTTTTTTTATTTTAGAATAACCAGGCTAAATTTTTACTTGAAAATTTTGCATAATTATTCTTACATATCCTTATAAACAAAGGGCTAGTTAGCGATAAATTGTCAGAAAAACCTTGCACTATTTGACAACAGTCGGCATCTTACTAACACAAATAATATAACCACTATAATAACTAAGATAATAAGGTGTAAATTTATCTATGTCTGATCCTCAATCAACTCGACCACCGTCTATGTTGGATTCTTTAATTCCAATTTTTGTGCTTATTTGTTTACTCATAGCCGGCGTTACTTTCTTTGGTGATAGCTCATCTTCTGGACCTAATCAAATTGCTTTGTTATTAGCTACTGGTGTTGCCGCCGTAATAGGGCTTAAAAATGGTCATACCTGGCATGCTATGGAGAAGGCGATTATTCATGGCATATCAATATCTCTAGGTGCAGTACTCATTTTATTAGCTGTAGGTTCATTAATTGGTACCTGGTTATTATCTGGCACAGTGCCTACCATGGTTTATTACGGGTTAAAAATTATAGACCCAAGTTGGTTTTATGCTGCAACATGCTTAGTGTGCGGTATTGTTGCAATGAGCATAGGTAGTTCTTGGACAACTGCCGCAACTGTTGGTGTTGCATTTATAGGTATTGCTGGTGGATTTGAACTCTCTACATCAGTAACCGCCGGTGCTGTAATTTCAGGTGCTTACTTTGGTGATAAGCTTTCACCTTTATCAGAAACCACTAATTTAGCACCCGCAGTTGCAGGTAGTGAGTTATTTGAACATATTCGTTATATGCTTTGGACAACTATCCCATCTATTACTATTGCATTGATTCTTTTTCTTATTATAGGTTTTAATCACTCTTCAGCAGAAGTTGGTAGCACAGACAGCATAGCGTCATTAACCAGCACACTTGAAAATACATACAACATTTCAATTTTAAATTTAATCCCCCTATTTATTTTATTGGTTATGGCCTATAAGAAAATGCCAGCATTCCCAGCCGTTGCAATAGGTGCGGTCATTGGCGCCATTTGGGCATTAATTTTTCAACAAGAATTAATTTCAGCGATGGCGGCTGAGGGTGTAGAGTCAACTAAAGCCGTTATTATGGTGGTTTGGACCGCTTTTTTTGATGGTGTAGTTGTAGAAACCGGTAATAGTGAAATTGATCAACTATTAAGTCGTGGCGGTATGTCAGGCATGCTAAATACTATTTGGCTTGTTGTTACTGCGCTAAGTTTTGGTGCTATTTTAGAGCACTTAGGCATGTTGAAAAAGTTTGTCGAAACAATTTTAGCGAAAGCTAAATCAATTGGCAGTCTAATAGCAAGTACGGTGGCAACGTGTATTGGTACCAATTTAATTACTGCGGACCAATACATGGCAATTGTAATGCCCGGTAGAATGTATAAAGAAGAGTATAAAAAACGAGGTTTACATCCCGTTGTACTTAGTCGAACTTTAGAGGACTCAGGTACCATTACCTCTCCTTTAATTCCATGGAATACTTGTGGTGCTTTTATGTTTGGCGCAATGGCATTAACTTCTTATGACTATATATTTTATTGTTTCTTTAACTTAATTAACCCTATATTAGCCGTGACATATGCATATTTGGGCTTTAAAATTAAAAAAATAGTAACAAGCACATAATATATATTAAATATAAATAAATATTCACAAAGCCTGTTTATTACAGGCTTTTTATTACCTGTTAAAAATGCAATTTACTAATAGGTAAATTATGCAATCTATTGAGGATACACATGAGTGATTTTGCCCCAAGATATTTAGCTGACTATAGCGAATCAAACTTTTCAATTTCTACAGTCGAACTAGATTTTAAATTAGACGAAACTAAAACCCGTGTTACTAATCGTATGAAGATGACACGTAAGGTAGCGACCAAAGATCCCCTAGTTCTTGATGGTGAACATTTAACGCTTTTGTCCGTATTAATAGACGATGAAATATTATCAAGTGATGATTATCAACTAAGTGATAACAGTTTATCTTTGCTGGTAGACAAAGCTGAGTTTACGTTAGAAATTATTACTGAAATTAATCCACTAGATAACACCGCGCTTGAAGGGTTATTTAAATCTGGCGATGCTTATTGTACACAATGTGAAGCAGAAGGTTTTAGACGCATTAGTTATTATTTGGATCGCCCAGATATTATGGCAACGTTTAGCACTAAAGTTATTGCAGACAAAGAGAAGTTTCCATTTTTATTATCAAATGGTAATAAAGTTGCTGAAGGAGATTTACCTTCGGGTCAGCACTTTGTGCAATGGCATGACCCATTTCCAAAACCCTGTTATTTATTTGCTTTAGTTGCTGGTGATTTTGATATTTTAAAAGACAATTTCACTACCAGTTCAGGGCGTGATGTTGCTTTAGAGATATTTGTAGATAAAGGTAATTTCAATAAAGCACATCATGCCATGGCCTCATTGAAGCATTCAATGAAATGGGACGAAGAAACTTTCGGGCTCGAATACGATCTTGATATATATATGATCGTTGCCGTTGACTTTTTTAATATGGGCGCAATGGAAAATAAAGGCTTAAATGTATTTAACAGCAAATTTGTTTTAGCTGATGAAACCAGTGCAACAGATGTTGATTATTTTAATGTCGAAGCTGTTATTGCCCATGAATATTTTCATAATTGGACAGGTAACCGAGTTACTTGTCGAGATTGGTTTCAATTAAGCCTAAAAGAGGGTTTAACGGTATTTAGAGATCAACAATTTAGTGCTGATATGCATTCTGCTGCTGTTAATCGTATTCAAAATGTTCGTGTACTGCGCTCGTTACAATTTGCTGAAGACGCAGGGCCAATGGCGCATCCGATCAGACCCGAAAAAGTAATAGAAATGAATAACTTTTACACCCTAACGGTTTATGAAAAAGGTGCGGAAGTTATTCGTATGATCCATACCTTGTTAGGTGCTGATAAATTCAGAGCAGGCATAGATTTATATTTTAAACGTTTCGATGGTATGGCAGTAACATGTGATGATTTCATCAGTGCAATGTCAGATGCTTCAGGTGTTGACCTAACCCAATTTAAACATTGGTATACGCAATCAGGAACTCCAATAATTAATGTGAATGAAAGCTTTGATATTAAAACATCTGAATACACACTTACTTTAGCGCAATCGAATGGAGACAACCCAGCATTACATATTCCCATTGGCATAGAATTAATTACGGCTAAAGATGAACAGAATCAATCAACCTTGTTGCAATTAACGGAAAAAGAGCAATCTTGGACCTTTAAAGGTTTTAGCCAAAAGCCAGTATTAGCTTTGCTAACGGGTTTTTCAGCGCCTGTTAAAGCCCCCTTTAGCCAACCGGATCAAGATCTACAAATTATAATGACAAGAGCAACAGATGAGTTTTGTCGTTGGGATGCAGGGCAAAAGCTGTTAACTACTTACATTATGCAGTTATTACATAATCCAGCGTTAGTACTGCCTGAAAGTTTATATAGCGCATTTGTTGAAATTTTAAATGCTGATATTTCAGAGGCCTTTAAAGCTGAACAGTTAACGTTGCCAAGTTTTAGTGAATTAGCCGATAGTATTGATGAAGTTGACCCGATAGCTTTACTCAATGCCATTGAAAATATTCAGCATCAAATAGCCAGTAAACTAGCACCTATGTTGTTAAAGCAATACCAACAAAATATACAAGCTGACTATGCTAATGATGGTAAAGCTATTGGAAAACGCGCATTAAAAAATATATGTTTAAGCTATTTAACTCGTTTAAATGATCACCAAAATTTAGTTACTCAGCAGTATCAAAGTTCAAATAATATGACAGATACATTGGCTACGCTGAGCTGTGCAGCAAAAAGCTCTCATGAAAAACTTAATGAGATGATGGTAGATTTTGAAGGCAAATGGCAAGACATAACACTCGTTATGGATAAATGGTTTGCCATTCAAGCCAGTGTTAATGATGAGTCTATATTTGACAACTTATCGAAACTTATTGCCCATCCGTTATTTAGTTTGAAAAACCCAAATAGAGCGAGATCGCTTATCGGCGCATTTGTCAATAGTAACCCACGTTATTTTCATTGTGCTTCAGGCAGGGGATATCAATTTTTAATTGACCAATTAATTAAACTTAACGATATAAACCCGCAAGTAGCGTCTAGATTAATAACACCATTGATACAATTTAAGTCTTTTGATCAAGACAGACAAATTATGATAAAAGCTAAACTTGAACAGTTAGCTAAGCAAGAAGTACTTTCTAAGGATTTAAAAGAAAAACTTGATGCGGCACTAGCGTGATAGGAAAGCTGAATGAAGTATTACTTTTACTTGAATATAACTAATCAAGAGTATTTACCTTATTATCAAGGACGAATTCAATCGATTGTAGTGATGTCAGATCAGGGCGTTAAAGTTGAGTTTCCAGCTATGCATTTGCGAAAGCATCTTAAAGGAACAGGTATAAAAGGGCACTTTTGTTTACAAACTCTCAACAATAAATTTTTGTCATTAGATAAAATATCTTGATTAGAGTTTTTGCTTTAAACAGTGGTCAGACCATCCTAGGTGAAAAGTACAAGGTTACAATTACTTTGTCGAAGACTATTTCTGTTCACTAGTTAATAAATGCAGCTCAAATACTAGCCGTTTAAAACATGCGTTTTAAACGGCTTTTCATTCTCATCAGATGACTTAACTCAAGTCTTTAATATAAAGGGCTTTAACTGTTGTTTTAGCGCTTGCCACATGATGTAAATGATGTAATTATTGTTTTATACCATGATAGATGGATATAAAAATAAAAATGCAGAATTACATTTGGGGAGAAATGATATGAAACAGAACCTTCGCAACGGCTTTTACAAAAAGCCACTTGCTGTCAGCATTGCCGCCGCCTTAATTACATTGACTAGTGCTAATGTTCAGGCAAAAAACTTTCAGTTAGGGAACTTCGATATCAGTTTCGATTCTACGTTCTCTGCAGGCACAAGCTGGCGTGTAGAAGATAGAAATTGGAATGATAATGTCGGTAAGTCTAATAATATTAATAATGGCTTTGATTTTAGCCAATATCATCCAATACTCAATGTAAACCCTAATGCAGCAACTGTATGGGATGGCGCTGGAAGTTATTCAACCAATGGCGATAACGGCAACCTTAATTACGATTCAGGTGAAAGTTTTTCTAAGTTAATTAAAGGCTCACACGATTTAGACATTCGTTATGATAACGTTGGTTTCTTTGGTCGTGCGATGTATTTCTATGACTTTGAAATGGTCGACGGTGAAAGAGCTTGGACTAACCCAAGTTCAGGTGTAGTTAATGACCCTTGTCGTGATGATGAAGCACGCGATCAAGTTTGTCGTGATGTTCGTGTTTTAGATGCTTTTGTTTATGGTGATTTTAACTTAGGTGAAATGCCATTTTCTGTTCGCGTTGGTCAGCAAGTAATAAGCTGGGGTGAAAGTACACTAATTTCACACGGTATCAGTGAGCTCAACCCTGTTGATATCTCTCGTCTTAAAGCTCCAGGTTCAGAGTTAAAAGAAGCGTTTATTCCTTTTGGTGCTGTTTGGGCATCTTTAGGTGTAACTGAAAACTTTAACGTTGAAATGTTTTATCAATATAACTGGGAAAAAACGGTATTACCGGCCCCAGGAAGCTACTTTTCAACTAATGACTTTGCTGGTGACGGTGGACAATTTAATAACGTACAATTGAACTTCGCCAGTAACCCAGATATGGATCTTGATTCACTGATTACAAATTTAAATGGTTTAAGAGCACAAATTCTAAACGGCAACCTTGCATTGGCTGATGCCGGTAGTGCTTATGTTGGTGGTTTCCCAACTAAGTTAACGCTACGTGAAGAGGGGGCTGAAAACGATCCTGAAGATGGTGGCCAATATGGTTTACGTTTATCTTGGTATTTACCAGAGCTAAATGATACAGAAATTAGCTTCTACCACATGAATTACCATAGTCGTCGTCCTGTATTTTCTGGTGTAACAGCAGATTTTACTCCTGAAGCTTTAGCGCATGATGTTGGTATGTTAGCTTCTACAGAAATTACTTATGATAACTATACTGATTTAAAAGCATTTTCACGTGTAGAACTTGATTATATTGAAGATATTAAGCTTTACGCGTTAAGTTTTAACACTGCCGTTGGTACAACATCTGTTGCGGGTGAAATAACTTATCGTCAAGACGAACCTTTACAAATTGATGATGTTGAATTGTTATTCGCCGCTATGCCACAACAATTAGCGAATAATCTAGGTCGTACAGAGTTAGATGGTATTTCACAAATGCCAGTATTTGCCGGTGGAGAACGTGCAAACGGTTATATATTGTCTGATACATTACAGGCACAAATGACGTTAACTCATCTTTGGGGACCAAGTTTTGGTGCCAGCCAATTGGTAACATTGCTAGAAGTTGGTGCCATTGATATTCAAGATATGCCGGATCAAGACGTTTTACGATTGAATGGTCCTGGTACTGCAAGAAACGGTGGTGTTGCAGGTAAAGAAGGTTTGGAGTTAGCTTTACAAGATGGCGTTGAAACCAACCCATTTCCAAGTGCCTTTGCTTGGGGATATCGTTTTGTAGCAAAACTTGATTATAACGATGTATTTGCTGGCATAAACGTTTCGCCAAAAGTTGTGTTTTCACATGATGTAAACGGTATAACACCGGATCCTTTATTTTTGTTTGTTGAAGATAGAAAGTCAGTCTCACTTGGTTTAGGTTTCGATTACCAAAGCCGTTGGTCAGCAGACTTAAGCTACAACAGCTTCTTTGGTGGTGTAGGCACGACCAATCAAATGGAAGATCGCGATTATGTATCTTTTAACATTAAGTATTCAATTTAAGGTTGTATGAGGACTATTTTCATGAGAAATATATTTAAAAGTACCTTTAAAAAGGTAACGCTAGTATCAATGGCGGTCACAGTAGCATTAGCATCGGCTTCTGCATCAGCAAAAGTCAGTGATGAAGATGCGGCTAAATTAGAGAAAGAGTTAACACCATTTGGTGCTGTTCGTGCAGCGAACAAAGACGGCTCTATTCCATCTTGGACAGGTGGTATAAAATCAGCTCCTGCTGGTTATACAGTTGGTGATCATCATGTTGATCCATTCCCTGAAGATAAAGTACTGTATACTATTACCGCTGCCAATTTAGCTGAATACAAGAGTTTATTAACACCGGGGCAAATCAAGTTATTTGAAACTTACCCTGATACTTATAAAATGAATATTTATCAATCACGCCGTTCAGCGTCGTATCCTGAGCATGTTTATCAAGCAAGTGTAGATAATGCGACTAAAACTGAATTGGTTGAAGGTGGTAACGGTATCATTGAAGCTGCAGTTGGCATTCCATTTCCGATGCCAACAAGTGGTTTAGAAGCAATTTGGAATCATATTTTACGTTATCGTGGTGAAAAAATTGTTCGTGAAGGTGGTCAAGCTGCACCTACGTCTTCTGGCGATTACACCTATATGGGTTTTGATGATCAATTACTAATTCCATACGGTGTTAAAGGTGTTAAATCCGCAGAGCTGCAAGAAACGAATATTTTATTCAAGTTTAAGCAAAAAGTAACAGAGCCAGCTCGTTTAGCAGGTACGGCATTATTAGTTCATGAAACTATGGATCAAATAAAAACACCTCGTCAAGCATGGACATACAATACGGGTCAACGTCGAGTTCGTCGTGCACCTAACGTTGCTTACGACGCACCTGGTACAGCGTCAGATGGCTTAAGAACTACTGATGATTTTGATATGTTTAATGGTGCGCCAAATCGTTATAATTGGACACTAAAAGGCAAGCAAGAGTTATTAATTCCTTATAACGATTATCGTTTGCATAGCGACAATTTAAAATATGACCAAATATTACAACCGGGTCATATTAATCCAGAACTCGTACGTTATGAAAAACATCGTGTTTGGGTTGTTGAAGCTAACTTAAAGTCTGATACTCGTCATACTTATAAAAAACGTGTGTTTTTTATCGATGAAGATAGTTGGCAAGTAGCGGTTACCGACATTTACGACAATCGTGACGAGCTTTATCGTGTTGGGGTTGCTCATGGTATTAATTACTATGAAGTACCAACACAATGGTCAACGTTAGAAGTATTTCATGACCTACAGTCTCGTCGTTATATTGCGATGGGCTTAGATAATGAAGCTAACATGTACGACTTTTCGGCAGATTTACAAGATGTAGACTTTACTTCTTCGGCATTGCGTCGTGAAGGTAGAAGATAAAATAACTAAATGATTAAAACGGCTGGCTAATGCTAGCCGTTTTTGTTTTAAATGTTATCAAGAGTTTTTATGCCAGGTTGAAGAATTAGCAGTTTGTTGATGGTAGTTAAAATCAATAACGGTGGCGATGGACTATACTGTATGGCTTGTAAATATCTATTTTTTCAGATAAATAGTAAAGCGCTTAATTAATCAATTTGATAATAATTTTCATTCCTCATAATTTTAGCTAAACTAAAATATGAGGGTAATCCGATGCGCTGAACTCTGTTCACGCTAAATTTATAATATTTCAACCTTAGACATAAATCTTAGTCTAAATGAATGGAGCTAATATAGTTAATGATGCGTCTTCTCATTCTTTTACTCAGTTTTCTTACTATCCCAATTATCAATGCGCAACCGCAAGACGCGATTGTTGCTCCTTTAGCGAGCAAATCTCTTTTACTTGATATTACAATTGTAAACCAGTCTACATTAGTCGCTGTTGGCGAACGTGGTCATATTTTGCTTTCTCATGATGGTGAGGTATGGCAGCAAGCTAAAGTCCCCGTGCAAGCTACATTAACTGCTGTTTATTTTTTCGATGAAAATAGAGGTTGGGCTGTTGGTCATGACGCTACTATTTTAGCGACTAAAGATGGCGGTTTAACCTGGCAATTACAGCAACATTTACCCCATGTTCAAAAGCCGTTATTAGATGTGCTATTTACCGATGAAAATAACGGTATAGCTATTGGTGCTTACGGCCTATTTTATCGCACAGTTGACGCTGGTGAACATTGGACTATTGAATATCACAATGAATTTCTTTTCCCAGAAGATCAAGAATATTTAGCTGAACTAAAGTTACAAGACGAGAAAGCTTACCTAGATGAACAAAGTAGTATTCTTCCTCACTTTAATCGAGTGGTTGCTGATGGTCGTACTTTATACTTAGTAGGCGAAATAGGCTTAATTGCAAAAAGTAATGACTTTGGCATAAATTGGCAAAAGTTTGACGAAATATATCCAGGTTCATTTTATGATATAAACCGTACCCAACAAGGCAACTTAGTTGTTGTCGGCTTACGTGGCCATATATTTCGTAGTTTACGTAACGGTACACCTTGGCAAGAAAGCGATAGCCATGTTACAGCACTATTAAGTGCTATTGTACTAACCGATGATGAACGTATATTTGTCCTAGGTAATAACGGCGTATTATTAGAAAGTCGTGATGACGGCTCTACTTTTACAAAGCATCTCCAAAAAGATGGGAAACCTCTGATTGCTGGAGTTTGGTATAAAAATAAAATTATTGCCGTCTCAGATGTTGGCATAAAAACCATTAACGTAATGAAGTAATTGTCATGAAACTTAATTCTTTTTTCAATGTAGTAGAAGCTACACTCTTTCGCCGTCGTTTAGCTGTTTTGATATTTTTTATCTTAACCAGTATTTTCTTGTTGTTTCAAGCATCTCAAATTAAGCTTGATGCCGCTTTTACTAAACACATTCCTCTAAACCACAGTTATATGAAAACCTATCTCGAGCATCGAGAAAACTTTGGTGGTGCAAATAACGTATTAATTTCAGTTTGTGATACAAGTGACGATATCTTCAACCCTGATTTTTTTACCGCTTTAAAAGGTGTCCACGATAAATTATTTTTCATACCTGGTGTTGATCGAATTCAGGTTAAGTCATTATTTTCACCTAGTACTCGCTTTGTAGAAATTGTTGAAGATGGATTTGCGGGCGGTCCTGTTATTCCTGCAAATTTTCAACCAGACGAAGCCGGTTTAGCCATTGTTAAAGGCAATATTGAAAAAGCGGGCATTGTTGGCAGTATAGTTTCAGATGATTACAGCTGTTCTATGGTCAAAACTTCGTTAATGGAAATTGACCCAAATACAGGTGAAAAGTTAGATAGTATTGTTCTTGCTGCGCAACTCGAAAATGAAATTCGTGGTGAGTTCGAAAAAGACAATATTTCTGTGCACATTATCGGCTTTACTAAAATGGTGGGTGATGTAGCTAAAGGCGCAAAAGGTGTTGTGCTATTTTTTGCTATTGCCATAGCTATTACAACCTTAATGGTATTTTGGTTTTGTCGTTCGATTTCACTTACTATTTTACCTATTGCTTGTTCATTAATTGCGGTGGTTTGGCAGTTAGGTATGCTATCAACCTTAGGCTTTGGTTTAGACCCAATGTCGATTCTAGTACCTTTCTTAGTTTTTGCTATAGGTGTTAGTCATGGCGTTCAAATGATTAACTCCATTTCCAAAATGGTTAACAATGGTAAAAGTAGCAAAGAAGCGGCCCAAGCAAGTTTTAGAGTCTTGCTAGTGCCTGGTGGTATTGCATTACTCTCTGATACTGTTGGCTTTATGACTTTATTGTCAATCGATATAGGTATTATTCGTGAATTAGCAATTACCGCTTCTTTAGGTGTTGCCATGATCATATTAACTAACTTAGTGTTGTTACCGTTGCTAGTTTCTTATATGAAAATACCTGCAAAAAAAGCTACAACCAACGAAAAAGTTAATTCAGGCACTGACGGTATTTGGCATTTAATGTCGACTTTTGCTACGCGTAAAGTTGCAATATTTATTCTAGCCTTTACCGCTGTGCTTTATATTGTGGGTTATATTAATGCTCAGAATATGAAAATAGGTGAGTTGCATGCTGGTGCACCTTCGCTACATGAAGAGTCACGCTATAACCAAGACACCTTTTTAATTACCGATAAATATGCCATTAGTGTCGATTACATGTCGATTATTGTGGAAACGACTGCCGATGCTTGTACTTACTATGATCAAATGAATATTATTGATCAATTTCAGTGGCGCATGGAAAATGTCGAAGGTGTTCAATCAGCGGTAAGTTTAGCTTCAATAGCCAAAATCGTAAACTCAGGTTATAACGAAGGTAACCCAAAGTGGCGAGTATTATCACGTAATCAACAAACCTTAGTTCAGTCTATAGCACGAGTACCATCGTCTAGTGGTCTACTTAATAGTAATTGTAGTGCAATGCCGGTAATTCTATTTTTAGAAGATCATAAAGCAGAAACAATTACTCGTGTCGTTGATGCAGTTAAAGTAGTCTCTAAAGATCTAGGTAAAGATGACTTAGTCTTTAAACTTGCTTCTGGTCCAGTTGGTGTTATGGCAGCTACTAATGAGGCTGTAGAAGCTGCTCAAATCCCTATGATGCTTTATGTTTATGGCGCGGTAATCATTTTATGTTTATTAAGCTTTAGAAGTTTAAGAGCTACCATAGCTGTTGTTGTGCCACTTTATGTTGTATCAACGTTGGCCCAATGGTTAATGACTGCATTAGATATTGGTTTAACAGTATCTACATTACCTGTTATTGCATTAGGTGTTGGTATTGGTGTTGACTACGGTATTTATATCCTTTCAACTATGAGCGTAAAACTGCGAAATGGTGCAACAGTACAAAGTGCATATTTTGACGCTTTAAAAGAGCGAGGCAGTGCTGTATTAATTACCGGTGTTACTTTAGCTATTGGTGTTTCAACGTGGTTTTTCTCAGATTTAAAATTCCAAGTTGATATGGGAATACTGTTAACTTTCATGTTTTTGGTGAACATGATTGCCGCTGTGCTGGTACTACCAGCTATTGCAGCATTTCTGTGGCCTGAGCGAAAATAAATTGTAATTAATTGATAATATAATTATGCATAAATAAACAAGAAAATGGCCGAAAGGCCATTTTCTATTTATAACTTATGAATAAACAATTGAATGTTTTCATACTTGTTACATAATTAGACTGTTTTTAAAGTAATGCATCTAAAATAGTGCTCGCAATCGCCTGAGTTTATTAATAAGATCAAGTTTATAGTCTATTATTCTATATAGACTAAAATACAATAATTATTTCAAGCGTTTTATCCAAAAAGGAAAAAGGCATGGCGTTAGTAGACGGTTTACCTTCAGTGATACTTTCGAACGTAGCACAGTTAATTGAAAAAAAAGTTCCATCAGCAACTGCTCCTCTTGTTAAACAGTTTGCAGAGCTGCTTTATAGAAATATTTCAACCTTAGATTTAGATCATAGAAATGATAGTGACATGTATGGTGCCACACTAAGCCTTTGGAATACTTTAAATGACCACCAAGATGATAAACCTGTGATTAAAGTCTTCAATCCGCAGGTATCTAAAAACGGTTGGAAATCTAGTCATACAATTATCGAAATTATCGTTAAAGATATGCCATTTTTAGTTGATTCTGTACGAATAGCATTAAGTCGATTAAATCTAACACCGCACTTAATGTTGAATTCGCCAATAAAAATCATTCGCGATAAAAGTAAAAGTATTACTCAACTTTCTTCTTCTGTTGACCAGTCATTCAAATCAACCTCAGTTGAAACCGTATTTTTTATTGAGATTGATCGTCAAAATGATGCAAAAGTATTAACGAATATTGCTAAAGAATTACACTCTGTTGTTAGCGATATTTCGGTTACAGTTAACGACTGGAAACCGATGAAAGCACGCTTAAGTGCTGTAATTGATGAAGTTAAAAAATCTAAATTACCTTGTTCAAAAGAAGAACAGGAAGACAGCATCAGCTTTTTAGATTGGATTTTAGCGGATAACTTCACTTTATTAGGTTATAGAGCATACGATATCAAAGCTGTAGAAGGTGATTTAGCCCTTGAAGCAGACGTAAAATCTAGCTTAGGTTTAATGAACCAATACGACGGCAGTAAAACACGACTTATCTCCGCTTTAAGTGGAGCTGCTCGTGAAATAGCGCTAGGTAAAAACTTACTTATTTTAACTAAAACTAATTCAAAGTCGCGTGTTCATCGTCCTGCTCATCTTGATTATATAGGTATTAAACGTTTTGATGATAAAGGTAATGTATTAGGTGAAGAACGTTTTGTAGGTTTGTTTGGTTCAGCATATTACACAAACAGTGCTCTAGATTTGCCATTGATTAAGTCAAAAGTTGCTGGCGTGTGTCAAAACTCTGGTTTTGCTGAAGGCACTCACGCTTATAAAGCCTTGATTAATATTCTTGAGACTTACCCGCGTGATGAAATTTTACAAAGTTCACCTGATGAATTGCTGAAAAACGTTCTGGGTATTTTCCAAATGCAAGAACGTGACTATTCTGGTTTGTTCATGCGTCGTGATGCTTTTAATCGCTTTTATTCTTGTATGGTTTATGTCCCGCGCGAACGTTACAACACGGCGTTGCGTATTAACACCCAAAAGCTATTGCAAGAAGCGTTAGGCAGTGATGAAGAAGTAGAATTTACTACTTACTTTTCAGAGTCAGCACAAGCTCGTACTCACTATATCGTTAGAGTTAAATCGACAAAAGCAGACATTAATGTGAAAGAAATTGAAAAGAATTTAAATCATGCAGCTCGCAGCTGGGATGATAACTTAGCAGACGCCTTAAACTCGCATAAAGGTGAAGCTAAAGGTAAAGCTTTAAGCCGAAAATACATTAGCTTTCCACAAGCCTACAAAGATGAAGTATTGCCAGGTACCGCAATCGTAGATATTGAAAAATTCGAAGCGTTAACGTCTGAAAATCAACTTGAAATGTTGTTTTATCAACCTCAAGAAGAAGATGCCAATAGCCGCTTTGTTAAATTAAAACTTTTCCACTCAGGTGAGCCTCTGCATTTGTCAGATGTATTGCCTATGTTAGAAAACTTTGGCTTACGCGTAATCGGTGAAAGCCCTTATGCAGTCAAAGCCGATAACGGTGAAGTATATTGGATTTTAGATTTCTCTATGCTGTTAACAGGCAAAGGAAAGTTCAATTTAGAAGTCGTACAAAGTTTATTCCAAGATGCTTTCGCTAAAGTATGGTCTCGCGAACTAGAAGATGACGGTTTTAACCGCTTAATACTAGGTGCTGAATTAGGTGGGCGTGAAGTATCAATTATTCGTGCTTATGCTAAATACGAGCGTCAAATTGGTGGAACATTTAGCCAAAGTTATATTGAAGACACTTTTGCTCGATACCCAAGCATTGCTAAGTTATTAATTAAACTATTTAAATTACGCTTTACACCGAACAAAAAGTTAAATGAAAAAGCGATCGAAAAAGTCCATACAAGCCTTGAGTCTTCGTTAGACAGTGTAGCCAGTTTGGATGATGATCGTATTATTCGTCGTTTTGTTGAAATGGTTAATGCGACTATACGTACAAACTATTTCCAACCGCATGCTGTAACGGGTGAAAAATCTTATATTTCATTTAAAATTGTCCCTTCACAAATTTCGGATGTGCCATTACCAATTCCTGCGTTTGAAATTTTTGTATATTCTCCGCAAGTAGAGGGTGTTCATTTACGTGGTGGTAAAGTTGCTCGTGGTGGTTTACGTTGGTCTGATCGTCGTGAAGACTTCCGCACTGAAGTTTTAGGTTTAGTTAAAGCGCAACAAGTTAAAAATACAGTTATTGTGCCTGTTGGTGCAAAAGGTGGTTTTGTTTGTAAACAACTTCCAGACGGCGACAGAAACGCAGTATTTGAAGCCGGTAAAGAATGTTACCGTACTTTCATTCGTGGTTTATTAGATATAACAGACAATATTGTTGATGGTGAAATTGTCCCGCCAGTTAATGTTGTACGTTTAGATGAGGACGACCCATATCTAGTTGTTGCAGCAGATAAAGGTACAGCAACTTTTTCTGATGTAGCTAATGCTATTTCTGATGAATACAATTTCTGGATGGGTGATGCTTTTGCCTCAGGTGGTAGCGTAGGTTACGATCATAAAGCCATGGGTATTACGGCTAAAGGTGCATGGGAGTCAGTAAAACGTCACTTTCGTGAAATGGATATCGATTGTCAAACAACTGATTTTACCTGTATTGCCATTGGTGATATGGCAGGTGATGTTTTTGGTAATGGTATGTTGTTATCAAAGCATATACGCTTACAAGCAGCGTTCAACCATATGCATATATTTATTGATCCAACCCCAGATGCGGCTAGTTCATATGTTGAGCGTGAGCGTTTATTTAATTTACCAGGATGTACTTGGGATGATTACAATAAAGACTTGATTTCTGAAGGTGGTGCTATATTTAGCCGCCAATCTAAATCAATTAAGTTAACTCCTCAAATTAAAAAAATGCTTGGTACACAAAAGCAAAATATGTCGCCACTTGAGTTAATGCAAGCCATATTAAAAATGCAGGTAGATCTGTTATGGAATGGCGGTATTGGTACTTATGTTAAAGGCTCTAAAGAGTCTCACCTAGAAGTTGGCGATAGAGCTAACGATGCCTTACGTATTAATGGTTCAGAACTCAATGCTAAAATTGTGGGTGAGGGGGGTAATTTAGGTTTTACTCAACTTGGCCGTATTGAATTTGGTGCTAAAGGTGGTCGAATTAACACTGATGCCGTTGATAACGCTGGTGGTGTAGATTGTTCAGATAATGAAGTTAACATCAAAATTTTATTAAACGGTTTAGTGCAAAATGGTGATTTAACCATTAAACAACGAAATAAAATTTTATACGATATGACCGATGAAGTTGGCGATATTGTTATTGATGACTGTTATCGTCAAACTCATTCATTGTCGATCACTGAACTTCGTGGTGGTGGTCAATTAAAAGAACAAGCACAATTTATTAGTGAACTAGACCGTTCAGGTAAGCTTGATAGAGCGCTTGAGTTTATTCCAAGTGATGAGGAAATTGCTGAGCGTTTAGCACTAGGTAAAGGGTTAACTCGTCCAGAGTTATCAGTACTGCTTGCTTATAGTAAAATGGTACTTAAAGAAGAGCTTGTTTGTCCTGAAATTACCGACAACGAATATCATCAAAGTTTACTCATTGAAGCTTTCCCTAAACAGTTACAAGCAAGCTACAGCGCGCAAATGCAAGGGCATCCGTTACGAGCTGAAATTATCGCGACACAACTAGCGAATAATATTGGCAACGATATGGGCTTTAACTTCGTCCATCGTATGAAGGAAGAAACTGGCGCTAGCACATCAGAGATTGCAAACTGTTATACCATGGCAAGTGCTGTATTTGAGCTTTCTGATGTTTGGAAGCAAATCAGTGATTTAGATAATAAGATCTCTACAGCCATACAAACTGAAATGCTATTTCAATTACGTAGAACGGTACGCCGAGCAACACGTTGGTTCTTACGTCATCGTAACAAATCACTTAATATTGCAGAATCAATTGCTTTTTATCATAAAACTTTTGTTGAGCTTTCGAGCAACATTGCAAATTTCATGATTGAAAAGGAAGCAACGCAAATTAAACGTGTTGAAACTGACTTAGTTAAAGCTGGTGTGCCTGAGTCTATTGCTTTGAGAATTTCTTTATTAAGTACCTTGTTCTCAGTAATGGATATTGCTGAAATTTCAAAATCTGATGAAGTATCAACTGAATTAGTAACAGACCTTTACTTTAAACTTGGTGCAAAATTAGATTTACATTGGTTCCTAGACCAAATAACTTCTCAACCTGTTTCTAACCATTGGCAAGCATTGGCTAGAGCATCGTTTAGAGAAGAGCTAGATTGGCAACAACGCTCGTTAACCTCTGTTATATTACGCGGTAATAAAACAGCAACAGACGTAGATACTATGATTGAGCAATGGCTTGTAGAAAGCGCTCAACCTTTAGAGCGTTGGCAGCATATTTTGGCAGACTTTAGAATTGGTAAAACCCACGAGTTTGCTAAATTCTCGGTTGCATTACGAGAATTGATGTTGTTAAGTTTACACTGCGACCCAGTGAAATAAGTGTTAAGATCCCCGCCAAGAGCGGGGATTTTTTTGTTATCAAGTTTATTTCATGCCAGTTTTTGTACAGGCATTATTATATTTATTTAAAGAGGTATTATGTTTTACTCAGCTATTCGTAAAGTGTTTTTTAAATTCGACCCAGAAGCAATTCACGAATTAACGATTAAAGGCTTTAAAGCTACAGGTGCTTCGCCACTTAATAAACTTTACAAGCAAACTTTACCCAATAGGCCTGTCGAAGTTATGGGCATTAAATTTCCTAATCCAGTTGGTTTAGCGGCAGGTTTAGATAAAAATGGCGAATGTATTAAAGCTTTTGAGGCTTTAGGTTTTGGCTTTGTAGAAGTTGGAACAGTTACACCACGTCCGCAACCTGGTAATGAAAAACCACGTATTTTCAGATTGCCTGAAGCTAACGCTATTATCAATCGAATGGGCTTTAACAATAAAGGTGTTGATTACCTTGTTGATCAAGTTATTAAAGCTAAATACAGTGGTATTTTAGGTATTAATATTGGTAAAAATAAAGATACGCCAGATGAAAATGCCAAAGATGATTACATTCATTGTATGCGTAAAGTTTATGACTTTGCTACCTACATCACGGTAAATATTTCTTCACCTAACACTCCGGGCTTGCGTTCATTACAATATGGTGATGCTTTAAATGAGTTATTATCTGCATTAAAAGCGGAACAAACAGCGCTTGCTGAGAAATTTGGTAAATATGTTCCTGTTGCGGTAAAAATTGCGCCTGATTTAAATGCTGATGAAGTCGACTCTATTGCACAATGTTTAATTGCTAATAATATTGATGGCGTAATCGCGACAAATACTACTTTAGCGCGCGACAAAGTGGCACATTTACCTTACGGTAATGAGCAGGGCGGGTTAAGTGGTGCACCGGTAAAAGACAAGAGCACAGAAGTTATCCAGCTACTTGCAAAAGCATTAGACAACAAATTACCCATTATTGGCGTTGGTGGTATTGCTTCAGCAGCAGACGCTCAAGAGAAAATAGCTGCTGGTGCAAAGCTTGTTCAAGTATATACGGGGTTTATTTATCAGGGACCTGAGCTAATTAAAGATATTGTAAAAAGTTTTAAGTAAGAGTAATGCTAACTTGTTTTGCCAACTTTAATTGCTTAATTAGCTGTTCACTTTTACGCTTGAAAAATTAGTACACAATATAAGTTAACTGGCTATAGTTTCTCAATATAAAAACTGCAAATAAAGCATTATCTGTTTAAAAATTTAAAAGGCCATCAACAATATTATTGTTGATGGCCTTCTTTTGTTTTCGTACTGAAAATATTTTTTATGAAACGAGATAATTAAGACTTACTTACTAAAATAGCTTCTAATCGCTCCATACGCTCTAAAAGTAATTGTAAGCTGGTATCAAACTCATTTACTGTAGTAGCCGTGAACATTTGTTGTTTATCACGACTTTTAGCGTTTGCATCTAGTGTACTTAATGCAGAAGACAAGCTCTTAATTTCAGTTTTTACACTGTTTAATGCCATTATTTGTTCAGACACAGAATTAACCGAAAACTCAGTCGCGGTAATTTTATCTTTTAATTCGTTTATTGTATTACTTTGAAGGCTCATTGCTTCTATGGTTTTATCTTGCTGCTGTACTATTTTTATACTTGTAGAGTTCAGCTCTTTGATCTCTTTTTGATTTTTTCGCCAAGCAGAAGCCCACAGTTTATCCATTTCAGAAAGTAGTAATTCAGTTTTTTCACCAATAGCTTCTAATTTAACTTTTAACGCTATTGTTGATTCACCCATTTCTTCGCCTGTGGCTGAGAGCTGGTTTTCTAACTGTTGTATTCGTTGCGAACTTGATTCTAATGAACGAGTAACATTTATTTGTTGTTGATAAAAATACCAAGCAGTTGCACCTAGCGCAACATAAGGCATTAGCAATAAAAGCGCTTTTATCATAGATGAAGGTTTTTTTGTTTTAACCGTGTGCTTTGACTCGTGGACTTTCTGTGATTTTATTGCAGGTTCACGAGCAACTTTAACTTGATCTTGATCTATGGTGATTGTGGGTAATTCAGGCTCTACACGTTTTGACAAAAGAACATCCTACTAGCAGTGGTTATCATATTAATTAAGTTTTAACTTTATATGAATGATATTTTAACAGTTGAGAGTAACTTTATAATAATTCTTAAATTTTGTACAAAAAAACCGACTAATAAGTCGGCTTTTTATGCAATTAAATGTAATGCTAATTACACGAGATGATACTAATAGCTGTCGTTATGTACGCTTTGAACAGCTCGACCAGATGGATCGGCCATATTAGCAAAACTTTCATCCCATGCTAATGCTTCTGGTGTACTACAAGCAACTGATTTACCACCTGGTACACAATCAGCAGCAGATGCAAGCGGAAAGTGTTCTTCAAAGATACATCGGTAGTAATAAGCTTCTTTAGTATCTGGTGTATTAACAGGGAACTTAAATTCAGCACTTGCTAATTGTTGATCGCTAACTTGTGCTTCAACATGTTGTTTTAAGCCATCAATCCAAGAGTAACCTACGCCATCAGAAAATTGTTCTTTTTGACGCCACAAAATCTCTTTAGGTAAATAACCTTCAAAAGAAGAGCGTAAAATAGCTTTTTCCATTTTACCACTGCCGCACATTTTATCTTCAGGATTAATGCGCATAGCAACATCCATAAAGTTTTTATCTAAAAACGGTACACGTGCTTCAATACCCCACGCTGACATAGACTTGTTAGCACGCAAACAATCATACATGTGTAATTTATCAAGTTTACGTAATAGCTCGTTATGAAATTCTTCAGCGTTTGGTGCTTTATGGAAATATAAATAACCGCCAAAAATTTCATCAGCACCTTCGCCCGAAAGTACCATTTTAATACCCATAGCTTTAATTTTTCTCGCCATTAAATACATAGGTGTAGAGGCACGAATAGTGGTTACATCATACGTTTCTAAGTGGTAAATCACTTCTTTAAGCGCATCTATACCTTCTTGCTCTGTAAAAATAACGCTGTGATGTATAGTACCAATGCTATCTGCTACAGTTTTTGCGGCGACTAAGTCTGGAGAGCCAGCTAAACCACAAGCAAAAGAATGTACTTTTGGCCACCAAGCCTCTGAAAGGTCGTTTTCTTCAATACGTCTAGCGGCAAACTTTTGTGTGATGGCAGAAATTAACGAAGAATCTAAGCCACCTGAAAGTAATACGCCATAAGGTACATCTGTCATTAAATGACTTTTAACTGACTCTTCAAGTGCTTCACGAATTTTTTCTTTGCTAGTATTGTTATCTTTAATAGCAGAATATTTTTGCCAGTTACGTTGGTAATATTTGACCAATTTGCCTACACGACTATCTAAAACATGACCAGGAGGGAATTCTTCAACAGTTTTACAAATTGGCATTAATGCTTTCATTTCTGAAGCAACGTAGAAGTTACCTTCAGCATCATAACCCGTATAAAGTGGAATAATACCCATATGATCGCGGGCAATTAGATAACTATTGTCAACTTCGTTGTAAAGGCAAAAAGCAAACATACCTTGAAGTTTATCAACAAAATCACTACCAAATTTTTCGAACATTGGAATAATAATTTCGCAATCAGACGCCGTTTGGAAAGGGTAGTCAGGTGTATGTTGGCTAGCTAATGTTTTATGGTTGTAAATTTCACCATTAACCGCTAAAACTAAAGTTTTATCAGTGTTATATAATGGTTGTGCGCCGTGCTCAGTATCAACAATTGATAAACGTTCATGTACTAAAATAGCGTTATCATTGTTGTAAATGCCAGACCAATCTGGACCACGATGACGAAGTAAACGAGAATATTCTAAAGCTTTAGGACGAAGTGCGTCTGCACCTGTTTTAATATCTAATATACAAAAAATCGAACACATTGAAGTGCTACCCCTTTATATTAATTAATGACAAATTGTGTGATGAATACGCAAGTAAATTTACTGAAGCGTATGTCGCTGTTTAACTTCAAAGTACACATAAATATGTTGGCAGAGAAATTATTGCTCAGCAAATTGCTGTAGCTACACTTTGACACCATTTCATAATAAATCAATAGAATTTTTACTCTAAAGTAATAAAAAAGAAAAAGAACATCTGTATTCGATATAATAAACGCTAGTGTTAAAAAAATAGATACCTTAATATGTTGATGAAAATAATCGATAAATTCATTTTTTGATTCGAAATTTAATCCCAATAAGGTTATCAATGTTAAGTACATTAAAAACAATAAAACTAAACACTTTGGTTATCGCTATGTCGCTAAGTTTAGCCTCTAGTGTAAGCAGTGCAGCAGTAAGTAATAAAATAGCGAACAATGTTGAATTAACTGTTGAAGAGTTACGTATTGATAAGGCAATTAAATCAGTGCCTGAAGTCGCCCTAAGATTAAGTGAGCGCGTTGACGAGTTTACTCAGCAGGTGAATAAAGCGAATAATTACACAGCTTTAACGCAATTAGTTATTCGACATGGCGCTGGTCTATGGCTTGATGCCAAAACATCATTTAATCAGTTAAATGATGTTGATGACCGTCCTCTATATTGGGCACGATTACAAATGAGCAAAGCACTTCGCTCGGCTAAAACCTTTGCTGGATTATTTGAGAGTCAACAAGACAAATTGTTATGGTCATTTGAATTAATTTCACGTGGTAATACGGATATTAAGTTTGATAAAAAAGCAGATAAAAAAATATTATTGACCGGTTTCGATCCGTTTTTTCTTGATAGACATATTGACCAAAGTAACCCTTCAGGCGTTGTAGCGCTATCTTTAGATGATATTGTGGTGAGTATAGAAGGGCAAACGGCAGAAATAGAAGTCCTTATGATCCCTGTACGTTTTGCAGACTTTGATCAAGGCATGATAGAAGAGCTACTTAAACCTTACATTGCAAACAAGTCCGTTGATATGGTGTTAACCGTTAGTATGGGGCGCGAGAATTTTGATTTAGAGCGCTATCCTGCATTACGTCGCAGTGCGAAAGCTCCAGACAACCTTAATGTTTTAACAGGTGCTAGCCAAGAAAATCCTTTAGTTCCATTGTATAAAGATAAAGCATTAAACGGGCCTGAGTTTGTTGAGTTTAGTTTACCTATAACGACAATGTTAAATGGTGAGGGTAAATATAAAATCAACGACAACCGTAAAGTATCAACGCTAACGCAGGGCAGTTTTAATGGTCAATCATTAGTAGCGCTTAACAAGCAAACATCGGTAAGCGGCTCGGGCGGCGGATACCTTTCAAATGAAATTTCGTACCGCAGTATATTACTTCGAGATCAGTTTAATTTAACATTACCTGTTGGACACATACATACCCCTAGAATTAAGGCTTTTGATAAAGAGGCATTAGTAGATATTGTTAATCAAACGAAAAATATTATTACCCAGGGAGTAGCATCTTTATAGCTATTGACTTGAACTTGACTTAAGCAGATATAAAAAACGCTACCTCAGGTAGCGTTTTTTATTTCAACTTAGCTCTATATGTTAAACAGTTAGATGTTATTGGTTACATCTACTGATAGTTTTAGCATTTGGCCCGGTTGTAAATATTTTTTGCGGTTAAGGTTATTCCAACGTTCAATGTCGATAATTTTAACATTAAATTTGTCAGCGATCCGTGCAAATGAGTCTCCCTTGCGCACACGATATTGAATGTTACGCATGATCGCTTTTTCACTCGGGGTTAACTGGTTTGATGAAATTTCTTTAACCGCCGCTTTTTGCCAAATAACGAGTTTTTGCCCTGGTTTAATTGTGTCTCTAGGGGCCATAGCGTTCCATTTCGCAATGCTTCGAGTTGAAACATTATAAGCACGGCTTAAATCCCAAAGAGTGTCGCCCGATTTCACAATATGTATACGCTTCTCACCAGCTAAAACTTTATTTTGTGTTTTAGCTAAACGTTGGTTTTGTGAAAGCAAGTAACTGTCTAACGAAGCGGTAGCTACAGGTATTAATAAGAATTTACCGGCTCTAATTTGGTTACCTTTAACGTTATTAACTTGTCTGATTAAGTCTATCTCAGTATTAAATTTTTGTGCTATTTTGCCTAAACTGTCACCGTTTTTAATTTTATAGCGTTGCCAAGCTAATCGTTCTTTTTTGCTTAACTTTGCTAAGCCTTCTTCAAAAACTGCTACTTTATGGCTAGGTAAAAGTAAATAGTGTGGACCATCAGGATCAGTAGCCCAGCGATTAAATCCAGGGTTAAGTCTTTGCAATTCAGTTAGCGATAACTCAGCTAATTGCGCCGCTTTGGCTAAATCGAGTTGTGAACCAATATTGACATGTGAAAGCACTGAGCTATTTTCAATCTCGTGTAATTTGATTTTTAACTCATCGCTGCGCTTAACAATGTCGGCTAGCGCAAGCAGCTTAGGCACATAGGCACGAGTTTCTTTAGGTAAGTCTAATGACCAAAAGTCAGTAGGAAGATTTTTCTTTTGATTTTTTCTTACTGCTCGCCTAACTCGACCTTCTCCAGAGTTATAAGCAGCTAAAGCAAGCATCCAATCGCCATCAAAAAATTCATTTAAGTATTTCAAGTACTTAATTGCACCTTGAGTTGATGCAACCACGTCACGGCGACCGTCATACCACCAGTTTTGTTTCATGCCGAATCGTTTACCAGTACCGGGTACAAATTGCCACATACCCGAAGCTCTACCATGTGAGTATGCAAAAGGATCGAATGCACTCTCAACTATAGGTAATAAGGCTATTTCGATTGGCATGTTGTTAGCTTCTAACTCTTCAACAATGTAGAACAAAAAAGGCTCGGCGCGTTTTGCTACACGAGTTAAATAAGTTGGGTGCTTAACAAACCAATCTCTTTGACTCGCAACACGTGAATTTTTAGGAATAGTAAGATTAAGGTTGCTCCGTATTCTCTGCCATACATCATCAGAAAAATAATTTTCTTTATCTTCATTACCTAGGTCAACATTGCCATCGGCAACAGGGTGAATTACATCAATCGCTTCATCAACTAATAGCGCTTGATTAATCTCAGCTACTGAGGCTACGTCAATTAGCGCATCCGCTTCTACATTAGTATTGTGTTGATCAGATTGGTTTTGATTTAATATTGATTGGCAACCGGACAATAAAAGAACGGTTGCTACAGATAGGCTTATATACTTCATGAAATATCTATTTGGGTTTACTTGGCGCCAGTGTTACTTATTTAGGGCTGTTATTCAAGATTTGTACAATTAAAATAGCTTAGAAGTTGTCTTTCCAGCCACGAATAATCGTAAATGTTTGTAATTTATCTTGAACAGCACTTTCGCTATATTCGCTAGCACTGGTCATTAAACTTGCTTCATGACTGCGTAAAAAAGGGTTTATTTTCTTTTCAAGCATAATGGATGTTGGGATTGTTGCAATACCATGCTCACGTTTTTGTAGTACCTGGTTGTAATAATGCACCAGCTCGGTATTACAAGGCTCAACGGTTAATGCAAAGTTAAGATTCGCTTGAGTATATTCATGAGCACAATAAACATGTGTGCGCTCAGGAAGGGCACTTAATTTCTCTAGCGATGACAGCATTTGTTCTGGTGTACCTTCGAACAACCTACCACAACCTCCTGAAAACAGGGTGTCACCACAAAATAGATTATCTTCTGACAAATAGGCAATATGTCCACTGGTATGGCCTGGAAGATCAATCACTTTAAATTCTAAATCTAAATCGCTTAATTTAACGGTATGACTCTCGTTTAAAGCAACATCACAATGAGGAATGTTTTCACTCTCAGGGCCATAAATAGTTAATGGCCATTGCTTAGCTTTACAATATTCAACGAGCTTGTTAATACCACCAACATGGTCAGCATGATGGTGTGTGATCAAAATAGTTGATAACTGTAATTGTTGTTGCTCAATAAAATCGATACACACTTGGGCATCGCCAGGGTCTACCAGCGCGATATGTTTACTTTCAAGCGACGAAACAGCCCAAATATAATTGTCTGAAAAGGCTTTGATCATTGAAACTTTCATTTTTGACGTGCTTTGTGTTTGCTGCATCTGTGGCTCCTGAGTATACTGACGTAATGATTATACTGATTTTTTTAATTGTTTAACATAATGAAACCAGCATTAGCGTTTAGGCAACCTGACTATCCTACATCTTGGCAAAATTTGCCTAATGGTGAGCTTATTGTGGCTAATATTAATCAAACATTAGCGCCATGGTGGCCTAAGTTTTTTGGTTATCATTTGCTTAAAATTGGTGCATTAAGTGGAGAGATTGATAGTTCTCAAAGCCCAATTAAACATCAATTAACCTTAAGTGAGCAAGCTCAAAAGTGTAACCTTGTTGGTGACATTGATGATTTACCGTTACTTGAACATAGTGTTGATGTTTGTGTGTTAGCACATGCTTTAGAGTTTTCGTTAGATCCTCACCACGTTGTACGCGAAGCTAATAGGGTATTAATTCCGAATGGTTATCTTGTTATTACTGGCTTTAATCCATTTAGTCTTGCGGGTTTGAACCAATTTATACCTTATAGACGCAATAAAACGCCTTGGAATGAAAGATTATTTTCTCCCATGCGAGTTAAAGATTGGCTGCATTTAATGGGGTTTGAAATTCAATTGGTTAAACGTTTTTTACACTCGACATTGGCAAGGCAAGTTACTCAAGGTGTTATCAGTAACCATTGGCATAATATAGCATCACGGTATTTTCCAAGTTTAGGCTCAGTTTATGTCATTGTGGCAAAAAAAAGAGTGCTACCTTTAACGCCTATTAAAGCCAAATGGCAAATTAGACCTCGTTTTGAACCGGTAAAAGTGCCTACAATGAATTCATCAAGAAAAAACAATCAGCAAATTAAATAAGTCGTGATACGTTTTGTGTCAACATCCATACATAACCAGTAAATTAAGGTCAACAATATCCATGCAACGCGATGAATTTGAAAACTATTTAAACACCTTGTTAAAGCCTGAACAAATTAAAGATTTTTGTCCTAATGGTTTACAAATTCAAGGAACAGAACAGATCAATAACGTGATCACAGGTGTAACCGCTACTCAAGCATTAATTGATCAAGCCATTTTGGAAAAAGCCGATGCTTTAGTGGTACATCATGGTTTTTTTTGGAAAAACGAAAGTTATGTTATACGCGGTATGAAGCATAAGCGTATCAAGGCGTTACTGGAAAATGATATTAATTTATTTGCTTACCATTTACCTTTAGATATTCATCCTACTTTAGGCAATAACGCACAATTGGCTAAGTTATTTTCTATTAATAATGTCTCGCCATTAGAGCAAGGCAACCCACTCAGTGTCGCAGTTCGCGGTGATTTTATTGACGAACTAAGCCCACAAGCGCTTGAACAAAGAATAAATGATACTCTCAACCGCAATTGCATGCATATCGCACCACCTTCAAATAAAGCAATAAAAACTGTTGCTTGGTGTAGTGGTGGTGGTCAAGGGTATATTGAATTAGCTGCTGAACAAGGCATAGACGCTTTTATCTCAGGTGAAGTTTCTGAGCAAACTACACACGTTGCACGTGAAATGGATATACATTTTTATTGTGCTGGCCATCATGCAACCGAACGTTATGGGGCAAAAGCATTAGCTGAGCATTTTAATCAGCAACTACCAATAAATGCCAAATTTATTGATATTGATAATCCTGCTTAAACTAACAGCACTCATAAAAAATTAGGTGATTTTGTTTAATATTACTTTATGAAATTTGAAGTTTAAATATGATAATTTGGCATTTCAGTATGCATGAAATGCCTTACTTATCTCTGTATTTTTTTATAAACTTTTAAACCATTGTACTACTCGTCCTAAGACCTCATACCAAGCCACACTTGTTTGTTGTAACTTTTTCCCACTTGGAAAATAATACTGCCATGGCCTATGCTCGTTATGCTTAACCCAAGGGCTAACGGGTGCTGGAATTGCATATACGCCATATTTTTCGAAATAGGCCATTGCCCGTGGCATATGGTTGGCACTGGTTACTAACACTACATTGCTATTAATTACTCGCGGCGAAATTAGTTGTGCTTCTTCTTGGGTATCTTGTGGAAAGTTTTCAGTAATAATTCTATGAGCAGGCACACCTAATGACACTGCAGCTTGTTTAACTTTTTCAGCATTTGAACTAACATCACCACCTGAGAATCCAGAGGTAATAATTTGTGCTTCAGGGTGCATATTATAAATACGTAAAGCTTCAACTAATCTTGCAAGTGAACTGGAATTTAATTGGCTAGTCGCTGGTAAGCCAGCAACTGTAGTATGCGCGCCACCTAAAATAACAATATAGTCAACCGGCTTAACACTACGAGTAAATGCAGGGTAGTTATTTTCTAACGGCGCCATTAACGTATCTGAAATAGGTGGAAGAGTAGATAACAGCAATAATGAGCTACCGCTAAGCAGGGCGACAAAACTAAGCTTTGGCTTGATGCGATAAAATATAACGGCGAAAAGTAGCAAAATTATTGTAATACTCAATGGCATTATCATCAGGCTAATAATTTTTTTAAGTAAGAATAAATCCATATCTAAAATTCCAAATAGTTTAATTATTTCAAGCTATTGAAGCATAACAAGTCTGTCACTGATTAGCAGTAGCTATTTTTATAGGAAATTATTTTGTTTAGACGTCTAAAAGTCTGTTGATATTTAATTTTAGATAAGGTTAAATACCCGCGTTGAAAATTAAAATATATTTTACATCAGCTTATTGCGTAGTTTAATTTTATTGCCAATAGCTTTTTATTCTAATTTTCACACCAGAAGAGGCGCAATTGCCAGGTAAGTAACAAGAGGATCCCATCCTTTGACTGTTACCAAGGGGGACAATTGCCGAGAATGTTGATACTGGGAGATATCGCATTCGGTCGCTAGGGCTGAATCCTTAGGGCTGTCACCGCTAAAATTAATTTTTTAGTAAAGGGTGGAGAGCTTCTGGCTGAAAAGTACCGTTCAATTAAGCTTTTAATTGTTATTCGCTCTACGCTCAGTCATGCTCTTCCTGTTAGTTATTAGCCTTGAATATTTACTGCACTTTACAAAATACCTTACAGTAAATAGGCTCTTAGGAAGATATTTTATGTTAAACTGTTATTCTTTGCCGTTAATAACGGATGTAAGCTCAATCGAAAATTTATCACACAATATTAGTTTTGAAGTTCTTGAAATCACTTATCAGGAGAACTTACATGTCTGCTAATCAAAACCAAACCAATATCATTACACCAACTAATATTACCGTGGCAAAATTTGGCGGTACGAGTGTTGCTGACTTTGAAGCCATGTTACGTTGTGCTGACATTATTAAAAATAATACGGCTAATCGTGTAGTCGTGGTTTCAGCAAGTGCAGGAGTGACAAATCATTTAGTGCGTTTGAGCCAAGCTGATGTGCCAAGCAATGAGCGTGAACAAATTTTAAGTAATATCGCTGATATTCAATATGCCATTACACAACATTTTACCAATTTTGAAGCGATTAATAGCGAAATAGTTACCTTACTAGAGTCGTTACGTGTATTTACGGATCAACAAGCTGCGAATCACACGATGAAAAATAGTGATGAAATTCTAGCTTTTGGTGAGCAATTCAGTTCACGTATTTTTGCGCAAGTTTTACAATCTGTTGGTGTCAATGGTCACTATTTTGATGTTCGCCAAGTGATGAAAACCGACAGTTTGTTTGGTAAAGCTCAAGTTGATTTAAATCAGTTAGCCAGTAATGCTCAACAGTTATTATTACCATTGCTGAATGATAAAGTTATTGTTACACAAGGCTTTATTGGCAGCGACCAAGACAACAATACCACCACACTTGGCCGTGGAGGCTCAGACTACAGTGCAGCCCTATTAGCGGAAGCACTACAAGCCAACAATTTAAGTATATGGACTGATGTAGTAGGAATTTTCACTACTGATCCTCGCATTACTGATCAAGCGCGCTCAATTAATGAAATAAGTTTTGGTGAAGCCGCAGAAATGGCAACCTTTGGCGCTAAAATACTTCATCCTGCAACGCTTATTCCTGCCATGCGCCAAGATATCCCAGTATTTGTTGGTTCAAGTAAAGAGCCCGACTCTGGCGGCACAAGAATACAGCGTGAAGTAAACTCTAATCCTACTTATCGCTCAATCGCATTGCGCCGAGAACAAACACTTGTAACGGTAAAGAGCCCACAAATGCTACATGCGAGTGGTTTTTTAGCAAAAGTGTTTACTGTATTAGCAAAGCATCAATTAAGTGTCGATTTGATCACAACCAGTGAAATAAGTGTAGCGCTTACCTTTGATAACCCACATGGTTCAACACAGGCTTTATTAACTAAAGCGGTAGTTGAAGAGCTAGAACAGCTTTGTGAAGTCAGCGTTGAGCATGGTTTGAGTTTAATTGCAGTGATCGGTAATAAAATTCATGGCACTAAAGGTGTTGGAAGTAGCATTTTTGATAAAGTAAATGACTTTAACATACGTATGATTTGTCATGGTGCAAGTAATCATAACCTTTGTTTCTTGGTGCCCGAAGCTGATGCTAATCAAGTTGTAGAACGTTTACATAATACGTTATTTACAAGCTAAATATTGTCATTAGCGTTAGTACAATAAACGTCATTTATTAAAAATAAGAAAGGGACATTACACTGTCCCTTTTTACTTTCTTTATTGTGAAAAATTAGCTGCTTTTAAGGCTATTCATAAGCCAAAGGATCAGTAACATTATTATCAGCAAATGCTTCTAAGCGTTCTTGGCAAGCACCACATTTGCCACAAGCTTTCTCGCGGCCATTATAACATGTCCATGTGTTTTCATAACTTAAGCCCATTTTTAAGCCATCAGTTAAAATATCAGACTTATTATTAGTTAAGTATGGACTAAAAATTTCTACAGCTTCGTAGTTTGCTATTTTACAAACGTCATTCATTTTCATGACAAATTCTGGGCGACAATCAGGATAAATTGCATGGTCGCCAGAATGTGCGCCGTAATATACTTGTGAAGCTTTTACCGAAACTGCATAACCTACTGCTAATGACAATAAAATCATATTACGATTTGGCACCACGGTAGATTTCATGCTTTCTGCTTCGTAATGGCCTTCAGGTATTTCAATATCATCAGTTAACGATGAACCAGCTAATAACTGATTTATTGCAGAAATATCGATAACTTTATGAGCAACACCTAATTGTTGGCAAACCTTGCTAGCACAAGCAATTTCTTTTACGTGCTTTTGACCATAATCAAAGGTTAAAGCATACACTTCTTTACCATCTTTTAAAGCGCGGTTAAGTACCGTGAATGAATCCATGCCGCCTGAAAAAATTACTACGACTTTATTACTCATATTTGTAGTTCTCTTGAGGTATAATATAAAACTTGCGCATTCTACTCGAAATTATCTAAGCATTAAAGTAATGACCACACGTTATAAAATAAATGAATTGTTTGAAACTTTACAAGGCGAGGGCTCTTTTACCGGCCAACCGTCAATTTTTCTTCGTTTACAGGGCTGTCCTGTAGGCTGTTCTTGGTGCGATACCAAGCATACTTGGGAGATTCATCCTGAGTTAGAAATTTCAAGTGAAACACTTTTAAATAAGTCAGAAGAGACCGAACAATGGTCAAATTTATCACTTGATAATATAGCCGAAATATTCAATCAACAGGGCTATAAAGCTAAACATATAGTGATCACTGGTGGCGAACCCTGCATGATAGATTTAACCGAGTTGTGTCTGTATTTTGAAGCCCAAGATTATAGCTGCCAAGTTGAAACGTCAGGTACTTTTGAAATAAACGTATCAGAGCAGTGCTGGGTAACCGTTTCACCGAAAGTAAATATGCGTGGAGGTTATAAAATTTTAGCTAGTGCCATGCAACGCGCTAACGAAATTAAGCATCCAGTAGGCACCGAACAACACATAGACGATTTAAAAGCGTTATTAGCTGAACATAAAGTTGAAGACAAACAAATATACTTACAGCCTATTAGCCAAAAGCAACGGGCAACTGAACTTGCTATTGCCACGTGTATTGAAAACAACTGGCGCTTATCTGTGCAAGTGCATAAATATATTGGCATTGAGTAGAGTCACTATTAACGTGAGTTTTTTCTAATGAAGTTGTGCCTAACTATAGCGGGGCAGTCTAGTCGGCTGCCAAATTAAATCGGCTGTAGAGTGCAACTAATTTTACAAAGATTAGTTTTTCTTTGAACCAATTTCACAGACATCGCTAGCTTTTCAATACCATGAGATGGCGTCCACTTTCGATATTCTCGAAAGCCATGTTTCTCGTATAAATTAATGGCAGGTTGATTTACAACAGCGGTTTCAACTATGGCAGTGGTAATATCAAATTTGTTAAGAACATAACTTATCAATTTGTCTGCGATACCTTTCCTAAAATACTTTGGATCAACAGTTAAGCTATGAATATCTAATTGCTTTTCGAGTATTTCTATTTCAATAATGGCTGCAAGGCAGTTATTGTCTATAAAGCCGTAAAATTCAGTTGTTGAATTAACAATGTTTGTAGTACTGCGTGATAAAGGAGGGAAATCATCTACATCGATAAGCTGAGCTTCAACCTTGTAAGAACGTTGAAAAACCGCATGAATTTTATTAGCAATAGCCTCATTATAATTTTCAAGTTTTGTTATCATATTAAGCACTCCTCTGATCTTTTTCTCTGACTTTACTCATTGCATAGATTTTTTAGTACACCCAACCATCTCAATAATTTGTAGGTATACCTAATTCATTAAACTTTTGATTTAAGTATGTTTAGTTAAATCAATGGTAACTTTATTATTACGTCAACGCCTTGTCGATTTGGTTTATTCACCGCAGTTATACTGCCGTTATGAAATTGGCAAATTAAGCGCGCTATGTATAACCCTAAACCCAAGTGTGGTTGGTCATTATTGTGTTTTGTTCTAATAGATACCATAGAGTCGAACAACTGTTCACTCATTTGCTCGGGTAATAATTCACCATTATTGCTTATGGTTAATATTACCTGCTGGCTTGATTCTTTAACACTGACCTCAACATTCTCATCACTTGAAAATTCTACGGCATTGGCGATAACTTTATCTAAAAGCTGGGCAATATGTTCTGGTGAGCCTGATACTTTTAGTCTCTCTATTGTCATTTCATTTGATAAGAAATTAACTTTTGGATAGATCAAACGATAGCCATGCATACAGCCGTTATACACTTGTGCTAAATCGAAGACGTTTTTTTCGGTATTTTGCAACATTTGTTCAATACGTGTTGCTTCATTCATATTGGTTAAAATTAAGCTGAGTCGTTCAATCCCATGTTGTGCGCGCACTAGGTAAGGGTTTTTATGTTCGGCTTTGTCCTCGCTATTGTTTACGATTTCATCAACGCTTTCATTAGTTAGTTTTTGTGTGTTTTTTGTTTGTTGTTGAATGGCTAACGTTTCTAACGATGTACGCACTACCGCAATGGGTGTGCGAAGTTCATGCGATAATCGCGACGACATATTTTCTAAATAATGATTATATTGCCCAAGGCGATTAACGGCGGTTGAGAAACTTCGTGAAAGATCGCCAATTTCGTCATTCGTGGTTGACGTATCAACATTACCGCTAATACGCCCATGCTCGTCTATGGCCATTTCTGCTTGATTACTCAACGTTCTTATGCGGTTTGAAATACGTGTAGCAAATAAGAAAAAAGCTAACGCGCCCAATAACATAATAGCCAGTATTGAGCTGAACAGTTTTTCTAATGCTTGGTTTCTTAAAGTACGAATACCATTGGTGGTTTCTTCAACAATTACCGCGCCTTTTACGATTTCGTCAATAAAAATAGGATAAGCGGCTGATAATACTACCGCTTGTTGGTCGGTAGTTAAACGCCATTGTGACATAGGCTCACCTGATAAAGCACTTTCTATATGTTTACCGGTAAGGTTTTCTGAGTCGTAAAGTTGGTCAATAAAGTTACGGGGTGGCTGGGTTAATATTTTTTCATATAGCGGTTTTAGAATGTTGTGTTCAAAGCTTAACCACGCCGAGTATATAACATTAATATCTGCGTTTTTATCACGCTTATTGTCAAGATTTACGCGTTTATTCCATACGCCATTAGCCTGCTTAATATTGCCCGTTGTGGCTAATACGCGATGATGTTGGTCGACAACCCAAATACTTGAATTAGTGTAACTCATACCTTTTACAATGCGCTCAATTTCAGGCGAGGGCACTAGGATAGTGCCTAGTGTATCAGCAGAGCTTGGATCGGCTGATCCTAACGAGGCTTCAACAATACCTAACGGACTATCTACATCGTGCACGGCAAAGGCTATGTTATCGTTAAATTCAGTCAATGGCACCCGTACTTCAACATTATAACCCTGAGGAGTATCACGCCAATGGCCTTGAATTTGTTTAGCGGGAACAGGAATATTATTTTCAACATCTGTTATACGGTAAGCGTCTATCCAGCCCGTTGTTTTATTGCTGATAATAAAGCGGCTAAATATTCCTTGTGGATTAATAAACGCGAGTTCTAAATGGTCATTATTGATAATACTGCGGGCATTGCTGTTGCGGTAAATAACCTTGTCGTCGATTACCGCAAAGTATAAATATAAATATTTGCCGTAAGTGCCTACGGCGGCAGTAAAGTTTATGGATAATTGCTCAGGTGTAAGTTGGCTGTAAAGCTGATTGTTTTGTTGATAAAAATGCGCCTTGTTAGCAAAATCGGGCCAATCTTGGTTTAAACCATCAAGTTGAATGGGCGCAGACAAACCATAGCTGTATAGATCTTTACCTTTTTCAACACTGGGTAAAAAGCTTGCTTGGTTATTAAATAAGTTTGCCCGCTCATGCATGGCGGTTGCCAATGCTCTTGCTGTACCAATAATGGTTTGTTCTTGACCATATCTAAGGTATTTTTCCATTTCCCAAACATACTGATAGCCAAACCAAGGAATGGTAAATAAAAAGCTCGATAATAATAACAGCTTACTTCTTAGACCAAAACGCCACTTCATTGCCATATTTGCTTAACTACCTGTTGGTTCAACTGCGCTTTGGTTCCAACGATAACCCATGCCATATACGGTTTCGATACAATTAAATGTAACATCAAGCTGGTTGAACTTTTTACGAATACGTTTGATATGAGAAGTAATGGTGGAGTCATCAACATATATATTTGAATCTTGCATTAATTGGCTACGGTTTTTTACATGACCCGGGTGTTTTGCTAAGGCAAACAACATCCAAAATTCAGTGATGGTTAATTCAACATGTTGATTTTGCCATTGTATGGTCATGCGTTGGCTATCTAATGTTAAGGGCCCAATCGTTAATAGGTGATCAGCTTGTTGTGGCTTACCTAAGGCGTCTTGGCGACGAAACAATGCCGCAATGCGGGCTGATAGATGCGGTAAGCTGATATCTTTTGTTAGGTAGTCGTCAGCGCCAATACGTAAACCTGAAACCGTATCTACATCACTGTCGCGCGCGGTTAAAAATATAATAGGTAAAGTGGTCGACTTAGAGCGTAACCATTGGCAAAGCTCAAAGCCAGCGTCATATTCATGTTCAAGGCCTATGTCTAATATAGCTAAATGAGGTAAGCGTAAGTTGAATGCTTCCATCGCACTATTTTTATTAGCGTAAGTTTGCACCTGATAGCCTTGCATACGTAGCACATCAGCATAATTTTCTCTGATGGCGGCATCATCTTCGACAATAGCGATTCGTTTAGACATCTTTAATATTTATCCTTTATTCTTTTGATTAACAACTCTATAGCTTATATAGCTAGATAATATCGAATAAATATCGCTGATGCTGCTAAATGTTGTAATTGCCATAATGTTGCCACATTTGCTCAGTGAATTGCCATTTTTGCGTCCTTTATCCGTCGTTTTTCTCGCGTTTAATAACATCATCAAACAACGGAGCCAACTAAATAACCCGTTAGGCTCTTTATATTTTTAAACTTAAATTTAACGATTTAAATTTTGTAAACAACCGATGAGAGAATTACGATGAAAAATCAATTAACCAATACAGAAGTAAATACACCAGTATCAGCAAACACCAATAACCAAGGCACAACATCGGTATTTGGCAAAACATTAATTAACGTAGCATTAATCTCTGCCTTAACCGTGAGTCCAGTATTTGCGAATGACTATGATAAAACTAAACAAGTGAAGGCTGAACAAGTGAAGGCTGAACAAGAGCGCTCAGCTCAAATTAAAGAAGAAATTGGTTTTGGTACCGGAATGGTTATTGGCGCTATTATAGGTGGTCCTGTTGGTGCATTTATTACCGGTATAGCGGGTAATTTTATTGCGAAAAACATTAATGCTACTGACGAAATTGATAGTTTGTCAATTGCCTATCAAGCTGAAAAACAAAGTAATGAAACATCATTAGCCCGTTATCAAGAAAAAATTGAGCAAACCGAGCAACGCTACCAAACTGAATTGTTGGCATTAGAAAAAAACTACCAAGCAGCAAGCTTATTGCAAGCACAAAATTTATTAATGAGTTTACAGTTTTCAACCGGTTCTAGTGAAATAAAGCCGCATTATCAAGAGCAAATTGCCAGTTTAGCGCGCATCGTTCAACAATCACCTAACTTAACGTTAGATCTTTCTGGCTATACTGATAAACAAGGCAGTGACGAGCTTAATCAAGCGCTTTCTTTAGCGCGTATTAACGCTGTTAAAAATGCGCTTATTGACCAAGGTGTAACCGCTGAACGTATTAATTTATTTGCCTTTGGTGAACAGAAAACGGTTGTTGCATCAACAGATAAAGAAGTCAGCTTTTATGATAGAAGAGTGGTAATTAAGTTAAAAAATACGGCTTTAGCAAGTGAAAAAAATAAACTAGATAGCGGGCAAACTGCAAAGAACTTCTAAGTTATTAGCACAGCGTTATAAGATGAAGCTGAGTGCTTTGTTTTACATTCAACATTAGCTATAGAAAAGCCAAGGACTCTGCCTTGGCTTTTTAATTTAGTCGTTTTAAAGCTTAAACATTATTTACCTAGAGTAAACTTAGTGTCAGCGTCACGTAATAAATATAAAGCTGCACAAGCCGCTAACATTGGCCATGCGGCAAAAAATAATAAATTATTAAAAACGTCATAATATTGCGCATAAGCTGAGAATGTAGAACCCGCATGCATTAGAAGAATTAAGCCATAAGTGATACGTTTTTTAATACCAAATAAAAAGGCCAATACTAGTACTAACTGCAATGCCCCTAGTACATAAGCAATTACCTCATTTAATCCATCGATGTTATAAAAATGCTCAAAAATTTTAATGCTATGACCTGGGTTAACAAATTTATCTATTGTCCATACAAACATCACGATAAAAACACCTAAGCGTAAAAGTAGAAGTGACCATTCAAGTTTGTGCTGAATATTGTTGTTGGCTAGGGCAGTATCTGTCGACATGTAAATTCCTCAAATTAAAAAAATGTTAGTAACAAAGCTAGAAGACCGAGTACTTGTGGTTAAATTTCATTAATTTACAGTTATTTCTGAAAAGCTTGTTTTAATGTATACGTTTGGTCGATTTATACACGTAATACGCTATTATTTATGCAATATAGTCGAAATGTAATCGTAATATAAACGCTGAAGTTTATTGAAATTATTACCCGTGTTTATTCATCTGAAAATATCTTTTAACTAGGTTTTTAATTATTGGAGATTAAAATGAAATTAGATTGCTTCTCAATTAGTTTGGCAGTGAAAGATTTGCAAGTCTCACGAGACTTTTATGAAAAGTTAGGCTTTAGTGTTTTCGCTGGTGAAATGTCACATCACTATTTAATTATGAAAAACGGTTCAACGAATATAGGTCTTTTCCAAGGCATGTTTGAAGGCAACTTGTTGACCTTTAATCCTGGCTGGGACCAAAATGCACAAGCATTAGAGAGCTTTACTGATGTTAGAGAGTTACTCGGTAAAGTAAAAGCAAAAAATATAGCCGTGACTCATGAAAATATTGATGCTGAGAAAGGCCCAGCGAGTTTTTCAATTGTAGACCCTGATGGAAACACTATTTTAATTGATCAGCACCGCTAAATGTTAAGGCATAAGCTTTTCAAGTTCTTTACGTTAAAGGCTTGGGCTTAATTCATTTATATTATTTATATTCGGCAAAAAATGCTATTGAAACAGAATTCTTAGTGCTACTTTTATACTAAATAGCCTTACAAATCGGTAATGTAAGGCCGATTATTCAGCCATGTTTTCTGTAAGTTATGCACGCGCTATTAAACTTAACAGCACCTAAAGCGCTGTCTATATTTAACTATTTAACAGGCTATTGTGTATAAGTTGTTTACTCAACAATGCGCTTAAATGGCGGTAAAGAGTTGAGTAGGTCTTTACCGTAGCGTTTATTAACCACACGTCTATCCATTAAAACGATAACACCGTAATCTTTTTCATTTCTAAGCAGTCGCCCAGTGGCTTGAATAAGTTTTTTAGATGTTTCGGGAACCGAGATAGACATAAACGGATTACCACCTTTAGCAATAATGTATTCAGCTTGTGCTTCTTCTACGGGAGACGATGGAACAGAAAAAGGTAATTTGGTAATAATTACATTAGTAAGGTATTCGCCCGGTAAATCTAACCCTTCTGAAAAGCTTTGTGTGCCAAAAATTATACTGTTTTGTTGTTTATCACAAAGTGCTTTATGGGTTTCAATAATTTTTTGTCGAGACTGCTCACCTTGCACTAAAATGCTAAGTTTGTTTTTTTCACGCAGGGCTGTCACCACTTTATCCATTTGCCAGTACGAAGAAAACAACACTAATGTTGCTTTACCACGTTCAATTTGAGCGGGTAGTTTAGCAATAAGTTCATCAGTAAATGCATCTGCACTGGGTTCGTGTTGCATTTTAGGCATTATAAGCTGAGCATTGTTTTGATAGTCAAAAGGCGAATCAACTTTTTGATATTGACTGCCGTCGTCGTTTCTTAAGCCTGCTTGTCTTCGGAAATGGTCAAAAGAATTTAAAGCCAAAATTGTAGCAGAGCACAATACCGCGCCTTCACACTTCGACCAAAGCATATCTTCTAAAGTAAAGCCTACTTCGATAGGCGAACCACTTATAAGATAGTCGCTACGTTTACCTTCAATTTGCTCTAACCAACGGGCCATTGGCGCGCCTTTTTCACTGTCGGTTTTCGCATACATTTGCCAAAGTGCATTAAAGCTTTCTAAGCGTTGGATCATAAAACCCGACTCGGCTAACAAAGGCTCAGCTAAATACATTTGGGTGTCGCCATCTTTAACCGACTCCATCAACATGTTATATAGCTTGTTTAAATGTGCTAAACATTTTTTAGAACTTTCGCTTAAATCTTCTGCCCAATCTTTTAAAGATTTAGGAATAATACCGTTCTCGAAACGATATTGAAGCGCTTGATTTTGACTTTGTTTTATTGTGCTATTAGACGATGATTGATGAAAATAAAGACTGCGATTATTATCAATAAAGCTCAGTACTTTTTGCATGTCACCCAAAATATCGTGGCAATCATCAGCTAATTTTATCGAAGGAGAGATTGCGCTGTTCGATTTTACTAGCTTAGCTATTTTATCACCGGTTTCTTGCAACTTGTTAAGCCAGTCAATGGCTCCCTTGATGGTAATGCTTGCACTAGAGTGGTCACGCGTTACTTTTGGTAGGTGGTGAGCTTCATCAATTATGTAAAAAGTGTCTTCAGGTGCCGATAAAATTCGGCCACCACCGAGCTCTAAATCGGCAAGTAATAAACTGTGATTTACCACCACAACATCTGCAGCTTCCATACTCTCTCTGGCTTTATGAAATGGACAATGGCTATGCTCAGATAAGTGTTTTAAGCAACTGTGTTTGTCGGCCTGAATTTGTTGCCAAATATGATGATTTACCGGCTCAGGCCAAGCGTCAATATCGCCAGGCCAGGTATTATCGGTAAGTGCTTTATGCATTTTATTTAACGTGCGAATATCGCTGGCTTGTGGTTTTTCAGCAAAGGTAAAACCTGCTTGAGGACTATCGTCGTTTGCAACCGCTTGCGCTAGTTTTTGTCGACAAACATAACGTTGTCGACCTTTGGCAAGGGTAAAGTTAAAATCTAAACCACTGTGTTTTTTTAAAAAAGGTAAATCTTTATCGACTAATTGTTCTTGTAAGGCAACAGTTGCCGTGGCAATACATACTTTTTTGTTACGACTTAATGCCAGAGGAATAGAGCCTAAAGCATAAGCTAATGACTTACCTGTGCCTGTACCTGCTTCAATAGTAATTATTTTACGGGCTTTGTCGTAATCGCCAGCTAATGTTTTAGCTATTTCAGCAATTAAAAAGGTTTGTTGCTTACGCGGATTAAAGTTGGTTAGGTTTTCACCTATGGCTTTGTAGGAAGTTCGAATAACTTGCTTAATTTTATCGCTTAACATCGCGGCTGTAGTTTCCTATCGACAATAGATGATTTACACTGCTGTATATATTAACAGTTTGTTATGAATAATTAGAACCATTAATGCAAATTTCTGAACAACAATTTATTGCACAAGCCGAGTCGCTAGATAATCAACGTGGTTTTTTACTCACGCGTAGCGCTAACGATCGCAATAATAATATCGAAATAACCTTATGGCTAAAAACACCACAGGGCCCAGTGCAGTTAATTATTGATAACGAACGTGCGGTGTTTTTTGTTGAAGTAGATGATGTAAATCATGCGAGCGATATTTTGCTTAAGCAAGGTATTAAAGTAGCTGAAATAAAACCGCTAACCTTAAAAACATTTAATCAAGTACAGGTAGCTGCGGTTTACTTTTTAACCTTAAAAGCATTTTATCAAGCTCGAGAAGCGCTGAAGCAAAAAGGTATTAAGTGTTACGAAGATGATATTCGACCCGATGATCGCTTTTTAATGGAGCGCTTTATTACGGCCGATATTACTTATGCGGGGCAACAAGCACAATTAGCAAGATATTCTTCCCTTAGCCAAGCAACTAGTTTATATAGTAACTGCTATCAACGTTTTGAGCAGGTTAAGTGCAAACCTATTGATAAAAAAAAGCAAACCGACATTACACTTTCAACCGTTTCACTTGATATAGAATGCTCTATATCGGGCGAGTTGTACTCTATTGGTTTGTACAGCGAAGATTGTCAGCAAGTCATGATGATTGCAAATGAGCAAGAGATTGCTCGCGAGCAAACTAACTCACAAACTCAAACCATAAATAGTGATGTTGATATTGCATGGCAACCCGATGAACGACAGCTATTACTGAGTTTACTCGCTTGGTTTACTGAGCACGATCCTGATATTATTATTGGTTGGAATGTTATTAATTTTGATTTTAATTTATTACAAAAACGCTATGATTTATATGGTATTAAGTTTGCCATCGGGCGAGATGGTAGAACACCTTATTGGCGTACCAATAAAGCGAGCGAACAGCAATTTATCGAAATTAGTGGCCGTGTGATCCTCGATGGTATTGATTTATTAAAAACCGCAACTTATAACTTTCCCAGTTTTTCTCTCGATAATGTAGCAAATACTTTGCTCGGTATAGGTAAAAAGGTTGACGATGTTGATAATCGCCTGCAAGAAATAACCGATAATTTTCATCATAATAAAACAGCGCTAGCCGCTTATAACCTAGAAGATTGCCGTTTAGTTATATTGATATTTAAGCATACTCAATTATTAGAGTTTGCCATGCTTAGGGCGCAATTAACTGGTTTGTCGATCGACAGAATAGGAGGCTCGGTAGCCGCTTTTACCAATTTATATTTACCGAAGTTACATCGAAGTGGTTATGTTGCTCCTAACATGGGTGATGGCGATCAAGGATTTGAATCACCAGGTGGCTTTGTTATGGACTCAACCCCTGGGCTTTATCAAAATGTGTTGGTATTAGATTTTAAAAGCCTATACCCAAGTATTATTCGAAGCTTTAACATTGACCCTATGGGTTTAATTGAAGGATTAAAATCACCAGAGTCAGCAATAGAAGGCTTTGATGGTGCTTACTTTTCAAGAGAGAAACATTTTCTGCCTGATATTATCACTGAGCTTTGGAAAGAGCGTGATATTGCCAAAAAAGATAAAAACGCCGCCTTGTCCCAAGCAATAAAAATTATTATGAACTCGTTTTACGGCATTTTAGGTTCAACAGGTTGCCGATTTTTTGATCCACGCTTATCGGGCTCTATAACCAAACGAAGCCACAGTATTTTAAAAACCACCAAATTATGGATAGAAGCTAAAGGTTACCAAGTTATTTACGGCGATACCGACTCGATATTTGTGCATGTGGGGGATGAAAAAACGGCAGAAGAAAGCAGGGCACTAGGTAAAACATTACAAAGTTTTATTAATGAACAATGGCAAGCACTACTGTTAGAACAATTTAATATTGTCAGTGAGCTCGAAATTGAGTTTGAAACCCACTTTATAAAATTTTTAATGCCGACTATACGCGGTCAAGATGTTGGTACTAAAAAGCGCTATGCTGGTTTAGTGCAAAAAGGTGAAGAGCAACAGCTTGTATTTAAAGGCTTAGAAAGTGTTAGAACCGACTGGACCGAATTAGCAAAACAATTTCAACGCAGCTTGTATTGGAAAATTTTCAACAATGAACCTGTGGTAGATTATATAAAACAAATGGTTGCTGATACGTTAGCGGGCAAACATGACGACTTACTTTACTATAGAAAACGTTTACGCCGAAAACTTGAACTGTATGTAAAAAATGTACCACCCCATGTGCGAGCAGCAAGATTAGCAGATGAAATATATCAGCAACAGGGTAAACCGCTTAAGTATCAAAATAAGGGTTGGATTGAATATGTTATGACCGTTAATGGACCGCAAGCAAAGGGCTGTAGAAATGCAGCTTTAGATTATCAGTTTTATATTGATCGACAATTATTAGCAGTAGCAGATGCCATTTTACCTTTTATTAACACCAGCTTTGATGAAATTACCAACAGCCAAATGAATTTATTTGAGCACTAGTGAATTGAGCTATTACAAAGAGATTATTCATACGGTAAGTATTCACCCCTCGTTGATGAAACCATTTTATTTTGCAAATAAAGACAATAACTAAGTTATAGCAAAATAAAGCGTGCTTCTTAGGTTAATTCACGTTATAAATAATTATAGATGGCTAGATAGCTAAATAAATATTGCAAAATATTAACTGTGGAATGTATTTATCATGAAAAAAGAAACTAAAATTATTAACGCTGGCCGTAAAAAACAATGGACTCGTGGGGTGGTTAATCCGCCTGTTGAACGCGCTTCAACGGTAGTTTTTAATTCTGTAAAAGAAATGAAACATGCCACGGCGAATAAAACCAATCAGGTATTATTCTATGGCAGACGCGGTACTTCGACAGCTTTCGCATTTAGTGATGCCATGACAGATTTAGAAGGTGGGGCCGGCTGCGCATTATATCCTTCAGGCACTGCCGCTATTACCAATGCCATATTAGCCTTTGTTAACACTGGCGATCATATTTTAATGGTTGATAACGCTTATGAACCTACGCGTGATTATTGCGATAAAGTACTAGCCAAACTTAATATTGAAACCACGTATTATGACCCTTTAATTGGCAAAGACATTGAGTCATTAATTAAACCCAATACTCGCGTTATTTTTCTAGAATCTCCGGGCTCAATTACCATGGAAATTCAAGATGTACCTGCTATAGCCGAAGTAGCACACCGCCACAACTGTATTGTAATGTTAGATAACACATGGTCTGCTGGCGTTAATTTCCAACCGTTTGATCATGGTGTTGATGTTTCAATACAAGCGGCAACTAAATACATTGTTGGCCATTCAGATGTAATGTTAGGTACGGCCACGGCCACCGAAGAGCATTGGCCACAATTACGCGAAAGCAGCTACATCATGGGGCAATGTACATCGCCTGACGATTTATACCTTGCTATGCGTGGTATTAGAACTTTAAGCGTACGATTACAGCAACACCAAGCCAGTGCATTAAAAATAGCCAATTGGTTATCTGCACGTGCCGAAGTTGAAACCATTTTGCATCCTGCACTGCCTTCTTGCCCAGGCCATGAATTTTTCGAACGTGACTTTACCGGCTCAAATGGCTTGTTTTCTTTTGTATTAAATAAAGGCAATCAAGCCGCGTTAACAGCATTTTTAGATGGTATGGAACACTTTAAAATGGGGTATTCATGGGGCGGTTTTGAAAGCCTTATTTTAGGCATTTCAAACGTAAAAAAAATGCGAACAGTAACCGATTGGCCCTATGAATACCCGCTGATCCGTTTACATGTGGGCTTAGAAAATGTAGATGATTTAATTGAAGATTTAGAACAAGGCTTTGCACGGTTTAATGACGCTTTATTGTAAGGCGACTTATGCTGTTCACCTGATATAAAAGTAGTTAACCTGCTTTATATAAAATTAGAAAGCGTCAAAGCATAAGGCAGGCGCTTTATTTTCATTATTTCATCAATATCTGCTAAATTATTTAGGTAGTTAAATCACGCTTTTATCCTGAGTGTTAATTAAACATTTCAGCTACACATTTCAGCTATACATTTTTAAAAGTAGGTGTAATTTCAAGTCGATTAATTAGCTGTTTATCCAGAGTTCAGGTTACTTATGACAAATTAGCAGCCTACATTAGTCAATTTGGTAAAGTTTCAGTAAAGTAAATGAGCTTTATTTCAAAAATTTTTTAACTCAAATTATTTAATATTCTTCTGACTATTTAATATTTTTTCTGTCAAATCTCACTCTAAATATCCTGATTAATATCAAGTATGTGACCTTATTTCTTTGGTATTTTAACTCGATAAATATCAAGGGATTTTTAACGTAGTGAACTTGCTATTTTAATCTTACGATTTAATTTATTTACTTTTCTCAAGTTTACAATTCCATATTCTCTACTAGTATGTATAAAAATTAAACAATAACACTCAATCAGTAAAACGGACTTTACTATGAAATATTGCAGCCCAATTTTTATAATTACCTTTCTTTTATTTTCTCTAAATTCAATTGCAAGTACCTATGTTGGCCAAACGAATGGATCGTTTCGTGTCGATGAAACAGGCAGTGCCGCATATAACGTTCCACTTAATATCCCTTCCGGCATCGCTGGCGTGCAGCCTGAACTTGGCTTTTCGTATAATAGTAATGGTGGTGATGGTTTGATGGGGCGCGGGTGGAACTTTTACGGTGTATCGTCAATTTCCAGATGCCCGAAAAATATGACTCAAGATAACGAACAAGGGAATGTTAGTTATTCTGCAAACGATCGCTTGTGTTTAAACGGCCAACGTTTGGTTACTTGGGGTAATCAAACCAATAAAACCTTATCCAACAATAATTATTGGTCGGCAGGTAAATATCACACTGAAATTGACAACTTTAGTATTGTAACCGCGCATGGTAATACTAGCCAAGGGCCAACTGCTTTTACTGTTGAAACAAAATCAGGCGAAATACACTACTACGGCTTGGCTTCAAGCGTGAATACGAATGATAGTATGGGCCAATCTATGTCTATCGGGCTTAAGGTTTATGGTGGCGCTAGTGAAAGCAGTGGCGATGCATTTATTAATGTTGGTAGTAGTAACTTAGCCAAAACATGGGCATTAAAAGCGATTAAAGATGTAAAAGGTAATTATATTGTTTTTCGTTATCATGAAGATTCGGCTAAAGGTGAGCATTATTTAAAAGAAGTTCACTATACCGGTCGTACCGATGGCAAGTCACCCTTTGCTCGCGTGGTATTGAATTATACCGATAATCCTAAATTATTTGTTGGCTGGGCAGCGGGATCTCCGGTAACAATGAGTAAATTACTAGCAAGTGTTACAGTTTTTCAAGATCATGAAGTATACCGTCATTACGCGTTAAATTACTTTACTTCATCTGTATTAGAAGAAAAAAACTACCTAGAAACTATTCAAGAATGTACAGATATAAACAAATATAATTGCCTTCCTGGTACCACATTTGGCTGGCAGAAACCTGTAGAAAAATCTACAAGTTATGTCTGGAGAACTGAGCCTGAAACAGGGTATAGATACCAAAAGGCAATTACCGAAAACTTCACACCTTTTAGTGCATATTCAACAACAAAAGGTAAGTCTGATAATCGAAACTATAATCATATTATTGATTTAAATGGTGATGGTTATTCCGATATTGTTTACCCTTCAGGTAGTCATTGGTATGTAAGGTTAGGGCCTTATTATAATAGCAATACACGACTTTCAAGTATTGGCGTAGCTAAAAAACAGTTTGCTCAAACCATTGATTATAATGGTGATGGCCAACGAGACTTATTGGTCGCTAATAGCGAAACCAGTAACTGGACGATTATTTCTTATGTACCTAGTGTCGCTACTGTAAACAAATGTGAAACTGAACCTAGTTATCAGCATCAATGTGAAAATTTTCAGCAGGCGTCTAATTTAACTATTGTAAATACTGGTGTGCGCGCCACGGGCTTAGAAGGCAATGCACAAGTAGCTGATTTAAATGGTGATGGTTTAGAAGATATTATTTTTAGTAAAAGTGGAAGATTACAGGCTTATATTAATAACGCGGGCAGTGGTAATTTCATTCATGACAGTAATGTTGGTGATTCATCGCATAGTACATCGAGCGAATTCTTCGCAAAAGAGCTGACAAGAAAATCTGCGAATATTAAAAATGCATCTGGTGTTGATGTAAATGGCGATGGTCGCAGCGATCTCGTTATTAAAGTGTCAACTAGAACGCATAGCTGTAGTGTTGCCCCTCGTTATATCATTTACAAAGGAGAGTGCCAAGATGCCGGTGGCACATGGTATATAGACAACGCTTCAATGTATCAATTATTAGTTTCTAACGGTGATAAATACGTACAACAGCAAAACTTAGGTGATCTCAATACCGTTAGAGTGGCAGACTTAAATGGCGATGGCTATACAGATTTAGTCTATCAAATTGGCTCAAATTGGTATTATAGATTATCTAATGGTATTGAGTTTCTTGCTCCGCAATCTATGGGGTTATCGACTAGTGATACTTTAGATCATCTAATGTACTTCATTGATTTAAACAGTGATGGTAGGGCAGATATTCTTTACCCAGCCTCATCAACAAACTGGCATATAATTCTTTCTCGACCAAGCCCGTCAGCCAATAAACTAATATTTGAAAAACGAGGAACTAAATCATTCACTAAAAATTCTGCTGTTCGATTTGGTGACATGAACGCTGATGGCAAAATTGATTTATTAACAACGACTAATGATTCTGGCTGGAAAACTTATTTAGCTTCATACCCTAATAAAAAAGACCATGCGATAAACAGCATCACAAATGGTTGGGGTGTTAATACCGCCATATCATATAAAAACATTACCGACACAAACGTATATTTTAGACAAAACTCTAGTTTTAATAGCAATAGTGATTATTTTTCGCCCAAAGCCGCATTTTATGTAGTTGATAACGTAAGTACTCAAACCTCTTTAACTGATAGTGTTAATGTAGGTTATCAATATGGTGGTTTACTGCTCCATAAAAAAGGCCGTGGATTAGCGGGTTTTGAAGTATTACGCACAACGGATAATCAATCAGGCATAATTACTGAAACTGCTTACCATCAACATTGGCCATACGTAGGTATGCCGTTAAGTACCTTACAAATGAAAAACAATATTATTTTAAATGCTTCAAATAATATTTTAAATTCTAGAACCACTAATAGTGGTGGCATTATGCCTTTTATCTCTACTAGCACAGAGCAAAATAACAGTTTAGGCAGTGATAACAGCCAATATAATATTAGTACCACAAGAAGTGTTTTTTCGTATGACAGCTACGGTAATGTTAACTCTTCTACCATTACCATGTCAGACGCACAAAACAGTACAAATAAACTTGTTACTGATACAACAAACACTTATGGCAGTAGTGTTTTGTATAAACAAAAAGGAAGGCTAACCCATAGTACTGTATCAAAAAGACTTTATGAAAATAATAGTTTAAAAAGTAATATCAGCCGACAAAGTTCATTTACCTACTACTCAGGTAGCTTATTACTTAAATCATCAACGATTTCACCTGAAAATAATAAAACGAAAATCACTAGCACACTTATTTATGATGCGGCAGGTAATAAAGTTGAATCTTGGTCTAGTGCTGCTAAAACTAATACCGGAAGTAACTTTGAAACCAGAAAAAGTTATACCACATATGATAGTCGCTATCGTTATGTTGCCTCAGTTAAAAATCACTTAAATGAGACAACAACATTTAAATATAATGGCGTTTCGGCAAGCTCCGTAAGAGGTTTGATTGATTATGCTGACACCACTGACGCTAATGGATTGCAAGGTCGTAAATATCAAAATCTGCTTGGCCAACCAACTAAAAGTCGACTCACAGGTAAAAGCCAAATATATAGTTACAATTATCAAGACTATTGCGCAAACACTAACTGTGCAAATAGCCAAGCTTTTGTTCGTATTCGAAAGTTAAGCGATGGCCGCCCTGAAAAACAAAAATTCCTTGATGCCTGGGGCCGCGAAATAGAGTCGCGAGTTAAATTACAAGATGGTAACTGGAGTGTTTCTAAAGCTACCTATGACCAACAAGGAAGAGTTGAACGAAGTTATGAACCAGGTAAAAACAGCGCGAGTAATTATTATACTCAGCCCACTTATGATGATTTAGGTCGAGTAATACAAACCCGCAATGCAAATGGGGGCTATGCTGAAGTTGAGCGTTATGGTCTGCAAAGTGTTCAAATTAATGATAAAGGCCATCGCACAGAAATAATAAAAAATTATTTAGGCCAAAACTTTCAAATATTCGATGCTATAGGGAATGAGCTTAGGTATCAATACAATGCTTATGGTCAATTACTAAACGTTCGTGCAATTAACACGAGTAATGTAAGTAGTTTACGCACTTCAAATACCTATGATGTTTATGGCAATAAACTGACAACAAATGACCAAGATAAAGGTTTATGGCGATATAGTTATAGTGGGTTTGGAGAGTTATTAAATCAAACCGATGCTAAGTCACAATCAGTAAGTTTTACTTATGATGTTTTAGGAAGAAAAACAAGGCGTTATGATGCTAGTGGTACGGTTTGTTGGGACTTTGGTAATAATAATGACAAGTCTAGTTACAGTGTGGGTAAACTTAAAAAGTTACGTTACTTTGAGGGACAAAACCAAGCTTGTAGCACAGCAACGCCTTCAAGTTACATGCAAACTCAAACATATCATAGTTACGGTTTACCTTATCAGCAAACCCTTAAAGTTGAAGGTATAAACTACACATCAACAACCACACACGATAATTTTAATAGACTTTATACCAAAAGTTACCCAGCTAATAATTTTATAGTCAGAAATACCTATCAAAATGGCTACATGAATAAGCAATTAAATCATCGAAATGGTCGTGTTTATCGTCATGTCGAAAACGTTAATGGTCGAGGTCAAGCCACAAGAATTAAATTTGCTAATGGTACATCGGAGTCTCTTGATTATTACGCGGATACTGGTTGGTTAAAGAGTGTAGATGCAAATAAAGGCATATTGACTTTACACGGCTTTGATTATCAATACGACAAAATAGGTAATCTAAGCGAGCGCAACGTATTTTTTGGCTTAGGAAATCGTAGTAATTTTTCTGAACATTATACTTATGACGACCTAAGTCGCATTACAAATCGCAGTATAGCTATTTCAGATGCTGGCGATGGTGTTGGTATAGATCCAGTTGATCCAATAGACCCATGTAATGGTGGTGGGGGTGGTGGTAATTTATTATTAAGCCAATCTATGATGAAAGTTACCTCAGGAATGAGTTTTACTAAGCCAATGCCAGGGCCCGCTCCATTACCTCCTGCCTGCTTAGATGGAGCTGGGGTAACAATGGCAAGCGCCTCAGTTTCTGATAACACTAATAATCAATATTATCAATTACCGAGTCGATATCGAATGAATGAAATCTATCGCTATGACGATTGGGGGAATATTAAATATAAAACTTCTATAGGCTATTATAAATATGACAACAATAAAACAAATCGTTTATTAGGTGTTTACCAACGCAGCAATTACAGTGGCCAGCAACGAAACAGTTTGACTTATGACAACAATGGTAATGTAGTAAATGATGGTAAGCGAATTTCAAGCTATACTAATTTTGATAAGCCTTATTTGATTAGCCAAGGTACTAGCAAAACAGCATTTACCTACGGACCAAACAGAGAAGTATATAAACGCGTTGATACGCGAAGCGGTAAACAGACTAAAACCCTATATTTAGGGGGATATGAACAAGTTAAATTACCCAGCGGTATTACAGAGCATAAGTTTTACGTAGGTAATGTAGTGATAACCGAGCGTAGTAATAATGCTAACGATGAGTTCTATTTACATAAAGATCATCAAGGTTCAACCACATCGATAACGAATGCCAGTGGTAGCCTAGTACAACAATTTATATACGACCCTTGGGGCAAGCAATACAACGTACACAGTAATAGTATTTTTAGTGCCTATTCAAGCCCAGGTATTAGTAGGGGGTATACGGGTCATAAAATGATTAATGATATGGATATTATTCATATGAACGGTCGGACTTATGATCCTACGTTGGGGAGGTTTTTGCAGGCTGATCCGCATATTCAGGCACCGATGAATAGTCAGAATTATAACCGCTATAGTTACGTGCTGAATAACCCGATGAGTTATACCGACCCAACAGGTTACTTTTTTAGTAAGCTTTGGAAGAAGGTTAAACCATTTATTGGAGCGATTGCTGCTGTTGTTGTTTCCATATATTGTCAGGGATGTGGTGCTACGATGTGGAATGCTGCTATGACAGGTGCTGCAATTGGAGCAGGAAGTGCGGCAATTAATGGAGGTAATATATTAAAAGGAGCCTTTACAGGGGCTTTAGCGGGGGCTGCATTCCAACAAATAGGGGCCAATTTTAATGGTGCGGAAGGAAGCGGTTTTTTTGCTGAAGGTGGCTTAGGTCATATAGCTACGCATGGTGCAACTGGTGGTGTAATGTCTGTCTTACAAGGAGGTAAGTTTGGGCATGGATTTCTAGCCGCAGGTTTAACCAAAGCTCTTAATATCAATAAAATAATTGGTACAGCGGCTAAAGATGCAGGATTAAGGGGTGCTGTTGCTGCTGTTGTTGGTGGTACTATTTCGAAAGTTACTGGCGGGAAATTTGCAAATGGCGCTATTACTGCGGCATTCGCTCAAGCCTTTAATGGTGAATCCCAAGCAGAAATGATTGAAAAGAATGCATTACAGTTTCGGGAAAGAATAGCACATTTAAACACTAAATATCGTGAAGATAGAAGTGTGATTGCAGGGTGGAGTGAAGAATTAGGTTTAACAAAAAACCCAATGTCTATTGTAAATAGTAGAAATAATGCAAATGTATTTCAAACCTTAATTGTTGATGAAATGTCTTCAATTGTGACCAGTGAGGCTTTAAGTGCTATGGCAAAAATTGTAGGAATGAACGAAACCATTTCTGGAGATAATTTAACTCAAGCAGCACAAGCAGTAAGTCCAGTGGCGCCTAAAGCAGGTATATATGCTCAAGCTATGGGGGCTATTTCATTAGCAAATAGCGCAACAATAATGAATGAATTTTTAACCCCTAACTCTGATTTTTTACAATTTAATAGGGATATGGATGCAATGTATATAGAGAGGTACAAAAAGTGATTTTTAATAAAATAATATTACTCTTATTTTTTGTATGTATTTTATCATATGGTATCGGCACTAAAGCATGCTCTTTGACAGAAAAACAATTACGTATTGTGAATATTAATGTGATTAAAGATCACAGAGAAAAAAACAATTTAGATATATTTAAATTACATTATAAAAAAATTCAACCTCTCGGGTGGGTTTATGTATTTGATGAGTATAACTATACATATGAAACTTTAAATATTTTAGGGAAGAAAAAAACATTTCATTACTTTGAAGATGAGCTTTATGAGTTATTGCTAACTGAGCATACTTTATCTACGGAAGGATATTTTCGAAAACATCAGGAAAAAGAAATGAACTCGTTAGAAATTATTTCTGAAGCAATTAAAAAATTAGCAAGTAATGATTTTGATAAATGCTCAGAACTAGCATTCCATTATTATCTTTCGTACACAAATTATTTTCCAAATCAATCAGCTAAAAAAATAGACTTTTATTTAGATGAGAAATCTATTTTTGCTATTTATGATAATGATTATACCTCTGTACAATTTTTAACTATAAGTAGCATGAAACCAAACAAATTAATTAAAGGGTCAGTTACAAACAAGCTAAATAACATGAATTAAGAATAATAAAAACAGCTCCCCTAATTATTGACTACAAAAATAGCCAACAAGGCTCTTAAGTTGCCCGAAGGTTTGGCTTCTTTGGGAGCAAAGAAATAATTAACAAGACATTTATCCTAAATTGAAAACCCTAAGATCTACGTTAAACTAAAATATCCCCACTACTTTATCGTAAGCGTATGGGGATCGACACCTAGCCGCGCTCAATGTTCCATGGTAACAGTGGTTCAATATTGTTTGCTTGCTCGGCAAAAAATTAACTAGACACCCATTCTAAATTGAAATTACTGAACACTGAACTAAACTAAGAAAACCCCACAACATTATCTCAGGTGAGTTATGGCTACGCCAAGGAAGCAGCAAATTAGTTTAGAAGACACCCCGTATTATCATTGTGTGGCGCGTTGTGTTCGACGCGCTTTTTTATGCGGTGAAGATACCTTATCAGGATAAAGCTTTGAACATCGCCGAGAATGGATAGAAGAGAAGTTACACTTTCTCAGCCAAGTGTTTGCCATTGACGTTTGTGCTTATGCGGTAATGAGTAATCATTATCATGTGGTGTTATTTATTGATGAAGAAAAAGCCCAACAATGGAGTATGAAAGAGGTGATTGAGCGCTGGCACCGCTTATACAAAGGCACATTACTCACACAACAATACTGTCGGGGTGATGTACTGCCAAAACACTTAATGACTATCGTTGAAGCCACCGCTGAAGTGTATCGCAAACGCCTGATGAAAATCAGCTGGT
>NZ_NBOE01000016.1 GCF_002104515.1 Colwellia polaris | reverse complement strand
GCTGAATGTTATTTCTGGCATAGTGGCTTATTGTCTAAAAGAACAAAAGCCATGTATTAAATTATCACCGAGTGAATTTGCTCTGATGGCCATTTAAAACACACGGCTTAAACAGATCTCAGGTTAAAGTAGATTCCATTAAGGTTAATTGTTGATATACCAAGGTCTTCGAGGCTTTTGTATCCGTCCTTCTGATCTTTTAAAACTATTTTGGCCAAAGTAGGAATTATCATTTGCTCCGCAATCCCTTCAACCAAAATTACACCACTCGCAAATAACAAGTTAGATTTTGTCACATCTAGCCAGCGGTTGATGAATTGACTACTAGTGGAATGAAGCCCGCATGTTCGTAATGGTGTTGCCACTGGGGCTTGTGACTTAGACAAGTGAATGATTGACTCAAGTTCGACAGAAGAAGCTAAAACAGTTGAGTGCGTAGTGACAATTACCTGAACATTTTTGTTTTCTTCTGCTACTGATTTTAAGTGATTTAAAAGCCTAATTTGTAGTTGTGGATGTAAATGTGCTTCAGGCTCTTCAATTAATAGTAATTTAAAAAGGGGTTGCTCATCATCTTCATCATCAAGTGTTAGCTCTGCAAGGATTGAAGCGATATAGAGTAGATTGTTATAACCTAAACTATTTTGACTAAGACCGCGAAATAACTCCTGACTATCAGCAGATAAATCAGGAAAAAATAATAACGTTAGGCTTTCAGCAATTTTAGTAAAATCACTTTCTGCAAACTGAATACTTGTTTTTTGTCCAAAATGATAACCAATTGCTTTAGTCAAGTTTGCAGTGATGAGTTCATTTGCTTTTTTGATACTTAAATTATCGTCAGTAGCTAAAGATGTGTTGAAGTCTTTCAGTTTTTCCTCAAGAGGGTGTAGCGTGTCGTCTTCTCTACATTGCTTTAATTGTTTACGGTTTAGCGCTTTAAGTAACTTAGATAACCTAGATTGACGGCCATTCGAAAGCTTTGACTCTGCATCCCTTAATGGTGGTAAATAAATGCATTGAATAAGATCAATCAATTCAGGGTCAAACTGTGAGCTCTTCGAATTCCCTCCCCAAATGATTTTTTTGAATCGACCTCGTATTTCCTTATTTTCAGCTTGTAAGGTCAATAATGCTGTATTGGAAGCTCCAACCCACGGAAGAAAGGCCACTTTATCCTCTACATCAAGTCCATCAAACTCAGCACATATTGAAAAAGATAAAGCGGCTTTTCCCTCAGTGATGAACGGGCTGAAAAAGTCATCGCTGGATATGCTATATCTCCCAGACTCAGAATCTTGAAATAATTGACGAATAGAACTGATGATAGCCGTTTTACCAGCCCCATTTTCACCCACTATCACGTTTAGTCCATCCGTGAACTCAATCTCGAAGCTACTATGAAAGCATCTAAAGCCTTGTGCTTTTAGTTTGCGTAAATACATACACACCTCAGTCCATTATATTATTATATTGGGCAAACTATGATGGTTGCCTAATTAGTGATTATTCCTTCACTGCTATTATTACAAAATACAATGAACTACATAAGACCCTATATCATAAACTCTATTATTACTTTTTATCACGCCTGTTTTTTTAGTTAGCAACATTGCTCTAGTTTTCAAGAATCAAAGAGTTAAAATTTTCTGTTTGGCTCTAGCCGACCATGACTGGTTTATCTCTTCTTTACTCAAATTTTTCTTATCGGGATGGTCTAGAAAACAGTCTGAAACAGTAAGTTCTTTGATGTTTTTGCGATCCCACTGCATCGCTTTTTGTTTTCTTTCAGTATTACTCGACATTAAATCGTTTAAGATTTGTTTATAGGTTGATGCTTCTGAACGATAAAAAAGAGTTGATAACGTTTCTTTTGTTTGTAATTCAATTTCAATTGCGTAAATCGTAAAGCCTTCACTTAATTGTATTTCCGCATAACAAAATTGCCGAGGCTTCCCAGCAATTAAATGTGCTGAGCGGCAATTTACTTTTGGTACATTTCCTTTCTCAACAAAAAGCTTCCAACCACTTTCTTCCGCCAATGTTTCTAGCATGATTTCAAATAATTGTAGTTTTGCTGAAGGTTTAATTGGCTCAGGCTTATCAAGTTTATCAATATCAGCTCTGGGACGTTTTCCTGTGTTTTTTCCTTGTTTTATACCAACACTATCATCCTCTTGGTTTTCAACTAATTCAGGCTCAGTGCCCTTAGGAAGAATTCTTACATTTCGAGGACTTCTGCGTAGGTCAAGATACGTATCAAAATGAAAGCCCGCTTTATTTATATTAATGGTGTAGCGCTTTCCTTTAGATCTAGGAGAGGATGAGGTGTCTATTTCTTTAGGATTAGTAGCAGGCTCAGAATATTTTCTCTTCTTTTTATTTTGATCTTCATTCTTATCATCTTCAAGATTGATATAATCTTCGGGATGCTCAAATTCAATTTCATGTAGCTCAGGTGTGGGAACACCAGCAATTGATCTGATTTCATTCACATATCGATGATTCCCTTCACCTTTACTCTGTAAACCAGTATACCCACTCCAAGTGATTGAACTGTTTTCAATATTAGGTGGCGTAAAATTGAACGTCCACCGCCTAGAATTTTGAGTTTGTTTACTCTCACTATTGATTAAGCCGAAAATCGAACCAAAACTTTTCTTAGCTGAATCATCAAACATTAACCAAGCAAAAAATTTACGATACTCTAGGCTATTTATAAAATTTAACGGTACATGGCTACCAAAAATTATTTTTCCTATCCAATCATTCACTTCTGCTTTAGCTAATTGATACGTGTTACCCTCAAGAGCTAGTGTTCTAACAATTTCTGCAGATTGAAAAAGTAACATTCTTGCAAACTCGCTCAAAGGCAACCACATAGTGTATTCTTCAAGTTGTATTTTATATATCAATTGATGTTCAATTTGGCCTTCAAACTCTTTCAACAGATGCTTTTTCTGTAAACTTTGTGGCATTTCTGCATAAGTAACAAGCTCCCAAGTATTCTGGTTTGGCAAAACAAAGGCACTTGTAAAGCCTGTTTTATAATTAACCGTATCAGTTATTGGGTATGTTTTACCGACGGTTAAGGCTGGTAATAAATCAATAGGTAATGATTTCCTAAAATACCTACCACTAGGTTCTTTGAAATAACATACAACTTGCCAATCTCCACCAGGATTTTGAAACCAATCACCTATAAGCATCAATTTTGAACCATTAGGTATTTGAGTAATACTAACCATTATGCTGCCACCACCGCTTTATGAATTAATTTGAAAATATAATGTTCAATATCTTCTGTGATGTACTCTTTACGAATTGATGCTAAACGTAGTAAGCGCCATTGTTGTATTGGTAGATTTGATGCCTCTAATGCCTGATGGGCGATACGTAATCGAAACTTTCTGTAATCTACTTTATTTTCTTGATTGAGATCCAACCATTTCGCTGTTCTTGGTAAATCGGTTAAATGTTTTTCAACTGAATTTGGGGTAGGTAGCTTTTTAATTAAGTACGTTTTGCTGATTCTGGGACGTTTTTTTAGGGTAGCTATTTCAGTTATATATTCTTGAAGTAATGCGATATTTTCTTCATCCCACGCTTTATAGTCTCTTTGGTATCGATTCAAATTAATACGTTTAGCGTCAGGTGAGTTTTTCTTTAACCAGTCTCTATCGTGCCTATATAACCATGCATATAGGCTTCCACCATTATCTGTATTCCTTAAACATTTAATCCCTAACTCGATATTTGTATTACATAAATCAAGCCAGGCACATCTTTGTTCGCTTATATTTTTATTCGTTTTTTGTAGAGCTACAAACTTTCTATCTTTCTTATTATTACTTTTGGTTGGGAATGCATTAACCATTGTAAAAATTTCTTCTAACGATTTATCAAATAGAAAAGAACTCCAAACCATTATGTGTCGAATGGGGTGAAATGATTTTCGGTGCTTACGAAAAATGTCTACTAACCAGCTATTGTGATAACTTTTAGGTAAATATTTTCTAAAATAGGTATTTTCCCAGTCTTTAATCAAGTGATCATAAATAGCTTTATGATCGACGTAGTTACCATTCATCATATTTAAATCTACTGCTATTTTTTTATAAAACATAGTCCATTGATAACTAGAACAAGGCTTTATCGTTTTTAAATTTAAGAGAGTATAAAAGCGATCAATTAATATTTCTTCTTGTTTACTAAGCAAAACAGGTGATATTAGCGTACTTTTATCAATATTTTCTGCTGCGTGAAAGTGATGTTTTTGAATCGAATAAAAAGGTATTTGCGAATCAATCAATTCGCATTGATGCGTTAAACAAACGTTAATACATGGTAATTGATGTTTTCTCAGCCAATACGTTTCACCAAGCTTTGTTTCTTGTTCTAATGAACAAATAGGGCAATAACGAAAATATTGATTTATTTTAATACTAGAAGCTGCAATGCCTGCTCGAGTATGAATGTTGCCACCAAAATTTGACTTCATTGATGAAACTATAAGTTGAGCTTGTTGACCCGATAGGAACGGAATATATAAATTTGCCAATGTATGCTTATCAATCAAACTAGAAGCTGCAATGGACCACACAACTGCCACCCTTGCACTAAATGCATTAAGATGACTTGGTAAATCAGGTATTGCAACAGCAGTTTTTTTCCCAAATACATCATGAATCACAGCTTTCTGATTAGCTGCTTGGCCAGTATGAATGCTATATCGTGCAATCATGCTATATAGCAACTCATCTTCATACGCTTTAGGAAAATATGCTAGCAATGTTAACCTACCAAAAACTGCTTTATAGGGTAAATATGACCATTTTCTTTTAAAGCTTCATACATTGATTCTGATTTTGATGAATATACTTTACGAAGATCAGACTGTGATAATTGCCCCCAATCCATCTCTTTAACTTTATTTAATGTACTCTTACTTTTTTTCTTTGGACCTTTTTTAGTATTGACTGTACTTGTTGTTGCAAATGAAGATGTTGCTTGATGAATGATGTCGATAAGTGAAACTTCGGGATTCGATGCTATACAATCTTGTACAAGTGGACGTACTATATCCTCAGCTACCCCCATTGAAAGAAGTGTTGAAATGGCATTATTCACTACGTCATTTTGTAACGAATCGCCTGTCTCTATTCTTTTTGGTGTTTTCAAAGGCATTGCTTTTAAATGATCAAAGCCATTGAGCAATCCACTTTCAATCTTTGGTATGACAATATCTTTACAGTTCTTTAAGGCTGTCTTATCATTTGTTCTAAGAGCATCTAACATGGGCTTTACAATAGAAAACTCTTCTTCAAATACATCATTAAATAAACCGGTAGTCAGGCATTCTTCATTTGGTGACTCTGCTAGTAAAATAGCTCGAGCTTGAGCAAGACAAAAAAGTTTAACTGCTATGTCTGGTATACCTTGTGATAATTCATAAAGTAGATGAGTAAAAATTTCATCAAGTTCAGTGTGCGATTCCAGCCATTGATACTGGAACAATTCCAATAAAAAATCATCCCAGCTTTCATCAAATGCCATTTTATCCCAAACAATACTACCTTCACCTGATGCTCTGCGAGCTTGTCTAAATTCATTTGAAAATAAATGGAGCGCTGTTGGTGTACCGATTAATACAATTGAAACTTCAACGACATTAACTAATGTCACCAAAAAATTTATCATTTTTTTCTCGCCACCACTTTTAGCGAGGTTCATGTGCTGGAACTCATCGACAACAATTAAACCAATAGCATGAATTAAACAAAGGTCAGCTACGTCCGCAATCATTTTTCCTATAGTGGGTCGACCTGCAGTATATTTATCTCTGTAACGGGTATTTAACCTTTTATCTAATGCAATAAAAAAACTTTCGCAAAACTCTGATAAGGAGCCTTCATAAGGACAATCAATTTTTATCCATGGCACTTGCAATAATTGATATTTAGGATGGTAAATCACCTTATCGTAACTGTTTAAAATCTTATTAGTTGCTGTAGATTTCCCTGCACCTGATATTCCTGAAATAGCCATCGATGATGCATTGGAGTTACTTTCGCTATGGACATATGAGGTTAAGTCTTGATTTTGAATTATCGACCTCATTTGATTTAACTTACGCTTGAATGTAGCTGTTTTTGGATTCCGCCCAAGATAACTTTTACGTATAAGTTGGGAGAATTTTTGTTCAAGTACTAAATGCGTGGTTTGAGGGACAAAAAAGTCTCGAGTTAAACGACTAATAGCATGTACCCTAACATGCCCTTTTAAGTTAATTTCTTTATCGTCAAATTTAGGCCTCTTATTCAACATTTCAACAACATCATTAACACTGTTTATTGGCGGCAATGCTGCGATAAGCGGGTTATCCGCATATTCGGGTAAACCAGGATCAATATACTCTGCTGTTTTGAAATAACTTTGATCAGCACTATTCGTCATCGCTATCACTCTTTAATAGGCTTTTAAGGCTGGTAGGTAATTTATAGCTTTTGGCTACTTTTTTCTCGTTTTGTAATGAAGTTACATTATCTAATTGTATATTTTCATTCTGATTACCATACTTATTTGCTCGCTCATTCTGTCTTTCTATACGTTTATTTTCTCTTATACCAGTCACTTTTTCTGATTTTGTTGATGGCTTATTAGTAGGCTGAAAAGCTTTAGAACGAGAAGCTATCGCTTCTAAATCATTAACTAAATTAACAGAACCAGCTCTTGATTTTAAACTGGAAGTAGCAGCTACATCGGCATTAATATCATTACGTTGCCAAACTTCCCACATGGTCAAGTCTTGATATGCTCGACTACGAGGAGCTAAAGCAGCTGTAATAAAAGTAGAGTAATTATCATTGAGCCTAAGATAAATAACATTAGCCGAGTATAAATCATAAGCGATAGTTACTTTTTTGGGGCCATTGTAGTTACCTTCAAACCAACCCCAGTCGATGGCTTCTTTACAAGTGTAATAGCAATTAAAAAGCTTTAAGCCTTTTTCTGTTACTGTAGCTTCGGTATGTGGTAATAGGTTTACTTTTACAATATCAGAATTAGGCCTTCTTAAACGGCCAGTACGAAATTGAATTCCCCATTCCCATAAATCCAGAGGGTTATAAGATAAGTCATTAGGTAGGTCTTTATCTGGATCGTACTCACTCAATGTGTGTTCATTATTGTAATAAAGAACTATTTTTATCATCATTTGAGTAAACTCTTTTAGAGTATGAATACTGTCTTGACGATAATCTTTCCCATGCTTTTTTTTACCAATAGCGACTTTGGTAACGTAGCCTTCCACAAATGGCTTCATTTTAACTTGTACTGTTTTGAAATAACGCTCTACAATGCCTTTCCAATCTGCTCTATAAGGCGGGGTATTTTCAATATCGACATGAAAAGCTTTGCTCAACACTTCAATATGACGACCTAAAATTTCACCTCGATCGCCAATAATAGATTCCGGTAATCCTACCGTAGGCCACATATCTTCAGTTATTTCTATATCAAATTGCTTACAGTATTCAACCTTATCAAGTACTGTATTTGACAATGCTTCCATGGCACTTACCCAAGATGCATTCTCTAATCCAATGTACATACCAACGATTGCACGACTGAAAACATCGACAACAAAATACATAGTAGGTCTTCCGATTACCTTATTCCTATTCTCAGCTGAAACAAGATATACATCTGCGATTGTGGCATCAATTTGGTATCGGCTACCAGGTCCCGATACTTCAGTAGTAGATGAGCTCAGAACAGGTCTATAATCCTTTTGATAATTAATTTCACCTTTTCTCTTTCTGGTAATATCAAGGGAAGTGTATTCTTTATTATAAAAGTAACGAAATTGGCGAGCAGTAGGTACTTCCCGCAAATGCTCTGCTTTACAAGGTAAAGGAACACCAAAGGCTATTAATACTTGGTTGTAAGCATAATCAAATTCGTACTGATTTTCATTTAATAAACATTTTTCAATAGCAACTCTAAAAATAGCTTTAATATTGTCATCGACATTAACGCCATCACCAGGTGTTCTCGTTCGTGGGGCACCAAGCTTCTTTTCCCCTACTGTTTTGGCTTTACCTAACCCACCACAACGATTGTATTGGCCGTTTAGAGTGTTTTTACACATGCCTAGTTGCCAATATCGTCGGAACCAACGATATACTGTTTGCTTTGTGGCTCCGCTTTCGTGGATTACTTGGTTTAGTAATACCCCTCTTTGTTTTCTTAAATATATATCAGGTACGTTATTAACAGCATTCTGAATAGCACTCCAAGCTCTATCTTGAATACTCTCAGATTTTGAACCTTTTTGAGGAAAGGTCATTGAAACATTAATATGTGGATCTTCGATTACTTCTAATTCATTTTTCGCCATCAGATGTTCAAATTCGTCTCTAGAAGCATATTCCGGCAATGCATTAGCCAGATCTATATCAATATAAAATATTACTTCGGGATTAGACCAAAGCACTCTTAATCTTTTTGAGTTTATTTGGTATACATCATTAGGCATGAACATATTCATATTCCTTTTTGATCCAAAAATCTGAAGCTTTTAAATCTAATGAGTTTAGGGATTTATGATCAACATTCATGAGATCCCAAGTGAAAGCATTTTGCGCTAATAGATGCCTTAGATAAGATAAATATGTGCCTCCATCAACTTTATACTGATCATCTAGATACTTCATTACCACAGCTATTTTATCGTTTGGATGGGTAAGTATTGCCTCATTTACTGTATTAAACACCTCGATCTGACGTGTTTTATTTAAATCATAACTATGCATGTGTGGTAAGAGCCACTTAATATTTTGAATAAGTATGAAAGGGACTTCGTTCTCGGTGAAAAGATACCACTGGATACCTAAGCTTTCCCAGTAGCGCCGTTCTAATTCTTGTTTTTCAATAACTCGGACATCTTCTAATTCGTCACTATATTTAACTGAAATAGCTACTTGAACGACTTTGTTATTTTGCAGGGTGTCTAAAAGTAAGTCAGTAGTCATAACTTGGGTTACACCACTTACTGCAGGATGGGGAATTCCAAGGCGCTCTGAAATTTTGGCTGTTTTTTCGGGATCGAGAGGAAACTGCTCTTTAATATCGGTGACAGAAAGATTCCAATCGAAAAGTAAAAAAGTGGAAAGCTCTAAATCAGATAATAAATGCACGATACGGCCATGAGTTAGTGCCGGTCTTCTATGAACTCTGCCTTTGCTAGGCACATCTCTGACGGTAAGAAAGGGCTTATAATGTTTACCATGACCTTGGCCACGCTTTTCCACTGTTAAGCGTTTAATGATGGCTGGCTTAATAAGCTCTACGATTGTTTTGGGGGCTGGTACAAGAAAGTCTTTCATTTATAGGTCCAGGTTATTCTGATGAATTCAGAATAGCCTAAACCTTAATAGTATGAAACTAATTTGTAAAGTATGATACTTTATTGGTTAGTATGGTACTTTATTGTAAAGTTACAGCGGCATGAAATAACAATCAAATGCTATTCAACTGTAACTGATTTCGCTAAGTTACGTGGTTGGTCAACATCTGTACCTTTAATTATCGCCACATAGTAAGACAATAACTGTAATGGTAAGGTGTAAACAATAGGAGCAATAATGTCATCGCAATGCGGCACATTAATAACCTTCATTGTATCGTCGCTGCTAAAGTTAGCACTTGCATCAGCAAACACGTACATTAAGCCACCACGAGCACGAACTTCTTCAACATTAGATTTTAATTTTTCAATTAAATCATTTTTAGGTGCTACTACAATAACGGGCATTTCGGCGTCAATTAACGCTAATGGTCCATGTTTAAGCTCACCTGCTGCGTAGGCTTCAGCATGAATATATGAAATTTCTTTCAGCTTCAATGCGCCTTCCATTGCAATTGGGTATTGATCGCCACGACCTAAAAATAATGCGTGATGCTTATCAGCAAAATCCTCTGCTAAGTCTTCAATTGAACCGGCTAAAGCCAATACTTCTTCAAGCTTGTTTGGCAAGGTCATTAACGATTGAGCTATTTCGTTTTGCTTTTCTGACGACATACCATGATGTTGACCAATGGCTAATGTCATCATTAATAAACCAACGAGTTGCGTAGTAAAGGCTTTAGTAGAAGCTACACCAATTTCTGCGCCAGCTTTAGTCATAAAGGCTAAATCAGATTCACGAACTAATGAAGAGCCTGCAACGTTACAAATAGTTAAGCTCGCACGGTAACCAATTTCTTTAGCTAAACGTAAAGCAGCTAGGGTGTCAGCCGTTTCACCTGACTGTGAAATTGTTACTAATAAAGCATTTTTCGGCACATGCGATTGACGATATCTAAACTCACTGGCTATTTCGATATTACATGAAACACCGGCTAAGGCTTCTAACCAGTAACGGGCAACCATGCCTGAGTGGTAACTGGTACCACAGGCAATAATTTGTACATGCTCAATCTCTTGGAAGATAGCGTCAGCACCATCGCCAAAGGTTTGAATATCAAGTACATTACCTAATAAACGACCTTCTAAAGCATTACGAATTGCGGTTGGCTGCTCGTAAGTTTCTTTTAACATGTAGTGACGGTATTCACCTTTATCACCAGAGTCATGGCTTACTTCCGACTCTTTTGCTTCTCGCTCTACAGACTTACCATCAGTATCAAAAATGTTAACTTCAAAACGTGTAACTTCAGCGACATCGCCTTCTTCTAAGAAAGAGAATTTACGCGTAACGGGTAATAACGCCAACATATCAGAAGCAATGAAGTTTTCACCAACACCATAACCAATCACTAAAGGGCTACCTGAACGCGCAACGATTACACGATCTTTATCACGAGTATCAACAACAACGGTACCGTAAGCACCTTCCAACTGTTTTACACTAACCTGAACAGCGCTTAATAAGTTTTCTGCTGTTTTTAATTCATGATGAACTAAATGTGCAATAACTTCGGTATCTGTTTCCGATGTAAAAACGTAACCTAAACCTTGTAAACGTGTGCGCAAGCTTTCGTGGTTTTCGATAATGCCGTTATGCACAACCGCTATTGTTTCTGAAGAAACATGCGGGTGAGCATTAACTTCACTTGGCGCACCATGCGTTGCCCAACGTGTGTGCGCAATACCTGTTCCGCCAGCTAATGGGTTAGCATGCAATGCATCAGCAAGCTCTTGTACTTTACCTAAACGACGAGCTCGCATAAGTTTGTTGTTATTATCAATTATTGCAACACCAGCAGAGTCGTAACCACGATATTCTAATCGCCTTAAACCTTCTACTAAAATGTCTGCTACATCACGCTGTGCGACAGCACCTACAATTCCACACATATTCTTGTCCTTTTAACTGGCAATAACGAGGTTAACGCCTTGTTTAATTATTTCACTTCTCACGTCTTCAGGCATGTCTGCATCTGTTATTAACGTGTGAATTTTCCCCCAAGGTAATTCTAAATTAGGGATTTTTCGATTAAGTTTTTCTGAATCTAGCATAACAATAACTTCTCGCGACACTTCCGCCATAACGCGACTTAAACCTAAAAGTTCATTAAAGGTTGTTGTACCACGCGCTAAATCAAGACCATCGGCACCAATAAATAGTTGATCAAAGTCGTAAGAACGCAATACATTTTCGGCAATCTGTCCTTGGAATGATTCAGAATGTGTATCCCAAGTACCCCCGGTCATCAATAATGTCGGTTCGTTTTCAAGCGCATGTAAATCAGACGCTATTGCTAGCGAATTAGTCATAACCACTAAGCCTTGTTTAGCACTTAACTCACGCACTAGGGCAGATGTTGTACTGCCGCTATCTAAAATAATGCGGTTATGATCACGAATCAACGATGCAGCTGTTTTTGCTATAATAACCTTTCGTTTCGAAACTTTTTCTGTTTTAGGTTCAGTAATTTCATGAGGCAAGGGTACGGCTCCGCCATATCTGCGCAATAATAAACCACTGTTTTCTAATACGGCTAAATCTTTACGAATAGTAACTTCTGAGGTATCGAACATTTTTGCAAGGCTATCAACACTTACTTCGCCTAAGTTGCTTAATTCTGCAATAATGGTATGACGACGCTGTTGGGTATTTCGTTTTGACATTGCTTTCGTTTACACTCTTAAAAGTTTCGGTTTAAAACTTAGCTATTAGAACAAAAGCTGAAAATAAAAACAATATTTATCTAAGATCTAATCTTCTTTCAAGGCTTTATAAGCCAGATAATATTGATAGCCGGGGTCGGTACGTAATTTATCTGCAGCACGCTTCAGTTTTTCGAGTATGCCGCTTTCTGTGTTTATATTCGCTGCAATATAACTATCTCGACGTGTTTCTGGTAAAACAAGAACAGAAAATAACGTTTGAGCATTTTGTTGCTGCTCTGCAAAGAAATCGGTTAATACATTCGGGTCGGCAAAAATTAAATCTACTTTACCTGATAAAAATAGTGCTATGCCATGCTTTAAAGATGATACAACATAAAGGTTAGTTTCTTCGTTAAAGCCTAATTTCACTAACGAGTGATAGCCATAACTATCCCTTATTACAACAGTGGTTTTAGATTTTGCTTCCTCTAAGTTTTGAATAGTGTTTTCAGGACGGCTATTCAGTGAAACAAAACCACGAACAAGTTCACTAACTTTAATTAGCCAATGAAACTGATTTTCACGGGCATGTGTTCTTATCATGCTAACAACAAGGGTGTTTTCTCGATTTAAAGCTGTATTATATGCTCGAGACCAAGGTAGCAGTTCAAATGGGGCTTGCAATTCACTTTGCAATAATAGCAATTTGAGAATTTCTGCACTTGGACCTTTTATTTCATTATTTTCATAATATTGCAGCATAGGGTGTTCGGCTGCAACAGCCGTTAAAGCTGACTCAGCTCGCACAAAATTCATAAATAAAATATTTATGAAAATTAACCTCAACAAAAACAGTGTAATAAAAGATCCTTTCATGCTTTGATTTATTTTTTAGATGGGCGTTTCCAATCAGCAATATTACGTTGCTTACCACGAGCTACACTAAGCTCGTTATCATCAACGTTTTTAACAATAACCGAACCTGCTCCTGTTGTTGCCATTTCACCAATAGTAACAGGTGCAACTAACGAAGCATTTGAGCCTATAAATGCACCAGCACCTATAATAGTTTTTGCTTTATTTACGCCATCGTAATTACAGGTAATAGTACCGGCACCAATATTAGCCTTAGCACCAATTTCCGCATCGCCTAAATAACTTAAATGTCCAGCTTTTGCGCCTTCGCCTAAGCGTGTTTTTTTCATTTCAACAAAGTTACCAATATGAGAATCGCGCATCAGCTCTGAACCTGGGCGTATGCGAGCAAATGGGCCAACTGAAGCTAATTCACCAATTATAGCGCCATCGATCATACTATTAGGCTTAATTTCAGCACCTTGCCCGATACTGCAGTTTTTCAAAATACAGTTGGCGCCAATAATGGCATTATCAGCAATTTGTACATCTCCTTCGAAAATACAGTTAACGTCAATCACCACTTCTTGTCCAACGCTAACATTACCACGAATATCAATGCGGTTAGGATCACGTAAGCTTGCGCCTGCAATCATTAACGCTTCAGCTTTTCTTAATTGATAAGCTCTTTCAAGACCTGCAAGTTGCACGCGATTATTAGCGCCTTCTACTTCAATTTCACTATCTGGATGAGCAGTGGTAATGAGTTTACCTTCTTGATGACAAGCAGCAATAATATCGGTTAAGTAATACTCGCCTTGCGCATTATCGCTAGATAAATTAGCCAACCAGCGTTTTAAATCGCCGCCATTAGCTAATAAAATACCGGTATTAGCTTCATTAACTAGTAGTTGCTCAGCTGTAGCATCTTTTTGTTCAACAATACCAACTACCGTGCCTGAACTATCACGCATAATACGTCCGTACCCGGTTGGGTTGGCTAAATGTACCGTTAATAGCGCCATACCATTATCTGGTTTTGCAACAATTAAGCGTTGTAATGTACTCACTTTCGTTAACGGTACATCACCGTAAAGCACTAAAACATCTTCATCATCAGCTAAAAAAGGTGAAGCCATATCAACCGCATGGCCAGTGCCTAATTGTTCTTTCTGTTCAACAAAAGTTAAATCATCGCCGGTAACTTTAGCTTTAAGTACATCGCCACCAAAGCCATAAACTAAATAAATATTTTCGCTATCTACTTGGCGCGCCGCGTCAATAACATGAGATACCATAGGCTTTTCAGCAACAGGATGAAGAACTTTAGGTAAAGCAGAGCGCATGCGAGTGCCTTTACCCGCCGCTAAGATAACAACAGAGAGAGCCATAATTTTTCCGTTTTAATTGATAAAGTTACTTATATCAACTTGATGAATAAGCATAAACTCACCAACCGTTGATAACGTATTACAACATTGTAACGCTAAATTACCTGCTTCTCTATTAAAATTGTATTTCGCCCTTACCTAGGGTTTAGGCTTTTTAAGGTTGCTGAAAAAACTTACTGGCTGTATCGCACCTCAGTAGTAATTGAGTGTATAATAAGGCCAACAAAAACAAGACTTTTAAAGATCTAGGATCCCGTATAAATGACGCCCATTGCTGAGCAAATAGCCAAAGAACTTGATGTAAATACTAGCCAAATAAATGCGGCTATAAACTTACTAGATGAAGGTGCAACGGTTCCTTTTATTGCCCGTTACCGAAAAGAAGTTACCCAAGGACTTGATGATAATCATTTACGCCACCTTGCCCAACGCTTAGTTTATTTACGCGACTTAGCCGAACGTCGAAAAGTTATTATCAATAATATTGAGCAGCAAGGTAAATTAACGCCAGCTTTATCCAACGAGCTAAATAATGCTGATAATAAAACCCGTTTAGAAGATCTTTATTTACCTTATAAACCCAAAAGAAAAACCAAAGGACAAATAGCGATTACCGCCGGTTTAGAACCGCTAGCGAATAAAATATATAACAATTGGCAGCTTAACCCAGCACAAGAAGCAATAGCTTTCATCAATAGTGAGCAAGGGTTTAGTGATGTTGCCTCAGTGCTTGAAGGCGCACATTTTATTTTAGTCGAACGTTTTGCTGAAGATGCTAATTTAATTCAGAAATTACGCCGCCACCTTCTTAAGCAAGCTCACTTGTGTAGTAAAGTTATAAAAAGCAAAGAAAATGAAGCGGCAAAATATCGCGATTACTTCCAACATTCTGAATTATTAAAATCAGTACCGTCACACCGTATGTTAGCCATGTTGCGAGGACGTAACGAAAAGCTACTATCGTTAAGCATTGATACCGACCCAGGGCAAGAAGGGGCGTTTTCAAGTGCACAACAACTGATCAGCGAACATTTTAATTTACGTTTAACAGGCCAAGCAGCAGCAGAATTTTTAACTAAAGTTGTACAAACCACATGGAAAGTAAAACTTAGCCAAAGTTTAGAAACAGAACTATTAGGGCAATTACGCGAACAAGCCGAAGTTGAAGCCATTAAAGTATTTTCACGTAATTTAAATGATTTAATGATGGCGGCACCTGCAGGAGCAAAAATAACTTTAGGTTTAGATCCTGGCCTCAGAACCGGCTGTAAACTTGCCATAGTCGATGCTACTGGCAAATTATTACAAACGGCAACCATATTCCCCCATGCTCCACAAAATCATTGGGATAAGTCCGTACGTACTTTAGTTAATTTATGTCAACAACATAAAGTAGAGCTAGTAGCGATTGGCAACGGCACAGCTTCACGCGAGAGTGACAAACTTATTGCCGATGTTATTGCTAAGTTAGAAACCAATAAACCAACAAAAGTTATTGTTAGTGAAGCCGGCGCCTCAGTTTATTCAGCGTCTGAGTTTGCTGCTAAAGAATTTCCTGATTTAGATGTCTCCATTCGTGGTGCGGTTTCTATTGCACGCCGTTTACAAGACCCTTTAGCAGAGTTAGTTAAAATAGACCCGAAAGCCATTGGTGTTGGTCAATATCAACACGATGTAAGCCAAAGCCAACTTAGCCAGACCTTAGACAACGTTATTGAGGACTGTGTAAATGCCGTGGGTGTTGACTTAAACAGTGCTTCTGCTGCTTTATTAATGCGCGTGTCGGGTTTAAACAAAACCATGGCAAATAACGTAGTAAGTTTTCGTGATGAACATGGTCGATTCAACAACCGTAATGAACTAAAAAAAGTTGCACGTTTAGGACCTAAAGCCTTCGAACAAGCGGCTGGTTTCTTACGGATTCATAATGGTAATAATCCGTTAGATTTATCGGGTGTTCACCCTGAAACTTACGATTTAGTTAAGCAACTGTTAACACAACTTAACGCCGATATCAGTGAAGTTATGGGTAACAAAGCTGAATTAGAGAAAGTTAATGTTACAGCCTTAATTAGCGATAATTTTGGTGAAGTTACAGTTAAAGATATAATCAACGAGTTAGAAAAACCGGGGCGAGATCCACGACCTGAGTTTATAACAGCAACCTTTCAAGAAGGCGTTAATACCATTAACGACTTAAAAGTAGGCATGGTACTCGAAGGCGTTATTTCGAACGTGGCTAATTTTGGTGCTTTTGTTGATATCGGTGTTCACCAAGACGGCTTAGTGCATATTTCATCACTCACTAATAAGTTTGTTAGCGACCCACATGAAGTGGTTAAAGCTGGCGAAGTGGTAAAAGTTAAGGTAACTGAAGTTGATCCACAACGTAAGCGCATTAGCTTAACCATGCGTTTAGATGAAGCAACACCACATGTGAAAAGCCAGCCATTAGGAAAGTCACATAAAACACAAAGTAATGACAAACATGCTAAAGGTCAGCATCACAAGAATAAAACCAGAACTCAACAACCAAAGGCTGATAACAATGCCGCTATGGGTAATGCCTTCGCGGATGCATTTGCTAAGTTAAAGAAATAAATTATTCATTGAGCAAACAGTCTTTAGCTGTCAAAGTTAAGTTGAGGGCTGTCGTTGAAACTATTCTTAATATAGTTTTTAAGGTGAAATTGGCCCATATTTAATTTTGAAGATAAAAAAAGGGAAGCTATTGCTTCCCCATAAACAACCTCGGTTGGGAGGTTTACTAACGCAAGATTGTTAACTAAAGTACGTATTTTGCGGAAAACTGTACATAGTCTGAATCGGCATTTTGATCAGCAGATTCAAAATTCCCTACCTCTAAACCAAATGATAACTCTTTGGTATAGTTCTTAAATATATTTACGCCCCAATGTCTTCTGTCAGCATCGGCAACTTCAGTGGTTGTTTTGCCAAAAAATGCCGTACTGCGAATATCGTCATTCCAGAAATGGCGATAAGCAACCATGTAAGACGTAGTTTCCTCGACTTCTTCACCAACTAAATCGCGAGCCGCTACTACACCAACATAACGTCCGGTTTCACCGCCATGTAATTGAAAACGAATATCATCTTTGCCAAAGGTGTTAATTTTACCTGCAATGCCATAACCAAATGCCGACTCAGAATTACCACCAACTGTGTTTAATTGTCGAGCTAAACCCGCAACAGAAACATTACCCCAATCACCTTTGAAGGTATATTTAGCAATAACATCTGGCATTTTATCTTGGCTTGGATCACCTTTATCTGACTCAGGGTTTTCTATTGCAACTTGAAAGTTTCCATGAGTATAACGAACTTGGCCTTGTCGAATAAACGCCGCAGCATTTAGTGGGCCGGCAAAATCAGCCGCTTCAGCTAAAGCACTGGTATTAACAAACGTTGACCAAGTTTGTCCCACTAATATGTTTTTATATTTAATAAATGCATGACGTAATCTTGGGCTTGCTGAATTCGATACAATTTCGTTACCGCCACCACCATGAAAATCAAGTTCAATAAAGCCCGTTATATCACCATGAACATATTTAGTGTTAAAGCGAGACTCGGTTGCACGAAAGCTAGTGCGAGAAATATCGCCTACTGTACCCGCGCCAACCCAATAGTCATTAGTAATACTGTTAATATCACCGTCAACATAACGTGCATCTAATTTGATATAGCCACCAAAGGTAACAGTGTCGTTATCAGATAATTTAATTTCATAACCAGCGCTTGCGCTGCCAGCCATAGCCAATAAACCTGTTGCTAATAAAAGCTTTTTCTTATTTAACATTTTTACTTTCCCCGTGTGTTATTAACCATAGAGCAACAACAGATAAGCTCTGGCAGTGTTTTTATTAATTAAGTTTTAATAACGTATTAATTATGTGAATATTTAACAAATCGTTATCTTATTTTTATATTTTTTATGCTGCACACTTTAAATTAATAGTTTGTAATTTAAGTTCTTTTCTGAGATTTTTTTTGTTTTTATCAAGAGGAAGTGCTTCAACAAAATTGATAGCATCAACATAGGCAAACTCACCTATACCGCCCGCAAGTTTGGCATTGATAGCATTTGATAACGTAGCTTTTTCAATGTTTAAATGGCTTAATTCAATAAAAACATGAAGCGCATTACCTTTAGTTTCATGAGGAACGCCAATTACAACGGCTTGTTCAACCCCAGCTAACTGCTCAATAAAATTTTCCATCGTCTGGTTAGCAATTCGATAGCCACATACTTTATGACTAACCGTATTTTGAGAAACTATCCAAATATAATCTGGTTCACTAACCGATACGGTGCTTGCTTTTAATAAACTTTCATCAACAAAATACTGCCATTCACCATTATTAGATTGTAGCCACGACAATGGCGTTGATTCGGCATGTAGTTCTTGCTTGTTAAGCATATGACTCTCTAATTAATCTCTTCGATAAAATTTAATCGAAGCTATATATGGTGTTATTAACACTAGAGAATCAGCGATGACTTATAAATTAGACCTAAGTCTAAAATGGGTGAAAAATACGGTAGACTTTAGTCTAAAGCGAATGAAATATAACAATTGATAACGGCTTGATGGCTAATTATCGTAAAGATTATTCTGTTGAACGATTATTTACAAAGCAAATATATTAGAAGTGATAGAATATAAAAAAATCCTATTTTATAGCTATTAAATAAAAGGTTATTCATGGTTTCAAAAATAAAAACGATAAATGCAGCAGCTGCTATAGCGTGCTTAGGTTTTAATGTTAACGCCGAAGTTCTCGACATAGAAAAATATCAACAAGCAGAACGCCAATTAGCTCAACATACTGAAGCATTAGTTTACGGCACAGTTGAAAAACCCAATTGGACTAAAGACGATAAACTTGTTTATCAAAGCCATACCAAAAATGGCAAACAATTCTTTATTGTTGATACTAAAACAAAAGCCAAGAAATTAGCTTTTAATCATCAAAAGCTTGCCAAAGCATTAGCAAGAGTTACCGAACAAGAAGTTAGCCAAACAGACTTACCTTTCAGTCGAATCGATTTTATATCTGATGGGCTTATTTCGTTAAAAGTAGATAGCAACTTTTACCAATGTAATATTCAGAACTATACCTGCCAAGTAAATGAAAGTGCCTTTAAAAGTAACGAACTCGTTGCACCTAATGGTGAACAAGCGGTGTTTATTCGTGAACATAATTTGTGGCTTAGAAACCTTAACGATAATAGCGAAAAGCAATTAACCACAGACGGTATAGAAAACTTTGCTTATGCAACTAATAATGCGGGTTGGATTCGCGGTAAAAAACCGGTAGTAAAATGGTCCCCTGATTCAAAAAAACTCACTACCTTTAAACATGATGGCCGCAATGTTGGTGAAATGGGTATAGTGTCTACTGCGGTAGGGCACCCTAAAATTGATGTTTGGAAGTACCCATTACCTGGTGATGAAAACATTTTTAAAATCCACCGTGTAGTGATTGATATCGAGAAAGCAAGTGTTGTTGTTCTCGACATGCCTGCAGACGACCATAGGTCAACCATAACGGATCATGTTGCTGGTAGCGATGGTAGTTTGTTAGATATTGATTGGTCGAGCGATAGCCGTCATTTTGCCTTTGTTTCATCATCTCGTGATCACAAAAAAGCAACACTAAAAATAGCCGATGCCACCTCAGGTAAAGTTCGAACCGTTTTCACTGAAACAGCTGAGAGCTTTTTCGAATCGGGTGTGAGTGATATTAGCTGGAAATATCTTGATAAAAGCCATGAGTTTATTTGGTTTTCGCAACGTTCAAACTGGGGACATTTATATTTAGTTGATGCTAAAACAGGCAAGATTAAAAATCAAATAACTAAAGGCGACTGGACCGTTTTAGCTTTACTGAATGTTAATCAAGAAACGGGGAAATTAATTTTTACTGGAGCAGGTAAAGAGGGTGGAGATCCTTATTTTCATTATCTTTACAGTATCAATAAAGATGGTTCAGATTTAACCTTACTAACGCCTGAGAAAAAGCATCACCGCATTACGTTAAGTAAAAGTGCAGATTACTTTTTAGATCGTGTATCTACGCCAACCCAACCAGAAATCAGTTTTATTCGCAGTACTATTAATAAGTCAGGTTTTATTGTTGAGCAAATGAATATTGATGATCTAACCGCTACAGGTTGGGAGGCTCCAAGTCCATTTATAGTAAAAGATCGCAATAACGAACATAACATTTACGGTTTAATGTATAAGCCTAGTGATTTTGACGCCAATAAGTCATACCCCGTGGTAAATTATTTATATCCTGGCCCTCAAGTAGGCAGTATTCGTGGTCGCCACTTCAGATCAGCCAGAGGCGATAATCAAGCCATCGCTGAACTTGGTTTTATCGTTATAGAAATTGACGCTTTAGGTACGCCGGGTCGTTCAAAAAACTTTCATGAATTTTACTATGAAAATATGGGTGACAGTGGGATTCCAGATCAAGTTGCCGCGATTAAACAACTAGCAGCAAAAAATAGCTGGATTGATATTAATCGTGTAGGAATATGGGGGCATTCAGGTGGTGGTTTTGCTTCGACTCGCGCTTTATTAACTTACCCTGATTTTTATTCTGTTGCTGTTTCTCAAGCGGGAAATCATGACAATAGAAACTATGCCGATGAATGGGGCGAAAAATATCATGGTTTATTAGTTAAAAATGAAGATGATACAACTAACTATGACAGCCAAGCTAACCAATTGATCGTAGAAAACCTAAAAGGTAAGTTACTGCTAGCGCATGGCACAACAGACACAAATGTACCACCATATAACACTTTAGTGGTCGCAGAAGCGTTAATAGCAGCAAATAAAGACTTTGATATGCTTATGCTACCTAATCGCGGCCATGGCTTTGCTAGAGAGCATTACATGATGCGAAAACGTTGGGACTATTTTGTACAACACTTAATGGCTTTAACACCACCAAAAGAGTTTACTTTTAGTAAGTAACTAGCGTGTTATAAGTCTATTTTACAAAAAACCGATATCTTATTGATATCGGCTTTTTTATTGTTTTAATAATATATTTAATAGCTATATTTACCAATAATAGCCAAGGCTCAACACAGTTTCGTCGTTACTTAATATCAGCCTAAAATCTATATATTCATGGTTAAAGTTAACTCTATAACGCGTTTCAGCTTTAACCTTGTATTTAGTTACTTGTTCGTTTTCTAAATACTTTCTTGCTTCAAGATCTACCAAAAAATTCCAATCGTTATTAATTGATTGGTTTAGCGTTAAATTACTAGATATATACACTCGACCTCTATCTAAATAATTTTCGACAAAAGCACCGCCTATATAACCACCGACTGTGGTATTTTCAAGAATAGGGATGGATAAGCCTTTGTTAGCTTTGAAAGTAAAATCGGCACAGTTTGTACACTTGTTGTCTTGTTTTTGAAGACCTAAATACAGCCTCCAAGCGTCGTAACCATCATGAGGTAAACCTGTTGCTTGATTTGATACACTAATAACTTCAAATATAGATAAACCTCTAATGGCAAGTTTATTATTTATATATTCAAGATCTAACTCACCCATTTTAAGAGCACCATTTCTAATATGACCACTTTCAGCATCTAACTGATCATAATATGCAGGTCTAAATTTTATAGCGACACCATTACCTAGCTTTTCATTATGCATAAACCCTAACTGTAAGTAACTTGATGGCCTTGCTAAATGGGGTGATATCGCTAGTTTATCCTTAAACTTCACCTTTCCTGGTGCTAGGTTATATCTATAAGTTAACACCCGCGTATACGATTGCTTATTCAGCTTTACATTGTCTTTATCTACAGAAATTAAATATTGATAATAATCTAGCAAAGTACTCAAAATTTTAAGCTTTGCTTGAAATACTATTGCTTCTGCGTTTAGTAAATTTATTTGCTCAGGGTTCTCAACTATTTTGGCAATTAATAATTTTTCATTGGTATTTAATTGCCAATATTTATTATAAAAACTCGATTGCCTTGATGGAATATATTTAACTTTAGAAACTAACGGCACACCTTTGTATGTTGCTGAGTTAATAGCGCTAACAACTTCTTGTGGAATCACCCATGGTGCTTTGATTGGTGGCAAATCTATATCGTCAAATAAACTAAATAGTTCATACATTCTGTAGACACAGTTTTCATCAAAAAAGTAATATATATAATCTTGTTCTATCAACTCCCATATATGAGCAACTAGAAAGTAATAATCATCTTGAGATAAGTTTAATTGATACTCCCAAAGATCACGTAATTCATTTTCAAGATAGTTTTGCGTGTGATAATAGTAACTTGAATGCGAAAAGCTTCCATCGTATCCACCAACAACGCCTTTAAGCATATAGCTTATCGGATCTTCATTTTTAGGAACTTTAGCGCCAAAATTTACACTTGTTTCTAATAAGTTAAGTTTTTTATTCTGGTCGCTGTTTAGCTTTAATAATGTATGACCATAGTATGAAGCTGGGTTTCCTAAGTAACCTGTCGCGAAAATTAAACTTAATGACTGTGTTGACGATAATTTTGACCATGCCAAAAAGTCATGGCATTCAACCTCTTTTACATTAGATAGATCGAATTGCTTTTTTAGCCAATAATACCTAGCAGGGAATCTACATTGCGGGTTTTCTTCAGTAGTATTTTGATGATCGGTGTTTTGAAATGCGTATAAGGTTTTAATTAGCTCCTTTTTCGCTGTTAGCTCTGACATTTCACTAAAATAAAAGCGCTGTGAATGTATATTAATATTACTATTTTCACTATCGAAATTTGGTGAAAGCTTAATCAGCTTTTGCCATTTTTCTGAAGCTGATATTGAGTCAATTAATTCAGTTGGATAAGATAAAACTCTAATTTTTTGAGCAGAAACTTCGAAAGTACAGCAGTAGATAATTAGGCAGAGCAGAATAGTTTTTAATTGCATAAGAAAGGTTTAGCTATAAATAAAAATAGCTGCTTTTTAAGCAGCTATTTATTAAAACAAAAATTACATTAAATTACTGCACAATTTCCAACAACAGTAGAGTTGTTAACTATGTTATAAAGATCTGATGATTTTTGTACCAAGTTTTTATCTTGATAATCAGCTTGGTTAATTGTTTGTACCATATCAGTACGGATACTTGCAGTAACTTCAGTTTGTACGCTGTTGTCACAACCTAGAACGCCATACATAGATGCTAAGTGATCGCCTGAACCTTCGGCAATTTCTTCTACAATATTATCATAATTATCAATAATGAATTTTGCCGCGATAATATTTGCACCACTACATGTTTCTGGGCTTGCTGTAGCAGAAGTAACAGCTGTAGTACCTATATCCCAAATTACATTTGATGTAACAGCTGCCCATTTTGTATCTTTAAATAAAGCAGCGCCGATACCACAATCTGAAAATGGGTTAGGGCCCGAACCAGGTGTTTTATCAAAGGCAAATGAATTTACAGAAGATGCACAAAAAGCTATAGCTATAGAACTGATTAATATTTTAGTTTTATTCACAATATATCCCTATTTTATTTTTATTAAGTTTTATTAAAAGCTGTTTAAATTAAACCTTTAGATAATATAAATAAAGACCATATAAATCAACATATTAATATTAACTGTTCTATTAGCTAGATAAATTTTTTTTTATTCAATTAACATAGGCTGTTAAATATCTATAACTCATTGTTAACCCGATATTAATTATTTACTAACGTTTATCTACAATATGCAATTTATAAGCAATAAAAAAGCGACTGTTTACCGAAGTAAAAGTCGCTTTATTGATCACTAAAACTTAGTGTTAGCTATTTTTGCTGGTAGCTTGTATTACACGTAATTGTGCAACAGCACGAGCTAATTCAGAAGCAGCTTCTGCATAATCAACGTCATCGCCGTGATCATTCATATGCTTTTCAGCTCGTTCTTTAGCTTCTAATGCTTGTTGCTCATCTAAGTCTGCAACACGTATAGCAACATCAGCTAAAACAGTTACACTATTAGGTTGAACTTCAAGCATACCGCCAGAAAGATAGATAACTTCTTCGTCACCGCCTTTCTTAACGATTCTAGCCATACCTGGTTTTAGTGAGGTCAGCAAAGGTGCGTGACCAGGCATAATGCCTAATTCACCTTCGCTACCTGTGATCTGTAATGATTCAATGCTACCAGAAAATAACTCTTCTTCAGCACTTACTACATTAAGATTTACAGAAAGTATTGCCATGTGACCTCCTAATCGGTGATTAACTTATGTTAATCACCAGCCTTCATTACATGTTTTTAGCTTTTTCAGCTGCTTCTTCAATAGAACCAACCATGTAGAAAGCTTGCTCAGGTAAATCATCAAACTCACCTGCAAGTAAGCCTTTAAAACCACTAATAGTGTCTTTAAGAGATACGTACTTACCAGGAGAACCTGTGAATACTTCAGCAACGAAGAACGGTTGAGATAAGAAACGTTGAATCTTACGTGCGCGATTCACTGCTAATTTATCTTCTTCAGATAACTCATCCATACCTAAGATGGCGATGATATCTTTTAGTTCTTTGTAACGTTGTAATGTTGATTGAACACCACGGGCAGTTTCATAATGCTCAGTACCAACTACTAATGGATCTAGTTGACGAGATGTAGAATCTAGTGGGTCAATAGCAGGGTAAATACCTTGCGATGCAATATCACGACTCAATACAACTGTTGCATCTAAGTGAGCAAAGGTTGTAGCTGGAGATGGATCGGTCAAATCATCTGCTGGTACGTATACCGCTTGGATTGAAGTGATTGAACCTTTCTTCGTAGAGGTAATACGCTCTTGAAGAACACCCATTTCTTCAGCAAGTGTTGGTTGGTAACCAACAGCTGATGGCATACGACCTAACAATGCAGATACTTCAGTACCAGCAAGTGTGTAACGGTAGATGTTATCTACGAAAAATAATACGTCACGACCTTCGTCACGGAATTTTTCAGCCATAGTCAAACCAGTGAACGCTACGCGTAAACGGTTTCCTGGAGGCTCGTTCATTTGGCCGTAAACTAACGATACTTTATCAAGTACGTTAGAGTCGTTCATTTCATGGTAGAAATCGTTACCTTCACGAGTACGCTCACCTACACCAGCAAATACTGAGTAGCCGCTATGCTCGATCGCGATGTTACGAATAAGTTCCATCATGTTAACGGTTTTACCAACACCAGCACCACCGAATAAACCAACTTTACCACCCTTAGCGAATGGACATACTAAATCGATTACTTTGATACCAGTTTCAAGTAGCTCATTAGACATCGCTTGGTCAGCATAAGCTGGCGCTGCGCGGTGAATTGACCACTTTTCTTCTTCGCCGATTGGGCCAGCTTCATCGATAGGCTCACCCAATACGTTCATGATGCGACCCAATGTACATGTACCTACTGGTACTTGGATGTTATCACCTGTGTTTACTACTGTCAGACCACGACGCAAACCGTCTGATGAACCCATAGCGATAGCACGAACTACACCACCACCTAATTGCTGTTGTACTTCTAGTACTAAGCCTGAAAGGTCACCTTCAGTTATGTTTAACGCGTCATATACCTGAGGTACAGCATCTTGTGGGAATTCTACATCCACAACTGCGCCAATGATTTGGACGACTTTACCTGTACTCATGTTTAATCCTCTAATCTTGTGCTCTTATTTACTAAAAAATAAACAAAGAACCTTTGCTTATACCGCTGCTGCACCTGCACAAATTTCACCCAACTCTTGAGTAATACTTGCTTGACGAGCTTTGTTGTATACCAATTGTAAATCATCAATTAAGTCACCCGCGTTATCAGTTGCAGATTTCATCGCAACCATACGAGCGGCTTGTTCACATGCGAGGTTTTCAACCACACCTTGATATACTTGAGATTCTGTATAACGAACTAATAAATGTTCAAGTATTGCTTGAGCATCAGGTTCGTATATGTAATCCCAGCGATGCTTAATAGCGTCATCATCTGACTTAGGCAAAGGTAAAAGTTGATCGATTGTTGGTTTTTGCGTCATTGTGTTAACAAATTTGTTATACACAATGAACAATCTATCGATCTCACCATTGTCATAGGCATTTAACATCACCTTAACACTACCAACTAAGTCAGTCAGTGAAGGGTTGTCACCTAAACCCGAAATTTGTGATACTACTTTAGCGCCCATATTGTTGAAAAATGAAGTAGCTTTAGAACCCACTACAGCAAATTCAACTTCAGCGCCTGCTGATTGCTGTTTACCAGCATCAGCAAGTACTTGTTTAAACAAGTTAATGTTTAAACCACCACACAAACCACGGTCTGTTGAGACTACGATATAACCTACACGCTTAGCTTCACGTTCAACCATATATGGATGACGATATTCTAGATTACCAAGCGCGATGTGACCGATCACATTTCGCATATTTTCAGCGTATGGACGTGATGAAGCCATGCTATCTTGCGCTTTACGCATTTTGCTAGCTGCAACCATTTCCATCGCGCTGGTGATCTTCTGTGTATTTTTAACACTTCCGATCTTCGATTTTATCTCTTTACCACCGGCCATGACTATTCTCCGAAAAGGTTAACTAAATTACCAAGTTTGAGTAGCTTTGAAAGCTTCAATCGCTTTCGCTAAACCAGACTCGATATCTTTGTTATAGTCGCCTTTTTCATTGATTGTAGCCATCAACTCAGCGTGCTCATTGTTTACGTATGAACGTAATGCTTCTTCAAAATCAACAACTTTATTGATTTCGATATCATTTAAAAAGCCTTTTTCTGCGGCAAATAATGATACGGCTGTTTCTGCAATTGACAATGGGCTGTATTGCTTTTGCTTCATTAATTCAGTAACACGTTGACCATGCTCTAATTGAGCACGAGTAGCGTCATCTAAATCTGATGCAAACTGAGCAAATGCGGCTAATTCAGCATATTGTGCTAAAGCTAAACGTATACCACCACCTAATTTCTTGATGATTTTCGTTTGAGCAGCACCACCAACACGTGATACAGAAATACCAGCGTTAACAGCAGGACGAATACCTGAGTTAAATAGGTTAGATTCTAAGAAAATCTGACCATCGGTAATTGAGATTACGTTAGTTGGTACGAATGCAGATACATCACCCGCTTGCGTTTCAATGATAGGTAAGGCAGTTAATGAACCTGTTTTACCTTTTACTTCACCGTTAGTAAAACGTTCAACGTATGCTTCGTTTACACGAGCAGCACGTTCAAGTAAACGACTGTGAAGATAGAAAACGTCACCTGGGTATGCTTCACGGCCTGGCGGACGACGTAAAAGTAATGAGATTTGACGGTAAGCAACTGCTTGCTTAGACAAATCATCATATACGATTAGTGCATCTTCACCGCGGTCACGGAAGTATTCGCCCATAGTACAGCCAGAATATGCTGACAAGTACTGTAGTGCAGCAGCTTCAGCAGCACCAGCAACAACAACGATAGTATTATCTAACGCGCCGTGCTCTTCTAGTGAGCGAACTAAGTTAGCAACAGTAGAGGCTTTTTGGCCAATAGCTACGTATACACACTTAATACCGGTATTTTTCTGATTGATGATTGCATCTAATGCGATAGCAGATTTACCAATTTGACGGTCACCGATGATAAGTTCACGTTGACCACGACCAATTGGAATCATTGCATCGATTGATTTAATACCTGTTTGAACAGGCTCATCAACAGATTTACGATCGATTACGCCTGGTGCCATCATTTCAACTGGAGCAAAACCATCGTTATCGATAGGTCCTTTACCGTCAATTGGCTCACCAAGAGTGTTTACAACACGGCCTAATAGACCACGTCCTACTGGTACTTCTAAAATACGACCAGTACATTTTACTTTAACGCCTTCAGCTAGATCCGCGTAAGGACCCATAACTACCGCACCGACCGAATCACGGTCAAGGTTTAACGCGATAGCAAAGCGATTGCCAGGAAGTTCAATCATCTCACCTTGCATTACATCTGCAAGGCCGTGAATACGAATGATACCGTCAGTTACAGAAACGATAGTACCTTCATTACGAGCTTCACTAACTACGTCAAACTGTTCAATACGACTTTTGATCAGTTCAGCGATTTCAGTGGAATTCAGTTGCATACTCTGTTCCCCGTTAGGATTGCATTGTTGTTGCTAAGCGGTTCAATTTACCTCGTACTGAACCATCTATTACCATATCACCAGCTTTTATTACTAAGCCAGAGACTACGTTTGCATCAATATTACAATTAAGTTTTACTTTTCGAGCCAAACGCTTTTCAAGCGCAGCGCATAATGTAGTTTCTTGTTCAGCTGTTAATTTAACAGCTGAAGTTACATACACAGACAATGTTTTCTCATGTTCAGCTTTTAATTCGCGAAACTGAGTAACAACCTGTGGTAGCACCAATAAACGTTGATTTTCAGCCATCACTTTAATTAAGTTTTGGCCATTGCTATCAAGTTGAACATCACAGACTTTTAAAAATATGTCTTGTGCTTGTTCTACTGACGCGCCACCAGAAAGGTATTCATTAATGGTGGCATCGCTAGCAACTTCTGCAGCAAAAACTAGCATTTCTAACCAGTTTTCAATTGCATTTGCTTCTAGAGCAAAATCAAACGCCGCTTTAGCGTAGGGACGAGCGATGGTTGTCAATTCAGACATAAGCTCATTTCCCTCTAAAGTTCAGCTACAAGTTTATCTAAAATGTCGCTATGTGCAGCGGCATCAATTGAACGCTCAAGAATTTTCTCGGCACCAGCAACAGAAAGAACAGCTACTTGTTGACGTAGTTCTTCTCTAGCTTGGTTACGTTCTGTATCAATTTCTGCATGACCTGACGCTAAGATTTTTTCTTTCTCAGCTTGTGCCTTAACTGCAGCTTCTTCAATTATTTGAGCTTCACGCTTTTTAGCAGCTTCAACAATACCAGCTGCTTGCGCTTTAGCGTCTTTTAATTGTGCTGTAGCTTTTTCTTGAGCAAGCTCAAGATCTTTAGCGGCACGGTCAGAAGCAGCAAGTCCATCAGCAATAACTGCTTGACGTGCTTCGATGGCACCAATAATTGGTGGCCATACGTACTTCATACAAAAAATTACGAATACGATAAATGCGATTAATTCACCAATTAAGGTCATATTAAGATTCATTTATGTATCTCCTATTTAAATTCGCGGTTAAAAAACAACTTAAAAAATTAAGCACCAACTGCGAATAATAGGTATAAGCCGATAGCAACACCGATCATCGCGATAGCATCGATAAGACCCGCTACGATGAACATTTTAACTTGAAGTTGAGGTGCCAATTCAGGTTGACGTGCAGCAGACTCTAGGAATTTGCCACCAAGTAAACCAAAACCAATCGCAGTACCAAGAGCACCTAGACCGATTAATAAAGCAACAGCGATATATAACATATTTATCTCCGATTATTTAAAGTTATAAAGTTAAAAAACTAAGGTTAAAAAAAAACTATTTTGGGCATCCTGCCCTTAACTCCTAAGAGCTAAAAAAATTAATGATCTTCGTGCGCTAAACTCAAATATAGAATTGTTAGCATCATGAAGATAAACGCTTGTAATGGGATAACCAACAAGTGGAAAGCAGCCCATAAAAAGTGTACTGGCAATTGGAATAAACCAATTGTCGCAATTAATAAGAAAATTAATTCACCTGCATACAAGTTACCAAACAGACGTAGTGCTAATGATAACGGACGAGCAAGTAAAGTAACCATCTCTAAAATAAAGTTAACCGGATAAAGTGACCAGTGGCCAAATGGTTGCGTTGTTAATTCTTTAATGAACCCTCCAACACCCTTTACTTTAATTGAATAGTAAATAATTAGCACAAATACACCTAATGCTAATGCAAAGGTCATATTAGGATCGGTAGTTGGTACGGCTTTCATATAGTGCACACCAAACAACTCAAAAATACGTGGTATTAAATCAACCGGTACCCAATCCATCGCGTTCATTAACAATACCCATACAAAAATGGTTAATGCCAAAGGTGCGATTACAGGGTTTTTACCATGAAACGTACTTTTAACGCTATCGTCAACAAATTCAACAATCATTTCAACAGCACATTGCCACTTACCAGGAACACCTGTAGTTGCTTTTTTTGCTACTGCACGAAATGATAAAATGAAAACCAAGCCCAAAAATATTGACCAACCTAAAGTATCTATATGAAGGGCCCAAAAGCCTTCTCCAACAGTTAGATTCTGAAGGTGATGTTTAATATATTCTTGGCTAGTAATTTCAGCACCTGAAGCCATATTAATTATCCCAATGATTAAAGTTTAAAGTATAAATTCTGGTTGCCGCTAAGGTTTAATAACAAATGGTGTTATCAAAGGTAAAGCCACAACTAAACAAAAACTACTGAAAAAAGCTATTGGCTCTATCGCTAAAAATCTGAAGGCTAGCGCAAATAAAACGGCCGTTAATACAATTTTCAATTTTTCGCCACTATAAAAGGAATCGAGTACCTTTTCTGACGATCTTGCTCCAGCATATTTAAATGCTTTATAAGCAAAGACAAAATTAGGGATTATACTTATAGCGCCACCGGCTAATACCGATATTGCGTAAGATAATCCCCAAATAAAATATGTTGCTATACTGCAAGCTAAAACGACGAGCACGGATATCAAAATTTGCGTAAAAGCAAATATTCTGCCTGGCTTAGCTAACGTATTGTTAATATATAAACTCACCAGTAGCTCCGTACGAATAATTTCGTATTACTTACAGTTTTTTAAAGAAAAATAATCCTCTTCAAAAAGCCGACGCAAGTATACTGAATTACAGACTGAATGCAACATAATAGGGCAAGCATTGCTGACATATTCTGCTATTTAGCTACACTAGATGAATAAACTACTACTTAGGTATTATACATTATTGAAACTTTGATTTTGTACCGTTAGGTTGATAAAAAACTCTAACCATAATCCGTTTTAACTTATCAATATTATTTTACTGCAATAATGTATTTAAATTTGTTAACGGTTATCTTCAAAAGGAGTTAAATCGGGAAACAATCCCATCAAGTTCAGATAAATCACTATATGAAATAACCAACTTACCTTTGCCTTTTTTATTGTGACTTATTACTACAGCTGAACCTAATTTTTCAGATAAGTTCTGCTCTAACGCTTTCGTGTTAGGATCTTCAGGCTTTTCTACTATTTCTTTTGGCGGTTGTTGTACTTTCTTAATTAAAGCTTCAGTTTCACGAACGTTCAATTCTTTAGCAACAACAATACGTGCTGTATTAGTTTGAATATCATTATCTAATGCTAATAAAGCTCGTGCGTGTCCCATTTCAATATCGCCATGTTCAAGTAACGTTTTAACTTCACTATTTAGGTTATTCAAACGTAATAAGTTAGTTACGGCCGTTCTTGACTTTCCAACAGCCTCTGCCACTTCTTGGTGCGTTAGTTCAAATTCAATTAACAACCGTTCTAAAGCAATAGCTTCTTCCATTGCGTTTAAATCTTCACGTTGAATATTCTCAATCAACGCTATAGCCACTGCCGCCTCATCAGGAACGTGTTTAATTAAACAAGGAACAGCATCTAATTCTGCCAATTGTGCCGCTCGCCAACGTCGTTCACCGGCAATAATTTCATAACTATGTTCGCTTACAGGGCGTACAACTATCGGTTGAATAATACCTTGAGATTTTATTGAATTAGCCAAATCGTCTAATGCCTCTGCAGACATATCCTTTCTTGGCTGGTATTTACCTGGATGAAGTTGTTCTATAGGTAAATTTTGTAATTCTGCATTTTTATTTGTTGGTTCATTATTTTCACTGGCATTCACAGGTGAGCTTTCAGATGGCTTTGTTAGCAATGCATCAAGACCGCGTCCTAGACCTCTACGTTTTGTTTGACTCATGATATTCCTTATTACTCAGTAGTTTCTTGCGGTGTAGGTTGCTTCTTTTGTTCTGCGCGTCTTAAAATTTCACCAGCTAAAGCCAAATATGCTTTTGCACCCGTTGATGACTTGTCGTAATACATTACTGGCGCACCAAAACTTGGCGCTTCGGCTAAACGCACATTACGAGGTATTACGGTGCGATATAGTTTATCGCCAAAATGACGCTTTAATTGTTCAGAAACATCATTGGCTAATCGGTTACGTGGATCGTACATGGTACGTAAAATACCTTCAATATGTAGCTTGCCATTAACAACGGTTGTTAGTTGTGAAATAGTATCCATTAAGGCCGTAAGACCTTCCAAGGCATAGTATTCACATTGCATTGGAACAAGCACTGAGTCAGCGGCGGTCATTGCATTTACTGTCAACATATTTAAAGAAGGGGGACAATCAATAATAATATAATCGTAATCTTTTTTTACTTTTGACAAAGCGTTCTTTAAGCGGTGCTCTCTAGAATAAACTTCCATTAACTTAATTTCAGCAGCCGTTACATCACTATTAGCAGCAATAAGATCATAAACCCCTGCAGTATTTCTACAAACAACTTCATCAAATGGTCGCTCTTCAATAAGCAGTTCATAACAAGTTGCTGGCACTTCGTATTTATCAATACCACTGCCCATGGTAGCGTTACCTTGTGGATCAAGATCGATCAGTAAAACTTTCCTTTTAGTTGCCGCTAAAGATGCAGCAAGATTGACCGAGGTTGTCGTTTTACCGACACCACCTTTTTGATTTGCAACCGCGATTATTTTTCCCACAGGAACCTCAATTACTCTCTGATCAAAAGCTTATTATTATTTATGATTTCACTAATTCAATCAAATGGCGTTCGCCTTCTAATTGAGGCACAACAATAGTATAACTATTTTCAACGGTTATATTATTAGGTAATACCGATATTTCTTCAGTCGGATAGATACCTTTTAATGCTAAGAACCTGCCTTGATCTTTACTCACCAGGTGTTCACACCAAGTTACCATATCGATTAATGAAGAAAATGCTCTACTTAATACACCATCAAAAGGTTGTTCAGGATGATATTCTTCAACTCTAGACTTAACCGGTGTTACATTTTCAAGTTTCAACTGAAATACAACTTGTCGTAAAAAAGTTACTCTTTTGCCTAAACTATCTAATAATACGAATTTTCGCTCTGGATACAAGATAGCCAATGGAATACCTGGTAATCCTGGCCCGGTGCCAACATCGATAAATGATTGACCTTTCAGTAAAGGACCGACCATTAAACTATCCATAATATGTTTTATGATCATATCTTTTGGATCGCGAACTGATGTTAAGTTGTATGCCTTATTCCATTTATTTAATAATTCAACATATTGGATAAGTAAAGAAACTTGTTCATTAGAAACCTCAAGTGAGGTTTCTTTAATCAAGGAAATGAGTTGTTCAGACAATGTCATAAGGCGAAAACTTTTAAATATGCTGACTATTTACGCACTTTTGCGTAATAAGCCATGTTTTTTAAGATATACCAATAATAACGAAATTGCTGCTGGAGTAATACCAGAAATACGCGATGCTTTACCGATAGTTTCAGGACGAGTATCTGTAAGCTTTGCAACAACCTCATTTGACAAGCCAGAGATTTGCGAAAAATCAAAGTCAAAAGGAATTAATGTATTCTCATGACGTTTCTTTTTTTCTATTTCATCAAGCTGACGATCAATATAACCAGCATATTTTATTTGTATCTCAATTTGTTCTGCTGCTTGCTTATCAGCCAACACAGGTCCTAAACCTTCAATAGAAACGATATCTTCATATCTAACCTCTGGACGTCGAACGAGATCTTCTAAGCTATTTTCACGACTTAAAGGCGTTTTCAACAATTCATTTACTTGTGCAATAGCGGGGTGATCCTTTTGTATCCAACTAGATCGTAAACGTTGACGTTCTAATTCAACATTTTCCATTTTTTCATTAAAACGCTGCCAGCGTTTTTCGTCAACTAAACCAAGATCACGACCTTTTTCTGTTAAACGAATATCGGCATTGTCTTCACGCAACAATAAACGATATTCAGCGCGAGAAGTAAACATACGGTAAGGTTCTTTAGTGCCTAATGTCGCTAGGTCATCAATAAGAACGCCCATGTAAGCTTGATCTCGAGTAAGTATTAATTCTTCTTTTCCTTGTACTCTTGCCGCAGCATTAGTTGCAGCTACAAGACCTTGAGCCCCCGCTTCTTCATAGCCGGTTGTGCCATTAATCTGGCCTGCAAAATACAAGTTTTCAACAAACTTGCTTTCTAGTGTTTGTTTTAAATCACGTGGATCAAAAAAGTCATATTCAATTGCATAACCTGGTCGAGTTATATGAGCATTCTCAAAACCTTTTATTGATCTAACAAGATCCATTTGCACATCGAATGGTAAGCTAGTTGAAATACCATTTGGGTAAATTTCATGGGTATTTAACCCTTCTGGCTCTACAAATATTTGATGGCTATCTTTTTCAGCAAAGCGATGTATTTTATCTTCGATTGAAGGGCAGTAGCGTGGACCAACACCTTCAATTACACCTGTGTACATAGGCGATCTATCTAAACCAGATTGAATAATTTCATGAGTTTTAGCATTGGTGTGTGTTATAAAACATGAAACTTGTTCTGGGTGATCTTCTGTAGATCCCATGTAAGAAAATACCGGACGTGGATCATCACCAGCTTGTTCTGTCATCACTGAAAAATCAAGCGTTCGTGCATCTAATCGTGGTGGTGTTCCTGTTTTTAAACGATCTATCCTAAATGGCATATCTCGTAGGCGTGATGCAAGATTTACACTGGCAGGATCACCGGCTCTACCACCTTGGTAATTGTTTAGCCCTATGTGTATTTGGCCAGCAAGGAAAGTACCTACCGTTAGTACTACGCTCTTAGCTTTAAATTTCAATCCCATTTGGGTTGATACACCAACGATCTTATTATTCTCTAAAATTAGATCATCACAAGGTTGTTGGAATATTGTTAAATTTTCCTGATTTTCTAAATAGTTACGAACAAAGTTTCGATACAAATTACGATCCGCTTGTATTCGAGTTGCACGAACCGCAGGGCCCTTACTCGCATTTAAAGTTCTAAATTGGATCGCGGCATGGTCTGCAGCAGTCGCCATTAAGCCACCTAAGGCGTCAATTTCTTTAACTAAATGACCTTTACCAATACCGCCAATAGCTGGATTGCAAGACATTTGGCCTAGCGTATCAATGTTATGCGTTAACAATAAAGTTTTACATCCCATGCGCGCAGCTGCAAGTGACGCTTCGGTTCCAGCATGACCACCACCAACTACAATTACGTCATAAGACTCTTGATACCACATAAATTAATGACCTTTGATTATTTCTATTTAAAAATTAAGAGCGATATTTTAACGCTTTTTTTAGCTGAGGGGAATGATCTAATTTAGGAAAAGATCTAAGTTTGATCCTTAAATAATATATAAAGATCTATTTAAAGATCTTATTGTTATTACTTATTAAGATCCTTATTTTCTGTTGATAAGTACTTTTAATATAATAAAAACAATACTTTGGTTAACTATTATTACTGTGATCAAACCTTGATCAACTCAGTTATAAGCTATGATCAAAAGGGCTACTTATCCACAAGGATATTTATTTATTTTTATACTCACTGAATAATAATAGAAAATTAATAGCTTTTACCCAGACTTATTCACAATTGGTGTTTATGTAGCTTAATATTGTTAATAAGTTATGCGTAAGTTGCTTATAAATGATCTTGGTTTTGTGATAACCAAGCTTGAGCAAGTTCTTCTGGATCTATATCTTGGCTCATATCCAAGGTGAGTAATGGTGATAGCTCAACGCAACCTTTTGATAATAAAAGTTTATTTATATTTATTCCTGCGTAGCAAAAGGTATCATAGTTTGAATCACCAATAGCGATCGTTAAAAGTTTCACTGAGGATAGATCTTGATCCGTATTTTTAAGATCTGAAACAAATTCTTGGATATTGTCAGGGTAGTCACCAGCGCCATGAGTAGAGGTGCAAATTAACCATGTTTGATTTTCGTTTGGTATTTGAGCGAAATCAGGCTGGAAATGTAGTTCAACGTGATGGCCAAGGCTCGTTAATGTTTCTTCACAGGCTTCTGCAACATATTCAGAACCACCTAACATACTACCAATAATTATTTGAAATGAGCTCATTTATTATCTCTTTTTGTTATATAACTAAGTTTATTGATGAGGTTTATTTAAACCATTAATCTTTCTTTAAAGTGCAAAATTCACACATTTTTACAATTTGAAAAACACAGAAACATCAAGTTAGCTATTATATATCTAATAGTTAATTTAATGTTGAATACTCTATGAATACAATAATTTTAAAATTAATCATGGCGATACTGGTTTTGTCGTCAATAGTTATTAGTAATGTTACCTATGCCAGTAATTCACTTGAGATAGTTGCTTATAATAAAGCCCTCAAAAAGGCTATTAGATTGTATAAAAACAATGAATTTGAGCAAGCACTACCTCAGCTTGAGTTGTTTGCTAGAAGAGGCGATAAAATGTCTCAATATATTGTTGGAACTATGTACCTCAATGCACAAGGTACTGAACAAGACTTACTGAAAAGTTACGCTTGGCTTAGTGTTGCAAATGAGCAAAAAAGTGAAGTGTGGGAAAAACCATTAATAATGTTACAAGAAAAACTACCGAAAGATTATTTGGTTAATTTAATATCCGAAGGTGATAAGTATTTAGAACTCTATGGTGCTAAAAGTCAGCGTTTAAAATGTAAAAATGTTAGAGAACTAGGCTCTAAAAAACCAACTTATCGTTGTAAAAAAATGGAAGTAAAGAATGGTCATTATTATGTTGATGATGAACAAAGTTTAGCACTAATTGATTGATTATTATGTTATAACATGCAACTCAAGCACAGTGAGTTGCATGTTATTTGTAGGCTATTTATTGAATTCTGTTAACTCTAATTCTTCGTTTGGTGCCTACTTTTTTGAGTTGAAAGCTATTCATTATTCCTCTTACAATAATAATTGAGTCGCCTTCAGAGAATTTTGCTCTTTTATCACCACCTTTTTGTAGCCAAATTTGGCCATTTTCTAATTCTATTTTCCATTCTTTACGCAAAGTTTTACTGACTGTTTTAATGGTTGCTGTAAGTTCGTCAAATTCACGTTCTTTTTCTGAATATCTATGTGCTTGGCCAAAAGATGAAACTAATTCACTTTCTGTTTGGGTGTCTGCAACAGGAGTTTTAATTGGGTTTGAGTGCTTAGTATTATTCTGCTCTTTAGCTGTTAAACTTTTAGCAACGTAATTATCAAAACATTGTAGTCTTTTTTTATTATCTTTAATTTCAGCACATTGAATTATCTCAATGTTTACATTATTTGCTTTTGTTATATTGCTAACAAAAACAACAGATGACGCTAAAAGTAATAAGGTTAATTTTTTCATCTTCTTCCTAATTTTAAACTATTTAAATACTGTTAACTTAAATATGAAATTTATTTAAGTATGATAATTAATTTTCTATGAATTTAGCACATTATTATTTTTATTACTTACCAATACAAAACGATGAAAAAATTTGGCTTAATAAATCATCATTAGTAAATTCACCGGTAATTTTGTTTAGTTCTTCTTGGCAAAAACGTAGCTCCTCAGCCAGAATTTCACCTGCAACATATGATTCAAGCTGTTCTAAACCTATTTCTAAATGCTGATGTGCTTGTTCAAGTGCTACTAAATGGCGTCTTCTTGCCATAAAACCGCCTTCGGTACTACCTTGGTATCCCATGATATGTTTAAGGTGCTCAGTTAACGCTGTAACCCCTTCACCTGTTTTTGCTGACAAAGTAATAGTAGGTGTAGAGTTTACCTCGCTGAAACCTGTTTTTACTTGGCTTATATCGGCTTTATTTCTAATAATAGTTAAACCGATATTATCAGGTAGTTTTTCAAAAAACTCTGGCCATACTGCTTTAGGATCTTGTTTTTCATCTTGTGCTGAATCTATCATTAGCAACACGCGGTCAGCTTGTTTTATTTCTTGCCATGCTCGTTCAATACCAATTTGCTCTACTTTATCTGCACTTTCTCTAAGTCCAGCAGTATCAATAATATGTAATGGCATACCATCAATGTGAATTTGTTCCGTTAGTACATCGCGAGTGGTGCCTTCGATATCGGTCACAATTGCACTTTCTTTACCGCTAAGCGCATTAAGTAAACTTGATTTTCCAGCATTAGGGCGTCCGGCAATTACTACTCGCATACCTTCACGTATAATACTGCCTTGTTGTGCTTTATTTTTCACATCAGCAACTTGCGCAATAATTGCTTTTAAATCGTTAACAACTTTTTCATCGACAAGAAAATCAATTTCTTCTTCGGGGAAATCAATAGCGGCTTCAACATACATGCGTAAATGTATCGTGTCGTTAACCATTTGATTCACTAATTTTGAAAAGTCACCTTGCAGTGAATGTAATGCACAACGCGCTGCTTGCTCAGAGCTAGAATTGATTAAATCAGCTATCGCTTCAGCTTGGGTTAAATCAAGTTTGTCATTAAGAAACGCTTGTTCACTAAACTCACCAGGATCTGCCATTCTTATTTTTGGTAATGCTAAAATTTCCTTTAACAGCATATCTAGAATAACGGGTCCGCCATGGCCTTGTAGTTCTAAAATATCTTCGCCGGTAAAAGAATTTGGGCCTTTAAAATAAATAGCAATGCCTTGATCTAGTGCCTGGCCTTTTTGATCTTTAAAGGTGAGGTATTCCGCTTTTCTTAGCTCTGGTACTTTACCTAAAATAGCGACTGCTACATTCTTAACTTCTGGGCCTGAAACTCTGATGATACCAACACCGCCTCTGCCCGGAGCTGTTGCTTGAGCCGCTATTGTTTCTTTTTGGCTTGATGAAAAAGCTAGGTCTGACATGGGTATTTTCTCTGTTATCTATAAATATTCTTAATTGGCGATATTATAAACTGTTAATAACGCGCTTGAAATGCATGTCGTAGTTTTGTTTGTATTTTCGAATTTAAATCTATCGATTCGATTATGTAGGAGGCTAATTTTTAAGTGATGTTATCGCCATTTTTTAGACATAAAAAAAGGTAGCTTAAGCTACCTTTAATTAAATAATACGCTTTTTACTTCGCTTTGGCTTTTTCGATGCCCGAGAATATTATTTTCATTTGAACAATTGAAATAATATTACTGACTAACCAGTAAAGTACTAGTCCTGAAGGGAACCAGAAAAAGAATACAGTAAACATTACAGGCATATACTGCATTATTTTTTGTTGCATTGGATCTTGCACAGTCATTGGCTGCATTTTTTGCATAATGAACATACTTACGCCCATTAACACCGGTAAAATGTAGAATGGGTCTTGTGCTGATAGATCCTGTATCCACAACATAAATGGTGCATGACGTAACTCAACACTTTCCAAAAATACCCAGTAAAGCGCTAAGAATATTGGCATTTGAATAATTAGAGGTAAGCAACCACCAGCAGGGTTTACTTTCTCTTTACGGTATAGCTCCATCATAGCCTGTGACATTTTTTGCTTATCATCACCAAAACGCTCTTTCAGTTGCGTCATTTTAGGCTGTAAAGCACGCATTTTAGCCATTGAGGTGTATTGCGCTTTCGTTAATGGGTACATAGCACCTTTAACGATTAGGGTAATAATAATAATTGCTACACCCCAGTTTGTCACAATAGATTGTATTTTAATTAGCAACCAAAATAATGGTTGGCTGATCATAAATAAGAAACCGTAATCGATAGTTAAATCTAAGTTTTCTTCAATACTTTCTAATACATCTTGATCCTTCGGACCGACATAAAAAGTAGCTGATGTTGTTGCTGTAGAGTTTGGCTCAATAGTAATTGCTGGAGCTTTAAAACCAATTACAGCATCTCTGTTACTTGAATAACGTGAATATAACTGATTATCTGCAGTTTTTTCAGGTACCCAAGAAGAAACAAAATAGTGTTGTAGCATAGCAACCCAGCCACCTCGAGTTGATACATTTAAATCTGCTTCTTCAATATCTGAAAAGTCATATTTTTCGTATACATCTTCAGTAGTTGAGTATGCAGTACCTTTATAAGTAGGTATTAAGCCACTACCAGTATCAATTAATGTCGTTTGTTTTAGTTGAGCATACATTTGCACACTTGCAGCATTTGCAGTGTTATTTGCAATAATGTATTCAACATTAATAGCGTAGCTATCATAGTTAAGTGTAAAACGCTTAGTTACAGACAGACCTGTGTTATCAACATAGTTTAAATCAATAACTAGTGGTTCGTTAGCATTCGCCTGATATGTAGTTGCAGACGTTTGATAAATAGGTCGTCCAGGAATAACACGATCTAAACCTTGAGCACCGGTTAAGCCACTTTGTGCAACATAACGATCTTTGTCATTGCGCAAAATTGTAAAAGGTATGCCATTACCTTGTTCGGTGTCGAACTTAAGTAATTTAGCTTCTACAATGTCACCACCATTGGTATCAATTTTAAGTGCTAAAACATCATTGCTTACAGAAATTACTGTTGCGTTAACAACTTTAGTTTCGTTGCTAATTGACGTTACTGCTGCTGATGACTCAGGAACAAAATCGCCATTAGAATTATTTGGCGTTGTTTGTTGAGATACTGCTGGTTGCTCAATAATTGGAGCATTGTCTGTTTGCCATTGGCTAAATAGCAAATAGGTAACAACCATAAGCGCAATAAAAAGAAAACTGCGTTGGGATTCCATAATGTCTTATTTCTCTTTTTTTGATAGTGGCACGGGATCATGTCCTCCCGCATTAAGTGGGTGGCATTTTAGTATACGTTTGCCTGCTAACCAACAACCTTTTATCACACCATGGTGATTTATCGCTTCAATGGCATAAAAAGAGCATGTTGGATTGAATCTACAATTAGATCCAAGCAATGGGCTAAGCCAGCGCTGGTAAGCTTTTACTATAGTAATAGCTATTTTTTGTGGCGTTGAATTACTTTGCGCCATATTTTTTCCAATTGCTGATTAATTTCTTTGTTTTCAAGCTTGTCAGTGCCTGATTTCACCATAACGACTATATCAATATGGGGGAGGTTATGTTGATTTAAACGGAAGCTTTCACGAATTTGTCGCTTAATACGATTTCGTTGTACAGCTAATTTAACTCGTTTTTTAGCAATAGCTAAACCGAGACGATTATTATTATCAGGATTTGGAGTAACAAGAATTGTAATATGGCTAGAGCCAAAACGAAGAGGTTTTGAAAAAACAGATTGAAATTGACCGGGAGTCAACAAACGTGACTCCCGATTAAATTCATAAGTAACCATAGCGGCTACTATTCCTTTAACTTAAGTTGCAAGTTAAAAGATTAAGCACTTAAGCTTGCACGGCCTTTAGCACGACGACGTGAAATTACTGCACGTCCGTTTTTTGTTGCCATACGAGCACGGAAGCCATGGTTACGCTTACGCTTTAATACACTAGGTTGAAATGTTCTTTTCATTACGCTAATCCGTCTGTTGTTGTTGCCCTGGCAAAACAGCCTTCATGAGCACACTGGGTCTAAAAATGAGGCGAAATTCTATATAGAGAACGACTCTTTGTCAATGGTTATTATTTAGCTTTTTTCAAAAGATCTTATCTTGATCGTCTTGATCAAAAAATATATCCACAGTTTTATAACAATCATGTTTTTTTTAAACTAAATAATGCATTTTATTGAGTAATAATCAAATAGTATATTGAAACTTTTTTAGCATTAATTTAGTCTTAAAAATTAGCAAGAAGCCTAATTTTATTGAGATTAATAAAAAAAAATCAAAATAAAAGCGATTAATTGATTTGTCAATATTGATGTTGTGGATAACTATAGTGATAATAGCCTAATTATAAAATTTAATTTTTACTGTTCTGTTTTTTACCGTTCCTGAAATAAACGTTATTAAACGCACGAATCGTTATATTTATCAGGAGTCGGTTGTTGGATCATACACTTTGGCAAAAATGTTTGTCTGTTCTTCAAGAAGAATTACCCGCACAACAATTTAGCATGTGGATTCGTCCGCTTCAGTGCGTAGTCACAGACAATATTATGACCTTATATGCGCCAAATAGGTTTGTTCTTGATTGGGTAAGAGATAAGTACGTTAATCGCATTAATGAACTTGTGAGCATGCAAGACAGTGCTAATCCTCCTTTACTTCGTTTCGATGTCGGTAGTATTCCTACACAAACAACAAGCATTCAAAGTAGCATTAGCCAAATTCAACCTAATGTTCAACCAGCAAATAAAGATACTGCCGTTCCTGAAAGTAACTTACCTAAAACGACTAACGTGAGAGTTAAGTATACGTTTGACAACTTCGTAGAAGGTAAATCTAACCAATTAGCACGTGCAGCTGCTTCACAAGTTGCAGATAACCCTGGCGCAGCATATAACCCATTATTTATTTATGGTGGAACAGGTTTAGGTAAAACTCATTTATTACATGCTGTTGGCAATGGTATTTTATTAAATAAACCGAATGCTAAAATTGCTTACATGCATTCTGAGCGGTTTGTTCAAGACATGGTTCGGGCATTACAAAATAATGCCATGGAAAAATTCAAACAATATTACCGCTCTGTTGATGCATTATTAATAGATGATATACAATTTTTTGCTGGTAAAGATCGTACGCAAGAAGAATTCTTTCATACTTTCAATGCCTTACTTGAAGGTAACCAACAAATAATCTTAACCAGTGATCGTTATCCAAAAGAAGTCGACGTTGAAGATCGTTTAAAATCTCGTTTTGGTTGGGGCTTAACTATAGCCATAGAACCGCCTGAATTAGAAACTCGCGTTGCCATTTTAAAGCGTAAAGCACAAGAAAGTCATATTAATTTGGCCGATGAAGTTGCTTTTTTCATTGCTAAACGTTTACGCTCAAATGTTCGCGAATTAGAGGGTGCCTTGAATAGGGTAATTGCAAATGCTAACTTTACAGGCAGAGCAATTACTATTGATTTTGTTAGAGAAGCATTGCGAGATTTGCTGGCCTTACAAGATAAATTAGTCACGATAGATAATATTCAGCGTACTGTTGCAGAATATTATAAAATTAAAGTTGCCGATTTGCTGTCAAAACGCAGAAATCGCTCAGTTGCTAGACCTCGTCAAATTGCCATGGCATTATCTAAAGAGCTAACTAACCATAGTTTACCTGAAATAGGTGATGCATTTGGTGGGCGTGATCATACGACTGTTCTACATGCCTGTCGTAAGGTAAAATCTTTACGTGAAGAATCTCACGATATAAAAGAAGATTATTCAAATTTAACAAGAACATTGTCATCATAATAATAAGTAAGTTAAAAGCGAGTCAGAAATGAAATTTTCATTGAATAGAGAATTACTCTTGAAGCCACTACTATTGGTTTCAGGTGCTGTAGAACGAAAAAGTACCTTACCCATTTTAAGTAATATACTTTTCGATGTAAGTGGGCAATCACTTACGTTAACAGCTACTGATTTAGAGTTAGAGATGGTGGCTTATGCGACTGTAGATAATCAATCAGACAACGGACAAGTTACAATACCAGCACGTAAGTTGCTTGATATATGTAAAAGTTTACCTGATGATTCTATGCTGACTTTTGAAACTGAAAATGACGTTATAAAAATCAGCACGGGCCGAAGTAAATATTCTTTATCGACTTTACCTGCAAGCGACTTTCCAAATATAGAACAATGGAAAGGTGATGTAGAGTTCAAATTAATGAAGTCTGAATTACTTCGATTAATCGAAAGTACTCATTTTTCAATGGCAAATCAAGATGTTCGTTATTACCTTAATGGTATGTCGATTGAGACAGAAGGTCATGAAATTCGCTCTGTTGCAACTGACGGCCATCGATTAGCTATTTGTAAAATTGCTAATCCAGAACTTGAACTGCCTGCACGACAAGTTATTGTTCCTCGTAAAGGTATTTTAGAAATTATTCGATTACTCGATCCTGTAGATGAAGATATTCAAGTATTTTTAGGTTCTAATCACATCAGAATAATCGACGCTGAGTTCTCTTTTACCAGTAAACTTGTTGATGGTCGTTTCCCTGATTATAGACGTGTGTTACCACGTAATGGTGACAAAATTCTTAACGCTAATAAAGATGTATTAAGACAAGTATTGTCGCGTGCCTCTATCTTATCAAATGAAAAGTTTAAGGGTGTTCGTTTAAATTTTGGTAGTACAGAATTAAAAATAACCGCTAACAACCCAGAGCAAGAACAAGCTGAAGAAGTCATTGAAATCGATTTCCCATACGAAGAAGTTGAAATTGGTTTTAACGTTAGTTACGTATTAGACGTGCTAAATGCGATTAAAGAAACTGATGTTAAATTTACTTTAGCTGACGCTAACAGTAGTGTGGTTATTGAAGGTGGTGAATCTGGAGAAGCCTTGTACGTTGTTATGCCTATGCGTTTGTAAGAATGAGTATAGGTAAGTTAATTGTTCAAGACTTAAGAAATATTGAAAATATATCGATTGAGTTACATCCAGATTTAAACTTTATAATAGGCGACAACGGTAGTGGTAAAAGCAGCTTTTTAGAAGCGATATTTTATTTAGGGCACGGTAAATCTTTTCGTAGTTCTAATGTTAGTAATTTACTACAACACAGCAAGAACAGTTTTATTGTTAGTGCAAAAACTAATAAAGATTGCCAAATGGGCGTTAGAAAAATATTTAACGGCACTAGTGCAGCAAATACTGAAATTAGAATTAATGGCGAAAAGCAGCATAAATTTTCAGTGCTTGCAAAAAATATTGCTGTACAAGTTATAACACCAGAAAGCTTTATTATATTTTTTGGTGGACCAAAGCAAAGAAGAAGGTTTATTGATTTAGGATTGTTTCACGTGAAACATTCGTTTTCAGATCATTGGAAAGAGTTTTCACGAATTTTGAAACAACGTAATGCTTGTTTAAGAAGTAAAACAACAGGTTCTACATTAGATTACTGGACAGAAGTCTTTGCTGAAAGCGCACAAGTAATTGCAGACCTTAGATCTGAATACGTGCAGGAGTTGACTAAAGAGTTAAGTTTTTGGCTCAAAATAATGTTACCTTCAGTATCTGAAGAAATTGTTATTCAATATTTACAAGGTTGGAATAGTAAAAAAAACTTGTTAGATGTTTTACAACAATATCGCGAAAAAGAATTAGCTCACGGCTATAGCTTATTTGGCGCACAAAAATTTGATGTTCGTTTTTTATTAAACGGAGCCTCGATAGATAACCAGCTATCAAGAGGGCAACAAAAGTTGTTTTTACTAGCGTTAACTTTTGCACAAGCAAAGTTAATAGAAAGAGTTAACTTAGTAAAACCAATTTTATTAATTGATGACGTAGGTGCAGAACTCGATATTCACTCTAGAGCATTATTAAACAATGCAATAGCAGCAATAGACTGTCAGGTAATCGTTACCGCAATTGATAAAGCAGCGGTGGAACAACTTGTTCCACAAGAAGAAAACTACAAAATGTTTCACGTGAAACATGGCAAACTATCAGTAATGAGTGAGTAGGCTACAAGCTATGACAATAGAAAATGAATATGACTCGGCAAGTATTAAAGTACTTAAAGGCTTAGATGCAGTTCGCAAAAGACCAGGGATGTATATAGGTGATACCGATGACGGCACAGGTCTTCATCATATGGTATTTGAGGTGTTGGATAACTCAATTGATGAAGCACTAGCAGGTCACTGTAGTGATATTATTGTTAAAATTCACTTAGACGGTTCAGTGTCTGTTCGAGATGACGGACGTGGCATTCCAACAGAAATTCACCCAGAAGAAGGGATTTCAGCAGCCGAAGTTATCATGACAGTATTGCATGCTGGTGGTAAGTTTGGTGGTGAAGACTCAGGCTATAAAGTTTCTGGTGGTCTTCATGGAGTTGGTATCTCTGTAGTTAATGCATTGAGCCATAAACTAAAACTGAATATTCGCCGAGAAGGTAAGTTATATGAGCAACTTTATCACCACGGTGTTCCTGATGAACCACTAAAAGTTGTTGGCGAAAGTGATAAAACAGGAACAGAAGTACGCTTCTGGCCAAGTGAAGACACATTTAGCGATGTTTTATTTCACTATGATATGCTGGTAAAAAGAATTCGAGAATTATCATTTTTGAATTCAGGTATCTCAATAAAGCTTATCGATGAACGTGAAGAAGGTAAGCAAGATCATTTCTATTTTGAAGGTGGTATACAAGCTTTTGTAGATTATTTAAATACCAACAAAACACCTGTAAACGAAGAGATATTCTATTTTGACTTAGAACGTGAAGACGGCATTATTGTTGAAGTTGCTATGCAATGGAATGATGGCTTCCAAGAAAGCATACATTGTTTTACTAATAACATTCCACAGCGCGATGGTGGTACTCACTTAAGTGGTTTTAGAACAGCATTAACACGTACCTTAAATAGTTACATGGTTAAAGAAGGTTTAAATAAAACTAAAAAAGGTGGTAACACTGAAACTAGTGCATCAGGCGATGACGCGCGTGAAGGTTTAACTGCAGTAATTTCTGTTAAAGTTCCAGACCCTAAGTTCTCTTCTCAAACTAAAGATAAGCTAGTTTCTTCTGAAGTTAAAACCGCAGTAGAACAAGCTATGGGTGAGAAACTTGGTGAATATCTATTAGAAAAACCAGCAGTAGCTCGTACTATTATTATGAAAATAGTTGATGCAGCTCGTGCACGTGAAGCGGCTCGAAAAGCACGCGAAATGACACGTCGTAAAGGTGTATTAGATATTGCAGGTTTACCCGGTAAGTTAGCTGATTGTCAGGAAAAAGATCCTGCGCTATCTGAACTATATATAGTGGAAGGGGACTCTGCTGGCGGATCAGCCAAGCAGGGAAGAAACCGTAAAAACCAAGCTATATTGCCATTAAAAGGTAAAATACTTAACGTTGAAAAAGCACGTTTTGACAAAATGATATCGTCACAAGAAGTAGGTACATTAATTACCGCACTTGGTTGTGGTATTGGACGTGACGAATATAATCCTGATAAATTGCGTTATCACAGCATTATTATCATGACAGATGCCGATGTCGATGGTTCTCATATCCGTACATTACTACTAACATTTTTCTATCGTCAAATGCCTGAAATAATGGAACGTGGATATATTTATATTGCACAACCACCACTTTATAAAGTGAAAAAAGGTAAGCAAGAGCGTTATATTAAAGATGATGAAGGGTTAACTGAGTACCTTACGACATTAGCATTAGAAAATGCAGAAATACATGTAAATGAATCTGCACCAGCATTATCAGGTCTATCTCTAGAAAATTTAGTGAAACAGTTCCGTAAAACACACGAAACAATTAAGCGTGTATCACGTTTAATACCAGCTGATATATTAGAGAAAATGATCTATGGTGACGTTATTGCTATAGAAGATTTTAAAGTAAAAGACAAAGTAGAATCTTGGACAGCAAACCTTTTAAAGCAGCTTTCTGATCAAGACGGTAACGGCTCTATATATACTGTAGAAGTTAAACACGACCAAGAGCGAAATGTGTATTACCCAAGCTTCAATGTACGTAAGCATGGTATAGATACAGTGTACGATTGTGATTATGAATTTATTGACTCAAAAGAGTTTTTATCAATTCAAAACCTAAATAAAGCTGTAAATGGTTTAATGGAAGAAGGTGCTTACGTTAAACGTGGCGAAAAAATTAAACCAATAACGGAATTTGAAGAAGCGTTAAACTGGCTAATGGCTGAGTCAAAACGTGGTCAATACATTCAACGTTATAAAGGTCTAGGTGAAATGAACCCAAATCAATTATGGGAAACAACCATGGATCCAGAGTCACGTAGAATGCTGCAAGTAACTATTGAAGATGCGATAGCAGCTGATCAATTGTTCACTACTTTAATGGGTGACCATGTTGAACCGCGTAGAAACTTCATTGAAGATAACGCACTTAAAGTCGCTAACTTAGATGTTTAGTATTTAAAGCTTTAAGATAAAAATGCCCGATCATCAAATCGGGCATTTTTTGTTTCTAACCTTGCATAATATTTAATAAATTATGAAACATCTAGGCAAGGACACTAGGCTAATAAAGCGACAAACGTTATAATTAGCCTTATTTAATACAATATAACCATAGATTCGGAATGTTATGAGTACCTTTAATATAAAGACCTTTCAAGGACTAATACTGCAGTTGCAAGATTATTGGTCACGCCAAGGCTGTGTAATCGTTCAGCCATTAGATTTAGAAGTAGGGGCAGGCACATTTCACCCGATGACATTTTTACGTTCAATTGGTCCTGAGCCAATGAGTAGTGCTTATGTACAACCATGTCGTCGACCTACCGATGGGCGCTACGGTGAAAACCCAAACAGATTACAGCACTACTACCAGTTTCAAGTTATGTTAAAGCCTTCACCAGATAATATACAGGAGCTTTACCTTAACTCATTAAAAGAAATGGGTATTGACCCACTTGTACATGACATACGTTTTGTAGAAGATAACTGGGAATCACCTACATTAGGTGCCTGGGGATTAGGCTGGGAAATTTGGTTAAACGGCATGGAAGTAACACAGTTTACCTATTTCCAACAAGTAGGTGGTATTGAATGTGCTCCAGTTACTGGTGAAATAACTTACGGCTTAGAACGCTTAGCTATGTACATACAAAACGTCGATAGTATTTATGACCTAGTTTGGACCGATGGTCCAATGGGCAAAGTATTATATGGTGATGTTTTCCATCAAAACGAAGTTGAGCAATCAACCTATAACTTTGAACATGCTGACGTAGACGCACTATTCAAAACATTTGATCAATGTGAAAAAGATAGCCAAAAATTGATAGAAGCTGGCTTAGCATTACCTGCATATGAACAAGTGATGAAAGCTTCGCATGCTTTTAACTTACTTGATGCACGCCATGCAATATCAGTAACAGAACGTCAACGATACATATTACGAGTTAGAACATTATCAAAAGCTTGTGCACAAGCTTACTATGATAAACGAGAAGAACTTGGCTTTCCGCTATGTAAAAACAATTCAGCAAATGGTAACACGACTAAGGAACAATCATAATGACTACTGAAACACTACTGATTGAACTAGGCACTGAAGAGTTACCACCAAAATCACTAAGAACATTAGCAACTACATTTTTTGAACATATAAAGTTGCAATTAGACGATGCCAATTTAACGTATTCAGCTATCAACTGGTATGCAACTCCGCGTCGTTTAGCGGTAAAGGTTGAAGACCTAATAGCAAATCAAGCAGACAAAGCGATAGAAAAACGTGGTCCTGCAGTTAACGTAGCATTTGACGCCGAAGGTAACGCAAGCAAAGCCGCAGAAGGTTGGGCACGCTCTAATGGTATTACTGTTGCAGAAGCAGAGCGATTAGTTACTGATAAAGGTGAATGGTTACTTTATAAAACTGTTGAGCAAGGTAAGCACGTTGAACAATTAATTCCAGCTATGGTAAATAACGCTATTGCGAAACTACCTGTACCTAAACCTATGCGTTGGGGTTCAGGCAGAACACAATTTATTCGACCAGTGCACACCCTTACACTTATGTATGGTTCAAGTATTCTGGCGGGTGAGTCTTTAAACATTAGCTCTAACAATTTAGTAACGGGTCATCGTTTTCATCATCATGGCTTAGTAGCACTTTCTCATGCCGACGATTATGAAAGTGCACTAAAAGCAGCGCATGTGGTGGTTGACTATCAAGCTCGTAAAGATGCTATTCAGCAGCAAATTAATATTGCTGCAAAAGAATTAGGTGGTACCGTTGTACATGACGATGATTTGCTTGAAGAAGTAACCTCATTAGTTGAATGGCCTGTCGTATTAACAGGAAGCTTTGATGAAGAGTTTTTGAATGTACCACCAGAACCGCTAATTTATTCGATGAAAGACCACCAGAAGTACTTTCCAGTTACCGATGGTAAAGGTAACTTGTTGAATAAATTCATATTTGTATCAAATATTGAAAGTAAAGATCCAAACCAAGTTATTAAAGGAAATGAAAAGGTTATTCGTCCACGTTTAGCTGATGCAGAGTTTTTCTTTAAAACTGATAAAAAACAATCACTTGAATCTAGATTAGAAAGCTTAGAGTCTGTATTGTTTCAAAAACAATTGGGTACAGTAAAAGCTAAGTCAGCACGCATTGCTAGCTTAAGTGAATTTGTCGCTAATGTAATTGGCGATGATGCAGCTATGGCACATCGTGCCGGTTTATTGAGTAAAACTGATTTAATGTCAGACATGGTACTTGAGTTTCCACAAGTGCAAGGCACCATGGGTAAATACTACGCTCAGCATGATGGTGAGCCAGAAGCTGTTGCTCAAGCACTTGAAGATCAATATCGTCCACGTTTCGCTGGTGATGCATTACCAGAGCAAACAATTGGTTGTGCAGTCGCTATTGCCGATAAAGTGGATACCTTAGTGGGTATTTTTGGTATTAACCAAGCCCCTAAGGGTGATAAAGACCCGTTTGCTTTACGCCGTGCTGCTATTGGTTTAATACGTATTATTATCGAAAAAGATCTAAATTTAGATATTGCAGATTTAATCGCTAAAAGTGTTGAGCTTTACCAAGACAAACTTACCAATCTAGATGTAAGCAAACAAGTACTTGATTTTGTATTTGGTCGTTACCGTGCTTATTATCAAGATCAAAATATTAGTGTTGATGTTATACAAGCCGTATTAGCAAATGCACCATCAGCGCCATTAGATTTTAATAAGCGTATTCACGCAGTAACACATTTTAAAACGTTATCTGAAGCAGCAACATTGGCTGCCGCAAATAAACGTGTCGGTAATATTTTAGTTAAATTTAAAGGCGAGTTGTTTAACGCATTCGACCTAGAATTAGCTAGCGAAGCTGCTGAAACAGAATTGGCAACAGCCTTTTCAACTGTGAAAGCTAAAATAGCACCGTTAATGACAGCAAAAGATTATCAAGGTGCGTTAACTGAGCTATCGGCTTTGAAACAACCTATTGATAACTTCTTCGATAACGTAATGGTAATGGCTGATGACGAAAAAGTTAAAACCAACCGTTTAACGTTACTGAACGAGATTCGTAATAGCTTTTTTGCTATCGCCGATATTTCATTATTGCAGTAAAAATTAAGTAAGCAAAAACTACAAAGGGAATGCTAAGGCATTCCCTTTTTTATGTTTGAGTATAAGTTAAATATTAGAAGTTTAGGATAATTTTGAGGTTGTAGCTTGCATTGTGAGCGCATTATCCAGTTATTAATTAAGTTGAATAACGGAGTATTTGAATGCACTAATTTTGCTTATTTATTCCATGATCCTATTGTCTTTCAACCATGGATAGTAATACCTGAAAATATTTGCTATTAATGTGTAAATAATTAAATTGGAAACCTTTTCTGCAAAAGGGAAGTTACCTCCTATAAATAATATAAGAAGTTATGGACCCATTACAAAGACTTGCTGAAAATAACCTTAAAGGTTTGAATGTAAAGAAGACAGAAGGTAACTTTCGATATTTTTTGCTTTCTGCTATTTTTCTTCTTTTGTATGCAGGCGCGAGCTATTTATATTTCACTTATGAAGAGTCTATTTTGGGTTTCGAATTTTGGGGTCCATCTAAACAGGTTTGGTTGATTGTTGTGTTGCTAACAGGTGGAATTGGATCATTATTTTTTAGTGGTGGGTTAGCTATTGTAATTTGGGCTGATTTATTTGCTAAGGAGCTTGGTACTAAAGTTAAAAATGGTTATACATTCATTTTTGCAGCTTTATCAATTGGTGTTAGTCTTTCATTTATTTTTCTTTCAATAACACTAAGTATTTTTGTTATAGACAATAATCAAAATATTTTTCATTTTTTAAGTTTCGGTTATAGGGAGCCACCTTATTTTATTGAGATGATTCTTAATTATCTGCTAGTTATTATTGTCTCCATAACTGTTGGTTTATTTTACTCTATTTTTACTTTACCATTTAAGGCAAGTCGCCACGCAAAAGAGTTCGCATCAACAACACGTACTAAGGCTGGCTAGAAGGAAACTTAGTGTGCAGATATGAAAAACCCTTGTTCGTTATAATTTTTCAAAAAACCATGAAATATTTAATAATTTCTAGTTAAGGATACTCTTGATATGTTTGTGAGCTTATAAAACTTATAGCCTGCTTTTTAAGGTAAGAAGGGTCAAAGCTTTATAAACATAGTAATGGGCTATTTAAAAGATAGCTATTAAGGATGATTTTCCTATATATCCTTTAATATTAACAGGTTAAGCTAAACCTTTCTTAATAACATACTGATAGGGCATTTCTTTAACTTGCTGTGCAATTAATTGATGCTCCATAAAACGACAAAAACTCGGAATATCTCGGGCAGTAGAAGGGTCGTCAGCACTAACCAATAAAGTCTCACCATCTGCCATTTTACGAATCTTCAGACGTAGCATCATTACGGGTTCAGGGCAGCGAAGTCCAATCGCATCTAAGTGCTGGTCGGTATTCGAAAAAGGACTATCGGTCATACTTTGCAAAGCCTAGTGAAGGAAAATAATTTGGTGGCAATTTTAAAGCCTATTTAAATTCACGCAACTATAAAATTATTTAGAATCTTAAATTATTAAGCCACATTTAGTCTTGGCCTAATAATATCAAGTACAAATATTGATAAATAAGCCAATAATTGTGCTGAATAGACTTGCTTTGTTAAGTTAGGAGTGAATAATTGATCTACCGTTATTTTTCAAAGGTCATAAAATGCCGTTAGGTCGTTTCCGATTCATTAAAACCATTATATTAAGTAGTCTATTAGCCTGCACCTCTGCATTTGCTAGTGATGACAATCAGCAACGTAAAACTTTTTTTGAAGCTGAAAATCAAGTTTGGAACGCTAGCTCTGCGACCTATCAAAATTTATATCAACAATTACATTATTACCCATTACAACCGTACTTAGATCAGAAAAGGTTAATGACTAAAATGAACTTGTCGTCAGCGACTGAGATCAGTAAGTTCTTAACAAAATATGAAGGTACGCCACTTGATTGGCCGTTACGAAAAAAATGGTTAGCATATTTAGCTAAACGGAAGGAAGCGGTACTTTTTCAAACCTTTTTTAAGCCAACAAGTAATGTAGAACTAACGTGTCAGCATTATAGATTTGAATTAGAAACTGGTGTTACGCCAACAAGGGTTTTGCCTAAAGTGAGTGCGCTATGGTTGGTGGGTAAGTCACAACCCAAAGTGTGTGACCCATTATTTAAAAAATGGCAACAAGCAGGCTACCGTACTGATGATCTTATCTGGCAACGAATAGTGTTAGCTGCCGACGGCGGAAAGCATAGTTTGATCCCTTATTTGACTAAACTATTACCTGAGCAAGAACAAAACTTAGCAAAAATTTGGCATAAAGTACGCCGTGATCCAGCATATATTAGCAAATTGTCTCGTTTCAGTAATAAAACTGAGCGTGAGGCAGAAATAGTGGCTTATGGTTTGAAGCGCTTAATATGGCGAGCACCTGAAAAAGCTTTAGATACTTATGCTTTAGCCAAAACATTACTGCCTTTTACTGAAGAGCAGCAGCAACAAATTACCTTAAAATTTGCACTATCTTTAGCAAGTAAAAACCATGCACAAGCGGCTAATTGGTTAGCGCAAGTTGATGAAAAGTTATTTAGTAGTAACCTAACACAGTGGTATATAACCGACGCATTGCGTGATCAAAATTGGCAGCACATAAAAGACAAGCTTTTAACATTGCCACTAACAGCACAACAGAGTTTACAGTGGCGATATTGGTATGGCAGAAGCTTGTTAGCCACAGATGACTTAGTACAAGGAACTAAACTATTAAATGAATTGGCTCAAAGTCGTCATTATTATGGTTTTCTAGCGGCTAGCTACTTAAATAAACCTGTTAACTTTCAAAATATACCGCTAGTAATAACTACCGAAGAAAAAGCCTTAGTAACTCAAAGTCCTGAAGCTAAAAGGGCGTTAGAGTTGTTTGCTATCGGGCGATATCATCATGCTCGATTAGAATGGAATTATTGGCTGTCTAAGTTAAATAAACGCGATAAGTTAGTTGCTTCGAAAGTTGCGACTGAAATGCAATGGTATGATCGCGCCATATTTACTTTGGCGAAAGTGGGCTATTTAAATGATGTTAATTTACGTTTTCCATTGGGCTTTGAAACTGAAATTAAACACTATGCAGGCAATCAAAAAATTAACCCTGCATGGGCGTTTGCAATTACCAGACGTGAGAGTTCGTTTATGTCTGATGCTAATTCTCCTGCTGGCGCTAAAGGTTTAATGCAAATAATGCCGGCAACAGCCAAGCAACTTGCTCGTAAAAAGGTTTCAAACCAGTACTTATTCAAAGCGAAGAATAATATAAAATTAGGCACGAAATATTTACGGAATTTACTCGACCGACATCATGGCAATCAGGTGCTTGCCACAGCCGCATATAATGCTGGACCGCATAGGGTAAAAAGTTGGTTAAAAGATGCCAAACCTTTACCTGCAGACGTTTGGATAGAAACAATCCCTTTTAAAGAGACCCGAGAATACGTTAAAAGTGTTTTAGCTTATCAGCAAATTTATCAGGATAAAGTAGGGCAGAAAGGGTCCTTGTTTGACCAAATTATCGCCATGAACATTAACGAGTAGCAATTGTGCTAAGCATTATAATATAGCGCTAAACACGTTATAATTAATATCAAAGCAATTTAGAGAGTTACCAGATGAATAAACTAGCAAACCAATACCCAGCACACGTTGCTGAGTTACAAAAACGTACTAAAGCCGTATTAACAAGAGAAAACCTTGAAGGCTTAGTTATTCATTCTGGCCAAGAAATTAAAGCCTTCTTAGACGATAACAGTTACCCATTTCGTGTTAACCCACACTTTAAAGCTTGGTTACCTTTGGTTGATGTTGCTAATTGTTGGTTAGTGGTAAATGGCAACGATAAACCGACCCTGATATATTATCAACCAGTTGATTTTTGGCATAAAGTTATTGGTTTAGCAGATAATTATTGGAATGAATTTTTTGATATTAAAATTTTAGCTAAAGCCAGTGAAGTTGATAAATTACTGCCATACGATAAAAAATCTTTCGCCTATATTGGCGCGCATATTGAAGTAGCTAAAGCGTTAGGGTTTGAGCATATTAACCCTGAACCATTAATTAATTACTTACACTTTCATCGTGCATACAAAACCTCATATGAGCAAGAATGCATGCGCCGCTCAAGTGCTATTGCAGTAAAAGGGCATAAAGCAGCAAAAGCGGCCTTTTTTGATGGTGCCTCAGAGTACGATATTCAGCACGCTTACTTAAAAGCTACTCAACATGTAGAAAGCGAAACACCTTATGGCAATATTGTAGCGTTAAATGAAAATACCTCAATCTTGCATTACACCGCTTTAGATCGCGGTGTACCTCAAGCACATCGTTCATTTTTATTAGATGCTGGCGCTAATTTTCATGGTTATGCTTCTGACATTACCCGTACATATTCATTTAAACGCGATCGCTTTGCTGAGCTAATTGCTCGCATGGATACTTTAATGTTAAATGCTGTTGATGCTTTAAAGCCAGGATTGAGCTATGTTGATTTGCATATTGCTACCTATCGTGAAATTGGTAAGGTTTTAAAAGAGTTTAACTATATTAATGTTGATGCGGATACCGCGGTTGAAACTGGTATTATATCGACTTTTTTCCCGCATGGTTTAGGACATCATTTAGGTTTACAAGTACACGATGTAGGTGGGTTTATGGCAGATGAGCGCGGTACACATGTTAATGCCCCAGACCCTCACGGCTTTTTACGTACCTCGCGTGTAATAGAAAGTAACCAAGTATTTACCGTAGAACCAGGGCTATATTTTATTGACTCACTGCTCGGCGACTTAAAAGACTCGGTGCACGGTAAAATGGTGAACTGGCAAGAGGTTGATGCAATGAGGCCTTATGGCGGTATCAGAATAGAAGACAATATAATTGTGCATCAATCGCATAATGAAAATATGACCCGAGATCTTGACTTAAATTAAGCGAATATTTGGGTGTCTAAACCATACACAATAGCGGCTGAAGAAATTATTGATGAAACAATAGTCACGCGCAGTCGCTTTATTTGCTACCTTCAGCCATGCACAAGTAGTGCACAAGCAAAGGCTTTTATTAAAAGCTTACAAGCTCTGCACCCGCAAGCAAATCATCATTGCTATGCCTTTATTGCTGGTCGGCCAAACGATAGCCAACTATACGGCTTTTCAGATGACGGAGAGCCTTCTGGTACCGCAGGTAAACCCATGCTTACCATGTTAATGGGAAGTAATGTAGGTGAGGTTTGCGCTGTTGTTGTGCGCTATTTTGGTGGTACAAAACTCGGACCTGGCGGTCTTCAGCGTGCTTATGGCGGAAGTGTTAAGCAAGCTTTAGCGCTTTTACCGACAAAATTGAAAATTCCTATGGTACGTAAAACACTAGCGTGTCAATATACCCAAGTGAATGATGTACTGTATTTTATTGAGCAAATTGGTGGTGAAATAATCCAGCAAGACTACAATGAAAATATCGTTCTTACGCTTGCAATACCAGAACAAAAAATTGAGCTATTTCAGCAGCAATTGCAAACCCTGTCTGCTGGGCAGCTACTACTGAAATCCATAACCAAAAAGCAATAATAAAATACTGTGCAATTTAAAAATATCATCCGTATATTAGGATTACTAGTCGCTTTATTGAGCGTAACTATGCTGCCGCCCGCTTTTATTTCTCTGGTGTATCGAGACGGTGGTGGTGTTTCATTTTTAATGTCTTTTGTTTTTTGTTTAGTTGCAGGATTACTTTCATGGTATCCGTATCGTGCTGAAAAAAGTGACTTAAGAGCACGAGAAGGCTTTTTAATTGTTGTGCTCTTTTGGACTGTATTAGCAAGCTTTTCAGCCGTACCATTAATGTTATTAGATGAACCCAACCTGTCGGTTGCCGACGCATTTTTTGAGTCTTTTTCTGGATTAACCACCACAGGTGCAACCATTTTAACGCAAATTGATGGTTTGCCACATGCCGTGCTTTGGTATCGTCAACAATTGCAGTGGTTAGGCGGTATGGGGATTATCGTATTAGCGGTCGCTATTTTACCTATGTTAGGTATTGGTGGTATGCAGCTATATCGTGCTGAGACGCCGGGCCCGGTAAAAGATTCCAAAATGACCCCGCGTATTGCCGACACAGCAAAGCATTTATGGCTTATTTATGTGTCGTTAACAACGGCATGTGCATTAAGTTATTGGGCTGCGGGGATGAGTTTTTTTGATGCTATTTGTCACTCGTTTTCAACGATTGCCATAGGTGGATTTTCTACCCATGATTTAAGTATTGGCTATTATAACAGCCCATTAATTAACTTTATTTGTGTGTTTTTCTTGTTAGTTGCTGGGGTTAATTTTGCATTACATTTTGCAGTAGTTAATAGTCGCTCGCTACGCAGTTACTTCTACGACTCCGAATTTAAAGCCTTTTTGAGTATTCAACTCGTGTTGGTTCTTATCTGTTTTTTGGTGCTAGCAAGTTTTAATATTTACCAGTCAGGTTTCGAAAACTTTGAGCAAGCACTTTTTCATGCAGTATCAATTAGTACCACCGCTGGATTTTCAGGTACTTCTGCGGGTGAAGCAACATTTTCCAACTGGCCAACATTACTACCGATTTTATTAATATTTTCGAGCTTTATTGGTGGTTGTGCTGGTAGTACCGGTGGCGGAATGAAAGTTATTCGAGTGGTACTGCTTTATTTACAAGGTGTTCGAGAGTTAAATAAGTTAGTGCACCCTAAGGCTGTTTTTACTATCAAACTGGGTAAAAAGGCTTTACCTAATCGAGTAGTTGAAGCTATTTGGGGCTTCTTTTCGGCATATGCCGCTGTGTTTGTAATTTGTATGTTATTACTTTTAGCCGCAGGTATGGATGAATATTCAGCGTTTACTGCAGTGGCAGCATGCTTAAATAACTTAGGCCCAGGTTTGGGACAGGTTGCGGCTAATTTTGCTGAGATCACGGACTTTAGTAAATGGGTATTGATTGTTGCTATGTTGTTCGGACGCTTAGAGATATTTACCTTGCTGGTATTATTCACACCAGCATTTTGGCGAACTTAATTTAGCCTTTATGATGTTAGACCTTTTAGCCTATGAGGTGTAATTAGAAAAAAGTTATAGCATCAAGTTGGAATAAAGCTTCTACATCACTGATATAACGTTTATTCACTAAGAATAACACCACATGATCTTCAGCTTGAATCTTAGTGTCAGAATGAGCAATTAGCACTTCTTCATCGCGTACAATTGCGCCTATGGTTGTTCCTGGTGGTAATTTTATTTGTTGAATAGTTTTACCGATAACCTTAGAGGAGTTTTCGTCACCTTTAGCGACTATTTCAATCGCTTCAGCCGCACCGCCACGTAAACTATAAACATTATCAATGTTACCACGACGTACATGAGTCAATAATGCTGAAATGGTAGCATGTTGAGGAGAAACAGCGATATCAATATTGCTACCGTGTACCAAGTCGATATAAGCACTTCGTTGAATTAGTACCATGGCTTTACGTACACCTAAACGTTTAGCTAATAACGAAGACATGATATTAGCCTCGTCATCGTTTGTTACGGCAATAAATACGTCAAATTGATCAATATGTTCTTCCATTAGCAGTTCTTGATCAGACGAATCACCAGTAAAAACCAGTGTGTCGTTTAATTCAGATGCTAAATAAGCGGCACGTTTAGCGGAATGCTCAATTAATTTTACTTGATGATTTTTTTCTAATAAGCGGGCTAAACCTGAACCTATATTACCACCGCCGGCGATCATAATTTTTTTATACGGTGCTTCTAATTTTTGCAGTTCGTTCATCACCGCACGAATATGTATTGAGGCGGCAATAAAAAATACTTCATCGTCGGCTTCAATAACCGTAGTGCCTAATGGGCGGATAGGTTTACCATTTCGATAGATCGCGGCAACCCGGGTATCAATATTGGGAATATGCTCACGTAACGTTGAAAGGGCATGCCCTACCAGTAAACCACCATAATAAGCCTTCACAGCAACTAAACTTACTTTGCCATTAGCAAACTCTAATACTTGTAATGCGCCAGGGTAATCTATTAAGCGAGCAATATCGCGGGTAACTAGCTGCTCTGGTGCTATAACATGGTCAACAGGAATGTTTTTATTTTGAAAAAGCTCTTCTTGGTACTTAAGTATTTTACTTGATCGAATACGCGCTATTTTATTGGCGGTATTAAAAAGGGAATAACAAATCTGACAAGCAATCATATTAATTGCATCGTCATTGGTTACGGCAACAACTAATTCAGCATCTTCTGCGCCAGCTTGTTTTAATATATCAGGATGAGAACCATGACCAACAACAACGCGTAAATCCATTTTGTCTTGTAACTCACGCAAGGTTTCGCTGTTGGTATCGATAAGCGTAATATCGTTTTTTTCACCAACAAGGTTTTCTGCTAATGTTCCACCAACTTGTCCAGCACCAATAATTATAATTTTCATTTAAGATTGCTTTTATGGTTGTTTTTTAACTAATTTAGCGTAATAGAAACCGTCCATCGCATTATTATTGGTCAAAATTTGCCAACCTATATCGTTCGCGTTGTCGGTAATTGCAATATGTTCTGCATCAGGATTTAAATCAATAAAACGCTGAACTTGCTGACTATTTTCTTCAGGCAATATACTACATGTTGCATATAGCAAAGTACCACCGGGTTTTAGTAAAGACCATATGTTTTTTAATATATCTTGCTGTAAGTCAGTTAACACGGTTATATCTTGGCTTTTGCGTAACCATTTAATATCAGGGTGGCGACGAATTACACCAGTGGCAGAACAAGGTGCATCTAGCAATATTCGGTCAAACAGTTGCCCATCCCACCATTTTTCAGGAGAAGCAGCATCACCTGCAATAACATCAGCCTGTAAGTTTAAGCGTTGAAGATTTTCATGCACGCGCAGTAACCGAGTAGCTTCAATATCCAATGCTGTCATGGCTTTAATTTTTGGACTGTATTCTAGAATATGACAAGTTTTTCCACCAGGAGCCGCGCAGCAATCTAAAACGTTATCGTTAGGCTGACAGTCAAGTAAGTGAGCTGCTTGTTGAGCTGCGCCATCTTGAATTGATACCCAACCTAGTTGAAACCCAGGGAGTTTGTTTACGTCTACAGCTTCTACTAATCGAATAGCTGATGATTTTTCATCAATATAGGCATGTTTAATATCGGTGTCAGCTAATAACAGCAAGTACTGCTCAAGACTATGATGTAAGGTATTTACCCGCAACCACATAGGTGGTCTTTCCATATTGGCGTTAAGAATATCTTGCCAACTCTCAGGGTAGCTCAGTTGTAACTTTTTTATAAACCAAGACGGATGGTTAAATGCAACGGCCGCAGGTAGTTTACTAGTATCGGGTTGAATGTTTTGCTCGAGTAGCTGTTTTTGCTGGCGTTGAAAATTTCTTAATATACCGTTGATAACCCCTTTTAAGTGCTCACACTTTAAAGGCTTACAGGCTGAAACTGTTTCGTTAAAAGCAGCGTGATCAGGTATGCGGGTATATTTTATTTGGTAAATGCCGACCAATAATAAAAAGTGTCCAACCCGTTGTTTGCCCGTGAGTGGTTTTTTAATAAAGTCACGAACGTCATGTTCAAGTTCTGGTAAATGCCTTAATACGCCATAACAAAGCTCTTGCAATAGGCCTTTGTCTTTAATATCTATTTTTGCAATTTGTTGAGGTAGCTCGTCAGATAAACTTCTTCCTTTATCAACAACAGCAAAGGTACAACGTGCAGCGAGGGCTCTCAGATTAGCGGCCATAATTAAGTTAGCTCTTGTTGAGGGGGAGTTGGGCCATTGATTGATTGGCCTTTAGTAAACCACTCAGCTTTGCCATTGAGTATATCGGCTACGGCTAAGGCTTTTTTACCTGGTAATTGCAAAGTTTCAAGCCTAAGGGCACTGTTATGGGTTGCAACCACAATACCTTGCTTATCCACGCTAATAATAGTGCCAGGGGCTTGCTTATGTTCAAGCGCTACAACACTTGCTTGCAATACCCTAATACGGTGTTCGGTGCCGTTTTCATTAAAAGTAAACTGTGCAACAGGCCACGGAATGTAAGCTCTTATTTTGCGATCAAGTACAAGTGCAGGTTGCTGCCAATTTAACTCAGCATCTGCTTTATCGAGTTTAGCTGCATGTGTAGCCAATGTATTGTCTTGAGGTTCGCGCTTATATTCACCTGAAGCCATTAATGTTAGCGTTTCTAATAACGCTGTTGGACCAAGAGCTGCTAATTTAGTGTATAAACTGGCACTAGTATCATTTGAAGTAATGTCACAAGTAGCGGTTAATATCATATCACCAGTATCTAGGCCTTTATCCATTTGCATTATGGTAACACCTGTTATGGCGTCGCCAGCTTCTAATGCGCGCTGAATAGGCGCTGCACCGCGCCACTTTGGTAGAATAGAACCATGAACATTAATACAACCTAACCTTGGGGTTTCTAAAATTACTGTTGGCAGAAGTAAACCATAAGCAACCACAACCATTACATCAGCTTGATAAGCCGTTACGTTTAATTGTGACTCTAAAGATTTAAAGTTTTCAGGCTGCTGAACAGGAATATCATTTTCTAACGCTAATAACTTGGTAGCACAAGCAGTGAGCTTTTTACCCCGCCCAGCAGGTTTATCTGGTGGACAATAAACCGCAACGACATTATGTTGCGATTGAATAAGTGCTGCGAGGTGCTGCGCAGCAAAATCGGGTGTGCCAGCAAAAATAATATTTAATGGTTGTGTTAAGTCGTTGGACAAAGGTGTTTCCAAAATGCAATTGAGTAAAATTGTTGTACGTTTGAAAAAGCTTAAGCGTTTGCTTTATCTAAGCGTGCTTCTTTTTCTAGCTTTTTCTTGATACGTTGGCGTTTTAGTGGTGATAAATAATCAACAAATAAAATACCATCTAAATGATCTAGCTCATGCTGAATGCATATCGCTAAAAGTTCTTCTCCATCTAAAGAAAACTCTTTACCATTTTCATCAAGGGCGGTCACGGTAACGTCAACACTGCGGTCAACTTTTGCATAGCAGCCCGGTACCGATAAACAACCTTCTTCATTAATAAGTGTGTTTTCACTTTTACGCGTGATGACAGGGTTTATTAACACATAAGGGTGCTCTTTGTTTTCAGAAACATCGATAACGACAATTCTTTGGTGAATATCAACTTGAGTTGCTGCTAAACCTACACCATTCTCATCATACATGGTTTCAAACATGTTACTGATAATAGTGCGAATTTCATCATTAACTTCAGTTACGGGTTGTGCTTTGGTTCTTAATCTCTCATCAGGAAATCGTAATACAGGTAAAATAGCCATAATTTATCAAAAGAGTTCGCGAAATTTCGCATAGAGTGTTATGTTTCAATTTTAGCCATTAATTATAATTAATCATAGTGGTTTAGGATAAAACCTAGAATAATAGGCAGATTAACATGCTAATAAGAATATTTTCGTTGATACTTGGTTTAACTTTGTCAGTTTCTATACTGGCTGATGAGCTAACCATTAAGTCAGATGCTCCTAAATCTTATATTGTTAAGAAAGGAGATACTCTTTGGGATATATCAGGTGTATTTCTCAAACAACCGTGGTTGTGGCCTAAATTATGGCGGCTGAACCCAGAAATAAATAACCCACACTTAATTTATCCTGGTGATGAATTACGACTCGTTTTTGACGAAAATGGCCAACCTATGTTGGTTAAAGGTAAGCCTGAACTTAAATGGTCGCCTAAAATTCGTAAACAGTTAAAAGATCAAAATCCAGTGAGTACTTTGCCATTGCATGCCATTGCACCGTACATTCGCTACGATAGTGTAAAAAGTTTAGCTGAATTAGAAGCGCTACCTTACATTATTGGTAGTGACGAAGGCTACAAGTCGAGCATTGACGGTTTTAAAGTTTATATTAATAGTGATCTAACCATTGGTCAAAGCTATGGTATTTATAATAAAGGTGATGCCATTGTTGACCCTGAAACTAATGAAAACCTTGGTTATAACATCCAACTCGTTGGTACAGGTAAAGCAACACAAACAGGAGATATGAGCAAAAAGCAACCTAGCACCATTTATATTGATGGCGCAACGCGTGAAATTCGCTCTGGTGCTTTTGTTATTCCGGTAAATAAAGATCAGCAGTTTCCTTCTATTTTTACCATGCGTGCAGCGCCTGAAGAGTTAAGCGGGTTGATTGTTAGTTCATTAGCTAAATTGCGTGAATTTGCAAAGTTTGATGTGGTAATGATTAATAAAGGTCAAAGCCAAAATTTACAAGTTGGTGATGTACTTACAGTTAAACGAAAAAGTCCTGCGGTAGTCGAAACAGACAATGGTCCACAATATACTAAAGATACTTCACGCTGGAATAAGTTATCTAGCAATAATCTTTCAGATTACGATATGCCGGCGGAAGCAATAGGGCAGGTAATGGTATTTAGAGTTTACGATAAGGTCAGTATGGCATTAATACTTAATTCTGAAACGCCTCTTCGTGTGCTTGATGGAGTTACCGCGCCGTAACCTATAAGTTGGCCCCTCTTAAGGAGAAGAAGGTGGCAAGTAACAATAACAACAATGAAACATTGGCGTTAACAACAGCACATTACTGGTTAGCGGTGAAAGCAATTCCACGGCTAGCCAGTCATAAAAAAATTGCTTTAGTTGAAAAATATGGTTTAACGGCTTTATTTTCATCATCAGTCGATTTAACCCTTTCTGGTTTAACTAGCCGCCAACAACTTGCCGTGTCATCACCTGACTGGCAAGCGTTCTCAAAAATAATTACTGACACTGAGCTATGTCAAAGTCAAATATTGACCTTTGACTCACCAGCATACCCGAAATTGTTAAAAGAAATTTATGATCCCCCTGTAGTACTGTTCATTCGAGGGAATGCCGACTTATTGTTATTACCTAAAATGGCTATTGTTGGTAGCCGCAATGCTACCGCTTCAGGACGTGAAATAGCCAACAAATTAGCAAACGAACTAACTGCCCAGTTTGTGGTTACTAGTGGTATGGCATTAGGTATTGACGCACAAGCCCATTTAGGTGCTATGCAAAATCAAGGTTTTACGATTGCCGTAGTTGCAACCGGTTTAGACTTAATCTATCCGGCTCGACATAAAGCATTACAAAAAAATATTCTTGAAAATAAAGGCTTAATTATTAGTGAGTTTGCTCCCGGCGTTGCACCTAAAGCGGGGCACTTTCCTAAAAGAAATCGCTTAATTAGCGGATTAAGTTTAGGGGTTATTGTGGTTGAAGCTTCAATGAAGAGCGGTTCTTTGATCTCAGCACGTTGTGCGTTAGAACAAGGACGAGAGGTATTTGCTGTGCCAAGCTCGATTTATAACTTGCAGGCTAAAGGTTGTCATTGGTTAATTAAACAAGGCGCTAAACTTGTTGAAGGTATTGCCGATATAGTAGAAGAGTTTGAAGATATAGTAGAAGAGTTTGAAGATATTGCGTCAAACGGTCTAAACTTAAGTAGAAACAAAGAGAAAGATACTTCGATAGAAAAAAGTAAAGAACAAGACTTGTGTAACGATTCAATGTTAGCTAGTGTGGGATATGAAATTACACCGGTAGATGTAGTAGTTTCACGCAGTAAACTACCTATAGATGTAGTGCTAACTCGTTTAACAGTACTTGAACTTAGGGGGCTGGTATCTGCTGTACCAGGAGGTTACCTTAAATTAAATAGGGGCTAGTTATGTTTGATATCTTGATGTATCTTTTTGAAAATTATATTCATAGTGAAGCTGATGTCATGGTAGACCATGAATTACTGACTGATGAATTAACACGTGCTGGTTTTCACCAAGATGAAATTTATAAAGCACTTGCTTGGCTAGAAAAATTGGCTGCCTTGCAAGACACTGAGGCTTATCCTTATTTAACACGAGTGGGAAATAAATCAATTAGGATTTATACCTCACAAGAAAACCAAGTTTTAGATGTAGAGTGTCGCGGCTTCTTAATGTTTTTAGAGCAGGTAAATTTATTAGATTTTACCACGCGCGAAATGGTGATTGATCGTGTAATGGAGTTAGATACTCAGTTCTTTAGTATTGATGATTTAAAGTGGGTAGTGTTGATGGTGCTATTTAATGTGCCGGGAAAAGAAAACGCCTACTCTCAAATGGAAGACCTTATTTTTGATGAACAAGAAGGTCCATTGCATTAAGTGATTTTTTGCTGGCGCTATTTGTTGGAAAATTACGCTACAGTTAACACCTTAATATATGACATAATAGTCTTCTAATTTTTTAGGTGTCTATTATGTCTAATCCCGAAAAACCATTATTTTCACGTCATGAACATGCCTTAGAAAAAGCCCATGAAACTTGTCCTGACTGCGGCGCTAAACTGGTTATAAAACACAGTAAATCAGGTTCGTTTTTTGGCTGTGTTACTTACCCTGTTTGTCAGCATACACGTGCGGTTGTCGAACATGAGCGAGTAGAAGATAAAGTATTAGTTGGTAGCGAATGCCCGGAATGCGGCAGTGAACTTGCGGTTAAGCAAGGGCGATACGGTATGTTTATTGGCTGTACAAATTACCCTGATTGCCATCATATTGTTGCGCAAGATAACAATGAACTTGAACAACAAAATGTTACCTGCCCACAATGTAAAAAAGGTAATTTACAATCAAAAGTCAGTCGCTTTGGTAAAACATTCTATTCATGTGATCATTATCCAAAATGTAAATATGTGGTTAATCATGAACCCGTTGTTGGTGAATGTGAAAAGTGTGGCTTTGGTTTGTTATTGAAGAGGCAAATGTCAGCAGGAGAAAAACTACAATGTGCGTCTAAACCTTGTAGTCATTTTCAGAAAAACGTAATCGTTTGATAATAAAAAACCAGCAATTTGCTGGTTTTTTATTATGTGACTTTATAGCGCTTTAATTTACTTTATTTTGATAAGCCGCAACATAAGGTTTCAGCTCATCAAATGCGGCTTCAGGCAAAATATCGGCTAATGACATTAATCGTGCTGCTAACTGTTGCTCAGAGTTACCTGAAACATTAATATGGCCCATTTTTCTGCCAACACGCTTACTTTTGCCATACCAATGTAAAGTAGTACTCGCAATATTTAATATAGCATTAGGTACTTCATCTTCACCGAGTATGTTGATCATTGCCGAGGGGCGAACTAGCTCAGTACTACCAAGTGGTAAGTCACAAACCGCGCGTAAATGGTTTTCAAACTGGCACGTATCAGCGCCTTGTTGAGTCCAATGTCCTGAATTATGTACTCTAGGTGCAATTTCATTTACTAGTAATTGCTCGCCTATTTGAAAAAACTCTATTGCAAGCACACCGATATAATCTAACTCATTGGCGATACTATCAAAAACCTTCTTAGCTTGTGCTTGCAAGGTTTCATCAATTTGAGTAGCAATTGACACACTTAAAACACCTTGAGTGTGATGGTTTTCAGTTAACGGATAAACAAGGGTGTTCCCTTGGCTATCACGAGCACCAACCAAAGAAACTTCACGATCAAAAGGCACCATTTGTTCAGCCACTACCGCGTGTTTAACGCCTTGCTCTGCACCATCAAAAAAAGCTTTAATATCGAGCCAAATACTGTCTGCATTCGACTTGTCTTTTAAGCGCCATTGGCCTTTACCGTCATAACCTGCCAAAGCACTTTTTAAAATTAACGGAAAAGATAAATTATCTAACGCTTGGTCAAAGTCTGCTTTGGTTTCGATAATTTGATGTTTAGCATTGGCAACATTACATTTTATCAGTAAGTTTTTTTCTAAACGTCTATCGCCACCCACTTTAATTGCTTGGCTTGAAGGACGTAATTTTCCAGACGCTTGACAGATAGCCAAAGTTTGGTGATCAATATGTTCAAATTCAGCGGTTATAAAGTCTGCGAACTCAATACCTTGTGCTAAATCACCAAAAATTATGTTGGTTGAAAGCGGATCAACAACATTACCTGAACCCACATCAAAAGCACGTATATTGATATTTAAAGGCTTTACAGCTAAGGCCATCATACGTGCGAGTTGTCCGGCACCTAATACTAAAACATTCATTGAACTGGCCTTATTCAGCAGGGTTTGGGTTATCAAGAATTGTTTGTGTTTGCTCAGTTCTAAATTTTTCAACTGCTGCTTGTACTGTTGAGTCAAAGGTTCCAATAATTTGAGCAGCTAATAAACCAGCGTTAGCGGCACCCGCAGTACCAATAGCTAATGTTCCAACGGCAATACCTTTAGGCATTTGTACAATTGAAAGTAATGAGTCTTGGCCACTTAATGCTTTCGATTGAACAGGCACACCTAATACTGGCAAGCTAGTATAAGCTGCTGTCATACCTGGTAAATGTGCAGCGCCACCAGCGCCACCTATAATCACGGTAATGCCTCTATCTCTAGCGCTTTCAGCGTATTCCGCTAATAAATGTGGTGTTCTGTGTGCTGAAACAACTTTTGTTTCGTAAGGAACATTAAATAAATCTAACATTTGCGCAGCATGCTGCATGGTTGGCCAGTCTGATTTTGAACCCATAATAATTCCAACTTTCATGTGCGATATGCCTTTTGATTATGTAATTAGAGGCCTAACGTTATAACGAGCAAATTGGCGTTAACATTAGGTGAAATTTCAGCGCAGATTATACCGTGTTTATAAATTTTCTGAAACGAGAAATCGATTCTGAATATACTATAAAACTCTTCATGCTAAATAAATTAAAATTACTTCCCTTGTTCTAGGCATTTACTGCACTGTTGATCTTAACTGACTACATGCATCTGAAAAGAGTTAGATATAGACCAAAGGATAATTCATTATTTTAATTTTCAGCGTATGATAATTTTATTTAGCAGCCCTAAGTATAACTAAATGGAGTCAAGCAAAGCTGTATTCCACGCTTTGAAAAATAATGATTATCTGTCTCCGCCATAAGTAAAGAGGAAAGTCATGAGTAATATTTACAACCAAGGTTTAGATAAAGTCGCAGCAAACAGTCAGCCATTAACACCAATTAATTTTTTAAATAGAACAGCTGATGTTTATCCGGACAAAGTAGCGATTATTCATGGGAAGAAAAAATTTACTTATCAACAGTATCGTAAAAATGTTCGTAGATTAGCATCAAGCTTAATTAAAATGGGTGTTAAGCCGGGGCAAACTGTGAGCATTTTGGCGGCAAATATACCTGAGTTTCTTGATGCCCATTTTGCGGTACCGCAAATAGGCGCGGTACTGAATGCTATCAACATTCGTTTAGATGCAAAAAATATTGCTTTTATTTTAGATCATGGTGAATGTGATGTGCTGTTAACAGATACCGCTTTTTCGTGTGTAGTTAAAGAAGCATTAGCACTTTCAACACGCAGTCCACTCGTTATAGATATTGATGATCTAGAAGGGCCTAGCGGTGAAAGACTGGGAGCTATGGACTATCAAGAACTACTAGCACAAGGCGATGAAAACTTTTCACAATCTTTTGTGCATGATGAGTGGCAAGCATTAGCATTAAATTATACTTCTGGCACTACAGGTAATCCTAAAGGCGTGGTTTATTCGCATCGTGGCGCTTATCTTAATGCCGTAGGCCATAACTTTATTTGGCCAACCAATAACAAAACAAACTATCTTTGGACCTTGCCAATGTTTCACTGTAATGGCTGGTGTTTTCCGTGGACGATAGTGGCTGTTGGCGGCACGCAAATTTGCCTAAGACAAGTGGAAGTAGGTGCGATAGTCAACGCGATGATCGATCATAATGTTAGTCACTTTTGTGGCGCACCGATTGTACTCAATATGATTTTAAATGCTGACAAAAGCCTGCTAGAAAAATTACCCAAAAATATTAAAGCGATGACGGCTGGCGCACCACCACCTGCAGCGGTAATTAAAGGTATTGAGAGTCTTGGAATTGAAATCACCCAAAGTTATGGTTTAACAGAAGTTTATGGTCCATGCGTGGTTAGCGAATGGAAAGACGAATGGAACGACAAAAGTGATGATGAACGAGCAGCATTAAAAGCGCGTCAAGGTGTACGTTATCCCACACAAGAAGATGTCGACGTACTCGATCCAAACACCATGAAGCCCGTACCTGCTGATGGGGAAACCATGGGTGAAATTATGTTTCGTGGTAATACCACCATGAAAGGCTATTTAAAAAATTCAACGACAACGGAAGAAGCATTTGCCCAAGGTTGGTTTCATTCCGGTGATTTAGCGGTTAAGCATTCTGATGGTTATATTGAAATTCGTGATCGCTCTAAAGATATTATTATCTCAGGCGGTGAAAATATTTCATCGGTCGAAATAGAAGGCGTACTCTATATGCACCCAGCTATTTTAGAAGCCGCTGTAGTCGCGAAAAAAGATGAGAAGTGGGGCGAAACTCCTTGTGCTTTTGTCGGCTTAAAACCAGGTAAAACATTATCAGAGGAGGAGGTTATACAGCATTGTCGTAACCATATGGCAAGTTTTAAAGTACCCAAAACTATCGTTTTTAGTGACTTACCCAAAACATCGACAGGTAAAGTGCAAAAGTTTGTTTTACGTCAGAAAGTAAAAGCTTTATCTGAGGCTTAAGCTAACAACAAACTGACAATTGAGCTGCATAACGGTAAACGTTTTATTAGCGTATACCGTTTTTTTATTTCTAAGCATGTAGTTTATGTCTAAAGAACGTATAATCCTCGTTAATTAATTTTTACTTTATTTACAGAATAAAACCAATGGCTACAGCATTAGAAACATTTCAACAGGGTGGGGTTTTAGCTTATCCAACCGAGTCTGTATTTGGATTAGGTTGTGATCCGGATAATAGCGAAGCAATTGATAAACTATTGTCGCTTAAATCACGCTCAGCAGATAAAGGCTTGATTCTGCTTGCTGGTAACTATTCACAGCTTTTACCTTATATTGACGATGACCAAATACCACAAGATAAACGTTTTGCTGTGCTGTCTCGTTGGCCTGACGGTATTACGCAGTTAGTGGCTAAAAATATCAATACCTCTGCTTTATTAACTGGTGGCTTTGATAAGATTGCAGTGCGTGTAACTAGCCAACCAGACGTTGTAGCGCTTTGTTTAGCTACGAACAAACCTATTGTTTCAACCAGTGCTAACTTAAGCGGACAATCTCCTGCTAAAACCTGGCAAGAGATCCCTCATGATCTTGCTGTTAAAATTGATTTTATTATTAAAGGTAAAACCTTAGGCTATGAAAAGCCTTCTACTATTATAGATGCATTATCTGGAGAAGTTATTCGCTCATGAGCATTATAAATATTAATGTTGTAATTGAATTTTTAAAATCCTTGCAAGACCAAATATGTGCTTCTTTAGAAGCAGCTGATGGTAGCGGTAAGTTTGTTGAAGATAACTGGGTACGTGAAGAAGGCGGCGGTGGTAGAACGCGTGTGCTAACCAATGGTTCGGTAATTGAGCAAGGTGGCGTAAATTTTTCTGTGGTTTCTGGAGATAAACTACCACCATCTGCAACCGCACATCGCCCAGAGTTAGCCGGTCGAAAATGGCAAGCTTGTGGTGTTTCATTAGTTATTCATCCCAAAAATCCTTTTATTCCAACATCACACGCAAATGTAAGGTTTTTTATTGCTGAAAAAGAAGGCGAAGCGCCCGTTTGGTGGTTTGGTGGCGGTTTTGATCTCACGCCCTTTTATCCATTTAAAGAAGATGTGGTGCATTGGCATCAAACGGCAAAAAACATCTGTGACCCCTTTGGTGATGATGTTTACCCTAAATATAAAAAATGGTGCGATGAATACTTCTACTTAAAACATCGCAATGAAACCCGTGGTGTAGGTGGGTTATTTTTTGATGACCTGAACAAGTGGGACTTTACTCAATGCTTTGATTTCATGAAGGCCATCGGTGCTGGGTTCATTGATGCTTATGTACCTTTGATCGAAAAACGCAAAGACACACCTTACGATGAAAACAATCGTCAATTTCAGCTTTATCGACGTGGCCGTTATGTTGAATTTAATTTAGTTTTCGATCGCGGAACACTATTTGGATTACAATCAGGTGGCAGAACCGAATCAATTTTAATGTCAATGCCACCGTTGGCGCGTTGGGAATATAATTTTCAGGCTGATCCCGATAGTCCTGAAGCGGCATTACTACCTTACTTAGTGCCACAAGACTGGCTTAATTAAAGTTAATCATTTTATGTAAAGCCCAAATAGTAAAATTGCTGTTTGGGCTTTAATTTTAGACTATTAAGCTATTGTTCAGTTAAAAAACAATCGCTTTTATAACAGGTTTTCAACAAACCTTGTGCCAGATCAATTTATCAAATATCGTCCCGTCGTAAAATTACCTTATTGAACAAATAGTTTATTTCATATTTACAAAAGGTAATGCTTTCATGAAAACTTCAATTATTAAGGGATTAATTTTCTCTGCTATAACGCTTTCTCCCCTCGCCCTAGCAAACCAAGCTGGTGACATCATAATTCGTGGTGGTGCAACACTGGTTAACCCAGATAATGGGCAATCAAGTATTATGTTAGGCGGGGCTGATTCAACTATGACCTTAACAAATGGTGACGACACCCAACTTGGTCTTAACTTTGTTTATTTTTTCGATAAAAATTGGGCCGTTGAATTACTAGCGGCAACACCTTTTGAGCATGACATTACCATTCAAGATAAAAACGCAGTGCTTGGCGTTGACGGCGCAAACTTAGGCCAAATAAAGCATTTACCTCCAACATTGAGTGCGCTCTATTATTTTGATACTAACTCAGCGTTTAAACCGTATGCAGGTCTTGGCTTAAATTACACGGTATTCTTTGATGAAGAATTTTCAGCAGGACCTGAGTCACTAGGATTAAGCAACTTAGCGTTGGATGACTCATTTGGTTTATCAGTTCAAATTGGCGCGGATTATCAATTAGATGAAAAGTGGTCATTAAATGCTTCTATTCGCTATATTGATATTAATACTGAGGCAACATTTGATGTCGCTGGCAACAGTATCGGTAAAGCTAATATAGATATTGACCCTATGGTTTACTCGTTAATGTTAGGTTATAAATTCTAAACTAAGCGAAATTGATATAAAAAGCAGTAATAGTGTTACTGCTTTTATGTTTCTATCTTTTCATAACTGCGTTAATCTTAGGTTAAACACTTATGCTATAAAAAAGCTAGAAACCTCATGGATCAATATCGTGTATTTGGCAATCCTATTGCCCAATCTAAATCTCCCTTCATACATCAAAGTTTTGCCGCGCAATCTCAGTGCTTATTAAATTATCAAAGTGAATTAGTCGAATTAGGACAATTTGAAAAAGCGGTAAATAATCTTATTGCGAATAATGGTAAAGGCGCTAATGTAACTGCACCATTCAAAGAGCAAGCATTTGCAATGTGTGATGAACTTAGCGAGAAAGCCAAACTGGCTGGCGCGGTTAATACCTTAATTTTTACCCAAGGGATTATCTATGGAGACACCACCGATGGTATAGGCCTAGTAAGTGATTTGCTCCGACATCAAGTTATCTTGCAAGATAGCCATATTTTATTGTTAGGTGCCGGTGGAGCAGCAAAAGGAGTAGTACAAGCATTATTAGATAAAGCACCAAAATCATTAACAATTGCCAATAGAACCTTAAGCAAAGCCGAGGCAATCGCTGAGCAATACCCAAACAAGCCAATTAAAGCGGTGACGTTTTCTGATACCGAACACTCGCAGTTTGATATTATTATCAATGCGACTTCTGCCGGTTTATCTGGCGATAGCCTACCCATATCAAATAATACCATTGAAAACGCCAATACATGTTACGACATGGTATACGGTAAAAAGCCGACCGCATTTCTGCAACAAGCCCGTTTACTTGGTGTTGAACATGTTATCGATGGATTAGGCATGTTAGTAGGGCAGGCGGCAGCAAGTTTTCAATTATGGACCGATATTAACCCTGAAGTAGAACCTATACTTAAATCATTAAGAGAACAATTAGTGTAACGCTAAAGAAAGAGAAGTAATCACATGAACCAAGCTATTATATTTAATGATGACTTACAGTTTAACAAAGCGCATGACGCTTGGTCTTTTACTGGGCAATTGTCAGGACAAAGAATCACGATATATTTTCATTCAATGCAGCTAAAGCAGTTAACCGAGATAAATAACTGTACTAAATATGATTTAGAAGAACTTACCGAACTCTGGCTCGAGGAGAATGAGCCAGAAGATGATGAAATTCATATTGAAATGAAATAACTATAATGGCTAACTAAGCACCTGCTAGATACTCAGCCTTTAATTCAACATAATTAATGGCAGACTGTTTCAAAAAGTTAGCTTCACTTATTTTTAGTTCTTTTACCTGTTTAACTGGGTTACCTACATATAAGTATCCACTCTTTAAAGTTTTGTTTGGTGGTACTAAGCTGCCAGCGCCGATAAAAACATCACTCTCAACAATTGCACCGTCCATAATAATAGCGCCCATGCCAACAAGAATACGATCACCTAAAGTGCAACCATGTAACATACATTTATGGCCTACAGTAACATCATCACCTATAACTAAGGGATTACCTGTAGGATTTCCTTCACTTTTGCGAGTGACATGCAAAACTGTACCATCTTGAATGTTAGTTCTAACACCAATAGTTATTTTATTAACATCACCTCTCGCTGCAACCAAAGGCCAAACACTCGTATCTGAACCTAAAGTAATGTCTCCAACAAGAACAGCAGACTGATCTACGTAAACAGCTTTACCTAATGAAGGCGAAATACCACGATAGCTTCGAAAATTATTATTCATATATAAAAGACTTTCTTATGACTGATTAAGATATATTAGCAAAACAAGTCACGAAATAGCGATATTCATCTAAATAGTTTTATTCGTGTAAATATAAATAACAACAATGCCTATGTAATAACGGTTAAAGTCGTGTAATTAATCAACGTATTGCGCGTTAAAAACTCAACTGCAGTAAGGCTTGTACAAATAAAAAGCAAACAAACATCTTTTTGCAATTTAATTGCATTTAACTGTTGACGTGGGGCGAGAAACCTCTAAAATGCGCTCCACTTCTTCGGGACAAGTCGAAGAGGTTGTTTTAATGAGTTATCTAGCGCGGTTTAGGCTAAATTAGTTAACTTAACGTTTTAAAGGTTCGTTTTGAAAGTTTTAAAAACTTTTAAAATAAATTCAAATAAAACGTTGACATTGAAACAGAGTTGCGTAGAATGCGCATCTCGCTTCAGGCAAGGCCTGCAGCAGCAAGTTAAACACGAATGAGATGTTTAATTGTTAACTCTTAGAGTTAACGTTCTTTAACAATTAGTTATCATGCAATTTGTGTGGACACTCACATTAACGTTGATTTTACATAGTTACCTTCGGGTAACAAAAAACAGCTTAATATGATGTCACACAAAATAAGTATCATTTAGGTCTTCGGATTTAAATAATACGTTTTATGTAGTTACTTAGTTCCTAGTCGGGATTAAGTAACACGACAGAATTCATTGAGCAGA
>NZ_NBOE01000015.1 GCF_002104515.1 Colwellia polaris | reverse complement strand
GTATCTTCACCGCATAAAAAAGCGCGTCGAACACAACGCGCCACACAATGATAATACGGGGTGTTTACTAAACTGATTTGCTGCTTCCTTGGCGTAGCCATAACTCACCTGAGATAATGTTGTGGGGTTTTCTTAGTTTAGTTCAGTGTTCAGTAATTTCAATTTAAGGTGGGTGTCCTGTTAATTCTTGCTTTGGCAGTACATCACCCCGACAGTGTTGTTGTGTGAGTAATGTGCCTTTGTATAAGCGGTGCCAGCGCTCAAGCACCTCTTTCATGCTCCATTGTTGGGCTTTTTCTTCATCAATAAATAACACCACATGATAATGATTACTCATTACCGCATAAGCACAAACGTCAATGGCAAACAATTGGCTGAGAAAGTGTAACTTCTCTTCTATCCATTCTCGGCGGTGCTCAAAGCTTTGTCCTGATAAGGTATCTTCACCGCATAAAAAAGCGCGTCGAACACAACGCGCCACACAATGATAATACGGGGTGTTTACTAAACTGATTTGCTGCTTCCTTGGCGTAGCCATAACTCACCTGAGATAATGGGGTTTTCTTAGTTTAGTTCAGTGTTCTGTAATTTCAATTTAAGATGGGTGTCCTGTTAATTCTCTCTACAACTTCTCTAAGTTGTGGCTTTAATACTTCGTCTATGACTCCAGAGCAATCCTCGTTCTCACACTTTCTCAGTAAATCAATTAACATTAAATCACTACCAAGTTTCTGAGACTCGGAAGCATTATCCAAGTAATCCATGTAACCTTGTTTTAATAGATCCAAAGATTTATCGTCGTAATAAGTATGCTGACCAAGAAAGAAACCACTAGTAAAGCAAATAGATCCAAATACAGCTAATGCCACTAAAGTATAAATTTTCACAGAACCCTCAAAGAAACATAACGCCCTGTTAAGGGGCTGATAATGTTTGGCTAAAATGTGTAGCGAAGCGGAACCGAGCCAAACTTTAGCAGTCCCGCTTGAACAGCTTGTTATGTGTACTTTAGCACTATAATTTCTAGTGCCTCAACCTTAAGACAAACAGCTTTATTTTTTGCATCTATTACTTGTACACAATATTCGGAATCTTCAGAATCAAACCATTCGAGGTGGGTCATAACCTCCATGTCATTAGCTAGTACAACACTTTCAGTGTTATCTGCATAAACAATGCTTATTGGATATTCAGGTATATTTTCCAATGCTCAACCTTCCTTGTACACATAACAGCTTATTATGAGGAAAAATTCCTTGTTTAAACAAGGAAAAAATCCTTCTTTCATATTTTATAATAATCAAAACATACCTGATTTATTCACTATCTACAATAAGTTACTAATAAAACATCTCGTTATGCTAAAGACATAAACGAGAATATTTCCTTTTTATTGGATGAAAGCAGGAAATCGCACCCAGCTGTACAAAAACACAGTTAAATTTAGTGCATAACAAAATAAATAAAATTTAAGATAATTTACTATGGGATATACAAATTAGGATGAATGGACTGTTAATTTTCGATTGAAATATGAGCAGAATTTATGGGTGGTTAGATAAAAAATATATGGATGGCTAGATAAAAAATAATAAAGTAAGGTTTAAATTTCTGAAAGGTACAAAGCAATAAGCTCTAATGACCAATAGCTAATTAATAAACCAATTTTAAACTTTATATGCAAGCTTGAGTAAAGTCTGATTTTCTCAGGCTCAACTAATGGTTGGTTTAAGTGATGTCTTTTTAACGCACCAAAAATTGAGTATGCAATCGCAATAGGTAAAGGTAATAACATAAGAGGAATTGAGGTATACAAATAACCAATTAAGGGAATTCCAATTAGAAGCCAATCACCAAAACTGATCATGGGATTTTTAGACCTAGCTTGCACTAATTCTCCTTTAAAATGAACGAGCCTATATAATTACTAGTTTTTTATATAATTTTTTTAACCAAAATACTCTAACTAGATTACTTTATTTTAACAATCAAAAACGTTTATTAATGGTGATTATTAAGTAGAACATTAGCAGGAGACCCTTCCTAAACTATAGTTAACCTTTTACGGCATCCTTGATGGCTTCTTTGCACAAGCCGATAAGAACAGCTTTTAAAACATCAAATGGTAAACCACTTAATTTAGATGAAACACTTTCTTTTGCTTTATTCCAAATTCCATCATTTTTAATAGTGTCCGCGAAATCATGGCCTGCCCACGTTAAGCCAAATGGAATAACTTTTATGACTCTCTCAGGTGTAGAGTCTGAACATACAGTTTCAGCGCGGATTAAACCCGCCTCATAAAGAAGGTGATAGTGTTCAAGGAAAGTAATTTTTTCGTATCCCTCAAATGGAGGTTCAATTATTGGATGGTCATCTTCTTTTGACTCAATAAAAAGTAATATTTTACGAACTAGATCCATATCACGTTTCACCAAACTCTCCTTGGGTAGCTAACTTTTAAATAAGGGAAGCTGGTACGTAGGGAATAATAGCGAAACCGCCCTGCGTGTATGCGTCCCAGCGAACGAAGTGAATGACTTAATTTTCTTGTATGGAAAAACCCACCTTTTCAACAAGCAAGACCACCTTGCAAATGAATATTTATTAAAATCAATATACATAGTTTAACTTTTACATTCAATTACTTATTATCAACCATGAATACACCGATGTAGAAAGGCAGATTAAATCTACCTTTCTACAATAAAGCGGGAAATCAACGAGAGCAGTATAAAAACACGTAAACATTAAAATAAATACAAAGCTAATATATAGTGACTGTTAAATAACCACCAAAGTGATCACACCAACTACAACCGCACACTTTCCACTTTTTTAAACCAAAATCACCGATTAAAACGAATCTACTGGAATACGCACCCAACCTTCCATTAAAACACGCGCGCTTCGACTCATAATCGCTTTATCGACCGTCCACTGCGCATTAACTTGTGATGCTTGAGCGCCTACTTTTAGTGTGCCCGATGGATGACCAAATACCACGGCATCGCGTTCACCACCGCCAGCGGCTTCATTCACTAATGTGCCGGGTATTGCTGCGGCTGCGCCAATAGCTACGGCGGCTGTGCCCATCATGGCATGGTGTAATTTACCCATAGATAATGCCCGTACATGCAAGTCGATATCTGTACTTAGAACTGCTTTACCGCTTGATGTTATATAATCTTTAGCGCCGCTAACAAAAGCCACTTTCGGGGTATGTTGGCGTGCAGCGGCTTCTGAAACATCTCTAATCAACGCCATTTTAACGGCGCCGACAGCTCGAATAGTTTCGAAGCGTGCTAATGCTGCCTCGTCATTGTTTATGGCGTCTTGCAGCTCTGTGCCGGTATAACCAAGATCTTCTGCATTTAAGAAAATGGTGGGAATACCCGCGTTGATCATGGTCACTTGATATTTTGCTGCTTTGAAGGCTCCAATAGCAGGTACCTCAAGTTCATCAACGACATTACCGGTTGGAAACATCGCCTCAGAAGGGTCAACGGGTGCAACAAACTCTACCGGCACTTCAGCGGCAGGAAAGGTAACGCCATCAAGTTCAAAATCACCGGTTTCTTGTACTTCTCCGTTGGTAATAGGAACACGTGCGATAATCGTTTTGGCAATATTTTTTTGCCAAATACGAACAATACAAACACCATTTTCAGGGATGCGTGACGGGTCAACTAAACCAGCATTGATAGCAAATGAGCCAACGGCGGCCGTTAAGTTGCCGCAGTTGCCTGACCAATCAACAAATGCTTTATCAATAGCGACTTGGCCAAATAAGTAATCAACGTCGTGATCGGCCACTTCACTTTTGGCTAAAATAACCGTTTTACTGGTGCTTGATGTTGCACCGCCCATACCATCGGTTTGCTTAGCGTAAGGATCTGGGCTGCCAATAACACGCAGCAACATATTATCGCGCGCTTCTCCAGGTACTTGGCAGCGCTCTGGTAAATCGGTTAAATTAAAAAATACACCTTTTGATGTACCGCCGCGCATATAAGTTGCGGGGATTTTGATTTGAGGGGCGTGAGACACGGCTCTCTCCTTTTCTTTTTGAACAATGGCGCATTACGTTTACAACAATGGGCCTTTTAAGCTATTAGCCTTGAAGCAATGTGTTTTTAAGCAATGTGTTTTTAAATGATCAATGCTAAGCAATCAATCTTTAAGTAACGAGCCATTAAAAAATTGCTTGAATATTAGCAGTAACTTAAGCGTTGATTTGAATAAAATGCTGCACACTCATTCATTGTTTTAAATGCGTGTGCAGCCAAAGTGATTATTCAAATAACTTGCTACAAGCTTGATTCAAGAAAGTCGTTAGCAAATTTTTGTAATACGCCGCCTGCTGCGTATACAGATACTTCTTCGCCGGTATCTAATCGACACTTAACCGGAATATTAACAATGTCACCATTCTTACGTGTCATTACCACTGTCATACTCGCGCCAGGCGCTGTTGTGCCTTCAACGTCAAAAGTTTCTGTGCCGTCAATGTTATAGGTGTGACGTGTTTCGCCGTTGACAAACTCAAGCGGAAGCACGCCCATACCGACAAGGTTAGTACGATGTATACGTTCAAATCCTTCAGATACAATAACTTCAACACCCGCTAGACGAACCCCTTTTGCTGCCCAATCGCGCGAAGAGCCTTGCCCATAATCTGCACCGGCAATAATAATCAATGGCTGTTTACGTTGCATGTAGGTTTCAATCGCTTCCCACATACGTGATTCAGTGCCTTCAGGCTCTATACGTGCCAGCGAACCTTGTTTAACTTCCCCTTGCGCATCACGACACATTTCGTTAAATAATTTCGGATTAGCAAAGGTAGCGCGTTGTGCGGTTAAGTGATCGCCACGATGCGTTGCGTAAGAGTTAAAATCAGCTTCTGGTAAACCCATTTTATGTAAGTATGCACCAGCAGCACTGTTTAACTGAATAGCATTTGAAGGCGATAAATGATCGGTAGTAATGTTATCGCCTAACACCGCTAATGGGCGCATACCTTTCATGGTTCGCTCACCGGCTAATGCACCTTCCCCCTCTTTATTCCAATATGGCGGACGACGAATATAAGTGCTGGTTTCGTCCCATGCATATAATGGACTTTCAGCTGGCTCAAACGCACCTAAATCAAACATAGGTGTGTAGATTTTTTTGAACTGCGCGGGTTTAACACTTGATGCAACGATTGCATCAATTTCTTCATCGCTCGGCCAGATATCTTTTAAAGTGATATCGTTACCGTTTTGATCTTGGCCTAAACTATCTTTTTCGATGTCAAAACGAATAGTACCGGCGATAGCATAAGCGACAACTAAGGGTGGTGACGCTAAAAACGCTTGTTTAGCATAAGGGTGAATTCGGCCATCGAAGTTACGGTTACCTGACAATACTGCAGTTGCGTATAAATCGCGGTCTATCACTTCTTGTTGAATTTTAGGGTCTAACGCGCCCGACATGCCATTACAAGTTGTACAAGCATAACCAACAATACCAAAACCTAATTTTTCCATTTCAGACAGCAAACCAGCTTCTTCTAAATAAAGTTTGGCAACTTTTGAACCTGGCGCAAACGATGATTTAACCCAAGGCTTACGCACTAAACCAAGTTCATTGGCTCTTTTAGCTATTAAGCCCGCCGCAACCACATTACGAGGATTAGAGGTATTGGTACAAGACGTAATCGCGGCAATAATAACGGCGCCATCAGGCATTTCACCGTTGGCTTCTTGTACTTTACAAGCAGCTAAGTCTTTCGCGATATCTTTTGAAGCTAAATCAGCGGTCGCTAAACGACGATGCGGATTAGAAGGACCCGCTAAATTACGCCCTACTGTTGATAGATCAAATTCGATTACACGCGGATATTGCGCTTCAACTAAGTCGTCGGCCCATAAACCGGTATGTTTTGCGTACGTTTCGACAAGTGCTACTTGCTCTGGCTCGCGACCGGTAATTTTTAAATAATCAATAGTTTGTTCATCAATGTAGAACATACCGGCAGACGCACCATATTCTGGGGTCATGTTTGAGATAGTTGCACGGTCACCAATGGTTAAACTTTTAGTGCCTTCTCCGAAGAACTCTAAATATGCCGAAACCACTTTTTGATTACGCAAAAACTCAGTTATTGCTAACACAATATCGGTTGCTGTAATGCCCGGTTGGCGTTTACCGGTAAGCTTTACACCAATAATATCAGGCAGACGCATCATCGATGGGCGACCTAGCATTACCGTTTCAGCTTCTAAACCACCCACACCAATGGCAATTACACCTAAGGCATCAATGTGCGGAGTATGTGAGTCGGTGCCAACACAAGTATCAGGAAAGGCGACGCCATCGCGCGCTTGAATAACAGGCGACATTTTTTCTAAATTAATTTGATGCATAATGCCGTTACCCGCAGGAATTACATCAACGTTTTTAAAAGCCGTTTTCGTCCATTCGATAAAATGAAAACGTTGTTCATTACGGCGATCTTCAATGGCTCGGTTTTTTTCAAATGCTTCACTGTCAAAACCTGGGGCTTCTACCGCCAGTGAATGATCAACAATTAATTGTGTTGGCACAACTGGGTTCACTTTAGAAGGATCACCGCCTTGTTCTGCAATGGCATCTCGAAGACCCGCTAAATCAACTAATGCTGTTTGACCTAAAATATCATGACAAACAACACGTGCTGGATACCAAGGAAAATCAAGGTCTTGTTTACCTTCGATAATTTGCTTTAACGCATCCGTTAGCATCGCTGGGTCACAGCGTCGAACTAATTGCTCTGCGAGTACACGTGACGTGTAAGGTAATGTTTTATAAGCATCGGGCTTGATAGTTTCGATAGCTTCTTTGGTGTCAAAGAAATCTATCGTTAGACCATTATTTTTATAACCTGGTAAAGGTTTGCGGTAATCATAATTCATAATTTAGTCCACAGAGTTGAAAAGTATAAAAGCGATACTTTTTCAGTAATTTAATAAATTACAAAGCCCTATCTTTGTTGATAAGGCTTTGTGTCGGTAAATGCTAAGTGCAAATTACCTTTGTGCTATGGGCTGAACTTTGCGTGGCTCTGCACCAATGTAATCTGCAGAAGGTCGAATAATACGGTTATTTGTACGTTGCTCCATCACATGAGCTGCCCAACCTGTTAAACGCGAACAAACGAAAATAGGGGTAAATAGTTTCGTTGGAATACCCATGTAATTATAGGTAGAAGCATGGAAGAAATCGGCATTACAAAATAATTTTTTGGTATCCCACATAAACTCTTCACAAGCCACTGAAATATCGTACAACGAAGTATCACCATTTTCAGCGGCAAGTTTTTCAGACCACGCTTTGATAATAACGTTTCGAGGGTCTGATGTGCTGTAAACCGCATGACCAAAGCCCATAATTTTTTCTTTGCGCTCAAGCATACCAGCCATTTTTTCTTTGGCATCAGCAGGTGAAGTAAAGGTTTCAATCATATCCATTGCCGCTTCATTTGCGCCACCGTGTAATGGACCACGCAAGGTGCCAATAGCACCAGTAACACATGAGAACATATCAGATAGCGTTGACGCACAAACACGTGCTGTAAAGGTAGAAGCGTTAAATTCATGCTCGGCATATAAAATTAATGATACATCCATAACACGTTCGTGCTGTGCTGACGGGCTTGTACCATTTAGTAAACGTAAAAAGTGGCCACCTAAAGAGGCTTCATCTGACGTACAGTCAATTTCTACGCCGTCATGAGAAAACTTATACCAGTAACACATGATGGCAGGAAATGCTGATAACAAACGGTTAGCGGCACGGTTTTGTTCGCTAAAATCATTTTCTGGTTCTAAGTTACCTAAAAATGAACAACCTGTGCGCATTACATCCATAGGATGAGCTTCTTTTGGAATAAGCTTAAGCACTTCTTTTAACGCTTGCGGTAAATCACGCATAGCAAATAATTCAGTTTTGTATGCTGCTAACTCTTTTTCATTAGGCAGTTCGCCATTGAAAAGTAAATATGCTACTTCTTCAAACGTGGCATTTTCAGCTAAGTCTGCAACATCGTAACCACAATACGTTAAGCCTGAGCCTGATTTACCTACAGTACATAATGCTGTTTCGCCTGCACTTTGACCACGTAAGCCTGCACCTGTTAATTTTTTCTCTGTCATCATTCTTTCCTCTTGTCCGTTAACCGCAGTTAAGTTGCCGTTAATGGTTAAAATTTAGTTTCTTATTTTGTATATTAATTTTTGCATTTACGTTCGAGCTATAAGCATGAATTACTTGTTTTTACCTTCAGTAAACAAGGCATCAAGTTTTTGCTCATAATCGTGGTAACCCAAGTAATCATACAAATCCATACGAGTTTGCATGTTATCAATTTCTGCTTTTTGGTCACCGTCATTTAGCAAGGTTTTATATACTGACTCAGCAGCCTTGTTCATTGCTCTAAATGCCGATAATGGGTAAAGCACCATGGCACAACCCCACTCACCTAACTGCTCTTTATTCCAAAGCTCAGTTTGACCAAATTCAGTAATATTAGCTAAAACTGGAACATCAAGCGCTTCGGTGAAAGCACGGTAATGTTCTTCAGTTTTTACTGCTTCAGCGAAAATGCCATCAGCACCAGCAGCTACATAGGCTTTTGCGCGTTCGAGTGCCGATTCTAAACCTTCTTGTGCAAAGGCATCGGTTCTTGCCATGATGAAAAAATCTTTATCTGTTCGAGCATCGACAGCAGCTTTAATTCTATCTACCATTTCTTCGGTAGAAACAATTTCTTTGTTTGGACGATGGCCGCAGCGTTTTTGTGCTACTTGGTCTTCAATATGAACAGCAGCTGCGCCAGCTTTTTCCATGTCTCGGATAGTTTTTGCAATATTAAATGCCCCGCCCCAGCCGGTATCTATATCAACCAATAACGGTAAAGTTGATGCGCTAGTAATTCGCTGCACATCAGCAATAACATCATTTAATGATGTCATGCCTAAATCAGGTAAACCGTAAGATGCGTTTGCAACACCGCCACCCGACAAGTAAATAGCTTGATGACCAAGCTCTTCTGCCATCATTGCGCAATAGGCATTAATGGTACCGACAACTTGCAAGGGTTTATTGTTTGCTAAAGCTTGGCGAAACTTAGCGCCAGGAGATAATGTATTTGCGGATGTAGACATTATTGGGTCCTTTATTATCAAGTTATGTAATGTAAAATAGCGTAGAACCGCTATTGCTGTTGTGCAATTTTGTTTTCAATATTTTTACGTGAAGCGGCAATATGACGCCTCATTAGCATTTCGGCTAATTCGCCATCTCGGTCGGCAATCGCTTCAATTATTCGAGAGTGTTCATCAAATGCTTTAGTAGCGCGTGGGCTGTTCATACCAAATTGGCAGCGATACATACGAACTAGGTGATATAGCTGGCCACACAATATGTTGATTAACTGTTGATTATGGCTACCAAGAATAACTTTATAGTGAAAGTCTAAATCACCCTCTTCTTGATAGTATGCAATACCATCACGTAAAGCCTTTGCCGTTGCATGTTGCTTAAGCATGGCTCTCATCTCAGAGATCTCAATATCAGTCATATTTTGTGCTGCTTGACGGCAAGCCATACCTTCTAAGGCTTCACGCACAATATATATTTCTAAAAGACCTGAGATTGAACATTCGACTACGCGAGAGCCCACGTTAGCTTTACGCTCGATAAGGTGACACTTTTCTAAACGATTTAAGGCTTCACGAAGGGTTGAACGACTGATTTGAAATTTTTTGGCTAACTCTGGCTCACTAATTTTACTGCCAGCTTGAATATTACCTTCCACAATATCATGCAACATTTGTTCGAAAACTTTATCTGCTGTGGTAACCGCTGCTTGTGAAGTTGGATTATCTAAAGCCATTATTGTCGACACATTGAAGAGTAATGAGCTAATAATAACGTGTTAAATCGATTAGTCAATGCTAAAAACCACTAATTGTCGACAATAAATGAATTAATGAAAAGTTACAGGTACAATATAGGCTTATCCTTATTCGGCCTTTTTGACCTATATAATTACGCAGAGGAGTTATTAAGAAAGGGCTGTAGTAAAAAACATTTAAACAACGAATACCAAGCTATTTATCTCAAAGCACATTACAGCAAAACAATGTACTGTCGACAATTTATCATCTTGATAGTTTAGCCAAAAAACCAATAACACACGCCAATGGCTGCGGTTATACCGGCGAAATCGGCAATTAAGCCACAAGCTAATGCATGGCGGCTATATCTAATACCCACAGAGCCAAAATATACCGCTAATACATAAAAAGTAGTTTCTGTTGAGCCTTGCACTATAGAGGCGAGTCGACCAGCGAAAGAGTCGGCGCCATAAGTGTTCATAGTTTCTACCATCATTGCTCGCGCACCAGAGCCACTAAGGGGTTTCATAAATGCTGTGGGCAAAGCATCAACAAAGCGCGTATCACCATTAAAAAATAGAACGACTTGGCGAATTGCATCTACTAAAAAGTCTAAGCTGCCGCTGGCTCTAAATACGCCTATTGCACATAGCATAGCGAGTAGATAAGGAATTATTTTGATACTTGTTTCAAAGCCCTGCTTCGCGCCCTCTATAAAGCTGTCATAAACATTCACTTTTCGTTTTAAAGCTAATAATAAGAAGCTGATCAGTGTACTAAAAATTAACAAATTGCCCATAAGAGACGACTGCTGTGCCAATAACTGCGCACTTAAGGTGCTAAAATAAACCACAATGGCGGCAATGATCGCAATACCCACAGCTAGGTAAAGTAAAATAACTTGTTGATATAATTTTATTTTCTGAACAAATGCCACAGCAAATAAACCTGCGAGTGTTGAAGCAAAAGTGGCCAATAAAATAGGTATAAAAACATCGGTAGGGTTGAGCGCACCTTGTTGAGCGCGATAAATAAATACCGTTACTGGGAATAAAGTTACTGCTGAAGTGTTTAATACCAAGAAAAGAATTTGTGCATCACTCGCGGTTTCTTTGTCAGGGTTAAGTGATTGTAAGTCTTGCATTGCCTTTAATCCAAGCGGCGTTGCAGCATTATCTAAACCTAAAAAATTTGCCGACAAATTCATCGTCATCGACCCAATTGCTGGGTGACCTTTTGGAACATTTGGCATAAGACGCGTAAATAAAGGTGAAATAAAATTTGCTAGCTTGTCGATAATGCCCGCATGCTCTGCGATTTTCATCATGCCTAGCCAAAAACTTAAAATACCAATCAAACCAATGGCAATTTCAACGGTGACTTTCGACATACTAAAAATAGCGTTAACAATTTCTTCAAAAATTAACACGTGATCGAATACTAGCCATTGCACCATTGCAGAAATAAAGGCGACAATGAAAAACCCGCTCCAAATACGACTTAACAATTTTTAGCTCTTATAGTTTTAGGTTTAATAAAAATATCATGACACACAAGTTCTATACCTGCTAGTTTCGCTTTAAACAATAATCAGTAATAAGTTCATAGAAATGCAGTGCCAGCCTTTTAAAATCAAGCGGTATGCGCACTGAAGCGCTACACCATAACTTATTGTAAACTAATTATAAAAATTAATTTTTGCTTTTATAGTTCTCTGCACTACACTTTAATTTACAGATAGAATTTAACTTCAATGCTCGCGATGTTCTTGTTTTATTTTTCTTTATACAATGGTTAAGAACGAAGAAACTTACAATGTTTTATTAGCGCAGGCTCAACTAAGTGAGCCACCCCCTGGGCCCAAAACTAGCAGTAGTTTTGGGCATTTTTTTATCTAAATTAATCTAAAAGTGTTTGTGGAAATAAACGATGGAAATTTTCACTTGATTGCTTAGCTATTTCAGCAACAGATGTACCACGAATACTTGCTAGGTGTTTAGCAACTTCAACAACGTAAGCAGGTTGATTTTGTTTACCGCGGTGTGGCACAGGTGCTAAATAAGGGGAATCTGTTTCAATTAAAAATCTGTCTGCAGGCACTTTTTTAGCAACTTCTCTCAGCGCGGCTGCATTTTTAAAGGTAACAATTCCAGAAAACGAAATATAAAAACCCATTGCTATTGCTTGCTCTGCCATCTCCCAGCTTTCAGTAAAGCAATGTAAAATACCACCAACCTTCTCCGCATTTTCGGCTCTTAATATAGCTAAAGTATCTTCTTGAGCATCGCGAGTATGAATAATTAAAGGCTTATTTAATTGATTTGCAACACGCACGTGCTTTTTAAATGAGTCTAACTGTACGGGTTTAGTTTCAGGCGCGTAAAAATAATCGAGCCCAGTTTCGCCAATAGCAATAACGCGCGGATGATCAGCAAGCGTGCTTAATTGTTCAGGATTTATTTCATCTTCCTGATTCAGTGGATGCGCACCACAGGTTAACCAAACATTATCGTATTTGGCCGTTTGCTCAGCCATAGCAGGAAAGTCTTGCAAGGTAACACTAACGCATAATAAGGTATTTACTTTTTCTGCAAGTGCAGCTTCAATAACATTATCTAAATTATTGTCAAACTCTTCGAGCTTTAATCGATCTAAATGACAATGGGAATCTATAAACACGAGATACTCCGCACGATTGTGCTTTTGTTAATATGGGAATAGTTACTCATAATAAAATGAGTAATATGAGAATAAAATTAATATGTGAGTTCAGCAATGAAAACCTACATAGATAATGTCGGTTCAGCTGAATTAAGTAATCGACCAATCGACTTATCGATTTGATTACGTATATTGTCTGGGTCTTCAACAAAACTGACGCCAATACCTGCTGGTGTGCCATTTTGTGCACCTATAGGTGTTATCCAAGAGACTTTACCTTTAAGTTCAGAAGACTCTAACGAATCAGGCAATGTAACTGATAGCTGAATATCTGTACCTAACTCAAATTGTTCAGTCGTTCTAACGAATAAACCACCATTTTTCATAAATGGCATATATGACTGGTATAAATCCCGATCTGAAATAAATTCAAGCGTGATATTTTCCAAAATTATTCCTCTACTGTTTGCGCATTATTTTGTACAACAAGGCTAATATCTGCAAGTAGCTTTTCACTCAGAAACTGTTTATTAACTTGCACTACTGTTTTTAGTTTAGCATTTGCTTGTAGTAGTAAATTATATATATCCCATAATTGTTGCTTGTTAATTGCAGCAACATGTTTATTTTCACCTACAACAGTTGGCCATGTATATTGATTACGCATCAAGTTAACAATTACTTTTTCTAACCATCGATAACCATATTGATATTCAGTCAATGTCTTGAGTATATCTTCACGATATTCAAAACTAGTTAAATATTGATTGACCTTATCACGAAATGCTACAAATGCAACGGCGGTCTCTTCGTTTGATAATTCAGTTAAATGACTGAGGTTTACAAAGGGATCATCCCCCTGCTGACCAAATTCAGCCAAAAGCGCCTTGCCAACCGGAGGCCGAATTTCAAACTCATGACAGCGACTGATAATTGTCGGCAATAATAAATCACTGTTATGCGTAGTTAAGATGATAAAGCTATTGGTTGTTGGCTCTTCAAGTGTTTTTAACAGCGCATTCGCAGCTGATATAGTCATAGTGTCAGCTTGATTCACCAACGCTGTTTTCATAAAGCCAATATGGGCTGTTTTTTCAAAGAAATAACTGAGGTCACGAATTAACTCTACACCAATATTTTTCTTATCTGAAATAATAGTAAGGTGATCAGGGTAGCTGTTTTTTGCAAATAATTTACATGTTTTACATTGGCCACAAGGCTCTAAAATAAAAGGCGCTTGTTTTAAATCACTTGAATTATTATGCTCAACTTCGTTGCTATTACCTTCACCACTTACATGGTTTAACTTAACATTTTGACATAACAACACATTTATAAGCCACTGGGCTATTTCTTCTTGACCTGCTCCTTCAACACCCGAAAACAATAACGCATGCGGAAGTTTATTATCGCGAAGTTGACGTGATAATTGTTGTTGAATAGTCACTAACCAAGTTTTCATTTATTACCTTAAAATAACCTTTGCACTATCTATAAATGGCTTTCAATATGCCATAAAACTTTCTATTGAATGCTTTGAGCTTTATTTTGACACCTGCGAACTTTATTCAACTAGGCAATAACAACTGAGTGTAAATAAGTCATTGTTAACTATGTTTTAAAATTAAAGCGTCAATAACTTTAATTACGTCACTCAACACTGCAGCTTTAGATTGTGAAGCATCGATCACTTCAAAACGCTCTGGTTGCTCTTTCGCTTGTGTTAAGTAGCCATTTCTAGCCTTAACTAAGAAATCTAATTTTTCATCTTCTAAACGGTCAAGCCCTTCACCACGACTCATCACTCTGTTCAAGCCTTCAACAGGGTCTAAGTCTAAAATAACATTCATATCAGGTTTAAAGCCTGCTAATGCTAAATCATTAATTTGCATAATGTTAGTTAAATCAATACCACGAGCATAATGTTGAAAACTAAAGGTTGCCGCGTCAAAACGATCTGAAATAACGATTTTCCCTGCTTGTAAGGCAGGCTTTATTTTTTCTTGTATATGCTGTGCTCGACCGGCACCAAATAACATAAGCTCTGTTGTGTCACACATTTCTGGTGTGGTGGGATCAAGAATAATATTTCTGATTTTTTCCCCAATGTTTGTACCACCAGGCTCTCTTGTTAAAACTACATCTAAACCTTTTTGTGCGATATATTTTTCAACTTCATTAATAACGGTTGTTTTACCAGCGCCATTACTACCATCGAAAACAACCATAAAACCTTTATTCATATCATTCTCTATTGCTATTACTTTTGTATATCTACTGTGTAATTAAAGTTAACTCTACTAGCGCTGATATTTATTCACTGCGCGGTTATGATCAGCAAGATTAGTGGAAAATATATGTTCTCCGGCGCCATTGCTAACAAAATATAAGTAATCGCTCAACTCAGGGTGTAATGCAGCTTCTAAAGCTTGAGCCCCAGGTAAAGCAATTGGTGTTGGCGGTAACCCTTTTATTTTATAGGTATTATAAGCGGTTTTTTCTCGCAAATGAGCGTATGTTATATCACCTTGGTACCTTTCACCTAAACCATAAATAACTGTGGGATCGGTCTGTAGACGCATATGTTTGTTCAAGCGATTAACAAATACCGATGAAATACGTGGATGTTCAGCATATTTACCACTTTCTTTTTCGATAATTGATGCCATGATCAGCGCTTGATATGCTGACTTATAAGGTAAGTTATCTGCTCTATTTTCCCAATGTTCTGCCAATGCACTTTGCATTTTTTTATGAGCTCTTTTAATAATACTAATATCTGAGGCACCCTGCGTAAAAGCATACGTTTCAGGGAATAACCAACCTTCTGGGTTATCTTGAACAATAGCCAATTTTTTAGCGATGGCGCTAGGTGACAAACCGACGAGTTGGTGACTAATATTTGGGTGTTGCGCCAACAGAGTTAAAACTTGTTTGAAAGTACTTCCCTCAATAAAAGTAATAGAAAACTGATGTTCTTTGCCTGAGACAACTAAGTTTAATAAAGATAAAATATTGGTTTCAGTTGTTACTTGATAAGTACCTGACTTAATTTTGCTTTGCGTAGGATTAAATTTGGCATAGATACGTAACCAAAAATCATTGTCTAGCCATTGTTTATTAACCAATTGCTTTGAAAAAGCATTAAAAGAAGTGCCCGATTTAACGGTGATAAACTCACTCTGTACTAAGTTTAAAGGCTGCTGTACTTTTTTTTCAGCTATCAGCATAACAACTATCACAGCAATAATGCTAAGTAATACTGAAACTGCTAAAGTCAGAAGTGTTTTTTTAAACATATTTTGTAAACTTTTAATAATTCATGCACTGGGTTTGTATGTTTCTAACCAATGATGTATCTAATTGACGGTCATTAAAAACCTTTACCGGCACTATACCTAAAATAGCGTTGCTTATAAACATGGCTTCAATATTATTCAATGTTTCTAAATCGTAATTAGCAGGCATAATTTCGGGATAATTTAATAAAATTTTATCGCGCATTAAACCTACAACGCCAGCGGTTGATAAAGACGGCGTTTGCCATTGGCCTGCTTTTAACCAAAAAACATTAGCACTGCAACACTCAATAATATTGTTATTGATATCACAGGCAAGTAAATCATCTTCAGGGCGTTTATCTAGCTCAGCTCTTAACATAACTTGTTCTAAGCGATTTAAATGTTTTAAACCGGCAAGCATTGGATTAATACCTAGCTTTTGCTCGCTTATACCAACAGTTATTCCTTCTTTTTGCCATTGGGCATAGTACTTTGGGTAATCGTGAAAAGAAACAATCACTTTAGCTTGTTCAACACCCAAGCGTGAATAGCCGCGGCCACCACTGCCACAGGTAACAATAACTTTTATAACGCCAATTGAAATCCCAGCACTTAAGTTAGTTATAGTAACTTTTAATGTGGCTAGATCGAAACTAGGTAACCCAAGTTGCCTACTTTGCTCTAGTAAACGATTAAGGTGTTGGGGCAACATAGCTACTGCACCATTGATAACTAGAGCAGTAGTAAAGCAACCATCACCATAAGCTAAACCACGGTCGCTAATTGAGATCGTATCAGCAAGTTGTCCATCTACAAAACTTAATGCTACGCTTGCCATTGTTGTCATAATAGTCGCCATAAAAAAGCCTGAACACTAAGTATTCAGGCTTAAGCAATTGAATTCAAGTAGTTTTAACGAATAGTCGGCATATAGTCAAATTAAAGCGACTATGGCATTTAAATTAACTAAAGTTTCTTAAATATTAACGATCCGTTTGTGCCGCCAAAACCAAACGAGTTACACAAAACGTAGTCTAAATTAACATCTCGCGCTGTATGAGCAATATAATCAAGATCACACCCTTCACCAGGGTTATCTAAATTAATTGTTGGTGGCACCATATTGTTCACTAATGCTTGAATACTAAATATTGCTTCAACAGCACCTGCAGCACCTAATAAGTGGCCTGTCATAGATTTAGTTGAACCGACTAATACATCATAAGCTGAAGAGCCAAATACTGATTTAACTGCATTGCTTTCTGCTATATCCCCGGCAGGTGTAGACGTACCATGAGCATTGATATAACCAATTTTAGTAAGATCGACTTTGGCATCATTAATAGCATTTTTCATCGCTAGTGCAGCACCAGCGCCATCAGCAGGTGGAGAAGTCATGTGGTATGCATCGCCGCTCATACCAAAACCTGCAAGTTCTGCATAAATTTTGGCACCACGTGCTTTTGCATGTTCATACTCTTCTAAAACAAGTACTCCAGCACCGTCACCTAAAACGAAACCGTCGCGATCTTTATCCCAAGGGCGAGACGCTTGTTGAGGAGCATCGTTACGTGTTGACATTGCACGTGCAGCACCAAAACCGCCCATACCCATAGTAGTAGAAGCCTTTTCAGCACCACCGGCAACCATAGCATCAGCGTCACCATAAGCAATCATACGTGCTGCATGGCCGATATTGTGAACACCACTAGTACAAGCGGTAACGATTGAAATATTTGGGCCTTTCATACCAAACATGATAGACAAGTGGCCAGAGATCATATTAATGATGGTAGAAGGCACAAAGAACGGCGATAATTTACGCGGGCCATTCTTTAAAAGTTTTGCATGATTTTCTTCAATTAAACCCAATCCACCGATACCAGAGCCTATTGCAACACCAACTCGCTGAGCATTAGCTTCATTAACCTCTAAACCAGAGTCCTTGATAGCTTGCACACCTGCTGCAACGCCATATTGAATAAATAAGTCCATTTTTTTGGCTTCTTTACGAGCCATGTAGTCTTGTGCGTCAAAATCTTTAACTAAACCCGCAAAACGCGTTGGATACTCTGAAGTATCAAAATGCGTAATGTCAGAAATACCACTTTTACCAAGTAGTAAGTTTTGCCAAGTTGATTCAGGGCTATTGCCTAATGGGCTAAGCATGCCAAGACCGGTAACTACAACGCGTCTCATGAGATGTGCTGCCTCCGAAAGAGTAGAATATGAATGGGTGTATATCTTATTGCTCAAAATCAAAGTGGTTGATTCTGAATTGGGTATAAATATTTTTCAAACGGTAAAAACAATTCAGGCGGTAATTAAACCGCCTGAAATCATTACACTCGTTTAATATTACTGGTTAGCAGTAACGTAATCGATTGCAGCTTGAACTGTTGTAATTTTCTCAGCTTCTTCATCTGGAATTTCAGTATCAAATTCTTCTTCTAACGCCATTACTAATTCAACAGTGTCTAAAGAGTCTGCACCTAAGTCATCAACAAAAGAAGCTTCAACTTTAACTTCGTCTTCGCTTACACCAAGTTGCTCAATAGTAATTTTTTTAACGCGTTCTTCAATAGTACTCATTTTTTTTCCTTTACTAGAAAATACAATATTTCAATATTGTGTGTAGTTTATTCGTCAAAAGCCAACCATGCAAGCTTCTAATTTTACTTTTTTGCTGGTCAAACCTGTTAACTGTTTATAATTCATTCAAATTTAACAAAGAGTAGCCGATAAGCAAACCTGTGTTAAACCATGTACATGCCGCCATTTACGTGCAATGTTTCGCCCGTAATGTACGCTGCAGAATCAGATGCTAAGAAAGCAACAGCGTTAGCAATTTCTTCGGGCTTACCTAAACGGTTTGCCGGGACTTGAGCAAAAATGCCTTCTTTTTGCTCATCAGTCAATGTTTGTGTCATGTCTGTATCAATAAAACCTGGTGAAACAGTATTAACGGTAATGCCTCGAGAAGCAACCTCACGAGCCAATGACTTAGTAAAACCAATTAATCCAGCTTTAGCTGTAGCATAGTTTACTTGGCCAGCGTTGCCCATAGTACCAACGACTGAGCCAATATTAATAATACGACCGTTGCGTTTTTTCATCATCGCACGTAATACAGCTTTACTGATTTTGAATACTGATGTTAGGTTGGTATCAATAATATCATCCCATTCATCATCTTTCATGCGCATCATTAAATTATCACGCGTAATACCGGCATTATTAACTAAAACATCAACCGAGCCATGCTTCTCTTTGATTAAGTCAAACATAGCGCTAATTGAAGCGTCGTCAGTAACATTTAACACTAAACCTTGCCCTTCGCCCAAGTAATCGCTGATATTAGCCGCACCATGCTCTGATGTTGCCGTACCAATAACAGTACCACCAAGTGCTTTAAGCTGTGAAGCAATAGCTTTACCAATACCACGACTGGCACCTGTTACTAAAATAACTTTACCTTCTAATGAAAACATATAATTTTACTCTACTGATTCTAATGCTTTAGTTAACGATATCTTGTCGTTAACAGATTGACAACTAATGGTTTTATCAATGCGTTTAAGCAAGCCTTGTAATACTTTACCTGGCCCTGCTTCAATCGCTGTATCAATACCTTGTTGCGCTAAATACTGAATAGTTTCAGTCCAACGCACTGGACTGTATAATTGTTTAATAAGTGCTGCTTTAATTGCATCAACTGAAGACTCGGCTTTAACGTCAACATTATTGATCACAGGTATGTTAGGCACATTAAAAGTAACATTGTTAAACTCTTCTGCTAACTTGTCGGCTGCATCTTTCATTAAAGCACAATGTGACGGAACACTTACCGGTAAAGGAAGAACACGCTTTGCGCCAGCTTCTTTACATAAAACACCTGCACGAGCTACTGCATCTTTATGACCAGCAATAACAACTTGGCCTGGAGAATTAAAGTTAACTGCTGAAACTACATCGTTATCCGCGGCTTGTTCACAAGCACTAATAATAATGTCATCATCTAAACCAATAACAGCCGCCATTGCTCCCACACCTTCTGGTACTGAAGCTTGCATAAATTCGCCTCGTTTTTCTACCAACTTCACGGCATCTGCAAGTGATAGAACACCTGCACAAACTAATGCAGAATATTCACCTAAACTATGACCTGCTAGCACTTTAGGCGAAGCAGAAGAAGATGCATGCCATAAACGCCATATTGCAACACTTGCCGTTAATAACGCGGGTTGTGTAAAGTTAGTTTGATTTAACTTTTCAACCGGACCATCTTGCACCAATTGCCATAAGTTGTACCCTAAAGCTTCAGATGCTTCAGAAAAAGTACTTTGTACTACTTCATGATCCGCAAAATCAGCTAACATAGCTAAAGATTGTGACCCTTGACCTGGAAAGACAAACGCTAAATTATTTTGCATTTTTTGACCTAATTAAATTTGATTTACCACTTTAACAACATAAACCATGATCCGATCTATGCCGATGTAATTTTTTAAGCTGTATTTACCTATAATTGACTTAGATAATACTGAGCTTGCAACTTATTTATGACATAAGCTTTTTTCAAGCTTGTCTTTAATTTTAGTTGGTACTTGTCGTTCAATCTCAGTAATGGCTTCAACAATAGCAGTATAAAAAGCCGTTATATTTGCATTACCATGACTTTTCACCACAATACCGCGCAATCCTATCAAACTTGCACCGTTATACTGGTCGGGGTTCATGGGTTTAAAGAGTTTTTTTAAGGGGCCAGACAATATTTTGCCCATTATTTGAGCTAAAAAGTGCTTTTTGATGATTTCTTGTAATTGTGTGTAGACCATTCTTGCCACACCTTCACACGTTTTCAATGCAACATTACCCACAAAGCCATCACAAACAATTACATCCGCTTTATTGGTGAAAATATCATTCCCTTCAATAAAGCCAATATAGTTAATATCATCATTTGCCATTAAGTAACTGGCAGTTTGTTTAATATGATCACTACCTTTATTGTCTTCCTCGCCCATATTCAATAACGCTACTTTTGGGTTTTCAATACCATCGACTTCTTTTGCCATTACCGACCCCATAATCGCAAATTGATATAGAACACTTGAATCACAAAAAACATTTGCGCCCAAATCCAGCATAAATACATGTTGATCAGATTTATTACTCGGTAATGCAGAGATTAATGCCGGCCTTTCAACGCCCGGTAAGGTTTTTAAGACAAAGTGGGCCATTGAAAAAAGTGCCCCCGTGTTACCGGCGCTTACACAAGCTTGCGCTTGATCTTCATTTACAAGATCGAGTGTTTTACGCATAGAAGATTGCTTTTTGTTGCGTAAGGCAAAAATAGGTTTGTCATCCATCTCAACAACTTGAGTAGTAGGAACAACGGTTATTCTAGGATGAGGGTAATAATTTTTTTTTGAAAGAGTTTCAACAATGACAGATTCGTCACCGCATAATAATAAGTGCAGATTGGGGTGGTTTTCTATTGCGAGCATTGCCGCAGGAAGTGTTACGTGGGGGCCTTGGTCGCCCCCCATAACATCTAACGCTATGGTTAGATTAATCAAGGTAATCGTTACAGATTACTTATTGATTACTTTAACACCTTTGTAAAAGCCATCAGCTGTTACATGGTGACGACGGTGAGTTTCACCAGATACTGGATCTGTTGATAAATGCGTTGTCGTTATTGCGTCATGTGAACGGCGCATGCCACGTCTTGAACGAGACTTTTTGCTCTTTTGAACTGCCATTGCCTACTCCTAAAATCGGTTATTAGCTAAGTTTAACTATTTAATGTTCTTTAATATATCAAATGGATTTGGTTTTTCTAGCTCTTCAGGCAATTCCCCCCAAACACTATCAGATGGAGCTTGACAATCTTTAATTGGATGCCTTGGAATTAGTGGAATCTCGAGTAAAAACTCATCTTCTACTAACTCTCGCAAGTTAACTTCACCATTTTCATCTAATTCAATTGCGTCATAATATGACGGCAACTCCGCTGCGGCTTCAGCGTTTTTCACTGGACTAAAAGTAAAATCTACTTCTAATACCAAATCAAACTCTTCAGTACATCGCTGACAAGTTAATGCAACCGTTGCCGATGAGCTGCCTGATATTACTACCAAACCCACTTCATCCACACTAAAATTAGCACTCACTTGTACTTGCTCACTTTGTGCATCACACACAGCAAGCAATCTATTCATCCCAGATACTTCAAAGTATCCTTCACACACTAACTTTCGCTGTGCGCTTCTAGATGGGTCTATCGTTATCGGGAGTTTAAGATTCTTCATAAGGCGCGCATAATAAAGTGCCTATCGGCCTGTGTCAAAAGAAAAATAGCTAAATTTGTTTAAAAACTCAAGATAGTCCATATATTAACAATAATCTGATTATATTTTGAGTGATATTAATGAAAAAACTTGTTTTAGGCTCCACATCCCCTTTTCGTAAAGAAATTTTAGCTAAACTCAACATTCCCTTTACCTGTGCAAAACCCAATGTAGACGAAACAGCATTAGAAAATGAAACGCCAGTTGCGTTAGTTCAGCGTTTAGCTATTGAAAAAGCAAAAGCCGTGGCAAACGAATACCCAGATGCATTAATTATAGGCTCTGATCAAGTAGCGATGTGCGATGGCGAAATTTTAGGAAAACCCCACACATTTGAAAATGGCGTTAAACAATTACAAAAGTTCAGCAACAAAACTGTGGCCTTTTATACAGGCTTATGTGTTTATGATAGCGGTTTAGACTTTACAACAGCATTAATAGAACCTTTCTTAGTTCACTTTAATGAATTATCACTTAGCGACATTGAAAATTATTTACACGCTGAAAAACCCTATAATTGTGCCGGTAGCTTTAAAAGTGAAGGTTTAGGTATTTGTTTATTTAAAAAGCTCGAGGGTGACGATCCAAATAGCTTGATTGGCTTACCTTTAATCAAACTTGTCGAATTACTAAAACAACATGGCGTTGATGTACTCGCTGAACAAGCATAAATAATATAAGACAGGTTTCCTACTCTAATTTGTCTTTACAGCTAATTTAGCGTTTAATCATTAAAATAATTTATTTTCGAAAAGTAATAAATTTAAAATTCATTTTTATATTTATTACTTTTCACTTGAATTACTAATATTTCGCTCCATAACAATCATTGAAGACAATTAATTAATCCTTTTTAGAGTATTCAACATGTTTAAACTGTTTTTCATTTTATCGATAGTCATTGCATCTGCGTCAGCAAATGCGATAGAGACAGTATCGTTAAGTGATGCAAGTTTTAATGTACCTACTATAGTAGAATCTGAAAATATCATTAATGATGATTTTGATAACTCAGCTTTATTCATCGAAATTATCGTTCAGCCCTTTTTATATAGTCAAGCCAGCTTACAGTACTCAAATCCTGATATTAAACGCCCCACCTTTCAAAACTTTCAATCTAGAGCTCCACCAAAATTTACTTGCTCATAAAAATTACCCAATAACATAACGTTGTTTACGCTATCTAATAGCAAAACAAGTTTAATTTTAGGTAATAACATATCTCAGTAACTAGCCTTGTGCGTAAATAAAAGCAGCGATGGCGCTTAATAAGTTATTGATGAGTAAAAGTCCAAGTGATGAAAAATATAAATCATTATTTGATGAGTAAATAAAATTTAGTTTTTAAAAAGCATATTTCTATTCTCTTTAACAACATATGCTTTTAGAAGTTTTGAGGTCGTTATGAAAAAATTACACTTAGTTAACCTAGCAGCAACTGACAATATTATTACCCCCGAACAGTTTGAGGAAATTAATTTAGCATCACCTGCAGTAAAAATATTTACAGATTTTAAAGATCACAAGGCATTGATGATCGAGGGAGATACTCAAGCAGTAACCGCGTTAGAGTTAATGTTAAAAACACACGTTAGAATGAATATTGTAGTATCTCAGGATAACGACTTTATTGGCATCATTAGTACTAATGAATTATCAGAGCAGCACATTGTTGCCAAGTTATCTAAAGGCATCAAGCGTGAAGATATTTTAGTAAAAGATTTAATGATCCCAAAATCTGATTTTCACGCTTTTGATTACAGTGAACTGTTAAGTGCTTCGGTAAGTGATGTTGTTTCAACATTAGAAAACTATCAGTTAAGACATTGTTTAGTGTTAGACCAAGAAAGTCATCATATTCGAGGGGTTATTTCTTCAAGTGATATAGCCAGAAAACTGCATATGAGCTTAGATTTAAATATTGCACAATCATTTGGTTCGATTTATGACGTTGTACATCAAAAAGCAAGTTCAATGTAACTAAGAAAAATATCCGCTCTCAACATTTGAGTTGTATATTAGAAAAAAAGCTCAGTCAATGGATAATATAAAAATCCAATGACTGAGCTTTTTTTTGTTTTCACGCGGTATAAATAAGTTATGCCGCATGTTAAATTTTATAAATTAAACACGCTTACGTTGAGTGGACATCTGCTTTAGTTAATTTTTTTAATAATTTTTCCAATGATGGCTCTAAAGGCGCTTCCACTTTTATTCGTTCATTACTCAATGGATGAGTAAATTCAATACTAGCCGCATGTAAGAATAAACGTTTTAAACCAAGGCTTTTCATTTCTACATCAAAATCCTCATGACCATACTTTGCATCACAGGCAATAGAATGCCCTTTAGTTTGACAATGAACACGAATTTGATGTGTACGCCCTGTTACAGGGAAAGCTCTTACAAGCGTGGCATTTTTGTAATGCTGAAGAACTTTAAAGCGGGTTTCAGACTCTTTACCGTTGATGTTGTCTACAACAACAACTCGTTCGCCTGATTTTAAGTCATTTTTCTTTAAGCTTTCAGTAACACGGGTTAATTTAGTTGACCAGCGACCTTTAACTAAGGCGTGATAGAACTTTTGTACCGTTTTATTTCTCAATTGTTCATGTAAATGTCGTAATGCTGAACGCTTCTTTGCTACAACTAAACAACCAGAAGTATCTCTATCCAGTCGATGTACAAGTTCAAGCATACGCGCATCAGGTCGTAATGCTCTTAAAGCTTCAATTAAACCAAAACTTAAACCACTGCCACCATGAACTGCCATACCTGAAGGTTTGTTAATTACAATTAAACGTTCATCTTCAAACAATATCTGTTTTTCTAAATTAGCCACAACATTTAGTTGCGTAGATACTGTATTGGTATTTTCAGAAACACGAATGGGTGCAACACGAATAATATCTTCATCAACAAGCTTATATTCAGGCTTAGTGCGCTTTTTGTTCACCCGTATTTCGCCTTTACGCAATAAACGATAAAGCATGCTCTTTGGCACACCTTTGAGGGTTTTTACTAAAAAGTTGTCAATGCGTTGACCGGCATCTTCGCTGTCTACAGTAATAAATCTAACTTGGGGTTTTGGGCTGTCTGTCATATCTGTTTTACTAAGAACCATAATGCTACGCAGTTTAACATGTTTTTTTCTAATTACAGGCAATTTAAACGAGGATTTTATTGCCTTATCTATAAATAAAGTGTGATAATAGGATGGTTACCGCTATATTTAAGCCGTAACAAGTAAAAAGGATGCTTTAAGCGAGACGTAAGAGGCAAATATGCGGCCACATTAGTGTTAGATAATGTTATAAAACTTCATTGTCGAGATACTAAAAGTAAGGCCTATTGTGAATTTGACGCGTGTAACTTGTCAATAACAACACATAAACATATTGTCCCGCGCAATAAAGCAATTATGTAATTAAACAGAAAAATAAGTCACATTTCCAATCGTTAAACATTAGAAAACACGATAAAAATATCGAACTAACATTAACGAGGCACTTTTTTCTGTTGCGCACAGCACACAGGCTGGGCACATAAAGAATCAATTTTACTGTGGTGTTTATCATCTCAGTTATTAAAACAATCAGAATTTTTAACAGCTTGCTGCGTAATATGGCGTAGTAAGATTGACACCCGTGAGGCTGACAAGTTGCTGTTACCATAGCGATAGATGACTTTGTGTTCTAAGCAATGGTGTGTTGTGACTAAAAATGAGTCACACAAACTATGAAACGTATGTTAATTAATGCTACACAATCTGAAGAATTGCGTGTAGCACTTGTCGATGGTCAACAACTTTACGATTTAGATATCGAAAGTCCTGGTCACGAACAAAAAAAATCAAATATTTATAAAGCTAAAATCACCCGTATAGAACCTTCTTTAGAAGCTGCGTTTGTTGATTACGGTGCAGACCGCCACGGTTTCTTACCAATGAAAGAAATCGCTCGTGAATACTTCCCTAAAGGATACAGCTTTCAAGGCCGTCCTAATATCAAAGAAGTACTACGTGAAGGCCAAGAAGTTATTGTACAAATTGATAAAGAAGAGCGTGGCCAAAAAGGCGCAGCGTTAACGACCTTTATCAGCCTTGCCGGTAGCTATTTGGTACTTATGCCAAATAACCCTCGTGCTGGTGGTATTTCTCGCCGTATCGAAGGTGATGAACGTACCGACCTTAAAGCATCATTAAGCAAACTTACACTTCCTAAAGGCATGGGCTTAATTGTTCGTACCGCTGGTGTGGGCAAAGAATATGAAGAGCTTGAATGGGATTTAAACGTTTTAACTCATCATTGGAATGCAATTTCAGAAGCAGCTGCTAGTCGCCCTGCGCCATTTTTAATTCATCAAGAAACTAACGTTATTTTACGTGCTATTCGCGATTATTTACGTCGTGATATTGGTGAAGTCTTGATTGATCGCCCGAAAATCTTTGAAAGCGTTAAAAAGCATATTGAAATTGTTCGTCCTGACTTTTTAAGTAAAGTTAAACTGTATAACAATGACGTACCGCTATTTACTCATTACCAAATAGAAACACAAATAGAAACAGCCTTTCAACGTGAAGTGCGCCTACCTTCTGGTGGTTCAATTGTTATTGACCCTACAGAAGCGTTAACCTCTATTGATATTAACTCTGCCCGTGCAACGAAAGGTGGAGATATAGAAGAAACAGCATTTAATACCAACTTAGAAGCCGCAGAAGAAATTGCTCGCCAATTACGCTTGCGCGATTTAGGTGGTTTAGTGGTTATCGATTTTATCGATATGACACCAGTTCGTCATCAACGTGAAGTTGAAAATAGAATGCGTGATGCGGTTAAACAAGACAGAGCACGTATCCAATTGGGTCGTATTTCTCGCTTTGGTTTACTTGAAATGTCACGCCAACGCCTTCGTCCTTCTATTGGTGAAACTAGCCAAGGTGTATGTCCTCGCTGTAACGGTACAGGTCATGTTCGTGGTGTAGAGTCTTTAGCATTATCCGTGTTACGTTTAATGGAAGAAGAAGCCATTAAAGACAATACACAACAAGTACAAGCGCAAGTTCCTGTACCTGTTGCTACGTATTTATTAAATGAAAAACGTCGCTCGGTATTTCATGTTGAGAAACATCATAATGTGAAAATCTTGATCATTCCTAACCCAAATATGGTAACACCGCAATATGAAGTTATCCGGGTAAGAAAAGACGAAGGTATTGAAGAAGCTAGCTACGATATGGCAATTAAACAAGCCGTACCTGAAGAAGCCGTTATGCCTAAATTCAATAAAGAAGTCAGTAAACGCGACGAACCTTTATTACAAGGTATGTCATCGCCAAAGCAAGCGCCTCAAAAGCCAGAGCCAACACCTGTTGTTGAACAAAAAGCTCCTGAGAAAAGTTTGCTTAGCGCTGCTGTTGAATGGGTTAAATCTCTTTTCGCTAGTGAAGAAGAAGTTAAACCAGCGCCAAAAGCACCAGAAAAAAGCAACAATAAAAGAAATAATGAACGTCGTCCGCAACGTAGCCGCCAAGGTCAACGTAGAAACAATCGTAATGACAATCGCAACGACAAACGTAAAAATCAACCTGCAACTACTGAGAATACAGCAAAGAAAAATAGTAATGTAAACACTGCACCTGCTAAGCCTCAAAAAGAACGTGTTCAAAAGCCTAAAGAGGAAAAAGTTGCAGAACGTCGTCAACGTCGTAACAACCGCAAAAAGGTTCGTGTTGCTAGCAATGATAAAGTCAGTGCAACTACTGAGAGTGCAAAAGTTGAAGCTAAAATGGTTAAAACCAATACAGCCGAAACTAAGGTAAATGAAAATACTAAACTTGCAGAAAACACTGTTAATTCAACAGCTACTGAAACATCAGCAACTGTTAATAAAAACGCAGTAGAAGCAGCAACGAACACTAAAGATGAGCAACGCCCTAGAAGCAGACGCTCACCTCGCCATATGCGTGCTCACGGACAACGTCGCAGACAAAACGCCGAAGCTAAAGATGGCAGTGAGATTTCTGAAGATCCAGTTACTGCACGTTACCCTGAGCAAGAAGTCGCATCAGCTAACAATTCTGCAACTAGTAAAGCTGACGTTAACAGTAATCAAGATGTTACTGAATCTGCACCAACAGTTGAACAAGTCCAAAAAGTTCAAGCTGATGCACTAACTGACGTTATTAATGACCCTAAAAATGAAGTTCAACAAAACTTACCTTTTGACGAACCTAATATTGCAGAAGCTAAAGTCGAGGAAGCGAAAGCTGAAGAGACTAAAGCTGAAGAGACTAAAGCTGAAGCAGCTACAGTAAAAGCAGTAACACCTGCAGAAGAAGTTACTACTTCAGCAGAAACAGTTATTTCTGAAGAAAATCTATCAGTTACTAGTGAAACTAAAGCTCAAGCAACTGTTACAGATAATAATACAGTAGACACTACAACCGAAGCGGTAGCTGAACAACCAACGACTGTAGAAGTAAGCTCTGATGAAACTAAAGTTGAAGATTCAGCAAAAGTAGAACCTGAGGTTGTTGTTGAGAAACCTGCGACTGTTGATGAGAAGCCGAAAAAAATACGTGCTAAAGTTAAAAATATTAAACGCCAAGTTAAGGCTTCAGCAAATAAACCTGCCGGTAAGGCTTCAGCACCTATGACAAAGCCTGAAACCGTAACTTCTAGTGGCGTTATTCCGCGTGACTTTGTTGCTGCAGAAAATAGAACAAGCCATGTAACATCAGGTAAAACGGCGCTTGTTGCTAATGTTTCTAGCAGAAACTCAGCTGGCCCAACTAAGCCAACACTCGTTTAATCGCTTAGTTATTCAAACCTTAACTCTTTAAGGAATCCCTTGAAGAGTTAAAATATAAAAAGCCAATTGCATAACGCAATTGGCTTTTTTTTTACATATTTTTCTCTTGAATAAAATAGGTTAGTTATTAAAACTTAAACTAAACTTAACGCATTAAATATAATATTAAGTAGGCTGTACTGTAAATTATTTACAAACTACCAAATATCAAAAATTTATGCTGTTTTAAGACGCTTAACTAAACCTTCACTAGCATCTTCTACTAAATCTAATACATATTGAAAACCTTTTGCGCCGCCATAATAGGGATCAGGCACTTCTGTATCATCAAAGTTTTCAGCATAGTCCAAAAACAACTGCATTTTATATTGCAGATCTTGCGGTGCTACCTTCATTAAATCTTGAATATTTTTCTCATCCATAGCCAAGATCAAATCGAACTTTGCAAAGTCTTCGCTCGTGACTTTACGTGCTTTAATTTTATCAAAAGAATACCCTCGAGCAATTCCGGCCTTTTGAGCGCGATGATCTGGCTTTTCACGCGCATGCGAACCAACAGTACCGGCAGAATCAATAACAAGTGAAAGGTCTTGAGCTTTTTGACGAAATACCGCCTCTGCACTGGGCGACCTACAAATATTACCCATGCAGACGAAGAGAACAGATTTAACGCTTTTTAAATCAGCTTGATTGATCACAGAAAAACACCTATTTTTATTTTAAAGTTTCGGTTTATAAAAGAGTCATAACACATGAAACTTATTGTATTAGTTAAATTATAATTAACTGACCTAGAGAAGTAATACAACTCATCCTAATTTATTAATCAGGACTCCATCTCGAACACTGCTGTAACATAATTTAATCATAAAACTAGCAAGTGTTAAATTCAAATATATAACGGCAAAAACGTACACGCAATAACTGTCTTTAATAATATCGTTAACACTCTCTTTCAGATGTCGTAACCGTTATTCAGGTAATAATTAATCTTAATTAATTGCCCAAGTGCCCTGTTTTAATCCAGAGCAAGGTATCTTGCTTTACATAGGCTTGATGAATACTTGAATGTGGACTTCTGATCCAAGTACCCGCAGGGTAATGCCCTAATTCATCAATAAGCTCGCCACTAATGATATAAATTTCCTCGCCAATATAATCATCATGTGAAACATATTTTTCTCCGGCCGGCAAAAAAATTAAAGCAACTTTTTCGTTTTCAAACGTATGCAAAGGTTTAATCTTTAAATTACCGCAGCCTGGCAACCATGCTTGCTGGGTTGTATCAATACAAATGCGCTGACTCTCTTTAGGTGACATTTGATGTAACTTAACCAACAGTTCACAACCATTGATGCTAAATGGCGCGTGTTCAAATCCTTTCGGGTTACGAAAATAACTGCCTGCTGGGTAATCCCCTGTTTCATCAGAAAATACGCCTGAAAGCACGAAAATTTCTTCGCCTAAAGGGTGACCATGTGAATTAAATTTTGCGCCCGCCTCATACTTAACAATACTGGTTGCATGGCCACTTTCTCGATTTTCACGCGCAAGGGGTTTTCTTAACACGCCTGCCGATGGGCTTTTCTCCCATAATTTTTTTGATGTATCGATAACAACACGTTGTTTGAAATCCATATTAAACATAGTAATTATTCTCGCTTAGTATTTAAGTACTTGCTGATATAAAGCCGATAGAGCTTAAAGCTAAATGAACAATAATATTGTGAAAACATAAAACATGATTTAGTTTCAAGTTAATACGTGATGATATTAAAATTATGATCCGAATCGGCTATTTCTGCTACATTATTATTGATGTATATATCTTGATAAAAATTAAAAGGTCGGCAAACTTTCAGTAACTTTTAAAGTTTTTATTTTAGTGATTACTTAAGTATTATAGCTATTTAATTATTTACTCAGTATAAACTAAAGAAGAAGCTATATATAATTGCCTAAACGATTTAAGACACTTTTATACGCTGAACTCGAAAAATGCCTAAAACTGTAGAGATACCCCTGACTATTATTCACTTATAAGAGTATTTAATTTTTGATATTTTCCCAATTAAGTAAAAGAATTTCTACTGCGGTAATTGCCCTAGTTTTACTGGTAATGACCTTTAGCTTTGCAAGTTTAATTCACGATATTGATAAAAAAAATATTAATGGCCTCAATAGTCCTTTTACTATCAACACCAGTTACTACATTGATAAAAGTAATAATGCTGACATTAATTCAGTAATAAGCAATACAGAATTTATCGAAAGTAACTTGAGCAGTATTCCTTATGAGCTTGCACAACAAACATACTGGATTAAAATTTCCCTTCATTATCCTATTGGTACGCCAACGTTAACCGCAAAGCAGCAAACAGAAAAACATCAAGAACGAGAGCATGAACAACTTGTATTAATGGCTGAACATAGCATGTTAGAAACTTTTGTTGTTTATGAGTTAGGCCCACTTAATGCGCCGAAAGAGCTCTATTTCAAATCATCAAGTGATCAAAGAACTAGCCAATATGTATACCCTTCTGTAAATCTGCAGCTTAATCACTTTGGATATAGCGAATACTTAATAAAACTAAAAAGCTCGGGGCCACCTAATATACCCTTACAATTATTTAAACCCGATGATTTTGAGCAAAGACTGCTTTTATCTCAGCTAGTTTATGGTGCATTTATTGGCATATTGCTCATTATTGCTATTTATAATTTAGTGTTATTTTTTGCTGGCAAAGATAAAGTTTATTTATTGTATATCGGTTATTTAATATCAGCTTTTGCCGTACTTTCATCCTTAACTGGCTTCGGTTACTTTCTGTTTTCAAAGCAGATAATGCATTTCCTTAATCAATACCTGATCTTTAACGACTTTATATTAATTATATTTCTCCTACTCTTTACGCTTTATTTTTTACGGTACGACAAATTAAATCACTGGACCTTTAAAGCATCGATTGGCTTTGCCGCTATTGTTAGCGTAATTGGTTTATATTCATTATCACTTGATGAATTAACACAAACTAAACTGTTTTTTTCATTACAGCCGCTTTTCTACATTGTGGCGCTTTTTTTGATTTTTAATCGTTTAAAAGAAGATTTTTCTTGGGCGCGTTTTTACTTTTTGTCTTGGTTACCTTTATTAGTTGGCGCGGTTATTCAACCCATGGTGTTGCTAAACCAGCTTGAATATAGTTTTTTAACTGGCCATGCATTTCTTTTTGCTATTATGATTGAAGTTACTTTTATGGCTTTTGCATTAGCAGAACGTATTCGTCGCAGCGAGCAAGAAAAATTAACCATCATTGCTTATCATCAAAGTAATCATTTACCCAGACAAACAAACCTAGAGCATAAAATTAATCAACTTTTAACAGAAAACGTTCAAGACTTTACTGTTATTGTGATAAAGCCTGAACAATTTCAACGTATTGAACTTTATATAGATGACCAAACTAAAGTTAAGTTTATTCAACACTTAAATCAAAAGCTCTCCTCTTTGTTTCGTTTCAATGACGCTGTACTGCATGTTACCGACCAGTTTGAAAAGCTGTGTTACTTAGAAAACTGTAGTTTAGCCATGGTGGTTAACAATAAAGAAAACGATCAACATATAAACCTCTTCATACGATCTATACAACAAGCAGTTCAAGATGTTTACTTAATAAAAAACCTTAAGCTTCCTTTGTCAGCATCCGTTGGTTTAGCTACGTTTTCTAAACATGGTAGTACAAGTGCTAGTTTAATCAGTAATGCCTCAATTGCTGCTAGTAATGCAGAAATTAGCCAAAGCAAATGGGCATATTATGCTGAAAAAGACAGTAAAAATAGCCCGTCTTCAATAGAGCTTGCCATTGATTTAGAACGCGCTATTGCTAATAAAGGTTTTGAATTATTTCATCAGCCGCAGATCGACTTAAAAACCAATAAAGTTTGTAGCAGTGAATGTTTAATACGATGGAATCACCCCGTATTAGGGGCTATTCTCCCTGATACCTTTATTGCTATTGCTGAAGATTTTGGTTTAATGCCTTCGTTAACATTATGGGTCGTCGAAACCGCACTAACTCAACAAGCTGAGTTAACAGAACATACGGGGTTAAACCATATGGTATCAATTAATATCAGTGGTAAAGATCTTATTCAAATTAACTTTATTGATGATATTACAAATATAATCGAACGGTGTGATATAAAAGCTGAAAAAATTATTTTCGAATTAACTGAGTCGATATCATTTGCACAAAATAGTATTGCCATCAATACAATAGAAAAACTTATTGAACTCGGCATTACCATTAGTATTGATGATTTTGGTACAGGTTATTCATCGCTATCCCAAATTAATCAACTCCCCTTTCAAGAGCTTAAAATAGACCGAGAGTTTGTTGAAGACGTTTGCAGCGATATAAAACGTAAAGTTATTGCAGAAACCGCAGTAAAAATGGCAAAAGGTTTGGGGTTAGAGGTAGTTGCAGAAGGCATAAACAGTGCCCAAGATGAAGAAGCACTGAGAGGTTTTGGCTGCGATATTGGTCAAGGCTATTATTACGCTAAACCTATGCCTCATGAGCAGTACCTTGACTGGCTAAGCAAGCTTACAAACGGACAAATACCAGCCAGTTTAGAAGGTGAATATATTCCTGCAGAAAAATAGCTATAAGGCGAATTTATGAAGCTTAAAACAATTGGTTCTCTAGGGTTTTACCATTAATAATATGGCTATAGAGCCAATTGTTTTTGATGAGAATTTTCAACAGATCAATTTCTACATTATTGGCACTTAATGCACTGTTAATTGTTAATAAATATTCTTTATCTTGAGTCATTTCTATCTTTTCGACACTCGGTATTATTGAAAGCTTTGGTATCAGATCTTGATATGCTTGTTTAACTCTTAAGGTAATGTAGCGCGTGTTAACATTGTTATCCTGGGTTTGGTGCTGCTTTAAATGCCCACTTTCTAAATATAATACCCGATCACACAAACGTTCCAGCTCATTAAGATCATGCGAGCTTAAGATAAAGTTAACGTTATCTGCATGTTCAGCTACAATGGCCCGAATTTCTTTCGCATTTGCAGGATCTAGGCCTGCAGTGGCTTCATCTAGCATAACAATTTCGGGGCTACCTAATAAAGCTTGTGCTATTGTTGCTCGTTTACGCATGCCATGCGATAACTCAGCTGGCAAACTTTTAGTCGCATCTTGTAATCCCACCATATCTAAAACGCGTAATGTATCAATTTTAGCTTGCTTTGAGCTCATACCCTGTAAACGCGCATAGAAATTCAATTGCATCGCAATAGAAAACCTAGGATCTAACTGAGCATCTTGAGGCAGCGCTGATAAACGTCCAAATAAAGCAGAGTTACCTGGTGAATGCCCTAAAATATTAATGTTGCCTGATGTCGGCTGAATGTAACCACACAACAGACTAAACAAGGTGGTTTTTCCTGCGCCATTTGGCCCTACTAAAGCAACAGGTGCGCCGCTTTCTAGCGAAAATTCAACATTATTAAGTGCCGTATTATTGCCATATTTTTTTGTTACTTGCTGAACATCGATAATTAAACTCATAATGAAGCTCGTTTCATAATTAAATGGCTACTAATGAGTAACACAACTGTTTGTACTAAGGGTAATATGTACTGATTGGCAAAGTCACTACTTTGCGCCAAAACATGACTTATTTGGCCACCTGGAAATATTAAATTCAAGTAAAATGTTTGACCGAATTGATACTCAATGAGCACAATCAACAATGGTCCTAAAGCAAAAAATAAAGTAGCAAAAACAATGGCAAGTCGTGCTGATGATACTAAAGTGTTGAGTAAAGTCATGAGTGCAATAAAGGGTAATACTACAATAATTAATTGTATTGATAACTTAATACCAAGCACAACGCTTTCACTCAGCAGCGTAATATCTCGTAAACTTGCTAATAACGTTGTGGCAGCAGCCGTTAACAATATTAATATCGACATAATTAATAGTTGCCCAAAAAATCGGCCAATAATCAGCTCAGCACGTGTGGTACGCAATGTAATAAATCTTAATGTGCCGCGATGTTTGTCTGAACAAAATTGGTCGCTGCAGACCAACAAGGCAAAACTTGGAAAAAAGTATATCGCCACTAACCAATAAATGGTGTATTCAGCAACCGGCCATGCTAATAAAGCAGACAGCCCTAGCGCACCAAATAATTGCTTTGCCATACTTTCAAATGAATGCGAGGTAACAATCGATGAAGCTGAACCCACAAAATAGTAAAGAATAATAAACCAGATAGCTGAAAAAGCTAATAACGCCAGTAAGCCGCGTTTAGTTTTAAATAAACGAACTATTTCAAAGGTAATAATATTAAAGAGTCTAGAAAGGTTAAAGTTCAATCGGCACCACTATTTTATAGGTTTAGTAAGTTAATAATGTCTTAAGCAATTAAGCGCAGTAAAGGGTTAGTGAAAGTACCAACCCTATGCGCTTTACAAAATAACAATATAGCGAGTAAGTTAAATAACAAACTTAATACGTGGTTTTGCCCCTTTTGAGGTATCTATTTGTGGTTTACAAAATAAAAGCCTCGCTGATGGCACATTAAGCTTCTCCACTAAATGAGCCTTAAACAAATTAACACGTTGTTGTGATATTTTACTTAATAGCGCAATGTTTTCAGGTAAATGGGCTTGTGATGCATCTGTTAACGATAAATCACTCGCCGTTGCTACCGCACAAAGCTTAACATTGATGTTATCTCTATCAGCCAACATCACTGACATTTGTCGGCTAAAATCAAGTTGCTCTTCATTTAATTCAATGGCGGTTGCAGGATAAATTAAATCATTAATTCTGAGTTTAAGCGCAAACTCGCCAGCAGCCATGGCCACTTTCATAACACTGGCATAAGGCACAAAGGTGGTAATTAGGTAGTCTTTGGCGGCCGACATCGTTGCTTGCTTAACCAATAAGGTTAATAAGCCTGACAAACCAAAAGATGGTGAGCTCGTATCACCTTTAAGTGGTAAAGACAGTTCAACATTACCATCTGAATCTTTTAACATCCCTAAAGCAACATTAAATGGCACACTTAAGCCATCAGTTATTGCACCTCTTTCATTATCATCAGCAGCTGTAAACTCTACACCTCGCAGTAAAACATCAACATCGCCATTAATTTTATTTCCCGTTAAACCAGCGTCGATAGTAAGATCGAGTTGACCACTGTCAATTTCGTATTTTAATGCTTGTTTAATATAAGTAGAAATACCTGGTAGGCTCAGCTCTTTAACTTTTGCGTTTAAATTAAATTTTTGCTCTTCAGCAAAAGGCATACCGCGGCCTTTTATATCAAAGCTAGCATAAGTATCACTTTTACCTTTAATATCTAGCACTACTTCTTGCTCTGGCTTGCCGGTATCAACATCTGACAGTAATAAATGAGTAATATTGACATTGCGTTCGTAATTTGGCGTAACGCTAGTGTCTTTAAAATCTATTTGAGCATCATCAGCTAAAGTAAATTTGCCTAACTTAAATACTTGTTTAACGTTTGTAGCTTCCGGCTTTACTACAGAAGTTTCTTTATTAGCTACTTCGACACTATCGTCTACAACGCTATTATCAATAGATTTATTATCTGTTTTTTCATTGCTACTTGGACTAGCTAGCGCAACAAGCGTCGCTATTTGTTTGTCTTTATCGAGTAGAACATTAGCCGCTAGTCCAGACAAACTTACATCGTTAATAGCGATAAGCTCCGGGCTATAGTCAATATTATTGATTGATAGACCATTAAATGATGCTAAAGATGGCATATTCTGTTGATGTTTTTTCGAAAATTCACTTGCGGCAACATCTACGCTTTCAACTTTTACTTTTGCTTTGTTTTCTTGAAAGTTCAAAGCAATATTATTAATTGATACCTGGTTTATATCAGCTAATAAGGCTTCATTTTCAATAGTATTGGCCTTAATATCGTCGATTACTACATTAATCAAGGCATCAATGCTTATTGCCTTATTGGCTGGCATTATAAACGCTAAGTTATGCGTTTGAACCTTTTGGCTTTCAATCGACATGGTAATATTGTTTTGATTAATATTAAGCTGTTCTATAGTTATCAGCGCATCTTGCATATTAACGGCTGTTTGCTCTTTACTCATCGCGATAGCCAGTGGCGGGCTAAGCTCTACTTTACTATCAGCGCTCACATTTAATGCTTTAGGTAAGGTTTGAAGCGCTAAGGTTTGCTGTTTAATTGCAACGGCTAAGTTTTCTTGTTCTAAATGTAATTCGTCTACCGCTATTAACAGTTGTTCAACGTTAATCAATGTTTCTGCATCTTTAAGTAAAACTTTAAACTTACTGCTATGACTCGCCTTGCCTGTTAGCGCTAAAATTTCAGGCGGTAGAAATGCTTTAAGGGTATTTAATTCAATATCTTTTGCGTCAAGTTCAACACTGATAACACCTTGTTGTTGCAACAAACTTCCATCAATATCTAGCTTAATGGGTGAACCATTTAAATGGCTAAGCAAATTTAATTTAATATCTTGCTCATTTTGTGACAATAAAATGTTCTGTAATGAAAATGAGTCGAGTGCAATATTATGCTTGTGGGAAAAATACAATAATTCTATATTCGCATCAGACAAGTCAAAGTTCGGGACAATAATTTGATAAGGAAAGTTAGCCGTGCTCGACTCTTCTTTAGGCTCAGCTTGATCTGGTGCAGTTTCTTCGCCCATTAATTCAAATCCAGCAATATTGAGCGACGACTCGTTCATTGTCACCGGAATAAATATGCCATTAAGCGAAAATTCTGCGATATAAATTTTATCAAACAGTAGTTGATATAAATGTACCTCAGCGTTGAGACTTTGTAGCTTTAACCTCGTGTTATTTTCATCAGCTTTTACGGCTAAATCATTAATAGTTAAATGTGCAGTAAAGGGGTTATAGCGAATACTTGAGGTATCGGTTAGATACAAAGGCTTAGGCAAACCATAAGCATTAATCGCATACCTTATTATCGTTGGTGACAACAACCAAATCAGCGCATAAATAACAATAAGGCTGATCACTAAAACTTGAACTAGGCGTTTGATATAACGACCCATACTAAATTCCTATATTTAACAAATAATATCGTAGTAAAAAAATGTTGCGTTTAACCTTAATATCACAATGTTTACATGGTTCAAAAACAAAAAAAGACTATCGTAATATTAGTACGATAGTCTATATTAATGTACCCGAACAACTTATTCGGTTTTTAACAAATCTATAAACTGTTGTGATTGCTCTATAGCCTGACTCATTTCAGCAACTAAAGATTCAACATCACGTTTTATGGTTTTATATTCGCCTTGCAATGCTCCAATTGCTTGGGCATTTAAATTATGCTTAAGATATAAACTGTTATCTTTTAATGCCGATAAAACAGGAGACATTCTGTCTTTAGCTCGGTGCATAGACTTAATTAATCTTTGGTATGTACGCTCAGTTTCACGTAATTTTTGTTGGCTTTGTTGTTTCAAGCTATTGCTTGAGTATTGTTGAATTTCATCATTCCATTCATCAAATAAAGCATCCGCAACACTTTCTATTGCGTCTATACGAGAAGTTACTTCGTCAGCTGAAGCTTGACTTGCTAAGTACTGATCGTTAACCATTTCGTACTGCGTTGCTAAATCGCCACCATCGTAACTTATCAGTTGTGTTAATTGCTCTAAGGCAGATTTAAATTGCACTTGTGCATCTTCTTGTGATGTTTGTGCATCTTCAACTCTGTCGAGCATAATGTCTCGCTTATGTACGCCAACTTTTTCCATGGCAGAATAATAAGCTGACTGACAACCCGCTAATAGCACAAGTGAAACAACAAGAAATGAGAACTTTGAAAACACACTGTTTTGTCTTGTTAAGATACTCATAAATTATTTCCACTGCTAAATCTTGCGGCATCAATTATTGCCCATAAATGTGTAATTGCAGCGAAGGCAATCGGGAAAATTAACCACGAAAGACCCCAAAAAATACTCGCAAAAACAAAAAACAATAATGCTGGCAATATACGCCCTTGCACTAATTGTCCTAAGCCGGGAATAAAAAGACTGCAAATCGCGGCTAATACGTTACCGCCAGAACCTTGCTGTGCCATAAAAATCTCCTATTTGTAAAAATACTGTTCAATTTAACGAAAAGTATAGCATTAGATTAAATTGTAAGCTGCTGTTATTAGGTCTTAATATTGTAAAAAAATAAGACATTCTTTTTATTAAGTCGCTATTTACTTTCTAATATCTTTATAAATCGCTTTCGTATATTTAAGGTTAAAACTAAGCAAATTATTTTTGCCAAATACCGGGTTCAACTTTACCCTGTAGTTGAATATCCTCAGCTTTAAATGCCATGTCTTCGTCAGTTACATTAACAATTTTTCTTTTGTTATTATAGTCTTTGGTTAATGCGACTATCGTCGGTGTTAATTGCACAATTGCAATAACATTAACTAAAGTCATTAGCCCTAAAGCGACATCAGCCATACTCCATACTTGCTTCAAGCTAGCACTTGAGCCCCAAAGCACCATGGCTAAATACATGGTGGTATATAAAGTGCGGCCAATTTTGTTATCAAGCTTGAAAAAGTGTAGGTTACTTTCTGCATAGGCATAATTTGCCACAACCGATGTAAATGCGAACAAACTAATCGCCGCTGAAACAAAATACACGCCATTCTCACCTAAGTGATGAGTAATCGCACTTTGTGTGACGCGAATACCCTCCATTTCGCCGGTAAAGTTTATATCTGCCAGTAAAATAATAAACGCAGTACAAGTACAAAGCACCATAGTATCTAAAAACACCCCCAGCATTTGCACATAACCCTGTGTAACAGGATGGTTAGGTACTGGTCTAGCACTTGCGGCAGCATGCGGCACACTACCTGCACCCGCTTCATTAGAATATAAACCGCGCTGAATACCATTTTTAATGGCAGCACCTAGCATGCCCGCACCCGCTTCTTGTAAACCAAAAGCTGAGGTAATAATGTCGAAAAGCATCGCAGGCACAGCACTAATATTCATTAAAGTAATAACTATGGCGATTAAAATAAAAGCAATCCCCATAAAAGGAACAATTAACTCGGCAAAACGCGCAATACGTTTAAGCCCACCTAAAACAATAGCGCCGGCCAGTATGGTAATAACCATTCCTGAATATAAGCTCGGAATATCAAACGCATGATTTAAAGAGTCTGCAATTGTATTAGCCTGCATCGCACTGAAACTAAAGCCATAGCCCAAAAATAAACACAATGAAAACAGGATGGCTAACCAACGTTGATTTAGGCCCTTTTGAATATAATAAGCTGGCCCTCCTCGGTATTCTTTATGATCGTCACTTACTTTATAAAGTTGCCCTAAAACACTTTCAGCAAAGCCAGTTGCCATGCCCAATAAGGCAATTACCCACATCCAAAATATAGCGCCACTACCACCCAGTGATATAGCAACGGCAACTCCGGCCAAATTACCAGTACCTACTCGGGCCGACAAACCTATAAACAATGCTTGTAGCGAACTAATACCCGAATTACCGTTGGAATTGTCGTCTTTCTTTCCACTTTTTGTTATGACAGAAAACATATGACGAAAGTTGAGGATCTGGATTAACTTCAGCTTATAAGAAAACCAAAAGCCAGCGAATAACAATACATAAATAAGTACTTGCCCTTCACCCCATAAAACATTGTTAATACTCGATACAATTTGTTCGAAATTCATAAATACCGATCCTCATTACTTTTGCCACAGTACAAAAGAAATTTATTGGTTAATTTTTATATAAAAAGGGGAATATTTTATTAAGCTATAAACAGTATAATTAACAGCACACTAAATACAGTTATTTTTCAAATTATCACATTTTAAATAATCGAAAAACAATAGTGACACGGTATAGAAGAAAGACGCACGCAAAGTACGATAAAAGAAAAGTTGGGCATTCAACAAGGCGAACACCCAGAGTTTATTTATTAATTAATACTTATTGTTAAAGCTTTATCCCAAGTAGTTTTAATTTGTAGTTGTTGTGTAGTCTTGTCAAACCAAGCTACATTCACTTGATCAGCTAATTCTTGATGAGTTGCCACTAATTTTACCGTGTTGCCATTAGCACTGATCTTTGTCAAAGCATTTACGAAATAGTGAACCACCATATGCAACTCTCGAGTTTCGGGCATTCCAGAGAAACTACCCTCTTGTTGCAAGTTAAATAACATTGCTTTATTGCTTTGCGTCGCTTTGAAAGTCAATGTTTCAATACTACCATTACTCAAAGAATTCGGATCTTTACCATCGTCGTTATACATAACCGCTGTTGATGCTTTAATTGAAGTATCTGCGTAATAATGCAAGGTTAAGTTTTTAGTGTTGTAATCTTTAGTCGATTGCACAGCATCGACCATAGGAATAAATGCTCCTCCTCGCACTAATACCGCTGTTTGCTCTAAAGGTGTCGCTATCGATACCTTTGTACTCCCTTGATAGCGCTTATCGTTCCAAAAGTTAAACCACACACCTGCGGGTAAGTTTATATCAAGTTTACGTGTACCTTTATTAGTAACCGGCGTTACCAGTAAAGCATCACCATAAAAATAACTATTTTTTTCATCGATTAAACTTAGGTTATCTTCATCTTCAAAAAACATAGGTCGCATCATTGGCATGCCTGTTAAGCTGTTTTCAATGCTAAGGGAGTATATATAAGGCAATAGCTGATAACGTAACTTAACGTATTCACGTAAAATATCTTTCGTCTCAGTATCATGAAAAACAGGCTCTGGTTTGGCATTTTCTTGGGCATGAGGACGATAAATAGGTTGAAAAACCCCATACTGTAGCCAGCGAATATAAAGCTCTTTATCTATAGCACCATCGCCAGCAAAACCACCTAAATCTGAATGAATATAGCTTAAGCCAAACAGGCTCATTTGTAGGGCTAATTCTACTTGCGGTTTAAAGCCGCCCCAACTTCTATTTACATCACCTGTCCACGGCACCATGCCATAACGTTGTGAGCCAATAAAACCTGAGCGCATTAAAATAAATGGTCGTGTATCAGGTTGAAATTTTTGTAAGCGTTTAAAAACCATTTCAGCCCATTGATGACCATAAACATTATGCACTTCATCACCGGTAACGTTTTCACCATCTAAACGATGTAAGCCCTTAGCTGGATGAACTTCTGGCTCGCCTAAGTCGCCCCACCAACCAGCAACACCTTGTTCCGCAAGTTTTTGGTAATATTGCCAAAACCAGTTTTGACTTTTCTCGTCAAACACATCAACTAAACCTGTATTACCGAAATAAAAATCAAATTTCTCAGGCTGTCCTTCGTTATTTTTCATTAAAGCATTATTTTCTACCGCACTTTGCCATTGGCTTGAGGTAGTTAAAATAAAAGGCTCGGTGATCATAATGGTATTAACACCTTCGGCTTTAAAATCTTTGATCATGTCAATTGGCGTTGGAAATGCCTTTTTGTCCCAAGTTAAATTACCCATGTGGCCTTTAATATCAGGGCCGAACCAATATAAATCAAACACGATAGCATCAAGCGGAAAATCTTCATCATGATACTTTTGTACAACGCCACGAGCTTCTTTTTCAGTATGATAACCAAACCGGCTAGCAATATTTCCTAAGCTCCAACGCGGTGGTAAGGGTTGTTTGCCGCTAATATCAACTAAATTTTCGATCAAGTTAGGATAGCTGTCACCAGCAATAATTAAATATGACGTGCGACCACCAATGGCGCTAAATTGCAATATATCTGCTTCGTCATGTGCTATATCAAGCTCACCCTTTGTTGAGTTATCAAAAACAATAATATATTTATTACTCGACATAATTGCTGGCAAACCATAATACATTTGGTTCGACTCGGTTTCATAACCATAATGTGCACGGTTATATAAAGGCATTTTTTGTCCGCGACGATCCATACCCAACACTCGCTGACCACCACCTAATATTTTTTCCTGTGGCTGTAACTTAAAACGAAAACCAAGTGTAAAACCTGCTGCGAGCTCATCATTTTTATCTTCGTCTTCTACACTAGCACTCATATTTACATCTGAGGTAACCTCAGTCTTTACTTTAGAAATTGATTCGAGCGCTGAAGCAAGTGTTGAGCTAGAAGTAGAATCAGCAACGGGCTCTACTTTTACATTAGAAGCTATCACCTGTTGCTGCTTATTAAAAAAGCCAATTTCTTCAGCAGCAATATAATCACCATTAGCTTTTGTATAGTGAATGTTAAAAGGAGATTTATTGATAATTGCCACTAACGACTGGCTGCTTAGCGCTAACTGTTTAGCCGATTCAACCACCGTTAAATTTATCTTGTGTTCTGTATTTGCTACGCTAGATTTATCAATAGCAAAAGACGGTAATTGTTTAACACCCATTGGCTGATAAACCACCTCAAAAACAGACGACTTAAGCGCATTAATTTCAAGCGTAACGTCATCAGTTGTTATTTTTAAAGTATTTCCAACTAACTGATGATCAACATAATTGCGCGCTAAACTCTGCCAGCTGCAAAAAATCATGAGTAAAACTAAACAATAAGCAACCTTAGACGCTTGTGTTGGTTTACATACGAAAATATAGTTTTTCATTATGGGTTACCCGCCTGTAGTTGAAAAACAAACGAGCCAAGTGGTGCAATATTAATGTTAATTTCAGCGCTATTATCAAGGTTGACTTTTAATGTATTTTTATTGTCATAAAGTAAATCAACTAATGGGTATTCACCTTGAGGTAATTGCCACTGTTTTACTATATCGGCGGGTAAATGCAGCGTATATTGATACTTATTTCTTTCATCAAAATTACTAACAATAATCAACCGCTCTTGGCCTTGCCATCGTACAAAAGAAAATTGCTTATGATTGTAGTGAGTTAACAGCTGTCGGTTATGAGCATGTATGCTTTGGTAACTGCCTAGCATGGCACTGTTTTGTGCTGAAATGGTCATTAATCGCTGATAAAAATCCCTTAAACTCAGCTCACTTTCAGTTAATTTTCCGCCATCAAAAAGCCCGCCATTCATCCAACGTTGATGTGCAGGTACAGCAGCATAATCAAAAATACTCGTGCGACTTGGGTCGCCAAAACCTGTTTCTTCACTGCCGTCTTCACCAACTTCTTGACCAAAATATATCATGGTTGGTGAACGACTGATTAACGCAGAAGCCACCATGGCAGGTTTAGCTTTTTCAGCACTACCGGCAAAGCCTGAGCTGGCAATTCTTTGTTCGTCATGATTTTCTAAAAAGTGCAATAAATGTTGCTCTATATCACGGTATCTTTGCTGAATATTCGCTAAATCGTCAGTATTGCCATGACCTTGCATTATGTCTTTTAAGCGATCATAAAAATCTACTTTATCGTATAGATAATCCATTTTTCCGAGCTGAATATAGTCTCTATATTGTTTGGGGTTATAAACTTCAGCTAATATAAATGCATCTTGATTAGTCATTTTTATCGCAGAATTTAAATAACTCCAAAACTCTACCGGCACCATTTCAGCCATATCATAGCGAAAACCATCAACCCCTTTTGCTAACCAAAATTGTGTAATATCTCGAAATTTTACCCATGAATTAGGCACTTTTTTATTTTGCCAAAATTCACTATGCGCTTGCACGCTTTTAAATCGGTACGATTCTGGTAATTTTGCAAAGCTATAACTACCGTCAGGCTTAACACCATAATTAACTTTAACCGTTTCATACCAATCATTAATATTAGGTTGGGCAGCTCTTGAACCATTACCGGTCCATTTTGCGGGTGACTCTTCAAACTTGCCATCAGCCAAAGGATGATTTTCACCGCCAAGTGGCGCGTATCCGTTAGCAGAGGTTGGTACCTTAAAGTCTTGGCCAACCACATAATAGAAGTCATTACTTGCAGAATACTCAAGTGTTTTATCATCATCTTGACCAAAATCTCGAACGCCAGCAGGTTTACCTAAAGATTGATAGTCACGAGCAATATGGTTTGGCACAATATCAATAATCACTTTCATGCCGTGTTGATGAGTTCTAGCAATTAACGCTTCAAATTCTTGCATGCGTTGAGCCGGATTATCGGCCAAATCAGGATTCACACTATAATAATCTTTTACAGAATAAGGTGATCCCGCACGACCTTTCACTACATCGGGATCATCATTTTTAATACCAAAAGCAGTATAGTCACCAATCAAGGCATGGTGCGGCACGCCGGTGTACCAAATATGGCTAACACCTAACTCTTTTATTCCCAATAGTGCTGTATCAGTAAAATCACTAAATTTACCTACACCATTCTCAGCAATAGTCCCCCAAGGCTTATTTGTAGTATTTGTATTACCAAACAACCGAGTGAATACTTGATAAACAACAGGCTTTCCTTTTGAAACAGGTGTAATCACTGTCGTACTTGGTGTATTAACATTGACTTTATTTGCCCTGTTCGATTCTTCGCTATCAAAAGAGCAAGCCGCGAGCAGGCTAGTAAGTATTACACTTGAAGTTGTTATCTTTAAAGTTGATGCCGGTAACAATTTATATAACCAATGAGCCATTTCAAAATCCCAAACATTAAAGCTGCCGGTTTAAATTCAACATTAAAGTGTTGGCAGCAACATAGACAATATTTCGAGAGTACACATTAAATTGCCTGCTGACCAACTGCATACGAATTCATAAAGTAATTATTTTTTTCTTGCTCGTATCATTATTTGATCAATGTTAAGTGCTGATATTAAGCTTATAAAATAAAGTTTTAGATGCATTGCATAAAATTCCAGACAAAAAAAAAGCCAGTGTGATGTTTATCACACTGGCTTTTTCAAAATAATATATTTATTCGTAAGAGCGCTCTAACCAAGCAATTTGCATTTTTAGATCGTCAATTTCAGCGTTGGCGGCTATTAACTGTTGATCAATAGTTTTTGACATGCCATTAGCAGTCTCGCTAGGCTCTATTACATTTACTGTTTCTTCATGAGCCATAATGCTCTCCTCGATTACGTTGCAACACCTGTATTATTACATAAGAAGTTTCATTTTGCTTGTATTATTTCAAAATAAATTTCATAACGAAAGAAGTGCAAATAAATAAACGACAAAACGAAAGGTTAAATAACCCAAATGAAACAAATGTTTGATGAGGTTTATAGGTGTCGGTTACTTATAAGCCGATATGACGAACCCTACGATAACTTTCACATTGACTTTCACAATGACTTTCACAACAACTTTTTATATAACGTTTATGAAACTTTTATATTCGCGTTTAAAATTAATTTTTGTAATATCCCTGGTAACTATTTTATGCTCTGAACTAAGCAACAATTGATTTAAGCATCAACAGTCCCCATAAAAGTAAAACAATTTTCAGTACAAATTCTTATGCGCTTATTAAAATCAACTAAAGTTACAAATTTACACTCCAATATTGCTAATAGCTTCACTCGCAAAGCAACGCGTGCAATTGTGCTAAATGGTGAAAGTATCCTATTACTTTATACTCAGCGATATCACGACTACAGTTTACCCGGCGGAGGTATTGATGAAGGCGAAGACAATATTACGGGATTAATTCGTGAACTACGTGAAGAAACCGGCGCGCAAAATGTTACCAATATAAAAGCATTTGGCTGTTATGAGGAGTACCGCAATTGGTATAAAGCAGATTATGACGTTATGCACATGCTTTCTTATTGTTATACCTGCGACATAGATCAAGAGCTTTTGACACCCGAATTTGAAGCTCATGAATTACAAAATGGTATGCAACCGTTATGGATGAATATTCATAAAGCTATTGAGCATAATGAGTTGGTGATAAAAAGTAGTGACAAAAAAGGCTTGTCAATTGAGCGAGAAACTTATTTATTAAAACGTATTGTTGCAGAGTTACTTTAATTCAAAACTATGTAAACTATCTAAGCTAAGTTAAGTTAAAACTAGTTTACACAGTATTAAAATGTTTAAATTTGAAAATACATTAACCCCCCTGCTAGCTAACGAGTTATGTAGGCAATATTAAGTCTCTATTAAAGCGTTAATGACTATGCATTCTCTTTATGTTCAAACCCTGAAGCAAATTTAAAAATCTACCACTAAAGCTTTAAATTGCCCTACTTTGTTTTATATAGACCTAAAAAAACCAGTTAACGAATTAACTGGTTTTATATTCTACAAAGCCACTTATTTTAGGAAGGTGAGCTTAGCCAGAGTGAGCAAAAATACTTAAGCTAAAACATTTAAAATCTCGTATGACCTAAAAAATAATTTACCAAACTAAAAGCTTATTTATCAGCGCGGCCCATAAACTTGCGTTCTTCGGTATTCACTTTAATCTTATCACCTGTAGAAATGTGCTCAGGTACTTGTACTGTTAAACCAGTAGATAAAATAGCAGGCTTAGTTCTAGCTGTAGCTGAACCACCCTTAATTGACGGGTCTGTTTCGCTAATAACCAACTCAACACTTGAAGGTAAATCAATTGCTACCGGTACACCATCAACAATAATTACTTGTAAACCTTGAGTTTCTTCATTAATGAATAAAACTTCTTCAGCAATTGTCGATTGATTTAAGTTGTAAGGTGTATAGTCTTCGGTATCCATGAAAACATACTCTTCGCCATCAACATAAGAAAACATTGCCGCACGACGAGTTAAATCAGCAAAGCTAAGCATATCTTCAGCTTTAAATGTTTCATCAACTTTGCCGCCAGTAACAACATCGTACATGCGCATTCTGTATAAGCTACCACCTGCGCGACCTTGCGGTACTGAACGCTCAATATCTCTAACAATCATTACTTTACCGTTATACTCGATCGCGGCATTCTTTTTTATATCACTAGCTTTTGGCATTAAAACCATCCTCATTTAATTTATGCAGGAAAAATAACATGAATAACTTATTATGCAAGATAATATCGGCTAATTTCACAGTTTATAGGGCCATTAAGTAATTTAATGCACCAGTAATAACCGCAACTTGAGCAAGTATACATATTTCATCATTTGCACTTGGGCTGTCTGGATAAACTTCTGTTGTTGTTACGTAAGGCGCATTAGTTAAGCCCATACATAACCCTAATTCACGCGCAGCATAATTTATTACGCCCACTTGCGATAAAGGTACACCAATCAATTTACCGTCATCGTCTGCAGGTGCAATATGAGTTACTTTTTCAACTGAATTAATAATAGCTTTTTGAAAATCATTTTGCGGCTTAGTGCTATCACCCACTAAATAAAAACCGTCTGGAATATTCCAGTTTTTTTGCTCTATCGCATCTCTAGCCGCTAGTGCTGGCCTAAACTCACTGTTATCAGTATCTGTCGTTTCATGTAAATCAATGTGCGATAAAAAATCAATATCTAAAGTTTTAATATATTGAAAAACCGCAGAAGACTCTTGTGCAGGGCTGTTTTCATAAAAAGAGCGATTAGGATCTACTGTTAACGGGTTCCAACGATTTATGGTTTCAAATCCCCATGGGCTAATACAAGGCAATACGACAAAATTAAAGTCAGCTTGAAATGGCTTAGCAGCGGTTTGAAGGAAACGAATAGTGCCTAAAACACCACTGGTTTCGTAACCATGAACACCGCCGGTTATCAAAATAGTGGGTTTATCGTCTTTCCATTCTAGTGATTTAAGCGCATATAAAGGATAATTTTCAGCGTCATACAGCAAACTACCATATTGCTCAATAACATAATCCTCATTTAAGCTATCTAACTGTGTAACAACAAGTTCAAAGTAACTGCGTTTTTTCTTCTGCTGCTGAAACCATATTTCTTTATCGCCTTCTGTCCACTTTTTTCCTAACTCACCAATCGGATATGCCGCTTCTGTATTCATATAACTACCTAAATAAGTATTTCGTTTTGTACAATTATAAATTCTATTATAGCGCTGAAGTATAACAATCAAATAGATCTAATAAGATAAATATATACATGCTTAATAAATGAATAACGCTGTTAAAAATAAATAAGACATCGTTTTTGAAAACTTAGCTAAATAGTTACACTTTCTTTCATCCGTAAATACAATCTTAAAAAAGGGTTAATATTTTATAAACAATTCAATTTATAGCATTAAATAATCATCAAATTGCATATAAATGCTGCAATTACAATTGATTTACCCTAAAATGCTCGTTATGAAACAATTTATTAACAAATAACTCAAAAGGAACTTTATTGTGCACCTACAAAAAAAAACAGCACTACTCATAACAAGTATAGCTTTAGCCCTGGGAGTTAATGCTCAAGAGCAACCAAAAGCTGAAGATCTTGTTGGTAAAACTTATGTCGGTATTCACGGCACAAGAATGAACACTGACGATGATAGACTTACTTCAAATGGTGTTGATTTTATTAAACACGCTAATGGTATGGGTGCTGAAATAGGTTATCGTTACAGTGAAAGATCTGAATATAGACTTTCTTATACGCACCTAAACCTAACACGAGTAGGTTGGGCACCAAGTACCCCTTCTGGTTCAAATATCGCATTAAATTACCTTTTGTTTCCTAACGAAGAGAACTTTTACTTAATGGCAGGTGCAAGTGCTTTAGAAGTACTTGAAACTAAACTATCTGTAAACGTTGGTGCAGGTTACCGTCATTATATTAGTGACCGTAGTGCTATTTATTTTGAAGGTAATGGCCATTACCAATTAGATGAAGCCTATACAGATTTAAGCGCTCAAATTGGTTTTATTTACTTTTTTGGCGACACACAACAGAAAATTGTCCGCTCTGAGCCTAAAGTTGCACCAGCAAAAGCAGCACCCGTTATGGCTAAGCCACTAGATTCTGATAATGACGGTGTTATTGATAGCAAAGATCAATGTAAAGCAACACCTGCTGACAATAAAGTAGATAGCAACGGTTGTACCATTTTTACTGAAGAAAATGATGCAATGCACTTACACGTTAAGTTTGATAACTCTAAAGCAGTTGTTAAGCCTGAATATTATGACAACATTAAAGCTGCTGCTGACTTTCTAAAAACATATCCACATGTAAACTTAGAAATCAAAGGTCATACTTCTACTACTGGTCCTGCTGCTTTTAATAAAAAACTATCACAACAGCGTGCTGATGCCATTACTGCAGTATTAACTGATGAGTTTGGTATTAAAGCTTCAAGGTTAACCGCTACTGGCATGGGTGAAGAAGAACTAATTAACCCAGCAAATAACGCGCAAGCACATAAAGAAAACAGACGTATAGAAGCGAAAGTGGTTGTTAATAAAAAAGTACCTGTTAAACGCTAATAAGCTAATTAACTTACTTTAAAAATATAAAGCGCTGTATTCATTAATTGAATACAGCGCTTTTTCATTTTATCACCTAATTACATTTAAAGTTAACACTGGGCTAACACTACATCATTTAATGAACACGTTTATCAAAACCTTCAAGCATTTAATTTACTCTACGCTTTTAACGCTTAGTGTAGATTACAGGGCAAAAGTTCTCGCTTGTCTGGCTTTAAACTTCGCATAGAAGCTACACTTTTTTCATTTATCGTTTTAGCAGTAAATCATTATTTTTAATTAAATAATTTAGTTCCTACCCTAACTTTTATGCTAATTTAAGCTATAACAACTTATTAAAAAATAAGGGTGGCATTAACAATGCCAGAAAATTTACAAATCACTGAAATATATCAAACGCAGGTCCAGTGTTACGAATGTGCACTAACTGTAAATATGCCTATTTTAAAAGAAAAACAAAAAGCACAGTGCCCTCGCTGCGGATATACCCTGAGTGCTATTCATCGCAATGCTAACCAAAGAATTATTGCGTTTTCCATAACTGCCCTAATTTTTTTAATCGCTTCTTTACCTTTTAAGTTTCTGTCTTTTAGCGCTAATGGCTTAGAAAATCATTTTGACGCTATTACAAGCTTCTTTGTCTTAATCGAAAATGATTATCAGCTACTTGCACTGATTGAGTTTATAACTATTTTTGCCATCCCTACCGTGGTGCTATTGTCTTTAATTTATTTACTTATTCCAATGAATAAAGGACAGCACCCCAAGTACGCACGCAAAATTTTATCCATGGTATTTGCATTAATTCCTTGGAGCATGGTTGAAATTTTTCTTATTGGTGCATTGGTCAGTTTAATTAAAATTATTTCAATGGCTGAAATTGAACTAGGTTTATCATTTTATGCGTTTATATTATTTGCTTTATCAATGACAATTGTCATTTTACATATTGATAAACGGGAACTATATCAACTGTTAGATCAAGTTGAGCAGGCTCATGAAATTAAAACGATTAAAAGCCCAATAAATACCAACAAAGATGATCCTATTTCGCATGCATTAAGTGTACAAAAAACTTGGGCGCTACTGTTAACCGCAGTTATTTTATATATTCCTGCAAATATGTTCCCGATAATGACAACACACTTTTTTGGCCAAGATCAGCCTAGTACCATTATTGGCGGCGTTATATTGTTGTGGAAAAGTGGTTCGTACCCTATTGCCGTTATTGTATTTGTTGCCAGTGTTATTATTCCTGTAGCAAAAATTATAGTGTTAGCTTGGTTAAATTATAGTGTTCAAAAACAAAGTGATAGATTAAGCTTACAAAGGGTTAAACTATATCGTATGGCTGAGTTTGTAGGTCGTTGGTCAATGATCGATGTTTTTGTGGTGATTATTCTTGCCAGTTTAATTCAGCTTGGGCCAACCATGAGCATTACCCCTGGCACAGCAACATTAGCATTTTCGGGCTTGGTTATTGTAACTATGTTGGCCGCCATGAGTTTTGAGCCGCAATTAATTTGGAATGATAGAAAAAAATATGAATGATTCACAAACATCAGACGCGACAATTAAACCGATAAAGACCGTCTCTACCATTTGGTTTATTCCATTAATTGCCATTTTTATTGGTTGTTGGATGATTTACTATCAATGGAGCAATGCTGGCCCAGAAATCACCATTAACTTTGCAACTGCTGAAGGCATGGAAGCAGGCAAAACTAAAATTAAATCCCGCAATGTTGATATTGGAGAAGTTAGCCAAATTGAATTAAATAAAAATGGTAATGGTGTTGTTGTTACCGCGAGAATAAAAAAATCAGCGGAACATTTTTTAGTCAGCGACAGCATGTTTTGGGTAGTTTCACCGCAAATATCGCATGCAGGAATATCGGGCCTTAGTACATTAATTTCAGGCGTATACATTGAAATATCACCAGGAAAAAGTCAGAACGAGCGTTATCTATTTGACGCGCTAAATTCTCCCCCGCTTACACCAGCAGGCACACCGGGCTTGCACATAACTCTTAACAGTAACGACCAATTTGCCTACAAAAAAGGCGATCCTATTATTTATAAAGGCTTAACCGTAGGCCAGTTTGAAGACATCTACTTTAATTTTGAAGAACGTATTGTTTATTATAATGTTTTTATTAAATCTCCCTATCATCAACTCATCACCAGTAATACCAAATTTTGGGACGTTAGTGGTTTACAGTTAGATTTAAACTCTGATGGTATAACCGTTAAAACAGGCAATTTTGAAACTATGTTAACTAACGGTGTAACATTCGGCATTCCTGACGGCATGAGTTTAGGGGAAAAAATAGGTGAACGTTCATATTACGACATTTACGCGAACTATGAAGAAGCTGACGACGAACGTTATCGCCGTTCAATAGAATTTGTTGTTCTGGTTAACGACTCAATAAGAGGCCTTTCGGTTGGCGCACCAGTAGAATATAAAGGTGTTCAAATTGGTAAGGTACGCTCTACCAATTTAATTCATTCATTACCACAAGAAAAAATAATAGAAGAAGACTTTAAAATTCCTGTTCTCATTAGTTTGCAACCAGGCAGAGTTGGCATGCCCGATAATCAAAAAGGTGAGAATCTAATGAAAGCACAAAATATTCACTGGATTAAACATGGTTTAAAAGCTGTTTTACGTACAGGTAATATTCTAACCGGAAGCCTCTTCGTAGATTTACAACACAAAAAAGAGCAAAAAGTAACCGCTATTGAAATGTATGGTGAATACCCTATTATTCCAAATAACGGAGATGAGTTTTCGCAACTTACGGCTAAAGCTGAACAATTTATTGATAATCTCAACAATATTCCACTTAAAAGTATGAGTGCTAATGCCAACACACTTATGGTAGAAGTAACCCAAACCGCCCAAGAATTACAAGAAGTAAGCCAAAGTCTCGATAATATATTAAGTCAGGCTGAACATGCACAAGTAAGTGCCGAACTCAGTAGAACATTACAAGGCATTACCGCATTAACTAAAGACTTATCATCAGGTTCAACAGGTTACGAAGATTTACGAACGACTTTACATACATTAACCGCTACTATGAACGAGTTAAAACCTCTGTTGAATCAACTCAAACATAAACCTAATAGTTTAATTTTTAATAACGGTGAAACTACAGAGCCAACACCAACCAAATTTAACGGAGCGCAACAATGAAACAAGCATCCATAGTCACTATTTTTATAATAATACTGTTAACGGCTTGTAGTTCGCATCCACAACAAAAAACGCAGTATTATTTGCTCAATAGCCCAACAAACACAAACACTTTAGATCACAACAATGAAGATCAACAAAATATAGTTGTTGAGTTACTAGAGTTACCTGAGTACTTAAAACAACCAAGTTTGGTTTTACAACTTTCAAGTCATCAATTGCACTACTCTCATTTTCATATGTGGGCTGAGCCTTTACAAAATAGTATTGCACAAGCCTTATTACAAGAGTTGAACCAACAAGATAGTCGTTTTCATTATGTAGCTAACACAAACGTCAGTCCAAAAGCGCTAGAAAATAAGATTACCGTCGACATAACCGCATTTCACGCAACCCATCAATCACAAGCTATACTAAAAGGTACTTTTTCGATACAAGATAACAATATAACCATAACCGAAAAAAACCGTATCAGTAACTTCGCGATTACATTACCGCTTAATAAAAATGGCTATGAACACGCTGTAGAACAAATGCGTAGTAGCATTAAGCAACTAGCTGAACAAATCATTAATCAAAAAACAAAATAGATTTTTAAATGACTAACCGCGAGTTAATTACATGACACCGGCAATTAACCAACTAAAAAAGCTAAATTTAGCTTATAAGGTACATCAATATACCCACGAGACTAGTGCAAAGTCTTATGGCCTTGAAGCAGCAGAGAAACTTAATGTAGATGCAGAGTTTGTTTTTAAAACTCTAGTGGTTGAAGTGGATAACAATTATTTAGCTGTAGCAGTAATACCCGTTACAAAACAGCTCAACTTAAAAAAACTCGCCAAAACATTAAAAGCAAAAAAAATTAAAATGGCTGAAGTTAGCAAAGTACAAAATTCAACAGGTTATTTACTTGGCGGTGTAAGTCCATTAGGTCAAAAAAAATCTTTAACCACGGTTTTAGATAACAGTGCAGAAACGCTAAAGACCATATTTGTTAGCGGTGGAAAGCGTGGTTTAGAGATAGAATTAGCGCCACAGTACTTAATACTATCTTTGCAAGCTAGCTATGCTGATATTATGAGTGAATAAATACGAATAAATTTCTATAAACGAGTTTTTAGGTGGCTATGAAAACACATATTATTTTATGTATCATTATCTTTATATTTTCAGCAGAAAGTACAGCTAAGCAACCGTTTAAAGTTGTTGTCGGCCTATCTAAGCCCCCTTATGTCATTCAAAAAAACAACACTGGTTTTGAGCTTGAATTAATTCAGCAGTTGTTAACTACCATAAACAAAGAGCCTGAATTTATTTTTATTCCATATGGTCGATCTGAAAAAATGCTCGCCCTCCCGGATATTGATGCGGTAATGACAATAAATAAAAATACCTTCAAAAATAGTTCATTTATCAGCGATACCTACATAAACTATCAAAATGTGGCAATATCGTTAAAAGCACAAAAAATACAACTAAATAACATTACAGATATAGGAAATTATTCTGTCGCCTCATTTCAATCAGCCCATAAATTATTAGGTAATAAATTTGCTTTAGCCGTTGCTAAAAGCCCATTGTACTTGCAGGTTGCCGATCAAGAAAAGCAATTAGAATTACTTCAGCTAGGGCGAGTGCAAGTGCTGATAATGGATATTAAAATATTTTTACATTACTTAGCAAAGCAGAAGGAAAACATTCAACTCAATGAAATAGATATTCATGCCCTTTTTCCATTAAGCCCCTACAGCGTAGCCTTTAAAAATAAAACTGATGTAGAGGCTTTTAACCAAACGTTAAAAGCCTTTAAATCGACGAGTGAATACCAAACTCTTCTTAAAAAATATAACTTTTAACGCTTTAATTTGCAGATTTCAGACTCAATAATTCAATTAAAAAGTTTGGTATGACAGTCAACTAATGCATAAACATGATTAATCTGAGAAAACATTGTGGGGATTTCTTGGTTAAATGTAGGGTTTAGGGAGTAAATATAAGGTTAGTGTCATGTTAAATTATTGCTGTGTTAGTAACGTGCCTTTGTGTAAGCGGTGCCAGCGCTCAAGCACTTCATTCATGCTCCATTGCTTGGCTTTTTTTTCATCAATAAATAACACCACATGATAATGATTACTCATTACGGCAGACATTTGTTGAATGGGTAGGTCAAACGGTGCGGTATTCATTTTGGGCCGATGCGTATTATGAACAACAAAAAAGTAAAGGAAAGCCACATAACACTATCATAAGGCACTGGCTTTTAAGTGGATAAGAATATTATTTCGGTGCTGGAAAACAAAGACGGCGTATGATGAATCAACGTACTTAGCGGCCTTAAAAAGCAAAGGCTCGCCGCTATTAAAATATGCGGTGGAAAACAAGTTTTAATGCTTGCGGTCCACCTCAGGGCGTGTTATTAGGCGAATTTTTCAGATGCTAGTTTTTTTTCGAAACACAACACTAGCACCTAATAATGAGATACCGATAACAAAAGCTATTCTTAGTTTATGTGAATTTAATTTTTCTATTAAATCAGGGTTTTCTAAAAGGTAATTTATAGCTTCATTTCTATTGGGAAAACTCTTTTCTGTAATATTAATTGGATGGTCTAAATCTAGCATTTTTGATACAGCTTGTTCTGTTAAAACAGTTTCGCTAGTGTTCATCATTACACCGATAAGATTGCCATTCATTTGTGAAAAAATGGTGTAAATTTCATCAATATGGTTTTCAAGTTTGAAAGCCATAACTTCGTGTGCAATCAGATTTCTTAGTTTTCTTAGTGCATGTACTGCCAGATAGAGATCTTTTGGAATCAAGTGACACAAATAAGCGATATCTAGTTTAGATGACAATTCACCGAGAACTCCACGACCATCAAAAATACGTTTTTTAATTTTACTGTTGGCATCATTTGGAGTAATAGTCTCGAATAGAGTCGTAAGTTCTTGATCTATCGCAGAAGCCCCAATTAGGACACACCCCATATCAGATTCATTAACTAATAAAGAATAATGCCTATGGAAAAACGCATCTGCTTCTTTATCATCAAATAAGTATGCCAAACTTGAAGACTCCTCGATTCGCCTAACGCTTCGCATAAACAGCGGAGCAAGTTGGACGCTTTTTTGCGCCGTGGGTTTTGCAAAAAACCGGCCTGCTTGCGGAGTCAGGTTTGATGCGTTTGTTAGGTACACATGGTTACAGGTTAACGACAAGGTACCTACGACAAAAACCGAAAATTAATAAAACTAATGAAACTAAAGCAAACCCAACATATAAGTTTATAGTTTGTTGACGTGATAGCTCTACAACATTTATGACCAGTGTTGGCACAATTAGCAAAACGGGAAGTGCTAGGCTTAAATAATGAGACAAACGATCCCATGACAGAATAACTTGGCAATTACTGCATTGATATTGATTACCTACAATAATTGACTTAGCTTTTTTTAGTAAAGTTAAATCAGATTTATTTTTACAACTAGGGCAAACTTTTTTCATTTTTACAGCCTACTCAGTCCTTGATTTTGGAGTGTACCTAACAATTTAATAGGAGGCAACTTGCCTCTTTTACAGCAAAAAAGTTTCCACCTTATTTATTTTACATATTAATAATAAATCTTTGCAGCCAATACCACTACTAATCTAAAGATGAAAACAAAAATTTCGCTAATAGACGAAATAATAATTAAAGTGACACTCATTCTAAATAAACTGGTTACGCCTAATGGAAGCAGTGAAATTACGGGTTCAAGATATTGATTTTGAATATAAATGTCTTCGTATTTGGAATAGAAAATTAAAGTGACACTCATTCTAAAAGAAAATTAAAGTGACACTCATTCTAAATAAACTCTAATCACATACCAGCGATATTATAATATCTTGCTCTTTGCCATGACTAAATGACAGTTTTTAACAAAGAATAGAAACGAAACTACCACTTTAGACCCAATCTCTACTAATACATCTATTTTCTGGCAAGTCTCATCCTCAAGTAATGACTTGTTGACTTTATGGTGTTTAAAATCGGTAAATCGTGTTTAAGCAAAGAGCTTTTTGCAGTGGCTTAAGTTTTGTCGTCGTTTTAGTTGTTGGTGCTCACAATAATCACTGAGTACATCTTCGCGCCCTATTGCACCGTGAAACTGTGTTTTAAATTCAGTGGTGATGATTAGCCAGTTTTCAGCTGATATGTTTAATCGGCTCAGTATGCTTGGTAGGTTTTCGTCGATGTAGCCTGGTTTATCTTCCCTGATACAACGACCGGTGAGTTCGATTAATTGTAAATAGTCAGTCAATTCAAACGGTAGGCCTTTGGGCATGTTTTCTCTGGGGTTACCAACAAAGGGTATGAGGGTTTTGGGTTGTTGGCTTTGTGTGGCTTGCTCGCAGCGCAGTTTAACGCTGGTGTGTGTTGAGTCTTCTGGGGTGTTGCCGATATTGGCGCGAATGGGGTTTAAGTCCACATAAGCCATACAAGCGGCGAGTGCGGCTTCATCAAGTAAAGCTTGAGATTTAAACCGTCCTTCCCAGAATCGGCCAGTGCAGTTATCTTCTTGGTTGGCGGCTCGTGCAATGTGTTCGTTGATATAGCCCATAAACCAGCTGATTTTCATCAGACGTTTGCGATACACTTCAGCGGTGGCTTCAACGATAGTCATTAAGTGTTTTGGCAGTACATCACCACGGCAGTATTGTTGTGTGAGTATTGTGCCTTTGTATAAGCGGTGCCAACGCTCAAGCACCTCTTTCATACTCCATTGCTTGGCTTTTTCTTCATCAATAAATAACACCACATGATAGTGGTTACTCATTACCGCATAAGCACAAACGTCAATGGCAAACACTTGGCTGAGAAAGTGTAACTTCTCTTCTATCAATTCCCGGCGATGTTCAAAGCTTTGTCCTGACAAGGTATCTTCACCGCATAAAAAAGCGCGTCGAACACAACGCGCCACACAATGATAATACGGGGTGTTTACTAAACTGATTTGCTGCTTCCTTGGCGTAGCCATAACTCACCTGAGATAATGTTGTGGGGTTTTCTTAGTTTAGTTCAGTGTTCTGTAATTTCAATTTAGGATGGGTGTCCTATTAATTCCACAGGCGTATACTTACCGTTCGCTTTAGCGCGCAAGTATCCCAGTGCGGCGACAACGCTTAATTGGCATTATTTATTTCCATCAAATCGATTATCTTTAGACCCTGAAGTAAATAAATTAAGGCGTCACCATATAAATGAAACCGTGATTCAAAAGACTGTAAAAACCGCGTCGAGAAAGTCAAATATAACTAAAAACGTTACTTGTCATACATTGCGCCACTCTTTCGCTACACACTTATTACAGCGAGGTGCTGATATTAGAACAGTACAAGAGCAGTTAGGTCATAGCGATATTAGAACAACACAAATATATACTCATGTTATAGAGCGCGGTGCAAACGGTGTTACCAGTCCATTATCAGCCTTAATTTAAATAAAGAGCTAATCTGGGAGAAGATATTATTTTGTACTGGTTAAACGATGAAGTTTTAAAATAGATATAAAGCAAGGTTAATAGTGTAGTAAATTAGCAAAGTGGACGGGCTAAACTCTATCTCACATCTTTTGCATGACAGATCGCTTATATAACAAAGAGGTAACCAACTAAACTATCAGATGTAACTATACGCTGAGTATATTAAATTTTTATATGAATATATTTTTAGATTTTATCTGAGACTTTTATTAATTAGTGGGGTCTAACTAATAATTTAAATAAATTGGCGGAGTGGACGGGACTCGAACCCGCGACCCCCGGCGTGACAGGCCGGTATTCTAACCAACTGAACTACCACTCCGCGTATTTATTTCTGTAAATTTTGAAAGGATTTACAACCTTTGAAACAATTGGCGGAGTGGACGGGACTCGAACCCGCGACCCCCGGCGTGACAGGCCGGTATTCTAACCAACTGAACTACCACTCCGCATATTACTTTCGTAACTAATCGCTTCTGTAAATTTTGAAAGGACTTACAACCTTTGAAACAATTGGCGGAGTGGACGGGACTCGAACCCGCGACCCCCGGCGTGACAGGCCGGTATTCTAACCAACTGAACTACCACTCCGCATATTACTTTCGTAACTAATCGCTTCTGTAAATTTTAAAAGGATTTACAACCTTTTGATTAATTGGCGGAGTGGACGGGACTCGAACCCGCGACCCCCGGCGTGACAGGCCGGTATTCTAACCAACTGAACTACCACTCCACACTTTAATCTCTGCTTTCAACAACAACTCGTTGAATGCGGCGGGAATAATACGGTTAAGATTCGATGCAGTCAACCAGTTTTTTTCATTCATTTGTTCATATGTCTAATTGATGACCAATCAGGCGTTTTTAACAGCAAAACTGGCGAAATAATTCGATATCTTGCCTTTATTTTTTCTTTTTACGTCGAATAAAAACAAACATTACAGCAGCTATTACTATGACTAAAGTATTTCCGCCAACAATATAGATGAGTGTTTCTTTTTCTTTTTGGGCTATTTTAGCTGCTTGCTCTGCTTTTGCTTTAGCTAATTCTTGGACACGTTTTTCTGCTTCTTGTGCTGCAAAGGCAATCGCTTGTGCTTTTTGTTCCGCTAAAGTTAAGTTGCTATTATCGATATTTAATGCAGAAATATCTTCGTTTGCTGTTCTTTCGACGTTAAATGTAAATTCAGACAGCTTAGCTCGAAACTCTCTGCCATTAATAGTATCGCCATATATTCCTGTTTCTATGCGGTGCACACCTGGTTCTGTGTATGCAATTTCGTGACTACGCTTTAAGCCTTTTTCATGTTTTACTGTAAAAGGTTGCACTTGACGATCAGGAAAAGTTACGTTGCCTTGAATTAAAATACTGTCGGCTTTAACGAGTGTGTCGTCGATGGTAAATGTGACAACATGTGCGCCATTTATATTCTGTGATGTTGTTACAGATACAGTTACAGGGTTTTTATGTACTACAACGGGCTTTTGTCTCAGCTCTCTTGTGGCCATTGGCATTTTTACAATATAAATAGGCTGCCATTCACCTGGGGCAAAATCTAATTCAAATTCGCCGGTAAATTTTGAATCATTGGCATGTTCATCAAGATCTCTGCCGTCATCACGAAATGACGATAACTTAACGGGTGCAGCACCAAAATTGTCGAATGCTGAATTATTTGTACTGAAAAAGTCAACATCAAGCATAAGTACGTCTTTAAATGAAGGATTATCAATGGCCATATCACCGTTAAAGAGTCGCCCTGACATTTTTAATGTTTCGCCTTGCAAAATAATTTCTGGCAATGGGGTTACTACTAAGTTTATTTCTGACACAACCATTATTTTACTGTTAGGCTGTACTTCTCCTATAACTTGCCAAGGGCCTATCATAGGAGATTTTATTTTTATCATGTCGAAAGTACTATCATCAAACCATTGCACTTTATCAACCGGGTAGTTATTAATATTTAATTTGGAGCCGTCTGGTCGAACTAATATTACGGGTTGTGCGCCATTTCGGTGATAAAACAGCAAGGTAACTTCGTCAAGTTGCGCGTCTATACGAAAACGGTTATCAAAATAAGGAATTTGATTGGTCACATTATCGTCTTCGTAATACTCAATTTCTGACGGTATTTCCTGGGCATTGGCATGTAAGCAAAATAATAGGGTAATGCATATCGTAGATGAAATTTTGTTAAGAAATGATTTACAGTAAAAAAAACGCCATACAGCGTTTTTAGTTACAAGATTTGTGATGTTAATGCTACTGCTGAGCGCCTTGGTTGCTTTTGCTTGGTTTACTCTCTTCCTATTTACTCTAGCCATAGTGGCGCAGCCCCTTTGTCTTTGACAATTGCTAAACGGTTTTCGTGCTCAGCTACTTCATCGGCAGTAGCAGCTAAAACCTTTAATTTGGGACGGTCGCTCGTTAATCTTCTAATGGCATTGGCATCGCTACCCTCACCTTCGCCTTGATTTAAGTTGAAAGTAGCCTGTTTACGTGTCATTTCTATATAAACAAACGCTAACAGTTGGGCATCAATTAACGCGCCGTGATAGGTACGGTCAACTAATTTATCGACTTTATAAAATCTGGCTAAATAATCTAAGGTTTTAGGCGAGCCAAATTCATCTTTTGAAACTTTCAGTGTATCAGTAATGGTACAAACATCTGCTGTTTTAGGTAAACCCGAGATCATTGAAAACTCGTGATCCATAAAACCAACATCGAACTTGGCGTTATGTATAACTAAACGTGCCCCTTTAATAAATTCTATAAACTCGTGTCCTATTTGTTCAAATCTAGGTTTGTCGCTTAAAAAGTCGTCGGTTAAACCATGAATGTTAATAACTTCTTGGTCCATGACCATTTGCATGCCGTGCGCCATAGGCTTGACATAAACATGGTAGTTTCTACCTGTTAGCTGACGGTTAATCATTTCTACACAACCAATTTCAACTATACGATGCCCTTCGCGCGGGTTAATACCGGTGGTTTCTGTATCAAGTATTATTAACCGCTCGTCTTGTGTGTTTTCTTCAATCAATTTCTAGGCCTTTAGTTTTTCTGTGTTTACGTGTGTTATGTTCAGGGAGTACTTCGGGAAATTCTGCAATATTTATTGAAAATCTTTTGCTTTTTATAATATAGACAATAGCTGATATTACCAATAAACAATGCATTAGAAGCCAAAGCGACGACTGTAATTGCCATACCATATAACCTAGTACACCAATCGCTAAATCAAATACTAAGGCTAAAATAAGTAAGGTTTTACATTTTTTCCAACAGGTTTTCACCCATATTGGTGCGTTAGGTCGCCTTAAGCTTAATATAAGTACAACAAATAAACCGATAACACCTGAAGCTAAATTTAAGTAAAACAATGCTGTTTGCGGGTATACCCATTGAATAAACCCAACATTGTCACGCATGTTAGTTACCGACATAATCCAAATAATATAAGCACGTAAAACTAACAATAAAATGACATATATACCGGGTGCTAATTTTAAACAGTCAAAACTATCAAAATGCTTTGGTAAAAATTTTGCGTAATTTTTTGCGTAATTATTCGCTGACATAAGGCTTTATTTATTAGTTACGCTGATATCAGCTTTTGCATTGTTTGTATTTTTTGAGTGTTTAAGGGCAAACTCTTGCTCAAGACATTGTTGCCCAATGGTGATCGCTTTTACCGCTTTTGAGCGAAATTCTCTGTTGAACAAAGTATAAACAACAAATAAGCTAGCAAAAATAAAAATTAATGGATGGAAAAACCAACATAACGCGGCAATAGAAAAGTAAAATGCTCGTAATCCGTAATTAAAAGCATGTGCAGCTTGGTCTTGCACAGTAGCCATTTGTTCGGCGTACTTGTTTAAATTTTCATTTTCACCGCTATCGTCAAATGGACATGCGCCAATCATGATATTAACAAAACCGTATTGCCTTAAAGACCAAGTAAAATGTAAAAATGCCATAACAAAAATTAACGCCAGCAAGCTTAGTTTTAATTGCACCATGGCGTGGTTAGGCGCATCGGTAAACGGAATTGAGCCAATAACAGATTCGAGTTGCTCAACCTGAGCAAACAAGGTGAGAACACCCGCTAAAATTAACAAGGCTGAAGAAGCAAAAAAAGAAATATTGCGTTCTAAGTTAGCTAGTAATGCGGCTTCTCCGACCCTAATGTCGCGGCCTATAACTTCATACATCCAATGCACTCTATGCTGATGTAAGCAACGAGCAATACAGTTTGTTGTTTTTGCTTTTTTTCGTGCAAAGCCAGTGTACCCTGCCCAGCATATAATAAAACAGCTGAGAGCGATCACATCAAGTAGATAAATAGGCATAGTATTTATTAAGTCTAAACGTTGATTCTGAAGATAATGTTATTATGCTTTAGAAATTTTTAATATTCGAGGGATTATTCTTTTATATTGCAAACAAAGTACAGTGAAATAAGTAATTAAACGGGTTGAGTTATTCCTCGCTAGCAATACTTAAAATATCAAAAATAAACGATGAGTTAGGTCTTTTAACCAGCTAAATAGTTAAACTGTCGAATATGTTTTAATACCTCGCCCTTGATTAATTCACACTGAAGCACGCTTAATGGAAAGTGAAAGTAAGTTTGTTAAATACGGATTTATTGTTGAAATAGCCCTGCCCTTAAGAAGATTAATTGTTCAAGAGTCTGCAGATAAAATTAATCCGCAAACAGTATTTTATTTAGGTTATTCAGAGCAACATTACAGCGATGAGACGATACAAGATTTAAGACAAGAACAACGCAGTGTATTTCTAAAATTAGCTATGCATGGCTTAATTTACATCAAGCTAACAGCATAGTAAGCATACAAATACCCTACTTTTATATACTGAAAATCTATCCATCTGGTGTATCCGTTTAATTTTCATACCAAATTTGAACTATATATTGCCATCTGTTAGCAAATTTGTAACAATTTGAAAAAAGGAATTAACGTTAACGTAATGTTAGATATGTTAAGAATATAAAAATAATAATAATATTGGAGTGGTAAAATTGAAGTTTAGTATTCGTGGCCTATTTGCAGTTGCCACTGCTTGTATACTATTTATAAAACCAACGCATGCACAAGAAAACACTATACAGTTGGCACAATTAAATATCCCTCATGTTGACCTTAAATTGACCATTGACGGTGAGTTAGACGATCTTGTTTGGCAACAAGCGCTTGATGTGCCAATGAATATTGTTAACAGCCCATGGAACAATAAACCTAGTCCAGTTTCAACAACCGCTAAAATTGTTGAAAATGGCGAATTTCTTTACATTGCTTTTATTGCACAAGACCCTAACCCTGAATTAATTCAAGGTTTTTTAGGTGATCGCGATACTCGCTGGTTTGATGATTTAGTCGGCTTTAAGTTAGACACTTATAATAATCGTCGTTTAAATTATGAGTTTTTTGTTAACCCTTATGGCGTGCAACATGACGCTATTTTTAATGAAATGACCATCAATAAAGACGCAGCATGGGATGGTATTTGGCATTCAGCGGGGAAAATAACTGAAAATGGTTATCAAGTTGAAATAGCCATTCCTTATCATATTTTAAATTTTAACGATAACGATGACATTAAAACTTGGGCAATAGAGTTAGTTAGAATATATCCTCGAGACACGTCTTTAAGAATTTCTCATATTGAACTTGATCGTAACAACCCTTGTTGGCTTTGCCAAACTCCAGAAGCAACTGGTTTTAAAAGCGCTAAAGCAAGTAAAAATATTATGCTAACCCCTACATTAGTCGCCAGTAGAAGTGAAGACCGTGATATTTTCACACCAACTTCTGACTGGGAAGCTGATAATGATATCGATGCTGGTTTAGATTTACGTTGGGGTATTAATGCCAATACCTTGTTAAATGTTACCCTAAATCCTGATTTTTCAAATATTGAATCAGACTCAGGTCAACTCAGTGTTAATAAAACTTTTTCGCTTTTTTATGACGAAAAACGACAATTTTTTGTGGAGAACTCAGAGTATTTTTCAAGTAATTTCGATCTTGTATACACCCGTAACATTGCTGATCCTGAGTATGGTGCTAAATTAACCGGCACTGAAGGTAAGCACACTTACGGTGCTTTTATGACGAATGACACTCAAACTAATATTATTCTGCCAGGCAATACGGGGTCTAGATTAATTTCGTTAAGAGAAGAGAGTGAATCTGGCGCATTAAAATATCGCTACGATGTTAATGAAGATTTTTCGGTAGGTGTTATCAGCACAATTCGACAAACCGATAATTACCATAATTTTGTCTCGGGAATAGACTCAAAATACCGCTTTAGTGACTCTACCTCATTGAAAGCACAAGTACTTATGGCTGATACTAAAGACTCTCCTCAATTGTCTGCTAGCGGGCAAGAACAAAATTTTACCGACCATGCCTTTAAATTAGACTTCAAACATGACTCAGAGTATTGGGAAGTTACTGCAGAGCATCAAGAAATAGGGGCAAAATTTCGTGCCGATCTTGGTTTTATGCCCCGTGCAGATTATCAAAAAAGTAAAGTGTTAGTTAATCGACTAGTGTATGGCGAGCCTGAAAGTGCTTGGCAAAAAATGACCTTTGCTGGCCAATGGCAGATATTACACAATGAAAACGGCGAACTATTAGAGCGCTCTGTCGCCACTAGCTTTAATATTGATGGCCCTATGTTATCAGTTTTTGATATTTTGCTTGTTGCAGCAGATAAAGTGGGGTTGCGCCGCCATGAGTTAAACTTTGATTTACCAATAGATAACAGCATTGACGGAAATACCGATCGCTTTCAAGAAAACCAAGCAATTATCTATGCCTCTATTCAACCTACAGCACAAATTTTTACTGATATTGAGTTAACCGTAGGCGATAAAATTGATTATGAAAATAATAGACTTGGCGATTATACAGCAGTTTATGGCAGTATAAATTACAACGTGAACAAACATTTACAGTTTGAACTTGCTCATACTTATAGTGATCTCAAGGCTGATAATGCTAATGTATTCACCGAAAATTTAACTGAGCTTCGTATTTCTTATCAATTTAACGTTAATAGCTACTTAAAGTTCAACATGGTTTATACCGATATAGATTTTAACTTAGATAACAACCCGAGTGCGTATACTGCAAAAGATAATAATTTATCAACACAGCTTATATACGCTTATAAAATAAACCCTCAAACGGTGTTTTACTTAGGGTATTCAGATAATAGTTATCAAGATGATAGGCTAAAAAGCTTAACGCGTGAACAGCGCACTGTGTACAGTAAAATTAGCTATGCTTGGTTACCATAACCGTTGCTAAGCTTCTAAAGTTCAACGATATTTACATGCAAGGGAATAATAATAAACGCTATTATTGATTCCTTGCATGGCGAGTTACAAAACACTAATTGACACTTTATTCTGAATTTTGAATTTTATTTTTCCTTGAGTTCAAGCTTCCTCAACGTGTAGACTAAAATAATACTGCCTATTTTATAAAATAGATGCACCAAAATTATGTAACTTACTTAGTCAGTCAGTTACTCTGCTGGATTTACGCTTTTCTCCGTAATATTTTGTTTATATTTTTTTCTTCCAAAGTCTTTGTCGTTTATAACGATAGTTGAAGAAATTTTATCATGTATTGCCTGCCTATTTGGATCCCAAAATATCTGTGCAAAACCTAGTAATCCGGTAGCAATACCTGCACCATAACCGCCATATCTGCCGAAGCTATCCCAAACAGACAATGGAGTACCATCAAGTTGTATAACCCTGATATTAAAAAGTTTTTTACCTGGTGTTTGGCCATACCAAAGCGCGGTAAACATGGTAAAATAGAACGCAGCCCAACCAAAACCTAACCCCAAGTCTTCAACTAAACCTTTTAGCCAAGCAAGACCTTTATAAACTTTAGGGTTTACTGGCTCAGGCATTACTGGTTCAGAGCTTTCTCGTTCAGTATCGTTAGCTTTTTGTAAAGATTTATCTTGTTCAGATTTCTCTTCTTTAACGCTCTCTTGAACCGCATTATTTACCAATCTCTGCGAAGCATTTTTAGTTACACTTGCTTTATGATCTACTTCCGATATTTCAACGCTGTTGTTATCGCTAGTAGATAATAACTGCTGATCTTTAAGTACTTGTTCAACTGAGCTGTTATCATTTAACGCTTGTAGCTTTGCCTTTATTGTCGCTATTTCTTGCTCAGTTAAGGTACTTTTTTCAGCTATATTTTCTAATAAACTCACATTAAATTGCTCAGCTTCTTGCTTCGATGTACTCTGTTCAAGATAACCTGAAGCTAAGTCTTGACTGAGCTCTTGCCAACAAGAAAACTTTACACATTCACTGTGAGAAACAGCAAGGTTAGCGGCTAATGTTAGCGTGACTTTAATAAAGTCATTACTGGTACTGTTTTGGTTAATTTCGTTATTATTACCTGAAGAAACTCCTTCACTTTTACTTGCCTGCTCAACGTTATTGTTCAAGGTTTCAAGTTTAGAAAATAGCTGAGGTAACACATCGATTAGCACCACAAAAACAATACAAGCAGCGACTAAACGTAGAGTGGTTCGCCTGATGGTGTTAGTCTTTCCAGATTTCTTCGCTCGCTTTTTACTGCCAACATTAAAAAGCGTTACTGCCACTAGCAGTGCTAAAAGCTCTCCTGGCACTTCACTTAATAAAGCGACCAGAAACAAATCAATCGTTAGTGCGGCTCCGCGTCGCCAAGGCACCGCAAGTGCCATACCAAATAACGACTTATCAATATTAAAAGCAAGTGGCGTTAATATTTCTCGCGTTTCTTGATTAGTTAACTCATCGACACTCGTTTCATTTTGTGTCGATTTAGGTAAGGGTTCAAAATGTTCTGCTTTATTATTAGTTTGACTATTTACAGTATCGGTCACATTTATTCCGGTAATATTGGCTGTGATATTTAAGCATACAATAAAGCTAACAATATCAATCAACTGAATATACAGCAAACTATTTCATCAAGGGTAAACTGTGAATAAAACCAGCAACTAGCCGGTAAAAAAATGTAATATGCCCTGCTTAGTTAAGCATCTATTCTTTTTTTGCATATAAGATATCGAAATATCACTTCTTTTTCTGCCATAAAGGGTTAATCTATTTACAATTGTTGACTAAACTAAAATAACTTTAGATAGTTAACACATAGAAATAAATAATCGGTATGACATACTCAGTTATACCGTAATAACAGGATTAAAATAATGTCGACTATATTCGAAGATAACTCAACGTCAATTGGTAATACTCCTTTAGTTAAGCTTAACCGAATTGTGAGTGGCGAGAACACAGCCAATATTTATGCAAAAATTGAAGCGCGTAACCCAAGCTTTAGTGTTAAATGTCGTATTGGTGCCAATATGATTTGGGATGCTGAGAAAAAGGGTTTGCTTAGCGAAGGTAAGTCTATTGTTGAACCAACCAGTGGTAATACGGGTATTGCGTTAGCATTTGTTGCTGCAGCACGTGGATACGGCATAACACTTACTATGCCTAACACTATGAGTATGGAACGTAGAAAGTTACTTATCGCTTTAGGGGCTAAATTAGTGCTTACAGATGGCGCTAAAGGCATGGGTGGTGCAATAGCTAAAGCACAAGAAATTAAAGATGCGGATCCAGACAATGTTGTATTGTTAGGTCAATTTGATAACCCAGCTAACCCAGAAATACATGAAAAAACTACTGGCCCAGAGATTTGGAGCGATACAAAAGGTAATGTAGACTTTTTTGTTGCAGGTGTTGGTACAGGTGGCACTATCACAGGTACAACTCGTTTTCTTAAAAGCGTTGCTGAACATAAAATTACGTCAGTTGCTGTTGAACCAACAGATTCGCCTGTTATTACTCAAGCTATGGCGGGTGAAGAATTAAAACCTGGCCCACATAAAATCCAAGGTATTGGTGCTGGTTTTATTCCTGGTAACTTAGATCTTTCTATTATCGACATGGTTGAGCAAGTATCTAATGATGATTCTATGGCGATGGCACACCGCTTAATGAAAGAAGAAGGTATTCTAGCCGGTATATCGTCTGGTGCTGCGGTTGTAGCTGCAAAACGACTTGCAGAAAAGCCTGAAAATGCGGGTAAAAATATTGTGGTGATATTACCTAGTTCGGCAGAACGTTATTTATCAAGTGCTTTGTTTACTGACTCATTTAGTGAAGAAGATTTAGCATAATAATTAGTTAACTTAAACTTTTTAGGTAAGTACTAAAGGTATTTTTACCTGTAAAATAAAAGGCGTGATTTTTAAATAATCACGCTTTTTTTTATTTTAAAAAAAATTAGGTTTAGCAACAATTATTACGGTAGTATGCATGTAATATTACACAGTTACTTGTTACTTTATGAATAATATAAAATTTATTACCTTTGGTTTAATACTTTTACTTTTGGGTTGTGGTGAGTCAAACAAAGATACCATTAAAAATGTTGATAACCCTGAAATGGTTGCCATTGCATTTTTTGATGCTTTATATAACGAAAAAAATATTAAAAAAGCGGCATCGGTGTGTAGCCCTAAATTAGCGCGTATTATCTTGCATTATAAATCGACTAAAGCGGTTGCTCGTCATATGTTTAATATGTCTTACGATAAGGTAGAGATTACCCCTGACGACAGTGGCATCAAAGTCAGAGAGCAATTTAAAGATTCTGCTGTAATTACGATTTACTTTAATGGCTATTATCAAGATAATAATTTAAAAGATGTTAAACGCTTGTCGTTAATACAGGTGGAAGATAAGTGGGTTATCGATAAAATTTTGAAAGACCCATTTTAATGTTGTTTAAATAATTAAAAACGGCGTCAATCCTTTATAAGGACTGACGCCGTTTTAGTTTATACATTACGCTAACTACGTATAAGAAGATGCTTCTTTACAATATTATGTTTTCGGGTCTGTATTATCAGTTTAATAAGCGTGATTAAGTAACCCTTAAAAACCAATAGCTAAACCTTCTCGCCTTTGATCCGCCCCACCATGTAACTTTGACTCAGATAACACAATCGCTTGAATACCACTGTTTAAATCGCGTATAGCGACCTGATGGCCAATAGCTTCTAGCGCAGGTTTAAGCTTAACTAGCTCTGTGCCTTTTTCTAATGTGGTAACTTTATTGCGATTAGTTATACGAGGAAGATTAATTGCTGATTGTGGATCAAGTTGCCAATCAAGAATAGCAATCATAGTTTGTGCAACATAATTAATAATACGACTACCACCTGGCGAACCCACAACAAGTTTCAAGGTTTCATCTTCATTAAAAACCATCATAGGGGCCATAGAACTGCGTGGACGTTTGCCAGGCTCTAATCGGTTAGCTACCCATTGTCCGTTTTGTTTAGGATCTAATGAAAAGTCTGTTAATTGATTATTTAATATAAAACCTTCAACCATTACCGCAGAGCCAAAGCCCATTTCAACACTGGTGGTCATCGAAATAGCATTACCGTATTGATCAACAATTGAAATATGGCTTGTAGATGGTAATTCATAGGCATTATCATCAGCTTGTGCAAGTGCACCTTTAGGTACGCCAGCAGTAGCATTACCCATATCTTTGTTTGTTTTTATTAAGCTAGCACGTTGTGCCAAATACTGTTTATCAATTAAGCCTTGTGTTGGTACATTAACAAAGCTGCTATCGGCAATATATCGATTTCGATCAGCAAAAGCTAAACGAGAGCTTTGGGTAAACAGATGAGCAAATTGTGGATCATTGATTGTGTATTTCGCGATATCAAAATGCTCAAGTTGCCCAAGCATTTGAATAATAGCTACGCCACCGGAGCTTGGCGGTGCCATGCCACAAACTTGATATTGTCTATACGCACCACAAACGGCTGGTAACTCTTTTGCACGATAGTTTTTCATATCGGCCAATGTTAAACGGCCCGGCGCAATGGGAGACTGCTGAACCGCAGCGACAATTTTCTCTGCTAGCCAGCCTTGATAAAACACCTTAATACCTTGCTTAGCAATACTGCGATACACAGCGGCCAGCTCTGGGTTCTTTAATACTTGCCCTGCTTTTACCGCCTTACCATTAGGGAAAAAGTAATTTTTTATGGTGTCTAACTTGGTAATACCCGGGTTAAACTCCATTGCAACGAGCTTTTCTAACCTTGGAGAAACGATAAAGCCGGTTTCTGCCAACTTAATTGCGTCTTTGAATAAAACATTCCAGGGTAACTTGCCGTATTGTTCATGGGCTTTTTTCAACCCCGCTAATACACCTGGAACGCCAACAGAATGACCACCAACAACCGCCTTTATCCATGGCATTGCTTTGCCACTTTTATCTAAAAACATATCAGTTGTTGCGCCAGCAGGTGCCGTTTCTCGGCCGTCAAAGGTAGTTAATTTTTGTGCAGACTTGTCCCAATGCAACATGAAAGCGCCACCGCCAATCCCTGAAGATTGCGGTTCAACTAAGGTTAAAACTAATTGCACAGCTATTGCCGCATCAACAGCACTTCCGCCTTGCTTAAGAATATTAAGCCCTGCTTTGCTCGCATACGGATTTGCACTAGCAACCATAGCATGATCTGTTACTACGGTTTCTTTGGCGATTAAACCGGTTGCGGCTTCTGGCTCGCGGTCTTGTCTTTTTATATCTGGCGTGGCTGACGCCCAAAAACTGGTAGAAATAAACAATAAAGACAAAAGCCCTTTAGTGGCTGTATTTGACATGATTTTCCTTAATAGTGCGTTGTGAGAAACTAAATGAAACCAAATGGAGATATAAATGCGCCAGTTGGTATAAGTACATTATCAGCAAAAAATAAATATTTAAACGCCTGCTTTAATCCTTTCTTATCTTAAAGCTTATTTTGATTAAATGATTGCTGAAATTGATTGAACTTTACAAAGCTACTTAATAAAACTTGATACTTTTCGGCATTATTTTCTATACGTGCAAGTGCATGACAACACGCTTCCAATGAAGAAAGTGCGTTATCTTTTTTAGTTTTTCTGATTTGATAAAGGCTAGCGATACCCGTAGGTAAAACGATATGTTTTATTTTATGTAAACAAGCATTCAGCATAAATATTCGATAGGCTTTTTTCCATGTACCATCAAGTATAATAATGCACTGAATATCGTGGTTATTCGCTTTTTCACTCGTAATTTCAGTATTAAAGTCAGTATCATAATCTTGCTGAGCTTGTGAAGAATATTCAAGGGTTGTTGCATGCTCGCTTGGGTACAACAATGCAATGTTACCTTCGTACTGTTTCAAGCGATGTAATAAAGTAGCACAATCACTAAAGTTTTCACCCACAATTACTTCGCATTGCGTTAACGACTGTGTTAATAAGCTAACCGTACCTTTACTTTGCGACACTTCATTAGGATGTTGTAATACAACAACCGGGATATCATTGGTAATATTGACGGCAAATGCACATATACACGCATTTTTAGGGCGCTGACAGTGCTGACACAAAGCTCTAGACATTTAATTAAAATAACAAAAAATAAGTAATAGCTAAGTTTACGAGACTTTATGCTCAAGTTTAAGTTCTTTATTAAACTTCTTTTAACTTAGATATTCATTTGTACGAAACTGGTATTGAATAGTAGGCTCTATATGGTTAACTTTAGGTACAAGCTTCATTAAATTATTGTGCAAAAAAGCTGTTTTCATCAGGCTCGACTTATAAATCATATGTTCAAAATGCATGGGGTTTCATTCTTGTGTTTATATAACTAAAAGCACCTGTTAAAGTCGGTAACACTCTATTAGCCTTAAACATTTATAATAATTCATGCTGCAACTGAAATCCCTGCCAACAAAACCAACACAATTTTCAGGCCCTTTGTTGGTGTTTATATTCGCTTTATTAGCCTTTGTGTTTGATCAACAGATCTCAGATTTATTAATTTATGATCGTAAGTTGATTATTGCGGGTGAATATTGGCGCTTATTAACAGGCCATTTTTTCCATTCAAATGGTAATCACTTTATGCTTAATATTGCAGCTGTAGCTTTGCTTTGGGCTTTACATGGCCAGTATTATTATTTTAAAAATTATCTGGTTATATTTTTTGTCAGCGGTTTAATTTGCAGCCTAGGTATTTTATGGTTTGCAGAGAATATTGCTTTTTATGTTGGGCTGTCTGGCGTATTACATGGCTTTTTTGTTTGGGGCGCCTTAATGGATATTAAACATCATGAAAAAACAGGCTATTTACTGTTAATAGGTGTGATAGCAAAAATTTTGCATGAACAATTTTATGGTGCCAGTGCTGATGTAGAGCGACTTATCGGGGCAACTGTTGCCACCGACGCTCATTTATATGGCGCTGTCGGTGGCTTAGTGGTTTTTATTTCAGGCTATGTAATATTCAAAAAAACTAGTGCTTAGGTTTACTGTAAGGATGTAGCTTATCTAAGGCAACAGATAAGCCATTTTCTTGTATTACGCGAATATGATTACGGTCTAATTTTCTCGCATGTTTAACACCACACGAATGCGCCAATAAACCTACACCATATTGAATATACTTATGGTAATTTGCTACCCTTTCAGCCTTACTTATTGGGTCTAAACCTTCTTGAAGCCTAGGGTTATGTGTAGTTATACCTGTAGGGCAAGTATCTTTATTACACTGCATTGACTGAATACAACCTAAAGACAACATAAATCCTCTAGCAGAGTTAACCGCATCAGCACCTACGGCCAAAGCCCAAGCAACTTTAGATGGTGTGATCAATTTGCCTGAACAAATGACTCTAATACGGTCACGCAAGCCATGTTCAACTAATAAATTAACCACAAGTGGTAAGCTTTCTTTTAAAGGTAAACCGACATAATCCATTAACGGTTGAGGTGCTGCGCCTGTGCCGCCGTCAGCACTATCAATAGTGATAAAATCTGGAGCAAATTCAGCCCCTTGCAGATTAATTTCTTCAAGCAATGCTCTTAACCATAATGATTCGCCAATTACCGCTTTAAACCCAACAGGCTTACCGGTGACATTGCGAATACGATTAACCATGGTTAAAATATCTTTTACAGATGTAATATCTGGGTGAGCGTTTGGGCTAATTGAGTCTACGCCAACTTTAATTCCTCTAATGGCAGCAATTTCTGGCGTAACTTTTTTACCTGGCAATATGCCGCCTTTACCGGGCTTAGCACCTTGACTCATTTTTATTTCAAACATTTTTATTTGAGGCTTAGCAGCTAATTCAGCGAGTTTTTTATCACATAACTGGCCATGTTCATCTCTGACACCATATTTTGCGGTACCAATTTGAAAAATTAAATCAGCTCCACTGCTTAAATGGTATTCACTAACTCCGCCTTCACCAGTATTAAACCAACACCCTGCTTTTGCAGCCCCCTCTGACAATGCTTTAACTGCCGGGGCTGACAATGCGCCAAAGCTCATCGCTGAAATGTTAAAAATTGAGTCAGTAATATAAGGTTGTCGACATTCAGCACCAAAGGTTATGCTACTTGGCGGAACGGCATCTTCTTCCAAGGTAGGGAAAGCACAATTCATAAACATAATAGTGCCGGTCGGTTCTAGGTTTCTGGTTGAACCAAAAGCTATGGTGCGATCAACATTTTTTGCTGCACGATAAACCCAGCTTCTTTCCGCGCGATTAAAAGGTAGTTCTTCTCGGTCCATGGCAAAAAAGTATTGGCGAAAAAACTCGCCTTGTTTTTCAAAAAAATATCTAAAGCGACCTATAACGGGGTAATTACGGCGTATTGCCTGCTTATTTTGTGACTTATCTACGATGTACATATAAATTATTGCGAAAACACCTAAGCCCAGCAACAATATAAAAAAGGCTGAAAGTGTTTCTAAATAGCCAAGCATGTTATCCATATTTCACTCTTTTTTTTAACTAGTTTTTGTTAGTTTATATTAACTTAAAGTAACTTACGTCTAAAATTTTGTTACGTTTTGCAGCTGAGCTAACATCAATACTGTATGTAGCTGAACAATTTCAGATTAATATGCTATTTCTCAAAATAAAAAGGCCTCAAATGAGGCCTATAATATTAAAGGAGCTATTACCCCATTAAAGGGTATTTTCAAATAACTTATAAATTCTACGATATTCATTTAACCAAGAGCTTGGTTGCACAAAACCATGCGGCTCTACGGGGTAAATTGCCGTTTCAAAGTCTTGTTTTTCCAATTCAATTAAGCGCTGAACTAAGCGGACCGTATCTTGAAAGAATACATTATCGTCTACCATTGGCGCATTAATCAGTAAGGGCTTCTCTAGGCCTTCTGCAAAGTAAATTGGTGAGCTACGCTCATAAGCAATAGCGTCGTCTGCTGGGGTATTTAAAATATTAGCGGTATAACCGTGATTATAATATGCCCAGTCAGACACTAAACGTAATGCCGAGCCTGATTGAAATAAGTCAGGGTCGGTAAACATCGACATTAGGGTTAAGAAACCGCCATAAGAGCCACCATATGTACCTACTCTTTCGGCATCTACATGAGCATTTTCGATTAACCAATTTACCCCATCGCGCATATCTTGTACTTCAGGCTTACCCATATGACGATAAATAGCGGTGCGCCAGTCACGGCCATAGCCTTTCGATGCTCGGTAATCCATATCGATAACAACATAGCCTTGTTGCACTAACATGCTATGGAACATGTATTCACGGAAGTAACCCGACCAACCTAAATGAGAATTTTGCAAGTAACCTGCGCCATGACTAAACATTACTGCTTTATTTTTAGTGGTCGTTTGGTCATAGCCTTTAGGTAAATAAACTTTGGAATAAATAGGCTCTTCTTGATGCGATGACTCAATTGCTACCACATTAGGTGCTGACCATGGCATGGCCCTAAACGCTTCTGTAACCGTATGCGTTAATCTTATCGCTTCAACATTATTAGTTAGCTCTTTAACATAAAGCTCAGGCGGCATGGTAATTTCAGAATGTTGTACTAACAATTTAGATTCATCAGGGCTTAGTGCGTAATCATTCATACCACCAAGATCGGTTAATGCGTTAACTTTACCTGAAGCTAAATCAACATTATAAATTTCATAAATGCCCGGATGTTTCTTATTCGCTTTAAAATATATTTTTGTTTCATCAGCCGAAACAGTTAAATCATCAACTTCAAAATTACCTGAAGTTAGCGCTTTGGCTTTGCCGTTTAATGGCTTAACGTATAAATGTGCATATCCACTTTCTTCAGAAAGGTAATAGATTGCGTCGGCATTACTTAGCCAGCCCATTTCATTAAAGGCATAGTTAACCCATGCATCGTCATGCAAACGGTGCTGAGAAACTAGCGTTTTATCATTGAAATTAACGGTGGCAATCCAGCGGTCTTTATTATCCCAAGCTTCAAGCATTACCGCGACTTGTTTACCATTGTCCTGCCACTGAATAGGATCCCAAGCTTGCATTACATGAATGTTACGTGGTGATTTTTCAGCGCTGTATTTTTTACCTTCACGGGCATAATTTTCTTTGCGCACACTCGCCAGTACATCTTCATCAAAGCCAGGTAAATTTTCATAACTTAATAAGGCTTTGGTGCCTTGGTTTAAATCTAAAATATAAAGTTGCTCAGCGTATTGGCGATTGTCTGCTACTCGGTGTCTTGCCGATTGAGCTTTAATATTGCCATCGTCAGAAATATAATTCGGCATTATATCGCTGTCTTTACGCGTTGATTTATCAGAGGCAATGCTAACAATTAGTTTATCGCCGGCAGGAGAAAGGCTGGCATGAACAATTTGATTGTCTTTGCCAAAATAAAAGTTGGTTTGCGTCACCGTAGAGTTTTTTACTCTTAACTGACGGTTTTGCTCAGCAAATAATTTTTTATTTCGCTGCTGTAAGGCTACGTACTCTATAAGCTCTTGCTGCTCATTAGCGATATAACTCGGTGTACCTTTGGCAGGTGTTTCGCCGTCAGACATTTTTAAATTAGCTAATTCAATAATTTTTTGGCTATTCATGTCATGAGCATAAAAAACATTACCCACCCGATAAGCAACATTACCATTAGTTAAAAACATGGCTGAATGTTCAACGGCTGATGTATAAGTTAGTTGTTGCACAGATTGTGTGGCGAGCGTTTTAACAAAAACATTACCTTCAAAGGTATATACTTCTTGGGTTCCTTCGCTATTTAACACCGCATCACTATCAGCTACTACATGCATTTGCGCTAATTTAACTAAATCACCATTGCCCTGTGTTGTAATATTTTTTTGTATTAAATCACGTAACGGATTGCCAACACGCTTTTGTTGATAAAAAACAGTTTCGCTGTCGTCACCCCAATACCATGACTCTGGAGAGCGACCGAACCAGTCAGGATCAGACATTATTTTTTCAAGGGTAATTATAGTTGCACTTGCTTCGCCTGCAGCGGGTGTTGATTGTACTTCACTCGCTACACTGTCATTGGTGGTCGTACTATTATTGTCTAGCGTAACCTTTTTCTGCGCGGTTGATGCACAAGCGGCCAGCGAGAAACTAATAGCGGCAGCAATTAACTGTATTTTCATAATGATTTTTACTTATCTTTGGTTAAGGATAAAGGCTTGTATTAACAATATTTATTTAATGGTAAACAGCGTAATTAATAAACAGTTTAATACGGTGAAAGTTATAAATTTATTCATCAAAATAATTATGCCTAGTTATACTAAGCTATGACGAAATATTCAATAAAACTAGGCCTTAACACGACCAATAACGAATTTTATACGATGAAAGCCTGTCAATATAAGTAACCAGGTTAAGGTTATTGGGCTTAAGCTTTTATCTCTGTTATAATCGCGCGCCTCAGCAATGTGAATGATGAATATTAATAAGATTAATATTTAGAAACTCAGCATTGATAGGCTTTAAACGTGAACGCACTCACGCGAGTCTTTATAGTAAAAAATAATTTAGGTAATGTATGAACTTAGCGCCAACCCAGAAAATTACACCCAAACTATTCGACTACCCTAAGTATTGGGCTGAATGTTATGGCACCGCACCATTTTTACCTATGTCTCGACAAGAAATGGATGTGCTTGGCTGGGACAGTTGCGATATTATTCTGGTAACAGGCGACGCATACGTTGACCACCCTAGTTTTGGTATGGCGGTTATTGGCCGCATGCTGGAGTCGCAAGGCTTTCGCGTTGGTATTATTGCGCAGCCAGATTGGAAAACCAAAGACGCTTTCATGCAACTAGGTAAACCTAATTTATTTTTTGGTGTAACCGCCGGCAATATGGACTCGATGATCAATCGTTACACCGCCGAACGCCGTATGCGCCACGATGATGCCTACACACCGAATGATGAAGGTGGCAAGCGCCCAGACCGTGCGGTAACGGCTTACACTCAAAAATGTAAAGAAGCCTACAAAGGCGTGCCTATTATTATTGGTGGTATCGAAGCAAGTTTACGCCGCGTAGCGCATTATGATTATTGGTCTGATAAAGTGCGCCAATCAGTATTGTTTGATTCAAAAGCGGATCTATTAATTTACGGTAATGCCGAACGCCCACTGATTGAAATTGCCCATCGTATTGCCAATGGTGACGACGTTAAAAGTATTACCGATGTTCGTGGTAGTGCATTTTTAGCGAACCAAGTATTACCCGGTTGGAAAGGCATAGACTCTAGAACTATTGATAAACCAGGTAAAATCGACCCAATTTATAGTCCATATCAAGATATGACCTCGCCTGATTGTGCCACAACATCAGCCGATGCCGCCGCTAAAGCCGCCGAAGAAATGACTACAAATGCGGCAGAGAAAGACATTACGAAAACCGCGCAACCTATTCAGTTAAGTGAGTTTAGAGCTGCAGCGCATAAAAATGTGTCATGGGCAGACAAGAAAAAGCCTTGGGAAACCACTTATATTAACTTGCCAACCTTTGAGCAAGTCAGAGACAACAAAACCCTTTATGCCCATGCTTCGCGTATTTTTCATCAAGAAGTAAATCCAACATCTGCCAAACCATTAGTACAAAAACATGGCAGCCGTTTGATTTGGTTAAACCCGCCAGCAACGCCATTATCAGAAGCTGAAATGGATGGCGTATTTGGCTTGCCGTATCAACGTGTACCGCATCCTAGCTATGGTGATGCCAAAATTCCTGCTTACGACATGATCAAAACCTCGGTCAATATTATGCGTGGCTGTTTTGGTGGTTGTACGTTCTGCTCTATCACAGAACATGAAGGTCGCATTATTCAAAGCCGAAGTGAAGACTCTATTATTGCTGAAATTGAAGATATTAAGTTAAAAGTACCTGGTTTTACCGGTGTGATATCTGATCTTGGAGGCCCAACGGCCAACATGTATAAATTAAACTGTAAAAGTGAGAAAGCAGAAGCAACATGTCGTAAACCGTCGTGTGTTTGGCCAACTATTTGTGGTCATTTAGATACTGACCATACGCCGACAATTAATTTATATCGCAGAGCCCGAAAAATCCCAGGCATTAAGAAAATACTGATTGCCTCAGGCGTAAGATACGACCTAGCCATACAAGACCCTGAATATGTTAAAGAGTTAGCAACGCATCACGTAGGTGGCTACTTAAAAATAGCACCAGAACATACCGAAGAAGGCCCATTAAATAAAATGATGAAGCCGGGTATGGGCAGCTATGACCGCTTTAAAGAAATGTTCGATCATTACTCTAAACTCGCCGGTAAACAGCAGTACTTAATCCCCTACTTCATCTCGGCGCACCCGGGCACTACTGATTTAGACATGGTTAACTTGGCACTTTGGTTAAAAGAACACGACTTTAAGCTTGATCAAGTACAAAACTTTTATCCGTCGCCGTTAGCCAATGCGACTACCTTGTATCACACAGAAATTGATTCATTGCGTAATGTTAAAAAAGACAGTGCCACTGTGCCTGTGCCTAAAGGCACCATTCAGCGTCGATTACATAAAGCAATATTGCGTTACCACGATCCGGCAAACTGGGCGATTATTCGTCAAGCATTAACAAAAATGGGCTTAGCGAGAAAACTTATTGGTAGCCAGCCAGGCTGTTTAGTGCCACATGAAACCAGAAATGAAACCGCGCAAGTGCATTACAAAAAAAATGGTAAAGGTAAAAATAACGCCCAAGGCAATAAAACCTCACCAGGGCAAGAAAAACGCTACGGCAAAAAGCCTGTAAGCGCGAAAAAAGCTAAGCCTGGAGATAAAGCGAAGCAAGGTTTAACACGTTTCTCTGATAATCAGTTTAACGACAGAAAACCCAAAAGCCCTGTGAAGAAAAAGCGTGGTAATAATCCGCGTTAAGGTGATTAACCAGTAGATTTAAATGACTAAGCCTAGTAGTTTCGCTAGGCTTTTTTGTTGGTGCCTATTAATTTATTGGGCTGTCTCGTCCTTAAATGTTAGATAATGTCCTAAGCGTTGATCAGTGGCGACATATAAATCACTATTTAAATCGGCTGTATGAACATTATTTTAAAAAAGCTTAATGTGGTCGCATGATAATTTTGAAACCTCATGTAACATTTAGACTAAATTTCTTTATAGAGTGAATTAAATAACTTTGCTAAGCTGAGTAATATCGCAATCTGAAAAATAAAGAGAAAAACATGAAGTTTTTTCAAAATAAAGAAGTACAAGGACTTTGTTTATGCCTTGCTATGATGGGCTTAACTTATGCACTTTTATTAATGCTTTTAATATTATTCACTGGCATAAAACTATATAAAACCGTACTTATAGTAGCGATACTATCAAGCATACTTTTTACACTCGGATTGAATAAACAAGTTAAAAGTCGTTTAAAACAACAATTAGCAGATTATTTACCAAAAAGTTATCGCCTATCTTTCAGTTAATTTAACCTGAACTCTGGATAATGAGTGCTTGAAACTCAAGTGAACCAAAAGCTTAGGTAATAAAGTAAATGCTATAGCTAGGTGAACATCACGAATAGATATCATCAATGCTTCATTTTATGCCATTTCCAAGGCAAAACGTTTATGAATAGCGGGCTATTTATCGACGTTTTAACGCAGAAAATGGATTAAAAGGGAACATTGAGCAAGTGCTGCTTATCCAGAGTTCAGGTTAATTTAACATTTTGCGATATGGTATCAACTATAGCGTTTATCAATAAATGTACGTTTGTTAGCAAATACATATCATTATTCTCCGGCGCTTCCATGCCACTTGCCTGTTTATGTACTTGATAATAATTACAGGCTTCTTTTTAAATAAACACCCACGACATTAATATTTATAATTTTTCTTGGTTTACATGAAAGAATTTAATAACTTCCCCTGTCTTATGCTTTCGAGTAATAAAGCTACTTTATAAAAAGTTTCATCTATTTGTTCTATTCAAAGCTACTGCCCCTGTTAGATTGCCAAATCAAGGAAGTCGCTCTGTTTATAACTTTTATTTAGTAGGTTTAAGTACTAAATGGAGCATGCTGTTTAAAAATAGCTGCCCGTCTAAACCCCTTTACAATATAAATAATTCGCATGCAGATTAGCTTTGATTCTTTATGTATTAGGCAGGGTAACAAATTACGGTGATTTCTACTTATCGGTAGTAAACCAGATTAAACTAAAGCTAATCTAGTGAAAGCTATGAGAAAGCGTTAAATATCAATTATAAGAGGTACACAATGGAATTTACGAATAAACGCACCATGCTAATTACAGCATCTTTAGTATTGTTGGTGGCGATAACACAGATTATTTATACTGCTCTTTATGTTGCTGAAGTTAGCTTTTCTAGGCAAGTTTTATGGGGACTAGAAGCATTAATATTTACTGTTCTTGTTGCTTTTGCCGGTGCATCTATGGTGCAGGCGAAAAACTGTCAACTAGGATGGTCAGCTATAGCGTTTAGTGCGGCTATTAACATTATACAGGTGAGTATAGGCCTGACCTTGTTTTCGTCATTTGGGAAAGTTGCAGGTGCCGTTGAAGGGGCACAACCATTAATTGGTGGTGTGGTTTCTTTGTCTTTTATGATTTACTATGCAGCGAAAGTATTACTGGGATTAGCAGCACTTGTTTTTGGTATGGCAAGTATAGCTCAAGGTGGCAAAATGATAGGTGGGCTAACAGCATTAGCGGGTGTGGTTGCTATGTTTGCCAATGGCATTTTAATTACCTTTGGCCGTGATGGTTTTCTTCCATCAGGTGTTGCTGGTGGTTCAGGTGTAATTGCGACATTACTTTTAGCGATATGCTTGATAACTCTTTATCGCAAGAAGACTGAAGCTTAATCTTTATATTTTACGAGTGAGATAATCTTTTTAAATAAAATATAAGCATCGGTGCATAGCGAATGTACCGATGTTTTATTGACTAAACATAATTACAGCCCCCCCTTAAATAAATTATCTCATTAAAGTTTAAATCGATGGTCAGATGGTTTCCCTCCAATTATGGCGTTAATTCGCCAAACGAGTAAACATAAGCAAGTGCTCCACTTTCGCAAATCTTTAAACACCTGTATAATCGCGCGCATTATTTTACATTTTTATTAGTTGTTATAGTGATGAGTTAACGCGTTAACTTAACTTAACTCACCTAAACACTCGCGACGGAACCTTTATGTTAGCTGCAAACAATATAACCCAACAGTTCGGTGCTAAGCCGTTATTTGAAAACATTTCACAAAAATTTGGTGGCGGAAATCGCTATGGTTTAATCGGCGCTAATGGCTGTGGTAAATCAACCTTTATGAAAATTTTAGGTGGTGATTTAGAGCAAACATCAGGTAACGTTGCCTTAGACCCAAACGAGCGTATAGGTAAACTTCGTCAAGACCAATTTGGTTTTGAAACAGTTTCGGTTGTTGATACCGTGATTATGGGTCATACCAAGTTATGGGCGATTAAAGAAGAACGTGATGCTATTTATGCTTTACCAGAGATGAGTGAAGAAGATGGCATGCGCGCCGGCGATCTAGAAGCTGAATATGCTGAAATGGACGGTTACAGTGCAGAAAGTCGTGCCGGTGAATTGTTAATGGGTGTAGGTATTCCTGTTGATCAACACTACGGTTTGATGAGTGATGTTGCTCCAGGTTGGAAATTACGTGTGTTATTGGCCCAAGCACTATTCTCTAACCCAGATATTTTACTGCTTGATGAGCCAACCAACAACTTGGATATTCATACTATTCAATGGTTAGAAGAAACCTTGAACGAGCGAGACTCAACCATGATCATCATCTCGCATGACCGTCATTTCTTAAACAGTGTTTGTACACATATGGCTGATTTGGATTACGGTGAGTTACGTGTATTCCCAGGTAACTACGATGAGTACATGCTAGCGTCTACACAAGCTAGAGCACAGTTAATGGCTGACAACGCGAAGAAAAAAGCACAAATCGGTGAGTTACAAGCCTTCGTCGCACGATTCTCTGCTAACGCTTCAAAAGCAAAACAAGCAACTTCACGTGCTAAACAAATTGACAAAATTCAACTGGCTGATGTTAAAGCCTCTAGCCGTGTGAATCCGTTCATTCGTTTTGAACAAGAAAAGAAACTATTTCGTAACGCCCTTGTACTCGAAAACATGAGTAAAAGTTTTGATGATAACAAGGTATTAAATAACCTTAACATGATGATTGAAGTTGGCGAACGTGTGGCAATTATCGGTCAAAACGGTATAGGTAAAACGACATTTTTACGTACGTTAATGGGCGAAGCTGAGTATCAACCAACATCAGGTTTATACACTTGGTCTGAAAACGTTAACATTGGTTATTACGCGCAAGATCACAGCCATGAATTTGAAAATGATATGACTTTATTTGAGTGGATGAGTCAATGGCGTCAACCAACCGACGACGAGCAAGCAGTTCGTGGTTATTTAGGTCGTTTATTATTTTCAGCTGATGATATTAAAAAGTCTGTTAAAGTGCTTTCTGGTGGTGAACAAGGTCGTATGTTGTTCGGTAAAATCATGATGCAAAAGCCTAATATCCTAATAATGGATGAACCAACTAACCACATGGATATGGAATCTATTGAGTCGTTAAACATGGCAATGGAGCAGTTTGAAGGTACCATTTTATTTGTCAGCCATGACCGTGAATTTGTATCAAGCTTAGCAACACGCATTATCGAATTAACTGAAGGTGGTTATACTGACTTTGCGGGTAACTACGACGAATATTTAGCGTCACAAGTTTAGTTTTAGGCTTAAGTTTAATGCTAACTATAGCTGTAACTTACCTTTAATCCCGCTTACCAAGGTATCATGATCTTATTATGATACCTTTATTTTTAGTTAACGCTTTTAAAAGGAGCGATTGTGCTCAGTTATCGTCATGCTTTTCACGCCGGAAATTTTGCTGATGTTTTAAAACATTCAGTGCTCACCCTAGTTCTCGAATATATGACCCGAAAAGAGAAAGGCTTTTATTATATAGATAGCCATTCGGGTGCAGGCATGTATCAACCGGCTGATGAATACGCACAAAAAACTGGTGAGTATAAAGATGGCATTGCCAAGTTAATCGAGCAACAAGATTTGCCTGAAGCACTTGAGCCCTACATTGATTTAGTTAAAGACTTAAATCGTGAAGAAGATGAATTGTCTTTGTACCCCGGCTCCCCTGGTATTGCTCGACAGTTTACGCGTCGTCAAGACAGTGCGCATTTATTTGAATTACACCCAACCGATATTGAGCACTTAAAAGAATACAGCCAACGTTGGAACAAATCACACGTTAAACAATCTGACGGTTATCAAGGTGTTTTAGGGTTAGTGCCGCCGCCTAACCGCAGAGGTGTGGTATTAATTGATCCTCCTTATGAGTTAAAAGAAGATTACTTAAAAGCCGTGCGCACTATTGTTAATGCTTATAAAAAGTTTGCTACCGGCACGTATATTTTATGGTATCCAGTAGTAAAGCGTGAGTTAGTTGAGCAAATGCAAAGTGCTTTCACTAAAAGCGATGTACGCAATGTTGTGCAAGTTGAGTATTGCCAAAAAGCCGATACCACAGAATACGGCATGACAGGCACAGGCTTATTTATCGTTAACCCGCCATGGCAGCTTTCGCAACAGCTAGAAGAAATATTACCTTACTTAAAAGCGAAGCTAGGCGAGAACGAAACAAGTTACACGCTTAAACAACTAATTGCTGAATAAGCGTTTTCACTTGTTCTGTGTAACGTCGAGATACGGGTACAAGCTGCTGATTAACTAACTTTCATTTAGTTGACGCTCTGCTTTCAAACAATAGATAAACTAAGATAAAAAAGTGCACTGACTCAAATAGAATCAATGCACTTACTTTATTTAGCGTATTTAACTACAAGCTTTAATTAGCGATACTTAATCAACTTCTTCGATATCATTTTGATCTATATCTTGTGGCGCCACAGGCTTTTTACGCTTTAATACCGGTAACTCACCAGCATCAGCTGCCAAAAAGCTTCTCTTAACAATTTTCTTTGCTTTAGGCTTTTTAGTCTGTGGTGCTGATTTATTACTGTCTTTGGTTTTAGTAACTACTTTGACTTTCTTAGGTTTTATGCCATTAAACTTAACTTTAAACCCTTCTACTTTGTCAAATGTTAGCTTTTGCTGTAAAAAACCTTCAACGTTTTTAAAACTTATCCAATCTTTTGGACCAACAAAAGAGATAGCATCACCTGTGCTACCAGCACGACCAGTACGGCCAATGCGATGAACAAATTCTTCAGTATGTTTTGGCATATCAAAATTAATAACATGCGATACATTGATTAAATCTAAGCCACGAGAAGCAAGGTCAGTCGTGATCAATATTTTCTGCTGACCTTTACTAAAGCCGTCCATAATTTGGTTGCGTTGGCTTTGGTTTAACTCACCACTTAACGCAACAGTGCTTAAGCCCTGCTCGGTTAATAAAGTTGACAGCCTATCAGTATCAGCGCGCGTAGCGGTAAAGATAATCATTTGTTGGTGCTGTTCAGTGGCAATAAAGTGCTGCAGAAGCTTCTCTTTTTGCGTTAAGTTATCACAAAGGTAGAAACGCTTAGTAATATCTTTATGCTCGGTATGGGCACTACCAATAGCAATACGTTTTGGTTTTTTCAATAACGCTAAAGCAAAATCATTAACTTGTGCATGGTCTAAAGTTGCTGAAAACATTAAGGTTTGACGCTTTCTGTGATCAGCGGCTTTATTTATTTGTGCTAATTGATCTGCAAAACCAAGATCTAACATACGGTCAGCTTCGTCTAGAATAAGTAATTCTAAACCACTTAAATAGAAGTGCCCTTGTGTTAGGTGATCGGCTAAACGACCAGGCGTTGCGACAATAAAGTGTGGGTCTTTCTCTAATGTTTTAACTTGGTCATTAAAGTTTTCACCACCAAGAATAAGTACGGCTTTAAACTGAGAGCCAGAAGTAAACATTCGTAACTGAGTAAATACTTGCTTAGCAAGTTCACGAGTAGGCGTTAAAATAACAACACGAGGATCACGCTTACTCAATGCTCTATTTTTTAATAGTCGCTGCATTGCAGGAATAATAAACGCTAAGGTTTTACCTGAGCCAGTTTTAGATGAAGCGATCAGGTCATGACCCGTCATAGCAGCAGGAATCGCTTGCTGTTGGATTTCTGTAGGCTCTTTAAAACCTAAATGTTCCACGGTTGACATTATTTTACTATCTAATCCAAAATCACTAAACTGCAAGCTTATTCTCCACTCTAATTAATCGGTATTTTTACTACATACACATATATAAATATTTATTAGCTTATTATACCCTGTATCCTTCAACATTAAGCCAAACTATTTAATCAAAAATAAAAATATTTTAAAACTCGGCGTTAGAAATAAATTAACTAAATTTTGACCTGCTGAAAATAACGCCTCATAGCAAAATTAACTCTTAATAAAAACGATTTACTCAATGAAAAAACTAGAATCATCATATACCGTTGTAAAGGCGATAAAATCGGATAAAAAAGATGTTCTTAGGTTCTATAAATCACAACAATATAGCGCAAGATTTATCGGGCAAGATCATTGTTACATCATAAAAGTTGATAATAAGATTATAGCAAGTGCACTTATATCTGCAGGCCAAGAAAATAGTAATTCTTGGCTATTACATGCTTTAGTAATCGACAAATCAATGCGCGGTAATAAACTCGCTAGTTTGCTTATTCGAGCAATTATTAATAACCGTTTTCATAACCAAGCTTTAGTTAAAGTAATATGTTTTGCTGATGAAAAACTCCAACAGCTTTATATAAAAAATAATTTCATTAAATACAATGAAACTAAACAGATAGCTACTCTGCCTGATGAATTCCAACAGCGCTTAAAACGTTACCAAATGAAAAACAAAAATCTGTGTTGTTACTTTTTCAGTAACGATAACCCCACTTTATTAGACAAATAACAACCTAGTTGTAAGCTACCTTCTTAGCCGCTATAAGTGTATTACTTAATAGACAAGCTATGGTCATAGGTCCTACGCCACCAGGCACTGGCGTAATTGCAGAACACTTACTCACTACTTCATCGTAATCAACATCCCCCACTAACTTGGTTACTCCTGTTTCGCTAGTGATACGATTTATACCAACATCAATAATAGTTGCCCCGTCTTTAACCCAATCAGCTTTGACGAAATTAGCAATGCCTACCGCTGCGACTAAAATATCGGCTTGCTTACACACCTCCGCCAAGTTTTTAGTTTTAGAGTGTGCAATAGTAATCGTACAGTTCTCTTGAAGCAGTAACATAGCAACCGGTTTACCCACAATATTAGAGCGGCCAATAACAACTGCATGTAAGCCGGATAGATCTGTGCCTAAATGTTCTTTCGCTAATAAAATACAACCTTGCGGCGTACAAGGAACTAACCCACCTTCCTCACCATTAAATAGTTTGCCAGAATTAACAGCATGAAAACCATCAACATCTTTTTCTGGATTAATAGCAGAGATAACTGCATTTTCATTTAGGTGCTTAGGCAAAGGTAACTGAACAAGAATGCCATGAACATTGTTATCACTATTAAGCTTTTCTAGTTCATTAAGTAAATGCTCTTCTGTGGTATCAATAGGTAAAACAATTTCATTGGAGATCATACCTATCTCCTGAGTTTGTTTAATTTTATTTTTTACATAAACATGGCTAGCTGGATCGTCACCAACAATAATAACAGTTAATGACGGTTGTACACCGTGGCTCACTTTTAATTCAGCTACTTCAACAGCTAAATGATCTCTTAAATTTTTCGCTATTAGCTTTCCATCAATATTCATTATTACTCACATTCTTAATTAGAAACAAAGACATCACAACACTGAAAGGTTTCAGTAGGAGTATCCTATCCTATGAAAAAAACCTGAGTTAGGGAATAGTTTTGAGGAAAAGATGTAGGAAATAACTTTAAGAATTGAGCTGTAAGTTCGTTTAGTAAAAGCTGTAAGCTTTGAGCTGTCAGTAAAGATCTGTTAGTGACTTTAGTCAAAGCTGTAAGTTCTAAGCTGTCAGCTTTCAGTAAAAATCTTTTAGTAACTTTAGTCTTTAAACTGACAGCTGAGAGCTCAAAACTGATAGCTATCTTTGGCGGATTTTAGATAGCAAAAAGCCCGTCACTTTCGTAACGGGCTCTTCTCAATAGAAGCCTAGCAATGTCCTACTCTCACATAAAAGAGAAGAACACCCACACGCTCTTTACCACCGGCGCTAACACGTTTCACTTCTAAGTTCGGAATGGGATCAGATG
>NZ_NBOE01000014.1 GCF_002104515.1 Colwellia polaris | reverse complement strand
ACCTTTTTTGTCTAGCGACAATAGCGACATGGCCCCACCTGATCCCATTCCGAACTCAGAAGTGAAACGTGTTAGCGCCGATGGTAGTGTGGGAGTTCCCATGTGAGAGTAGGACATTGCTAGGCTTCTATTTAGAGAAACCCGTAGCTAACGCTACGGGTTTTTTGTCTAAACCTTATGACTTAGCTAATTTATAAGTTAATTAATTCATAAAGTTTTTTGTCTAGCGACAATAGCGACATGGCCCCACCTGATCCCATTCCGAACTCAGAAGTGAAACGTGTTAGCGCCGATGGTAGTGTGGGAGTTCCCATGTGAGAGTAGGACATTGCTAGGCTTCTATTTAGAAGAGCCCGTTACGTAAGTGACGGGCTTTTTGCTATCTAAAATCCAATAAAGATAGCTATCAGTTTTGAGCTGTCAGTTTAAGACAATTAGTAACATGCAGCTGTTACAACTATCTACTGATAGATTTCTATTTAGAGAGAGCCGTAGCTAGCGCTACGGATTTTTTGGCTTTATGCCGTTTTAAAACGAAAAAATATTGCGATCCCCATCTGAGCCCATGCCGAACTCAGAAGTGACTGCTCTTAGACATCCTGTCTTCGCTGAATTAGTGCATCCATGCACGTCAGTGTTAGCGCCGATGGTAAAGAGCGTGTGGGTGTTCTTCTCTTTTTAGGACATTGATAGGCTTCTATTTAGAAGAGCCCGTTACGAAAGTGACGGGCTTTTTGCTATCTAAAATCTAATAAAGATAGCTATCAGTTTTCAGCTGTCAGTTTAAGACAATTAGTAACATGCAGCTGTTAAAACTAACTACTGATAGATTTCTATTTAGAGAAAGCCGTAGCGAACGCTACGGATTTTTTGCTTTCTGCCGTTTTAAAACGAAAAATGTTGCGGTCCCCATCTGAGCCAATGCCGAACTCAGAAGTGAGCGCTCTTGGCCATCCTATCTTCGCGGAATTAGTTGACCACTACACCATTCACGTCAATGTGTTAGCGTCGGTGGTAAAGAGCTTGTGGGTGTTATTCTCTTTGTGTGGGAGTAGGACACCGCTCCTGCACATCATTGATCTCATGGCATTATTTTATCTCGGTAATTGCTCCATGCATTACCCTAATTACCTACATCAATATAGGGACATGCATGATATTATCAGGTTCCTATTAAAGGATCGTTTTTTTGCTGTATACAACTTTTGTTTAATTTTCCATCCAGTATCCTTACAATGTTTTTAAACTAATACTTTCTCAATATCATTTATCTCTTAACTAAAGGTGAACTTATATGTCATGGCAACCAAGTATGAATTGGCATAATGCTAAGCAACGTGCAAATGTACTTAGCTTAATTAGAACATTTTTTTTAGCGCGCGATGTGATTGAGGTAGAAACCCCTTTACTTTCAAGTGCTACGATAACCGATCAACATTTAGACCCGTTTATAACACAATTTAATTACTCTGCTGATAGTCACTGCAGTGAGGGTACACTTTTATACGCACAAACTTCTCCAGAGTTTGCTATGAAACGTTTGCTTGCAAGTGGTTATGGTAGTTGTTATCAAATTTGTAAAGCGCTACGACATGAGCAACAGGGAAGATACCACAATCCAGAATTTACTATGTTGGAATGGTATAGGTTAGGCTATAACCACTTTGAACTAATGGATGAAGTTGAAGAGTTGCTGCAGCTAATTCTTAGCTGCCCAAAACCTGAGAAAATTAGTTATCAAAAGCTTTTTATCAGTAAAGTTGATGTTGATCCACTCAATACTTCAAGAAGTGGGCTTATAAATGTTATTAAGCACTCAGGTAAGTTAAGTGATTGGTTAGAAAGGGAAGAGTCTATAGATACTTTATTACAGTTTATTATGGCGGAATTAATTGAGCCAAACATAGGTATACATGCTCCTTGCTTTGTCTATGATTTTCCTGCAAGCCAGGCTTCATTAGCTAAGATATCAACAAAGGATCCTCGCGTAGCAGAGCGTTTTGAGTGTTACTTTAAGGGCATTGAGTTAGCCAATGGATTTCATGAGCTAACAGATGCAGAGCAACAAAAGCAGCGTTTTATCAATGATAATGAAATTAGACAACAATTTGGCATGGAAAAACGTTCAATAGATGAACGTTTTATTTCTGCACTTGAATATGGTTTACCAGCATGTTCAGGTGTTGCTTTAGGGATTGATCGCCTAATTATGTTGGCACTTTCAGCAGAAAAAATAGACGATGTTATAACTTTTCCTGTCTCCATCGCCTAACATAACTGACTAGCTGCTAGGTTGTTGATCTAATCTGGCATGTCCAATTCTTTCAGTTTACGCGTTAAGGTATTTCTCCCCCAACCTAATCGTTTTGCTGCTTCTTGTTTGTGTCCTTGTGTATGTTTAAGGGCACTTTCTAATAACACTTTCTCAAACTCCGGTAACGCTTGTTCTATAATATTACTTTTACCTGTCGACAATTCGGTATCAACCCATTTTTTTAAGCCATCTTGCCAGCTACCATTTGTACTTTTTACTGTTGTAGGTTTAACGGTAAGCTCGCTAGGTAAATCTGACATCAGTATTTCTTTGCCGCTGGCCATCACAGTTAAAAATCGACATATATTTTCAAGTTGTCTAACATTTCCAGGCCACTCACAGTGCTCTAAATAAGCTAATGTACTTTTATGCAGTGTTTTAACTTCTACTGCTAACTCATTTGCGGCTTGTTTGAGAAAATGTTGAGCCAGTTGGCTGATGTCTTCTTTCCTATCACGTAAACTAGGTATTTGTACTCTGATCACGTTTAATCTGTGGAATAGATCATCGCGAAAGTCACCATTGGTTACTCGCTCTTCCAAATTTTGATGTGTGGCAGCAATAATACGTACGTCAACTTGTATAGGAGAATGGCCACCGACTCGATAAAATTGTCCATCGGCGAGTACGCGTAATAACCTTGTTTGAATATCAAGCGGCATATCACCAATTTCGTCTAAAAAGAGTGTACCTTGATGTGCTTGTTCAAAACGACCATGCCGTACAGAATTTGCCCCTGTAAATGCCCCTTTCTCGTGACCAAATAACTCTGATTCGATTAAATCTTTTGGGATAGCTGCCATGTTAAGTGGTATAAAAGGAGAAGCTGAACGAGGGCTGTGCATATGCAACGCATGAGCGACTAATTCTTTACCTGTGCCAGATTCGCCATTAATTAATACACTGATACTGGAGCGTGATAATCGACCTATTGTCCTAAATACTTCTTGCATAGAAGGAGCAGCACCAATAATACCAACGGTATCGGCAGATGGTATCGTATTTTGTTTCTTAGATTTTTGCTCACGCGCATGCACTAAAGCTCTATTAGCTAAAGCAACGGCATCATCTATATCAAACGGTTTTGGTAGATATTCGAATGCACCACCTTGATATGCATTTACAGCACTATCAAGATCAGAGTGTGCTGTCATGATGATGACAGGTATATGAGGGTATTCATCATTTATTTGATTTAACAATGTCATACCATCGATATTTGGCATACGTATATCAGAAATTATCACTTCAGGTTGCGTATGTTCCAACGCAACCAATAGATCTTCTGGATTATGAAATGTACCAACACTGATGTTAGCATTTGAAAGCGCTTTCTCTAGCACCCATCTAATTGAACTATCATCATCGACGATCCATACTTGTTCGGTGATCATTATTTTATCTCGCTTTCAAAAGGTATCAAAATAGTAAACTCTGTATGTCCTGGACGACTTTTACATGAGAGCTTACCGTGATGTTGATGAATAATTGTTTGGCAAATTGATAATCCTAAACCCGTTCCTGAAGCTCGGCCTGACACCATAGGGTAAAACAGTGTGCTTTGAATCTGCTCTGGGATGCCTGGCCCATTATCAATAATACTTATTTCAGCACAAAGCTTAATACGTTTACCGTTAATGGTTTGATTGGTTGCCGCTCTAGTTCTTAGGGTTATTTTACTTTCGCTGTCTAATGCTTGTATGGCGTTATGGACTATATTAATAACGGTCTGCTGAATTTTGTCTTGATCAAAAGTTAATTCCGGGATCGAAGGGTCATAATCACGGGCTAAAACAATATTTTTAGGGTTATCAAACTTTGTTAGTTGGAATACTTTTTCAATCACTACATGGATATTTTGTAACTTCATTACTGGCAGGTAATTAGGGCCCAACAGTCTATCAACTAAGTTGGTTAATCTATCCGCCTGCTCGATGATCATGGCGGTATATTCTTTTTGTTCTACATTCAGTTCTAAATCAAGTAACTGTGCAGCCCCACGTAAACCACCCAGTGGATTTTTTATTTCATGAGCTAATCCACGAATAAGATCACGCGCCGACTCCCACTGTTGTTGTTGAAAAGCTTCTGCACTAATTTGTTTTTGCTGATCAATTTGTTTGAACTCTAATAAGATATGCGGTGCTTGATCAAAACTGACTGAAGATGCTGTTATTTCAACGGTAATCTTGCGCTGGTCAAAAAATTCGATGGAAACATCACTATCGCTAAACTCCTGACCGGTAGTAAGTAATTGTTGTAAACGTTTGTTGCTAATAGGTGTGTTGTAAAATACTTGGTCGATTGGATGTAAATAAATCTTACTTAAACTTTTAACGAGCAAAGCTTCAGCTGCAGGGTTTACATAACATATGGACAGATCTTGATCTAATACTACAATCGCCGTCACCATTTGGTTAGGTAGCGCTTGTTGATAGTGTTTTTTTATTTCTTTTAAATTTACCGAAGTATCAGTCATTACTTTTCCTTGCACTGAATTGGTGCGCTAAGTAACGAGTGTAATAAAAGTTGGTGCAATATGCACTGAAATCCGGCTAGTTTGCTTTATTAACCGATATTCTATGCATATAAAACGTTACTGGAGATGACGTTGCAATAATCTTGCCTTTATCGTCAAGCAATGACATTTTTATTTGATGCTCGCCTCTGTCTATATTTCTCAGTACAAACATTGAGTGAGTTTGGGGATCTTTATAGGGTTTGTCGTCTAAATATAATTGTATTTTCAGACCACGTTTGAAAATAGGCTTTATACGGGCAGAAACATAGGCAGAGCCAGTGTTATCTCTTATTGTAGCGTTGTTTTCAGGTTGAATTATTTCGACTTTGAAATTATTTTCGATGACTTTAGGCTTAATGTCTAAAATGCTGGTATCTACTGAGGACTTTATTGTATTTGGTTCTTTTATATCGACTTCTTCAGCACCAGGTTTAGGACTATCTGAAAAAACTAACACACCTTGTTCGTTTCGCCACACGTATACTTTAGCAGATCCTGCAAAAGCAGAAAAAGCTTGAGTAAACAACATATAAAATATGTAAAAACGAGCAATGTGAATCAAAAGTGCTATTCCTGTTCCGTAGGTTTTGTCTTTATTAAGTATAATCTATCCAAATTATTACAAATGTGCCACAAAAAAAGCTCACCTAAGTGAGCTTTTTTGATATCTATCTATTTGAAATCCCTACACGCTGTAGTACATATCAAATTCAACAGGATGTGTTGTTGAGTTTAATAGCTCTACATCTGCTCGTTTAATGTCGATGTAAGCTTGGATCATATCTTTATCCATAACATCACCCGCAGTTAAGAAGTCCATGTCATTCTCTAAAGCATCTAACGCTTCTGTTAATGATGATGCAACTTGTGGAATTTCCGCTGCTTCCTCTGCTGGTAGGTCATATAAATCTTTATCCATAGCATCGCCAGGATGGATTTTGTTTTTGATTCCGTCAAGGCCAGCCATTAACATTGCTGAGAAACCTAAGTAAGGGTTCATTGTAGGATCAGGGAAACGTACTTCAATTCGCATAGCTTTAGGTGATGGTACAATTGGAATACGAATTGACGCTGAGCGGTTACGCGCAGAGTAAGCTAGCATTACAGGAGCCTCAAAACCAGGAACTAAGCGTTTGTAAGAGTTAGTTGATGCATTGGTAAAGGCGTTAAGTGCTTTAGCATGTTTGATAATACCACCAACATAGTAAAGTGCCGTTTCAGACAATCCGCCATATTTGTCACCTGAGAATAAGTTAACACCGTCTTTAGCTAAAGATTGATGAACATGCATACCTGTACCGTTATCACCAACTATTGGCTTAGGCATAAACGTAGCTGTTTTTCCGTAAGCATGAGCAACGTTATGAACAACATATTTGTATATTTGCACTTCATCGGCTTTTAATACCATAGTGTTAAAGCGACAAGCGATTTCGTTTTGTCCTGCAGTAGCAACTTCGTGGTGATGTGCTTCAACGACTAAGCCCATTTCTTCCATCACTAAACACATAGCTGAACGCAAATCTTGCGACGAATCTACAGGTGAAGTTGGGAAATAACCACCTTTTACGCCAGGACGATGTCCCATATTGCCTTCTTCGTATTCTGTGCCAGAATTCCAAACGGCTTCTTTATCATCAATTTTGTAGAAAGAGCCACTCATGTCTGTGTGGAAACGTACATCATCAAAAACGAAGAACTCAGGCTCAGGACCAATCAATACAGTGTCTGCAATACCTGTGCTACGCATATAATCTTCAGCACGTTTTGCTACTGAACGAGGGTCACGACTGTAACCTTGCATTGTTGCAGGCTCAAGAATGTCACAACGAATGTTTAATGTTACTGCTTCAGTAAATGGGTCAAGTACAGCAGATTCAGCTATAGGCATCATTACCATGTCTGACTCATCAATACCTTTCCATCCTTGAATAGAAGAACCGTCAAACATTTTACCGTCTTCAAAAAAATCTTCGGTTACTTGATGGTGAGGAATTGAAACGTGTTGCTCTTTACCTTTTGAATCCGTAAAACGTAAATCAACGAATTTGACATCATGTTCTTTAATTAAATCTAAAACTGCGTTTGACATTGAAAGTCTCCAGTGAAGTTATTGCTTAAATTTTTGAAAAACTTAATTTTATAATATTAGTGCTAAAGCGAATACTGTGCCAACACTAAAGTTGTTGATATATATAGCTTTAGTATTTTTAACTGCTTTTGCTTGCACTGTAACTGTGCACTGCGTGCTGCATTGTGGTGCGCCTGCACTGATTTAATTATCTTAGTATATCAGTGGTAATTTATTTTGTTGGTTAAATTTTATTATCTGGTGTCTTTGCGAAGACTTCTACTGTATAATACGCGCCCAATTGTAGCCCTATTTCGTTTAACTGCTTGGAATAGCAATAAACGATAGTAACAGCGAGTAACGCCTGTGTTAGATAAATTAAGAAATGTGGCAATTATTGCTCACGTTGACCACGGAAAAACCACTTTAGTTGATAAATTACTTGAGCAGTCAGGTACACTAGATGCGCGTGGCGGTCTAGAAGAACGTACGATGGACTCGAACGATATCGAAAAAGAACGTGGTATCACAATCTTAGCTAAAAACACGGCTATTAACTGGAACGACTATCGTGTAAATATTGTAGATACTCCTGGCCATGCTGACTTCGGTGGCGAAGTAGAGCGTGTTATGTCAATGGTAGACTCAGTGCTACTTATTGTAGATGCACAAGAAGGTCCTATGCCTCAAACGCGTTTCGTAACGAAAAAAGCGTTTGCTCAAGGTTTAAAGCCGATCGTGGTTATCAATAAAGTTGATAAGCCGGGCTCTCGTCCTGATTGGGTTATGGATCAAGTTTTCGAATTATTCGATAACCTTGGTGCTACTGATGAACAACTTGACTTTAAAGTTGTTTACGCATCAGCAATTAATGGTTGGGCTTCGCTTGAAGAGGGCGAAACTGGCACTGACATGACCCCTTTGTTCGACACTATCCTTAATGAAGTGCCTGCACCAAAAGCGGATCCTGACGGCCCATTCCAAATGCAAATATCTCAACTTGATTACAGCTCATATTTGGGTGTTATCGGTGTTGGTCGTATTACGCGTGGTTCTGTTAAACCAAACCAACAAGTAACCATTAACTTAGCTAACGGTGGCGTTCATAATGCTAAAGTAGGTAAAGTATTTGGCTATTTAGGTTTAGAACGTCATGATATCGCTGAAGGCTTTGCTGGTGATATTATTGCTATTACAGGCTTAGGTGAGTTAAAAATCTCTGATACAATATGTTGTCCAACAGAAGTTGAAGGCTTACCTGCGCTGTCTGTTGATGAACCAACTATCAACATGACTTTCCAAGTAAATACTTCACCATTTTGTGGTAAAGAAGGTAAATTTGTTACTTCTCGTAATATCAAAGACCGTTTAGATAAAGAGTTAGTGCATAACGTTGCTTTACGTGTTGAGCAATTAGAAGATGCAGATAAATTTAAAGTATCAGGCCGCGGTGAACTTCACTTAGGTATCCTAATTGAAAACATGCGTCGTGAAGGTTTTGAAATTGCAGTATCACGTCCAGAAGTTATTATTCGTGAAGTAAATGGCGAATTACAAGAACCTTATGAAACCGTTACTATTGATGTTGAAGAACAGCATCAAGGTCCTATCATGGAAAGAATGGGTGTTCGTAAAGCTGAGTTAACTGATATGGCACCAGACGGTACGGGTCGTATTCGTATGGATTTCATCATGCCAAGTCGTGGCTTGATTGGTTTCCAAACCGAGTTTATGACATTAACTTCAGGCTCTGGCTTGATTTACCATACATTCTTCGAATATGGCCCACATAAAGGCGGCGATATTGGTCAACGTAAAAATGGTGTAATGATCGCTAACGCTACCGGTAAAGCACTAACTAACGCGATATTCAACTTACAATCTCGTGGTCGTATGTTGATTGGTCATGGTGTTGATATTTATGAAGGCCAAGTTATTGGTATTCATAGCAGAGATAACGATTTAACCGTAAACGCACTTAAAGGTAAGCAATTAACAAACGTTCGTTCATCAGGTACTGATGAAGCACAAACGTTAACGCCACCTATCATTATGTCACTTGAGCAAGCGCTTGAGTTTATTGATAATGATGAGTTAGTGGAAGTTACACCGGACAATATTCGTATTCGTAAAAAGTTCTTAAAAGAAAGCGATCGTAAACGTGAAGGTCGTGCTGCTAAGTAACTAAGCTACAACAACTTATATAAAGCCATCTGAATTAATTCAGATGGCTTTTTTGTTTCTGTTCATTTAAAAGGGAAGTTAAAGCAGCAACTAATGTAAGACATGTCTCAAGTACTTACTTACCGAATTGTTTTTTCTTGTTAACTCACTCGATTAAGTTTAATAAAATCAATGGAATATAGTCATGTTTTGGTGGTGAGTTATCAATGATATTAAAATAATTATATAATTATTTTTGTCTACCTTTTAGAAATGGTAATAACTGCTATATTTAATGAATGTGGTGTTAGTTATTGTTTGGATATTAGGGAGGTAATTACCATGGATGCAATTAAATTAACTAGGCTTAATTGCTTATTTGAGAAAGCTTTAGACAATAATGCAAAATTAGTAGAGCAACATGAGTTAAAACAGCTATATAATGAATATGTTAATGAGGGAAGAAATCAGAATAAAAGTAAAGTAATTACTTTACCCTTTAAAGTAGTAAAAACCGCTATTTAGCATTTAATTATGCAATGAAAAATAACAATAGAAAAAGGAAAATTTCTAATGTCACCCGAACAACTAAGAAAGTTACAAAAATTAAGCGATTTATTTGAACAAGGTATTGCAAGTCAGAATCATATCAAACAACTCTCGACGTTACTTGCAGAAATTAATCAACTATCTAACTGGCCTGAAGAAGATATAGCGAAACTCCCCCCTTTGTATTAATCATCTTTTTAAAAAATGTTAGAACAGTAGTTAAGTTATTGCCTACTCCTTTTTTATAGATATCAAACAACTAACATCTAAATAGCTCAAAATATTAAAACTATTTTTAATGGTCTGAGTTAAGCAGTAAATGCAAACATTATATCAATCGAGACGCTCTTATTTAGCCTTCACTGATGGGGATTAGCTATCCTATAGCTGAATCTTATCGGTAGCTTACCTGTAAATATAACAACCAAAAAATTGATAAAAAAGGCTAGTTCAGTTTATTCAGTAGCTTAAAAGGAAAATTATGCGATTATCACTACCGTTATTTTATTCATTGCCTTAATATAAAGTTAATAGTGTTAACTAGTAATATATATGCATTCTAAATTAGAAAAAATAAAACAACATCGTTTCGTAGAGCAAGGGCTTGGTTTTTTACGCTTGTTTGTAGAAAACTTTCAATCAGAGCGTATTCATGTCACCGCAGGGTATTTATCTTATGTTACCTTGATGTCATTAGTACCTTTAATGGTAGTGATGTTGTCCATGATGACGGCTTTTCCTATATTTTCCGATATTAGAGAGTTAATCGAAAACTTCGTCTATATTAATTTTGTACCTGCTTCAGGCGATGTAGTTCAAGAGCATATTACAGGCTTCGTCAGTAATGCTTCTAAAATGTCTGCGGTAGCGATTAGTGCATTATTCATTTTGGCCATGATGCTTATTTCGGCTATAGATAAGTGTTTAAATAAATTATGGCGAGTTACTGAAAAGCGCAGAATTATTACTTCGTTTTCCATGTATTGGATGGTGTTAACTTTAGGGCCAGTATTAGTTGGTAGTAGCCTCGTCATTAGCTCCTATATAATTTCGCTAGTCTCGATAGGCGATTATGACTTATTGGGTATAACGAATGTTTTTGTTCGAGCCTTGCCTTTAATCGCATCTACTACAGCCTTTTTTATTTTATATATGGTTGTGCCGAATAAGATTATTCCAGTTAAGTTTGCTATAGCAGGAGCGGTATTAGCAGCAATATTATTTGAAATCGCCAAAAAAGCCTTTGCTGAGTATGTAACACAAATACCGTCTTATCAGGCGATATATGGCGCATTATCAAGTATTCCTATTTTATTTTTATGGGTGTATTTGAGTTGGCTAGTGGTATTGATTGGCGCACTATTTACTGTTTCGTTAGAAGACTTTGATGACCAACAAAAAGCTGAATTATCTGAGCAAGAGGTTGATTAACCCCTATAATCTGATAACTACAAAGCGAGTAGAGCTAATAAAAGGAACGGTATATGTCGAGAGTGCTTTTTCCAAATATTGCGGTTTATCATCAAGAGTGGCTTGATGTTGGTGACGGACATCAGCTCTATATAGAACAATCGGGCAACCCAAATGGTATCGCAGTTGTTTACCTTCATGGTGGCCCTGGTGGCGGTTCAAGTAAAAATCATCGGCGTTATTTTGACCCAGAAAAATATCGTATCATTTTATTCGATCAACGTGGTTGTGGCCGCTCTAAACCATCGCCGAGCCTAAATGATAATACGCCACATCATTTAGTCGCTGATCTTGAAGTTATTAGAAAACATTTATCTATATCACGTTGGCTAGTTTCAGGAGGCTCCTGGGGAACCACATTGGCTTTGCTTTATGGAATTAAGTATCCGCAGGCAATATTAGGTTTTATTTTACGTGGTATTTTCCTTGGTACAAAAGCAGAGTACAACTGGCTATATAACGCCAGTGGTGCGGCGAGTTTTTTTCCAGAATATTATCGAGAATTCACCGAGCAAGTTGCTAACATTAACAATGTAAGTGTGCTTCAAGGTTATTACGATGTATTGACGGGACCTAACGAAATTGCTGCAATAGCCGCAAGTAAAGCTTGGTGTTTATGGGAGCTAAGGCTGTCAACTCTAGCACCACATAGCCCTGCAGAAATTCAAGATGATGATTACCCCCATCGCGCATTGTGTATGGCAAAAATATCGAGTCATTACTTCGTCAATCATTGTTTTATTGACGAAGGTGAAATCCTCGCTTCAATTGATAATATTAAAGATATTCCTGCCATCATTCTTCACGGTCGTTATGACATGGTTTGTCCTCTGCATAGTGCTGATAAATTGGTACAACATTGGCCAAGCGCACAGTTACAAATTTTGCCGCAAGCTGGGCATAGTGGTTTTGAATTACAAACTATTGATGGATTCTGTAAGGCAGCAGATACTATGGCAAATTTTATTGCAGAACAGAGCGTTGAGTAAATGATCGCATTATTGCAAAGAGTTACCGAAGCAAGTGTCAGTGTTAATAATAATATTGTCGGTGAAATTGAACAGGGCTTATTGGTATTATTAGCTATTGAACCTGAAGATACTGAGGTAAAAGCTAAGCGCTTAGCTGAGCGTGTGGCAGGTTATAGAATTTTCTCTGATGAAAATGGCAAAATGAACTTAAATGTTAAACAAGTTGGTGGCGAAATACTGGTAGTTTCACAGTTTACGTTGGCAGCAAATACTACAAAAGGTTTACGCCCAAGCTTCACCCGGGCTGCACCAGCAGAGTTAAGCGATAAATTGTATCAATATTTTTGTTCACAATTGCGTAACTTAGGTTTTAAAGTACCAACCGGAGTGTTCGGTGCAGATATGCAAGTTAGGTTGTTAAACGATGGCCCTGTTACCATTAATTTACAGGCTTGATTGTTAATTTGCATTCATATAATGGCTAAAAAAACTTTTCCACCTAAGGTATTGTGTAGGAGATAAATAAGTTTTTTTTGAGCGTTTTTTTAGGTTATCAATAAGCCAATGTTTTGGTAGCAAGTGTATAACTACATTAAGATAACGCGGAATATGAAAATAAATAATATGATGTGAACTTTGTAGTTGTTTTAAAATCGTTAAACAGAGATTAATTTCGTGATCGTCAAGATCAGGTAAATTAATAGTTAAACAGCCATTTTCTTGCAAATTTTCTATTAAAGCCGTTAAAAGATTAACACGGCTTTGGAAGCTTTTTGCATGATGCTGATAAACGTCACATATGAGCCAGTCAGCAGCCCGTGTTGTTGAAGAATGCTCTTGCTGTAGCCACTTTAATGCTTCATTTTTTTCGATTTTAATGGCGTACTTTAGTGGGTTGAAATAACCTTGAAAACAGTCGATAACCGTTTGAGATAACTCAACACTTATTATATCAATACCTGGCTGTAAAGCGCTTAAAAATCGACTTAAATTACCTCCGCCGAGTCCTAACTCTATTACTTTTTCGGGCTTAAAAAACAATAAAGGCATTAAAACCGCATAGTGGTGCGGTAAGGTTAATTTAGCAGGGCAGCGTAAATGCATAACACTTTGAATTACGTCATCAAAAGCTAACCAACGATAATACGAATTTTCGTTAATGGTTATTTGGTCTTCTGTGTTACTCAGGTAAACTAGTTGGCCTTGGTTAACATGTTGAGTTAGTTTCACGTGTTATTAAACTCCTAAAATGAATTTTTCATTGGCATAAGATTAATCATAGACAATGTACAAATGTAGAGCACCAAAAAATAAAGCTGAGTTAGCAAAATATTATCAACTGCGATGGCAAGCTCTTCGCAAACCATGGCAGCAACCGCTAGGTAGCGAAAAGGATGAGCTAGAATCACAATCATACCACCGTGTGATTGTTGACGATACGGATAACATTGTTGGTGTTGGCCGGCTACATAAAACTAGCCAATTTCATGCACAAATTCGCTATATGGCAATATCGGATGAATTACATGGCGAAGGTCTAGGAAAGTTACTTATTGATGAGTTAGAGCTTTTAGCTGCTCAAGTGGGTGTGAAAACCATTGAGTTAAATGCTCGTGAAAAAGCGATTGGTTTTTATCAGAAAAGTAACTACATCAATGTGGGCTATTCTCATACGCTTTATAATGCTGTTAGCCACGTTAAAATGATCAAAAATATTGCAGTCCCTATGCAACATTTAACAAAAATAGCCGATAATTTACAACAGCTTTGGCATGAAACTATTCCACTAAGTAAAGCAATGAATATGAATGTTGCTTTTTTTGACCAAGAAAAACTACTGACTACGTGCGAGCCTAGCTTTAATAAAAATCTGCATAACACTATGTTTGCTGGCAGTATTTATACTATGGCGACCTTAACTGGCTGGGCATGGGTATATTTTGTTTTACAGGCACAAACGCAGCATGCCGACATAGTGCTAGCAAAAGGCAATATTAAATACCTTGCACCGCTTGAGGGCGTAGCTCATGCCCAAACCTTGTTACGGTTAGTTGAAGGTAATACTGAGCCACTAGCTGAAGGTAAAAATGCTCGTTTTAATATTGATGTTGAAGTATGTTGTGGTGACAAAGTTGCTGCGGTGTTTACCGGATCTTATGTTGCAATGGCCAAGCGCACATAGCTGACATGTTGCATTCAACCAATATAGATAGTTTATTCAAAAATTATAATTAAGTTATTATGACGAAATACTTAAACAAGAGGCTGATGGTTATGTTTAAAATAATATTCGGGTTTATATTTTTTAGTCTATTCACCCAAACAGTAAATGCAGCAACATTAACGAACACTGTTCAAGGTGAGATCGATATTGTACTCGACAATTTTCATCAAGCGGCAAGTGAGGCAAACGTTGAACAGTATTTAGGTCAATTAGCTCAAGGTGCAATTTTTCTAGGCACTGATAGTAGCGAGCGCTGGAATAAAACTGAATTTTCTGAGTTTGTAAAATCTTACTTCAACGAAGGAAAAGGTTGGTTATACCGACCAACCGAGCGAAATATCACTGGCACACAAGCAAACCATATCGTTTTTTTTGACGAGTTATTAGAGAATGATAATTACGGTTTGTGCCGAGGCACTGGCGTGTTAATTAACACCCCAAAAGGCTGGAAAATATTGCAATATAATTTAACTATTGTAGTGCCAAATGCTGTTGCCCAGGAAGTGGTTGAATCAATAAAAGAGCACAGATCAATTACGCAATAAATGCAGCTTTTTACAATTGATATTCTGTTCGTATCGGAGAAATATTAAAAATGAGTGTTAGTATTATTGGTTGCGGCTGGCTAGGGCAAGCGCTAGCAACACGTTTAATGGCAAATAAAATCGATATCATCGCCAGTTATCAATCAAAAAAAACGTCTGACAAACTCGCCGATCTGGCTATACCGGCAACTAAGCTAGTTTTACCATTGAGTGAGGAGGCGATAACGGCTGATAACCTCGATAGTATAACCAACGTTGATGTTAGTTTGTTTCAACAATCTGTGCTGATTATTGCGATACCGCCGCAATTAAAGAAAGGCCGGGTAGATTATCCGCTGAAAATTCAACAATTAATACATTTAGCCGAGCTAGGTGGTACACAACATATAATTTTATTGAATTCGACCGCTATCTATAATGGCTTACAAGGGCGGGTTGATGAAACAAGTAAGTTAGAGTTAAGTGCAGAAAAAGTTGCCAGTTTAGTTGCGGCAGAACAGGCAGCTGAAAAATTTACTAAACGTTTAACTATTTTAAGACTCGCTGGGCTAGTTGGGCCTAATCGCCACCCAGGGAAATTTTTACAAGCTAAGCGTGTGTTCGAAAATCCGAATGCGCCAGTTAATTTAGTACACCAAATTGATGTGGTTAACATTATTGAACAACTCATCGACTCAAGTAATCTTGATATGGAGCATTGCACTTATAATGTTGTTAGTAATACTGATAGTAATCGACAGCAATATTATCAAGTAGCTGCAGCTGCGTTAAATTTACCCGTACCAAATTTTGTTTGTGATCAACAGCCTGCTACAGGTAAAAAAATTATCGGTGAAAAATTAAGAGCAGTATTAGATTACCGTTATCAGCAAGACGAGCTATTAGTGTGGTTAAAAGAAAGTAGTTAAGCTCATTAAAGCGAATAGGCTAGTAACTTAGGTTAAAGTCAGGATTTAAAGTAAAGTGTAAAGCAAGGTTAAAAGTTATGGCGAAAAACATTATTACAAAAACATTAAAAGCAATTTACCAATATAAAATGGCATTATTGTTTGTTGTGTTATGGGCGCATGTTTCGTTGTTAAATTTGTTTTTTGTAAATTACAGCGGACCAGTTTTCCTCTGGGAGCAAAATGCACAATTAATTACTATTCAAACGCATTTTCTTATTGCACTGATAACCACTTTATTTTTTTTAATGGTGAGCAAGTGCCGAGAGTTTAATCGTAATAAAAAAGTAAAAATATCTGATAAAATTTGGCTACTTTGTTCTATCCTTTTAATTGCGTCAATTACCTTTGTGCTTATTTAATCCTCTAAAAACTTTATAATAGCGACTCAATCAAGGTTATTTTGCTATTAAATTTTTCGCAAAAAAACCGACTAGTTAAGTCGGTTTTTACATTTAGCAAAAGTATTAATCATTAATAAGGCGATGTTAAAGCTTGTTATGAATGCCGGCGGTTGCTAACCATTGTTTAAAGTCGAGTAAGTTGGCTGGCAGAATAACTTTGGTTGATGCCTGGCTTAACCCTTTCATTTGTTGCAAGTATTGTTCACTTAATTGCATGTCTAAAGCTTGTTGTCCACCGGGTTGCTCAATGGCAGCCGCTAGCTTGCTGATAGAGTCGCCCGTTGCTTGTGCAATGGCTAATATTTCTGCTGCTTTACCTTCAGCGGAGTTAATTCTGCGTTGCTTTTCACCTTCAGACAAATTAATTAACTCGGTCATTTGTCCTTCTGAGCGATTAATACGACTGGCTCTATCTCCTAAACTTTTAGCTAAAATAGCGCGACGTTCTCGCTCAGCATTTACTTGCATTTCCATCGCATTTCTAACTGTTATTGGTGGGGTAATATTTTTTATTTCATAGCGATGCACTCTTATGCCCCAACTTTCACCCGCTTTATCAAGCACTTCTACCACTTTTGCGCTGATAATGTCTCGCTCTTCAAAGGTGCGGTCTAGCTCTAAAGTACCAATAACTGAACGAGTTGTGGTTTGTGCTAGCTGCATGGCTGCAAAGCGATAATCGGTAATGCCGTAACTTGCTTTTATGGCATCGATAACCTGAATATAAATAACGCCATCAACTTCAACATTAACTTCATCTTTTGAGAAACACTCTTGTGGTGGTACTTCTATTGTTTCTTCTTTTAGATCTTGGATAAACGCCACACGGTCAATAAAGGGTAATAATAAGTGAAAACCCGCTTCTAAGGTGCAACGATATTTACCTAAGCGCTCTACAATATAGGCAGATTTTGTTGGCACTAAACAAATCGCTTGGAAAAATTTATAGGCAAGAAATAAAAAGATAAATGCCCAAACGGCCAGCACAGCTAAATCTAAGGTATTACCATCAACAGCTATCATGACTTTGCTCCTTGAATATTTTCTGTTACTTTTTCCATACCTTGGAAGAAGCCTTCTAGTTTCGCTACTTCGCTTGGGACAATAGAAACATCGGCACTTTTCAATATATTGCTAGTTTGCGAAATAAACTGTTCTAATAAGCGCATTTTAATCGCTTGATCGCCACTTGGCATGGCAGCGGCTTTGGCAATTAAATTAATACCTTCTGCTGAAGCTTGAGTAAGAATGGCAATTTCTTGGGCTCGACCGTGGGCTTCATTGATTTGTTTTTGTTTGTCGCCTTCAGATAAATTAATTGCTTCTTGGCGCTCGCCTTCAGACAGGTTAATGGTCGATTCTTTTTCTGCTTCTGCTAGGGTTATTTCAGCACGCTTTTGGCGTTCAGCCTCCATTTGTTTTTCTAGTGTATGAATAACATTGTCAGACGGAGTAATATTACGTACTTCATAACGCATTACTTTTATCCCCCAAGGATCAGAAGCTTTATCTATTTCACGAACAATCGTTTCATTTAACTTGTCGCGCTCAGAAAAGGTTTGGCTCAGATTTAATTTACCAATTTCAGAGCGCATCGTGGTTTGGGCTAAATTAACGCTGGCGCGACTGTAATCTTCAATACCGTAACTGGCTTTAGCACCATCCATTACTTGAATATACACTAAACCATCAACATTGATTTGAATGTTATCGCGTGAAATACAGCTTTGGGCGGGTATATCTAGCACTTGTTCGCGGGTTTCGTGACGATAAGCAACTCGGTCAACAAAGGGAATTAAAAAATGTAAACCTGGCGCTAAAACGGCACGAAATTTACCGAGTCTTTCGATGACACAAACTTCTTTCATTTGCACTACCAGCACAAGTTTTAAAACAATAAAGAGTAACGCTAGAAATACAAATGTAATTGTAGCTAACATAGGTATTCTCCTATTTTTATAAGTGTTATTAGGTTAATTTAGCTAAGTGTTTAATGTAATTAAGACTATTTTGTTGGCTCAACCACTAATGAAATATTTTCTTTGCAGACAATCGCAGCATGCCTGCCAGCTTCGATGATAGAACCATCACTTAATGCTGACCACGTTGTACCTTGATATTCAACCCTACCTGGTTGTGTTCCCGGGCCTATTTGCTCTAATACGAGTACAGATTTTCCGTAGATATCTACTTCTTCATAAATATTTTCAATGGTCGTTTCACCGGGGAAATACCGTTGGGTAACAAAGTAGACAACAACGAGTAGGAAGGTTGCGAGGATAAACCATGTGGTTAAGGTTATTATCCAGGTATCAAGAATTTCTTGTTGAACGCCAATAGCAACGAGTAATGAGGCAATGCCTAGATTAAGTAAAATTCCGCCGGGTACGAAAATTTCTAAGCAGGCAAATAGAATGGCCAAGATAATCCATGTTTCAAAAAATAGTATGTATTCCATTACCACCTCCAAGATTAAATACTGTTAATGTAAGGTTAACAGTGATTTATTCAAAGTAGCAAGTATGACATATTATGTCAAGCAGGTTGCTTTGTTTATCTCTGAGCTTTATTGGTTAATACTTCATCTAGCCTTACAGCACATAACATTTTATGAAGATAAAAAAACCGACAGATGTCGGTTTTATTTTTTAGCTATAAACTTAATGCTAAGCAACGAGATTTAGTTTAGCAAAACTTAAGTTTTCTATTTTTAATAGACTAAAATTAAAGCGATAAGTTATCTAAAATATCATCATCAACTAAGTTAGCTAACGTTACTTTAAGCTTAGGCGTACGGGCCATTTCACGTTTAATTGCGAAGTTAGCTTCAGCGTTACGTGCCCAACTGCGACGAGCAATACCGTTGTTAACATCAAACAATAGCATGGATTTTAAACGACGTTCAGCGGCTGCACTGCCGTCAAGCAACATACCGAAACCACCGTTAACCACTTCACCCCAGCCTACGCCGCCGCCATTGTGGATTGACACCCAAGTCGCACCACGGAAGCTGTCACCAATAACGTTGTGAATCGCCATATCTGCAGTGAAACGACTGCCATCATAGATGTTTGAGGTTTCACGAAATGGAGAGTCAGTGCCACTTACATCGTGATGATCACGACCAAGAACAACAGGGCCAATTTCACCGCTATTAATGGCATCATTAAAGGCTTTAGCAATGTCCATTCTACCTTGTGCATCAGCGTATAGAATGCGGGCTTGTGAGCCAACCACTAGCTTGTTTTGCTTAGCATCTTCAATCCAAGTGATGTTGTCTTGCATTTGCTGCTGAATTTCTTCAGGCGACTCTTGCATGATTTTTTTCAATACACTGGCGGCAATAGCATCGGTCTTATCTAAATCTTGCGAATCACCCGAAGCACAAACCCAACGAAACGGACCAAAACCATAGTCAAAACACATTGGGCCTAAAATATCTTGCACGTAAGATGGGTATTTAAAATCGATACCATTTTCTGCCATCACATCGCCGCCGGCGCGTGATGCTTCAAGTAAGAAAGCATTACCGTAGTCAAAGAAGTAAGTACCACGTGCGGTGTGCTTATTAACGGCATTGGCGTGACGTATTAACGTTGCTTGTACTTTTTCTTTAAATACTGCTGGCGCTTCACGAATTAAACGATTTGATTCTTCGTAGCTAATATCTACCGGGTAGTATCCGCCTGACCACGGGTTGTGTAATGACGTTTGGTCTGAGCCTAAGTGAATAAATATCTCTTGCTCATAAAAGTTTTCCCATACGTCAACAATGTTGCCGATATAAGCAATTGAAACCACTTCTTCATTTGCTTGTGCTGTTTTAACACGGGCGACTAGCTCAGCCATATTATCGATTAACTCATCAACCCAACCTTGCTGATGACGCTTAGTTGCGGCTTTTGCATTAACTTCAGCACAAACCGTAACACAGTTAGCAATGTTACCCGCTTTAGGTTGTGCGCCACTCATGCCGCCCAAACCAGCGGTAAGGAATATTTTTCCTCGCGGGCTATCATCTTTATCAAGCACCTTACGAAAGGCATTCATTACTGTAATGGTTGTACCGTGTACTATGCCTTGTGGGCCAATATACATGAATGAGCCGGCGGTCATTTGACCATACTGAGTAACCCCTAATGCGTTGAATTTTTCCCAGTCGTCAGGCTGCGAATAGTTCGGGATCATCATACCGTTGGTCACTACTACGCGTGGAGCATCTTCTGATGATGGGAACAAACCCATTGGATGACCAGAGTATAAATGTAGCGTTTGATCGCTTTCCATTTCACTTAAATACTTCATGGCGAGTAAGTACTGTGCCCAGTTTTGGAACACGGCACCGTTACCGCCGTAGGTAATTAACTCTTCTGGATGCTGCGCAACGGCAGGATCTAAGTTATTTTCAACCATCAGCATAATCGCAGCAGCTTGCTGGCACTTAGCTGGGTAGTCAGCAATAGAACGCGCTTTTAAGTGATAACTTGGTTTAAAGCGGTACATATAAATACGGCCAAAGTCTGTTAACTCTTGTGCGAATTCAGTGGCAAGCTCTTGATGCCACTCTTTCGGGAAATAGCGCAGGGCGTTTCTAACAGCTAACTGTTTTTCTTCTCCTGATAAGATATCTTTACGTTTTGGGGCACGATTAGCATCAATAGGATATGGTTTGGCTTTAGGTAGTTCACTAGGAATACCTTGTTTTATTTCATCTTGAAAATTAATGGCTGTTTCCATTGTTATCAACTCCCCTAATTATGCTGTAAAACTAACGGTAAATGCTTGTGAACGTACTAAAGCGATCATGGCATCAATATCAGGTTTCAGTAATCTGTCTTCTTCAAGTTTTGCAACTTTTTCTCGGATTACTTGAAAGTTCTTTTCTATAATATCTGAGCATTTATTAGGGCGTCTAAACTCAATGGCTTGCGCGGCATACATCAATTCAATCGCTAAAACTTTCTCTAAATTACCCAATATTTGATTAAACTGGCGGCTTGAGATACTGCCCATAGAAACATGATCTTCTTGTCCCATTGATGTTGGTACACTATCAGCAGATGGTGGGAAACAAAGTGATTTGTTTTCGGTTACTAACGCTGCTGTAGTGTATTGTGGGATCATCATGCCTGAATTTAGGCCGCCTGAAGCAGTTAATAGGCGAGGTAAACCATGCAAACCTTCTAGTAATAAATAACAACGACGGTCTGAAATATTACCTAATTCAGCTGCGGCAATAGAAGCATAGTCAAGTACCATAGCTAACGGTTGGCCGTGGAAGTTACCACCAGAAATAGCTTCTTCGCTACTGATAACAATAGGGTTATCAGTGACAGAGTTCATTTCAATTTCTGCTAATTCATTTAAATGCTTAAAAGCGTTTCTTGAGGCGCCATGTACTTGTGGAATACATCTGAGTGAATAGGGGTCTTGTACACGATCACAGTTAGTGTGCGATGACATATTTTCAGAGCCGGTAAAGAATTCACGCATGCGCGATGCGACTTCAACATTACCAGGAAATGGTCGAGTTGCATGTAGCTCAGCTCTAAATGGTGATTGGCTGCCTTGCATACCTTCGATACTCATAGCACCCGTTAAGTCAGCTAAATCTAGCAAGTAACGCATCTTAGTTAAGCCCGTAATAGCATGCGATAAGATAAATTGTGTGCCGTTAATTAATGCCAAGCCTTCTTTTGCATGTAACTCCATTGGCGTTAAGCCGTGCTCTTTTAAAGCTTGTGCTGCAGGTACTATTGAGTCAGGTTGACCAGCGTTGCTTTGCCAAAACTCACCGACACCGAGTAAGGGTAAAAATAAATGCGAAAGCGGAGCTAAATCACCAGAAGCCCCAACTGAGCCTTGCTCTGGTACTACGGGGATAAGATCTAATTCAATAAACGCTAGCATTCTTTCAACGGTTTCTAAGCGTATACCTGAAAAACCTTTGCTTAGGGCATGTACTTTGGTGATCAGCATTAATTTTGAAATTTCTTTCGCTATTGGCTCACCAACACCTACAGCGTGTGTGATCAGCAAATTGGTTTGTAGCAGGTTGGTTTCTTCAGGGGTAATTTGTGTATCACATAATGGACCAAAGCCAGTATTAATACCGTACACCGCTTTATCTGAAGCTGCCATTTTTTCTACTCTTTGGCGGCTAACATTAATGTTATCTAATGCTTCTTGGCAAAGCTCTGCTTGGATACTGCCGTTGGCAATACCGTTAACAATATCAAGATCTAAATGGTCGATACCGTATTTAAATTTCATCTAAACGCTCCTAAACTAAAAGACTAAATGGCTACCTAAGCGGTACTTATTACCGGGTGCCGTTAATATAGCTAAGCTAACAACACCTTGGCTCGACCAAGTTCGACGTTTAACTTGCAAACAAGGGGTAGTGTTATTAATGGCTAATAATTGGTTGATGTCATCTTTAGCGATAACGGCTTCAACTTCATGAGTTGCTTCAGTTAATGGCGCTTCAGATGATAAATATTCATGAGGGGTTATTTTAGTAAAGTTTTGCTTAAGGTAATGCGGGATTAACTTTGGATTAACGAAACGTTGTTCTAGTTGTATCGGGGCATTATTCTCAAAGTGAAGTACGCTTGAATAAAAAGCAGTTTCGCCTTTCTTTAGCGCTAACAATATGGCGACTTCATCATTTACTTGTACACTTTCTAAGCTGAGTTGTTCGGCATGATATTGATGACCACGGTCGTTTATTTCATCGGCAATATTACGAATTTCTAATAGTGAAGATTGCGACTTAAAAGTGGCTACGAAGGTACCAGAGCCTTGAGAACGTACTAATAAACCTTGCTCGGTGAGTTCTTGTAAAGCACGACGTGCAGTCATACGACTGACTGAAAATTGCTCGGCTAGTTCATTTTCTGAAGGCACTTTACTGTGTTCAAGCCAGTCACCAGATTCAATATTTTCACAAATATGCTGTTTAATTATATTATATTTTGCTGTTTTTACTTGTGTCATTGTCATGCCCAATACTAGATAATATGCAGAGTAAACTTTTACTTGTATATACAATCTCATTTTTTAACGCTTAGGTCAACACTTGTATATACAAGCTTGCTTGTTAAAATACTATCAGTTAAAGTATTCGTCAGAAACATCAGTCACTAAGCCCTGCGGCCGAACTCACTCATCAAATATACATTTGCTTTAAACAGGTAATTTGGAATTTTTATGTCAATAAATACAACTGCATGGCAGACTCTTTGGATTAACGTCAATCTAGCGACCATGACCGAAGAAGCTAAGGGCTATGGCACTATTGAAAATGGCGCTATCGCTATTGCTGATGGCAAAATTGCTTGGCTAGGTTCACAAGCTCAATTGCCAAGGTTTGATGTAGATACTGTTGAGGTAATTGACGGTGGTGGCAAATGGTTAACGCCAGGTTTAGTTGATTGTCATACACATATTGTTTATGGCGGTAATCGAGCGAATGAATTTGAAATGCGCCTTGAAGGTAAGAGCTATGAAGAAATAGCGAATGCTGGCGGTGGCATTGTTTCAACGGTTAAAGCTACACGATCAGCAAGTGAGCAAAGCTTATTCCAAAGTGCTTTAAAACGTTTAACGGCATTACATCAGCAAGGTGTTACCAGTATTGAGATTAAATCGGGCTATGGTTTAGATACTGACAACGAAATTAAAATGTTAAAGGTTGCCAAAAGTTTAGGGCAAGCGCTACCCGTAACGGTATTAAAAACCTTTCTTGGCGCGCACGCCTTACCTGTTGAGTATAAAGACCGTGCAGATGAGTACATTGATCTCGTTTGCAATGACATGATACCGAAAATATCGGCTAAAAGCCTTGCGGATGCGGTTGACGTTTTTTGTGAGGGCATTGGTTTTAATTTAAGCCAAACGGAAAAAGTGTTTGCTGCTGCCAAGGCACATAACTTACCGATTAAAGTACATGCTGAACAGTTATCAAACCTTGGTGGTACTGAATTAGCTGCGCAATATCAGGCCTTGTCTTCTGATCATATCGAATTTTTAGATGAAGCTGGCATTAAAGCCATGAAAGCGGCAAATATGACTGCTGTTTTATTACCAGGGGCTTTTTATTTTCTTCGTGAAACCCAATTGCCACCCATGGACTTATTGCGTAAACATGGGGTAAATATGGCAATAGCAACAGATGCCAATCCAGGTTCATCGCCCATTTGTTCAATTCAACTTATGTTAAATATGGCATGTACATTATTTAGATTAACCCCTGTTGAGGCGCTGGCGGGTGTTACTTGTAATGGTGCGAAAGCGTTAGGGTTGTCAGCCACTAAAGGGCAGTTAGCTCTTGGCTATGACGCTGATATTGCTTGTTGGGATATCGAACAACCAGCAGAGCTATGTTATCAGTTTGGTGTTAACCCGCTAGTTAATTTAATACAAGCAGGAAAAATAGTTATTTAAGGTATAACAAAAGCTTAGCATAAATAAACCATGTAACTGTACAAAAGCAAACAGATTGATTAGTCTTAGTTAATGTTGTCGTTTTAGGTTTTTATATGGCTAGTTTCAGTGCTACACGCCTTGTAATACTTTTATTAATTAGTGCTTTATTCGGTTGTAGTTTTATATCTTTTGAGGCGAATGCTGCAAGTGAATCTTTCTCATTTGTTGAGTTTAATATTGCTTTCGTTTTAGGGCTTAGCCTACCAGTATTGCTGATTGTTTTTATTATTAAAGCTAGACCCGCCATTCAAAAAAGACTTCCTGTATTATTAACCGTTACCTTATTGGGGCTACTTTATTGTCTTAATTTCAATCCTGAAAACTATTTATATCTCAGCTTGATTTTTAGCGGTTTGATGTTTCAAACCATCAGTTATTGGTCGTGCAATTATCAATTCAACGACAGTACATCAACCATTAACCTAGTGTTGAAGCATAGCTTTTTTGTCGCGACTTTTCTGCTATTTGTATTGTTACTATGGTCGAAAATAGTGAGTACTCCTATTGCATGGGGAATTTTGGCTAGCGTACAAGTTGTGATTACTGCAAGTTATGTCTGGTTATCTCGCCACAAGAGTAATGAAGTGAATCTGCGCTCGGTATCCTTATTGATTATTAACCTTGCTTTCGCCATGAGTATTTATTGTTGGCTTACCGGGCGCTTATCATTTAATTTAATTGTCGGAATAAGTGTTGTTACCTACTTATTAGCTATGGCGAACGGTTGTTGGCATATTGTGACTACATTAATTACTCGCGAAAATGAACAAGCCGTTTTAGCCACTCAACCTCAGTTACAAGTTTCATATGATCCAACGACAAACCTGCCTAATTATCAATTTGCGTTATCTGTATTTGAACACAATATTGCAACGAATGAGTCTGCACGTTATGCCGTAATAATATGTAAGCCAACAGATTTTCAACAAATAAATGCGATACTAGGCCACCATAATTCTGACATTTTACTGTCGCAGTTGGTGTACAGCTTGCAGAAGTCGCTTACTCATAACGCCACATTACTTAACTTTTCCTCTATAGATTCACCCATTAGAATTGCACGTTTGCAAGGGCTGCAATTTTTTATGGTGATGGATGTTTCTCAAACTAGCTATAATGAAGAGATTGTTATTGAGCAACTTTGTAAAGAACTTGCTCTTGCGGTACCTGGCCCTATGAGCTTTAAAAGCTTTTCGTCATATTTTAAATTAGCGTTTGGTGTTGCCTTTGTTGGAAAAAATAGTCAAAGCGTTACTGAAGTAATAGCGTGCGCTGAAGATGCGTTATTACAAGCTGAAAAACAACAAATACTTGTTAGTTTTTTTAATCAAGAGCTCGCACTTTTTAACCAACAGCAGTTACTTAAAATGGAGCAGCTAAAATCGGCGATTGTGCAAGATAATTTACAATGGCATCTACATCCGCAAGTGAATGTTCAGAGTAAACAACTGACAGGTTTCGAATTGCAGGTGAGTTGGCAGCAACAAGACAGTGAGCTACTTAGTTTAGAGGAAATACTGCTAATTGCGGAACAAAGTGGCGATACTTATGCCTTAAGTCTACAAATAGTGAACCATGCATTTAAAGCAATTATAGCGCTTCAAAGCTTAGATATAAGAATTCCGATAGCAATAAAGCTGTCAGACAATAGTTTACTTGAACCCGATCTTGTTGATTACATTGAGCAGCAATCTAATACATATGGCGTTGATTGCGAGCTCCTTACTGTTGAGGTGCAAGAAGCTATTCTTTTAATGTCTTCACCACAAGCTAAAGCTAGTATCGATCAGTTAAAGTCATTGGATGTCAGCATTGTTATAGATCAATTTTCAGGAAGTTATGAAGCACTGCGCTATATTCGTCGTATGGCAGTCAGTGGTATAAAAATAGACTGTTATTCGTTGGCTAAAGCTACACCAGGTTCATCAGATAAAGCTATTATTAACACGTTAATAACGCTGACACGTAAAATGGGTTTACCTTTAATTGGCACGAACATTAATGTTATTGCCATTGAAGAAATGTTTATCGCAATGGGCGGAGAGTTTGCTCAAGGTCAGCGATATAGCCTAGGTATAACGCAAGAAGAGTTGCCACACTGGCTTGTAGCGTGGCGCAAGCAATATCCTGAACAGAGTTAACTAACCAAGGGGCGGTTAAGGAAACTATTACTCTAAATCTAAGGGCTCAGGTGAAAGAATAATCCCAGTGTTGTCGGCATAAATGTGATCGTCAGGTAAAAAAGTAACGCCGGCAAAGTTTATCGCGAGGTCACTTTCTCCGATATTATTCGCACTAGCGCCAACAGGAATAGAGAGTAAGCCTTGAATGCCAATATCAATATCTTCTAAGGCGTCAACATCCCTAACACTGCCATAGCAAACTATGCCTTCCCAGTTATTCTTTGCAGCTTGTTCAGCTATGTTAATATCAATAAGTGCTCTACGAGTAGAGCCACCGCCATCAATAACCAGTACTTTACCTGTACCGTCAGTGTTAACTACTTCGGCAATTAGGCCATTATCTTCGAAACACTTTATTGTCACAACCTTACCGCCAAATGAACTTCTACCACCGTAATTGCTAAATACGGGCTCAAGAACATCGATTAAATCAGTGTAAATATCACATAACTCTGAAGTGTTGTATTCCATTGTAAGTATTTCCTCATAATGTCTAATGTTAACTAGTATAACTGCTCAATACCAAGGCACAACTACTAAGCTGTTATAGCGACTAAAATAATGAAATTTATACAAACTTGTAATTCATTAAAAAACATTATTTAATAGCCAACACTATTTTTTATTAAGAGTTTTTTTTATGGCTGTTCGGGAATTCACCCATAGCTTAATTTATTCTACAGAAACTCTCATTTTCAGTATTCTTGCTTTACTTCTTCTTGCTTACTATCGTGGCCTGGGTCGCACGTATGTAAAGTACTGGATGTTAAGTTTAGTGGCGTTATCTGCCCACCACTTTTCATTAACGCTTGAAAGCATTTTTAACCAACAAGCTGTTGGTAGTTTTATTGATATATCGTTAGCGCTATTACGGCAAGTTAGCCACTATCTCTACTTTATGTTTTTAATGTTGGGTATATTTAGCGCAACAAAGCAAAAAACAATTCCTCCTAGCGTTATTACTGTAGGTTTGCTCGTTATTATTGTAATAAGTGCTACTGCAGTGCTGCCTTATGGGTTTGATAGTAGTAGTGTTTTTAATCGCTTTTATTTACGCGAAAGTATGGCTGCTTTTATTTTTGGTTGTGGTTTTATTATTGCCGCTTGTTATTTCTATTCCGCTAATATTGAACATTTTTCAGGTAAAATTTTATTGTATTTTTGCATGTTTGCAGGAGTGCGTTTTTTAGCTTTTTCATTTGCTTCTATTATTTCATTAACAGAAAGTTGGTTTAGAGAGTTAACTGAGTGGTTGATCTATGTTGATCTTGGTATTCATACTGTTTTAGGTTTTATTATACTTATATGGATGCAAGGTGCAGAAAGGCATATTGCTGATAAAGCGATTAATCGAGTAAAATATTTAGATGAACATGATGCGTTAACAGGTGCTTTAAATCGCGAACAGGTTATTGAAAAACTAACATACGAAATGAAAATTGCTGGCGACAGTGAACAAAAACTTTGTATTTATTTACTCGACATAAAACGCTTCAAATTTGTGAATGATACTTATGGTTTAAAAGTTGGAGATTTAATTTTAGGTGAAACGGCTCGCCGATTAACCGAGAGTATTTTGCAACCCAAAGTAGTTGGACGTTTGAGTGGCGACTCATTTGTGTATGTTATTGATTATACAAGTGAGCAACAACAATTGACCGCAGCTGAACATTTACATGCAATAATTGCAGATCCTTATCAAATTGATCAACATGAAGTACATCTACAATGCAGTGTAGGGTATTGTGAATACCCTAGCGATGCAGACAATGCAGACGAACTATTACAAAAATCTAATCTAGCGCTTTTTCAAGCTGAAAGTACCAATATGCATAGTGTTAAATATGAAACAGGTATGCAGGCTCACGGCCGACATTTAGTAACGGTGGAAAAAGAAATTCGTCATGCTATTGCAAATGAAGAGTTTATTTTACACTTTCAGCCGCAGTTAAATTTGAAGAGAAACCGTTTAGAGGCTGCTGAAGTATTAGTGCGTTGGCAGCATCCTGAAAAGGGGTTGTTAGCACCTGGTCAGTTTTTTGATGACATTCAAGCTTTAAATTTATTTAGTGAACTAGATAATTACGTATTAGAAAAAACATGTCAGACTATCGATAGCTGGTATAAAACTTATAAAAGGCGTATTCCTTTAGCGATTAATATTACCGCAGATGAGTTTCAGAGCCCTAACTTTATCCAAACTATACAAAAACTACTTAAAAAATATAATATTCCTCCGATTTATCTCGAATTGGAAGTTACAGAGAATGTGGTTATAACGGATATTGAATTAGTCATGAAAATTATTGTTGAGTTGCAAAGCATGGGAATTAAAGTATCGATAGATGACTTTGGTACCGGTTACTCTTCATTAGCCTACTTAAGAAGATTGCCTATTGATAAAATAAAGATAGATCGCAGCTTTATTCAAGAAGTCACCACTAACGACTCAGACTTAACCATAGTAAAAACCATGGTTGAATTATCTCATGGTTTAGGTAAGCGTGTTTTAGCGGAAGGTGTTGAGACAAAAGAACAGCTGCAGTTATTGCGTAATATTGGCTGTGATGCCGTTCAAGGTTTTTTTGTTAGTAAGCCAATTAGTGAAGAAGCGTTTGCTAAATACTTAACCAGAAAATAGCGGTAGCTAAACTCAATAACTCTTTAAGGTAATGATTATTAGACCCTGTAATACCAATTGATATAACAATAGCGTTTCGTCTATCGCTGAAATTACTTAACTTCTTTAATTTCTATCATTGCCTCACGGCTATTGCTTACTGTGCTAGTACTCGATAAGTAACGCTGCCAGCGTTGTTGGTATTCAGTCGCTAAGGTGAGTAAATAATCTTCGTTATAAATATTGCTATGGCCATCATCAAAAATGAATCGGTAGCCATGCTTGCCTACCGATTCAATGTTTAATAGCTGTACTTGCTTCTTGTGATAGACCTTAGGTATTTCACCTATTGCTTTACCTTTGTCATCAGTTGGAGCGTACACACGTAAATATTCAATACTTAACTCAATAGTTGTAGGGCTGCTTTGTTTATCCTTTTCAAAAGAAATGGATAAAGCTGAAGCAGTTTTATTGAGAATAAAGCGGCTAATATTACGCATGTATAACTCCTGTGCTAATAGTTCATTAGAGAATAAAGCGGCTTAAGTCTTCATCTTTAACTAGATCAGATAAAATATTAGCAACAAAGTCAGCATCAATGAGAATGGTTTCTCCTGTGCGATCGTTTGCGGTAAATGAAAGCTCTTCAATTAAGCGCTCCATCATAGTATGTAAACGACGAGCGCCAATGTTTTCAGTACTTTCGTTTACTTGCCATGCTGCATTCGCAATTGCTTGAATACCATCTTCACTAAATGAAATATTTACACCTTCAGTGGCTAATAAAGCAATATATTGCTCGGTTAATGAAGCATTAGGCTCGGTTAATATTCTAACAAAGTCGTTAGTGGTTAATGCTTGTAACTCAACGCGAATTGGCAAACGACCTTGTAATTCAGGGATCAAGTCAGATGGCTTTGACATTTGAAATGCGCCAGAAGCAATGAAAAGAATATGATCCGTTTTTACCATACCGTGTTTAGTACTAACCGTTGAACCTTCAACTAATGGTAGTAAATCGCGTTGCACACCTTCTCTTGAAACGTCAGGGCCAGAGCTGTCGCCGCGTTTACAAATTTTGTCAATTTCATCAATAAATACGATACCGTTTTGTTCAACGGCATAAATCGCTTTTTCTTTAATGTCGTCTTGATTAACAATTTTCGCGGCCTCTTCTTCTTGCAAGGCTTTGAAAGCATCTTTGATTTTTAATTTACGCTTTTTAGTTTTGTCACTCGACATGCTTTGAAACATGTTTTGTAATTGCGATGTCATGTCTTCCATGCCTGGAGGAGCCATGATCTCAACGCCCATTTGTGGTGCAGCTAAATCGAGTTCAATTTCTTTATCGTCAAGCTGACCTTCGCGTAATTTTTTACGGAAAACTTGTCGTGTTGAAGAGTTTTCAGCTTTTTCATCATTACCAAAACCATCGCGGGCTTGCGGTAATAAAACATCTAAAATGCGCTCTTCAGCCGCTTCTTCAGCTAAGTGCTTAACACGTGCCATTTCTTGCTCTTTGGTCATTTTAATGGCCATATCTGCAAGATCACGAATAATGGTTTCTACTTCTTTACCAACATAACCCACTTCAGTGAATTTAGTTGCTTCTACTTTAATAAAAGGGGCATTGGCTAACTTGGCTAAGCGTCGAGCAATTTCTGTTTTACCAACACCTGTAGGGCCAATCATCAAAATATTTTTAGGGGTAACTTCAGCACGCAACTCTTCGTTAAGTTGCATTCTACGCCAGCGATTTCTTAGTGCAATGGCAACGGCACGTTTAGCATCGGCTTGCCCAACAATGTGGCTATCAAGTTCGTGAACAATTTCACGTGGTGTCATATTCGACATAATAATTCCTTACAAATTTGCCGTTATAGTTCGTCAATTACGTGTTGCTGATTGGTAAACACACAAATGTCACCGGCAATTTTTAATGATTTTTCAACAATTTCTTTCGCAGAAAGTTCGGTGTTCTCTAATAGTGCAGTCGCTGCAGACTGAGCAAAGTTGCCACCGCTACCAATAGCAATAAGATCATGCTCAGGTTGCACAACATCGCCATTACCCGTAATGATCAGTGATGCGGTTTCATCAGCAACGGCTAATAATGCTTCTAGTTTGCGCAAAGCTCGGTCGCTACGCCAATCTTTGGCTAATTCAACCGCTGCTTTCGTTAAATGGCCTTGATGCATTTCTAACTTGCTTTCAAAGCGTTCAAATAGTGTGAAGGCATCAGCTGTGCCGCCAGCAAAACCAGCAAGTACTTTGCCATTATATAAACGACGCACTTTACGTGCATTACCTTTCATTACAGTGTTGCCAAGGGAAACTTGACCATCACCACCAATGGCAACTTTGCCATTACGTCTGACAGAAACAATAGTAGTCACAATTAACCTCTTACATATTGCCAACTGAGATAGTCGGCTTGTCTAATGTAGAATAGATAAGGGAGATGGAAGGCTTTTTCAAGGGAACGGCGTTTATTAATAACAAGTAGGGATTAATAAACGCAGGGATAGCTGTTAGTTCTTAGCTGTCAGCTATCAGTTTTACTATTATTTTTGCTATAGGTTGTGATCTTGCTTGCTTAATCCCAGCCCCATATTTTGCAGCCATGCACTGAATTATTTTTTAATTTGTGTTTATCTTTTTCTGCTTCACGTTTTTTCGGGTAAGGGCCCAAGTACACTTTATACCAAACTGATGAAGTGCCTGTGGCTTTACTTACTTGTGCTTCTAAACCCGTAAAAGCAATTTTAGCTTTTAAAGATTCGGCTTGTTTACGGGTTCTAAAAGACCCACATTGCATTTTGTATGGGCCTTTTTGAGTAACTTTATATTCGCCCACTTCAACTTCTTTGCTTTTTAGATCGTCTACATAAGTCCATTTTTCTTCAGGTAACTCAGGTAGCTCGGTTGTTTTTTTAGGTTTAACTATTTTAGTTTCTACTATAGGTTCAGGCTGTTTATCTTTAATACTCCATAACATATAGCCAAAACTAGGTATTGCGATAATCAAAAAGGCTGCAATTAGTTTAACTTTTGTTGGCTTACCTTGAGCTGGTTGCTCATTTTTTTTGTAGGGACTTTGCTTTTTATTTTTCGCTCTTGAGCGGGAAACGTAATCTTGATGTGCCATGGAAAATTTATACCTGAAGACTTTCGCCAATTCTAACCAACTGATAAAGAAAGATCACCCATTGAGTGTATTAATTGCATAAAACATATTCTACGCTATCTTATTTTTCTCTTTGAAATAGATTTTTATTTTTACAGGGAGGAAACAATGAGAAAAGAATGAGTAGGGATAAAGATAGTTTTTAGCTGTCAGCTGTCAGTAAGTTAAAATAAGTTTTTAATATTGGTTTTGCGGTACTTTCCTCCTGCGGTTCTCCTGTTTTTCTCCCTGTTAAAACTGTTTATGTACAAGGAGGAAACAATGAGAAAAGAATGAGTAGGGATAAAGATAGTTTTTAGCTGTCAGCTGTCAGCTATCAGTAAGTTAAAATAAGTTTTTAATATTGTTTTTTCGGTACTTTCCTCTTGCGGTTCTCCTGTTTTTCTTCCTGTTAAAACTGTTTATGTACAAGGAGGAAACAATGAGAAAAGAATGAGTAGGGATAAAGATAGTTTTTAGCTGTCAGCTGTCAGCTATCAGTAAGTTAAAATAAGTTTTTAATATTGTTTTTTCGGTACTTTCCTCTTGCGGTTCTCCTGTTTTTCTTCCTGTTAAAACTGTTTATGTACAAGGAGGAAATAATGAGAAAAGAATGAGTAGGGATAAAGATAGTTTTTAGCTGTCAGCTGTCAGCTGTCAGTAAGTTAAAATAAGTTTTTAATATTGCTTTTGCGGTACTTTCCTCTTGCGGTGCTCCTGTTTTTCTCCCTGTTAAATAGGGTTTTAGGGCGCGTGCGGTCCCCTCAACTACCAGCTTAAGTCCACTGGGTCGATATCAATTGACCATCTCACTTTAGCTTGCCACTCATTTGTTGCGCTTTGATGAATAAGTTTAAACACGGCTTGGTGCAGGTGCTTGCGTGATTTAGCCTGCAAAATTAAATGAAAACGAAATTTGCCGGCTTTTTTCTCCATTGCTGCAGGCACCGGGCCCGCAAACTGACAACCTTCGAAAGGTATTTCTGTCATGGCGCGTAAAAATTTCTCTGGATAAGAAGGGTAATTCGCTTCGGCTCTAAATAAAGCTTGAAAACTAAAGGGAGGCAATAAAGCTTGTTGACGCTCGATAAGCGCTTGTTTAGCGAAATGTTGATAACCATTGTGCACTAAATCTTGCAACAAGGGATGATCAGGAAAATTACTTTGTACCATTACTTTACCCGGTTTACTTGCTCGACCTGCACGTCCTGATACCTGCACCAGTAATTGCGCCATATGTTCAGCCGCACGAAAGTCATAACTAAAAAGTGCGCCGTCAACATCAAGCACAGCCACTAAAGTAACGTCAGGAAAGTGATGACCTTTTGCCAGCATTTGCGTGCCAATTAACAGTTGGTGCTCTTTATTACTTACTTCGGTTAATAACTTGGCTAAAGCGCCTTTTTTACGAGTGCTATCGCGATCTATACGCACGGTTGAATATTCAGGAAACAGCGCACTAATTTTTTCTTCTAACTGCTCTGTACCTTGGCCGATAGGCTTAATGCGTACGCTACCACAACTTGGACATTGCGGAGGAATACGTTTTTGGCTACCGCAATGATGGCAGATAAGTAACCCTTGACCTTGATGAAGTGTATAAGGCTTATTACAACGCTGACAATCAGCCACCCAATGACATTCTTGGCAGTTAATCGCCGGTGCATAACCACGACGATTAAGAAATATTAAGGCTTGCTCGCCGCGGGCAAGGGTGTTTTTAATTGCTTGTTTTAACGTACCAGAAAGGCCATGTTCCATTTGTTGTTGTGCTACATCAATTAAGGTAATTTTGGCTGTCGAAGCATTGCCCGCACGTTTACGTAGTTTGTGGTAATGGTATTTGCCAGTTAAGGCATTTTGCAATGACTCGAAACTCGGTGTTGCTGTACCTAAAATAATAGGAATATTAAGTTGTCTAGCCCTGAGTATGGCAATATCGCGTGCATGATAACGAAAACTGTCTTGTTGTTTAAATGAAGCATCGTGTTCTTCATCTACAATAATTAAGCCTAAATCATGTAAAGGTGAGAATATTGCCGAACGTGTGCCGATAACAATTGCGGCGCTGCCACGTTGGGCTTCTAACCAAGTTTGCAAGCGCTCTTTATCGTTCAGCCCTGAATGATGTAGGCTAATTGGCACATTAAAGCGTTGCTCGAAGCGGCTAAGTGTTTGAGGCGTTAAGCCAATTTCAGGTACTAATACTAACACTTGCTGATTTTTAGCTAATACCTGCTCAATGGCTTGTAAATACACCTCAGTTTTACCACTGCCGGTTATGCCGTCGACTAAATGACAAGAAAACTGCGACTGCATTTCTTTGACTGTAGCAACAATCATGGCTTGTTCGGCTGATAAAGTCAGTCTGTTTTCTTGCTGAAGTGCTTCTGGCTGCCAGGTAAACTTTGAGACTGGACGAGTTTTGCTATAAATAAGTTGTTTTTTTTCTAAAGCATTAAGCTGTGCTTTATTAAAACCAAGCGTTAATAGTTCAGACCATGTCATGCCTTGGTGTTGCTTGAGCATAGCTAATAACTCAGCCTGCTTCGGCGAGCGCTTAGCGGTATTGGCTTGTTCTTCTTCGGTTAATTCTGCTTTTGTTAACCAAATTTGTGGCAGTTCAACATCGGGCTGTTTAATTTGTCGTAAAAGCACAGGAAGCGCTTGTTGGAAAACATCGCCAATAGGGTGGTGGTAATAATCACTGCAGCGCTGGATAAAACTAAGTAATGTTGGTGAAAAATTAAAGTTGTCGGTAACTCTACTTAATATCGACTTTATTTTTGCTGGCGAATATTCTGTGCTTTCATCTACCGACAATACAATGGCAACAACTTGTCGAGAGCCAAAGGGTACAATCATACGTTCGCCTAAGCTGATGGGTTTACTATTCAATTCGGCAGGTACTTTATAAGTAAACAATTGGCGCATCGGCACCGGTATTGCAACTTGTACGTATATTTCTGTAGAAGGGGTTGCCAAAAATGTTGTCATATTAAAACCAAATGTTGTGCTTATTCTACTGCTAAATTACGCAATGCCAAGCCAGAAAATCGCGCTATCGGTATTTTTATGAAATAAAGTTAAGAGTTGCTTAAATTTTTAGCGATTTTTATTGCTATAGCGATAATGATCCTATAACATTCGCCTCCATTATTTTTAACTCGTATGGTGCTTGGCAGCAATAATGACTGATCAAGTGGCGATACGGCCTTAACAGAGGTTTCCCATGAAAGACGGTATTCATCCAAATTATGTAGAGTTCAAGGCAACTTGTTCTTGTGGTAACGTTATTACAACTCGTTCAACTGTAGGTAAAGACTTACATTTAGACGTATGTTCAGAATGTCACCCATTCTACACTGGTAAGCAAAAAGCTGCTGAGACTGGTGGTCGTGTTGATAAATTCAACAAGCGTTTTGGTGCTCTTAGCAAGAAGTAATTCTGCTAATATACCAGATGAAAAAAGCACCTTTGGTGCTTTTTTTTTACCTAAAATTAAGTTTATTTAATTTTAGGTAAAAAAACATAACGATATCTTGGTGAATAGACTTGGTATTGCATTGTTATTCCTCAGCTTTTATACAGTACTTATCTGCTCCTCAGAAAATAATTATTTTATTTTTACTTCTCTTTAAACCCTTTTACGGCATACTGCATCTAACTTAATAATTAAGAAATTGTCGAGAATTTACTTTTTGGATAAGTTAAAAATTATTGATGCCAATAAATGTTTTAGCCCAGATCTTGAGCCGCAATGGATAGCACAAGCTCAGCAGGGTGATCAGCAGGCGTTTCATCACCTTTATCAAAGTTATCACCGTCGTATATACGCACTGTGCTGGCGCATGATGGCCGATAAAGACAGTGCTGAAGATGTTTGCCAAGAAGTTTTTGTTCAGCTTTGGCAAAAAATAAGTAATTTTCGCGGCGAAAGTAAGTTTTCAACTTGGCTGCACAGTGTCGCAACCAATATTGTTTTAGGACATATTCGTAAAAATAAAACTTGGATACAACGAATTTTTAGTATTGAAGATCAACCGGTAAAAGACACTATGGTAGAAATGCCAGAATGTTCAAACTTAGATCAAAAAATTCAAACCTTGCCTGAAAGGGCACGCCTGGTGTTTGTTTTATTTGCCATCGAAGGCTATCGCCATGAAGAAATCGCTAATATGTTAGGTATGGCAGTAGGCACAAGTAAAGCTCAGTATCATAGAGCTAGAACTTTATTACGCGAGTCGTTAAGTGAGTAAAAAATGAAAGAAACGATGAATGCTGATAAGAATGCTGAAATGAGTTTGCAAGCGGCAATTGCACAGCTTCCCAAAGAAATAGTGCCAGAGCGAGATTTATGGTCGGGTATCGACAAAGCCATTAATCAAAGTGCTACATTGGCAGACAATAATGACAAGAAAAAAGCCTTTACACCTGTTGCATGGGCAGCTTCAATAGTTGCTGCAGTATTATTAACTTGGGTAACTCTAGGGCCTGAACAGCTTACTAGCAAACCTCAGATAAACTTAGTAGCAGCAATGCAGCAAGACTTTGAACAACAAAAACAAACAATGTTAGTGAATTTTGGCGCGCCAGACATTAAGCAATTACCAGTAGCAATGCAAACTGAATTAGTTAAGCTAAGTTCTGCACAAAACACGATTAGCAAGGCCTTAGCGGATGATCCTAATAATAGTGATTTATTAAATTTATTACGTTGGACACAGCAGCAAGAGTTAGACTTGCTGAATCAATTATATAGCCCTCAGTGGCAAACAATTTAATCGTGATGATAGTCGAGATAAGAGGTTAACATGAGAAGCTTACGTAATTATTTATCCCTGTTGCTGTTAATAGCTGCCTTGCCAAGTAAGGCCGGTGAGCGAGTCGACGAGTCAATGCTATTGGGGAATATTACCAATGTAACTATTGAAAATTTACGCGGTGAAGTAAGTGTTATAGGGAACAGCGGTGATACGGTAACCGTATCGGGCGAGTTAGACGATAAAGCACAAGGGTTAACGTTTGAACGTTCAGGATCACGAATTATTATTAAAGTTGAAGTACCCAACAATAGTCATAATAGTTGGGGCGAAGACGGCTCAGATTTGACTATTGTAATACCTAAACATGTGCGGGTTAGCTTTAAAGGTGTATCTTCAAATATTAACATTAGCGACTTTACACATGGCAGTGAAATTCAAACGGTTAGCGGTGATATTAACGCTAAAAACCTTATGCAACAGGTAGAGCTTGCAACGGTTAGCGGTAATATCGAAAGCAAGAATCTCTCAGGGAAATTGCGTTTGTCAGCAGTGAGTGGCGATATTGATGACCGAAACTCTTCAGGCAGAGCATTGTTTAAAACCGTCAGCGGTAATTTAAACGCTAACTCTAGTGCGAATGAGATATCAGCTAATACCGTATCGGGCGACATAGAGTTAAAACTTGCGAAAGTTGATGAATTAATTGTTTCAACGGTGAGTGGAGAATTTTTCAGTCAGTTATCATTAAATGACAATGGCTTGGTGAAAATGTCGAGTGTCAGTGGAGATTTAACTCTCGACTTTAAAAATGAAGTGCAAGCCAGCTTTAATTTAAAAACCAATGCTGGAGGCAATATTGTCAATGAACTAACCTCAGCAAAAGCGAAGCGCGCAAAGTATGGCCCAAGTGCTAAATTATCTTTTGAAACGGGTAACGCCAGTAGTTCAGTTCGAGCAAGTACGGTTAGTGGGCGTATAGAAGTAAAATAACTATAGTAGCGCCTCTTTTATAGAGGCGTTAATCTTTGCTAGAGCATATTAATGCTGCGAACATATCCTGATAAACCCCGCGATTTTATTGTTAAATACCTTATCTAACCTGAACGCTGAATAATGAGTGCTTGATACTCAAGTGATTCAAAAACTTAGGTAGTAAAGTAAATGCTATAGTAAGGTGAACATCTCGAATAGACACCAGCAATGCTTCATTTTATGCCATTTCCAAGGCAAAATATTTATGACTAGCGAGCTATTTATTGACGTTTTAATGCAGATAATGGGGTAAAAGGGAGCATTGAGTAAGTGCTGCTTATCCAGAATTAAGATTATCTATAAGCTTATCGAAATCACCTTTATTTAAAATGTGTTCAGTGAAATATATTGAAATAAATCTTTTCGTTTTTCATTTTGCTTAAGGTGAATTTCTGCTACATTAGCTCTCTTTATTTTCGAATAATTTTATAACGTTATTGAGGCATAATTTTTCTCAATAACAGAGATTATCGCCAAGCATTTAGGGTGTGATATGGCCGATCGCAAGCCAGCCAAGTTCAGCAAAAATAACCAATTTCCTCGTGACAAACAAATTGATGAGTTAAAAGTTCCGCCGCATTCATTAGAGGCAGAGCAATCGGTGCTGGGTGGTTTATTATTAGATAATGAAACTTGGGACCGAGTCAGTGAACGTGTAGTAGCACAAGACTTTTACAGTCGCTCTCATCGAATTACTTTTGAAACGGTTGGTCGCTTAATTGAACTAGGTAATCCGGTTGATTTGATCACCTTATCTGAAGCACTAGATAACGATCAAATGCTTGATGATGCGGGTGGTTTTGTCTATCTCGCTGAAATGATGAAAAACACGCCAAGTGCTGCCAATATTACTGCTTATGCTGATATTGTAAGAGAGCGCGCGGTTACCCGTGAAATGATCAGCGTAGCGAATGAAGTTGCTGAAGCCGGTTATGATACTCAAGGCCGTACCAGTGCTGATTTACTCGATTTTGCTGAAACCAAAATTTTCGCGATTGCAGAACAACGAGCAAATAAGTCTGAAGGCCCTGAAAACATCAGCTCAGTATTAGAAAAAACCGTTGATCGTATTGAAAAACTTTGTGCATCTCCAACTAACGGTGTTACCGGTGTTTCAAGTGGCTTTACTGATCTTGATAAAATGACGGCTGGCTTTCAAAAATCAGATTTAATTATTGTTGCTGGTCGTCCATCAATGGGTAAAACGACCTTCGCGATGAACTTGGCAGAAAATGCCGCCATGACAGAAGATAAACCTGCACTAATTTTCAGTTTAGAGATGCCTTCTGAACAGCTGATGATGAGAATGTTGGCCTCGCTTGGCCGCATAGATCAAACTAAAATTCGTACCGGCCAATTAGAAGATGAAGACTGGGCGCGCTTATCGTCAACCATGGGGTTATTAATCGAAAAAGGCAAAATGTATATCGATGATGCTGCAGGTTTAACGCCAACCGATGTGCGTTCAAGAGCAAGACGAATTGCGCGTGATCATGGTGGCATTAGCTTAATTATGATCGATTACCTTCAATTGATGCGTGCACCACAGTTTTCCGATAACCGAACCTTAGAAATCGCTGAAATATCTCGCTCATTAAAAGCTTTAGCCAAAGAATTACAAGTGCCTGTTGTTGCGCTTTCGCAGCTTAACCGTGGCTTGGAGCAACGAGCAGATAAACGCCCAATTAACTCCGATTTACGTGAGTCAGGCTCGATTGAGCAAGATGCGGATTTAATCATGTTTATTTATCGTGACGAGGTTTATCACGATGATTCTGAATACAAAGGTATGGCTGAAATTATTATCGGTAAACAACGTAACGGCCCAATTGGTCGTGTGCCGTTAACCTTCCAAGGGCAATTTTCTCGTTTTGATAATTACGCTGGCCCGCATGTTTTGGATGAAGACTAAACAATTATGGCGTTACACACAGCAACCGCGGTTATTGATTTACATGCTTTAAGTAATAATTATCAGTTAATTAAATCGCTTTCGCCTGATGCTAAAATTTTAGCGGTACTTAAAGCAAATGGTTATGGTCATGGTTTAGAGCGTATTGCTAATGCGCTTCCTGACGCTGATGCTTTTGGTGTGGCGCGTATTGATGAAGCGCTTGCCCTCAGAGCGGCAGGCATAGAAAAACCGATAGTATTACTTGAAGGTTTTTTTGCTAAAGAAGATATAGAAACTTTATCTGTTAACAACTTACAAACGATAGTACATAACGAGCAACAGCTTTCTGCTATTGTTAACGCTAATGTAGATTCGCCATTAAAGGTTTGGTTGAAAATAGATACTGGCATGCACAGGTTAGGTATTAACCCTGAGCAACTAGCAAGGTTTTATCAAGCGTTAATACAATCGAAAAATGTGCAGCAGCCAATAATATTAATGAGTCATTTAGGTTGCGCAGATGATAAAAACAATCCAAAAACTTCTCAACAAATAAGCTTATTTAACGAGTTAACCTCAGCATTACCTTCAGAAAAAAGTATGGCTAACTCTGCTGGTGTTTTACAGTGGCCAGAAAGTCACTATCAATGGATCAGACCAGGCTTATTAATGTATGGCGTTTCACCACTAGCTGCTGGTATTAACATTGAAGGTATTGAACCTGTCATGACTTTACAGTCTAGTTTAATATCGGTACGCGAAATAGCGGCAGGAGAATCTGTAGGGTATAGCGGCACTTGGACGAGTGAGAAAAATACTAGGATAGGTGTTGTTGCCATAGGGTATGGAGATGGTTATCCTCGCCATGCTGCTAACGGCACTCCCGTTCTTATAAATGGCCGTCGTGTGCCGTTAATAGGCCGTGTTTCTATGGATATGATCTCGGTAGATTTAGGGGAAAACAGTCTAGATCAAGTAGGCGATATTGCTACTCTGTGGGGTAAAGGTTTACCTGTTGAGGAAGTTGCCGTCTTTGCAACAACCATCCCATACGAGCTTTTGTGTAATATTACGCGTCGGGTACATGTTCAATTAGCAGAGTAATTATTGTTAATTTAATTAATTAACGTTTCTACGTTTTAAATTTAAGCCACTGTTCAATTTTAAACTTCTTCAATACAGTGGCTTAGGTTTAATTTTCGTTTAGCTTAATATTTATTTAACTTAAGTTTTTATGTGTTTTTATGTGTTTTTAAGTTGTTCAACTAGTATTTGTATGAATGCTTCAACAGGCTGTGCACCTGCTAGCGCACTTTTACCATTAAAAACCACGGTAGGTACCGAAGAAACACCAAGCTTTTGCCAATAAGACTCTTGATCTATTAGCGTTTCTATTGCTTGATTACTTTGCAACTTAGCCATTGCTTCTTCAACATTAAGTCCAACAACTGCTAATTCTTGAGCTAAAATTTCCCGATCAGAAACATCTTTTTTTTCTGTAAAAAATGCCGAGAATAAGCGTAATTTTAACGCGGTTTGCTTGCCTTGTGATTTTGCGTATTCCAATAAAATATGCGCGTCACGCGTATTAACTATTTTCATTCCTTCAAAGAAGTTAAAGTCAAAATCAACAGTTTTACCATGCGCGGTCATTTCTGTTCTAAATTTTGCACTACTTTCGGGGGTAGAGCCGTATTTACGTGCTGAATGTGCACTTAATTCCTCGCCTTCTAAAGGCATATTAGGATTTAGCTCAAAGGGTTGCCATTCTATCTCTACTTTGTCTTCAAGTGCTAATTCAGTTATTGCTTTTTTTAAGTTACCGTAACCGATAATGCACCACGGACATACCACATCTGAAATGATATCTATTTTGATTTTATTACTCATTTTATTTCTCTTCAAAACGTTGTCGATATTAAAAACCAGCAATAATTAAGTGCTAAATCATTGCCTACTTTCTTCATGTAATTAACTAACCCGAGAGTGGGAATACTAGATATTTAGATTTAACGTTAAGTAGTGAAGCTAAAAAAGCCAATACCTAACATTAAGCATTGGCTTGCTAGCTTATTTAAAGTTATTTAGCTTTTTTTTCCCAAGCAAATTTATTAAAAGGTGCGTCAACTTCCGTTGAAGCAATGTGATTAGTATAGTTGCTGATCACTTTTTGAGATAAGCCTAAAAGAATTTCTAAAACTTGTTGCTCGGCGTAACCTGCGGCATAAAAGTTTGCTAATTCTTCAGCTGATATATGGCCACGATTACGAACAAGAATTAATGTTGTATCAAGTAAAGCTTGTAATTTTGCTGTTGGCATTGGCTTTTCATCGCGTAATGCTTCAATTAAATCAGCATCTACTTTCATAGAGTGTGCAATGGCAGTATGGGCAGGTACACAATAGTTACAGCCATGCTCAACATTAATGCCTTGCCATACTACGGTTAATTCTTCTGCGTTGAATGATGTATTAAGGAAAAGTTCATGCAAAATTTGATAAGCATCTAATACATTTGGCGCGCTAGCTAACACGCCATGTAAATTAGGTAACATGCCATATGCGCTAACAGATTTCTCTAAAAGTGCTTTACTTGCTTCTGGTGCAGATTCAATTGTATGTGTCGTTAATGTAGTCATATCAAAGTGCCTTAATAAATTATGTTGTAAAGTTTCTAGCTCAAAAGTTTTTTATACCAGTTGGTAATTAATTGGTATTGTACCGATCGGTATTTATAAGTCAACCACTATCCGAACAATAATTTTTTATGAGTATTAACTGTGCTTTATTCACAGGTGCTGGATGCGTAAAATAACGTTTCAAATATTGTTGTTATTTAACCTGAACTCTGGATAAGCAGCACTTGATCAATGCTCCCTTTTAAGCCATTTTCTGCGTTAAAACGTTGAAAAATAGCCCGCTATTCATAAACGTTTTGCCTTGGAAATGGCATAAAATGAAGCATTGATGATATCTATTCGTGATGTTCACCTGGCTATGGCATTTACTTTATTACCTAACCTGAACTCTGGATAAGCAGCACTTGCTCAATGTTCCCTTTTAAGCCATTTTCTGCGTTAAAACGTCGATAAATAGCGCGCTATTCATAAACGTTTTGCCTTGGAAATGGCATAAAATGAAGCATTGATGATATCTATTCGTGATGTGCACCTGGCTATAGCATTTACTTTATTACCTAAGCTTTTGGTTCACTTGAGTTTCAAGCACTCATTATCCAGAGTTCAGGTTACCTAAGCTTTTGGTTCACTTGAGTTTCAAGTACTCATTATCCAGAGTTCAGGTTATTTAAATCATGAAGAATTAAGCGTTAATACATTCGCTTGTTATATAGCGTTGAGCTTGTACTCGCTAGGTTCGAAGTAAAAAGTAAGTGAAAAAAGTGAAAAAAGTGAAAAAAGTGAAAAAAGTGAAAAGAGGTAAATAAAATTAATATATTAACTGTAAGTTAAGTTTGAGGGGGCAGCTTACAGTTAATTATAGAGTAGGGAGTTATGAAGTAATCGTTAAACAGCGTTGTGAAAATATAAAATAATAAACACTACTGAATTGTATTCGTTGTAATGGTTCCGACTTTTGTTTGTTCATTGTTACCAGCGAATACACCAGCCAAAATAGTATCAATAACAAATGCTAATTCGGTTGATGACACTTTAGAGCGGGCCATTGCAGCACAACCTTTTAAAGCAGTATATAAGCTTAATGAATTCCCTTGTGCATGATGATGTAAGCCCAATGATATTGCTTCTTTATCGGTAGTAAATAAGTCTACAAATAACGTTTTTGGTAAAACGTCTATATCGATAAGTAACTTTGATGCTTCTTCTGGTATATCTCCGCCAGCAATTTCTGATTGGCATAATACAAGGTAACAACCTTTAGGCTGCTCTGTACTACATTGCATACCAACGATCGACATCATATAGTTTTTTAGGCGAGTTTTTAACGGCGTATCAGGAGTAAATAAAGCATCTAGATGCACCTTCATTTTATTTTCAATGTAATATTGAGTGGCCTTAATAAATAGAGCTTCTTTATTACCGAACGTGCTATACATGCTAGGTTTATTAATGTTCATGCTTTTTGTTAAGTCTGCTAAAGAAGCGCCAACAAAGCCTTTAGCCCAAAAAACTTCCATTGCGGCATGCAATGCTGTTTGTTCATCAAATTTTCGTTTGCGTCCGCTAACCACAATAATCACCATTTATTTTACTGAATATTAATATTGTACCTAATGGTATGATTAACTTCAATCGACAAAAAAATTTAACAAGTTATCTTGTGAAAGACAATTTTTTACCACCGCATATGCAAAGTAAATGAGCTATTTAACATGGCTTATTCGCCGTTTATAGTAATTACTATGGTTCTTGAACCACCATAATCTCTATGTTCGCCAAGATAAATGCCTTGCCAAAGACCTAAATTAATTTTGCCATTTTTTAATGGAATCGTAACGCTACTTCCTAGCGTACTCGCTTTAATATGAGCAGGCATATCGTCTGGCCCTTCATATGTATGACGATAATAAGGTGCATTTTCAGGGATAAACTGGTTAAAGTGGCGCTCCATATCATCTCGAACTGTTGGATCTGCATTTTCATTAATCGTAAGCGATGCGGATGAATGCTTAATGAAAACATGTAACAAACCACACCGAACACGTGGAAAATTAATAATCGCTTGTTCAATTTCTTCAGTGATTAAATGAAAGCCTCGAGAGTAAGGCTTGAGTTCTATCTCTACTTGTTGCCACATAATTTTAGTTACTCTTATATTATAAATATAATTGCAGTTTGTTTAAGAAGACACACCACTATGTAATTTAGGAATAAAGTCTAGTTGAGGTTGGTGAATATGTTGAGTATGCGCCCATGAAAATGTTGAAGCGATTAACGCGCTAATCAGTATTGTTTTGTGCATAAAAAAGCCCCGTATTAACGAGGCTAACTTTCAATATTGAACTGAATTATTTATCAAAACTAAATTCAATATACGCATTACCAAATTCTGACGTAAGTGCAATAATAACAATGGGACCGTCAGCCATATGATGAATTGAATGGGCAGGGCCTGAAACTACCATAGGTGTTGCCATATCAAACTCTATGCCTTTTTCACTCAACATGCGTTTCGCGCCGCCGGTAACCATATTGGTAATTTCGCCAACGAGATCCGTAATTTCTTCATTGATTTCATCTGGTCCTTCGCCAACCATTTTTTTCATTGTAGCGAGTGCTAACTTACCTTCAAAGGTAATAGATAATGAACCTTTAGTTTGTTCACTAACCATACCAATTAATCCTGAAACATCGCCTTTAGCAATTTCATTTTTTTTCAAACGAGGTTTTTCAGGTGTAAGTTCCATTTGTGCCATGGTAGACATTACGTTAAGCATCGAAGAAAGAAAGGGGTTAATAAACTCTACATTCATGAATTTTTCCAAAGGCTCAGTTTAATAAAATGACGTTATTTTGCTTATTGTAGAGCAAAATTAATATCGAGCAGCATTAATTACTATTTTGTATTTCATTAATAATAACTGATCTATTGAAAGTTAGGCTACCTTTTATCTGTTTATCGTTAAAATTAACTATATTCACTTGTTTTGGATAATACGCTGTTAACAAACTATGAGTTATTAAGACCTGTTAAAGTGTTATCAATATTATGTTCGATAAGTTGAGCAAACATGCTGACCTCTTGTATAAATGGTTTTGACTAAGAAAAAGAAGCATTTTCGTCAAACAACACCCAATGAATAGCATCATTTGCATAAATTTAAATGGGCTGGCGGTATTTATCTAATAGTTGAGGTTAATATTTACCGGGTAAGCAGGCTAGAAAGGGGAGAACCGATAGCGCTTAAAAAGGAGTGTTTAAAGTCAATAGCATTACTTTTTTTATACCTTACAGTAACAGCCTTGCGCTTCTTTAATAATAAGATCAGCTGAATACCCTTTAATAAAGTTAGATAACATGGTTTGTGCAAACCCAGATGTTTGTGAGCAAGCTAGCCCTTCACCATAAGGACCATAATATACCACTTCTCCAAGGCTGTTTAGAATGGCGACCGAGGGGGTTGCAGGTAATATAGTATGGTCTTCAAGACTAATATGCTTAACGTTGAAGTTATTTGCTGTAGCGATATCGTTGATATCTTTAATATGTGCTTCACTATATTGTTGGCACTGACAATTAGCTTGATTAAAATGCAAAATCGAACTACGACTGCTTGGTTCAATATATTGTGTTAGTGAAGCTGATAATTTTTGAGGATCCAGGTAAGTTATTTTCGTGCCATCATTAAAATTAACCAGCTTGCTATCAATAAAATAAGCAAAAGCTGCAAGGGTTAGCACTATCCAAATAACAAATACCGCTATTTGGATAGGCGTAATACTTTTATTTAAAGCGGGCAATATTACCTTCCATATCAATTGCGCTGTTTGATAATTTTAGTGACTCCTGATCTAATATTTTTATTTTTTCAATATCCGTTTGAACTGTGCTTTTTAGTATTTCTACACTTTTTGCAATTGCGCTTGTTGTGTTTGCCTGTTGTTCTACCGCGGCAGCAACATTGATTGAAACATTGCTTGCTAGCGCAACTAAATCAGACGCTTTAACTATTTTACCTTCAGCGTTACTAGCGCTGTCGATAACAGATTGCACTATTTTTAAGCTACTTCCCATAGAGTCAGTGGTAGATTTCGAGTATGTTTGAAGAATATCTAAAGTTGCGCCAATTTTATCGGTACTTTCTTTTGTTCTGTTTGCCAGTGCTCTAACTTCGTCAGCTACTACAGCAAAGCCTCGGCCCTGTTCACCAGCTCTGGCTGCTTCAATAGCGGCATTTAATGCTAATAAATTCGTTTGATCAGCAATGCTGGTAATTTCAGATAATACATTTGAAATTGCTTCAGTAGAGTTCGCTAATTCTGTTACTTGTTCGCTCGTTTTTTCAAGCGCGATAGTTAAGTGTTTATTGTGATTGTTAATTTCAACGATATCTTCGTTTGTTGCTTGAGTGTAATTATTAGCCTCTTGCATTTGATTACTTAGCAAGTGTGTTTCTTCAGAAATCGACGTAACTGTGTAAGATAGTTCTTCTGCAGATGTGGCAATAGCCTCTGTTTCAAGTTGCCTCTGTTGTGACAAACCCTCCAACTCTTCTTTTGTTTGAATGAGTTTTTGTGAATTACTGTTTAGTTCAACAATTTGCACTTTTACACTGCCAATAACACGCGACAATAACGCAAGTAAATCGTTAAATGAAAGCAAAGTGCTGTCTTCTCTTGCATCAGTTTTAATATTTAAATCAATAGCATGAGTGTCTCGAGTTAATTGTTTAGTAACAAGTGCTAACTCTTGACCTATTCTATTTACTTTCGCCATCATATTTGCAATGTAGCCGGCTATAAGTGCTTCTGTTGCTGCATAAACAGCATGAATAATCACCGTTGTTGAGGCCAATCTATCTTGAGTGAAAACAAAGACACCAAGATTATTCGTTTGCAGGATATAAAAAGAAATGTGATGTATACATACAACAAGTAGAGCAGTTATAAACACTCGCCAATCTTGATAAATAATTAAGAAGGCCATTAAAATAAACACTTCAAAGTGCGTTTCGATTAACCCGTTTGTTTGATGAATATGCAAAGCTGAAAAAATCATTAAAGCTATAGCAGAAACATGACGAGTAATCGCTAAATTTGGGGCCGTTTTGTTGAAAAAAATTGGCACAATTAAAGCGGGTAATCCGATGATAAAAGTAGGTAAATAAGAATCGTAGAAAAAGGAGAGAAACAAACTCTCAATAAACAATGCACTGAGTAAATAGATAAATATTTTATTAGTTTTATTCATTTTGACCTTGAAAGTATAGGATTGTATGTATATCAATGAACCTAACTTCACTGTCAGGAATTGCTGAATATATGGTGTATAAAAGCGTTAGCCACTTAAATTTGTATCTAATTTAAAAGGCTGAGAATATTAAATCACTTGAATAACGATGACAATTTAAATTGTCATCGACAACAGTTTCGCCGCATTATACAGTAACAAGTCTCTCGGTCTTAACGATTTTCGTTAATTTAATAGTAAAAACAATACAGTGTTTAATGCTCAGTGTTTAATGTTAAAAACTACCTGGGTAGTTATATTTTTAAAAAAGGATTTTTATGTTTTCAAGCTTTCTCAAATCTGTTCTGGTTTTTAATCGCTCACAAAACCAAGCACCTAATTTTATTTTGGTTTATGCCTTAATTGCATTGGCCTGGCATAATCAATTTTTTATTACTCTTGTAGTTTTTAGCGGTAGCTTTAGTGAAAAGTTAGCTCAAGCTTTAACAGAGCACTCATTTCAATACGGCACAGTGCTATGCCTCACGATTTTGTTTTTTATTTTAAGGTTAGCATTTTTATATTTAGTGAATAAAACCGATAACTTTATTGAAGCTGATGAACCCATTGAAGCCAAAATAGGTAGTGATCAAGTATTTACAGAGAATAAAGATGTGCTGCGTTTATTGGCATTACTAGAAGATACTAAAGCAGAATTAGCGAAAGTAAAAGCACGTGAAACGGCTGCTCAAACAGATAAAAATGCCACAATAAACAAAATGTTGGCAGTACAAGCTGAATTAGATATAGCGCAAGCTGATATAGCTATATTGAGTCAAGCTAACGAAGATTTAAGGGCAAAGCTTTCAGAACACGCGTAAGCTAGTAGTAAGATAAAATAGCCAAGATTAACTGAGAATTTTTTCTTTTGTTTAGCATCCCCAAAGCCTTTATAATTGGCGAATATTCCCGTTGTACTAATTTACAGCTATATTCGCATTAAACTTAAAGGTTTTTTATTACTTTATGATTTCTCACAAACTTTCCATTGCACCTATGCTTGATTGGACAGATCGTCATTGCCGTTATTTTTATCGCGTAATGTCAAAACAAACCGTGTTGTATACCGAAATGGTAACAACAGGCGCAATATTGCATGGTAAAGGTAATTATTTAGCTTATAACGAAGCAGAGCATCCTTTGGTATTGCAGCTTGGTGGTAGTGATGTTGCTGCGATGACAGAATGTGCAAAAATTGCTGAACAGCAGGGCTATGATGAAATCAACATTAATGTTGGTTGCCCGTCAGATCGTGTGCAAAATGGTAAGTTTGGTGCTTGTTTAATGGCTGAACCGCAACTTGTGGCTGATTGTGTTGCCAGCATGCAAAACGCAACGAAGATTCCTACAACGGTAAAATCTCGTATTGGTATTGACGATCTCGACAGTTATGAATTTTTGCACCAGTTTTTAACAACGGTTAGCGCAGCAGGGTGTCAGCATTTTATTATTCATGCGCGTAAAGCTTGGTTAAGTGGTTTAAGCCCTAAACAAAACAGAGATATTCCACCTTTAGATTACCAACGTGTTTATCAAATTAAACAAGACTTTCCTAACATTGAAATTTCTATTAATGGCGGTATTACAACGTTTGCACAAGCAAATGACCATATGCAACATTTAGATGGGGTAATGATTGGTCGTGAGGTTTATCAAAATCCATATATGCTAACCCAGGCCGACAATGAAATTTGGCAGGCCAATACTGAGATAAAATCACGCCAAGTGGTTCTAAATGAAATGATTGAATATGTTGATCGTCACGTTGCTAGCGGTGGCAGAGCGTGGCATGTTGCTAGGCATATGCTTGGTTTATGTAATGGTTTGGCAGGGGCGAAGCAATTTCGACGTTATTTAAGTGAAAATGCTAATGGCGAGAATGTTGGTGGTGAAGTGTTGCAGCAAGCGTTCGAGAAAGTCTTGCAACTTAACCCTGATTTGAACCTAATTTAGTTATTTCTGACGACCAAACGTATAAGTGTTGCTAGTGCTGCAAGTGTTAAATCTCCATTATCGAAAAAAGGTTATTTGGTAATGGAGGTGAGTGCTTTTTTCAATTTTACACTTTGACTTTATTCTCTGTCTTTATTGCTTACCTTTATTCTCTGTCTTTATTGCTTACCTTTATTCTCGGTTTTTATAATTTAGCATTACGCTTAAATATCGAAATTTTTAAAGTATAAACGTCTTTTGCTTTTATAAGCTTTTTGGCACAAACCTCACTATAAATTAGTAAATTTAACCACTTCAGCGTTTTTTTAATATTTTTATACTTGTTGATTTATTTACGAATAAAATAAATAACATTTTAAATCAATGGTTTAATCGTTTTTTCAATCTTTGGCACAACCTTTGTAACTGTTTACGCTACTTAACCAATAGCACATTTTAAATGCCGCGCTCAAAATAGCTTAAAAGGATTGATGTTATGCCAAGTTTAACCATTTTATTTACTCTGTTTATGTTACCGAGTATTTGTTTGCTAGCCACGTCGTTTATTGTTGCTCATTTAGAGCAAGGAAAGTAACCGTTATTGCTATATGAACTCGATAGCATTAGCGGTTGTATTATTACGTTATTAAAGTGCGCTATTAACGAAAGTTAAGCGTTAAATTTGCTTTTAATTCGACTCATTGTTTACATTTCTATTTGACCCACAACACCCAATTCCCTTTTGTTAACGACTGTACTTTGTTACAGAACTCAGCTAATTTTGCATATATTTACCGAACATTTCAGTTAGGTTTAATTTATGATGAATTTTCAGCAATTAATTTCCTGTGTAGATTTACACGCAATACTTGGTAGCAAAGACTTAGTGATACTCGATGCCAGTATTCCACCCATAGGTAATATGGCTGCTCCACAATACAGTTGGCCAGATTATAGCATTCCCAATGCTCGTTACTTCGACTTAAATAAAGACTTCTCAGATCCCACCAGTACTCTTCCGCACACGATGCCGAGCATTGAACATTTTGAGCAAGCAGCCAAAGGGCTAGGCATTAGTCAGCAAAGTCAGATTGTGGTTTATGATGATTTAGGGTTGTTTTCTGCCGCACGGGCTTGGTATATGTTTAAAGCCATGGGTCATAAAAAAGTGGCTGTTTTAGATGGTGGCTTGCCTATGTGGATAAAGCTGAAAAAGCCTACAGAGGAATCTATAACATCAAATATGACTAAAAATATTGTTGAAGGAGACTTTACTGCTAACCAGCGGGATAGTTTTTTTTGTGATTGGCAATATGTTGAAACTCAAACACAATCTCAAGAGGATCTTATACTTGATGCAAGGGGGAGCCGAAGATTTAAAGGCTTAGATGCAGAGCCTCGTGCAGGTGTTCGAAGTGGACATATGCCAAATGCGAAAAACTTACCTTACAGCGACCTATTAAAAGAAGGCTTGTTCAAGTCAGCAGAAGAACTTAAAAAAATATTTACGCAAATTAATCGTGAAGATAAAGCTATGATCATGACGTGCGGTTCAGGTGTTACGGCCTGTATATTAGCCCTAGCTGCAGACATTACTGGTTCACAAGCAGTGCGAGTATATGATGGCTCTTGGAGTGAGTGGGGAGCTTTACCAAATACAAAAGTTGATAGCACCTCAAAGTAAAAAACTAATACCTTCCAGCTTCTAGATACAATAAGTAAAGCATAGCTAATACTTGTCGTTTTAAAAATTAAAAATTAAAAATAGACCTGAAAACGGCTAAATAGAGTTTAGCCACTCATGCTAATTTCCTTCCCTAAAGTTAAAAAATATAATTGGTCATTTTCACTATTTAATGTGTGAAAATTGACCAATTATTAGTATGACATAATATGTCTTATTTTTTCATTCAAGCACTGTTTTTATTAAATTATTAATTAACAGTGACTTACGGTTTTTTCATTTCTTGGCACAGCACTTGTAATACCTATATCAATTACCAACATGATGAGTTGAATAATCACATTTCATGTTACTTACACAAGGATATAAATAATGAAACTATTACAAACTAAACACATATTAAGCACCGTTTTATTATCTTGTACGTTGCTACTTACAGCTACTACTTCTGCACAAGAAGTGTCACTAGAAAAAAGCTTAGCAGCAACAGTACAAGCACAAGGACAAAAAGTGCTTCATGATTTATCTGCAGAGTTATCGCATTCAATCAAAGCTGAGTTAAATCGATTTTCAATGAAGTTCAGCACTGAAGAAACTCAAGAGTTAGCTGCTGTTGTTGAGCCAAAGAAATCAAATTTATCAAAACCACAAACGACGAAGTATTAATAGGAGAAACACCATGGGCATGTTTTCAAGATTTACCGATATTATTAACGCTAACATCAATGCAATGTTAGATAAGGCTGAAGAGCCAGAAAAAATGATCAAGTTGATCATTAATGAAATGGAAGAAACACTGGTCGAAGTTCGCTCATCAGCGGCAAAATATATTGCTGAAAAGAAAACAATTATGCGCAATATTCGTGATATGGAAAATCGTGTTACTAATTGGCATACAAAAGCAGAACTGGCTTTAACCAAAGGCCGGGAAGATCTTGCTAAGTCAGCACTAGTAGAAAAGCAAACGTGCACACAAAAACTCGCTGAATTTAATGAAGAACTAGTTCAAATTGATGAACATTTAATTGCGGTCCAACAAGATAGCCAACGTTTACAAGATAAGTTATCAGAGGCAAAACGTAAGCAAGAAGCATTTGCTCTTCGCCAACAATCTGCCGAAGTTCGTTTAAAAGTACGTGAAAAAGCAGTAATTCATAATATTGATGAAGCGATTAATAAATTTGAACGATATCAGCAAAAAATTGACCGTGTTGAAGCTGAGGTTGAGGCTTACGATATGACCTCATCAAATGATCTCGATAGTCAGTTTCGTGCTTTAGAAAGTGATGAAAATGTTGAGCAAGAGCTTGAGCAATTAAAACAAAAAGTTGCTAATGGTTAACAGTATAAACGGGTGTTATATAAAGGCACCCGTGATGATTTCTGATCTGAACACGATAAATGTTTAGCGACAATATAAATGCTCACCCGCTGAGCTACAGGAGTAAATAATGAGTTACCAACGAGAATATTCAGTGCATAAAACGTTAACTAAAGACCGAGTAAATAAAAAATTGTCAGGTGTTTGTGGTGGTATTGCAAGACATTACGAACTGCCGCGTCTGGCGGTAAGGCTTGGAGCTATATTTGCTTTATTAATGTTTCCGGTAGCCACTGGGGTTGCTTATGTTGTTGCTTCATTATTAATACCTAATAAAGCTTAAAATTAATCTGATATACAAAGGAGCAAGTTATGTCATTTTTTAAATCACTGTGTTTAGCTATTTTTGCGACCCTGTTTTTAACCTATGCTTTAGGTGTTAGCTTTATGGAGTTACTTAATGTAGACATTTACATGGATGCAGAAGTAATCGAGCCTTTAAAAGCGATAAGTTTTTCAGCATTAGTGGTTGTATTGCTTGTTCTAGTAGCCTTGGCGATAGCTATGAGTGTATTTGGTACATTAATTTTTATTGCCATGTTAGTAATAGGCGGTGGCGCTATGTTATTACTTGGTGTTTTTTGGCCTATATTTTTAATCGCTGGTGCAATTTGGTTGGTTGCTCGCGACAAACGCCAAGTACAATGCTAAGTTCGGAGTATTAAGTGTAATGCTGAGATAAATGATAAATTTATAAAAACCAAGGGTTAATACTATTAAAAAAATTCAGCAGATGCAGCGTGATCAGCCCGATTGTACAGAGTAATAAACTCAGCAATGTGCTCTTTTAAAACAATTAAATTATCCATTTACCTCAAGCTTAGTTACAATGGTGATTAAGAATCACAATATGAATAAAAAGGATGTATATCAGCTTATGAGGAATGTATTCATACCGGTAATGTCATTGATAGTTTTATTGAGTATTTCGTTATTTAATAATGTGTCTGCCAGTGAAAATCATAATATTGTAGTTGAAGATGGTTATGCTAGAGAAAGTATTCCTGGTACAACTATTTCTTCAGCTTATATGACAATAAAAAACACTTCAGCAAGCGACATTCGTCTAGTTTCAGCAACAAGCACGGTGAGCGATCGTATTGAACTTCATCAACATACTATGGTTGATGGCTTAATGCGTATGCGCCAACGCGATAATGTAGATATTTTAGCTAATGACAGTACTGTTTTTCAGCCGTCGGGTTTTCATTTAATGATTTTCAACTTGAAACAGCCACTAAAAGCCAAAGAAAACATTATTATAACGCTACATTTTGACAATGAATCTAGCGTAGATGTTAGCTATACCGTTAAAGGCCTTAAGCAGAAAAAACACCATCACCACTAGGAGTCATTATGAAAGTTAATATTTCGACCAAAGCTGTTGTTTCAGCATTCTTAGCACTATTTTTTGTGCTGTATCTACTGGGTGTTTATTGGAGTTTTGAGCCAGAACAGTTTGACATTCGTACTGAGGTAACTAAAGCCGCAACAGCCGAAGGCGTTAGCCCTGTAGTAGGCTATACTACAACTACAACGCTTATTTTAGTTACTGAAACCTTGTTAAATAAACCCGGTGGCTACTTATCTAATGATGCTTTACCGCCGTCAGTATTTTTAGATAATATTCCTGCGTGGGAGTTTGGTGCTTTAGAGATGATCAGAGACATGGCCTTGGTGATGCGCCAAGAATTTAGTCGCTCACAGTCTCAATCAGCAGAAAATAAAAATTTAAAAGTGGCACAACCACAGCTTAATATTGACCATACAAGTTGGGCTATTCCAAGTGCTGAAGGTGAATATCAAAAAGCGATTAATGAGCTTTACGCATACCGAACTGCATTATCTCAAGTTAATAATCAGTCGGCGCAGTTTTATGCACGCTCTGACAACCTTCGCGGTTGGATACAGGAGGCTACTAAACGTTTAGGGAGCTATTCTCAGCGTTTAAGTGCCAGTGTTGGTAGAGCACAGATTAATGTTGATTTAGCTGGCGATAGCGTTGCTAAACAGTCAACGTTGGGTTCATCAAGTATGCAGTTGAAAACAAGCTGGTGGGATATTGATAATGAATTTTACGAAGCACGAGGCGCTACTTGGGCTTTATTACACTTTTTAAAAGCGATTGAAATAGATTTTAAAGATGTACTTGAACAGAAAAATGCGAAAGTTAGCGTACAGCAGATTATTCGTGAATTAGAAGCAAGCCAAGAAGCCATGTGGAGCCCAATGGTACTAAATGGCGATGGTTTTGGCATGCTTGCTAATCATTCTTTAGTAATGGCAAATTACATATCACGTGCTAATGCTGCACTGATCGATTTAAACGACTTATTGAGTCAAGGGTAGTTAAACATGAAAAAAATAGCACTAGCAGTAACACTTGCAACAATCTTATCAACAAATGTGCAGGCTGATGCTTTGGGGATATATCTAGGCGGACAAATTTGGGATAATCAAGCTTCAGGTACACTCGGTGATGGCAGCTCTCTAGTTGATTTTAATCTAGAGGATCAGAAGCAAAATAGTTTCTTTATTGCTTTTGAACACCCAATTCCGTTAATTCCAAATGTACGTATTGCCTCTACTTCATTAGAAACTGAAGGCAATACAACACTAACAACAGAATTCGAATTTGAAGGTGAAACATTTAGTGAAGATGCTAATGTTAATGCAGACTTCAACATAAGTTATGTTGATTACACACTCTATTATGAGTTATTTGATAACGATTTACTTTCATTTGATTTAGGTTTAACTGGTCGCGATTTTGACGGCGATGTTACTGTTTCTGCGCAAGCGAGCCAAGGATCTACATCTGGTCGTATTTCAGTAACTGAAATTGTACCTATGCTATATGCTCGTGCAAATGTTGGCTTACCTTTAACAGGCTTTAACTTGTATGCTCAAGGTAACTTTTTATCAATAGATGATCACACGCTATACGACTATGAAGTTGGCGTTAGTTATGAGCTTATTGATAACCTTGCTGTAGATGTAAATCTTAATGCAGGTTATCGAGCGGTTAAGTTAGAGTTAGACGATTTAAACGATCTGTATACTAATATTGAATTTGATGGCGTATTTCTGGGCACAACAATTCATTTTTAAAACAATAAAATAGCGTAATACAAAAAGCAGAGCTGAGAGATCAGGTCTGCTTTTTTATTGTCTACATGTCAGTGTTTTTATCCAATGGAATGTCTTTGAGGACAATTTATTCTGAGGTTAACCTTCAAAAAGTATTCTAAATGTTCAATATCGAAATCAGCATAAAGTTAACTTTGCATTAATAGCGTGTGTTATTCAGCGGTCACTTAAATAAAATAAGCCCTAGTAGGGTTCCAGCTAATGGTACAGTTAACCCGCTTATGTTGCACTTCACGAAGTTAATTCCACATCATTTTGTTTACTTATTCGAGCGCGGCTAACGTTAATAATGTGGGCTTATATTTAACCTGAACTCTGGATAATGAGTGCTTGATACTCAAGTGTACCTAAAGCTTAATAAAAGTGGCGCAGATGATCATTATACTTTTTTTAAATAGCGTTTTTTTATTAATTCATCGCTAGAGCTGTGTGCTACTTTTACTAACTAGCTTAAGGTGTGTAAACCGTAATCACGGGCTATTGAGATAGAACACAATGCAATAATAGCCTAGGTGCTTCGCAGCTTAATGCTGCACTGAATAAAAATGTATTCAGCAAAGGGTTGGCTTAAATGTATGACATTAAAGTATAGGTAATAAAAAAGCCATCAACATAGTGTTGATGGCTTTTGTTTTTATAAGCTTTCTAAAAGAAAGCTTAAGTGGTTAAATTACGCTTTTTTACGACGTGTAAATAACATTGGCGTTAGTAGTAACATTAACCAACCAAATGAACCACTTGATTTCTTATTCACAATTGATACTGAAGCAGTAGTAGCATCTGTATTGCCATTACCATCATCAACTGTTAGTTGGAAAGCGATAGTTTCATCTCTATCCACTGTTGGAGCTGTAAAGCTAATTGAAGCAGCGTTAGCTGTAAAGCTTACAGGAGAACCAGATAATTGTACCCAAGTGTAAGAAAGGGTATCACCATTTGGATCAGATGAGCTTGAACCAGAAAGTTGAACACTTTCTTTTTCAACAACAGCTGTGCTACCAGTAATCATCGCTGTAGGTGCGCCTTCAACTTGAATCTCAACACTTGTATCATTAACAACTTCAGCAGTGCTTTCATCATCTGTGCTATGAGTTAACACAACTGTTGTTGGACCACCTTTGAAAGTATCGTTAATTTCTGTAGAGAAACTAAACGTTGTTGGATCAGATGCTACGTCTGTTAGTCTGTAACACATAACTAAACCAGATTCGATTGACTCAACTGTACCAATAGAACCTTCTGCACCGCCCCAAACTGACTCAGCGTAAATAGAAGTTAAACCATTTTCGCCTGTTGCATCTTCATAGCCAACTGTAGCACCAAGATCAGAGCCCCAATCGTGTGTTACGTCGCTATAGCCGAACATGAAATTACCTGTAGCTCTTTCAATTACAACTTCAAAGTCCATACTATCAGTGATATCACCTGGTGCTATGCCATTAGATGCAGAGCCATTAACACCTAACCAATGCATCGCGTCATCAAACTCGATAATTGCCCAAGCAGAACTACTAGCTACAGATATGCCACTCTCAGCACCAATCACTATATGTCCGTCTCTCCACATTGGAGCTACTAGATCATTCGCTACTGTGCTATCAGGTAATAATTGGTTTCTCCATGGTGCAGAACCTGCAGTACCACTAAAGTAAACAAAACCATCGTCAGTTACGGTGAATGAGTCAAATGACTTACCAAGGAAGTTAGTACTAATATTGTAAGTACCTTCAGTGTCGTTACCTTCGATAGTACCAATACCTACACCTAAATCAGCTAGGTTAATGTAACCATTACCTTGACCGAAGTTTGGCATGCCACATGTAGCATCGTTAGCATTAGTTGTCATGGTATAAAATGGTGCTGAACCATGTAATGACTCTTGTACTACAGTCCAAGTAATTTCATTACCTGAAATGGTTGCATCGCCAGTAACAGACTCTTCGTCAAGCGTCATGCTTGATGGAACAGTAGCTTTAACAGTGTAAGTACGGTCACCTGGAGTAGTTTTTGCAAGTACAGAAACTTCATAATCAACACGATCTTGACGTTCCATATATGCATCAGCATTACTAGAGATAGTTACATCATCGATAGCGCGAACTAGGTCTACAGAAACTAGGCCTAAGTTACCCGCATCTTCCATGCTTGTACCTAAGTCAAGAGCACCATAGTACACATCACCTTGTTGAGCATCTTCAAGAGACCACTTAACACGTAAGTCAAACTCAGTTAATGCAGGAATAGCAGAGTCAGCTTCAACAGTTAAGTTATCACCTGCTTCACCGTCTACAATAGCTGTTGCTAGAGTATAAGCATCTTGAGTGCCTTCTTCACTATCAGAAGCCGCCCAGTTTTGTACCGAAACCCAGTAGCTACCAGCTTCAGGTAGAACTAAATCAACTTTTTCAAGCGCTGTACCAGTAGCACTTATGCCTAACTCTTCATCTTCTTGTGGAAGACCATCACCGTTAGTATCTAGACCTACGCGTAAATCTAAATCAGGAGATGCAGAAGCAAGAATTTCAGCAACGAAACGCTTAGCATCAGCCGGAACTGTATGAAGTGTAACGTTAATGCCGTCAGTTAAATCATCGTAAGCATCACTATTATCGCTATCAACTGCTAATGTAGCTTCAGTTTGAGTTGCTTTAGTTAAGCCATATGAACGACTAGTAAACTCTGTAATTTCAACTGCCATAACATCTTCAATTAAGAAGCTGTCTTGATTACGGTTAGCATTCAAAAATAGTTCATCTGGAATATTACCATTTGAAGCTTGAACACTTACCGGGATTCTAGCTGTTGGGTGTGAGGCAGATGTCATAACAACTTGACCAAAAGACCAAACGTCACTTTCAGCACGAATCGCATCAACATTGATTGCTATTGTTTGGCTTTCACCTGCAGCTAGCGTAAATGTTGCTGGCGTTGCTGTAATAACTAAACCATCAGATATTGCAGTGCCTTCAACTGTCCAAGTACCAGCAGCTGTAGCAGTTACTGTACGAGTCCAATCACAAAGACCAACACAGTTAGCGTTTGATACTGAAGGAATGTTTAAGGTTTTAGGATCGCCACCTTCACTAGGGTTTGCAGCAGTATAGTTTGCTGCTGTTTCATTCATGATAAGACCAGTAGTGTGTGCTAAATTCACACGAATACTACCTGAACCCATATCAAATACGTCTGCAGGAGTTACACCATCTTCTTTGCGAACATCAGTAACCGCTGTTAGCATTAATGCTGAACGAATGTTATCTGCTGTCCATGTTGGGTGTGCAGATTTTAATACGGCACCAGCACCAGCAACATGTGGAGCTGACATTGACGTACCTTGTAAGAAAGCGAAATCAGCAGGGGCTGTTCCTGTTTCATCATGGCCGTATTGTTCATCAGAGTATGCAGCATAAATTGAAACACCTGGTGCAGTAACAGAAGGTGTCATAATATCAGGAACTGTGTTGTTTGAACCACGTGAAGAGAAGTCAGCCATATCGTCAGCTTGACCAATTTTTAGTTCACCATCAGCAGCAGTAATTGTTGCTGTGTGTCCTTCACCTGTAGCTAACCAAGTACGTAAAGCATTACCATCTTCGGCGGTAATATGAATACCAGGCACAACGTAAACGTCGTTTGCAACTGTGTTAGAACCGCCGTCGATATTACCAAGTACAAAACCACCAGCGCCACCAGCTTCAGCGTTTATTGCTTTAGATACACGTGCGATAGCACCGCGATCACAAACAACGATCTCGCCGTCAAAAGTACCTTCAGGGAAAGGTTGTAAACATTGTGCAGGGTCGCCATCAGGATCGTTGCTGTTAGGGTAGTCACCAGCCCAAACGATACTAGCAGTAATGCCGCCAGATGCACTTTTACCTTCAATGGCTTCTAGCTCAGTGTCGCCACCAGTAAAACCACCAATTTCTTTTTCAAATGCAACTTCACGGCCATGAGTAGATGCACCTACAACAGTATACCAAGGAGCATTTTTTGAGGTTGTGTTAGCATCAGGACCATCGTTACCAGCAGATACTGATGAGAATATACCTGCTTCTTGAGCTGCTAAGAAACCTAGTTCTGTAGAGCTTGCCCAAGGATTACCACCGCCACTAATAGAGTAGTTAATAATATCTACACCATCGCGAACAGCATCATCTAAAGCAGCAATAATTGCAGCGCCAGGACAACCTGAATATGTGTCACCTTGATCTCCAGGATTACAAATTTGGTAAGCAACAATGTTTGCATGTGGTGCAACACCCGAAATTTGACCAAATTCAAATCCCGTTGTATTAATACCATCGCCTTGAGCTTCACCAGTTTCTGGATCAACTAATGGTACATCATATAAAATATTACCGCCGGCAGTACTGGCAGTATGCGAACCGTGTCCGCCGTAATCTTCACCATTTTTAGCTGGTGGAGTAGCTCCAAATACATCAGCATCGTCATAATTATCGGTAACAGATGCGTATGAACGAACACCGATTAATTTATCGTTACACATTGATGCGAAATCACCCGCACAGTCACCAACATAAACGCCAGCACCCCATGGGTTAGTATGGTCATAACCGTCATCACCAACATCAGCAAATGAACTATGATCTGAGTTAATACCGCTATCAATTACACCGATAATAACGCCTTCACCCATGTTGATAGCACTTTGTCCTTCGCCATCCCATACCATAGGAGCACCAACATGAATTGGGCCGGTATCTGTTTCCATGCGTTCCATTTTCTCACGTTCAACGTAAGCTACATCGGCAAGGTTTGATAAAGCTTCAGCTTCTTGTTGTGTTAAACGTATCGCCATACCATTAAAGGCATTCTTATATTTATAAGTAACATCGATGTAGTTACCTAATTTATTTGAAGCTTTATTTAAAAATGTTTGTTGCTTGCCTTCCAAGTAGTTGCTGTAAGCTACTGTCTCTGCAGCGTCTAAATCTATGCGCAACTCTTTTCGAATTTGTTGTGAAGACTTATTGCTATTTGCCAATGACTTGAATAATGATTTTTTGGCAATTTGCGGGTTAGTAGCTGCTAAACCTTCAATTGAACCGTCATAGGTTGCAATTGGTTGGTCTTTTAGGCGAACGATATAAGTATAAGTACCGTCTGCTAAATTCTTTTCAGCACGGAATTTCTTCGCTTGTTTTTTATTGTATGTGCCACCTTTGTTAATAGAAATTGGTGCGACTGATTGTAATGATTCAGCCGAATATTGCGTAGGCACAGTACTAGCAGATGTCTGCATAGTGGCCATTGATAATAGCGCTGTTGAAACAGCAATTGTTACTTTGTTATTCACAAAGAACCTCCCTAAATGCACATTTGTTGTGCTTGTTTATACTTTTTAGTGAGCAAAGCCGTTATATCAACGGTTTGCCAATCATATATTACGAGATACGCAAGAATGCGACGATTAAACATACCACATGTAAAAATAATGTAAATAACTTGTCACCAAAGGTTTGCTTAAATAATTAATTCACCGTTTAAATTGGAAAATAGTGTTTACAAAGTAGCCTCTTTAATTAATTAGGGTATGTAGAATTAAAGTATAGGAAGGTGAAATTTTCCAAGTTTATAGACAAATAATTCAATATTATTTGTCAAAATAGCAAGCGAGGTTATTTAAACAGAAGTATTAAGCAACAAGGAGAAAAATATTAGGATAGTTAGAGGAGGAAATGTTGAGATCTGTGAAACTACATTTATTTTTACAAAGTATCCGTAAACGCAACTTCATGTTAAATGCGTTAGCCAAAGGTTAATTCTTCAGCTAACGTACTAACAAGTAAATTAATTTAAGGCTAAATTAATGCGGTTTACCCTCTATGAATTGCGCTAATTCAGGACGTTCAAATTTATATGTTGTCATACAATAATCACAAGTCATTGATACCGCCCCTTGCTCTGCAATAATGCTTTCAATCTCGCTAGGCTCTATTTGAGAAATAGTACTTAAGCACTTATCTTCAGAACAACTGCATTTATAGCTGACAGCCTGTGGCTCAAAAATTCTCACTTCTTCTTGGTGATATAAACGATAAAGTAAATCTTCACTCGCTAGGGAGAATATTTCTTCTGGTTTAATGGTATTGGTTAATTGGCATAGGTGATCAAAATCTGCCTGTTGCTGTTCTTTATCACCGCTGTCAGGTAAAAGTTGAATCAAAGTCCCTGCTATTTGAGATGTTTGCTCGTCAGCAAACAACCAAATTTTTGTTGGTATCTGTTCAGACACTTCAAAGTAATGTGCTAAACAATCAGCTAACGTATCTTGTTCAAGTGCAACAACACCTTGATAAGGTTCGCCATCAGTTGGGCGAATAGTAATAATCATATTACCTTTGCCAATAAGGTCTTTTAAGGCGGTAGCATCGGTTTCGCTTGCCATACGGGCTATACCGCGCATTTCTTGAAGGTTATTACCATTTACGGCCAAGTAACCTATTGGGCCGTCACCTTGCAATTGTACAGCAATTTCACCTTCAAATTTTAATGTTGCTGTTAATAAACAAGTGGCGGCAACTAATTCGCCTAATAATTGTTTTACGCCTTGAGAATAATTGTGTGGAGCAACAATATCCTGATAAGTTTGACTTAAATTAACTAACTCGCCTCGCGCGTGTAGGTTGTCAAATAAATAGCGATTTAAAGTATCTTTTTGCATGGCCACTGTTTATATCCTTTCTTTTAAATGTCGAATTTGTCGACGTTGTTTCTTATCTGGCTTGGTGTCACTGGCTGGGCTAAGTAAAATACCTTGCTTGCGTGCCAAACTGTTTTTTTCACGAGTTTCAATGCTCTCGGTGGTTTCTTGATAAAGCGTTTGGGCAAAAGTAGCATCGCGACGTCTATCTGCTAAAGCGACAACAATGACATGCTTTTCTTCAAAACCTTGCCTAATAGTAATGCGATCACCTAAAACTACCGCTTTGCCTGATTTACTGCGTTGCCCATTATAAAATACTTTACCGCCGTCAATCATTTGCTTTGCAATGGCGCGTGTTTTATAAAAACGAGCAGCCCATAACCACTTATCTAAACGAGTGGATACTTTGTCTTGCGCATCATTTTCGTGATTTTTAGTCATGACGTAAATTGTACTCTATAGCGGCATTTTAAATTTGCCGAAAGTTAACATAACGATGGTGTTTTCGCTAGTTCGAATGCATTTCTTTACAATTTGTTAACTAATTATAGTTAAAAACGGATATGACGTCTTGTTGCTAAGCGATTGGTCAAGTATCATCAAAGCGAATCAAAATTTGCAGATAATAAAAAAACGATAAAAAATGACATTATTGAATAACCTATCAAGCGCGCCTGAACAGCTTTCCAAGCTTCCCCAGCGAAAAATTACTCAAGTAATTATTTTGCTATTGCTTTGTTACATCGCTTATTTATTTGCACAAATAACTTGGCTAGGTTTGTCTGAGTCTCCTAAAAATACTCATGTAACATTACAAGGCTCAGTGTCTGCCTCATCAAAACCGCAAAAACAAATTGAAGTAAAAAGTATTCAGGCATTAAATCTTTTCGGTGCTTTTACTCAACAAAAAGAAGAGCGCGTTGAAGAGGTAATTGAAGATGCGCCTGAAACACGTTTAAAGTTAACGTTAACAGGAGTGGTTGCTAGTAGTGATAAAGCAACCGCCGCTGCAGTAATTGAAAGCTCTGGCAGACAAGAAACCTACAGTATTGGTGAAAACATTACTGGCACACGTGCAACCTTAGAAAATGTTTTTAACGATCGAGTCATTATAAAACTATCAGGTGGTTTTGAAACTTTAATGTTTGAAGGCTTAGTATTTGATAAAAATGTAAAGCCAGTTCAGCCAAACTATAAAAAACAGGCGGCACCTGGGCGCACTAAAAATTCATTAAAATTGTCATCAACTCAGGTTGTTGACCAACGTGATAATAAATCATTGACCAAAATTGCTAAGTCATTAACCAGCGACTTAGAGAATGATCCCGGTAAAATTACCGACTATTTAAAAATTTCACGTAAATTAAAAGATGGCAAAACTATAGGTTATCAATTAATGCCGGCAAAAGATCCAACTTTTTTTGAAAGTGCAGGTCTGAAGTCTGGAGATTTAGCAGTACAAATGAATGGTTTTGATTTGACCGAACCTCGAGAAGCAGCACAAGCACTAAAGTCTTTAAGAGAACAACGCGAAGTTTCACTATTACTAGATCGTAATGGTGACATGACAGAAATACTTTTCAGTATCGATAATTAGAATAAAAGGAATAATAAATGCGCAAATTATTAAGCGCACCTTGGTATAAGCGTAGCCTTACCGGGGTTGTTACCGCAGTTTTACTCAATAGTGTTTTGCTCTCTGCAAATGTACATGCCGCTGAATATTCTCCAAATTTCAAAGGCACAGAAATAGCTGAATTTATTAATATTGTTGGTAAAAATTTGAAAAAAACCATGATCGTTGATCCCAACGTACGTGGCAAAGTTAATGTGCGCAGTTACGACCTGTTGACTGAAAAGCAATACTATCAATTCTTTCTAAACGTATTAGAAGTTTATGGTTTTTCTGCAGTTGAAATGGACAACAATGTTGTCAAAATTATTCGTAATAAGGATGCTAAAACCTCATCTATACCCGTGGTAGGTAACGAAAACCCTGGTGTGGGTGATGAAATGGTTACTCGCGTTGTAGAAGTTAAAAACGTTACTGTACGTGAATTAACCCCTTTACTTCGCCAGTTATCAGACCAAGCCGGCGGTGGTAACGTTGTTAACTATGATCCAGCAAACGTAATTATGCTTACGGGCACTGCAGCAGTAGTAAATCGTTTAGTACAAATTATTGAGCGTGTAGATAAAGCAGGTGACCAAGACGTACAAATTATTAATTTACAATATGCATCAGCTGGCGAAATGGTTCGCATAGTTGAAGCTATGAACAAATCTACTCAAGGTAAAAGCGCTGGAACACCGACCTTTTTAATTCCTACTATTGTGGCCGACGAACGTACTAACAGCGTTATTGTTAGTGGTGAAGTTAAAGCCCGCGAACGTGTAGCAAGATTAGTTTCACGTTTAGATAGCGAGCTTGAATCAAACGGCAACACGCGGGTTTATCATTTAAAATACGCTAAATCTGAAGACATGGTGAAAGTACTTCAGGGCGTTAGTGAATCTATTGAAGCTGAAGCTACTTCAGGTAGTACATCTTCGCGTAAAAATAAAACCCGTAATGTAAGTATTGATGCTCATGAAGACACTAATACTCTCGTTATTACCGCTCAACCAGATATGTTGCGCTCGCTAGAGGCAGTTATTCGCCAATTAGACATTCGTCGTGCTCAAGTACTTATTGAAGCCATTATTGTTGAAGTGTTTGAAGGTGACGGTGTAAACCTTGGTGTGCAGTGGTATCACGAATCCGGTGCTATGTCGCAATTTACCAATGGTGTTACACCTATAAGTTCTATTGCAGCAGCAGCTGAAGCTGCTCAGCCGACGCAGGGTACATTAGGTACTACTGTTACCTCAGAAAGCGGTGTAATTACAGAGAATCCTAATCAACCCGATATCGACGGTGACTATAGTTTAGCCGCTCAAGTGTTAGGATCAGTTAGTGGCACATTGTTCGGAATTGTGAAGAACGATTGGGGCGCAATTATTCAAGCGGTAAGTTCAGACACTAATTCGAACTTACTTTCAACGCCAAGTATCACTACGCTTGATAACGAAGAAGCTTACTTTATTGTTGGTCAAGAAGTGCCAATTATTACCGGCGCACAAACCGGCAGTAATAACAGTAACCCTTTCCAAACGGTAGAACGTCAAGAAATCGGTATTAAATTAAAAGTTACACCACAAATAAACGAAGGCAGTGGTGTGCAATTAACGATTGAGCAAGAAGTCTCTTCAGTAAGTGGTGCAACGGGTGTTGATATTTCAATTAACAAACGTGAAATTAAAACCACGGTCATGGCAGATGACGGCGCAACGGTTATTTTAGGTGGTTTAATTGATGAAGACGTGCAAGAAAGCGTACAGAAAGTACCGTTACTTGGCGATATTCCACTTCTTGGCCACTTATTTAAATCAACCAGTAACACTAAGCGTAAACGTAATTTAATGGTGTTTTTACGTCCAACTATTGTACGTGATGGCAAGTTAATGAATGACCTGAGTAAAGAAAAATATAACTTTATTCGCGCGCTAGAACTTCAAAAGAAAGAAGATGGCCTTGAATTATTATCAGACGAAAAGCTACCGATTTTACCAGAGTGGAATGATCAACTGTCATTGCCGCCATCGTTTGACGAATACATGAAAAAGCGTGATGAAGATAAAACATCGGGTGAAAAAGAATAGCCATGAGTAATATCGACCCACAAACACAAGCTTTCGTTGTTGCTAGCGAAGAAGCAGAGCGTGAAACAGCGCTTGACGAATCTTCAGAATTAACAGCAAGCGATATCATAACTGATGAGGGTATTCGTTTTCGTTTGCCCTTTGGTTTCGCCAAACGTAACAGTGTATTAGTTACCAATGACGACGGTGAATTACGCCTAGTTTGTACCGAGCTGCTAAACGCCGATGTTTTACTTGAAGTTCGTCGAGTATTAAAGGCTCCGTTTACGCTTGATTATAAAAGTGCCGCTGAATTTGAACAATTATTAACAATTGCATATCAACGCGATTCTTCTGAAGCTCAGCAAATGATGGAAGATATAGGTAACGAAGTTGACCTATATTCACTTGCTGATGAAATGACAGAAACCGAAGACTTATTAGAAAACGAAGACGATGCACCAATCATCAAACTAATCAATGCGATGTTGAGTGAAGCAATTAAAGAGAATGCTTCTGATATTCACATTGAAACTTTTGAACAAGCACTGCAAATTCGTTTTCGTGTTGATGGTGTCTTGCGTGAAGTTTTAAAACCTAATCGTAAATTAGCCTCTTTACTGGTTTCACGTATCAAGGTTATGGCTAAACTTGATATCGCCGAAAAACGTATTCCTCAAGATGGTCGTATTTCATTAAGAATAGCGGGTCGTGCTGTTGATGTGCGGGTTTCAACTATGCCAACAGGGCATGGTGAACGCGTAGTGTTACGTTTACTTGATAAAAACTCGACTCGATTAGACTTACAAGATTTAGGCATGACCGATGGCAACCGTGCTCGTTTTTCTGAACTTATAGACAAACCTCACGGCATTATTTTAGTTACCGGTCCAACAGGCTCAGGTAAAAGTACCACGCTTTATGCCGGCTTAAGTCAAATAGACAGTAAAGAACGTAATATTTTAACGGTAGAAGACCCGATTGAATACGCGATTGAAGGTATAGGCCAAACGCAAGTAAACACTAAAGTTGATATGACCTTTGCCCGCGGCCTACGTGCCATACTTCGTCAAGATCCCGATGTAGTGATGGTGGGTGAAATTCGAGATTTAGAAACCGCACAAATTGGTGTACAAGCCAGTTTAACGGGTCATTTAGTTTTATCTACACTGCATACAAATACAGCCGCAGGCGCCATAACTCGTATGGAAGACATGGGCGTTGAACCTTTCTTGCTTTCTTCTAGTCTATTAGGTGTATTAGCACAACGATTAGTAAGAACATTATGTCCACATTGTCGTGAATGTTGCGCTACTTCTGCAGAAGAACGAAAATTATTACAACTACAACCTGATGATAACTCGCCTATATATAAAGCGGTGGGTTGTGAAGAGTGTAACTTTAAAGGTTACCGAGGCCGAACCGGTATTCATGAATTAATCGTCGTTGACGAACAAGTGCGCGAATTAATCCATAACGGTAAAGGTGAGCAAGCAATTGAAAAATTCATTCGTACAACAACACCAAGTATTCGCCGAGACGGTTTTGACAAAGTCATGTTAGGCGAAACCACTATTGAAGAAGTATTGCGGGTAACACGCGAAGACTAATAATCGCGTTTTTGATAACAATAATCACCCAATGAAAACACACTTGGTAATGAACTGGATAAAGATAAACCTAAATTATGGCAGCATTTGATTATCAGGCAGTAGACGGCCGAGGAAAAAATAAAAAAGGGGTAATCGAAGGCGACACCCCTAGACATGTGCGTAATTTACTTCGCGAACAAGGCTTAATGCCTATTGAAGTAACGCCAAGTTTACAAAAGAATAAGCAAACTAATAAGAAGTCATTCTTTAGCGGCGGAACAAAAATATCGTCGGCTGAGCTAGCGCTTATCACTAGGCAACTTTCAACGTTAGTTGAGTCGGGTTTACCAATTGAAGAGTCGTTAATGGCGGTTGGTGAGCAGTGCGATAAAAATAGCTTAAAAAGTATGGTAATGGCTGTTCGTACTAAAGTAACCGAAGGCTATGGTTTGGCTGAGAGCATGGCGGAATTTCCACAGGTGTTTAATCGCTTGTTCCGCGCTATGGTTGCAGCAGGCGAAAAGTCGGGTCACCTTGATAAAGTATTAGACCGTTTAGCCGATTACACCGAAAAACGCCAACAATTACGCTCGCAATTAATTCAAGCTTTGGTTTATCCGGTAATTATGACCGTAGTCGCTACCGGTGTTATCGCGATATTGCTTACGGCTGTGGTACCTAAAATTGTTGGCCAATTCGAACATATGGGCGCTAACTTGCCAGCAACCACTAAATTCTTAATTGCCAGTAGTGATTTCTTGCGTGATTATGGTTTGTTCATTGTCATTATTGTTGCGGCGCTAATGTTGTTGTGGTCACAATTGTTGAAAAAAGACAGCTTTAAGTTTGCTTATCACAAACGCTTTTTAACTATTCCCGGTATAGGTAAAGTCGCTAAAAGCGTTAATACCGCAAGATTTGCACGTACCTTGAGCATTTTAACCGCTAGTGCCGTTCCTCTATTAGAGAGTATGAAAATATCAGGTGAAGTACTCGACAACTTATACATTAAACAAAGCGTTAAGGAGTCAACCGACAAAGTTAGAGAAGGCACCAGCTTACGGGTGTCGTTAGAGCAAACTAAGCTGTTTCCGCCAATGATGTTACACATGATCGCCAGTGGCGAGAAAAGTGGCCAGCTAGAGCATATGCTAGGGCGCGCCGCCGATAACCAAGATCGTGAATTCGAGGCTGTAATGAATATTTCATTGAAAGCCTTTGAACCGGCATTAATGGTAGTAATGGCAGGTGTTGTATTATTTATCGTTATGGCTATTTTACAGCCAATTCTTCAGTTAAATACGTTAATAGGAAGTTAGAAATGAAAGCAGTAAAAAATGTTCGAGGTTTTACCTTATTAGAAGTAATGGTTGTTATCGTAATTTTAGGTATTTTAGCCAGTATGGTCGTGCCTAACCTTATGGGCAGCCAAGAGCGCGCGAATATGCAAAAGGCGGTTTCTGATATTAATGCTTTAGAAACGTCTTTAAGCATGTACAAAATGGACAACTATAAATACCCAAGTACCGAGCAAGGGCTAGAAGCACTTGTTACTCAAACAGATATCGAGCCTATGCCACGCCGTTTTCCTGAAGGAGGCTATGTAAAACGTTTACCGAACGACCCTTGGGGCAGTGAATACCAATTATTAAACCCAGGTGAAAACAGCGCAATGGATGTTTTCTCTATGGGACCTGACGGCGAACCTGGCACAGATGACGATATTGGTAACTGGAATTTAGGCGATTATCAGTAATCAATACATATTATTGATTAACTGATTATTTATTAACTAGCTATGAAACTTAACACGAGTCGCCGTTTAGCATTACAACATCGCCCACAGCAAGGTTTTACCTTAATTGAAGTGATGTTGGTCATTGTGCTTATTGGCGTGATGGTTTCTGCCATACAGTTTAGTTTTTCAGGTAACAAGCCTGAGCAGTTATTAGAACAAAACAGTGCTCGCTTTGCGGGCATTTTTGACGTAGCGGCAGAATACGGGTTACTCAATAATGTTGAGCTAGGATTGTTTATTGAAGAAAATAGCTATCAGTTTCTGGGCTACGACGGCACAAGTTGGGCCCCGATTGCTAATAACCCATTATTTGAAGTTTATACCTTACCTGAAGGCATTGAAATAAGCTTACAGCTTGATGACTTACCGATCGAAGAGGCTTTATTGTTTGACTCGTCAGTTTTAATTAACGAAGACGAAGAAGACGACTTTACTGAAGAAGAAAAGAAAAAAAAAATCCCACAAGTTTATATGCTGTCTGGCGGAGATATTACGCCTTTTAGTTTAACTTTTTCATTGGCCGAATTCGCTTTTGACGGTGATGAAAACATCAGTTTTAAAGTGTCTGGCATTTATACCACACCGCTTACGATAGAAGGGCCAATAGTTAATGCTAATGCTCGTTAATTATTATCGCAAGTTAGAGAAAGGCTTTACCCTTATTGAGGTAATGCTAGCGATGGCGGTATTTTCAATTGCCGGGATTGCCATTTTAGGTACCGCAGAGACTAACGCACGTAATTTAGGTTATTTAGAAAGTAAAATTCTTGCAAATTGGGTAGCATCCAACCAGTTAGTAGAAATTACACTCGACGATACTTGGCCACCAAAAAATAATAAAAAAGGTAAGGTCGAATTAGCCGGGCTAGAATGGTTTTGGCAACAAAAAGTAGTTAAAACTACCGATAAAGACATGCGCGCTATTGTGTTAGAAGTACGATTAGATGAAAAAGATCCCTCTGCATTAACCAGCTTAATGACCTATATATCGAAGCAAAATAAATGAATATCGCTGCTAAAAAGTATTGTGCCTTAAATCGTACTTCTCAGCCTATATCTAAATTTAGTCAGGGTTTTACCTTGCTAGAAGTTTTGATCGCCATTGCCATTTTCTCGGTGATCAGCATGGCGAGCTTTAGCATTTTTGAAACAGTATTAAATAGTGACACAGTGACCAAAGAACGCACTGAGCGTATTAACGAATTGCAACGCGGCTTTTTAATTATTGAACGAGACGTGTTACAAATAGCAAGGCGTAGTGTGCGCTTTTATGGCGAAGCTCCTCAAAGTGGTTTTTTACACACAGACATTGAAAGTTATAGTGGTAGTGAACAAGCCATTGCTTTTGTTCGCCATGGCTGGACTAACCCTGGTTTATTATTACCGCGCAGTGATATGCAGTCTGTTGCTTATCAACTAAATGAAAACACCGTTGAGCGAATACATTTTAACTTTGTTGATGCCGTGTTAGGTGAAGAACCAAAAGTTAGACCATTAATCTCAAAAGTTGAAAGCTTAACTTTCGAGTTTTATGATGGTAAAAAATGGCAGAAAACATTGCAAGAAGGGACTTTACCGCAAGCTATTGCGATTGAAATAGATACAACCGATTTCGGCATTATTCGTCGACAATTTCTTGTTGCGGGTGATGATTTGCAGAATAAGGACGATAGCCGTGAGTAAAGTGTTCGCTGTTAAGCAAACACCCAAAGGGGTGGCGTTAATTACGGTTATGCTTATTATTGCGTTAATCGCTATTTTAGCAACGCAAATGACCGCAAGGTTACAATTACAAATGCAACGCACAACCAATATAGGCTCGAATCAGCAAGCTTATTGGTACGCAATGGGTGCGGAAGCATTTGCTAAAAGAATATTAATACAATCATTTGAAGACGATGCCGAAGTTACACATTTAGGTCAACTATGGGCACAAGGTGAAAATACTTTCCCGGTTGATTTCGGTGAAATTACTGGTGAGATAACCGACTTAAATAGTTGCTTTAATTTAAATGCTTTAAAGGTTGATAGCGAAGAAACTAACAATAACAGTACAACAGCAGTAAAAAAATCACCGGCAAGAGCTGCTTTTGAGGAGTTACTTATTGCGATTAATATCGAAGGTGTAGGTAGCTTTGAAGCTGAATACATGGCAGATGCTTTAACAGATTGGTTAGACGCTGATGGTAGTATTTCGAGTTCAGGCGGCGCAGAAGATAACGATTATGCAGCAAAAGAGTTCCCTTATTTAGCCGCCAATAATTATTTAGCCAGTATGGGAGAGCTACGAGTAGTTGAACACTTTACTGCTGATGTTATTGAAAAGCTAAAAGATTATGCCTGTATATTGCCTGACACGAATATGAATAAAATAAACATTAACACCATGGCACAAGATCAACCTGAAATACTTGTAGCCATGTTAGGGATAAGTCAAAATGAAGCATCACAAGCTTTATCTTCTCGTGGAGAAGAAGGCTTTAAAGATATTAATGAATTTTTCGCTTTAACTGAATTAGTTGAAGCGAAAATTGCACCAGAAAAAAAACAATATTTTGCCGTTAAGAGCGAGTACTTTAAGCTCAAAACAACCGCAAGTTTTAATAACAGTTACTTTGCTTTGAACACCATTATGAAAGTAGACGATAAAAATAATATAAATGTGATCAGTCGCATCATAGGACGAGAGTAATGGGTGAAACCTTATTTATCCGTTTAGGCAGCCAAGCTGAAAATAGAATTCACTGGCTGATTAAAGTCAACGGACAAGAAGATATAATAGCAAGTGGTGAGTTACCTAACGCAGGTGAATTAACACAACTTACCGAAAAATCTGCAGCAAGAGAAGTCGTTGTTTTTGTTCCTAGTAGCGATATTGCGATTAAGCGTTTAAAAGTGCCAGGTTCATCGCAACGCGCTATTCGTTTAGCTGCACCATATATGCTTGAAGAAACGCTAGCACAAGACGTTGAGCAACTTTGCTTTGCCTTTAGCGATATTAAGCAAGACGAACAAGGGCATAACTGTTTTGTTGCTGCGCTTGAGCGTAAACAACTCGAAACATGGTTACAATGGTTGGCTGAAGCAAATATTTTCTGCAAGTTAATGATACCTGACACCCTAGGATTGCCTGTTGTACCGCAAAATAGCAGTGCTGTAATGTTAGGCGAACAAGTGTTGATTAGGCTTGGCGAATGGCAAGTTATGTCATTCGAGGCTAATGCTTGGCCAGTAATTTCGCAATACTTTAAAGCCTTGGATGAAAACGAACAAACCATCCATGCTTATTCTGCCTTGTCAGAAGTACCCGATGAATTAACCATTGAGTACTTACCTGAAGAGCTACCTTTAGCTATTTTAGCGAATAACCATGCGCGTAAATTTAACTTGCTTCAAGGCGATTTTCAGGTAAAAGAAAAACGCTCGGCTAATACGATGAATTGGCTTTGGGTTGCAGGTGTTGCCTGTTTTGCCTTAATACTTAACTTTGGGCTAAAGGGCGCTAAACTTTATCAGTTATCAAATCAACAAGATGCTCTTGAAACCGAAATTATTGAAAAATATAAAACGGTTTTTCCTGAAACTAAGCGAGTGAGAATTTCAACCGTTCGTTCACAGCTTCGACAGAAGTTAGCCGAAGTGGGTAACAGTGAAGATTCTGCTGGTTTCTTAGCGCTATTAGTTAAGCTTGAGCCTGCATTAGCGAGCGTGCCAGAGATAAAACCTCAAACATTAAAGTTTGACGGCAAACGTCAAGAAGTACGTATGCAAACTGTCGCCAAAGATTATCAGTATTTTGAAAAACTTAAAGTCGCTTTCGAAAAAGCAGGCCTAACGGTTAATTTAGGTGCACAGAACAATCAAGGTGATCAAATTTCCGGTTCGTTTAGCATTACAGACACTTCAATGAAGGGGCGCTCATGAAAGCATGGTGGCAACAGTTAAATATTCGTGAGCAACGTTTAGTACTCGTTATGTCGGTGCTAGTATCGGTATTTATTTTATATGGACTTATTTGGCAACCGCTGAATGAAAGCATAAACAAACAACAATCAACGCTAGAGCGTCAGCAAGACTTATTAACTTGGGTTGAAGAAAATACTCAACGTTACCAAGCTGCAAAGCGCAGTGGTCGTGCAGGTTCTGGGGCGAGTTTATCGAGCATTGTAAACAGAACGTCAAGGCTGAATAATATTATTATTACGCGCATGCAGCCTCAAGGTGATGATCTACAAGTTTGGATAGACGAAATTTCGTTTAATCAGTTGTTAACTTGGTTAGAGCAATTAGCTAGCAGAGATGGTCTTCAAGTAAAAAATATAGATCTAAGTTTAGCTGACCAACAAGGCGTGGTTCGTGTTCGTCGATTACAGTTAGGAAAGAGTTAATGAAAAAGACGTTTGCCTATGTAGCAATTTTTTTCACCGCTTATTGTATTTTTGCAATCGCGCTAATGCCAGCTAGTTGGTTGATCTCGCAAATTCAATTACCTAAAAATGTGGCTATTTCGTCAGTTGAAGGCACAGTGTGGCATAGTGAAATTAAGCAAGTAATGATTAACGACGTTGTCATCAATCAAGTGCAAAGTTCGTTGTCACTTATGTCAGTGTTAATGTTTAACCCTAAACTTGATATTACTTTTGGCAATGCCTTGGTTAACGGCCCAGAAGGGCAATTAACCATTAGCGGCCTGTTGTCTGAGGTAGTGATTGAAGACGCACAAGTAAATGTTGCAGCTAATATCGTAGCAGCACGTTTGAACTTACCTATCGATATTATTGCTCATGAGCAACTTCAGCTTAATATTACGCGCTTTATTGTTGGTGCACCGATATGTAGTGAACTAGAAGGCGACTTGCAATGGCGTAATGCCGCAGCAACAGCGTTTGAAGAAAAAGTTGAGTTAGGTGGGCTAGCGGCCAAACTTAGCTGCGATAAAGGTGAGCTAGTTGCTGATATTGACCCAGAAAATAATTTGGGACTGAGTTACCGCGCAACGCTAGCACAAGGTGGGCAATTGTCAGGTAGTGGCTATTTAACACCCGCTGAGAAGTTTCCAGAGCCATTAACAGCCGTATTAAGCTTTTTAGGCAAACCTGATAGAAAAGGCCGTTATCGTTTGAAAATATAAGTAACCTGACCTCTGGATAAGTACCTTGTTGAATATAAAAGGTAATATAAAATGACCTTTTATATTACCAACCTTTGACCTCTTGAAAACATATACCTAAACACGATTTTTAAACACATTTCCTAAATGTAAGTCCTAAACAACAGAGTAATCTCAACCATTCGGTTTGAGCAATTATGTATAAATTTCAAAATCATCATATACAAAAAATATAGCTTGTTGTGGCTAAATAATATCAATTAATTTAATGAATTGATCAATTTTAAACCGCTTTAGAAAGATCGATTGTTTATATCAATTGGTATAACGAGAGCTTTCTAAATTTTGTAACTAATACATAATGCTTTGTAATACTTTCATTCAAAATATTTTACAGGGAAGTGTTAATTTCATTTTTTCTTTTTTTTACAGTGACTTATGTTCTGGTGTGAGTTTTGCAAATAAAATAGGGATTTAAATCAGTGCTTAAATGAGTACTTTAGTTTGAGTGCTATTTACCACCAATCTGAAATTATAGGAGAGCAACTATGAACAAAGATACTTTTGAAGGGAAATGGAAACAAGTAAAAGGTGAAGCCCAAAAACAATGGGGTGATTTAACTAATGACGATATGGATATTATCAATGGCCAAAAAGAAAAATTGGCGGGTAAGATCCAAGAACGATACGGTAAATCTAAGGAAGAGGCGGAAGCTGAAGTTGCTCATTTTTGTAAAAACAACGATTGCCAGTAGTATCAACAACTTTCCTGCAATACTTTAAGCTTTTGCACGAAATTATAGCTTAATTTATCGCTTAGATCTGGGCTAGCAGTTTTATAAGTTGCTAGCCCTACTTACAACATAAACGAAAGCGCACGAACCTTGATGAGTTCATTGCTGCATCGCTGATATCCACACCCTGGAAAACTAAAAATAGCTGAGCCTAACTACAAAAATACAGCAGTAGCATTTAGCGTTAGATGTAATAAAGAGGCCTATTCTACATGAATTCAAAAAATCAAATTAAGCACCCACAAGAGTTTTCGCTAACAAACTGGTGGCAAATCGCTATACGTGTTCTACACAAAGTTGAGCAAGACAATATGTCGCTTATTGCTGCCGGTGTGGCGTTTTATTTTTTGTTAGCTATGTTTCCCTTATTGGCCGCATTGGTTTCTATGTATGGGCTTTTTACAGATCAGCAAACGCTTTTGCAACATATGAATCTTTTGGTGGGCGTAATTCCTGAGCAAAGTCGGGAAATTTTAGAAGCACAAATTGAAAGCTTATTAACCACAGACAATAGTGCTTTAAGCGTAGGTTTTGCTTTTAGTTTTTTATTGGCTATTTGGAGTGGCGGTAAAGGCTCTGTGGCATTAATTACGGCCTGTAATATTAGTTATAAAGAGGGTCGTACTCGTTCATTTTTTAAAATGATTCTCGTGCGTACAATGTTAACTTTGGCGACAATATTAACTATGCTGCTGATGTTACTTATGATTGTTATTATTCCATTTGCGTTGAGTATGTTAGATGAAACAAGCCAATCTTTATTGGGGGGGGTAACCTGGCCAGTTTTATTAATAATATTTAATTTATCACTAGCAAGTTTATACAAATATGCGCCACATAGAGTATCAGCGAAATGGCGTTGGACAACACCGGGTGCATTATTGGCGACTTTGTTTTGGCTAGTCGGATCATACTTTTTCAACTTGTATATTACCGAGTATGCCAGTTATAACGAAACCTATGGTTCAATGGGAGGCGTAGTTATTTTATTGATGTGGTTTTATGTCACCGCTTTTACGATTTTACTGGGCGCAGCAATCAATGCTGCAGCAGAGCTACAAACGGAAGAAGATACTACGGCGGGTAAGGCAAAGCCCAAAGGAGAAAGAGGAGCGTATGTGGCTAATCATGGGCCTAGCGATTTAAAGTAATTAGTTTTCTGCACTGTTTATTCGTGACCAACATTAACCGTTTAATTCATTGGAAAAGTTTAAAAAGTATCGGGAAATGGTCATTACACTCAACTGTTGCTAAGTGAAGTTATGTTACTTAGCCGCAGTTAATAACTATCAATCTATGATTAATTATTTGGTTTATTGTTATTTATTTCAGCTAATAAAACACGGTAGTCAGTAATTGAAGGGTAGTTTTCAAATACATTATTCGCTTTTTTACTGTCAGGGTTGGCAACAGCTAATATTTGCCCAATGCCATATTTTTTAGCTGAATCGAGTACTACTGGGCTGTCATCGACAAAAAGTGTGCTTTTACGCTCAAAACCATGTTTTTCTTGCAGGCGTTGCCAAAGTAATTGTGACTCTTTAGTCACACCAAATTCGTGCGTTGAGTAAAGCGTATCAAAGTATTTGTCTAATGATGTACGTTCAATTTTTAACGATAAGCTATCAGGATGGGCATTCGTTACAAGTACAACATCTCGCCCGGATGATTTTAAGGCAACCAGAAAGTCATGTGCGTCAGCGCGCAATTGAATTAAGTGTTGTGTCTCACGTTTTAAATCGGTAATTGATAATTGAGTTTGCTCTGCCCAGTAATCTAAGCAATACCAATCTATAGTGCCCGCTACTTTTTCATAGTGCGACATTAAAGACTCTTTTGCCTCTACCAAACTCATGCCCTTTAATTCACTTAAGCGCTGGGGCAAATGATGTAGCCAAAAATGGTTGTCGTAATGTAAATCGAGAATTGTGCCATCCATATCCAGTAAAACAGTTGAAATTTTTGACCAATCAAGCATAGATTTTTCCCTTGAAACACGTTTATTATAGAATGTCTCAAAGAGACTAATATTTGCCAAACAGATAAATATTTAAAGCAATTACTATTATACCCAAGCCTTATGGTTATGTATTCAATGTTATCGTGCTATGGTTAAACTTTAGCGTTTATATACAAAACATTTCACTTAAGTTGTTACAATTAAGGGCGTTATGACAACAAAAAAAATACTACCTGAAATCACCTCACGTAAGCAGGTTGCCAAAAGTCATTTATTTACGATTGAACAAGTTGACTTAACCTTTAGCAACGGCGAAAAACGAGAGTATGAACGTATGTACGGTAAAGGTCGAGGAGCAGTAATGATTGTTCCTATGCTGGATAAAAACACCATGTTACTCGTTAGAGAATACTGCGGCGGCACCCATACTTATGAACTTGGCTTTCCTAAAGGTTTAATCGATGCTGGCGAAAGTGCAGCACAAGCCGCTAATCGTGAATTAAAAGAAGAGGTTGGCTATGGTGCTAAGAAATTAACCTCAATTCATACCGTTGCTATGGCACCTGCATTTTTTGATGCTCAAATGACGATATTTTTTGCAGAAGATCTTTATGCTGAGAAGCTAGTCGGAGATGAGCCCGAAGACTTAGAAATAGTGCCTTGGCCATTGGCGAATTATCATGAATTACTACAACAGAAAGACTTTAATGAGTCGCGTAGTATCGCGGCTTTATTACTGGTAAAAGATCACTTAGGAGCTATTGAATGAGTCAAGAAAAACTACTATCAATTGCGCTTGAAAGTGCCAAAAAAGCAGGGCAAGAGGTCGCACGCTATTATAAAAACGGTAACTTTACCGCCGAAATTAAAGAAGATAATAGTCCAGTTACCAGTGCCGACATCGCCGCAAACGATATTTTAATGGATGAATTAAAACGCTTAACGCCTGAGATTCCGATTATTTCTGAAGAAGTAGGAGCGTTAGCATTAGCACAGCGCAGTAAATGGTCTCGTTATTGGTTACTAGACCCCATTGATGGTACCGGAGAGTTTATTGCTGGCAGCGGTGACTTTGCCGTAAATGTGGCATTGGTTGAAAACGGCTGGCCCAGTATAGGTGTTATTCATGCGCCTGATCATCAACTTACTTATTATGCTCAAAATAACTTAGGGGCTTTTAAAGAAAACGATGCCGGTAGCCATAGAATACATGTGGCAAAATATGACGGCCAACGTCGTATTAAAGTCGCAATAAGTCGTCGTCAGGATATTAATCTAATGGGGCAGTATTTAAACAGTAAATACGACTTCGATCATGTTGCTTTAGGTAGTTGTTCATTAAAAAACTGTTTAATTGCTGAGGGCGGTGCAGATTGTTATTTACGTGTTGGTCCAACAGGTGAGTGGGACACTGGTGCAAGTCATTGTATAATTGAACAAGCAGGAGGCAGTATTATTGACAGTGAATTTAAGCCCTTAACCTATAATCAACGTGAGACTTTGATGCAGCCCGATTTTGTCTCGTTAGGGAACAAAGAAATTCCTTGGCAAGATATTATTAAACCGCACAAAGCTGCACGCCTTATAACTTAATAACGCTCAGGCACATCGCAATAACGCCTATACCACAAATGTATAGTTCAATATTCTGTAATGCTCTGAGCCAATATAATAGCTAATCATTTAGCCAACATGGAGAACATTTTGCGCAAGATATCCTCAATATTAATTTCCCTACTGTTGACAACAACAGTGAGCTTACCTGCATTAGCAGGGTGGAAGCTCGATAATGAAAACTCTCAACTTAGCTTCATGTCAGTGAAAAAAGGCAATATTGCTGAGAACCATAGTTTTTCAAAACTTGCCGGTAATATTACTGAAAAAGCCCAAGTTAATATCAGTGTCGACTTGAGCAGTGTTAATACGAATATTGCCATTCGTGATGAACGAATGAAAGAGTTTGTCTTTAAAACCGATACATACAGCACTGCAAACTTTACTGCAACACTTGAAACTTCATTACTCAAGAGTTTAGTTATTGGTGAAGATAAAAAGTTAACGATTAGCGGTGTGTTAGATTTTCACGGCGAGCAACAAACTATAATGCTTGATGTTAGTGTGATTAAATTAAGCGCTGATAAGATTTTGGTGAACACAATAAAGCCATTTTTTATTCAAGCTGATGCGTATGGCGTAGTAGCAGGTATTAATAAGCTTAAAGCGTTAGCTTCTCTACCGAGTATTAATTATGTAGTACCGGTAAGTTTTTCAGTTACATTTACTCGTTAATTTTTTATTTAATGATCATTAAATTATCATCTAAATATCACTTAAGCATCAACTGAAAAACTAAAGGCACTTAATAAGTGCCTTTTTTATTGCTAAAACCCGAACAATTAACGGGCATTAACTGTTTTCTTCATGCTCTTCACTACCTTCAATAAATTGGTCTTTTGGCAAAATATTAACGGTTTCATGTAGCTCTGAGTATACCAAAAGCGCTGTGCCTTGCTTTAATTGCTGGCGAACTTGGGTAATTTTTTCATCTAGCGATACGTCTGTACTACCGTACTCTGTACCTTCACGTAGAACAAAGTTTTCGATAATGGCGCTTAATGTGTCGTCTGACAATTGTTCTAATGGAATGATCATAAATATCTCGTAAAAAACTCAGGTATACGTTCTTCTAACCAATACTTTGGCTTCAGTGGATTGTTACCACTAATAAAGCCAACATGGCCACCTTTGGCACTCACTTCAAAAGTTATTTGTTTAGGTAAAGTTGCAATGGCCGTTGTATTCACATGACATAAGAAAGGATCGTCGGTGGCATGAATAATTAAACACGGCGTGGTTATTTGTTGTAACACATCGCGACCGCTGGCTTGCTGATAATAGTCATTTGCATCGACAAAGCCATTAATCGGTGCAGTAACCATTTGATCAAAATCGCGAATAGAGCGTACGTTATTCAGCAAGTTTCTATCGATATTTTTTAATAAATTAGCTTTGATTTTTATCACCGTACTCGCTCGAAGCATATCGACTAAATACTTTTGATAGACACGAGAAAAGCCACGGTTAATTCTGTTACTACAGCTTGAAAGATCAAGTGGAGCGCATATAACACAGGCCGCTTGATAGATATTTTGTTTTTGTTCTGCTAAATATTTTGTCAGGACATTACCGCCTAACGAAAAGCCAACAATGGCTTTTTTTGCTTGTGGGTAACTGCTAGCAAGGTATTGACTAAAATAGTCAACATCACAGGTTTGTCCGCTGTGATACGACTGAGCCATGCGATTTGGGCGACCGCTGCAGCCTCGAAAATGCATTAACACACCCACCCAACCTTGTGCTTTTATGGCGCTTAACATGCCTTTAGCATAATGACTGTTCTTAGAGCCTTCAAGACCATGCAATATCGCAATAATAGGGCGTGAACAGTTCGAGTTTACCTTTTCGGTCCAAGCTAAATCAACAAAGTCACCGTCAGGTAACTCTAAAGTTTCATCAGTGGTATTTATGGTGTGGCCACGCCTAAAAAACTTAGCGGCAATGGTTTGTAAATGGGCGTTTTTAAGCCACCAAGCGGGGCTGAAAGAGCTTTTGGTAAACATAATACGGTAATAGCGTGTAATACAAAAATTTATTGTACGTTAAAACTATGCCTATGCCCACCGTTTGACTACAGTGAGTGATAGGTTTAACTCGTTACATTTTAAATAAAATTTTACCAAATAAGCTTAATGGGTATCCTCACTAATATGCTTTATAAAGTAATAAACATAAAAGCTACAAATGCCTAATACAGTTGCTAAACCAAGAAATGACATAATGACAACAGGATCGTTTAAAAGCATATCTAAAAAGTTCATAGCTAACTCCAAAAGTAAGTAAATAGGTACGAAAAAGATTATAAAGAACCTTCAATACATACTTATTGATATAGATCATGTTCAGGGTTAATCGATATGTTATTCGGTATGTTATTAATAGTATTTTCAGGGATTAGTGAAGTTGATGCGCTGAGGCATAACACCTTGAATTTGTTTAATGGCATAAAGTTCAAGAACAATACCGGTTTATTTTTTAGCTCCGATAATCGGCATTATTTACATGTTTATAAAAATAAACCCGCTAAAGGTGAGCGGGTTTTGGTTTACTTAATATTGTTGTATAGATGCTTTACAAAGCACTTTAGATTAGGCTCTAGCGGTTAGAGGCTTGTCTTAACTTTAATTCTCTTTGTTCGATTATTTTACGATAAATAGCATCGGCTTTTTCACGACTCTCTTTAATCTCGTCAACGGATAATTTATGTTCGTCCATATCACGGCTTTTTTCAGCTATGCGATAAGCATTTTTAGCCGCAATAATATTCCAGATATAAGACATCTTTGTGCTTTTAGCAACGCCTTTGCCCTCAAAGTACATTAAGGCAAGATTAAATTGTGCTAGTGCATAGTTTTGATCTGCCGCCTTTTGATACCAGCGAGATGCCTGAAGGTAATCACGTTGTACGCCGTTACCGTTAAACAGCATAACACCTAAATTGAACTGTGCTCTTGGTAAGTCTTTATTCGCGGCTTTTTCCATTAATGCATAAGCCGTTTTTAAATCTTTTTTAACGACTTCACCCTCACTATAAAGTAAAGAAAGATCGAATAGCGCTTCAGAGTAATTTTGTGAAGCAGCTTGATGTAGAAGTTCTAACGCCTTCGTTGGGTTTTTAACTACGCCGTAACCGTTTAAATAAACTAATGCCATTTGATATTGTGCAGGAGCATATTCCTCGGCAACTAAAGGTTCGAATTCTGCAATTGCGGCTTTAAATTCGCCACGGTTTAGCTCGTATATGCCTAAATCTAAATCAGCACTATAAGCTGGGCTTTGGGTAAAAAGAGCAAAACTGAGTGCTAGTAAGGTCAATTTTTTCATAATAATGTCCTATGTTCGGTGTTGTCGCCACTTATCGCAGTGACAAAGTTTTTGCTGCTATACGTTAAGTGTAGCAATAAATTTATAAAGCTTGCGACATTATCTCTTCAATTTGTTCTTCAAGGTCAAGCCATTGCATTTCATTTGTTTCCAAATCTTGTTTAAGTGACGCTTGTCGTTTGAGTAAGTCAGTTAGCTTTACTTTGTGCTCTGTTTGATAAATATCACTGTCAGCAAGTTGTGCTTCTACTGTCGTTAGCTCATCTTGATTTTGCTGTACTAGCTTTTCAAATTTATCGGCTTGTTTACGCAAAGGTGATGCCTTTTTACGAAGCTCAGCTTGTTCTTTACGTTGTTGCTTTTTGTCAACTTGTGGCTCAGAAACAACTTTGTTGGCTTTAACCGACTGTTTTTTATCATCGTTTAACCATTGCTGATAATCATCAATGTCGCCGTCAAAATCGGTTACTCGACCATTAGCAACAATATAAAACTCATCAACACATGACTCTAATAAATACCTGTCATGCGCAATGAGAATAATCGCGCCGTCAAAGTCTTGCAACGCGAGTACTAGCGCTTGACGCATTTCTAAATCAAGATGGTTGGTGGGCTCATCTAATAACAATAACTGGGGTTTTTCTAAGACAATAAGGGCCAAAACTAAACGCGCTTTTTCACCACCAGACATGGTGCCCACTTTATCTAACGCCTGATCGCCACTAAAGCCAAAACGCCCTAAAAATGATCTGGCTTGTAACTCGGTTAAATCAGATTTTGCTCGCGTTATATGTTCTATAGCACTGCTTGGTAAATGCAATTGCTCAAGTTGATGCTGAGAAAAATAGCCCACACGCAAATCTTGCGCACAATAACGTTCGCCTTTTAATAAGGTTAAATCACCGGCGAGAGATTTTATTAGTGTTGATTTACCTGCCCCGTTACGACCTAGTAGGCCGATTCGGCTACCTGGGACCAAGGTCATGCCAACATCTTCTAAAATAATGGCTTCATCACTATAGCCACATTGGCTTTCAGCTAAGGACAATAACGGGTAAGGCAGAGTATCAGGCTGTTCAAAGCTAAAGGTAAATTGGCTATCGACATGCGCTGGCGCTAAATCAGGTAATTTTTGCAGGCGCTTTAAACGACTTTGCGCTTGCTTAGCCTTACTGGCTTTAGCGCGAAAACGGTCAACAAAAGAAGTTAAATGAGCAACTTCTTTTTGCTGCTTTTGATATTGAGCGTCTTGTTGCGCTAAGTGCTCTGCACGTTGACGTTCAAAAGCACTGTAGTTACCAGAATATAGCTTCGCAGTTTGATGTTCAATATGCAGTATTTGTCCGATTACATCATCAAGAAAATCGCGGTCATGCGAGATAAGCACTAAGGTGCCGGTAAATCTTTTCAGCCAACGCTGTAGCCAAATAACGGCATCTAAATCTAAATGGTTAGTCGGTTCATCAAGCAGTAATAAATCAGCACGGCTGATCAAGGCCTGAGCTAAGTTTAAGCGCATTCGCCAACCACCCGAGAACGATTTTACCGGATTAATTAGCTGCTCTTGTAAAAAACCTAAACCATGTAATAACTCGCCGGCGCGTGCCGGTAAACTATAACCATTTACCGTATCAATTTGATTAATAATTGTGGCTTCAAGTGTGCCATTGTCGTCGGCGCGTGCTTGCGCTAACTTTGCCTCTAATTGGCGAAACTCAACATCACCATCCATAACGTAATCTAGCGCTGATTGCTCTAATGCTGGTGTTTCTTGCTTTACCGTGGCAATTTTCCAGCTTGTTGGCATAGATAGATTGCCCAAGTCTGCAGGTAATGCACCTAATAAACTGGCGAATAAAGAAGATTTACCACAGCCGTTTGCCCCAACAAGCCCAACCTTATGATTTGGATGTATAGTAAAGCTTGATGATTTTATGAGGTATTTTGCACCTCGGGCTAAACTTAAATCTGTAGCTATGATCATTTATATTGTCTCATTTTAATGCAGGTTGCTATTGTCGCTTTTCCTTAGGGGGTTGTTCAAGGTAAAATAGAAGCACTGAGCATATAACTTGCTAAAATTAATTAAAAACTAATTAAATATTTAACAAAATTGAGTAAAAAAGTGAAAAAACGATTTATAGCTGGAGCAGTTTGTCCAAAGTGTAAAGCAATGGACACCATGGGATTATTTAAAGAGCACGGCGTTGAAACCGTAACCTGCGTTAGTTGTGGACACCAAATGTCGCAACCAGAAGAGCACGTAGTGCAAGAAGTAAGACCAAACGAGCAAGTTATTGGAATTTTTAAGCAAGAATAAACAGGTAAGCACAGCGCTATGTTTACTACTTTAAACTTATCTTATCTGCGGCAAATTTGCGGTTTAAATATGTTGTAACTAGATAATTCATACAAGGTATTGTTACTTATATTTTTTTAGGTAGCTTAGTTTATTCCCAATATTTCTTAGGCTTTATATCCACCGACGAACGTTGCTTTGATATATTTTATAATTATCCTGAAAAATAGTGACTAAATGCTGTTCTTCAACAATGGTTTGTTTGTATAAAGTATATAAACCAATGATAAGGCAAACTAAAGTAAATATTGAAGGTAATGCGAGAAAAAAACCTAATTGTGACAAGCCCACGCTAACAAAAATTGGATTACGAGAATGTTTAAAAAAACCATCAGTAATTAATGCTTTAGGGCCTTGTGGGTCTACACCCGAACGCCACTTTTGCTTCATGCTAAAGTGGATAATAATGGTCATTAAAAAACCAACAGTTAATAACACATTACCGAGTATTAGCATCAGGTTACGCTCGAAAATTGCAATTACGCCTAGATATTCATCTAGCGATGGAAAAAAAATCCTGATCACACAAGTCAGCCAAATTAATGCTCTGAATAAACGAAATGTCATATGGTTCCACCAATGAGAACAAAAAGGTTGTCCGAGAAACACAAGTTCACTATGGGTGTTTTTCTTGGCGGTGATAATTCTAACGGTATAAAACAGTGCAACAGCAGTATAAAAAACAGCTAAATATATACGGGTAAATTCTATTATTGCTGATGTATTTTCAAAAGGAATCATTTATTTATCAATGTATAGTTTAGTAAAGTGGCATTACTTAAATATAGCGGCTTAAAATATAGACGTACTTAATATTGCGAAATATGAATCGACTGACTATAAATTTTGCTTAATAAAGTATACTTTTATCTCAAATGTTTTTTGTTGCAGGTATAACTTCAGGCTTTGAAAAGAAAACAAAAGGGATAGCCAATGGTCCTAAAATAGCGCCAACAATTGCCCAAAAAATAGTTTTAGCGCCTCTATGTTTAGCAACGGCATAACAAATAAAAATACTTAGAATATTTAAAACAAATAAAACAGTCATATAAAACTCCTTATTACACTATAAACTGACAAATTATACGTTATTAGTACTTCATTATTTAACTTTGCTTCATTGTGTTAGCTTTTACGATAACGGTCACAGCCATGCGGTTTTATTATTCGCTGTGTTGAAGCGGGATGCTTTTTTAATGCTTCAATAGGGCGAATAGGGCGACTAACTAAATTGCCTGAGCAATTAGGACAAACAAAGTTTAATACGTTCGCTGCACACTCAGCACAAAAGGTACATTCATAAGTACAAATGTAAGCATCTTTAGCTGCAGGTGGTAAGTCTTTATCACAACATTCACAATTGGGCTTTAACATTAACATAAGTAGGTCTCTACAATAATGCGACCTAACTACTCGTTTATTTCGGCCGAATAACTTTTAAAACGTTTAAATATTGTTATATAACTTTAATTTAGCACGCTAACATAGCACTTTAGCTACTTATTTTAATAGTGCGGTGGTGGTGGCTCTATCTCTTCTTTTCCACTTTGCTCTGGTGCGTTTTCTTTAATGCGATTTGCCAGTAAAGACACTTGATGCTTAAGTTCAGCAAGTTGGTTTTGATGAACGGTAATTTCATGGTTAAGTTGGTCGATAATATCATCTTGAAAAGCATTGCGAGTTTCAAGAGCTTCAATTGCGTGGTTTAATTCTGTAACTGATTTCACTATTTATTTACCTGCCATAATTCGGCGTATCCAGAAGAGCTTTCGGTGATTACCTGGTTATTATCTCTAAATGCGACACTATACACAACTGCGCCTGCGGGTCTAATATCTTCGCGTGGTAAAACTCGCCAACTGGTAAGGCGCTCACCCGTTGCAACATCCCATATACTGACTTTTCGAGAAGGCGCACCCGTTAATAATTGGCTACCGTCAGGAGAAAATTGCACGGCACTAAAAACCTCTTGTCGATTAAAGTACTTCAGCTTAGAAATTAACTCGCCGGTTTTTAAATCCCAAATATTGGCTGATTTTTTACTATCGGCGGTAAAAGCAAAACGTCCTTTAGGATCAAGCGCCACCATAGTGACTCTACTCGGGTGATTAAAGCGATATATTACTTGTCCTGATTTTGTATCCCATACATAAGCAACAAAGTCGTTCGAGCCTGAAATCGCAATGCGGCCATTTGGCAGCATATCTACGGCATTAATTTTTTCTTGATGACCCAAAAACTCTAAACGTCGGCCATTAGCAATCGTAATATGCACAACCTTACCGTTACTTTGCCCTACCAATAAGTAATCGCCATTATTAGATACCGCTACATCGCGAATGGTCGATTCTGTAATGGACCAAAAGCCTTCAGAGGCACCATTTTCTATATTCCAAAGTGAAAAGTCATTACGATTGGCTGTAATCGCATGGCTGTTATTATCGGCAATATCAGCCACCAATACTAAATTGTCGGCATTGTTTTGTTGTTGCGACCAACTATATTTCAGCGCATTGTTTTCTAAATCCCATAAGCTAATGCCGTGATGTATTGAAGAAACAACACTAAATTTAGCGTCATTCGATATATTAGCCGCATACGCTCCCTCTACAGCGTGCTGCCATCTTTGCGTTGGCTCCTGGCCTACAGGCTGACACGCAGAAAGCAAAGCTAATAAAAACAGAAGTTTGGCTTTTAGAATTGTTAAGTTACAGTTCAGCAAAATATTAATACTTTTTTCTTAGGGCATTTATCGTTAGTATAAGCCGCATTGTTTAACAATTCACACATATTTAAATGACTTAGCCCGAATTTCTGGCTAGGTAGTAAAACGGAGATGTAAATGAAATTTTTCAAACCGACTTTAGTCGCTATTGCCTTATTATCAGTAATGGGTTGTCAAGAATCTGCTAAGCAAGAAGAACAAGCCGTTGCGCTTGATACAGAAATACAAAAACAAGCTTATGGTTTAGGTGCATCAATTGGTATGTATATGGAACGTAATCTTGAAGAGCACGACAAGTTGGGTTTAACATTAGACAAGTCACTTATTATTCGTGGTTTTACTGACAGCATGGATGGCAAGTCTCAAATCGAAAAAGAAGACATTCAAGCGTTGTTGATGAATTTAGACCAAGCCATGAAAGCTAAGCAACAAGAACAAGCTACGGTTAGCTCTGAAGCTAGCTTAGCTGAAGGTCAGGCTTTCTTAGCAGAAAACGCAACTAAAGAAGGCGTTCAAATTACTGAATCTGGCATTCAATACGAAGTTATAACGGTTGGCGACGGTGAAAAGCCAACAGCTACTGATACAGTTAAAGTTCACTACGTAGGTACTTTCCTTAATGGTGAAACTTTTGATAGCTCTATAGAGCGTGGAGAGCCAGCAGTATTCCCACTTAATCGTGTAATTTCAGGTTGGACTGAAGGTGTTCAGTTAATGTCTGTAGGTTCTAAATTCAAATTTACTATTCCTTCAGACCTAGCTTACGGCCCTAACGGTAACCCACCTCGCATTCCGGGTAACTCTGTATTGCAATTTGAAATTGAATTATTAGAAGTTCAAAAACCAGAAGCAGCAGCACAAGTTGGCGACCAGTAAGTAAACTTTCTATCTCATAGCAAGCAAAAAACCAACCTTCGAGGTTGGTTTTTTATTTTACATTATACTGGTTAGCATCAAGCTGATCACTTCGCAACAAAGGTAATACAGCGGCTTAAGCTATTCTAAACTTAAATACAAAACCTTCCCAAGTTAACTCCCCCATGGACATAAATTTGATTTCGATATACTAATTGTTGTCCCCAATAGACTTCAATAAGATATGGCTCTGGTCGTGCAGGTATATTGAACAACTGAAAATTCCCGTATTGGTCTGTATAAGTTGGAGAGCTTCTTCCTAAGTACTGATGAACAAGTGAAACCAATAAACCAGGTGCTGGGCCATTATTTTGTAAGCTGCACAAAGAACCTTGAACAAAGCCCATTGGGCCTGAACCCAATGTTTGTGAAGCCATAGTTAGGGTTAATATGAATACTATAGATTGTAGTTTTTTCATTGGCTTACACCAAACTTAGCAGGAGAGTTTACTGAGGCGTAAGCACCTTCATCTGGGACATCTATAATTTGAGTACCAACGACTCCAGTAACGAGTTGTTCCATTTGTATAGGTTGTTCGAAGTGAATAGTGCGATCTTTAAGTTCATCTAAAATATGAACAATATTGATAGGTTTGTACCCAGGAGCTGAAATTTCCAAGGTAATTGCCTCAACATAGGGTCTAATTTTACCTTTTACTACGCCATCACTACCACCAACTAAAATCCATTTTGAAGATCTTGCTGCTATTGTTATTGGTTCGCTAATTTCGGCAACTTTACCAATGATGTTAATTGGTTCTATTTCAGTAGGCTTTGATGCAAATATAGATGTTAAGGTAAATAATAGGCCGATAATGAAAAAGGCGATTCCCGGCGCTTGTGTATTGAGACGAAATTCTTTTTTCCATTCAATTGTTAAGGCACTAGAAGGATCGGTAGATGCTAAAACTAAAGCGCCTTTGTAAATTAGAATTATCCCTCCGATAACCATTATCAACCCTGCGATAGCAGCACAAAAAATTGCGATATCAAACATATTCATTTTTATTCCTTAAAGAACTTGTGCATATCGGAACTTATTCCATACTTAAATCGACAACTTTTTAAATTGGATACATCATGCCCTTCAAAATGACTTTTTATTTAATTGCTATATTAAGCTTAGCTTCAATACCCGAAGAAGCAATGAGTAGAGAATTTATTTTTGAAGTTTCAAATAATTCTGAGTTAACGATGGTAAACCTGCAAATTACAGAAGACGGTGTTCATTGGTTTGACTTTAAAAATGTAAATTTAAAGCCAAATTCAAGTGCAGAGTTTTCTTGGTCTGCTTCGCCTAAAAATTATTGCCAGCAGTATATTCGTGGAAATTTTCAAACGTTGGAATGGAGTGAACCCGTAGCAATAAACTTTTGTGAAGCGAGAAAATTAATCGTCGTTTTTGGGAAAAAATAGCCTTTTTCCTGAATATCAAGTAACAGAATATCAACGTCGGCATCAATCAATAATGTTGTTTACATGATTGAGAGTTGCAGGTTCAACCTAAACAGCACAAGTTGGCGACCAGTAAGTAAACTTTCTATCTCATAGCAAGCAAAAAACCAACCTTCGAGGTTGGTTTTTTATTTTACGCATTTAAGCTGATGGTTAAAGTTCAACCAAGTTGAGCTACTTCATTCAGCAACGCTAAGCGTTCGCACTTAATCAATAATAAGCACAATTATTGATAACCTTGACCCTTAATAAGTTAAGCGTCTACAACAATAACTTCGCCGTTAATAAAACCATCGACTGAACGTTCAAAAGCTTTGCCTACTAATGTTCCTGGTACAGGTTCAAAACCAGGCATCATCTCACCGTATACCTCCCATGCTTCAGTTAATACCGTAGGGTTAACAACATTAATACGGGTGTTTCTTGGCATTTCTAACGATACTATTTTAACAAAAGTATCAATGGCGCCACTGGTTGTTGCATCGGCAATGGCAAATGGAATTGGTTTTTTATTTAAAATACCGCTAATTAAAGTAAACGAACCGCTATCAGCAATATATTCTTGGCCAATTCTAACTAAGTTAATTTGCCCCATCATTTTACTCATTACAGTTGTCATCCACTGCGCTTCTGTCATCTCACTAAAAGTAGCATATTCACAAAAACCAACGGTATTAACTACAGCATCGAATTTGCCAACAGCTTCATACAAAGATCTAATCGATTGTTCATTAGTAATATCAACAATATGGTCAACGTCGCCAGAACGACCAGCCGTAATCACTTTGTGATTACCTAAGCCTGTTAATGCCGCTTGACCCATTTTTCCTAATGCACCGATTAAAATAACTGTTTTCATTTGAACCTCACTTTTCTTTACTATCAATTTGGTTAAATTGATTTGATAACGAGATAATATAGAGATTGCCAAACAATTAAAAACAATGAGTTTTTGTTAGTGATACAAGAAATTATGGTTATGTGTTAGCTTATCGTGGAATATAGTAAATAATAATGGCAAATACATATGAGTAAGTTAGATAGATTAGATATTAAACAGCTAAGGGTGTTTCAAGCCTTAATACAAGAAAGAAGCGCATCAAAAGCGGCTAGTCAGTTAGGCCTTACTCAACAAGCGGTAAGCGAGCATTTAAAAAAATTGCGAGATGTTTTCGACGACAGGCTGTTCTTAAGAAAAACTAGTGGCTTTGTGCCAACGCCATTTGCTGAAAACTTAGCCATTGGTGTCGACAAGCTACTACTTGAGTTTAGCGCGCTACTAGCGCCAACAACTTTTAATCCTGAAACCATTGAAGGCACTTTTGTTATAGCTGCGACCGATTACGCTCAGCAAGTAGTATTACCAGAGTTAATTGCTCAATTAAGAAAAAAATCGCCAAAGCTAAAGATCATTGTACGTGATTTTGAATTAGATAAAGTGCATGAGCTAATGGAAAGTGGCAAAGTTAATTTAGCCATAGCCTTTCCTGACTATATTCCTGATAGCTACCGCATTTTAAAGCTTTTTGAAGAACATCACGTATGCGTTGCTTCGCCAAAGGCATCAATAGCAAATAAAACCCCTAGCCTTGCTGAAATTGCAAGTTATCCTAGTATTATTGCATCACCTTCGCGGCCTAACTTTAAAGGCTCGATTGACGATTGGTTCAAAAAGTTCGGTTTAAAACGAAATATTGTTGTATCTGCACCATGTTTCTCAATTGTCCCCATGTATTTAGAAACCACAGACTCAATCGCTTTTTTACCATCACGCGCCATAACAAGCTTAGATTTAATCGAACTAACACTGGAAGAATCACCCGACAGTTTTGATGTGATCGCTGCTTGGCATCCTCGTTATAACGAGGATGCATTGCAAAAGTGGGTGGTGTCTTTGTTAAAGGCAGCGTAAGAAATGTAATTTATGCTAAATTTAATGCGCCTGTATTTAGCTGAAAGCTTTGACGCTTTAGACGGGCGGTAAATAAATTATTACTCGCACATTACTTACATTCCAACGAGCCTGAACCAACAGATAATGACAGAATATTATTTATACCGAATTATTTTTACGGAATTGTTTGGGGGTTACGCCTTCATACTTACTAAAGGTTTTTGTAAAGGCGCGCTCTGATTCATACCCTACATTTAGCGCAATATCGTTGATAAAAAGTGACGTAGTTAAAATCATCTCTTTTGCTTTTTGTATACGTAAATTCGATAAATAGGTAAAAACAGTTTGCCCAACTAGTTGCGTGAATTTTTTCGCAAATGCCGCCCTCGACATACCAATAGCAGACGCTAAGCTGTCAATTGTCCAAGGCTTTTGCGGCGACTCATGAATGAACTCAAGTGCCTTGCCAATGCGTTTATCCTTTAAAGCGTGTAAAAATGAGTGTTGTTGCTGGCGGCCAAAATTGATTCTAATTAACTCTACCAATACAACTTCAGTGAGTTTATTAACAATAATTTCATTGCCAATATTTTGTGCCATATATTCAGCACTAAGCTGATCAAAAGTGCTTTTTAACCAAGCATGTTTATTTAACTCGTTCTCGCGAACAATGGCGACTTGTTCAAACATATTACTTAACGGTGACAGTGTATCGTGCACAAACGAACAAGTGCCACAAAGTAGCAGGGTAGGTTCGACACTAATCGCCAGTTGATTCTCTGGAGGTTCACTCGTCAGTATATGATCAACACCTGGGCCTAAAAATATTAAATCACCAGCAAATAACTGCTCAACTCTATCATCAATCTTTAACCAGCAAGCGCCTCGTCTAATTAGATGAAAACAAGCGGTTTTTTTATCGACGAAGGTTTTTATCCAAGGAGGCTCAACATGGCTACAAAAATACACACTGCCACTAACACGTAAAGACGTGAGAATATCGCTTAAAATTTCCATGTTCGGTTTAATTAGCTATTAATCGTATTAAAAATATAGACGATTAGTGTAATAAGTAAAGACTTTCTAACGTTGTTGAGTTTTTTAATTCTTTCATAATAGCCACATCAATAACAATCAACCGAAGCAAGAGATAACAATCATGGCGAAGATAGAAATATACAGTAAAAGCTACTGCCCCTTTTGTAAAAGGGCAAAAGCAACGCTTAACAGCTTAGGCTTAGCGTTTAAGGAATACGAAATTACCCATAGTGAAAAACTGACTAAAGAAATGCGTGAGCGCAGTTTACGTAACACTGTGCCGCAAATATTTATTAATGATCAACACATCGGCGGCGGTGATGACTTCCATGAAGCATTGAGCAGTGGTCAATTACAGCACCTGATCGGCAAAGCATAACCATATAGTCAACAATAACAGTAAGAAATTAATCATTTGAAAGAGGATAAAACCATGTCTAACAAAACCTTAACCGTAGAAAGTGAACTAAAATTTAGTAACCCAGCATTAAGTCAAAATATAACGACTTTTGGCGACCATGCCTTAAGACTCTCAATTGCACTTATTTTATTGTGGATTGGCGCGATGAAGTTTTCTGCTTATGAAGCAGGCGCAATTGAAGGGCTTATTTCATCAAGCCCTCTAACATCGTGGCTGTACAATGTTTTTAGCTTACAAGGAGCATCTAACTTTATTGGGGCTTTTGAAATTGCCACCGCTATCGCCATTATCCTTTCACCAATAAATAGATTAATTGGGATCATAGGCAGCTTAGGTGCAATCGCTACTTTTGCGGTTACCTCTAGCTTATTATTTACTGCGCCAGTCTGGGAGGCAACATTAGGAGGTTTTCCAGCGCTTAACGTAGTTCCAGGGCAATTTTTGGTGAAAGATATTGTGCTTTTAGCCGCCTCTGTTACGCTATTAGGCAAAGCTTTAAAAGCAAAATAAGTCAGTCAGAATGAATATAGCAATTGCTATATTCATTCAAGTTTAGGTTAACGTGACGAACTAAATTAATTAAGGTGGGCAATGTCTATGTTTAAACTTATCGCGGCTTTTGCTCTAACCACCACTCTTCCATAATTCGTACATTTTTCAGGTTAGATTTATAAAATAAATCGGCAATATCGCCAATAAAAGGAATAACCCCTAATAAAAAATCTAGTGCAATATTCCATAACATTTTCATTCTAAGGGCTCTGGGCACGTGCATAGATTTCGCCATAGCAACAATACTGAGCGATAAGCCAGCCATTATCATATCGCCCACCACAGGAATAAGGCCAATAATAAAGTCTAAGCCTAACCGAATACCCAATACTGGAATACGTATTTTAGCGTCAGCTAAATTCGCTAATTTTTGTGCTCTCAATAATGCCTTAGGCGCTTGTTCTAAATCGTTCATACGTTCCTTAATGTTAGATTTAAATGTAAACTTTTAAAAAAATTATCGCAGTTGTGCTGAAATATTCAAATTTCAGGCAATAAAAAAGCCTTACCGAAGTAATATTTAAAAGTAGTCTAACCGATTGTAATTGTAAGATTTAAAGTTTTTACTTTTTACCCGGGATTCGATAGGGATGCCTTGGGGTTATCTTATTTCATAAAAGTTATAATTAGTGCAAATCTCTGTTTAGTGCTAATATGCTGTTATGAATCATTAGGTTGATAACAGCATATTAAAGTTAAATTAACACCCATTCACTTAAACATAGAAATCAACTATGGCTGCTCTAGTTACTTTTTACATAAGATAAGTGCAAGTAATTACTTTGGGCGAAGCTCATGTCTCGCAAGTTGTGTATTTTTTAAATGCTATTTCATTAGCTGTATAGGGAATAAGCGACCGTTAATACATTTTATGAACAGTAGTCGCGGTCATATCCATAGTCATTATCATAAGAACTAGATGCGTATACATCATCTAGTTCATCTGACTTTTCGTATTCTCTGAATAGTATTTGTAAATCTCGTTGATTACTTTTAGGCCGGCTAGCTATCATTGCAGTAAATGTAATTATCGCCCTATGAATATTTCCATAGCGTTTATATACATCCTCGAACAAGTATGAAATATCATTATCTTGAGCATAAAGACACAAAGCTCCCCTCCACCAATCAATTGTCACTAACTCTGACAGCTCTATACTTCTATTTAAACTAAGCTCTTGTGAAGCTAAGTGCTCTTGAAATCGAAAGTGACCGAAAGAGTATTTTTTTGTTATTGGATCTTGTATCAAAACATTACATGGATTGATTAACTCGTTTAAACAGTCATGTAACAGCTGTTCACTATACTTATCGACCAAATCATGTCTAAGAACATTTAACATATTATCTTTGTATTCAGATCTGACTCCATTATTATGCATTTTAAATGCTATTTTCATTGCACATCTTCGGAGTAATTCACCTTTTTGTTTTTGTCGTTCTATATTTTTATGTAAATCATATTCGCCAGTTAAAAGGTTTAGCCTTTCAGAATATATTTCATTTTCACTAGAAGGTGCATCAACTCCTTTTTGAACTAAAGAGCATGTGATTGTGGCTAGTAATGGAGTTTTAATGTATTCATACAAGCCCTTGTTTTCTATAGCGTCAATCAAATGCTGTGCCTCATCTAGCTTATCTTGAAACCAACCTCGAATAAACTTGTGTAGTTGTTCTTTTGTAAATGGTAATAAGGTTATACCTAGAAAATCAATATCATCTAAATAACTAACACAATCCCTGCTCGAAATTATTAATTGAGAAAGGGGGCGCTCCGATTTAAACTTTGATATCGCAGAAATTATGTCAGGTATAGCATTATAAACTTCATCTAAACCATCAAGAATAATAACAAACTTATTTATAAGAATACTTTTAGCATCATCTATATTTTCACTCGTTGGTGTTATGCCTTTACTTAAGAGGATTATTTTTATTAATAAATTTTTTTTTAAACCTTCTAAGTTCTCTTCTTTATTGGAAAAATTTTTATATTCATCCACAAGCCTATTCAAAGGAATATATATTACGTTTTTAGGCTCGTGCTCAGCTAAGACATCTGAGTATGCTTTTAATGTAGTTGTTTTACCTACTCCTGCTCCTCCGTATACTGCAATATCATGACCTGTTGAGAATATATCGTGTGGTGATATGGTTACTCGGTCTTGGGCTGAATCGTTATGTTTAAAAGAAACTAAATATGAGAGCTGGTTATCTTTATCTTTAAGCATAGATATCAGAGATAAAGTTTTTTCTGTCTTGGTTAGAAAGTTTTTTAGTTTGGTAATCCCTAGTTCTCTGTTATTTATGAGTTGAATATCTCGGATATAATCTTCTTTGTCTTTTAAAATCCTACTTTTTAATGTATCTACATAAATAGATACCTTGTAAGCAGGGCTTAATTTGACTTTACCTTGCAGCAAATTTAATTTCTTTTCAGTTTTATTTAGTTCATCAGATAATGAATAGACTAAGTCGACCTCATCATAAAAAGTACTGTTTTTAACTGATTTTCTTTTAATTCGAGTTGAGTTGGATTGTATATAAAATATAACTTCGTCTAAAATCTTTTCCCTATTATTTACTTCCTCTGGTTTCATTGTTTTAATTAGTGGGTTACTTTCTGGTTTTAAACTTTCTTTTAAAGACTTAATGAAACTTTTGATTCTAGAGTTAAGATCAGCAGACTTTATTAATAAATGGTCCTTTTGCTCTATTAGAACTTTATTCTCAGATGATTCAAAATCTTGTTTATTGCTTTTAAAGCTTTTTTCAATAACAGAAATCCATTTGTTAGAAAATATAGAGAGTGCTTAGAAGATATTTTTTCAATATCTTTTTTGAAATTAGCCCAGTTATCTTCATGGATTTCGATGTCCTTTTGGATCGATAGTATGTCTAAGTGCATTAATAAATTACTATCAAATGAGCCAACAAAAAAACTAAGATCACTATAAAAATCATCTATTTTTTGATTAGTTGTACTTTTAAGTGCAGCTAATAATTCTTTATTACTTGGTGCTAAGATTTGATGAGCTGTTATTTTATCTTCAATGTTTGATAATATTGAAAGTAGCTCTGGTTTATATTCTTTTATATCTTGAATTATCTTGGGGCCATCATAGGGGTATACTTTTAATGGCATTCCGAATAGCTGATCTTTGATTTCTTCAATAAGCCTATCTGATATTGGCTCTGGACATGCTAAATAAACTTCATTTGGTAATACTTTATTCCCTTCAGCATCTGTTAATTTCCCAAGACAGCATTGTCTCAATTGATGAAGTAAAGTTGACAGTTTAGCTGCTTTAGATGTGTTTTGAATATCACCTACTTTTTTCGATTGTACGTATACTACATAGTTTTCTTTCTTAGGGGGTATGCGCCGTTGAGCAATAAGATCTCGTCCTCTTTCGTAAGCTCCTCCATTAAAATCAACTTTATCATAACCCATAGATTCAAATAATGGTTTTATAATATCCCTAGTAAAATCATCCTCATTCATACTACATAAAGCATTAATATACTGTTTTAATACAGTGTCCATATTCCAATGTCCTTTTAGATTTACACATTAAATCAATGTAACCTATGCTAATTGCTTTTTAAAGCATAATTATCTGTTCTAAAAGACTTTTAAATTCATTTAGTACAGTTATTTACAGAACTCCAAGTTAGAACAAACTACGTTCGCTCTTTCTAAACGCCAACTAAAAAATCTAGTGACAATCATTTGACCTTGAAAATAAACACCCTTAATACTTTGTATTATATTTCCGTCATAAAACCCAAGTTTACACTCGCCAGTTTCGCTATCGAAAGATGTATCGTAGGCTAGCTTAATTGGTTGGTCTTTACGTTTGCAAAACACCCCGCCCATGGCAGTAATATAATCATCCCATTTACTTTCATCAGCAGCTATTCGCGCTTTTTCCAATACTGAATCTATGCCAAGTGATTTTCTTAATCGTCTTAATTCGCGCCACACTGTCACAGAAGCGCCACCAATTTGCTGAAACTGACGAATGCACCATGTAGAAGACCATGCATCAACACGTTGCGCTGCTGTTATAGGGTCTTCACCATAAACGCCTTTATCAAGGCATTTACCATCTATATTCTTTGAAACGTATTTAGCGACATAGCCTGTGGCCGAGCCTTTTTTTGGGTCTATTAGTTTAAAGTCGCAACGATTTTCAAGTGCTCCTCTTTCATCACCGTCTTCTTGTAATGCGTAATGGCTTATAGCGCCTTTTACGCGTTCTACTTGACCGGATTCAACAAAAAGCACTAAATGCCAATGAGGAGTGCCATCATGCTGCGGTTCAGCAATTCTGAATCCGTAAGGTTTAATATTTTCTCGATTCCATTGAGCGCGAACCTTTGCCCATACATCGCATAAATATTGGTTAGCTTGATAAGGCGTGAAGTCTTGATACTTAGGGTTAGGTTTACCGGATTTTGCAAACACAGCATGATATTTAGAAGGGCAGGTAATGGTAATAAAAATACCTACGTGATCGTGCGATTTTGATAAATCTTCAAAACCACGTAAACGTAACATTAACTCAGCTTTTCTTATTTCTGGGTTTGATACATTTAAATTTGATAATTCCTTTAATGTAAATTGCTGTCCAATGTCATTAATTACCGATATTGAGCTTAGCAATTCATCGTTACGTGCTCTTTGCTGCTTTCGATTGTTAACGGTTAAGTCACTAGCATATATTTGAGCATGTTTACTGACTAAGCCTAACTTAATGGCCGCTTGTTCGTAAGCTTGCTTGAACACTTTTCTAAGACTAGGTATCCACCATCGTTTATCACACATGCGTTTTATAGCGCCTAATTCTGTTACGCCTTTTTTCGTAAGTGATATTTTTTTAAGTCCAAACGATTCAACATATGCTGTTAACAGTGGGTAGATATCGTTTGTGTTCGTTACGGAAATTTCCGTTAACGGAATATTGCATTCCGTTACGTTAACGGAATTTGAATCTTCGTTCGATTTCGTTAACGATTTACTTCGTCCTTTAACATTATGATGAAGCGCTATTCTTCTGCAGCGTTCGGCACAGGCAATCGCAATATAACGAATTTCGTCTTCGTTAACGGTTAATGTTAATCGTAGCTTTTCAGGCAGGTAACTAACTAAGCTTTCTGTCATGGTACGAATATAAGTATTTTTTTCGTAACGAGTTTTGAGTTTATTTGCCTTATCTAACACATGCTTTTTTAATACGTCAGGTAATCTGTTTAAACAATTAAAGGTAAATTCTACATCTCGCCTATCAGCTGGGCATGTGTGCCATTCAGTTGAAAGGAATTTATCGTCTTGATAAATAGCTGCGATTTTATTTAGTTGCGTTTCAATGTCTTTATTCTGCATCGAAATACTCCTTAAAGGTTTCTATACCAAATTCATTGATTGAGAAACGCTTATATTCAATCGCTAAAATCGTAATTGTTTTACCAGAAATAAGCCCTTTAGCTTTTAAGTCTCTCAAGTCACCTTTTTTGATTGAAAGATCTTCGTTACGGTTGGTAATGATTTGACCAAAAGTATTGCCAAGCTCAATACAAACATCAGCATTTAAACCGTTATAAAACCAACGTAAATAATTCAGATTATTAGATGTGTAGTTAGGCATAACGGCTATCCGTTTCTAATAAATTATTTAAGCCTTGCTCGATAAAGTTGTTGATGTCAGAAAGACGATATTTAACTCTGCGGCCAATTTTTACAAATGGCAGAGGGTAACGGGCAGTGCAGCGCCAAACTGCTAATGTACCAATGGTGACACCTAAAATATCTGCTGCTTGCGTGGGGGTTAGTAAATTTTGATTCATGTTTAACTCCGATAATTAATCAGGATTGATTTAGGAGTTAATTTAGAGACTTAAAATAAGTTGTAACCGCTAATAGCTGTGTGAAATATCTTTCACACAGTGTTAAGGGGGGATTAGAGTGTTTTTGACTAGTTAGCTTTTTAAATTAATAGTGAGCTATTATGTTGTTGAATTTTTGTACTTTTTTTGTCAGTTAATGTAATCGCTCTTTTAATCATTAATATTCATTGTAATTCTGAAATTATAATTAATAATTAATAAAGGTTATGGAGCTGACATTACGGAAAGGTATCCATAATAAATTTAGGTTTTAAAACGTCTTCAGTAAGTAGTCGAAGGATTATCTTTAATAAAAAGGAAATGATAATGAAAAAACTACTTATACCAATTGCTTTGGCTTCTTTAGCGGGTTGTAATATTATGGTTCCATATTTTGAGGATCTAGAACCAAAATATGTTTGTGGTAACTTTTCAAAATACTGCCAGCCAACATCAAGCACTAATTACGCTTTAATAAAAAAAGGTGTAGATTTTGATGGTGACCCTAATCACTACCTAGGCGTGAGCTATAAAAAATATTTTCAAAGAGATAAGTGTATAGATACAATAATAACAGAAAATGACATTGTCATTTCTGGGACTCAAACTGTCACAGGAACTTTGAAAAATGAATCTAAAACTGAGTTTTCAAATAAATTGAGTGCAGATATTGTTGCTTTATTAAAAATAAATAGTGTTCCTGTACCAAGTGGTCTTGAAGCTGATGTGACAGCTAAAATAGGGCAGACAATAAAAGATACTGAAACTAGTAAAATTAAGCTTGAATATAAAAGAATTGATCTTGCTTTCGATTTTATCGCAGAACACATGGCAAGTTGCCAAAATATAACACCGGAAGACTATGATATTGCGACAGGCATTAGTGTTATTACTGTTAGTGGAGAGTGGACTGCTGATAATTTAACTAATAGCTTTGCTTCAATTGAAGCTTCTGCTAATTACAGTATCCTTTCTAATGATGCTAAAGCGGAATATGAAAATGCTAAGGAAAGAGTATTAGCAGGACAATTTCAACCCGTTTCATTTGTTTTTGCAGTAGCAAATAGGCCGGGGAAACTTTAAAGCTTAAAGTAGAATAACCAACAGTTGGTTTTTGCTCGTGCCTTGCTTGTTATGACCAACTGTTTTTCTATTTAGTAAGACGTTTACCGATACAAAGTATAACCTGAGTGAAACAAGCCATGAAATTGAAACTTGTACTACTATATCTGAACCACTTTATTTGCCTTTTTCTTCAGTAATCAACAAACTGAGACATAAACATTAAACGTTAACTGAGTTTGTTGCATGTTGATAAGTTAAGAGCCATTTGTAAATTGTTTTTCCTGCTTGGAAAACACTCGAAAAATGAAAACCAACACTTTTACCAAAGTCATATACATTTTCAGTTATAGCATCAGTCGCTTGGTTCGCATTTTGATAACTTTTACTTTGGTATAATTCTATAGCATATAAACGTGTTTTCTCTTTTGCTTCCCAGCGTTTAGCGCTTCCTTTTTTAGCTGCTTGTGAGGCGTTTTTACTTTTGACCTCTGTCTTAATAGCACTAGATAAAATATCACCAAGAAAATTACTATCTTTTGCTATCTCTAATATAGCGAGGACTAAGTATTGTTTGCCTGCATTAGTAAGCTTTAATAGAAAGCAAGATAGCGAGTATCTAAAATACTTAGCAGCGAGTGGGCATTTTTTTTCAGTGTGGTTTATCAACCCTATTACACCTTTAGCTTGCTCAATTTTAAAATATCCAGAGTTCGCGTTATGTAGAATGAGTGCTTCAAAGCTATCATCGAGTAGTTTGGCCATTATTTCTCGATCAGGAAATTCGCCATTTTTTTCTAAAAAAGGTTTAAATACTTGAGCCGTTGCGTCGACAATTTCTTCAACAAAAGAATTTGCATGAATGCTTAGTTGTTCCTGCATATTCTTAGTACTACCGAATATGCTTAACAGGGCTTGAGGTTTGTTATCTGATTGGAGAACTAGTGCAATCGATTGTTTGATTTCCGAAGGGGTCACAACATATCCTTTAGTTAAAATTTTTATTTACTGTTTAAGGCCTGACAGTACTTATCTTTTTTCGCGTGAAGCTTCTTATCTTTACTACCCATTGCTTTGAGTATCAGTTCATTACACTTCTTCTCTCGTGAGGAAACTTTAGAAATTGAATTTGAAGAAATTGATGCGACCATAGGTTTGTATTTTACAGCAGCGTTACAGTACATACGTTTATATTGAGCTTTTGTGTTATTAGGTTTTTTAAGTCTTGATAATTCGTTACAAATGTCTGAAAAAAGTGATTTGGCTTTGATAGTACATGAAGAAAACTTTATCGCATTTTGCTGATAAGTAGCGCAAACGGAATCATCTTTAATGCGCCATAGTTGGTGCTGAAATGAAATTTTCTCATTTTTGTATTCAATGACTATTGGGGTAATATCTAAATTTACGCTTTCTCGGTAATGGCCACTTATATCGGTACTTAATGATAATAAATAAGCTGAAAGTAATGAGCTGATCGGTTCCATCCGAAATCCTTTTTAATTTGATAAATAGTCTAATATTGATAGGCATTCATCTTCAGATAGTTTGCTGATTTTTTCAAGCAGCAATTCTTTAGGTGTTAAGTTTCTTTTTAGTTGGCCACTGGCAATTTGCAATGCATCAGTCGCTTTTTGTACACCTGCTCTAATTGTTTCACCAGACAAGTGAGCATAAGACTTGGCCGTTGTCGAAATATCAGAATGGCCTAGGCTTTTAGATATCGATAAAAGGTCGACACCTTCTAATGCTTGCCAGCTCGCTAATGTTTTTCGCATCGTATGCGGTGTAATTCGCTTAGTTGCATCGGTGCTATCTAAACCTGCTCGTTCTATAATTCTTTTCCAATAGCCTGAAATATCACTTTTAGTTGATAAGTGGCCTGTTTTGTTACCTCGTTGTTTGGTGGCAAAAACATAAGGCGAGTTATCAAAGTTTTGTTCGTGATTGATTAATCGTCTTTTAAGTATTTCTATTGCTGGCGTTGCTAATTGAGCATGGTAAATGGTTTTAGTTTTTGTTTTCGTATGTGGGATAGTCCATACACCACGCTCAAGATCTAGTTCATCCCATTCCATACTATAAACATTACCTTTACGTTGGCCTGTGTAAATTAGTATTTGAACAACATCTTGGTAAATTGGCTTCTCTTGATTTAATGAATCAAATAAAGCGGCAATTTCTACTTTGTCTAAAAATCGAGTTCTTGATTCGATGCGAACCTTAGATATACCAGAAAAAGGATTACTTTTAACTAGTTCATGGCTTTCGGCAAATTTAAACATAGCTCTTAATAGCGCAATAGAGGCGTTAAAAAGTCCAGCGGTTAACTTTGCCTTAATATCGTCAGTTATACGCAAGGCGATCGCGTGAGTTACTTCTTTAGCGCGATATTTACCAATGCGAGGTTTTACGTGTAGTTTCCATGTGCGACTAAAGTCTTCTAGCGATTTAAGTCTACGCTCACCCACTTTTATTCTAGCTCTGAAGTTTTCTTCATATTGTTCGTAAAGATCAACAGTGGTTAAGTTTTGTAGCTGTTGCTCTCTTTTTTGTGAGGTTGGATTAATACCATTTTCAAGTAGTAGTATTTTCTCTCTAGCCTTTTTCCTCGCTTGTTCAATAGTATTGGCAGGAAATCGTCCCAAAGTAACCCTGACATATTTGCCATCAATCTTTTTAGCTACAGAGAATGATTTAACCCCAGAGGCCGTAACCCGTAAGGTTAGCTCAGGTACTTTAGTGTCTCGGTATTCTGCGCGGCCTTGTGTTGGTAGCGTGATTTTCTCTAATGAAGCAATTGTGAAGTTAAAGCGACTAGACATTTTTAATCCGTTATAAATGCTGGGGATACTCTGGGGATACTTTAAAGGTGTATTTTGGTCAATTTTGGTTAAATTCCATTAATACTAAAAATTAAAGAATCGCGCTGTAGCCCTTGTAAATTAATGTCCGTTAATCTTACCACATTATTTCAGGCAATAAAAAAGCCTTACCGAAGTAAGGCTTGAAATGCTCGCTGTGTGGTCTAGTAAACTAGCTTCTTTTTATTTATTTCTTTATTTTTATTATTGTTTTTCTTTAGCGCGGAATATTTATAGCAAAGGCTTTTTACTGGTGCAACAACTTTAATAGAGCATATATTCCACGAAAATGTTCGTATAACTTGCGCTTAATTACCCACTATTTAGTCAGGTTTTTAGGCTTTAACAGCACAGAGCGTAATTTTTGCAATTTATAGTTAATTTTTATTCTTTAAGAGTTGTGTGGTAAAACACAAAAAACCATTAAATATCATAAGGTAATGGTGGTTTTTTAGGTGTTGCCTTTATGGGTTAAATACACACTTCTGGTTAACCACTTGATGAATAATTTGTATGTTTATTAGTCTCTTATGTTAATTTTTAGTTAATATTTGCCTTGAAATAAAATAAATTATTTTTGAAAAAAATTAAATTTTTTATTTTATTGTCGTTTTAATGCAATTTAATTGAAATGTTAATGTGCCTTCTTGGTTACAATTGAGCCGAACTAAGCGATTCATGTAGTGACTTTTCCCAATAAGTTAGAAATAGTGAATATTTCATCAAAAAATACGTTCTTCACACTTTTAGTATGGGCAGATTTGATATGGGAGATAGATCAATAAAATTTGAAGTGTTAGAATGCGCGCATATTATAGCGGAGAAGATTTTTGATGACTGAATTAAAGAACGATACGTATTTACGTGCACTTTTGCGCGAACCTGTTGATTACACTCCTGTATGGATGATGCGCCAAGCAGGACGTTACTTGCCTGAATATCGCGAAGTACGCAAAGGTGCTGGCGACTTTATGTCAGTGTGTCGCGATGCTGATTTAGCTTGTGAAGTTACTATTCAGCCATTACGTCGTTTTCCACTTGATGCTGCCATTTTATTCAGCGATATTTTAACTATTCCTGATGCTATGGGTTTAGGCTTATATTTTGAAACAGGTGAAGGCCCTAAATTTGAACGTCCAATTACATGTAAAGCTGACGTTGAAAAAATTGGTATTCCAGATCCTGAAGGCGAATTGCAATATGTAATGAATGCGGTTCGTACGATTAAGAAAACCTTAAATGGTGATGTACCACTTATTGGCTTTTCAGGTAGCCCGTGGACATTAGCAACATATATGATCGAAGGAGGCAGTTCAAAGGCCTTTACTAAGATCAAAAAAATGATGTTTGCAGAGCCGCAAATTTTACACATGTTGTTAGACAAACTAGCAGACTCGGTAATTTTATATTTGAATGCTCAAATAGCTGCTGGTGCGCAATCGGTAATGGTATTTGATACTTGGGGTGGCGTTTTGTCTCCAAGAGACTACAAAGAGTTTTCGTTGCAGTATATGGCAAAGATTGTTGATGGCTTAACGCGTCATAACGATGGCCGTAAAGTTCCGGTAACCTTGTTTACTAAAAACGGTGGTATGTGGTTAGAAGATATTGCCGCAACCGGTTGTGATGCTGTTGGTCTTGATTGGACTATCGATATTGAAAACGCTAAAGCGCGCGTTGGTGATAAGGTTGCTTTACAAGGCAATATGGACCCATCAATGTTATACGCTCCTAAGCCACGTATTGAACAAGAAGTTTCAAAAATACTGTCAGGCTTTGGTGAAGGTGGTACTGGCCATGTATTTAACTTAGGTCATGGTATACACCCTGATGTAAATCCAGACCATGCTGGCCATTTTATTGAGTCAGTGCACCGTTTAAGTAAGCCATATCACTTATAAGTAGTTGCTGGCGTTAAAAACATAGGTTATTGGTATTACGATTTACCGCTGATAACCAATTAGAAGGAGCTTAAAGCTCCTTTTTTTATGCCTGAGATATTGATGTAATTGATATTTTCTAAAAAATAGTTGGTAGTAGATAATCTATATATTACTTTTATATTAAGGTATGCTTGAAGCAGAAACAGACATTAAATGGATAGTAGAATGACTAACAACAAAAAAATATTATCAACATTACTGATCACTTTAGCCCTTAGTGCTTGCGGTAGCAGTTCAACTGACAACAAAGCTGATAATGCAACAGACAAAGCGGCTAAAGAATTGGTAAAACAAGAGCAGGAAAGTTCACCTGAGCAAGCGGCGACTAAACTCGTTGCTACGCCAACATTAACAGACGATAAAATGACAGAAGTAAAACAAAAATTAAAAGACGATTTTAGTGACTGGCAACGTGGACGCGTGCAGTTTTTAAATTTAGAAGGCGGCTTTTACGGAATTATTACTGACTCTGGTCAGAAAATATTACCGATGAATATGGCGAAAGAATTTGCCCAAAATGGTGCTGTTGTTCGCATTAAAGGCAAAGTTAAAAATGTAATGACCATTCAACAGTGGGGCACACCTTTTACTATTACCGATATTGAACTAATCAGCCCAGGTAATAAAGTAAAAGAAGCTGATATGTAGCAGTAAGCTTAGTACAGGCTGATTAACGACAGGTTAATGGTTGAGTTAGCAGTGTTAAGGTTTTACCACTTTCGCTAACCTGAATTTGGTATAGGTTGCGGTACGCTTTCTCGGTTATGTTTGGCACTTTTAGATCACTAAGCAATGCCGCTAATTGTGGTGTGGTGTTGCTGTGACCTACCACTAAAACATTTTCTTTTTGTTGTAGTAATTGTTGGGCAAATTGTTCTAATTTAGCCGGTGCATACTGTTTTATTGGCAAGTTTTTCTGTAAAGAAAAAGGCGTTGCGGTTGCCATAGTGCGTTGATAGGCAGTACTGTAAACATGTTTTATGTTTGTGTGTTCTAGCATGCTAGCAATTTGCCTAGCTCTTAGTTTTCCACAAGGCGTTAATTTAGGATCTTCTTTTACCGCTTGCTTTTCAGCATGACGTACTAAATAAATGCTAAAACTGTCTTTTGCAAAGCTTGGCATTGCAAAAACGCACAGAGCTACGAGTAAACTATATTTCATTTTAACTCCGGTTAATTTTCAAAATTCAGACAGTAAAAAGGGCAAGGTTATTCATAACCTTGCCCTTTTATATTTATTTAAAACAACCGGTTTAATCCGTTTAATGCCGCTACCCTGAAGGCTTCAGCCATGGTTGGGTAGTTAAACGTTGTTTCAACGAAATATTCAATGGTATTGCCACCATTGGTTTGTTGCATAATCGCCTGACCGATATGAATAATTTCGGCAGCATTCTCACCAAAACAATGAATACCTAATATTTCTTTGGTTTCACGATGGAAAAGTATTTTTAATGAGCCGACTAAATTATTCGAAATTTGTGCGCGTGCTAAATGTTTAAACTGTGCGCGACCAACTTCATAAGGAATTTTAGCTTCGGTTAGCTCTTGCTCGGTTTTACCCACCGAGCTTATCTCTGGAATAGTATAAATGCCGGTAGGTATATCAACAGTCAGTTTTGTTTTGCATTCGCTATCAAGCATTGCACTGGCACAAATTCTACCTTGGTCAAACGCTGCGCTGGCTAAACTTGGGTAGCCAATAACGTCACCTACAGCATATATACTCTCAACTTCAGTTTGGTATGAATCGTTAACTTTTAATTGTCCACGCCCGTCAGCTTTTAACCCGGCATTTTCTAGTTTTAAGTCAGCAGTATTACCTGTGCGACCATTTGCAAACAATAAACAGTCTGCTCGCATTTTTTTGCCTGACTCTAAATGCACAATAACACTGTCTTCATTTGTTTCTACGCGTTCAATTTGCTCACCGTGGCGAATAACAACACCGTTGTTCCATAGGTGATAACTTAACGAGTCTGACATTTCATCATCTAAAAATGATAACAAGCGATCACGGGTATTGATCAAATCTACCTTGACCCCTAAGCCGCGAAAAATACAGGCGTATTCACTACCAATAACACCAGCGCCGTAAATAATAATTTGGCGTGGAGAATGTTCTAATGACAATATGCTGTCAGAGTCATAAACCCTTGGGTGAGAAAAGTCGACATCGTCAGGTTGATATGGGCGTGAACCAGTTGCAATAACAACTTGTTTTGCTGTTATGGTGTCAATGGTACCATCAGCGCGCAGTACTTGAATGGTATTAGCATCAACAAATGAAGCTTCGCCGTAATAGTGTTCAACTTGGTTGCGATTATAAAAGCCACTACGCAAATTTACTTGCTTGCGAATAACTGCCGAAGCATGGCCTAAAATATCTTGAAAGGTTAATTCTTTAGCATTCTGTCCAGCATTGAACAAAGGATTTGAGTTATATTCGATTAATCTGCTTACAGATTGTCGCAAAGCTTTTGATGGAATAGTACCCCAATGAGTACAGCCGCCGCCAACGTGATGATAGCGTTCAATAATAGCAACTCGCTTATCTCGTTTGGCTAAGTTCATGGCTGCGCCTTCACCGCCAGGGCCTGTGCCTATTATAATGGCATCGAAATCGTAGCTTTTAGTTTTACTTTTTGCTTTCTTAGTTTCGGCTTTTGCTTGTTTACTCAACGGTTAACCCTTTAATTCCTGCTTCAATAGTAAAAATTTTAGCAGGAATTAAATCTAATACCAATTGAATTAATGCATTCAATTGGTATATCGGCACTGTATTGGTACTGTTTTTACGCGAGTTTTTCTACCATTTTTTGCCAGCTGCGTTGTTGCTCAGCTAATCGACGCTTAATTTCTTGATATTGCGCCATAACTTCAGAGTTCTCAACATCAGCCATTAACTGGTCACGCTTACTAGCCAGTAAGGCTTTACGCACTGCATAAAACTCATTAACTTTATGAATAAGTTCATCATACTCATGTTGTAGCCTTTCTAAGCGTTGCTCCGCATCAGGGTGAGCTGCTATTTTCTGTTGGCTACGAAGTAAGATCATGGATAAACGGGCTTTTTCAATTTTATCTTCAGGTGTTACTCGTAACTTTGACGTAAGTTTTAAGTGCTCACAACCTTTAATTAACCATTTCGTAGGGTCAAAGTGCCACCAGCGAATACCGTTACGGTAGTCATTCTCAAAAATGTGATGATAGTTATGATAGCCTTCGCCAAAAGTGAAAAACGCTAATACACCATTATCACGCGCGGTGTTTTTATCTGTGTAGGTTTGCTTACCCCAGATGTGCGCTAACGAGTTAATAAAGAAGGTCGTATGATGGCTTAGCACTAAACGTAAAAAGCCAAGTAACAATAAACTGTTGATCATATCGCCGTGCCATAAACCAAATAGAATAGGCACGCCAAAGTTCATTAAAATGGTCAGTAATAAATAATGTTTATGCTGCCAAACAACAATAGCGTCTTTTTGTAAATCGCGGACATTGCTGTAGTCGTTATATTGCTTAGGTTGATGATCTCTTAACATCCAACCTATGTGTGAATGCCAAAAACCCATTTTTGCTGAGTAAGGGTCAACATGGTTTTTATCAACATGTTTATGATGAATACGGTGATCCGAAGACCAATGTAAAGCACTATTTTGTAATGCGAATGCACCACCTAAAGCGTAAATTAATCTTAAAGACCAATGAGCTTGGTAAGTTCTATGCGACCAAAGACGGTGATAGCCCGCAGTAATCGACATGCCACAATATATAAAGCAAATTATAGCGGCAGTAATTTCAGTCGCATCAAAGCCATGAGTAAATGCACGATAAGGAACTGCGATAACAGCGAATAAGAAGGTAATGCTAAATACAAATACATTTAACCAAATAATAGGTGGTTTTTTCATTAATTATCCATCTAGGGCTTAAGCACCAAAACATGTTTCGGTGTACACATGTACGCTATTCTATCTTTACTCGATGGTGAGTCAAGTGTTGTTGATGAATAATTGTGATTATTATTTTAGCGGTTGCTTAGGGATTAATATCAATTAACTAGTAATGTTAACGATTTTTAGTATCATATCAGGCTAGTTTTAGCATGAAATAAATTAAAGGTATACTGGCGATGAGTGGTATTAGAGCACTGCAAAAAGAGAAAACGCGTCGTCAATTAATTGATGCTGCTTTAGGGCAGTTGAGTAGTGAACGTAGTTTTTCTAGTTTGAGTTTGCGTGAAGTTGCTAAAGAAGCTGGCCTGGCGCCAACATCTTTTTATCGGCACTTTTCTGACATGGACGAGTTAGGCTTAACCTTGGTTGACGAGGCAGGTTTAACTTTGCGCCAATTAATGCGACAAGCTAGGCAGCGGATTGAAAAGGGCGGTTCAGTGATTCAAATTTCTGTACGCACTTTTATGGAATTTATTGAAAACAACGGTAATATTTTTCGGTTGTTATTACGTGAACGCTCTGGAACTTCGCCGGCATTTCGTGCTGCGGTTAATCGTGAAATTCGTTACTTTACCTTAGAACTTTGCGATTATTTACAACAAGCCAATAAGCTCGATGCAGAACTTGCATATTTACAAGCTAATGCTGCTGTTACTATTGTATTTAGTGCTGGATCTGACGCGTTAGACTGCGATAAAAAGGATTTGGCCGCATTAGCACAACGAACAATTAAACAATTAAGGTTTATTGCTCGAGGTGCATTTGAGTTCAGTGTTCGCAATGATAACCTTATTGAATTGCGAAAAACTAAAGTTAAAGGCGTGACAAAATAACGCCGGTTTCTACATGATGGGTATAAGGGAACTGGTCAAATAAAGCAAAGTGTTCAATTTTATGCGTTTTTACCAGTTCAACTAAGTTATCGCGCAGTGTTTCAGGATTACATGAAATATATATAATGCGTTCAAAACGAGAAACTAACTCAACGCTGTCAGGATCAAGCCCAGCTCTTGGTGGATCAACCAATACGGTTTGATAGTTATAGCTGGTCAAATCAAAACCTTCTAAGCGACGAAAAACACGCTCGCCATTCATTGCCTGGCTAAAGTCTTCACTGGCCATTCTTACAATATCAACATTATCTAGTTTGTTAGCTGCAATATTAATTTGTGCAGATTTAACCGATGTTTTTGATATTTCAGTGCCTAATACGCGATCAAAGTTTTGTGCCAAGGCGATACTAAAGTTGCCGTTACCACAATACAGCTCGATTAAATCACCACCGGTGTTTTTAGTGGCTTTTTGCGCCCAAAGTAACATGGCTTCATTTACTTTCGCATTAGGTTGGGTAAAGCTGTTCTCAACTTGTTGGTAATGAAACTCTTCACCATTTACCGATAATGTTTCCATAACAAAATCTTTATCTAGCACAACTTTTTGTTTACGCGCACGGCCAATAATATCAACGGGTGCAATGGCAGATAAACGGGTCTTTAACTGTTGTGCTTGTTCAATCCATTGCTCGTCTAATTGTTTGTGATAAAGCAAACTAATTAACACTTCGCCACTGAGTGTTGAGAGGAAGTCAACTTGGAATAATCGTTGGCGTAAAATTGCGTTATTTCTAATGTCGGCTAAAAGTGCGGTCATAAATTGGTTGATCAGCACACTCGCAACGGGAAAATCTTCAACTTTAAATTTTTCTTTAGTTTCACTATTGAACATTATGTAGTAAAGGTCGTCACCATCATGCCAAACACGAAATTCGGCACGTTGGCGATAATTTAAAGTAGGCGATGGATAAATTTCAAAAGTTGGTAAGTCAAATTGAGCGAAAGTATTTGAAATACTTTGCTGTTTTTCGTCAAGCTGTTGTTGATAGTTATCGGGGTGAATATGACTAAACATTGAAATACCTTGTTGGAAATGATCATAGCTGAATAAAAAGGCGAATATTCTAGCCAGTGACCAATTTTTGTCTACTAAATAAAGGCTGTATTCTAGAAGAAATCGCTTTTTAAGCATAGTCTTTAGTCAAACAAAACCGACTAATTATTGAAATGAGATAACCTGATGTGTAAAAGAAAAGATAAAAAGAAAAAGAATGAAATCAGGTTAAAGCGGTTAACAGCTTTAACCTGATTATTTATATGAGTGAATTATTCAAGCAGCGCTTAATTTAACACAGGTTTAATATTTACCAACAAGGTTAATAAACCAACCTTTGTACTCGTAATCAGTAAGTTTTAAGTCGTCACTAAAATCAGTAAAGTTATAACCAACACCGACTTTAAAGTGTTGACCTATGTGTCGATCTATACCTGCAAGCCAACCATTTCGTGTTGAGTTCGACTCAACCACTTTTAAACTACGAAACTCAAGTAGTGCATCCCACTGTTTAATAATGTGATAGCGAGTTTGCAATGCAGAAAAGTTAACTGTGCTTTTAAAGAATTCACCAATACCGCGACCTGAGCGTAACTCTCCTGTTCTTCGGCCTAGTTTTGCAGCAAATTCCCACTCAGGGTTGTAACGGTAAGTACCTTCTAAGGTATAAATTTGTGACTTTTGATCGGTACCAAAGTTAGTTTGCGCCAAACCGCGTAAATCGTATAAATAAGTATATTTTCCTAATAAGTTCCAACGGTTGTTATCAAAAGGGCGGTAAGCAAAGCCTACGCTCGCTTCAGTAAACGTGGCATTGGCATCTGGGCTAATATCATCTTCAGTATCTGAATAGTTATATTTAGCAGCGACACGCCAAGAATCGTTTATTAAGTAATTTAGGCGATTGGTGGTAAGCCACTGTGTACGCTCTTCAGCGCCTTTATCTTCGCGATACTCTAATTTTGTTTGCCATTGCATATCTTTATCGCGAAACCCTAACGAAAGAGAAGCAGCGTCGCGCTCAACATTACCGGCAATCAGTGTTAGTTCGCCATGTTGTAATGAACCACCTAAATTCCAGCCTTGGCTGAGCAGGTAGTTAACACCAAAAACATGCACAAAGCCTGATTCATTTCTTTCATTGATAGTTTGCGTTTCATTAAATACGTTTAGGCTATCAGTTACTCTTGAGCGGTGACCAAAGGTAAGGCCGTTGGTATCGTTAGAGGCAAGTAGCGGGCTAGTTGTATCGGTTGACCAACTGTAGCGACTGTAAAGGTTGTGATCGCTATTAACTTGGTAATCAACATCAAGCGCAGCGGTGTCACCACGATGCCCTGTAGCGTACTCTGCACCAATGCTAGATCGACTCTCTAGTATGTATTTACCGCCTAGCGTGATTAAGTCGTTGTTTTCATAGCCGTCGTCGGCTTCAAGTGTACCTTGGGCAATACCGTAAAGCTCAAAGCTTGGTGTTAAACGTTGACGGTAGCCAAGTGCAGCCAATAAACCGGTTTGAGATTGCAGGTTTATTTGCTCTTTTATTTGTTTTATTTCTGCACTGATATTACCGCTGTTATCAAGGTTTTGCTGAATAAAAAAGCTAATTTGCTGACGCTCATTATTACCAGACTCTTGTTTCGTTATGCTGGTACTGTAGTGGCCTGTTTGACTATATTGGCCTGATACTTCAACCCCTTTTTCAGTGATATCTTCAGTTAAGTCACGTCGAGCAATTGAGAAGCCAGCGCCGGTATTTTTATGCCATGCCGCTGCTGTTAACTCTTGCTCTGTGTAGCCTAAAGCTTTTAGATTTGCTCTCGCTTCAAAACTTAAGGCATCGCCAGATTTATCATTGCCTGTTAGCTCGTCGTCAATAATATTTACTTGCTGAAAGGTTAAACCACCGTTGTCTGAATAAAACACTGGCGCTTGGCTGTTGCGGGTATCACTGTGCTCAATTTTTATGTAACTACCTTTGCCTGCTTGCAAGGTTAAGTCGGCACCGGCAAGTTGATAATCGTTACCGGCCCGATTTTCATCAACGTAGCTTAGACCAACGGCAATGTGATCGTTAAACCAGTGTTTAGCTCGTCCGCCAGCAGTTAAGTGATCAGCGCTAAAGCCATTTGGTAAGTATTCGTAATCAACTAATAATAGTAATTGATTACCGTCGAGTGGTTGATCGCGAATAATACTATTGGCGTTGTTACGTGAAAAGCTGAGTAAGGGGCGCGATAAAATAATACGGCCTTGGAGTTCGTCAACTTGGTAATCAGCATCGCGAGTTAAATCAATTCTATCGAGCGTTATGCCGGTATCTGGATTGCGAACTTCTATGACTAACTTATCTGAGCCGGGTAATACATCGGTGTGCTTTAAGTAATAAATACTACCGCCAGTGCCTAAAAACTCACTATGACCTAAAGCGGTTTGTGCTTCAGAAACAAAGGCTTTTAATTGACTTTTTTCTTGGCCGTAAGCATTTGACTCAGTTGACTTCCAGTTAAGTACTGCGCCATATAAGCTACGGTTGTACTGGCTGTACTCTGTATCGGTCATTCCGGTGTTGTAATTACCCCAAAGCGCGAGAGATTTGTCCCAATCAACACGGACATAAAAACGCCCTTGAGTGTCTACGTCGCGTGTGGTGGTTGAGTCGTCACCATAAACCGGGTAGTACTTGTCAGGATCTAAACGTCTAAAAACATCTACGGGGTCTTTATCTAAAAAGCCATTAAACAACTGTGATAATTCACGCTCTTGAGTATCAGCATGTGCGGTTATTAGATATTTTCCTTTAACCTTACCTTTTAAATAAAATGCAAGGCGGCCTTCGATGAGTAAGTCGTCATCGTACCTGTCGTCGCTTGCTAATGGTTCAATATTGCCAGTCACTTTATTTTCGCTGATGTTGATGTCGGCAAGCGCCGCTAAAAACATATATTTACCCGTTACATCAACTTTAAGTGGTTTAGTTATTGTGCCTTTTTCACCACTTAAGGTGAGGTCAAATACGTAGTTACCAATTGGCAGTAAATGTTCGCTAGCAAACTTTCGTTCTAAATCTATTGGGTAGTCTTTACCGTTAATTTCAATACTGTAGCCTTCGGGTATGTCTTGGCCAAAAATACGCACACGACTACCGGTAATTGGAATGTTTTGTTTGATAAGTTCATTTGTTCCAAAGCTGCCAGTACTGGCTGTATTTGTGTCAGTGGTTACATTGCTAGATGTAAAACTGGCAGAGGTGTTTTGGTTATTAAATTGATTTTGAGTTGAGTTATTGGCTTGCAACGACTGTTGGTTGTTACCTTGATCAAGGTATGTACCGCTGTCGTAAGCTTCAGGCGAAACAAGTTGTATTAATTTGCTTTCTGTTTCGTCCATGTTGTCTTCAGCATCAAACGCTCGTAGCACGTAACGTAAACTATCGCCGGCGATCATCGTGTTCAATGTTGATGGTTCAACTTGCCATGATATTTCGCCATGGCTATCAAGTTCGGTTAATTCACTGCTAAAAAGAGGGTCAATTAAATCAACATCGTTACCTTTATAAACCACTAACGTTAAGTGTTCTATAAACGCAGGATAGTTGGTAAAGTAATTAAATCTAGCATCGTACTTGTTAAGGCCATCAAATTTTATCGCCTGCGGTGCGCTAATGCTTAACCTAGGGGCGGTAATAGCAGGATCTTCTGTAGCCCAAAAAATTCCACCTAATGGCATTCTGACTAAAAAGTCACCTTGCACTACTGTTTTAGCTTGTTTTTCAGCCGTTGCTACTTCATGTGTTTGCTTACTCAGTGCTAATTCTACTCGGCGATCGTTCGGGGTTTTATTTACGCTCGCAGCTTGCTCGCCCTTGCTGATAATTTCAACACTAAAACCTTGTGCCGTTTTACATGCGCCAGGAGGGCATACCGGTGTTTGTTGCTCGGCCTTGGTTGTTGTTTCAATTACAGCTTCGCTGCTTTTAGTGTTTAAGTTACTCGCAAAAGAATGTGTGGTTACGCCTGCTAATAAAACGCTACAGGTAAAGGCTAGTGAATGACGTTGGATAAAGTTTCTCATTATTTACCCTCCGTCATTGAATTCTCGATTTGTAATTTTTGTATTTTGATGGTCAATTTTTCCCAAACTTCTGCAGGCATGCGTGTTTTTAATTGTTCGAATACAGCTTTAGCACGGCGTAAGCCTAGCGCTAGGTTGTAATCTTCTGATGCGCTGTTGTCGGCAAAGCCGGTAATAGCTAAGTGGCCACTTTCTGCATTCACTAATTGCTTAGCTATGCTGTCGAGTAATGGTTGATATTTTGCTTTTATTGTACTTTTGTCAGACTCGAATAGAATTTTTCCAAGTTGAGTTTGTGTTGCAATATTTACAATAGAGGCAAAACTTCCATTAACCTCTTCTACTAATTCAACACTAAACGAAGACTGAAGATCTTCACGAATTAGTGGCAATAGCCATTGATAGGTATTGTTGGCTCGAGCATAAGCTAACGCCTGCGTGTGCGCTTGAGCTGTAATTTGTATCGTTCCACCTTGATATTGGTTAATGGTGTTGGACATTTGCGTTAACCACGCTTTATGTTCTGTATTTATTTCAGCGCTATTTTCATTAAATAATAACTCACCAAGTTTAACTAAAGCATGTTGTTCATTACCGCCTAACTGTTGCTTGGCTAGTTGAATTGCAAAGTCAAAACGTGCAGGTAAACCTTGTGTAATACGCTTAACTCTTGGGTTTTCACTAACAAAAACTGTTTCAGGTGGTAACGTTGCTTTATCAACTTTCATGTAGAAGTTACGGCCACGGGCTAGGTTTTCAACGTCGACTGCTTCTAGATGGAATCGACCATGTAAGTCGGTTTCAATATATAAACCTTCAACAGTAGCAACTCTTACTCCCGGAATACCAATTTCTTGAATACCTTGGTTTTGAATGACAAGGTCAACTTGATAATTGCCATTTGCAAGTACGGTAATATTGCGCTCAATACGTAAATCTTGCGCAGTTAATCCGTCGGCCATTTTACCTACAGGGTTGGCGACTATTTTGCCTTGGCTACTCATGGTTAGATGAGTACCTTCTGCAGTGGTTAGAGTTAAATTATCAGTAAAGGCTAAGTCTTTAAGTTGCTGACGAATAATTATTTGATGATTGCTAGCTTTATCGGCTTCACTACTGCGACCCGATAAATCACCTAAATCAATACCGTGATTTAGCGGTGCACTTGCATCAGCTAATGGGCGTTGGCCATCAGCATCAATTATGAAGGTACTTTTGGCGATATAACTACTTTCGTTAATGCCACCTTGAATAAACACTGCTGAGGCATTAGCGCTGTCTTGCCAATTATCGCTATCTCTATCGTCAAACACTTTGCCAAGAATAGTGACTTCTTCAAAGTCAGGATCCGCACCAACGATAACGGTTGCTGTAGCTTCATTACCAATTGGCGCACTGCCTAAGTAAGGAGATACTCGGTTGATATGTTTACCGCGAGCTACACCTGCACCTACGCGAAGTATATAGACAAATTCAACCGTCGATTCTGCGGGTACGTCAATACCTGAAACGGTCAGTGGTTGTTTGCTTGTTATTTGCATTTCACCGTCGGCATCATTGGTATAGGCTGAGTTTTCAACATAAGTGAAACCTGCCGGCAGGTAATCAATCAATGTTAGGTTTTCAACATCAACTTCGCTAATGTTTTCAATTTGAATGTTATAGCGTACTAAGCCACCAATAAGTGTTTGTTTTGTGTTAGCACTTTTTGTCAGGCGGATCATGCTTGGGTTCACACCTATTTTATCAACAGGAATATGGTTGTTGATCACATCTGGATCACCTTGGGCCAAGGTGAAATCCATATAATATGTAGTGTCATCGCCAATTTCTGGTGCAGTAGCTGAGTTAGATAATGCAAATGGATTTTGCTGACCTGTAGGATCTAAAACGCCAGCCTGTGGCAATATCAAGTTTGAATGGCTTGGTTGATATTCTTCTTCAGGAGCAGTAACCACTAAGGTAAATATGTCGTTGTGCTGACAAGCTGGATCAGCGCCTAAGAATAATAAAAAGAAATAATAACCGTCTTCACCCGTAATTTGGTCTTGCTGATTTGGCAGTAAACAAACATCAGGTAATACTGTGCCCGCGTCATTAATAATACTAACTAATGAGTTGGCAACAGGGATACGAGTGATTGAGTCGTATACCACGCCACTAGGATCAACAGGTACCGGAACATTGACAGATTCATTCGCTGGAATATACACTACGGTACTGAAAAAGGTTGTACCGTTAGGAGTCATAAAGTCAACGGTGTAGTCACCTTGTGGTAAATTCTCAATAGAGAAAAAGCCATTTTCGTCGGTGAGTATGGTGGCAATTATATTTCCATTGGTATCGGTTACTTGTACCGTCCAGTTAATCAGTAGCGGCTCACCTTCGTTGAGGGCATCATTGCGATCAGCATCAATCCAAACGACACCTTGCAAGCTACCTGCAGGCAATTCAAATGGTGTTGGATCATCGGTACCGCCGCTGCTGTTACCAGGTGCGCTTGGGTTGTCACCACCGTTAGCAGGGTTGTTACTTGCGTTAGTTCCACTATCTGACAAATCGTTAACTTCTACACCACCTGTAGAGGTACCTAAAGCTTCTGCTTGGTTAGTTATTATACCTTTTGCTTCTTCAGCGCCAGGGTTTAACTCTAAGGTGAAACTAATATTAATACTTTGCCCAGGCATTAAACGACCACTGATGCCATCAAATAAGTTTGCTGGGAAATCAGTGTTTAAGTTAGGTGTTTCTTCAGCAGTAGAGGCGGTAATCTCTGCTGCTTCACTCACACTGACATAGGCACTACCAAACTGTGCGCTGAGGTCGTCTACAAGTTGGATATTAGTTAAAGGTACATCACCATTGTTTTGAATAACTAAAGCAAATGGCACGTCGAAGTTGCCGACACTACCATTGACAGTAGGGACTATTTCACCGCTTACCGTTTTAGCTACACCAATCGCTGGCGCTTCAGTAAAAGTAACCGGTGTTGGATCGTTATCCGTTCCATCACCATTGTCGCCAATAGTATTAGCACCGTTATCTGAATCATCATTAACATCAGCACCGCTTGGACTTTGACCTGAAGCAACAACCGTATTGTTGTATGGGCCAAGGTTGGTACCCGGCGTTACGGTTAGACTGAGTAACAAGGTATCTTTTGCGGCAACGGCAAGGCTTTGGTTAGCAGCTAAAATATTGCTATCGCTTTCGCCATCAAAATCAGCATTTACCGTTAAGGTATTTGCACTTAATGCGTTAACAACAAACGTAGCAGGTGCCGGGAAAGTTGCCCGTAAATCTTCGACAATTTGTACGTTGCTTAAAGAGATATCACCGATGTTTTCCACCACTAACTGGTAGCTTAAGTTGTATGTACCATCGCTGTTGTTAACAGGCTCTGCAACTAATAACTTAGCAATACCAATGGCCGGGGCTTCGGTAAATGTAATTGGCGTTGAGTCATCAAGACCCCCTTCACCGTTATTACCTTCAGGGTCGATACCGTTGTCTGATGTATCGTCAATGCTATTGCCACTTGGGCTAACCCCTGAGGCTAACGCACTATTATTATAAGGACCTAAGTTACCGGCAGGTGTTAGTTCAAGCACTAAGGTAATAATGTCACTTGCGCCTAGCACTAAGCTTTGATTCGCAGCTAACAAGTTAGTGTCGCTATCACCGTTAAAAGCACTATTCACCATTAAAGACGCACTACTTAATGAGGTAATGGTGTAGATGTTTTGATTTTGGAATGTTGCCATCAAATCATCAACTACTTGTACATTGGCTAGCGCAATATCACCGGTGTTTTTCAGGTTAAAGGTGTAAGTAAGTGCATACGAACCATCACCGTTATTGGTGACATTGGTCATGGCTTTTGCTACGCCTATGGCTGGTGCTTCAGTAAAGGTAACTGGGGTTGCATCATCATTAGTGCCTGCACCATTATCGCCTGAGGTATTGCTACCATTATCTGAGTTATCATTAACATCATCACCGCTAGGGCTTTGGCCTGAAGCGACAGCAGTATTGTTGTATGGGCCAAGGTTTGCGCCCGGCGTTACGGTTAGTTGTAGTAACAAGGTATCTTTTGCGGCAACGGCAAGGCTTTGGTTAGCAGCTAAAATATTGCTATCGCTTTCGCCATCAAAATCAGCATTTACCGTTAAGGTATTTGCACTTAATGCGTTAACAACAAACGTAGCAGGTGCCGGGAAAGTTGCCCGTAAATCTTCGACAATTTGTACGTTGCTTAAAGAGATATCACCGATGTTTTCCACCACTAACTGGTAGCTTAAGTTGTATGTACCATCGTTGTTGTTAGTAGGCTCTGCCACTAACAATTTAGCAATACCGATGGCAGGTGCTTCGGCAAATGTTACAGGTGTTGTATCATCCAGGCCGCCTTCACCGTTATTGCTTTCAGGATCAGTACCATTGTCAGAAACATCACTGAAATTATCACCACTTGGGCTTGTTGACGATATAGAAACGCTGTTGTTATAAGGTCCAAGATCACCAGCAGGCGTAATAATTACGCTAAGTTCTATTGTTGCAGTGGCGCTAGCAGCCAGTGTTTGATTTAGGTCTAATAGGTTCGTGTCGGTACTACCGTCAAAACCTGAATTTACTGTTAATTGCGTACTGCTCAAACTTAATACGCTAAATGTATTGGCATCGGCAAATATATTGGCTAAGTTTTCAGTTACTTGCACATTATTTAAAACAATATCACCGGTGTTTTTAGCATTGAACTGGTAATTCACTTGATAACGTCCATCACCTAAATTACTGACGCCAGTCATCGCTTTTGCTATGCCAATATCCGGTGCTTCAGTAAAAGTAATGACGGTTGCATCATCATTACCTGCATCACCATTATTGGTGGCCGGATCGCTACCATTATCAGAATTGTCTGTAACATTATCACCACTTGGGCTTTCACCTGTTGCGACAGCGGTATTACTATAAGGCCCTAAGTTAGTACCAGGTGTTATGGTAACCGGAACTAAAATAGTCGCTGAGGTATTTATCGCTAAGCTTTGAGCTGAAGCAAGTAAGTTATTATCACTAGCACCATCAAAATCATTGTTGATATTAAGATCAGCACTGCTAATGGTACCAAGGGTAAAACTAGCGCCATTAAATGTTGTTGATAGTGGCTCTGAAACTTGCACGTTGCTTAAGATCACGTCACCAATATTTCTTACGACAATACTATAAATAAGGCTGTAACTGCCATCTTCATTGTTAGTCACTGGACCGCTAATCTCTTTTGCAATACCGATAGCGGGTGCTTCTGTAAATGTTACTGGTGTTGGCGTAGCTAAATTACCATCACCATTATCACCATTGGCATCAGTACCATCATCAGAATCATCACTGATAACCGCGCCACTTGGGCTTGTACCATTTACTTTTGCCGTATTATTGTAAGGACCTAAGTTAGCACCAGGAATAATGGTAATAGTAAGATCAAGTGTCGCAGAAGATGAAGCTAACGCACCTGACGTTAACGTTTGATTTGCCGAAAGTAAGTTCTTATCGCTATAACCATTAAAGCTAGGATTTACAGTGAAATTATTACTAACGACGTTATCAACTTGCACAGTAGCAGGTGAAGGGTAAGTAACAGCAAAGTCTTCAATAATTTGTACTGAGTTTAATTCAATATCACCATTATTTTGCACTAGCATAGAGTAGGTTAAGGTATAGCTACCATCATTATTATTAACTACGGCTGAGCTAATTCTTTTCGCGATACCTATAGCAGGAGACTCGTCAAAGTTTACGGTGGTTGCATCATCAAAACCGCCTGCACCGTTATTACTTTCTGGATCGCTACCTGCATCAGAAATGTCGCTAACACTTGCTCCACTTGGACTGTCACCGCTACCAGTAGCACTGTTACTGTAAGTCGGGTTGCTGCCAGGTGTTACCGTAACGGTAACTGAAATTGTATCTTGAGCACCGACACTTAGATTTTGATTTGCAGCAAGTAAGTTGGTATCTGTATCACCGTTAAATGCATTATTAATATTGAGAGAGCCAACAGTCGACTTTGAATCAACCACATAAGTTGCGCCACTAAAGGTGGTATTTAAATTATCCACAACTTGTACATTAGATAAATTAATGGCACCGGTATTTTTAACTACTAACGCATAAGTTAAGGTATAGGTACCGTCGCTGTTGTTTGTAGGGCCTGCACTGATACTTTTTGCAACGCCAATCGCTGGATTTTCAACAAAACTCACTGGGGTGCTATCAGACAAACCACCATTACCATTGTTGGTCTCAGGGTTGGTGCCGTTATCTGAGGTGTCATTAACCGTTGCACCACTTGGGCTAGTTGCTTCAGCGGTTGCACTGTTGTTGTATGGACCTAAGTTAGTGCCTGGCGTAACGGTTACCGTTAAGCTGATCGTTTCGCTTGCGCCAACCGCTAAGTTTTGGTTTGCGGCTAATAAGTTTTTATCACCATCGCCATTAAAGGCATTGTTTATGGTCAGTGTGCCGCCAGTGCTTTTGGCATCAACAACAAAGGTAGCGCCACTAAAAGTCGTGGTAAGGTCATCAACAACTTGCACATTGCTTAGGCTGATATCACCAGTATTTTTAACCACCATAGAGTAGGTTAGCGTATGTGTACCATCACCATTATTGGTAGGTCCTGCACTTACGGTTTTAGCAACGCCAATAGCCGGTGCTTCAGCAAAGGTTACGGGTGTTGCATCGTCATCGGCAGCATTACCATTGTTTGTTTCAGGATCAGTACCGTTATCTGAGGTGTCATTAACCGTTGCACCACTTGGGCTAGTAGCGCCAGCGGTTGCACTGTTGTTGTATGGACCTAGGTTAGTGCCTGGTGTAACGGTTACCGTTAAGCTGATCGTTTCGCTTTCGCCAACCGCTAAGTTTTGGTTTGCGGCTAATAAGTTTTTATCACTATTGCCATTAAAGGCATTGTTTATGGTGAGTGTGCCGCCAGTACTTTTGGCATCAACAACAAAGGTAGCGCCACTAAAAGTCGTGGTAAGGTCATCAACAACTTGCACATTGCTTAGGCTGATATCACCAGTATTTTTAACTACCATAGAGTAAGTTAGCGTATGTGTACCATCACCATTATTGGTAGGGCCTGTGCTAATGGTTTTAGCAACGCCAATAGCCGGTGCTTCAGCAAAGGTTACGGGTGTTGCATCGTCATCGGCAGCATTACCATTGTTTGTTTCTGGGTCAGTACCGTTATCTGAGGTGTCATTAACCGTTGCACCACTTGGGCTAGTAGCGCCAGCGGTTGCACTGTTGTTGTATGGACCTAGGTTAGTGCCTGGTGTAACGGTGACCGTTAAGCTGATCGTTTCGCTTTCGCCAACCGCTAAGTTTTGGTTTGCGGCTAATAAATTTTTATCACCATCGCCATTAAAGGCATTGTTTATGGTGAGTGTGCCACCAGTGCTTTTGGCATCAACAACAAAGGTAGCGCCACTAAAAGTCGTGGTAAGGTCATCAACAACTTGCACATTGCTTAGGCTGATATCACCAGTATTTTTAACCACCATAGAATAGGTTAGTGTATGTGTACCATCACCATTATTGGTAGGGCCTGCACTTACGGTTTTAGCAACGCCAATAGCCGGTGCTTCAGCAAAGGTTACGGGTGTTGCATCGTCATCGGCAGCATTACCATTGTTTGTTTCTGGGTCAGTACCGTTATCTGAGGTGTCATTAACCGTTGCACCACTTGGGCTAGTAGCGCCAGCGGTTGCACTGTTGTTGTATGGACCTAAGTTAGTGCCTGGTGTAACGGTTACCGTTAAGCTGATCGTTTCGCTTGCGCCAACCGCTAAGTTTTGGTTCGCGGCTAATAAATTTTTATCACCATCGCCATTAAAGGCATTGTTTATAGTGAGTGTGCCGCCAGTGCTCTGAGCATCAACAACAAAGGTAGCGCCACTAAAAGTCGTGGTGAGGTCATCAACAACTTGCACATTGCTTAGGCTGATATCACCAGTATTTTTAACCACCATAGAGTAAGTTAGCGTATGTGTACCATCACCATTATTGGTAGGGCCTGCACTTACAGTTTTAGCTACGCCAATAGCCGGTGCTTCAGCAAAGGTTACGGGTGTTGCATCGTCATCGGCCGCATTACCATTATTGGTTTCAGGATCGGTGCCGTTATCTGAGGTGTCGTTAGCAGTTCCGTTAGGACTATTTGCAGAAGTAGTCGCGCTATTGTTATAAGTTAATGTTGAACCCGGTGTTACTGTGACTTCTAAATTAATAGTGCCACTATCACCTACCGCTAAACTTTGGTTTGCCGCTAATAAATTAGTGTCACCTACACCGTTGAAACTTGCATTTACTGTGAAGTCTGCACTTGTTGGTGTGCTAATACTAAAGCTATCAGCACTGGCAAAAGTGGTACTTAAATTATCAATAACTTGTAGATCAGTTAAGTTTACATCGCCGGTATTTTTAACATTAAATTGATAATTAAAAGTATAAGTACCGTCGGCATTATTCTGAATGGCACCATTAATTGACTTAGCTAATCCAAGAGCAGGGTCGACCGCAAAGGTAACAGGTGTTGGGCTAGTATCATTGTCGGGACCGTCGTTGGCTGTATCCGGATCAGAACCATTAACTGAGGTATCGTTAGTTGTATTTGTATCATCTCGAGCACTTTCTGCTTCAGCAGTAGTACTATTATTGTAAGTATTAAGATCTGTACCTGGACTAACAGTAACAGCAATGTCTAAAGTTTTAGTTTCGTTAATTGCTAAATCCGAAGGTGTAGTGTTATCTATTAATGTAGTGTTACTAATGCCATCAAACGTTCCATCGACCGTGAAATCTGTGCTGGTAATCGAGGTTACATTGATATCGCCTGAAGCTATAGGGTTAAAAGTGGCAGCAAGATCATCAGTAAGTTGAATGTTGCTTAACGCGACATCGCCGCTGTTTTCCACATAAAATCGATAAACAATATCAAACGTACCGTCAGCAGGATCAAAAGTATTACTAATTAACTCTTTTGCTACACCTATAACCGGTGTTGATGTTGTTGTTACTACACTCGTTGCTGTTTGTGTGCGGTAATTATTTAAAGGTGCACTTGTAGAAGTAACAGGGGTGTTGCCTGTGCCTGTTGTAATGTCAGCAAAGTTACGCACATTTTCAGCTGAAGCTCCAGATTGTTGCCCAGCATAATCAATATCAGTATTCGCTGTTAAGGTTGTGCCTGGTTTAACAGTAGCTTGTAAATTGGTGTTAAAGGTAATGGTTAGTGTAGCCGAAGGGCTCATGGAAAAAATACGGTTAATACTTAGCAAGTTATTATCTGCACCACTTACCGTAAAGTCTGAGCTACTTATTGCTGTAGATAGGTTTGTGTTATCAACTACAGTGCCTGTGCTTGAAACATCTAATGCAGTAATGTTTTCAACACCGCTAGGAAGTTGAACTTGCCAGTTACCGCTGTCACCATCTTGAATTTGAAATGCTTGAGCTAACCCTTCGTTTGTCAATACTAATGACCATGCAAATGTTGGTGTTTCATTAGTACGGTTATCTACTGAGCTCGGCGTTGTTGTACTGGTAAGTGATAACTGTGGTTCTAATATGTTTGCTAACATGTTATTAGATACAGAGTTCTGAATGTTACTGAGTAATACTTCAAATTGATTTGATAAAGTTACATTTTGTTGATTTGAAAGTTGGTTTATTACTAATGCCGAAAATTCAATAACAATATATTCTAGATCACTATCTGCATCGCTGTTGGTAATATCACCCATATCAAAATCAACAGAATTTCCAGACGCCCCTAAATTAGGTGTAATGGCACAATTAGGTGTTACATTTGGATCTGTTGATGCTTGGCTACCTCCTGCACAAAGACCAGCCCCTAAACTTGATGATAAACCACCATTACTGACTAATGAAACAAAGGCTGTATTATTTACATACTCTAGCCCTTCGGGAAGGTTATCTCTGACAATAAAGTTTTCCGCAGAGCCTTCTGGTACGGTTACAACTAAACGATATTTAATTTCTTCCCCGATTGAAAGCGAACGTTCTGATGAACTAGTACCTGAACCTGCTTCACTGGTATGTGCGAATGTTGTGCTAACAATAGATTTTTCCGATGTTGTTAATTCAACTGTTACGGTTGCAGAGTTTGTAGCTTGATAAGTTTTTTCAGTTCCGGGGCTTGAACCAGATAAATTGCTTCCAGAGCCGTCTAAACTAGTCCATGACAAAGTGGCATTATTGGTAATTTCTTGTCCAGGGGTCGCAGCTGATGAAACATTTGCATCGTAAGTAAATATACAGCTCTCATTGGCTGCTAATTTATCAATAGTCAGCGAAAATCCTGCGCCATTTGGATCACTATCGTCAAAACTCTTGGTCGCTGCATCACAAGCACCATAAGTTGCGGTGCCTGACTCATAAATTAATTCTGTCGGTAAAATATCGACCAAGCTGAGATCAAAAGCGCTTGAGTCAGAGCTTGCTGGAGCAGTAATTGTTAATGTGTAAGTAATGGCATCACCGGCATCACCACCGGCATTATCTGCATCCTTACTAAGTGTTAAGGTAGGGTCGACACGCTTTAGGTTTAATGAGTTTGAAGTATCATTTCCTGTACTGTCGGTATATCGACCTCGGTTAGAGAAATTAACGTTTCCACCGTCAACTTTAACTGCATTGATTTCAAGTACGATATATTCTTCATCAGCATCATCATCGCTATTCGTTACTGTACCTAAATTGAAAGTAGGGTCGGTACCGGCGCTAAAAGAGCCATTGGTTGCTGTTATATCACAGTCGGGACTCGCATTAGAGTCTGCTAATGTATAAGTACAAGTACCAGGATCGGCGATTTCAGATGAACTTACCCCTGCACCGACAAAACCAAACTTTGCACTGCCATCGTCTTGATAAATTAGTTCTGGTGGCAGTAAATCTCTCAGATTAACAGTGCTATGAAGGCCTTCAGGCAGGGCGGTAACAATTCTAAAACGTGCTATTTCACCAATAGCTAATTCATCTCGGCTATCACTAGAGGTGCTATCAGTTTCTGAAGTAGATACTAATGTTTTAACAACACTTGCTCGAATGCTTGTTGCTGTAATGGTACTTTCTCGGGTTGGAAACGCAGATTCACCTTCACCTGCGGCAAAGGACATACTCGCGGTATTATCTATGCTAGTGCCCGCAGCAATATCACTACTGATATTACAAGAAAAAGTTAAGGTTGCCGTTTCATCACCAGAACCTGCTTCACCTAAACCACCTCCAGAAGCTAAGGTGTCATCTAAAACTAGGCCGGTAGAAAAATCTCCAGAATAGCCACCACTACCACCGGTTAATACGGGTACAGTACATGAAGAAGCATCAATTGTACTTTCAAATATATCGGTTAGTGTTACGTCAAAAGCATCAGCACCACCTGTGTTTTCCAAGGTAATTAAATAGTCAATTTGATCGCCTGCATCTAAATCACTAGTATCACTGGTTATGGTTTTTGTAATCGAAACGTCTGGAGCGCGAACCGTTATTTGTGCCACCGTGGTGTTAGTAGCGTTATCGGTGGCGGTGTTATTAGTTGAAGCGTTCAATAGATTGGCAAGACTTAAACCATCAGCATACGGTTCGTTACTTGCTAGAGCATATACATTAATTACAATATTTTTTGAACTTGCAGTGCCGGTACTAATGTTACCAAAATCAATATTGATACTGTTTGAACCGGCATCACGCGTAACAGTAAAATCACCATTATAATCAGAAGTACCCGCATATTCGATAAAGTTACCAGCGCTAGCAGAGCCAGGATAAGGAGTTGAACTTGTTTGTGTTGCCGCAGGAAAGTCTGTTGCAGTAAATACAGGTAGAGGCAATACATCAGTTAACACTACGTTATTTGCATCGCCAGAAGGGATTTCCATGGTTAATTGGAATTGTACAATATCGCCAGGCTTAACAGTACTTGAACCTATGGTGTTTTTGCTGATATCAATATCATCAATAGTTACGGTAGCACTAGAATCTTCGAAACAACCTTGAGCGCCACTCGCATCGCTTAAACCGTATGTCGCGGTAACGTCATTACTAATCGTATCACGGGTAAGTACAGGTTGGCCGTTATCATAATCTTGATCAATAACCGCAGTATAAGTAATCGTGCCGCTTTCCGCTGGCCCAATACTGCCTCCTGCGGCAACAATAGCTGCTAATATATCGGCATCTTCAAACGTTGATGAAGTACCAGAGTCAGTAAAGTTAGTATTTAAAGTTGTTGTAGCGCTATTACTGCCGTTGTGCTGAATAGATAACTGAATTTGATTACTAGCAAACTCACTGTAACTAATACCATCTTGTAAAATATCAGTAACCGTAAAGTTGTTTAAACCATCAATATATTCAGAGGTTTGATAAGCATAAGTATAGGTAACAGTAGAGCCAGGTGTGCCGCTGCCAGCAACACTTTTTCTTAACACTAAATGCTTAGCTGAGTTAATGGCTGAATTGCTGTCGCAAGTCATAGCATTTAAAGTGTCAGTAATATAAACGTCAAATTCAGCACGAATATCCTGCGAATTACCATTTGTACCTGTTCCTGAAGCACAACTGATGTTGATGTCTACATCATTTCCTACACCTGAGTTAGCCGCTAATGTAGCTTCATCTGGCGATATAGTACAATCAGTGCCACCAACAATTGAAAAAGGGCCTTCATATTTAACATTGCCAGGTAAAGTAATGGTAGGAAATGTTATAGGAGCAACTGTTCTAGTTGAAGCTATATCCGCAATTGCAACAACAGGGTAAGTCCATTCGGGACCTGGTGGGTTTTCTGATTCTGCTGTGCTATCTGAAATAGTGTATTTTATAACGGTAGGAGTAAAGTCATTACTGTCAGCAGAGCCAACAATTGTATCTTCCCCTTTTGTGCCTGTAGCACTATCGCCAAATTGAAAACCAGGTACTATTCCTATTGCGTCAGTTTGCAATATATTTGGTTCAGCATCCAAAGCGACCGTAAGACAAACTTCCACTTGCAAGGGTTGTTGATTATTTGAAACCGAGCCAACAGGTATCGTAAGTGCTACTAGAGTTCCATCTTCAGTTCCCGTAAAAGGTAAACCAGAGATAGGATCATTTAAGGTTTCTGTCGCATCATAGGTTTGACTAGAAACCAATTCTAAATCTAGCCCACTAAATGTTGCTGACTGATATGTTAAATCTGGAGCTAGATTTAGTAAGTAATATGGGCCATAGCCAATATCTGATGAACTATTGGTAAAGTTTGCGTTAAAACAAAACCCTTCACCAATAAACGACTCCGCAGGAGAAAAGTTAGCTACAGTAGGTGCGGAGGCTGCATATGCAGAAGATATCGAGATTAAAAATAGGGCAGTTAATTTTAAAAAAAACAGAAAAACTTTTTGTAGCATTATATTCTCTTAGTATTATTCATTATTATAGTAATCAACTCCCTTTGTTTACATTTTTTAACACTTTATTTGATTTTTCAACTTATGTCACCTTTTTTAATTATTAATCAGTAAAGAAATCAATAATTAAGCAATAAAGTGAAATTTAGAAAATAACAGCATATTAACTATGAAAATTTATACAAAACGATGAACATAAGTGAGAGCATTCATTTATTTAGAATAAAAGAATGGTAAATCGGTGTGGGTTTGCTGACATTTGAAGGTGAATAATGCCGTTTACTAAATAAACGGCATTTGAAACATTAAAACATTACTAATGTATTTAAATAAACAGGTTACTCAGAAACTGGTTCTGGGCGTTCTTTTGCTTCACGAACTTTTAAAGTTCGCTGTTGAAATTCACTATCGTTTAGTGAAGATATCGCTTTGTCGGCATCAGCTGACGAAATTTCTACAAAACCAAAGCCACGTCTTTTCCCTGTATGCTTATCTTTCATTAATCTAACGGATTGAACTTGGCCATATTCAGAGAAAAGCTCTCTTACTGCAGCTTCATTAGCTCTATAAGGTAAATTACCAACATAGAGAGTACTTATACTTGTGTCTGCATCTTGTACACTTGTTTCAGCTTTGCCAATTAACGGGGCGATGAATGCACAAACAAAAGCAATAACAGCGGCGCTGATACTGGTAAGTTCAATAACATCACCGTTTGCTAAAAAGTATATAGCTACAGAGAAAACTAACGCTACTATGAGCGTTAATGGTTGAGGAGACTTCATAATGGATACCTAATTATTATTTTATAAGAAACTTAAATTGCAATTCTATGTTACCCACCTTTTAGCAATGTGCAAGAATAAGTGTAATTTTTATGCAATTTATTCAGCTATATACCTATATAACATTCCCAGTCACGATATTCGTTTATAAAAATTAGTAAAAACACCTATATAGCATTAATTTTTAACTGTAGCTTTCACTCTTTGCACTAGCTTTGTAGAAAATAGACTTTAAAAACTTAGTATGAGCAAAAGAAAAAACAGAGATAATAGTATTTTCATTTGAACAGCATGCTATTTACACTGCTTTAGCTTATTAAAAGCACCAGCTGTACAATTAAAAGGCAAACAAACACTTTTATGCAATTTAATTACAATTAGCGGTTGACGTGAGGTCAAAAATCTCTAAAATGCGCTCCACTTCTTCGGGACAAGTCGAAGAGGTTGATGTATAGGAAATACGAATTAGGGCGAGTTAGGACGACGTAAGCCCGGTTTTAATGAGTTATCTAGCGCGGTTTAGGCCGATTTGGTTAACTTAACGTTTTAAAGTTAAGTTTGAATCTTCTGAAAAGAAAGTTTAAAAAAAACGAAATAAAACGTTGACATTGAAACAGAGTT
>NZ_NBOE01000013.1 GCF_002104515.1 Colwellia polaris | reverse complement strand
TCTGCTCAATGAATTCTGTCGTGTTACTTAATCCCGACTAGGAACTAAGTAACTACATAAAACGTATTATTTAAATCCGAAGACCTAAATGATACTTATTTTGTGTGACATCATATTAAGCTGTTTTTTTGTTATCCGAGGATAACTATGTAAAATCAACGTTAATGTGAGTGTCCACACAAATTGCATGATAACTAATTGTTAAAGAACGTTAGTTTAAACTCAAAGTAAAAAACTAACCGAAACAAAATCTCATTCGCTTTGCTTCGTTGCTACAGGCCTTGCCTGAAGCGAGATGCGCATTCTACGCAACTCTGTTTCAATGTCAACGTTTTATTTCGTTTTTTTTAAACTTTCTTTTCAGAAGATTCAAACTTAACTTTAAAACGTTAAGTTAACCAAATCGGCCTAAACCGCGCTAGATAACTCATTAAAACAACCTCTTCGACTTGTCCCGAAGAAGTGGAGCGCATTTTAGAGATTTTTCATCTCACGTCAACCGCTAATTGTAATTAAATTGCATAAAAGTGTTTGTTTGCTTTTTAATTGAACTATTTGCTTAGTTAACAGACTAAGAAGTATGTAGTTAGCTGAATTGGGCTAGCATTTAATTGAAAAATATCTATTTATATGTACAAATAAACAGGAGATATATCTTAGCTTATACTCTATATTGATTTGGACATAAGAATAATAATACAAACATGTTGGAATTTTCCTTGATGTTTGCTCAGAGAGCATAGTAAATGAAAAAATTAATTACCTTCTTTTTTCTTGCTGGTATTAGTAGTGCAGTTATGGCGAAGGATATTGCTGAGTATAAACAGGAACGTTTAATAGCTAAAATATTAAACCAACAAGTAAAGAAACATAGAACAATTCAAAGTAGTGTCAACTCTATTCTTTCACGTTACCCTGAAAAGGTTGACGTGGTAATGGCGGTGGCCTTTAAGCGCTACCCTGAAGAGTACCGCCAAATTATGTTAGGCGCTTTATCAGCTCAACCTGTGCTTGCTTGTGATGTAATTGAGAATTCTATTAAAGCTAATGTTGCCCCAAGCAGCGAGTTAGTTGAAATAGCAATTACTGCTGAGCCTGCTTATGCCCAAGAGATAGTCAATACCGCCGTAAAGTTTATTCCGACTGAAATTGAAAATATTGTTCGAGTAGCAATACGCACCGAGCCTTACGATACTAGTAACATTGTGAATAACACCGCGTCTAGCTATCCGAGTAAAGTGTTAGATATTTTAACTGCGGCTATTACTGCTATACCTGAACAAGCAACAAACATTGTAAAGGATATTTTGGCGCTATTTCCTAACCAAGCGGATAATGTAGTTAAAACAGCGGTTACTCAAAGTAAAGATACTGAATACGAAAACATTGTAAATGCAGCGATAGATTCTGGTGTCGATAAAAACTCAGCTATTGCCGCTGCAATAGCCGGTGGTGCCAATAAAGAAACTTTTGCTAAATTACGCTAAATTCTATAGTTAATTATAACTTCGCTTTAGCGCTCAACAAAAAGCCCAGATAATCTGGGCTTTTTGTTGTCTATTAATTAGCTTACTCGTCTAACTAGATTCACGTTCAATGGCTCGATAAGCAATATCTGTTCTATACTCAACACCTGGCCATGATATCTGCTTTAATAATTCATACGCTGATTGTTGTGCCTGAGTAACATTGTTACCAATGGCTGTTGCACATAACACTCGACCACCGGCGGTAACTATCGCTCCATCTTTGTTTGCTGTGCCCGCATGGAATATTTTACGGTCCGCTTGTGTATTTATATCTAAGCCTGAAATTACATCACCTTTAGGGTAACTAGCAGGGTAATTTGCAGCAGCCATTACAACACCTACGGCTGGACGTGGATCAAAGTCAATTGTTGCTTTGTCTAATTCACCACGACAAGCCATCATACATAGTTCAACAAGATCTGACTTTAATCGCATCATAATAGGCTGTGTTTCAGGATCACCAAAACGACAATTGTATTCAATAACTTTTGGCGTACCATCAGCGTCAATCATCAAACCAGCATATAAAAATCCAGTGTATGGAGCACCTTCTTTTGCCATGCCTTCAACGGTAGGCATAATAACTTCATTCATCGCGCGTTGATGAATTTCTGGCGTTACGACAGGAGCAGGAGAATAAGCTCCCATGCCACCAGTATTTGGCCCTTTGTCACCATTATATGCACGCTTATGATCTTGGCTGGTAGCAAATGCTAGAACATTTTTACCATCAACCATAACAATAAAGCTGGCTTCTTCACCGGTTAAAAACTCTTCTATAACCACACGATGTCCTGCATCACCAAAAGCGTTACCTGCAAGCATGTCTTGAATAGCGTCTTCTGCTTCTTCAAGAGTCATAGCAACTATTACACCTTTACCAGCAGCAAGGCCATCGGCTTTAACTACTATAGGAGCGCCTTGCTCTCGAACATAAGTCAGAGCAGGTTCAATTTCAGTAAATGTTTGATAACTGCCAGTTGGAATATTATTTCTTGCTAAAAAGTCTTTTGTAAATGATTTAGAACCTTCAAGCTGTGCCGCCTTCGCACTAGGACCAAAGATCATTAAACCTTCAGTTTGAAAAGCATCTACTACACCATCAACAAGCGGCTGCTCTGGGCCAACAATAGTTAACACAACATTATTTTGCTTAGCAAAATCAACTAACGCAGGAATATCGTCAGCAGACATGGCAATATTTTCTAGTTTATCTTCTGTAGCTGTGCCGGCATTGCCAGGCGCTACATATACTTTTGTTACTGAAGTTGATTGTGCAGCTTTCCATGCTAAAGCATGCTCTCGACCGCCACTACCAATGACCAAAACATTCATTCACTTACATTCCTAGTTGGTTAAGTTGCTATGACCTATATAGTTAAGTCATAGCGACTCAATATTATTTTACAAATTTTAATGTCATGCGATCGCTTTCGCCAATCGCCATATATTTAGCTTTATCTTCATCGCCTAAACGTAATACGGGTGGCAACGTCCAAACACCTTTTGGATAAACCGCTTTATCTTTGGGGTTAGCATTAATTTCGCTGCTAGCCGCTAAAGTAAAACCAGCGGCTTTTGCTTGCGCTATTGTTTTATTTTGCGATACATAACCAACCGCTTTTTTAGGATCTACGCCTTCAGGTAAACGGTGTTCAACTACGCCAAGTACGCCACCTTTTTTCAGGGCTTTGTAGGCATCTTTAAATACTTGCTCTACACCTTCATCACGCCAGTTATGTAAATTACGAAAAGTTAGTACCATATCGGCAGTACCTGCAGGAGCAAGTTCACTTGCTTGACGTGGTACAAAGTTAGTTAACTCTACTTCGCTATAAACTTCATTACTTGCCAGCTTTTTAACTAATTGCTTACGAGAGTTACTATAGTAGTTATCTTCACCTGTATCTGGGTAATGTGCTCCGTAAAGCTTTCCTTTACCTTTAACCGCTGGTGCTAGAATTTCAGTATACCAACCACCGCCTGGAGTAATTTCGACAACAGTCATCATTGGATTAAAACCAAAAAACTCGAGAGTTTGTTTAGGATGACGATATTCATCACGTGACTTGTTTTTTTCTGAACGATGATCGCCAGCAATTGCTTTTTCAAGTTGGCTTTGGTGATGAGCATCTTGATGAGCAGCAACGAAACCTGAGCATAATAAAGTTGCAGACACGATTGACGCGGTAAAAACTTTTTTGAACGTTTGAGTTGTTGTTTGCATTTTTATCTTCCATTAACGAGTAAATTTTTATAGAAACTAGTTATAGCAGATTTCTTTCAGATGTTCAGTGTCGAAAGTTTTATCTTATCGACAAAAAACGGCATTTAAACTTAATTGCGGGTTTCAACCTTTAAGTTTATGTGTAGCCAAAAATTTAAAGGTGTTTTTTAACTGAGCCAAACAGTTATGCCAAAGTCGATATTAAAAATAGCTATGCTCAGAACGAAACATACCCTGAGCATAGCTTTTACATTTTAGCTTTTAATGACGGAAGTGACGCATACCCGTAAATACCATAGCGATATTATGTTCGTCTGCTGCTGCAATAACTTCATTGTCACGCATTGAACCACCAGGTTGAATTACCGCAGTAATACCAGCTTCTGCAGCGGCATCTAAACCATCACGAAATGGGAAGAAAGCGTCTGATGCCATTACTGAACCTGCCACTTCTAGATTTTCGTCTGCAGCTTTAATACCAGCAACTTTTGCTGAGTATACGCGACTCATTTGGCCTGCACCGACACCAATAGTAGAACTATTTTTTACATAAACAATAGCGTTTGATTTAACGTATTTCGCCACTTTCCAACAAAATTGTAAATCGCGCATTTCTTCAGATGTAGGCTGACGCTTAGTTACAACAGTTAGTTCATCACGAGTTACACTGCCTTGATCTGTGTCTTGTACTAACAAACCACCGTTTACACGTTTAAAATCAAAGCCTGTTGTTTTAGCAGACCATTGGCCACAAGCAAGTAAACGTAGGTTAGGTTTAGTGGCAACAATTTTTGCTGCAGCATCAGAAATACTCGGCGCGATAATTACTTCAACAAATTGACGTGAAACAATAGCTTGTGCAGTTGCTTCATCTAACTCACGGTTAAAAGCAATAATGCCACCAAAAGCAGACGTTGGGTCTGTTTTATAAGCCCCTTCATAAGCGGCTAAAATATCATCACCAATCGCAACACCACATGGGTTTGCATGTTTAACAATAACGCATGCTGGCTCGTCAAATTCTTTAACACATTCTAGTGCAGCGTCTGTATCAGCAATGTTGTTATAAGATAACGCTTTACCTTGAATTTGGTTCGCTGTTGAAACAGAGGCTTCTTCAGGCGATGCTTCTACATAGAATGCAGCATCTTGATGTGAGTTTTCACCGTAGCGTAAGTCTTGTTTTTTAATAAACTGGCTATTAAAGGTACGTGGAAACTTTTGGCTCTCTAGGTTAGCAACTTCATCACTACCATGTGCAGGCAACATTTTGCCAAAATAGTTAGCGATCATGCCGTCATATGCTGCCGTGTGTTCGTAAGCAGCAATGGCTAAATCAAAACGTGTTTTGTAAACCAAAGAACCATCATTCGCTGACATTTCAGCTAAAACGCGATCGTAATCATGAGCGTTAACAACAATGGTGACATCTTTGTGATTTTTAGCAGCAGCACGAACCATAGTTGGGCCACCAATATCGATGTTTTCAATCGCATTTTCTAAAGAACAATTTTCATCAGCAACAGCGTTAGCAAACGGGTAAAGGTTTACGACAACAAGATCGATAGCACTGATGTTGTTTTCAGTCATTACCGCTTCGTCAGTACCGCGGCGTGCTAAAATTCCGCCGTGAACTTTTGGGTGCAAGGTTTTAACACGGCCGTCCATAATTTCTGGGTGACCTGTGTAATCAGATACTTCTGTTACTTTAATGCCATTTTCAGCCAATAACTTCGCGGTACCACCTGTAGATAAAAGGTCGACACCTTTTTGTGATAGCGAGCGAGCAAATTCAACAATACCGGTTTTGTCTGAAACACTTAATAGTGCGCGTTTGATTGGGCGTGGTGTATCCATGGTTTTTCTAATTACCTATAAATTAAAATAAAATGGTTGTCTGACCTATAACAGATGTTGGTATTGCAGGGCTAATTAATACACCGCATCTATTATCATTGTTATGCTGGTTATTTTTACTTCTACTGGGATGCTAAAGTTGACTAACTGGATAACTTTTGCATCCCTAAAAACAAAAAAGCACCCGAGGGTGCTTTTAATTGACAGGCTAACCTGTCGTACTTTTTAGTTCATGCCGTATTTTTTTAACTTCTTACGTAAAGTACCGCGGTTGATGCCTAGTAAGTTAGCGGCGCGGGTTTGATTACCACGCGTATATTGCATTACTTCTTCAAGCATTGGCGCTTCAATTTCTGAAAGTACAAGGTCGTACATATCATCAACGTCATTACCGTTTAACTGTGACAAGTAGTTTTTAATAGCTACTTTCGCTTGTGTGCGTAAAGGCGAGGCCTTTGTCTGAGTTTGTAGATCACCGGTAATAAATGGAGAGGAAATATTTTGTTCAAACATAAAGTTCAGACTCTTTCTAAAGTTAAATTATCAAAATACATAGTTAATGCGTCAAGTTGTTGTGAAACTGACTCAAGTGCATTAAAAATAGAACGAAACGATTTTCCTTGCTCATGCGTTTGCATGTACCAAGAAACATGTTTACGGGCAAAACATACACCCATAAATTCACCGTAAAATTTGTGTAATTCCATTACATGCCCAATTAAAATAGAGCGTACTTCATCCGTTGAAGGAGCAGACAAATGTCTACCCGTTTTCAAAAAATGGTTAATTTCTCGAAAAATCCAAGGTCTCCCTTGGGCACCACGACCAATCATAATTGCATCAGCCCCAGTGTAATTCAGCACTTGTTCCGCTTTTTCCGCACAAGTAATATCGCCGTTAGCAACAACCGGAATATTTACACTTTGTTTAATTGCTTTAATGGTGTCGTACTCTGCATTGCCTTTATAAAAGTCATTACGAGTACGGCCATGTACAGCAAGTGATTGTATTCCGTTATGTTCAGCAATATTGGCTATTTCAATACCGTTGCGAGTGTTTTCACACCAGCCAGTTCGAATTTTCAGCGTTACTGGAATATCTACCGCATTAACCACAGCTTTAACAATTTGCTCGACTAACGCGGGTTCTTTCAATAACGCTGAACCTGCTAATTTTTTATTTACTTTTTTTGCTGGACACCCCATATTGATATCAATAATTTGTGCGCCATTATCAGCATTGAACCTAGCAGCAAAAGCTAATTCTTCAGGGTCTGAACCGGCAATTTGCACCGAACGTATACCTGCTTCCTCGCTATGTAACATACGACGTTGAGATTTACCGGTATTCCACACTTTTGGATTAGACGACATCATTTCTGATACTGCTAGCCCTGCCCCCATCTGACAACATAGTTGTCTAAATGGTTGATCTGTTATTCCCGCCATGGGTGCAAGCATAGTATTGCTTGCTAAAGTGTATGGACCTATCTTCACGCTGTTGTTTTTTTGAGCTACCAGTCAAAAGGGCGCTAAGTTTACGCGTTTTTTTTAAGATTGAAAAGGATATAAATTGAACAAAAAGCGCTTTTTTTCACGTTTTTTATATTGACATTTTATAAAGTGTTGATGCGAGCAGATTTCGTACAATTTGATAACAAAAGCTGCTCATTTTTTAAGACATTTATTGAAAACTATTTACGAACTCCTGACAAACGCACCCACTCTTCTTGTACCTTTATCGGATCCATCTGACAAAACTCACCGTAAATGCTTTGTAATTGTTCAGCCTGCTCTTCTAAAACACCTGATAAAGCAAGTACACCTTTACTAGCAACATACTCTATTATTACCGGTGCAAGTTCGCGTAATGGTCCGGCTAATATATTAGCCACCACCACATCGGCTTTAAATTGAGGTTGGTCTTTAGGAAGAAATAATTCTAAACGGTCTTCACATTGGTTACGTTTTGCATTTTCTAAACTTGCTTGCAGTGCTTGTGGATCGATATCAATACCGATAACTTTCTTAGCACCTAGCTTAAGTGCGGCCAATGATAAAATACCTGAGCCGCAACCGAAGTCGACCACGGTTTTACCTTCAAGGTCTAAACCATCAAGCCAAGTTAAACATAATGCCGTGGTTGGATGGGTACCGGTACCAAAAGCTAAGCCGGGATCGAGCATAACATTTACAGCGTTTGGCTCGGGTACTTCTCGCCAACTAGGACAAATCCATAAACGTTCGCCAAATTTCATCGGATGAAAGTTATCCATCCATTCACGTTCCCAGTCTTTATCTTCTAGTTGTTCAAGTTTATATGCCATATTAGCTTTATCTGGATGAATGCTTTTTAAATAGTTAAGCACTTTATCCATATCATGGCTGGCATCATATAAGCCCATCACTACCGTATTATTCCAATAGATAACATCGTCACCGGGTAAAGGTTCATATATCGGTGTATCTTTAGCATCGATAAAAGTAACCGCTTGTGCACCACATGCGCTAAGCCAATCACTATATTTTTCGGCAGTATCTTCATCAGCACTTAATCTAAGCTGGATCCAAGGCATTTTTATTCTCATTAAATATTTTTTGCTAGTTTATCACTCTATAACCTGACAAAAAACTATAACCTAACAAAAAAGCCACGGTTATCTTTTTATTAATACCAGCTAATATATGAAGAACCTCAACGCTGCAGACTATGTAGTAAGCTATAAAACTGACGGTATATGCTGCCTTTATTTTTACCTATTATTTACAACCTTTATATAAGTAGGAAAATAACTTTGCTTGATACTGAGTATAGTCATGAGTAACAGATCAATAATCACGGTTCTGCTAAAGTAATTATCATAAAGTTAACATTAACAAAATTTTCCACAACCAAAACGTTAAGGATACCTATGTTAGATCTACTCCCTGATTTATTCGATGATCATGCCAACGAACTTAACCTAGCAGCACCTATTTTTAATGATTATGGAGGTAAGAAAATATTCTTTGGCGAAATAGTTACCGTTAGTTGTTATAACGATAACTCGAAGGTTAAAGAGCTGGTTGCCACAGATGGTACGAATAAAGTCATGGTTGTTGATGGCAAGGCAAGCATCACTAATGCTTTACTTGGTGATATGTTAGCAGAGCAAGCAGTAGAAAATGGTTGGCAGGCTATTGTTATTAATGGCTGTATTCGAGACGCTGGCACTATAGCCACTTTAGCACTTGGCGTAAAAGCTCTCGGTTGTTGTCCAATAAAAACTGAGAAATTAGGTAAAGGTGAAATCAACACTCATATTAGCTTTGCTGGGGTAGACTTTATCCCTGGTCACTATATTTATGGTGATAGTAATGGCTTAGCTATCAGTAAAACACTATTATCCTTTTAGTAAAATAATTTTAGTCACCGCGGTGTAGCTAAAATTAAACGTTAACTATAAAGGTAGAGTGTCAAAACAATGAAGTATTTCCCTATATATCTAGACGCCAAACATATTAACGCCATGATAATAGGTGGCGGTGAAGTTGCTGCCCGCAAAATAGACTTGTTATTAAAGTCGACAACTAACATCACCATAATGTCTGAAACACTTAATAGTAGTGTTGAGCGTTTAGTTAATGTACATCAATTAACTTGGCTTAAGCATAATTATCAGCCGGGTCATCTGGGCAGTTGTAATATTGTTATTGCCGCAACAGATAGTAACGAAGTTAATAGCGCAGTAGCAGCTGAAAGCACAAAGTTAAAATTACTGACCAATGTTGTCGACCAACCTGAGCTTTGTAATTATATAACGCCAGCGATTATTGACCGCGCGCCGATGATCATTGCGATGTCGAGCTCAGGCAGTGCGCCTATTTTATTACGAATGCTTCGCGAACAAATAGAAAAAACCTTACCTTATGGTTATGGCAAGTTAGCTGATTTTTCCTTTAAATTTAGAGATCATGTAAAAGCACGAGTAAAAAGCATACGTGACCGTCGTACTTTTTGGGAACGCACATTACGTGGCAGCATCGGTCAAAATATTTTAGCGGGTAAAACAACACAAGCTGAGCAACAACTTATCGCCAGTTTGCAAACACAAACGCCAGCACCTGATGGGGAAATAGTGTTTATACACACCGGTGATGGTAACCCTGATAATTTAACTCTTAATGCACACCGAGAAATGCAATTTGCTGATGCGGTATTTTACGACCAAGAAGTTAATAGCGATATTATTGAATACATTAGACGCGACGCTAGCAAATTTCCTCAAGAAATAGCGTCAAATATTTTAATTAATGTTCAACATGCACTCGAGTTAGCCGAACAAGGTGAAAAAGTTATCTATTTGCTGCACGGCACATTAGAGTTACCGAGCAACAAAACCTTGGCTGAAAGTCCAATTATTAAAAAGCATTTATATAGCGGCAATTAATAGCTGCCGCTTGGTGATAACTTAATATGAATTACTTAATATTGGTTGGTTCTTATTAACGAGTCAGTGCCAACTGAATAGATAATTAGTGCTGATAGCCGCTATGCGTTATCGCAGCATTATGTCTAGTTTCAGATATCGGCATCGAAAAACCTTGGTTAATCATTTTAGCTAAAAATGGAATGCCTTCGTTATCGCCAACATCCGCATAATCAGTTGTTTGATAAGTTTCGTATTGCTTAAATAATGCTGGCATTTTTTCATCTTTTTGTTGATATTTTGTTAGCTGCCATTGTTGTGTTAACTGCCCATTTTGCAATGTAAGAGATTTTACTAAACCTAATTTCGGTAACCATACCAGTTGATAACCGTTATGTAGCTCCTTTAATTCATCACCATTTAACACCTTGCCTTTTAATACTTGGCCTTTCAACACATAGTGCTCTTCAAGCAAACATCCCGAACCTTTTTGTTCGACCAATTGCATCTGATTAAATGCAGGTATGGCAACCAGCTGATAAACGTCTTGCCACTGTGGCTGATACCTTAATTCATTCGGTTGATAGTCAATAATATGTTGATACTTGTCGAACACTCTACTGAGCGACAAGCGATTAGCATATAATGACCAAATATCATTCACGCCTTTACTTACATTGCGTTGTAAAATTTGGTTATGATTTCGGTGTAATTCGAATAATTGCTTAACAGGCGGTTGTTCCATATTTTGGTGAGTAATTTGCGTATCAAGTTGATAATAAGCACTGATCACATCAGCAGAAATTTTACACTCATTGGCATTAGCCGTTAATGGCAAGGTGAATAATAAGGCGGCAATAATTTTCATAATAAACCTATTAAGAAGATGTAGTTATGTTGCTAGATAACAATGACTAGTCAGCATGATTGATATATATGGTGAATGTAGATTAGCGAAAAAGGAAGGTGCCATTTTTATAATGACAACTTCCCTGACTGAACTAAATTAGCGCTCGCTAGTTTAGTACTTGCTCAGCTTTCGCAACCAAATCAGCGGCATAATCCATGGCATGAAATATTACACTTTGTTCATTCGTACCAGTAATTAAATTCGCCCCCGGCCCTGACGCATAAATACCAACATCTTCGCCCGCGTGCGTTTCAGAGCCCATAGGCACTAAAGCTTCTTGATGAAAACCCGCAGAAGTAGTATCAACAGAGCTTAAATCTACCCGCCCGGTTACTGCATCACCGCTATAACCTGCATCTGCATTCGTTTCTGCGCCTAGGTCTCTAAAACCTTTACCGTTGGTATAACCTAAAGTGGTATAAGGCATACCATCGCTTGCTAGACTTGGCTCAGTACTGCCCACACCCACTACTTTGCCTAAGATAGGATTACCACGTTTAGGGTAGCCAGCCATGGTAAACACATGACTATGATCTGCAGTAACAATAATTAAGGTTTCCTCAGGGTCAGTGGCATCAACAGCTGCTTGTACCGCATCAGCAAAAGCCATGGCGTCAGTTAATGCACCATGAGCACTCCCTGCATGATGACCATGATCAATTCTGCCCGCTTCAACCATCAGGAAGAAACCGTCTTGGTTATTATCAAGTACATCAATCGCTTTACTGGTCATCTGCTTTAAAGAAGGCTCACCAGCAATATCATTACCTCGGTCGGCTTCATATTGCATATGTGATTCATTGAACAAACCAAACAAATGCGATGTCGTGTTAGCATCAACAGCATCAAAGCCTGCTTGGTCCATCACATAGCTACCGCCTGGATACTGTGCTTTCCATTCTGCGGTTAAATCTCGGCCATCAGTTCTATCACCTTCAATAGCACTGACGGCATCCGCACTATTAAATGCCGCATCTTTGGGTAAAAAGTGTCGTCTTCCACCACCTAATACCACGTCGATACCATCAACATCTGCGCCAGCAAATTTACTTTCCATATCACTTTCAAAACTAATCAACTGTGCAGCAATATCAACGCAACCAGCAGTAACAGCAGCGGCTGGCATATCAGAAACATCTTCCCAATTTCGGTCTGCTGATTTTGCATAAGTTGCCGCCGGCGTAGCATGAGTAATACGAGCAGTAGAAATAATACCTGTTGATTTACCCGCTATTTCAGCTAATTCTAAGGCGGTGACTAACTCATTGCCTGATACAGTAGAGCAATCACCTCTGCTAATAGCTTCGCTGACACCAATGACACCAACATCGGTTTTCACGCCTGACATCATCGCGGTCATCGTACCGGCAGAGTCTGGAGTTTGCGCATCTACATTGTAGGTTTTAACAAAACCAGAATATGGTAACTTGTCAAAGCTCAGTTGATGTTCCTCGCCCATTTTACCAAGCTTTTGCCCAGCTAAAATACGCGTTGCGGTTACCGTAGAAATACCCATACCGTCACCCACAAACAAAATAACGTTTTTCGCTTTACCTTTAGCATTCACTAAAGATTGAGTATTAAGCTCAGCTTGCGCTAAAACGCTTTGCCCTTGTTCATACCAAAGGTTATTTGTTGTCGCTGCCAATGCTGAACCTTGTGCTTGTGTTAAGGTTGGCGAGCAAACATATTCAGTTGCATCAATTTCGCTAGCATCGAGTACACCAGAGCCATCATCATCTAAGCCTGAATCAATTTGTACACCACCATTAAGACATTGTGCATCGCCAACATTTAATAATGTTTGGCTGATCAGACTATTAATACCGCTATTGCCGTTAACACCATTAGTGCCATTTGTACCATCGTCACCATCACAACCGGCTAATGCCGCCAACACGGCTAAAGATAAAATTTTTACTGTTTTCATGTTAATTCCTTTCGATTAGCAGGTTATTTAGCAATTAAGCCAAGAGATTGATTGATGATATGAAACACAACACTTTGCTCGATAACACCTTGTGCCAAATGCGCACTAGGCCCAGAGGCATGTAAACTAATATCTTCGCCCGCATGGGTTTCAGAGCTCATCGGTACGGTGGTCTCTTGATGAAAACCGGTTGTCGTCGTATTAACCGTGGTTAAGTTTTGGCGCCCCGCTAAAGCATCATCGTTATAGCTTAAGTCAGCATTTGTTTCGTTTATTAAGTTTCTGAAACCTTTACCATTGGTATAGCCAACCGTGGTGTATGGCATACCATCACCCGCTAAAGCAGGCTCCGTTGCCCCAACATTAACTACTTTGCCTAAAATAGGATTGCCACGTTTTGGATAGCCAGCAATCGTAAAGACATGACTATGATCCGCCGTTACTAAAATTAAGGTTTCTTCCGGGTTAGTGTTATCAATAGCGGCTTGTACGGCGTTAGAGAATTCAATGGTATCGGTTAAAGCGTTATACGCAGAGCCGGCATGATGACCATGATCAATACGACCTGACTCAACAACAAGAAAATAACCTTTGTCATTATTATCAAGAATATCAATAGCTTTGCTAGTAAGTTGCGTTAGCGAAGGCTCACCAGCAATATCATTACTGCGGTCAGCTTCATATTGCATATGCGATTCATTAAATAACCCTAATACACGTTCTGTGCTGCTGGCATCGATAGCATCAAAACCGGCTTGGTCAATAACATATTGACCATTTTGATATTGCTCTTGCCACTTAGCGGTTAAATCAACGCCATCAGTACGGTCACCTTCAATGGCACTGACAGCATCAGCACTATTAAAGCTGGCATCTTTAGGTAAAAAGTGACGACGACCGCCGCCAAATGCCACTTCAATACCGTCAACATCAACACCTGGAAAACGTTGTTCGAGGTTTTTTTCAAAATCAATAAGTTGGGTGGCAATATCAACACAGCCTTCGGTTACAGCAGCTTCTGGCATATCAGACACATCTTCCCAATTACGATCAGCTGACTTGGCATAAGCGGCAGCCGGTGTTGCATGAGTAATACGAGCCGTTGAAATAATCCCCGTCGACAAGCCTTTAATCTCGGCCACTTCTAATGAGGTAACTAATTCATTTCCACGAACAGTTGAGCAATCACCACGCTCAATATCTTCATCAACGCCAATTACGCCAACATCGGTTTTAACACCCGACATCATTGCCGTCATGGTGCCAGCGGAATCAGGCGTTTGCGCATCTACATTATAGGTTTTAACTTGCGCTGAATAAGGAAACTCTTCGAAGCTTAAATAGCCCTCTTCACCCGACTGACCTTTATTTTGTCCATCTAAAATACGTGCTGCGGTTAAGGTAGAAAGTCCCATACCATCACCCACAAATAAAATGACATTTTTTGCTTTATTGCGTGTTGTTAATTGAGTTTTAGTCAGTACTGTTTGCTGACCATCAACAAACCACTGGCTGTCTTTTTGCACATTAGGTAAAACGCCAGCGACTGCAACGCTAGAGAGTAAAAAAGATGACAAAGCTGAAAGTGAAACCCAGGTCGAGTTCATAATGCTTCCTTTAGTGTTGTTTTTAGTGAAATAGGTTTTGCTAATGCACATGCACTAACATCACCAGCATGCTAAGCACTAAAAATGACAATAAGGTAAAAGTAAAATGAACGAACGATGAAAACTTTATTGCAGAAATGTGACGTTAAGGTGCTATAAGGATTTCGGTCGAGAAAGCTAAGCCACGAGTACAATAGCGACTAGTAACATAAATACTGCTGCAGTTCTTAAATGGTTTGCGATTGAGTAGGTTAAAATAAGTTGATTATCATCTTGCATAAATAACTCCACTGTAAAATTTATTGTTCAAGTAACTCAATAGAGTCTGCTATAGCAGATTAAGTTCCAAACTTTACGCTTCCTTACATGTACGCGGCAATGTGCCATGGATGATATGTAATTGAATTCAGTTAAGCCTTCAATTTTTGCATACGAATTAACTAAAAAATCTGCTCATTGCTGATTTAAGCACTACTAAGTTGAACTCTTTGCATGAAATAATCTTATTAGTTAAAGGCGCAATACTCGTTATGCATTTAAATGTTCGCCCTCCTGTGCTGTATTTCATCATCCAAATCACTAAGGTCATATTTTAAAATGCTTTTTTGACTTAAATCTATCTTTTGAGTAATAAACCACACATCGCTTACAAATTATAGACAATCATAATCAAGTATAATAATGTTAAATAAGTGTATTTTTGATGACTAAATGCGTGAAAAACAGGATGTTTTCAAATTTTGCGTTACACTAAATTTATCACAATTGTCTAATAATAATGGAATGTAGTAGATGCCTAACAATAAAACCGCCAAAAAATCAGAGCCTCAAGATGAATCGCCCATTAATGAACTAGATCAACTCAGACAAATTGTATTTGGCGTTGCCGAACAACAATTAAAAAAGCAAATTGCATTAACGCGCAGTGATTTAGAACAAGCATTAAATACGCAGAACATTAGCATTACAAATCGGCTTGATAAAATGCAAGAAAATTTCACTCAACAGTTTGCCGATGTAGAACAAAGAATACAGCACCTAGACAAAACGCATGATGAAAACGAATTAGTCATACAGAAAGACCTTGCCAGTTTAGCGTCAGAACATGAAATGTTTGCTACAGCTACGCAACAAGACTTTAAAGCTATGGAACAAGCACTAGATAGTGGTAGCCAAACACTCTCTCATAACTTTAACGAACAACTTGATCAATTAAAAACACACCTTGAAAGCGTATCAAAAGAGCTTAGTTCATCAAAAACCGACAGAAAAACACTCGCTAAATTGCTAGCAACTATGGCGACTAATTTAGAAGATGATGAATTATAATGCCATCCGATGCAGCAAAAGAAGCTGAATCAGCGCAACAATTAGAACAAGTCCGTACATTATTACTGGGTAAAGATAACAGTAGAATTACAGACAGTTTGAGAAAAGATGCCCGTAAAATAGTAGCTGAAGTTATCACTGAAGCGCTGCACGATAGGCAACAAAAAGATAATTCAGTAGATAAAGTCCTGCAACCCTTTGTAGAAGATTCAGTTCAAACATCTGTCGCCCATAACCGCGAACAAATGGTCACTTCTTTATATCCCATTGTTGGTAGTTTAGTGAGAAAATCAGTCGCGGCTTTTCTCAGCGACTTTATGGAAAAAACCAATCAATTAATAGAAAACAGTTTCACAATTAAAGGCCTAACGTGGCGTTTTAAAGCCCGACAAACTGGCGTTAGTTACGCACAATATGCCGCCTCACAAACTTTTGTTTATCGTGTGGAGCATGTTTTTCTTATTCACCGAGAAACCGGTCTTTTGTTAAACACTGTCCCATTAGGTAGTGAAAACAAGAGTGATGCAGACATTGTCTCGGCAATGTTAACAGCGATTAACGATTTTGTTGGTGATTCATTTTTAACGAGTGATGATCAGCTCAAAGAACAATTACAATCAGTTAGTACAGAAAACTTTAATTTATTAATAAAACCCGGTCCAAGTGCCCTTGTTGTGGCAGCAGTAACAGGAAATCCTCCACAAAGCATAAGCGATCAACTCCAATTAACCGTTGAAAACATCCATAGTTTATACCTTGAAGATCTCAATAACTTTAATGGCGATAACCAACAATTTGGCAAAACTGACGGCCTGCTTCGCGACTGTTTATTATCAGAACAAAAAGAAGCTCTGACTAGCAAGCAAAAAACACCTTGGTTTGCTTGGGCCATTGTTCTTTTAATATTGTTATATAGCGGGTACAAAGGCGTTAATTGGTTAAAAACTTCTCAATTACATGACAAAATAATGCAGTTAGACTCTCAACCTGGGGTCATTATTAAGCAGCTTGAAATAGATAACCTCAAGGCAATAACGCTTGATGTATTACGCGATCCTAACGCTATTGAATTAACTGATTGGCTTAACAGCAATGCATTAAATGCGGCACACTTCACAATAATAGAGCGTAAATATTACTCTTTAGACATCCCGATATTACACCAACGTATAGAACGTGTTAATAATACATATCCTGGCGTTAATTTTACTTGGCAAAATAATCTCCTCGTTCTTTCTGGTACTTTAAGCCTAACAAAAACCGAACAACTCCTAAACACCTTAGGGCTTGCAGGCTTTACAGTCGGTAATAATTTAAATACGGCACAATTACAGTTAGCAACATCTCAACCTAATGCCGATACGCAACAAGTAAAACAACAGTTAGCTAATGAGATTATTGGCCGAATTGCAGCGCTACAATTGAATTTCCCTGTTGCTGTTGAAACCATTACCCCTGAGATGCAACTTACCTTAAAGCGACTTTATCAATACATTCAACAATTAGAGCCGCTAGCACAAACACTTAACTTAAATTTTGGCTTACTCGTTTTAGGCAGCAGTGATAATACCGGTAATAACTCGACTAACTTAACCATTAGCCTACAAAGAGCAAATAACGCTGCTGATGTACTACAACAGTTAGGTATTGATAAAACAAAAATGTTTGTCTTAGGCTTGGGACAAATTGATATTAACGATATCACTAACTCAGCAAGAACCGTGATGTTTAATGTTATTCTTACCAATAACGATTAACAGCCTAAGTAATAAGGTGACACTAGCAAAAATAAGCGTAGTATTTTTACTCAAACTACACACATGTAGAGTTATACAAAGCAAGAATTAAAAGCTTAATAAAACCACCTAGCTGTCGAATATGGAGATGACGCTTTGATTCAAAAGAAAATATGCCTTTTAGGGGCATCCAGTGTTGGTAAAACAAGTTTGGTCAAACAATTTGTTGAAGGCATTTTTAGCGAAAAATACCTTACCACCATAGGGGTAAAAATAGACAAAAAAACCATCACCTTCGAAAATGAACAAATTCAGTTCATGCTATGGGATATGGAAGGTAATGACACTTATAACGTTTTTCAAGAAAGGTACTTACGTGGCGCAGCTGCTTACATTATCGTTGTTGATCAAACCCGCACATCTTCATTTCATGAAGGTTTAGATATACATACACTCGCTCGACAAGTGAGTAACTGCCCTGCTGTATTAACCGTTAATAAGAACGACTTACCTGCTACTTGGAATATTGAAAACAATGAAAATAAGGTTTACAAAGACTTGTTTGATCTACATTTCTCTACCAGCGCTAAAACAGGGGAAAATGTAGAAGCCATGTTTTTAGCCTTGGCTAAGTTGTTATTAAAGGGATGAGTAAATATGACCTCGCTATTAAATAAAGTAATAAACGCCCTTGAACAAATCATTTTAGAAGTTATTGATCCTACAACCGGAACCGTTAGGTGGGTTGAAGGCGAAGGAGACTGGGCGAAGGATTTATTCCCACAAGCGGGCAACCAGCAAGTATTTACCATCAATGAAGAAACACCTTTTTTATTCGATTTTCTCTACGACGCCAAATTGTTGTGGAAAGAAAATGAAAACGGCAGGTTACGTTCAGGTTTGTGGACTGAAACAACATTAAATAATACAGAATTACATTTAGAAGCTATCGCAATAAAACAACAACAGCATAATATTTTGGTTATAACAAACCAACGTGAAGACTTTAAAGTACAACAAAAAACTAAACAGGTAGCACGTGAAGTTTTATTATCCTATGATCGGCTTTTCTTGAAAAACGAGTATTTACACACTCGATTACTCTCAATTTTAAACCAACCCTCAGAACAAAGTCATATTTTAACAACTCTGGCTAAAGTAATAGAAAATGCTGAATTCGCTGTATTTATTGCCAGTAGCGATTTTAATACAAATATAGAAAACACGGCAGCCCTTAGTCTTTTTGAAGAACAAACGTTTCACGGCTCAGAGCCTACGCGTCCCATCAATATCATTCTTAACTTAATGAAGAACCAATTACCTGAGTACGAACGAATAATAGCGACTCACTCAAGTTGGGATGGCGAATTATGTTGGATTTCGCCACCATCAACACTTAAATGGCTAAAAGTAGCTTTTTATCCCGTATTAAATAAGCTGCACGAAGTAGAGAATTGGATAATATTTGCCAACGACATCAGTACAGTTAAACACTTGGTTCAGCGTAACGAAAAGCTTGCTATGCAAGATATGCTAACAGAGTTACCTAATCGTTATGCTTTTTTACAAACACTAGAAAAACATATTATTAGTGCCCAAGCATTTTATTTACTTTATATCGATATTAACGAATTTAGGCGCCACAACGAGTTTTATGGCCATGAAGAAGGCGATAAATTACTGGTTGAGCTGAGTAAACGCATTAGCTCAGCAGTAAAGTCTACAGACTATGTAGCCCGAGTTGGCGGTGACGAATTTGCAATAATTCTTGCAAATATTGACAACCAAGCTAGCTGCGAATTAGCTATTCAGCGTATTATTGAAAGTATAAACAAACCGTTTCACACAAAAAAAGCGAACAGTTTTCATATTAGTATCAGCGTGGGGGTAGCCAATTATCCTAATGATGCCCAAGGTGTTGATGAATTAATGAAGTTTGTCGATTTAAGTGCTTATAACGGCAAGAAAAACAAAAAAAATACCGTACAATTTTACTCGCAATCAATGAAAGACGCTTCACAGCATCTTATTATAGTTGAGCAAGAGCTTAGGCAAGCCATAACAAACAACGAATTTGAACTCTATTTACAGCCTATTATTGATATAAAAACAAATTGCATTAATAAAGCTGAAGCCTTAATTCGTTGGAACCACCCTGAAAAAGGCTTAGTTAGCCCTGATAGTTTTATTCCAGTAGCCGAACGAAGCGGCTTAATCATTACCATTGGTGAATGGGTAATTAATCGTAGCTGCCAAATATCAAAACAGCTAAGCAAGCTAGGGTTTGATATTAAAATATCAATGAACCTATCTCCTTCTCAAGTCGCCGATAGCAATTTATTTACCTATTTAAAAGACTGTATTCAAAATAATCAAGTTACCCCTTATTTATTAGAGTTAGAGGTAACTGAAGATGTATTAGTTGATGATTACTCAGTTGTAGAAACATTGTTAAGTAATGCAAGAGCAATGGGCATGAGTGTATCGGTTGATGATTTTGGTACGGGTTACAGCTCACTTTCTTACTTAAAGAAATTACCGTTAGATTACTTAAAAATCGACCGAACCTTTATTAAAGAAATTGTTGCTGACGATAACGATAAAGCCATAGTAAAAGCTGTAATTGCCATGGCACATAATTTAAATTTATGTGTCACGGCAGAAGGAGTAGAAACACAAGAACAATTAAGCTTCTTAGTCGATAATGCCTGTAACTCGGTGCAAGGTTATATGTTTAGTCGACCGATCAGTGTAAATTATTTTATAAAACTGCTTAATGAACAGCTCTAATACCTTTACTATCAGCATACCTGAACAAAGGCTTTCTGCTTTGTTCAGCCTTTAGTCGCTTTATAACTGATACTGGGCAAGACAATATTTTTGATGTTATTTTCTTGCGACTAAGTGTACTGTGCTAGTCGAACGCTCAAGAAAAGCCCCTTCGCAGTAAGCAAAATAATACAACCAAAGTCGCTTAAATTTTTCATCGTAACCAAATGGCTTTAATTCAGGCCAAGATTGTAAAAATGCTTCGCGCCAATGAGCAAGCGTTTTTGCGTAATCTAAACCTATATCATTAACCGATTCGGTAACTAAATCAGTATATTGCGTTAAGTTCTCGGTCAAAACAGTAACCGAAGGTAAAAAACCGCCAGGGAAAATATAACGTTGTATAAAGTCGACATTACGTTTGTAGTGTTCAAAGCGTTGATCGGCAATAGTAATGGCTTGGATCAAGAGTTTTCCACCCGGCTTTAATCTTTCATTGCACTGTTTAAAGAAACTCGGTAAATATTCAAAACCAACGGCTTCTATCATTTCAATTGACACTAGTTTGTCGAATTCACCGGTTAAATCTCTGTAGTCTTGTTTTAGTAAGGTTATTTTGTCTGTAAGTCCTAGTTGCTCAATACGCTGTTTAGCATAATCATATTGTGCATCAGATATAGTTGTGGTGGTTACTTTACAACCATAATGTTGTGCAGCGTAAATGGCTAAGCCGCCCCAACCTGACCCTATTTCCAATAAATGATCACTTGCCGTTAACTCTAAACGCTGACAAATGGTCGACATTTTATGTAATTGCGCATCAGCTAAACTGGCTTCTTGACTTGGGTATATCGCTGAAGAATACATCATTTCGGGGTCAAGAAAGCGCGTATACAATTCATTGCCTAAATCATAATGTGCCAAAATATTTTTCTTAGATCCTGACTGACTATTTCGGTTGCCGCGATGCAACAACGCATATTTAAGCTTAGTTAACCAAGGTTTTTGCTTTTCAAGTTTGTCTACTTCTTGCTGTGCACGAGCAAATATACGAATAACCGTGGTTAAATTAGGGCTACTCCATTTTCCTGCGATATAGGCTTCTGCTACACCAATAGATCCACCTTTAACAAAGTCTTTATAGACACTGTTATCATGAATGTTGATACGACCAAGTAAAGATTTGTTTTCAGCAAATTCAGGGAAAAGTAAACGTTGGTTATGCTCAACGAGTTCAATTTGACCATATTGAATTTTTGCAAATACGTTGAAAACTAAACTACGACAACGTTTTTCTATCCAACTTGCTGGTTTTTTAACTTTCAAACCTGATACTTGTTCCACCACTAAACTCCTGTTTTAGAATTTTTATTTACTTTTTTGATAACCAATAAAAGGTATACGTTTTAAAAATATTTTCATGGCTTGCCAATAGATACCAAGAATAATTTTTAGGGTCATTACTGGAATATTTAGCCAAAGCTTCCATAGCGCTGTGCGGTTAAATGCAGCTTTAGTTAAATTCATCGTGACATCAAATATTTTGCTGTCTTGCTTTAACTCGTTATCAAACATTTTTTCAGTATTATCTTGATCATATAAATGATTCTCAATATGCACCATTAAGCTTGAACTATGCTCAGTTGGTGGCTTAATACGCCACTTATAGCACATATTTAAATCCATAAAAGGCGACACCTGAAAGTTCTTATTCGTTGAGTGCGGTATTGCCGCTTTATTTTTATCGCTATTAATCAATGGGACTAAATAATAGTGCCTTTCGTTCCATGGCGTATTACTTACTTCAACCAACACTTGTGTACAGTTGTTGCTAACGTCATAACAAAAATAAAAATTGGCTGGACTAAAATAAATACCTAAACACCTAACCTGAACTAGCATACTAATGCGACTTATATCCTCAAAACCCGATAATGACGCTACCTTATTCTTTATACGTTGTTTAAGTGTGTTTGGTTCACCTCTAAGGTAATCACTTTCTTTAAACCTCAATAAGTTGAACCAAGAAAAACCAAAAATTCCACCAGGCACTTTCTTTGCCTGCATTTCGTCAACATCTAACGCAAGCATATAAAGCTTATAACTAAAACTATGCGACTTTGGGGTATGGCGCCTATGCCTAATTTGTCCGCGATAAATGTGACTTAATGTTGAAAGATCAGTCATTAGCGTGATTTGAAGCTAAAGGCTGTAAAAAACAGTCAAAACGTTGAGCAACATCTACACCGCTTCTAACGCCATCTTCATGAAAGCCACTATACCAATATGCCCCAGCAAAATGTGTGTGTTGATGTCCGCATATTTCCAAGCGTTTTTGTTGAGCATTTATAGATTCTGTAGAAAAAACCGGATGATGATAAATAAACTCACGTAAAATTTTACTTTGCTCAATATCTTCTCGCTGATTCAAGGTGACACAAAAAGTATCATCTGAGCTTAAACCTTGTAAGATATTCATATTGTAAGTCACACTAGCAGGCTTAGCTCTATTACCATTTAACTGATAATTCCAACTTGCCCAAGCCTTTTTCCTTTTCGGCAATAAATTAATATCGGTATGCAAAACCACTGAGTTTTCACTGTATGGAATAGCGCCGAGAATTTTTTGCTCTTGCTCAGTTGCATCACCCAATAATGCTAATGCTTGATCTGAATGACAGGCTATAACGACTTCGTCAAACGTTTGCACATCACCATTGGTAAAATAGATCTGTACTGCATTATTTTCTCTCGTAATCTTTTTTATATCCGCATTTAGGTGGATATTATCTGCAAATGGCTCACACAGCGGTGCTAAATAACTTCTAGAACCACCAGGCACAACATACCACTGTGGGCGGTCAGCTATATTTAATAAGCCATGATTATGAAAAAACTTAACAAAAAAATGAAATTGAAACGCTTGCATTTGCCCCAGTGAACTAGACCAAATAGCCGCGCCCATAGGTAAAATATAATGCTCAGCAAAGTAATAACCAAAATTATTTTCTTCTAAAAAATCCCCTAATGTTAAGCTTTTATCATAATTTTTAGCATGATAACTTTGCTTACACAGCTTATTAAATCTCAGAATTTCTTTTACTAACAACCAAAATTTAGGGTTAAATATATTGCGACGTTGAGCAAACAATGTATTTAAGTTATGGCCGTTATATTCCATGCCCGAATCTGAGTTATGTACTGAAAAGCTCATTTCGGTTTCTTGTTTACCTATGCCTATTTCATTAAGAAGTGCTAAGTAGTTTGGATAAGTTTTATTATTAAAAACGATAAAGCCGGTATCAATAGCATAATGTTGTCCGGCCAACTCAACATCAACAGTTGCCGTATGGCCACCAATATTGGCAGACTTTTCAAAAACACTCACTTGATGCTTTTTCGACAGCAAATAGGCGGCGGTTAGACCTGAAACTCCTGAGCCAATAACGGCAATACGTTTCATCAGTTGTTATCCTTTACATTATTGTTATTTTTTAAAGCCATACTCTGCCAAACAAACGTTGGCAGCAATGCAATTAACTTCATAATTAAAGTTAAGCGTTTAGGGAATTGCAAATACGATTTACCTACTTCAACTCCTTGATAAATTCTTTTAGCGGCTTGTTCACTGGTGAGTAAAAATGGCATAGGAAAATCATTTTTATCTGTTAATGGTGTTTTTATAAATCCTGGGTGCACTAAAGTAACGGCTATGTTTTCTGCTTTTAAATCTAAACGTAAACTATTCGCTAAATAGTCAACTCCCGCTTTAGAAGCGCCATAAGCTTCAGCACGAGGAAAAGGTAATATAGTGGCACTAGAACTAATGAAAACCACTTTTCCACCCTGAGGAATTTTAGGCAAAAAATTCTCTAACAGGTGGCCTAAGCATTGTAAGTTGGTGGCAATAACGCTAGAAAAAAGTGCACCGTCAAATGCTTTGGCATCGTCAATATAACGACAATCGCCAGCATTTAACATTAAGATATCAATATGCTTTATCTCGCTAAGCTGACTTGCTGCCTGACAAATTTGCTCGGTATTTGTAACATCAAAAGCCAGTGGAATAATATTATGATGCAGGTTTGATAATTGTTTTAGCTTCTGCTCATTTCGACCACAGGCAATTACTTGATAATCATGAGCTAAATATTGCTGCAACAATGATTCGCCTATACCTGACGTTGCGCCTGTAATAAGCACTGTCTTTTGTCTGCTCATTACGATACTGCCTTATTTTTAAACCAACGAATAATGCGACCAAATAAAGGTAACTGTTCATAAAGCATCGCACCTAAATCTAGGTAATCTCGATGATAAATAACTTTGTCTTCAACACCTTTTAAATGAGAACTGCCTTGCACACTGACCACCTTACCTGAGTTTAAACGTGGATGTTGGTAGTTCATTTGCCAATAAATAGTGGCTTCTTCTCCATCTACCAATACGTGCTCAATATAAAAATTGCAATAATTAAGGTTTTGATAGAGTTGGTTAAAATAGTGATTAAATTGTTCAATACCCGACAACTGATGTAGTGGATCTATAAAAATAATATCGCGATGATAAACCTCGTTGAGTAACTGTAAGTTGTCGATTGATAATTGTTGATAAATATCCACAAACTTAACCAACCAGGCTAAACTTTGACCATGAGCAGATAACTCATTAACACGCATAGCTTTATTATTTGACATAAACACTCTTCATAGTTTCGACGAATCTACTTAAATTCAGTAGATAGTTTTTGGACGCTAAACAAGGCTAAAATGGGTTACCTGTTATACCTATTTAAATGACGATTATTACCGATAAAAATCAAGTGCCGCTAACCTTGCTTGTTTATGCTCAACTATTGCTGGCCAGTAAATTGATAACCTTTCTTTTGCAATATGTTTATGCGGAAAATGTATTTCTTTATCAGGCAATTGCGCCAGCTCTGGTATAAATTTACGTATAAACTCACCTTTTGGATCAAATCTTTCGCTTTGTCTGATCGGGTTAAAGACTCGAAAATAAGGTTGAGCATCACAGCCGGTACTTGCCGCCCATTGCCAACCGCCATTATTAGCAGCTAGGTCACCATCAATTAACTGCTGCATAAAGTATTTCTCTCCCCAGCGCCAATCAATTAATAAGTGCTTTGTTAGAAAACTCGCCACCACCATGCGCAATCGATTATGCATCCAGCCGGTTTGATTTAGCTGTCTCATTGCCGCATCAACCAAAGGGTAACCCGTTTTACCTTCGCACCATTGAGCAAATAAGGTTTTATTATTCGGCCATTTCACTGCGCTATACTTAGGATTGAAGCAGGCATGCTTAGATAAATCTTGTCGGTGGAAAATTAAATTTCGGTAAAATTCTCGCCAAATTAATTCATTTAACCAAGTAAATTCTTCACTGTCTGAAGCCACTAGAATATCGGGAAATCGTTGCAGAAAAAGCATAAGTAAATAACGAGGGCTAATGGCACCTATGGCTAAATAAGGAGATAAACCAGAGGTTGCTTTTATCGCAGGAAAGTCACGTTTATTAGCATAGTTTGCGACTTTATATTGATAAAAATCAGGAATAACCTGTTGCTCGACTTGTTCAGCTAACGGCCAAGAATCTGACGTGCCAACACAGTCTAATGGCGCTACAAGATTTTGCTTTTTTTCTTCAATCTGACTTGCTGAAAGTACCGAGCTAGGTTTACCTAAATAGGAAAAACCGTGTTGTTTAACATAACTTAGCCATGCACGTTTATAGGGTGTAAACACCTTATACATTTCATTAGTTTTATTGAGTACTTGTCCTTTTTTTACAATGACATCACTTTCAAACATGCGTAACGGAACGCCTTGGGCAATACACGCCGCGTCACGCTGTTGCTCATTAAATTCTATTTCTTGGTTAGCAATAACTTCAGTAATATTATGCTGTTGGCAATATTGCTTTAAGTAAGAAGTTTGCGCTGAAAAATCATCACAATGTACAACTTCTAAGGTAATATTTAATGATAACAACTGCTCTGCTAATGCATTAACATGACGCTTGATAAAATCAATTTTAATCGCTGACCAATCATGAGCTAGCCATTGTTTTTCACTGACAAAAAAAATGGCCTTAGCCATTTCCGAGCTTTGATGTTGCTGGAGGAAATAATCTAAGGCTGGATTATCGTGAATTCTAATATCGTTGCGAAACCAAAGTAACAAGGACATTCCTTAATAATTAATTGGGTTTAATAGCCGTATCTTAATTTTAACGACTCAGGATATGGGTTTAGGTAAGCTTGTTGAGCTAAGTAATCGTTAGGATGCCCCAATAAGTAATGATTTATCAGCGTTAAAGGCACCATTAAAGGCATTAATCCCTCACGATAAGCATCAATTTGTTGTGATAGTTCTTTGCGTTGATCTTTATTTAAGTATTTCGAGAAGTAACCTTGAATATGAGAAAGTGTATTCGCATGATTTTTCCGTGTTGCTACCCGTTTTAAAGCAGTCATTAGCCCCGCTATATATTGCTCAGCCATATCTTCTAGCGCAATATCTGCACTGGCCAATAAACGTCCTAGCTGCTTATACGCAACAAGATCATGACTCATTAGTGTGTATTTATATTGGGCATGAAAACTCGTAAGTTTATGCTTACTTACGCCAGACTCAACTACCGACAGCCAGTGACGATAAGTATAAACTCGAGCAACAAAGTTCTCTCTCAGAATAGGATCGTTTAAACGGCCATTTTCTTCACAAGGCAATAACGGGTTGGCTTTCATTATTTCTCGAGAGAAAACACCAATACCATGAGCTTGTAAAGGATCACCGCTGGGCGAATAAACTTTTACACGCTCCATACCACAGCTTGGACTTTTAGCACAAAAAACATAACCACTCAGGTTCTGTGAGAGTGATGCTATTTTTTTTCCGTAAGCTTTGATCGCCGCTGTAACATCTCCAGACCCGTCGGGCCGAGAAACCTTGATCATTTGTTCGTCTTTAATCAAGCGAATAGTGGGACGTGGTATAGGCATACCTACTGCAACTTCAGGGCAATAAGCTTTATAAGTTACATGCTGCCCTAATTCTTTATTACAAAAGTTAGACGGCTTGTTGCTGGCATCAAACCTTACCTTCTCACCGATTAAACAGGCACTTATGCCGACAATAACATCTTCTTTGCCAAATTCTTTATACATAGCAATCTCTATTAGTAAATAAAAGCACCAATAGGGTTTAGTAATTTATTAATCCCTTGGGTAAAGTGTAGTGCATCATTTGCCACTGTATAACAAAGACAACCATGCTCTGTAGCAGGTTGATGCTGGTGTCGCTTATCTAGCATGATAAAGTCACCTGCTACATATTCACCTTGTTCATCAGCAAAAGTACCCGCTAACAAAAGTGTTAACTCAAAGCCTTTGTGGGTGTGCTCAGGGATTGAACCACCAGGGCCGATATGCAATAAATTGGTATGAATCTCCCCTTCACCTAAATTGACTCGAGCGCGAGATAACTTCCCAATTTGAGCAGTTCTGCCTAACTCCATATTACGTAGCGCATTAGGAAGTGAGTACTGCATACCTTTAAAAGTTATTAATTTTTCTTTTGCTATAACTTTTGCTGGTGCGATGTCATCAGAAGCTGTAATTTCACTAATAATGTCATCGAAGCTCATTTGTGCGGCTTCAAGCGTATGAGCACTTTCTGATACTGGCGTTTTAATTAGTATGTCTTGCTCAAAGCTAGCTTCGGCAACTTGTTCTGTAAGCTGAGATATTTTTTGTTGGCAGATTGGACACATGTCAGCGTGTATTGCTATACCTGCAGCAAGCGAAGCAGGTAAATCACCATCCACAAAACTTTTTAACAAGGAAAATTTAGGGTGGTGTTTAATCATGATCTTCTCCTAATTTCAATTTCAGCTTACCAAGCGCAAGCCTTAGTCGAGATTTTATTGTGCCTAGTGGTAAATTCAAATGAACAGCAAGCTGCTCTTGTGACATTTCCAAAAAGTAAAAACCTTTCACCACTTGTTGTTGATTTTCAGGCAGCGTATCAATAATACCTTTTAAGTTACGGCTTTGAATATGGTCACTAAAAACGTCGTCTTCTGTATGTTCAGATTCAGCCAGTGGCCATATATCATCACTAAGTGTATCTTCTTTGTTGGCTTTCATTTTACGTAACAAATCAAAAGTAACATTACGCATAATGGTATAAACCCAAGTTGTTGCCGCGCCTTTGTTATCGTCAAATAGGTGTGCTTTTCTCCATACATTAGTCATGGTGTCTTGCACAACTTCTGAGGCGAGCGCTTCGCTGTTTAATTTACCTTGTGCAATACCTTTAATTTTGGGTGCGAAAAAGCTAAACACTTCAGTAAATGCTTGCTTGTCTCTATTGTCAGCTATCAATTTAAGCCATTGACAAAGTTGGGGATGATCGATTTTATTAGTCATATCACTAGATGTAGCATTTGCTTTATGACTTGGCAACTCTGAATGCAATAACTGCATAGTTCTTACCCGTTATTTTACTTATGACAATTAATACGCAGTGCAAACATCATGAGATCACTTTAATATTTAAATTAATTCATCGGCTAAAATTATGCGCTGTAAAAGTTGTTTGGCTTGGCTATATGAGTCTTGAGCGACGAAGATTTTTTTTTCAGATAACTTTAATGGAATAAGCTCTATCCATCGTGCAACTACCCAATCGCCACTTGTGAAGCATTGCTTTTGATATAAGTCATTTAGTTCATTGTTTTCACTAAAAAGTTTACTAAGTGAAGTGGATAAATCACTGGTAGTTTCATCTAAATTCACTTCAGACCAGTGCGCTATTGGGGCTACATCGCCATGGTGAAGCTTCATGCTATCTTGGCTAATACTTTGTATATCAACAAGGCACTTGCAATGAACATCAATGAGTAAAATACCATCGCCACTCTGTTCAAAATTAATTATCTCAACCCAACTCCCCACATGCGAGGCGTTAGATTTATCATCTTTATCATTACTTAAAATAACAAACCCTTGGTTTTTCATTGCTAACGAAACCATTTTTAAATAACGCGCTTCAAATATTCTCAGCCGTGTAATACCTTGCGGCAATATAAATATCGGCAACGGAAAAATAGGTAAGTTAATAGTAGGCATCGGCGTTAAGTAACTCAATTGTGTTAGTAGATGTTCTTTATACGTAGAGAAGCTAAAAAACGATCAAAAAAAAGCCTCATAATGAGGCAAGGGATTTACACAGCGGGAATAAATTTGTTTGTATATTAGTTATACACAATTTAGTTATACGTCATAAATTTAAAAAAGATCAAATAATTTATAACAAAGCTAATTTAAAGCGTTAATTACTTAATTCACAGCGCTTAACCGCTGCTTGCTTATCAAAGAACAAGGTTATTTCTGCAACGGTTACACCAAATTTTTTCATTTTTGTTCGATTAAAAACACGATGTTCATCAATTTTATACATCCAATCATCAAGTGAAAGTTCAATAACATCGTTATCTACTGGTACGTTCAAGTTGTACTGCCACTGAAAAGCAAGCCCCACTTGCTGACCCCTAGCTACACCAACCACATCTTCAGCACGCCCTTGATAAAAACCTTGCTCTAACTTTGTTAACTGCCAATTCCGATAACTAATTTCACCATCAGCAAAATAAAACACTTCTTTTAATATTCCTTCATTATTTTGCCATTGACCATCAAGCTCAACACAAAAACGACGCGTAACTTTATTACTATAGTCTTGCACCATCCCCCAAGCTATCGATTTTCCGGTAAAGTATTGTTTTATATCTAAGCTCTGCGATGTTGCTTTGTAGTCTGATAACTGTGCTGTACAACTTGATATCAAGAAAGTTAGGCCAATAATTATCGGCATACTTAGATATTTAATCACGCTTTATCTCCTAGTAGTTTTAATCGTAACTTAGGTTCACTGGTACCTTCGTCTATCCAAATACTGAGAAACGTTTTAGCAAACGTTGCACTGTCAATTTCACCAATGAATTTACTATTTAAATAGAATAACGTTTTATTCTCTTGAGTTAACATTGATAGCCTATCACCAGCATTTATGTCTAACCATATTCGCTCTAATAAAGGTAAAAATACCGCATATTCACTTTCTTTAAATGATAAATGTTGCCATTGCGATACGGTATTATCTAATAAGTCCTTTTTACTGATATCGCGCAAATATTCAATCTCGAATAACGATTGCTGGCAGGTATCATCAAACGGTCTTTGACCATCAGTGGTGAGTAAGGCGCTTTCATATATATCCCAAAACAACACTGAAAACTTGGCTTTACCTAATAAAATAAAAGGCTGTTCTGCCAAGTATGCTGATAGGTTATTTGGATTAATGAATGGCTGATCTAGCGCAGCGCAATTTATTTCAGTATTAATATTCTTTGCACCATTTACTAAATCATTACTTTTATTAGCAAAAGTTTGTAATGGCCACAATAAAATAATCACGAACATTGCTTTAAATGCTTTAGCATTAACCAACATTGCTTTTCTCCTCTAAAGTTAGCAGCCAACGACTTAACGAAAAAATAACTAACATTAACGGTGCCCATACACTGGCAAGTAAGAAATAAGTAACACCTAATGACGGTACGAAATAAACCACCGATAATTTGGCCCCTGCGATATAACTTAAGGGGGCAAAAATAGCCCCGACAAAAAGTTGTAATAGTTTAGCGTTTTCAAGAAACGCTAAACTATGTCGAATAGTCCCAGCGAAAACAAACCAGAGGGTGAGCAACCATAACGGGATCCATTCGGTATCAGGAAAAATAAAAACTCCAAAGTAAACTAAAGTAAGATCTAGCCCAATGCCTACTAAAGCGACCAATAAAATTAACAGAATTTCGTTTTTAGCCGCTTTAAAAAACCAAAGCTGACTTACAAACAAAGCTATGGCGACAGGAATGAAGTTATCGCCAATTAGAATCAAACCAAACCAAGCAATGTTGTATCCAATTAGGTTCAATAAAGTAGAAGGTTTTATTCTCGTCACTATATCAACTACCACTGATAATATTATATTGGCTTATACGTAACGAAATGAGTTTTAGATTAGTTTTTATGATCTAAGTGCGAAGGTTTGCCGTATATAAAGTATTAATGATCAAAATTTGATAAGAGCTTTCAATGCGTACAAAACATTACTTAGGCTATTTAGGCTTGATACCCTTTATACTAACAATCGCTTTTGCTGCATATATTGATGAGCTTTTAAACATACCTGCCGTAAAAGTATTTATATTTTATAGTGCAATTATATTGAGCTTTATCGCCGGCACTTTATGGCGCAAGCTTAATGACAAGACAAGTATTAAGCTACAAATTCTAAGTAATATATTTAGTTTACTGGCATTTCTTACTCTATTTTTGCCTAATTATATTGCTTTGGTTATTTTAGCGAAAGTTTATCTGTTGGCTTTACTTTGTGAGTACCATTTTGATCATAGCGATCCAAAAAATCATCCGTATTTAAATTTGCGAATGCATCTAACAGCTTTGGTCGTTGTATTACATATTATCGCTTTTGTCATTTGGTGTATTTAATGGCAGTAATGATGGAAACAATTTAAATTTACCGTCTATTGTCGCACCAGTTTATTTAAAGCTTATTGCCAACCAAAACGCCAAAATTTAGGGTCCTTTAAATCACGCCAATTAATTGCATATTCATTGCCACTAATAACTGCGGTAATTAAACATTCAATAACATTTTTATCTTCGTCAAACTCTACTTTAGTGATAACAAAATGCTTTTCTTTGTTTTCGACATGCCGTTTAGACCATTTACTATTGATTAATACTTTCGGGTTAACTCTGTTCATGCTGCTGACACTAATAATTTATTTATTTTAGCCAAGAACAAATCCATGGTTTCTTGTTCTGTAAAGTCAAAGGTATATCGGCCATGAAACAAAAGCGTTAAGGTTAAATCTTTATAGCCTAAGAAGCAGGTATAGCCGTCAAAGTCATGCCAAGCTTTAATACCTTCAAATTCATAGTTACCTGCTATTTTATTTCCTTGAGTCGTTACTATATTAAATACCTGTAGTAAGTCGCTCAAAGCAACGTTATTGTTTTTCATTAGTATATTATCCTTATAGTAACCCTACATAACGTAGATAAAGGTTGTGTATTCGCCGGTTGCATCATAAGCCAGCCTTATTTAAAGGTGACAAAAATATTATGACACTAAAGTTAGCTACTGTGTTGGCCACTTTACCTTCATTTTGATAAATAGCGACTAAGCCCTAAACTATTTTTATTTCAATCAATAGCATAACGAGTACCTTATAATTATTAAACATATACGGCTCAATGAATAATAAAGTTCAATACTGATAACTTAATATAGTGAATGTTGAGTAGTAGCACTCAGTATAGAAGGTAGGTGCTTTCTAATAGAGAAGGTCATGATATAAACCACAAGCTTATTATTAACTAACCTGAACGCTGTTATTTATATGGATTAGAAAAAATTACTTAGGCGCTCAACCATTAAAGTAAGCATCCTAAGTAATTTATCGTGAGTTTTTATTTGGCTACTTACTGATAAGCACCTTGAGAATACGTTAACTCATAACTGTGACTATAGATTTCAAGAATATTACCAAAAGGGTCTTCCATATAAATCATACGATAAGGCTTCTCTCCTGGGTAATAGTAACGAGGCTCTGCCATACGTTTTTTACCGCCCGCGGCAACAATTTTCTCTACTAATTCTTCAAGGTTTGGGTCCTGCACACAAAAGTGAAACACACCTGTTTTCCAGTACTCAAAGTTATTCTCTGGATTTTGTTGATTTTTAAACTCAAATAACTCAACACCAATGCGATCACCTGTCGACATATGCGCAATTTTAAATTTATCCCAATTGGCACCAAAAACATCAGTGCACATAACACCTATAGCACTGTCGTCTTCAATAACTTCGGTAGGCTCCATAATTAAATACCAACCTAAAACTTCAGTGTAAAACTTAACCGCCTTTTCTACGCTTGGTACTGAAATACCTATGTGTGAAAAGGTTCTTGGATATACTTTATTCATGCGAATTGCCTCTTTAATTTGATAGACAAAGTATAGAGAACAATATAAATTACTAAAAATTATCATTAATAATAATTATGATTACATTTCGTTATGATAAATCTGATTTGGTTAAAAACATTTTGTACCTTGGTTGAAGTGGGTCACTTCACTAAAACGGCTGAATTACTTTATATGACGCAATCTGGCGTAAGCCAACAAGTAAAGAAATTAGAGCAGCAATTGGGTACAGCGTTATTAATTCGTGAAGGTAAGTCTTTTTCTCTCACCGATGCCGGCATTAAATTAAACCAACAAGGCCAAAATTTATTACAACGCTCAGCCGAGCTTGAAAAGGCAATAAAATATGATGACCAATATACAGGAACAGTAAGTATTGCTTCACCTGGCAGCATTGGCTTAACGTTATACCCTTACATGCTCGATATTCAGCAACAACACGCTACATTATCTATAGACTATAAATTTGCGCCAAATAAAAATATAGCGCAGGACTTAGTTGAACGTAAAATTGATATTGGCTTGGTTACTGAGCTGAGTAAAGCGGAGAATATTGTTAGCCAAAAAGTAACTGATGAACCTTTAGTATTAGTTACGTCACATGATATTAGTCGTATAAGTTGGGAAAAACTGACTAAAATTGGTTTTATAAACCACCCTGACGGTCAACATCATGCTCAGCTTTTGCTGAGTAAAAACTTCCCTCAATTTGAACATATTAGTCAACTCTCACATCGGGGTTTTTCTAATCAAATTAGCTTGATCTTAGAGCCCGTTAGCCGAGGTATTGGCTTTACAGTATTACCTTTAAATGCGGTAAATGCTTTTGGTAACCCTCAAGCACTAAAGGTGCACGCATTAGAAAACTCAGTAAATGAAACCTTATATTTATGTCAAAACCGACATACATTAGAAAATAATCGCAGCAAGTTTATTAAAAGTAAGATCATCAATTTTATTATTTGAATGCAAAATTTAAATAAAAGTACTTTCAATGCAGTCACTGAAGTAGTTTTTATAAACTACTGGCGAAACATCAGCCAACAGCGCTCACTCTTCTACAAAAAATTAGTTGCACCAAAATAGAGCAACTAGCTTCATTGGTGCAGTTTAACGAGTACCACCCTTTCCTTAAAAAACAAAAAATTAAAAAATACTTCTTAGTTTACAGCGTATTACCTGCAAACGTTATTAACTAGATATACTGGCATAAGAGTTGAAAGTATTAAGATATAAATAATGAGCCACAGTGAAAATTATGCTTTCTACTTTTATTAAACAACATAAATTACCTGAAAAATTTAGACTAACTGCGAAAGATTATTACCAACCTCTAGCAGAACGAATTTTCAACCAATTTAGCAAAAGTAGTCATGCCTACTTTGTCGGCATTAATGGCTGTCAAGGTAGCGGAAAGTCAACCCTCACCGATTATATCGCAGAATATTTAACAAAAACCCACAACTTGAATATCGCGGTAATGTCGCTAGACGACTTTTATTATACTGGCGAAAAACGTCAAGCTTTAGCGCGAGACATTCATCCATTGCTCGCTACACGAGGCGTTCCCGGCACCCATGACATGGCTATGCTAGAAAGTACGCTAGTAAAATTAAAGGCGCAAGAAGTTGGCTTTACTATTCCCAGATTTAATAAAGCTACTGATGAACCGTATCCTCAGGAACAATGGCAAGTTATTGAAAAACCGATAGACATTATATTGTTGGAAGGCTGGTGTTGGGGTGTAAAGCCGCAAACAGCAGAACAACTCAGTTCACCGGTTAATGAACTAGAACTTAAACACGACAGCAACGGAGACTGGCGTAATTATGTTAACCAACAACTACAACAACACTACCAACCTCTATATAAAACAATGGATTTTTGGCTAGCACTGCAAGCGCCTTCATTTGACTGTGTCTACAAATGGCGTTTAGAGCAAGAAGAAAAATTAAAGGCTAAAAATCAGGGCTTGTCTAACTCTAAAATAATGAAGTCAGCTGGTATTTTAAATTTCACACAATATTTTCAAAGGCTTAGTGTACAAGCCTGCAATACGATCTCTCAATCTGCTGATGCAATATTTTATTTAGATTACGCTAGAAACATTTCAGATATTCCAGTGACGGACGATGCATGAATAGTAAAAAACCAATTATATTCAGCGATTTAGATGGCACTCTGCTTGACCACTATAGTTATAAATCAACTGCAGCTGATGCAACACTTCAACAACTGCAGCAAGCAAAAATACCGGTGATATTAAATACCAGTAAAACATTGGCTGAGCTTGAAGTTATAAAAACAGAACTAAAGCTTGATACACCTTTTATTATCGAAAATGGCGCTGCGGTATATATCCCCAAAAACACCTTCGATATCCAACCTAAAGATACTGAAAGTATAGGTGATTATTGGGTAAAGTCATTCTGTTTACCTAGCAAACATTGGTTAGATTTACTCACTGAACATAGCCACGACTTTAAGCAGTATTACCGTGGGTTTTCATCGCTGTCGGCGGAAGAATTGGGCCAAATAACCGGGCTAGATTTAGCGCAAGCTGCACGAGCAAAACAGCGTCAGTATGGTGAACCTATTCAATGGTTAGGCGACAAAGAAACTAAAAAAGCCTTTATCTCACATTTAGTGGAATTAGGTGCAAATGTAGTACATGGCGGCAGATTTATTCATGTGGGAGGTTTCTGTGACAAAGGTCAAGCGCTGATTTGGTTAACCGAGCAATATCGAGAGCATTATAACAATTTTTCAGTATACACCCTAGCTTTAGGTGACGGTGAAAATGACACCCCCATGTTAGATGCTGCAGATATTGCCGTGCAAATTCGCTCCCCAGTGCATGACTTCCCTGCATTGTATCGTAAGTATCAAACTAGCCAGACAAAGCTATATGGTCCAGAAGGCTGGGCAGAATCGATACAACACCTGCTCGCTGAGCAAATAAATGCAATACCTGAGAAAGCACAATAATGCAGCACATAACTGCTAAATCAAATTCACACGCAATTAAATCAAAGGAATAACATGGCTGACTTTTATCAAAATGGAACCGTAACCACGTTACATAACCTAGCTCAGCGCGATCCAGAAAATATGGCAGCTGAGTTATTAGAATTCTCAAAAACGCGCTCTTTAGGGCTTATTCTACCGTCTTTATTTTCTGAATTAGAAGGAAAAGCCTTACCAGATATTATAGGTAAAATAAAAGACGTAAAATACTTATCTGAAATAGTTATAGGCTTAGATCGTGCCGACTTAGCCCAATATAAACATGCTCTATCGTTTTTTGGACAATTACCTCAGCATCACAGAGTATTGTGGAACGACGGACCAAGACTACAGGCAATTGATAAAAAATTGCAAAAATTGGGTTTAGCACCAAAAGAACTCGGTAAAGGTCGTAATGTTTGGTATTGCATGGGCTATATTCTAGCTTCTGGTAAAACGGAATCAATTGCGCTGCATGACTGCGATATTTTAACTTATGAAAAAGAGCTGCTCGATCGACTACTTTACCCAGTCGCAAATCCGTTATTTAATTATGAATTTTCGAAAGGATTTTATGCCCGAGTAGCCGGAGGAAAGATTAATGGTCGAGTTTCACGATTACTCGTGACGCCACTGATAAAAGCCTTAAAGAAAACCGTTGGTCATTGTGACTATCTCGAATATATGGACAGTTTTTTATACCCATTAGCGGGCGAGTTTTCATTCCGCCGAGATGTACTCAGTGATATTCGCATCCCAAGTGACTGGGGATTAGAGATAGGCGTGTTGTCTGAAATGTATCGTAACTATTCTCCAAATCGCTTATGCCAAGTAGATATAGCCGCAACATATGATCATAAGCATCAGGACTTATCTTTAGATAATACCGCAGGAGGCTTATCTAAAATGTCTATTGATATCAGTAAAGCTTTTATTCGTAAGCTTGCTACACAAGGCGAAACTTTTAGTGCTGAAAAATTCAGAACGTTAAAAGCAACCTATTACCGTATCGCTCTCGATTATGTTGAAACCTATCGCAACGATGCAATGATGAACGGCCTTGAACTTGATATTCACAACGAAGAAAAAGCGGTAGAAATGTTTGCTGAAAATATTTTAACTGCAGGTAATACTTTTTTAGAAAACCCAATGGAAACACCTTTCATACCTTCTTGGAACCGAGTTGTAAGTGCAATTCCTGATATATTATCGCAACTAAAAACCGCTGTAGAATTAGATAACCAAGAGTTTAATCAATCATAAGGAGGCCGAATATGACTATGCTAGCGCAGAGCGAACCGTTAAAACACAAATTAACCCAACAGCTTTCGACGATTTATCAAGGGATAACCCTAAAGCAGTCTATTGATGATATTGCAGATGCGCTCATAGACATAATGCGGTTAACCTCCGATACCGAAGCCCCAACGCCTTTTACCAACCATTGGTCAGAGACCGACATAATATTAATCACTTATGGTGACAGTATTATAAAAACAGACCAAGCACCTCTAAAAACATTGAAAAACTTTTTAGACAGTCATGTAAAAGACACAATTAATAGTGTGCATATTCTGCCATTTTTTCCTTATAGTTCAGATGACGGCTTTTCGGTTATTGATTACTCTTCTGTTAATGAATCTTTAGGCTCTTGGCAAGAAATCACCAAGATAAGTCAAGATTATCAATTAATGTCAGACTTAGTTATTAATCATTGCTCAAGCCGCAGTGCCTGGTTCGATAACTTTATAAAAGGTGAAGGACCAGGGCATGACTTTTTCTTTACTGCACAATTAGATGACGACTTATCTAATGTCGTTCGACCCCGAACATCCCCCTTACTAAAAGAGGTAATGACCGGCCAAGGACAAAAATTTGTTTGGTGTACATTTAGCCATGACCAAGTTGACTTTGACTTTCGAAACCCTGAGGTATTAAAAGCCTTTACCTCAATCATTCGACAATATCTTGATAATGGAGTTAAAATATTTAGGTTTGACGCGATTGCTTTTCTTTGGAAAATTGTCGGCCGTGATTGTATCAACTTACCTCAAACTCACGAGATGGTTAGACTATTACGCACGTTAATTGAGTCTGCCGACTCGCAAGCCATAATTATTACTGAAACCAATATCCCTAACACTCAAAACCTGACCTATTTTGGTAACGCTAATGAAGCCCATGGCATATATAATTTTTCGCTGCCTCCTTTATTAATCAACACTTTACTTACCGGTAATTGCACCCATTTAAAGCGTTGGCTGATGAGTATGCCGCCTTCACAAAACGGCACCATGTATTTCAATTTTATTGCTTCACACGACGGCATAGGTTTACGCCCTGCAGAAGGTTTGTTAAATGACACTGAGCTAGATAATTTAGTGCAAACTATCGAAAGTTTTGGCGGTAAAATATCGTGGCGAACATCAGACCAAGGCGAACAAAAACCGTATGAAATGAACATAGCCCTTTATGATGCCCTACAAGGCACGGTAAAAGGCAAAGACGAGTGGAATTTTGAACGTTTTATTTGTGCTCATGCCATTATGTTTGCACTTGAAGGTGTACCTGGGATTTATATTCATAGCATGTTAGGTACGCAAAACGATTATAATAAGCTTGCCAACACCCACAATAATCGCTCAATAAATCGACATCGTTGGGATGAAAGTGAACTAGAATCCGCTTTAGCAAATACTAACTTGCATCATGGTAAAGTACTTTCCACTTTAAAGTCTTTGTTAAACACACGCATTAAACAACCAGCTTTTCACCCTAATGCAACCCAATTTACCTTGCACTTAGGTGTAAAACTATTTGGCTTTTGGCGACAAAGTCAAAATAGAAAACAGAGCGTGTTTTGTGTGACAAATATTTCGGACAAACCTGCTGCACTACCATTAAGTGAACTCAATTTAATTATTACAGAGGCATGGGTAGAATTAATCAGCGGCGAAGAAATAACCGCTTTAACTCAAGAAGTTATGTTAGCGCCATATCAAACAGTCTGGATCTCTAACCAAAGAGCTTAACCTGTTGTTGATTATGATGTGCTTTTAAACACTTCAATTCTATTTCGACCACTTTCCTTGGCTCGATACATGGCAGTGTCAGCATCTTTTATTACCGCTTCAAAATTAGTGTGGCTGTCGCTAACGGTACAAATGCCTAAACTTAGGGTTACTGTTATTTCGTTACCTTCAAAACTAGGGCAATTACTTGCTAAAGATTTTTGAATACGTTCAGCCGTTTTCACTGCACCTGCTAATTCACTTTCAGGTAAAAGTATAATGAACTCTTCGCCACCATAGCGAGCAAAAAAATCAATATTACGAATTTCTGTGCTGCATATATTACAAATATGTTTGAGCACTTCATCACCAAATGCATGACCATATTGATCATTAACATCTTTAAATAGGTCGCAATCTAGCAATATAATGGTGAACTTATTATGGCTTCTTTGTACCCGAGCAAATTCAGCATTACCGCGTTCAAATAAGGCACGTCGATTAGCAACGTTCGTTAACGGGTCGGTGTTAGATAACTTTTCTAACACTTCTGTTCTTTCTGCAACAATTTTAGTCATTGACTCTAAAGATACCGTTGTTTCACTCAACTCGGTATTCATGTCATTAAATGCACTAGCAATACTTTCAAACTCTTCTGATGAATTAGACAGTTCTATTTTCTGAAAGTTACCAGAGCTAGTTTTTACAAAAGCTGATTTAACTTCTTGAAGTGACGTTCTAAAAATTCGCACTAATTTAAAAGCGCCATAAACCAAAGTAAATAAACTCAAGAGCAACACCGATAATATCCATGTAACCTGTCGTTTTATGACAGAATTAATATCAACCTGCACTATATTGAATAAGTGTATAGAATCAGCTCTTATTGCCTCTAACTGATTAATTAATCTAGCTTTTAAGTGTTGTTTAATTTTATTATCTGCATTTAATAATTTATTTTTATTAATGGCGTTGAATAAACGAAGTACATTTTTATTCTGACTTTCTATACTATGTTGAATGGTCTGCTGTTGAGCTGTTAGATTTGGAGTTTTTAAGAGCAATTCACTAAATTCACGATCTAAAGCCAACCAACTATCGGTATTAAAGTCGCTTGCATAAATGTTCTCTATACTTATGAATTGCTTCAAAATATTAGCATGGTTTTCTACTTTATTGGCGTACCGCTCACGTTCCAATGCAACATTTACTACCTGAATTGACCATAAAATACTGATCGCAAGCGCGAGAAAAAATATGCAACTACTAAAGGTAAATACGTAAATTTGTTTTTGTAGGCTCAACTTCATAGTAAATCCTTATTTACATCGATAGGTTTACTGACCCAGGACTAACCATAGTAAGCGCTCTGCTATCAAAAATACGTTCGGTATTATGAACATGTTCAAACTCTTCAGATTGTGACTCCATTGCCCAAATAGCTTGAGATTTAATGTTTAACATTAAAGAATGATTTAGCCCGAGCTTAAAAATATAATCAGACCATACCCAGGCAATAAACTCAGGTTCTACATTTAATTCTGCTATGACTATTTTTTTCGCTGCTTCGGGATTAGACACGATATAATCAATTGCGATACGTAAACCTTCGATAACACACTTAGCTTTTTTTAGTAGTTTTTTATCTGCGGTTTGAGAAATTAAGTTAAAGCTTAGCGTACTTAAACTTTTAGTGTCGTGAATTTTTATTTCTTCACTGAGTAATTGTAACGCTTGAAAGCCAAAAGGTTCCCACGGAAGAATGGCGTCAACTTCCTGCTGACTAAAACCTGTTAACAACTTCTCAGGCTTATAATGATGTAGTTTAACATCATGCATACTTAGCCCTTCAATAGCGAGTAATGTACTCAAAATATATTCGCTAGATGTGCCTTTAGTAACTCCTATTCGTTTACCTTTGAGATCACTCATAAATTCAATATTATCAGCTTTGCGAGTAATTAATTTTACATCATTGTCTGACTGAACAAACATGGCGTGTGTTACAAAGTCTTGCGTGTTTAAACTTTGAAATGCAATGACAGAATCAGAGCTTGTACCAAAATCAACCTTACCGCTCATCACTTTTTCAAATGCTGCTTGCCCACCAACAACTTCATCAACTTCGACACTTGCACAGGTATTTTCAAAAGCATTTATAGCGTTAGCAACATAAAAAGGCGCAGACAATGGCGTTTTAGAAACGGCGATAGTGATGGGATGCTTTTCTTGGGCTGTAAAATTTGCAACGTAGAAGTAGCAAATTGCAACACCCATGATTAAGAGCACCAATATAACAGGCGCTAATCGTTTTTTTTCATGCAAAGCGTAAATCTCCTTTTTATCTATGCATTATTTATACTTATTATATGCATATTTAATGATATATCCTATTAATTAAGCATCGTTTTTAGATTAATTACAGTACTGCAACCATTAAATAATAATACTAGCAGGTAACGCTAGATCTGCTTTTAAATTTTTATGAAAATTAAACAATATTGAAAAAATATAAAAATACATGAGAATATTTCTTAATAAAGGACTGTTCTAAGTACTTATTGCGAGTAGCTGCACTTCATATTTGGTGATCCTAAGCATTGCCAATTTCGTATATAAATTTAAAGTACTGTGGAATAAATATGACTTAAATGAAAAATATAACTAAAGCGCAATTAAACGCGATGGAGCCTCGCTATAGAGCTCAAATGATTAACAGTTTATCGGGTTTTAAAAGTGCCAACCTTATTGGTACCACTAACCAGAACCAAACACATAATTTAGCTATTTTTAGTTCTGTATTTCACCTTGGTGCATCACCTGCCTTGGTCGGCTTTATTTCACGTCCAGACAATGTTGATCGACATACCTTGAAAAACATCAAACAAACACAACAATATACCATCAATCAAGTAGCTGAAGGGTTTTGGCAAGCAGCCCATCAAACCTCAGCCCGTTATAAAGAAGAGCAATGCGAATTTAAACAAACGGGGCTAACAGCACAGTTAATAGCGGGTATAGAAGCACCTTTTGTTGAAGAGAGCCAACTTAAGTATGCACTAACGTTAAAGTCTATAATACCAATTGAGCTGAATAACACAGTGCTTGTTATTGGTGAAATTACTCATATTTTATGCCAAGAAGCCGCAATTAAAAACGATGGTTACATCGACATCGAATCATTAAACACGGTTATGGTTTCGGGCCTCGACAGCTATCACACTAGCCAAAGGCTTTCACGTTTGAGTTACGCTAAACCTGAGACTTTACCTAAGTGTATTACTATTAATGGCGAAGCATAAGATAATTGCAAATATATGTTATTTGGTGAGGTAAATTAATGTTAACGATTTTCTATGATGGTAATTGCCCATTATGTGCAACTGAAATGGCACATCTTAAAAAACATGATGCAAAAAACAAGATTCAGTTAGTCAATATACATGAAGATGACTTTTCAACACGTTACCCCAGCGTTTGTTTTGATGAAGCAATGAAAATATTGCATGGGCATTACAATGCTCAGCTATTACTTGGTCTAGAAGTAACTCATAGAGCCTGGACACTGGTAGGTAAAGGCTTTTGGGTCGCTCCTTTAAATTGGCCTATTATTAAAACAATAAGTCATTGGATATATCTAGGCTTAGCGAAATATCGACACCAAATTTCAGCATTACTCGCTAAAATATTTAACATCAAAACTACCCATTGTACTTCAGGAGCATGTTATGAGAACCGAGCAAACCTTGATAATAGGCGCAAGTAGCGACATAGGTAAAGCTATTGCTAAGCAAATCATCGCTGAAGATAGCGCCAATTTAATATTGATTAGCCGTAGTTTCGCTGATGATGATCAACCAGAGTATAAAGCTAATTCATCAAATGTTACCAAAATTAAACTCAAAGATTATCAACCACAGTCTATTGACCAAGCTATATCGCAACTATCACAAGACAACCAAGCGCCAATCACCCAGGTATTTGTTTGTAACGGTGTATTACATAACAGCACCATAACCCCAGAAAAACGTTTAGAGGACTTTAATGCACAATCTTTTATTGACGTTATCAGCTCAAACACTTTAACGCCAATGCTGTGGATACAAAAGTTAACCCCTATAATAACAGGGAAATCTCCCTGCACATTTGTACTGTTTAGTGCCAGAGTTGGCAGTATCAGTGATAATCGTTTAGGCGGTTGGTATAGCTATAGGGCATCAAAAGCAGCATTAAATATGATGGTGAAAACCGCAGCAATAGAGCTAGCTCGACGAGCCAAAAACATTAAGTTAATTGCTTTTCATCCGGGAACAACTGATACACCATTATCGAAACCTTTTCAAAAAAATGTGCCTGAAAGTAAGCTTTTTAGTGCAGCGTTTGTCGCGAAGCAGTTATTAGAAATCGTTGAAAAAACGCCACATGATAAAATGGCAAGTTACCTTGATTGGCAAGGCGAAAAGATTAACTGGTAACTAACATCTCACATGTTATAACCATGATTTATGGGTATATTTGAATCGTTCTTCGATTAATCAACAAGCCTTTACTCGAAATCTACATTTTTTATCGCTAATGAAAATGGGCCAGACACTTTTCTCTTAACTAAAAAGCCTATTTCAATAATATTTTCAGATAGCAGAATAGGTGCTTTAGCTATATTTCGTCCACGAAAAGTAGCTTGAAAGTCAGTCAATAAAAAACTTAATTGTGCTAGATGATCGGCAATCGTAGTGAAATTATGTTTATAAGCTAAGCGATAACCATCAACATTTACGCTCAGCCTTAATTGATAAGTAAGCCCATCGCCCTTCACCTTAATACATACCCTGCTAAGTGCTTTTTCTAACGGACTAATCGAACGATAAACCGAACTAAATCCACCATTATTTTCCAAGGAAATATTACCGCTGAAAAGTGCGTAATTCTGCTGTAAGATAAAATTACCTGCCGACTTACCTCCCATAACACTATCGTTAGTAATACGCCAACCTTCTGTTTCGCTCATAGACGTTAAAGCAGAATGCTTGGAGGCGGAAGCGAGTTCAGTGCTGTGTTGCTCGGAAAAATCAATCAACTACTTTGCCCTATTTCGTCAGTAATAAAGAAGGTGTATTTACATTGTTGCTGAGTAACTGCTGACACTAAAATATCTAAAGTCGAGGTATCATAAACTCAAAGCAAAACTTGAGTACACCTTTAAACAATCAACTTTTTTAGACAATGCTTATTTAGCAATACCTACAGTTTCACGAGCAAAAATTTGAGTAATAGTGTCACTTAACTGAGTCAGTTCATTTACCACAATAGTCGCCATACTGGCATAATCAACTTCAGCGCCATGGGTAACTAAACAAGACATAGTGTTAGCATTTTTAGCTGCTTGCAGGTCATAAAGATAATCACCCACATATAATATATTTTCAGCAGGCAAATTCCACAGTTTCGCAAGATGTAATAAAGCATCTGGTGCGGGTTTAGCTTTGTGATCAGCTCGGGTAAAAACCTGTTCAATAGCAATATTGTTATGCTTAATCTTTATTAATGCGGCTTCTCGACAATTGCGGGTAACAATGGCACAAGGAATATTTAAGCCAGACAATAGTGCCAATAGTTGATCTGTTCCGAGTAGCTTCTCGGTTTTTCTCGCATCATTAATTTCAAACTCAACTAATAGTTCATTCGCTTGTATTTTCTGGCTTTCTGGTAAACTTTCTACAAAATCGAGTAGGTCTATATTTTTCTCACACCCTAAGGCGTCACGAATATTGTCGAAATTTAACGCTGAAGAAACTAACGTATTATCTAAGTCAAAAATTACACCCGATAGTTTATGTGGTAACAATGTTTCTCTCTCATAATTAATCGATTTAAGCACTCGCGTGAGTACTTATAAAATAAAACCTAAGCATGACCTTTATTACGCGATATATACGTAAAAAGATCATATAACATAGCCGCTAGTTTATATTCCGCCGGCTAAAGCAATAATAAAGGTTAGTTAGACAACTGAAATTGCCAAACATTACTGCTGCTTGAGTCAACCTTTTCACAAGCAAAAAAATTGTGTTCATAAGCAGTATGACAACTGTTAGGTATTCTGCCTTTAAAGTTAAACATAACTTGATGCTCACCTGTGTTTAGGTTCAGTGCCATATAGGATTTATCTTTCAAATAATAAATCCTATTATCTCGCCACTGCCAATGACGCCAACCAGAAATAGGAAACTCAGCAATAAGCATAGATTCAACACCGGTTTTTACATCTAATTGATATAAGCCTGGCTGATTAAATTTAGTATAATAAACATTATTTTTATTACCTTGTACGCTATAGCCACCTTTAGTCGTTAACTGGGTTACTCTTTTATTGTTCAAAGACAACTGCCAAATATTCCATTGCCCATCAACTTCAGCACTAAATAGGATGTGCCCCGATGTAAAAGCAACGTGATGCACTTTGGTAAAGTTTTCAGCTATTTTTTGCCATTTTTTATTATTCAAACTGTATAAATACAAACTATTATTAATGCTCGCCACTATTTCATCATCGTTTGGTGACCAAGAAATGGCGCCGATATAAGCTATTTCCTCATCGAACTTAGCCACACTAACGTTTTCATTTTCATCTTGTATGTATACTTGTTCTTTACCGGATCTATTAGATACAAATGCCAATACGTTAGTATTATTGCCAAGCGTTGGATTAAGATTAATCCCACTACTTTTTGTCAGTGGCTTTAGTTCACCATTTTGCATAGAGTAACTTACTATATTAACCGTAGATTGGCTGCGTTCGGTTATTACAGTGCGAGGAGAATCACCGATTGAAAGCCGACTAAATTGATCGCCATGCGCTATATTTTTTAACAGACTGTGGTCAATATTAAAGTCAAAAAGCCCCGTATTATTGGCCAATAATATTTTATCTGCTGAGTGCCACATCATGCCATAAACATTATCAATAACGGTTGCGCTCAACGTAATCGAGTTATCGTTTAATGAAATAAGTTTAATTTTATCGGTTTCATCGCCACTATATTCAATAACAGCTAACGCTTGAAAGTCAGGTGAAATAGCAAAAGCATAATCCCCGACAGTATTTCCGGTTTGAGCTGGGTGAGTAAGTTGTTGTTTTCTTCCGGTATCAAGCTGATAAGAGTACATTGCATACGGCTCAGATATGCTTGCTCTAGAACGATAAATTAAGCGGCGCTTTCTCTCATCATAAGCAAGCTGTGTTACCACTCTTGTGCCGCATTCAACAACGGTAGAAAACACCATTGTAGATAAGTCTATTTTAACTATTTCACATAGCCTTTGTTGTAAGTTATTTAATCTTGAAGCATAAATAAAGCCATCGCTGGCAAACAAAACGTCGGTGTAATAATAATTGTCATCGGAAATAGCTTGAATTGAACCGTCAGCTTTTTTCATCTGCAGTTGTGCAGTAGCATCAGCATTTGTTCGGTGCAAATAAACAAGTGAACCAGTTTTTGGCTCAAAACTGGCATTAAAAGCACTACCCAATGTAGATGTAATCGGTTGCCAAGCAACAACTCTTAAAGCTTCTGGTTCACTCTTAGCGTCTGAAAGTTTATATAAGAAAATTATGATGAGTAATAATACAGCTAAAACCCATACTCGACTGACACTTAACCAAGGTAATTTTTGCTCAGAAGACTCTTTTACGGTTATTGTGTCGTCATGAGAAGCTTTATTATTTTTTGGGGCAGTTGCATTAGCCATCAACTCAGCTGAGCTAGCTTCATCGGTTATATGCTGTAAAGTTGGTACTTCTGTAAATCTATAGCCTACTTTACTTACCGTTTTAATCCATTTCGGCGCGGATGAGTTATCTTCTATTAGTTTTCGCAGCTCACCAACAGCTCGGTTTATGGCTGCATCACTAACAACTCGACCTCGCCATACTTGAGCAACTAGCTCTTCTCTTGAAATAGCCTCTTGAGGGTGTTGACAAAAATACACTAATAATTCAAAAACTCTCGGCTCAAACTCGATTCGTTTAGTGTTTTTAAAAAGTGCTACCTGCTCTACATCAACAATAATATCGCCAAATAAAAACCGCATTTAATAATTCATCACTTTATTCATCACTTTCTTCGTCATTATCATTTCATTATAAAATCATTGTTACCTCTTTATTGAAGCAAATCAAGAAACTGACAAACTTCGAATCTACCTAGTCACCATTATTTGATAAGAAATTAGATGAGAAATATCATGAATAAAATCCAGATACTTAGCCTTACTATTGCTTCATGTTGCCTACTTATAGCTTGCGGATCTGGCAGTAAAGATGAAAAAATTACACAGCCGATCCCAGTCATTAAAACATGTGCTGGACAATCGCTTGATACCGGAGCGAGCTGTATTAGCATAGAGAACCGAGAAGCCATTGTTTACAAACCTGACGATGCAATAGAAGGTATCGCTCTATTTTTACATGGTGCCCCTGGCTCAGCTAAAAAAGTAAGTAAAATATTTGATGCTAAAACATTAAGTATTAGCGAAAATTTACTCTCGGTTGCTCCTGAAGGGAGAAATGAAACTTGGGGGTGGGAAAGTCTTAATAATGCAAGTGCCAGTAATATTGATGTCGACTTTATGCTTAATCTGCTAGCACAGATCAGAGCTGACAATGATGTAACCACAGATAAAGTCTATGTTTTTGGCTACTCTGCTGGCGGGTTTATGGCTTATAAACTTGCTTGCCACATTCCAGAGCATTTAACTTCAGTGGTTACTTTAGCTGGACAGTTTCGTGGCGAATTTACGGCTTGCTCAACATTAACACCAGTAACTTTACATCATCTACATAGTCCACAAGATAGAGAAGTCCCTCTAAGCGGCAGAAGCACAGGCGCGATTAAATCTGTTACAGATACACTTGCCCATTGGCTGTTAATCAATGGCTGTAGCGACACATTTACTAGCGTAGAGCATCCTAAAGTTATCAATGAAAGTAGTGGTAGCGAAACACAAGTATGGGAGGGTTGCGCTAAAGATGTTCGTTTCACTTCATTAAATAATGTGCCACACGAAAGTAGTTATAACGCAGAGGCTTTAAAGCAAATTTATAGCGCTGTTTTTAACTAACCTGAACTATGGATATGAGAATTTGATACTCAAGTGAATCAATAGCTTAGGTGGAAAAGTAAATGCTATAGCAAGGTGAACATCACGAATAGACACCATCAATGCTTCATTTTATGCCACTTCCGAGACAAAACGTTTATCAATAGCGCGCTATTTATCGACGTTTTAACCCAGATAAATGGTTAAAAGGGAGCATTGAGCAAGTGCTGCTTTTCCAGAGTTCAGGTTAACTAATATCTCCAATGTCAAAACACTTCACATTTAATAAGGATCAACTATGCGTGCAATTTATAGTTTTTTTCTGACGACGTTTTTATTGTCAGCTTGCTCTGGTGATAACAATAAAACAGAAATAACAAACCCCATTGAGCCACCCGAAAACATTACAGTGCCTGACACTAACATGGCAATTCCTGACAATCGATTTGCTAATAATTACCAAGTATTACTCTTTGGCAATAGCCATGTCATTGGGCTAAGCAGTTTACTAAAGAAGTTACTGAACGCAGGTAATCCCTTTGCCACCATTACTATACAGAATGCAGGGGGAGGTTTTCTAGATAACCGATCAACACAACAGAAAAGGATTGATCTACTTGAAAACCAACCTTGGACACATGTGATATTACAAGGGCAAAAATATTCCCAATCGGGTGCGACAACTTACCCTGTTACCGCTGCACTATCTTGGATTAAAAAAGCTAAAAGTCTAGGTATAACCCCAATACTATTCCCCGAGCACCCACAACAAGGTAAAACGCAAGAAGGGAGCCGAGTGCATCAAATTCACACTGGAATTGCAGAAATACAAAAGTCTTGTGTAGCACCTATTGGCTTGACTTGGGATAAAGTCATCATGACCCTACCTCAACTAGTGCTACATACACCTGACGGTAATCATGCTGCATTAACTGGGCAACTGCTCACCGCTTTTGTTTTCTATGAAGTCATTACTGGAGAAGCGGCAGATTTACTGCCCTTTATTAAAGATATAGATGTCAACGAAGCAACACAACAAGTATTGAAACAACTAGCCTCAGAGACCATACAAGCCCATCAGGCATGTTTATTTGAAATATAAGTACACGTGTGGCCTAGTTTTTTTTAAGCATATTTTAGATACATAGCCAGCCGAATACAGAGCGTTATTTTACGTAAATCTATACGAGCGTATAGCCATTAATGTATTCGCTTGTGTAAATAAATACAAGATTGCAGTAATTAGCAACTCCGAGAAAACGATTCATACGGGAGAAAATGAAAGCGCACTCTCAAGCTGCAGTTTCAATAACTAAAATTATATTTTTCGATATTAAAAAAACGCCACTCGTTTTTACACGAGTGGCGTTATAACAAAGTGCTAGTTTTAAAAGTTGAATTAAGCGTTCAAACTAATCCTATTTTTTACTATCTTTTAAGTAATTAAAGAAATTACTATCAGGCTTAACCACTAAGATATCACTCTTATCGCTGAAGCTTTTTTCGTAAGCTTCTAAACTACGAAAGAAGTTATAAAATTCAGCATCTTGACCATAAGAATCAGCATAAACTTTTGCTGCTAAAGCATCACCTTCACCACGAATTTCTTGTGCTTCTTTCTGTGCTGTCGCTAACATTACGGTAACTTTGGCATCAATAGTTGCACGAATGATTTCAGCTTGCTCTTGACCTTGTGAGCGATGTTCTTTCGCTACAGCGGTACGTTCAGCACGCATACGTTCGTAGATTGAGTTACTGACTTCAGTAGGTAAGTTAATAGCTTTGATGCGAACATCAATCACTTCAATACCTAAATCTTCACGACTACTTGCCGCACTTTCCAGTGCTTTAGCCATAATATCGTCACGTTCGCCAGATACAATATCTTTAATAGTACGTGTACCAATCTCAGTACGTAAACCATTGTTTACTTTCTGTTTTAGTAAGGCACGTGCATTTTCAATTGAACCTGATGTACGTAAGTAATAAGTAGAAAAATCAACGATGCGCCATTTAACAAATGAGTCGACCATTAAATCTTTCTTTTCAGATGTTACGAATCGATCAGCCGCATCATCTAAGGTTTGAATACGTGCATCAAGTTTACGTACTTGGTTAATAAACGGAAATTTAAAGTGTAAACCTGGCTCATAAACTTTCATGTCACCGGTATCACCATCACGTTTAATTTTTGAGAATTGGAAAACAATGCCGCGTTGTCCTTCAATTACCACAAAAACAGACGAAACCGTTAGCACAAGTATTAAGGCAATAATTGCCAATAGAAAATTCTTCATGGCTTAGTCTCTCCCATTATTGAATCGATCATTACGACCAGATAATGTTGGCGCAGTATTATTGCTGTTTGACGATTGATTTATCGTCGTTGGTGATGATTGTTGAATAACACGTTGGCCGCCAGATTGTTGTTGCATAATTTTATCTAGAGGTAAGTAAATCATGTTATTGCCACCATCAACATCAACCATTACTTTGCTGGTGTTGCTGTATACTTTTTCCATCGATGTAATGTACATACGTTGGCGAGTAACTTCAGGTGCAGCTTTGTATTCTGGTAATAACTTGTTAAAACGCGCTACATCACCTTCAGCATCAAGAAGTATTTGCGACTTATAAGCTAAAGCTTCTTGCTCTAAACGCTTAACACGACCACGGGCACGAGGTTCAATACCACGAGCGTAGGCTTCAGCTTCACGTAAAAAGCGCACTTCATCTTCTTGTGCAGAAATAGCATCATCAAATGCATCTTTAACTTCGTTTGGCGGACGAGCATCCTTGAAGTTAACATCAACAATGATCAAACCTAAATTATAAGGCTCTATAATCTTCTCTAGCTCTTTCCAAACTGATTGACGAACTTCTTCACGACCTTTGGTTAAAATGTCATCCATGTTTGCGTGACCAACAACATAGCGCAATGCACTATCTAGTGACTCACTTAAGCTTTCATCAGCATTGGTAACACTAAAAACATAGTTACGTGAATCTACTACACGGTATTGAATTTCCATTTCTACACGAACAACGTTTTCGTCTTTTGTCAGCATAAAGCCAGATGACGGAAGGTTACGGGTAGTTTGCATATCAACAGGAATAATACGTTCTGCGAACGTCCACTTCCAACGTAAACCTGGTTCTACCGTACCTGCATACTGACCAAAGCGTAAAACAATGCCTTTTTCAGCTTCTTTAATAGTAAAAAAACCTGCAAATACATAAACTAATATAGATATAATGAGTACAACCATGACACCGATACTAGAAAAGCTTTTTCCTGATCCGCCTCCTGATTTGCCACCGCCAAATATACCGCCAAATTTATTGCCGATATCTTTTAATAGATCATCTAGATCAGGTGGACCTTGGTTCTTACCACCTTTATTTTTCCAGGGATCTTTCTCGTTATTCCCCGGTTCGTTCCAAGCCATGCTATTCTCCGCTATAAAAATTAATGCGCTAACTGCTATATAATATTAAAACACTGCGTTTCACGTAATATATCAGTCTGTTAAGTTTGAATAAAGTGCTCTATTTCTGCTTCATCTTGTTTCAGTAACTGATTCCACTCTCTAATAGGTAATTTTATGTTGAGTAAACAATTACCTTGTTCATCATATCGTTCATCAGTTATACAATTTAACTCGTAAAGTTGACCGCGAATTTTACCAGCACTGGGCGGTAAACACAGCAAGTGTTGAATAATTTCTTTTCCTAGTCGCTCCGAAAGCGCTTGGAATAATAATTCAATACCAATACCTTGTTGTGCTGAGAGCCATACGCGAATAGGCAATCCTTGATCATCACGATCAATCCGCGGCTCAACATCATCTAACCGGTCTATTTTATTACAAATTAAGAGTTGCGGAACATCATCCGCCTCGATTTCTTTTAAAACTTCTTCTACTTGTTCAATGTTTTCAGTTCGTCGTTCATCAGCAATATCTATTACATGCAATAATAGTTCTGCTTCACGTGTTTCGGTTAAGGTCGCTTTAAATGCAGCAACTAAGTCATGAGGCAAATGACGAATAAAACCGACAGTATCAGCCAAAATAACACGACCAACATCCTCAACTTCAATTTTACGTAAAGTGGGGTCTAAGGTAGCAAATAATTGATCTGCGGCATAAACATCCGCTTGAGTTATTTTATTAAATAAGGTTGATTTACCTGCATTGGTATATCCAACGAGGGAAATTGTTGGGATCTCAGCGCGGTTTCTTGCTCGGCGACCTTGTTGCCTTTGCTTTTCAACTTTACCTAATCGCTTACGAATATTAACCATACGTTCGTGAAGTAAACGGCGATCAGTTTCAAGCTGTGTTTCACCTGGGCCACGTAAACCAATACCACCTTTTTGGCGCTCTAAATGAGTCCAACCACGAATAAGGCGAGTGCTCATGTGCCGTAATTGCGCTAACTCTACCTGTAACTTACCTTCATGCGTGCGAGCGCGCTGGGCAAAAATATCTAAAATCAATGTTGTGCGATCAACCACACGACATTCGCACATGGCTTCGATATTTTTTTCCTGTGAAGGCGATAAGCTATGGTTAAATAAAACAATATTCGCATCAAACATACGTACTGCGTCAGCAACTTCTTGAACTTTACCTGTGCCAACAAAATATTTAGGATGCGGGGTATTGCGTTTACCTGTAACGATATTTAACGAATTTATACCTGCAGAATCAACAAGCATTTCAAACTCTTGTATATCTTCGCGGGTGTTATCATCTGGAAAATCTACATGAACAAGTATCGCCTGCTCACCTGCCTGATACCTATCAAACAAATGAGCGACTCCATACAATACTAGCTTTTTGCATTAATCTTCTATTTCCTGATTCGCCTGTGGGGTTGGCATAGTGGTTACTGCACGCGCCGGCACTACCGTTGAAATGGCATGTTTATAAACCATTTGACTAACCGTGTTTTTAAGTAAAATTACAAACTGATCAAATGATTCAACTTGCCCTTGCAATTTAATGCCATTAACTAAATATATTGCTACTGGAATACGGTCACGACGTAACGCATTCAAAAATGGGTCTTGTAAAGATTGCCCCTTTGCCATTATTTGGCCCCTTTTGTTATTTTTAGTAAAAAGTGAAATATTTAGTTCAAATATTTTATTATAGTAATTCAATTAACTAGCTGAAAACTGCGCAACCAGTTTAAGTATACATCAATGTTTACAGTTTGCTTACTGCCGACAAAATAAGTTTTAAATTATTTTCATCTTCCATATGCAACCAATGTAAATTTTGCCAACTTCTTAACCAGGTTAACTGTCTTTTTGCTAACTGACGAGTTGCACAGATACCTTTAAAAACCATGTCTTCGTGAGAGAAGTCACCTGCTAAGTATTGCCACATTTGCCGGTAACCAACACAACGAATCGAGGGTAGGTCAAGGTGCAAATCGCCTCTTTCTTTTAGTGCAATAACTTCTTGTTCAAAGTTTTGCGCTATCATTTGCTCAAAACGAAGCTCAATACGTGCATGCAAATCGCTTCGCTCTTTTGGTGCTATAGCAAACTGTAAAACATTTCCACTGACTATATCACCTTTTATTGCAGTTAATTGTGTCAAAGTATTACCAGACTTTCGATATACCTCTATTGCACGTGCAAGCCTTTGGGGATCATTAGGGTGAATTCGCTCGGCAGAAACAGGATCGAAACTCTGTAACTCTTCATGCAATGCAAGCCACCCTTTGTCAGCTGCCTCTAACGCTATAGCATTGCGAATGTCTTGATCCGCTTCAGGAAGTGGCGATATCCCTTCAATTAAACTTTTAAAATACATCATAGTACCGCCAACCAATAAAGGTATACGGCCATTTTCTCTACTTTTTGCGATGGCTTTAAGTGCATCATGACAAAAATCTGCAGCACTATAACTTTCGCTAGGATCTTTAATGTCGACTAACTGATGCGGATAGGCGGCTAATTCTTCAGCCGTAGGTTTCGCCGTTCCAATATCCATTCCTTTAAAAACTAAAGCTGAATCGACACTAATGATGTCACATGGCAGTGCATCACATAATGCCATTGCTAAGGCCGTTTTACCTGACGCAGTTGGCCCCATTAAACAAATAACGGGTGGCTCTTGCAGGTTAATATTTTGTTGATTTAACGCCTTAGTCATTTTGGTAATAATTTACTCTATCTGATTTATGAATGATGTGAGGTCTATCACTACAGAATTCAAGCGTAGTTGCTGCTCAAATTGACAATTAAAATGACTTTCTGCATTTCGCCAAACTTGTAATGCATAGGCTTGCGTAGATTCTCGGTTCAACATAAGTTCAGCCAACGCGATTTGCCACGCTGTTTCTGAGTGTGCTTCGGTAGTATTTTCAACGTCTAGTTGCTTAATTAACTCATCAAAGCTATTTGCTATGTCTTGATTTCGAAGCAAAGCGGGAAACTGTCGAATTTGTAATGTTGTTGAATTTTGTTGACGAACTTCCATCCCTATATGTTGAAATTGATTTTCATTTATTTGGACAAAGTTTGCGACTTTTTCACTGACCGATATTTTTACCGGTAATAATAGTGGCTGACTAACAAGCTTTTCATGCCAACGTTGTTTGATTACTTGTAACTTAAGTTGTAAATCAAGTTTTGTAACCGACAATAAACGTAAAGTATCGTGGTGTTGAAAAACTAAATAATGTGGAGCCTGCCAAAACAGTATTTTATTAACATCAGTACTATTATCTTCAATGACTTGCGCAATATTATTAGCTTGTGCATTTTGTATTAGAGGTTGTGAATGTGTAATCACAGGCTCTGAAATCTGGGGCTCGTTCGCCAACGGTGTCATTAAATCACTATAGGCTTTGCTAGCCTGATGATTTACCTTGCTACTATAACTTTGCCCATTACTACGCTGACTGTTATATGCTTGATGATATTCACCTTTCTGACTTACTGACTGATTTTCTAGCTGACTTCCTAACTGAGAAGAACTTGATGTAGCGGTTTCTTGTTGGCCATCAGCGCGAGGTCTTAACGGCGTAACAAAGTTCGAAGCCTGGTTATGAGCTTGCTGCTGGCTATTATCGGAGTTTGTCGTAGAAAGAATTTCGCCCGTGGTATTATCAACATTGAGTTCGAGCTCACTTTGTAAAGCGCGATTACAAACTGAGTAAATAAAATCATGCACATAGCGACCTTGGTGAAACCGTACTTCATGCTTGGCGGGGTGCACATTCACATCAACTTCACTAAAGTCGAGCTGTAAAAATAAAACAAACGCAGGATAACTATCGCTAGGCAGCATGTCAGCATATGCTTGACGAATAGCGTGATTAATTAATTTATCGCGCATCATGCGTTCATTAACATAACTATAGCTTAAGTCATTCTGATTTCTAAAGTAACTCGGCTGAGCAATCCAACCGTGCAAATGTAAGCCACCATGCTCACAGTTTACTTCAATAGCATTATCAATAAACTTTTGACCACACACTTGCGCAACACGTTTACTGCGTTGCAAGGCTGTGGTTGCGCCACGAAACTGTTTAATAATTTTATGGTTGTGTGACAAGACAAAAGTAATATCAAAGTTTGCCAACGCGATACGTTTGATTACTTCTTCTATATGAGCGTATTCTGTTTTTTCAGTACGTAAAAATTTTCGCCTTGCTGGTGTGTTAAAAAATAAGTCGCTAACATCTATAGTCGTGCCATTTGGGTGAGCAGCAGGCTTAATTGCCACAGCCATATCTCGACCTTCGGCATTTGCTTGCCATGCGGACTCTTGAGCTTCAGGTTTCGAGGTTAAGGTTAAACGTGAAACAGAACTTATACTGGCTAATGCCTCACCACGGAAGCCCAAACTACTGATAGCTTCTAGATCATCAAGATCTTTAATTTTACTGGTTGCATGTCGGCTCAAAGCTAATGCTAACTCCGCTTTAGCAATACCTTTACCATTATCAATAATGCGAATACGTTTTGCGCCGCCTTTCTCAATGTCGATTTTAATGGTGGTAGCACCAGCATCAATGCTATTTTCTACAAGTTCTTTTACTACAGAGGCTGGGCGTTCTACTACTTCGCCTGCGGCAATTTGGTTAGCGAGACGAGCGGGTAATATTGCGATGGTCATACGAGCGTTAGTCTGCCTGTGGTATTTTGAGTGTTTGGCCAATTCTAACCACATTGGATTTGAGGTTGTTGGCAGATTTTAATTGTCTAATTGAAACTTTGTAACGCTGTGCAACGACCGATAGCGACTCGCCTCGACTAACCTTGTGCTCGCGCACGCGTGTTGCCGCCATTAATGTGCCGTCAGGTGGGTTGCGAGAAAAATAGTCGTCTACTGCGATATAGATAGCTTTAGCTAACTTCTGCTGATGATTACTGTTATTTAAACGTCGTTCTTCTTGATGATTAGAAATAAAGCCTGTTTCTATAAGTACAGAAGGAATATCAGACGACTTTAACACCGCTAAGCTTAAACGCTCTGGTTTGCGTTTATGTAATTTAGTTACTTTTTTCAACTGTTTAACTACATGCTCAGCAAAGTCGTAACTGCTCGCCATGGTGTATTCTTTTTTCATATCACCAAGCGCAATAGCTAAGTTATTATCTTTAGTACTTCTAATGGTTTCACCGGCACCGCCAAGTAACTCAGAGTTTTTTTCTCGGTTTTGAATCCAGCGCGAAAACTCAGAATCTGCGCGCCGAGTCGCTTGCACTAACACAGAAGCACCGCTAGGTTGTGGGGAGGTAAATGCATCGGCATGAATGGAAATAAGTAAATCGGCTTTCGACTTTCTGGCAAGCTCTGTCTTACGATTATGATCAACATAATAATCGCCGCTGCGGATCATCACTGCTTTTAGCCCTTGCTTGCTGTTAATTAAATTAGCCAATTTTTGAGATATTTTTAAGGTAACATGCTTTTCATAAGTACCTGAAGCGCCAATTGAACCAGGATCTTCGCCGCCATGACCAGCAACAATAGCAATAACGATATCGCGTTTACCTTTACTGTTATCATGAGTGGTAATTGGATGGCTACTTTTGTCGTAAAGATCAATAACTAAACGATCACTGTATTGCCCTGCCGGTGCTAAGGGAAATACCGACACTCTATAATCTTCAGCTAACTCCAAGACCAAACGCGTGGTGCCTTTTTGTTTTGAGCGGCTAGTGCGAATTTTTTGTACGCGACGGTCGGCTTTAATTGCTGACATTAAATCAGCATTATTGGTGCTATTTTTAAAATCGATCACTAAACGTTGCGGTGACTTTAAAGAAAAGTATTTAAAATCTGGTTTGTTACTCAGATCAAAAACAACCCGGGTATTTTCTGGCGCCGGCCATATCCGCACACTATCAATGCTATTGTTTGCGTTAACCGTTGCTGCATAGGCTAGCCAAAGCATAAGTACAGCGGTTAATTTTTTTACAATACGGCTTAAGTGCATCGAATTTATTCCCTTGTGTATCTCTTTTTGAATACTATTGTTCTTGGAGCAAGCTCATTAATATTATTTATCGTTAATGCTTTCTATCGTTAATGCTACCTGGCCAAAAGTGATATTAGTTGTTCGCCTAATGGGGTATTAGCTTGTAACGCAACTTGACGTTGTTCATCAAGGTAAACTAAATCAATAATCATATCGGCTACTGGTAGCATACCTTGACCTTTTTCAGGCCACTCGATAAAGCTACAACAGTTGCTGTTAAAGTAATCTCGAATACCCATATATTCTAGTTCTTCTGGGTCAGCTAAGCGGTATAAATCAAAATGATACACTTGCCAATCTTGTAGATCATAAGGCTCAACTAAAGTGTAAGTTGGGCTTTTAACATTACCAATATGCCCCATTCCTTGTACAAAGCCACGAGTTAACGTGGTTTTTCCTGCCCCTAAATCACCATTTAAAAAAACAATAATGCCTTGTTTAAGTGCTGTTTTTACAAGATTTGCTATTTTTTTGCCTAAAGCAATTGTTGCCATTTCATCGGCTAATATAAACGTTTGTTTTGTCACTATATTATTCATCGTTTCGTTAGTCGTTCTAAAGTATCTTATCTACTGCACAATTACCATTATTTAGCAGTTCAAATTTAATGCTATAGTCTACTATTTTCTATGCAAGCTGTACCGTAAGAGATGATAATAATATCAGCTGCAACGCATTGAATACAGTATCAGCATTTGAAAGCGTAAAATTTTCCTTATAACTCAACCTAGCGCTTTGTAATTACCTAAAAGGTAAACTTGTACTCATTAATACTCACCATAATTAATAAGTATTTTTATCATGAGCTTTACTTCAATTAACCTTATAATCGCGATGTGTTAACCTTGTCGCACATTATGCATCATCTATATCTTTTTTATATTCCATAGCCATGACCTTACCTGTTATTAATTATCAAGAATTATCCGCACAAATTAAACGTTGGGGACAAGACCTTGGCTTTTCCCAAGTGGGTATTAGTGATGTCGATTTATCTGATCATGAAGCAGCATTAACGCGATGGTTAGAAAACAATTATCACGGCGACATGGATTATATGGCTCGTCATGGCTTAATGCGCGCCAGAGCAAAAGAGTTAGTTGAAGGTACGCTTAACGTAATTAGCGTACGTATGGACTACTTACCTACGGATGCTAAGTTTGCGCGTATATTAAAAAATAGAGATCATGCCTACATTAGTCGTTATGCACTAGGTCGTGACTATCACAAATTAATGCGCAAACGCCTAAAACAATTAGGTGAAAAAATTAGTGCTCACTGTGAAAACTTTAATTATCGCCCATTTGTTGATTCTGCCCCGATATTAGAAAGGCCTCTAGCCGAAAAAGCCGGTTTGGGCTGGGTGGGTAAACATACATTACTGATCAACAAACAAGCGGGTTCATGGTTTTTTCTCGGTGAGTTATTGGTTGATATTCCTTTGATTGCAGATAAGCAAGCAGAAAATGACTGCGGAGCCTGTGTGGCCTGTATAAAAATTTGCCCAACTCAAGCAATAGTTGAACCTTATGTTGTTGATGCTAGGCGCTGTATCTCTTATCTTACTATTGAATTACGAGATGCAATTCCGGAAGAGTTTCGAGCATTAATTGGTAATAGAATTTATGGTTGTGATGATTGTCAGCTAATTTGCCCATGGAATAAATTTGCCAAGCTTGGCAGTGAAGATGATTTTAAACCGCGACAAAACTTAGATAACATCGACTTATTAACTTTATTTGCTTGGGATGAAGCCACCTTTCTCAGTAAAACAGAAGGCTCTCCAATTCGACGTATTGGCTTTCAATGCTGGCAACGTAATATCGCCGTTGCTTTGGGTAATGCCAATTTTTCTCTAGATAATGTTCATGCGTTAACATCAGCATTAGTTAATGCTGAAACTATGGTGGCAGAACATATTGAGTGGGCGTTAGCGCAGCAATCTTTAAAACAAAAAACACTAGTTCAAGACAAAAATGTTAGATTAACCGCTCGGCTTATTCGCTCTGTAGAAAAGGGTATGCCACGTGATGCATAGCATGCTAAATGGATATTAATGACTTAAACCTGCTATCAATAACTTAGGCTTGGCTAATATAAGTTAATCTTGTTCTTTAGCTTTTTGCCATTTCAGCAATAAGTCTTCAAAAGTAGCTCGGCTTTTCCCCTCAAGGTTAGCGGTATCTAGTTCTGCAATAATTTTTTCTGTTGCCTCCTCATGCTCCGACGTACCTTGCTCTTCTTGTTTAATTTTTATTAATATTTTTAATTCACTAAACAAGAGTTTTGTATTGTTAGGGCTGAGCGTTAATGCTTGTTTTATAGCGTCAAGTGCTGGCAATAATCGATTCTTCTGAAAATGCTCAACAGCCATGCTGTTAAGTTCTTTAGCGGTAAAATGTATTTCTTCACGTTGCTGAGTTTCTTGCGCTATGTAACGCCTAACCACTTGGCTATTTAACGAGTCACCTGCAATTTGCTTATTTATCGCAGCAAGTAAATCAATGGCATCTTCACGCATACCAAGTTCATGCAATACTTTTACCCGATCTAGGTTATCTTCTACAACGTTGGTTGGCTGAAGTGACATATGATTTTCAACTAACTTGGTGGCTTTATCACGTTCGTTGCGAACATTATGCAACCGAGCTTTAACAACAATTAATTGTTGTTTAAATAGGTTAGCGTCGTGTAAATCGTGCTCAAATTGCCTGATATATCGATCGGTTTGTTGCAACAAATCATTAGCGCTTTCATCTGGCGTTGCGCAAGCGAGATCAATACTTGACCTAATAATATTAAGTAATAGCTCGGGAGAATCATGAATCGAGTTTTTAGCTTGTTGTGCAATATTTTTGGTCGCCACATACTGACCTTTATGATCATGAGTTAAGCGTGCTAAATCCCATGATTTTTTATTACGCTCTATATTTCTAGGAGCAAGCGCCATGGCTTTTTTTATTTCTTCGTAGGCTTGTTCGTAATCTTCTTGCTCAATAAAATACTGCGCCATCATATCGTGAGCACCAAACCGAGTTTCTGGTTTATCTATCAAGGTTTTTAGCATATCGCTAATTTCTTCTAAACGGCCTTGTTTTAGTAAGGCTTTGGCATAACCTAGGTAAACCCAAGAATATTTATACTGCTTAAAAAGTTGAAAATAAAATTTTTCTGCTTCTACAAACTCACGTAAAGCTAGGTAAGACTCGCCAATAATGCGGTTAATATTAGGGTGATAAAATGCGAGCTTTTCATTTTTTAGATGACGTTCGGCGAAATAAAGCGCTTTAGCGTAAGATTTTTTGTCAATCGCGTTGTTAATATTAAACAACACCTGCTTAACCTTCAGTATGGCAATAAAACGACTACGTACTTTCTTTATTGCTAACGGTTTAGTCCAAAAATCATCAGGTTGTAGCTCAATAATAGAATTAACCAGTGACTCATTAGTTTCGGTACTTAAAAATATTAATACTGTGGTTTTAGTCACATGGCCTTTAAACTTTAGCTCTTCTAAAAGATGAAATCCGTCTTTGTCACTTTTAACATTAAAAGCACAAATTACGATATGAAAATGCATTTCATCGCACAAGCGAAGTCCGTAATAGGCATTTTGCGCACAACGTACTTCTTTAATTCCTAAGGCAAATAAACTCTCTTTCAAGATACTATGAACGAGTAAATTATCATCAATAATCAGAACATTGAGTTGATCGAGCTGTGCTAATGTATTTTTGTCGACTTCTTCCATTTTATACCTACTGACTATCGGCCTAGCATGCTATTTTTGAATTAGCTGCTGACGTTGCTCACATAAGTTAAGTACGTTTTTCTTTGCCTTGGCATCGAGTTTACTCCACGCCATAATTTCATCAATGTGACGAAAGCAGCCTAAGCAAACATCTTCCTGATTCAAACAACAATTACGAACACAAGGGCTAGCAACGGTTTCTGTTGGCTGGTGGTATTTTACATTCATATTGTTTCTGCAAACTCAGTTAATTCTACTATACATTGCTTTAGGTGGTGTATTTTCTGATGGATCTCGTTATCGAGTTTGGCTAACACATCAGCCTGACTGCCATCATTATTCAGAGTTTTACTAAGCTCGTCACATTGCGTTATTAAAGGTTTAGCTGCAATAACTTTAGCTAATTTAACCAATAACACTAGCTTTTGTTTAGCCAAATCAATATTTTGTTGATCAATTGCTGTAACAAATTCTTGGCTATAATCCGTAATCTCGGTTAAATAGTCGTCTAACATAAAGGCGGCAAGCTCAGCAGAACCTTGATTCTGTGCATATTGATTTAAATCAAAAGCATTGCTCGTTATTTCGCTTACCTGTTCCAGCTTGTTATCTAACTCAATAGACAATAACTGCTCTATGTCTGCCTTGTTTGTTGCTGGTGCCAAAGGCATTGCCTTTGCTGATGTATTCATCTTTGCAGCGTTAATATCTTTACCCGATGTTACTGGTGTTTGCTGCTCTGAACTTGCATTGACGCCTAAGCCTGAGATCAGCCAAGGTGATAACTGCTCGGTAAGTTTTTGAATGTCTAACACAGGTGCTAAATACTTAATTTCGTAAGTACCATTAACAGTATTAGAGACATTATTGTGTATAACATCGGTTTTTTTAGCTAGATGTTGATTTAAAATAAATATGCCACGCTGAGCGCTGACATTTTTATTAACAGCCATATTAAAGTCTGAAAACTCAGAAATTACCAACAAGAATCGTCCCGATTGCCACAACCGTTCAAGCTGTTCAGGCCGAGACACTAAGGTAACTTTCAAACCGAGCCAATGCAGCGTTCGAATTAACAGTTGCTTGCTTTTCGTTTCTGCTATGCCAACTAATACTTCTACTTTGCTAGGTAGAAATCGGTAAGGTGCGAAAATTTCAGGCTCAACAACTAAATTAATTTTGCTGTCGCTTCGAAGTAACTGCTGAACCTCGGCAATAAGTGTTTCACTGAACCAGGGTAAATTACATGATGAAAATAAGCCTGTTCTTTGCAATATTTCGCAGTGATATGGTTGTAAAACCAATATTTTAGGCTGTAACTTATTAGGTAAGCTAGCCATATGCTGAGTGATTAAGTCATAGTCAGTTAGGTACACCTCAGCAGACAAAATAATAACGTCTATAGGATTTCGAGTGAGATGCTTAAGACTAATTTGTCGCTGAAATAACACCATATCTTGCATAGTTTCTATCACAGCTTTGCTTTTACTTAATGCTTGACAAATTCGTTCTCGATTAGCTTTTTCAGTCGCGATTACCAGTAATGAACGCTTTGAAAGCTTAATTATTTTATCGTTACTTTTTTGATGTAAGTCTTCAGCAATGGCAAACGGCATATCGAATGAGAATTTACCTCCTTCATCAAGCGACTGACATACCTTATTGTTAACATTGAATATTAACTGTAAATCTTTTAAATAATTATCGGTAATATTGTTAAGACTTTCATTGGCTTCTTCATTAAATGCTAATGTATTAATAGTCTCTTGTAACGGTTGTAATTGTGATGCTTTCTTAATAGTAAAACTAATGCGAACAATCTGTTGAGCACTGTTTACATCGATTACATTTAAGTCTATATCAAGCACTGACATATGCTGCTCTGTAAACATTTTTTGGCATATTGTGGTGAGCATAGCCTGGAACAATTCACTTTCTAGTGTGACTAAATGCGCTAAGTTTTCATCCAAGTTGACAAAAATATGGTTATTATTTTGCGCTTGATAAAAGCTAACATTCGCTATCGCTGTATTGACTTCATTCACTAGTGATACGGTTGATAACGACAAAATAAAATCGTCACAACGCAATTGCGCGCAAGTTCTTTGCTGTTCACTCAACTGAGTTAATTGCTGCAATTGCTGATAAACATAGCCTTGATAACCTGGAGTTAACGAAAGTTGTTGTTGTTGAGTCATAACGTTACTCGTGATGTCTAACACACCTTCGCTACTGGCAATGACAGCAAGCTTGTTTATCTGGTTCTGTTGTTTAACTTGTTGATGCAGCTGTACGTTTTCATCTTTAAGTAATCGGTACTCTTCTATATTTTGTATGCTACCGCACCAAGTACTATCGATATACTCAATGGTTATCGCGACCGCTTTTTCCTGATTACTGGTTAAATTTATTTTTTCAACACGCTGGTTATTTTTGGCTTTTCTCGCACTGGATAAAATCAAGCGAACGTCTGCACGACTAAAAAAATGACGCCAATGTTTATCACTGGCTTCAACCGCTAATAATGCCGTTAATTTTCGTAAAAGCTTTTTTGAAGCTAGCGGTAATTGCCAATAAATATTGCCGGTGTGGCGCGACATAAGTGCGTTATGCGCCTTAAACTGTTGCTGCTGAAGTTGAAAATCACTTTCTGAATGTAAAGGTTTGGAAAGCTGCTCTACTTTACTGATTATAGTATTAATTTCTTGTACAGGTACTTGCGTTAACACTTCTCCCGTCGTTACTAATTCATCAATAACGGCTATTCCTTGTAAACCTGCATGTTTTATTTTTTTGCGTAAACTAATGAGTAAAATAATAAAAATAATGCCAATGATTAAAAAGGTAGCCGTAATAAGCCATATATAATATTTAGGCTGAAAACTAACATCAACTAACGCTAACCAAGATAATATTTTTTGTTCAATTATTGAGGACTTAATCGGTTGTACAACGAGCATTTTATTAAGTAGCGGTGCAAGTTCAATTTTTTGTTTGCTTAGTTCGGTTTGTAAATCAATCGCCATGCGCAATTGTCCACGCCATTTTGCTAAAGTATTTTGCTCGTTAAATAATAAGGCGTTAAGGACTAAAACTTGCTCCATTAAGGCATTTTCATTCGAACTTCTAGAGACGGCAATGGCAGCGTTATCTAACCAATCATTTATATTACGTTGGGCTTTTAGTGTTGTGTAATCAAAATCGGCTAAGTCGTATTGTAAATCAAGCTGATTAAACATAACTAACGTATCGATAAGGCTTTGATGCAATTCGTGGTTTATTTTAATTTTCGTTAGCAAACGACTATAGGCTTTAACTCGGTTTACCAAGATACGGTTTGAAGATTTCTCTTCGTTAATTTGACGGTTTAAGGTTTCTTGTTCATCTGACTGTTCGCTAATTAAGTTCGCTAAATTATCAGCAATGAGAGTTAACTGAATAATAACATTATCTTTAAGCTGTAGGTTTCGTCGCTCATTCTCAGTTAACAGAGACACATTTACTGATTGTGCCTTTAACCTCATCATAAGTTGCTCGAGTAGCCTTCTGTTTTTGCGGTTTACATAAGATATACTTTTGATATTTTCCTGTAAAATCAAATAGTCATTAGCAAGAGTATTAGCGTATTTACTATTAAGAATCCCATACAAAATGCGATCACTTTGAATTAATAGTTGCTGATGTTGATTAAATTCCTCGATTGCTGGCAGCTGTTGGTGCTTTAATAGCGTTAGGTCTTGCTCATATTGTAAGTAAAAATAAAATCCGACTGAAAATAGCACCATAAAACTTAAAAATAATAGCAATAGTCTACTGGTAAGTTGGCGATATAGCGGTAATGTTGAATCCATGAACGAAGAATATCCTAACAGGTCAAATACTAATGGGTAACTTATAAAGACAAACCTGTTCGAGAAGTTAACATCTAAGTGAAATGGTTTGGCTAGATAACAGTGTATGGATTTAACGTTAATTAGCAACGATTAATACTAAATGGCATCATGAATTCATCAATACAGCGCCTGCAAATAGTGCATTTAAGGTATTAAATTCTCACTAATCGTTCAATACAGCAACTCATTTAACACAAACTACTAGCTAACTTTAAAGTAAAACATATTATTCCCATTTCAACCTAGTTCAGGCATTCGCCCATTAATAATTCAATGTATTGCTGAATATTCCTTAATATTTGAAGTGTAATAACGATAATAAATATTTGCTTAAAACAAGATAAACATCACCAAAAAAATACGGTAAGATGCCAACTTACCGAAATTTCAAAAGAGATTGGACCAGTATGAGTCAAACAAACTATCTACTAAAATTACAAGAAAAATTTCTTAAGTACCCATTTGGACGCACACTATTTAGTAAAGTGTTTGCTTCTCAAGCCCCCTATTTTAAATCGATTAAGCCAACAATTTTGACCTTAGAAGTGAATTTTTGTCAGGTGCTATTACCTAAGCGCAAGCCTGTTCAAAACCACATAGGTACTGTACATGCTATTGCGATTTGTAACGCATTAGAAATGGCAATGGGTGCTATGACAGAAGCTTCAATACCTAAAAATTTACGTTGGCTGCCAAAAGGCATGGATGTTAATTACCTCGCTAAATCTACAACAGATATCACAGCAGAAGCGAAAATCAATGCGGAGCAATGGCAAGTGGGCGACGTTAGTGTTGCCGTTAGAGCATTAGACACCCACGGCACTGTTGTTGTTGATGGCGAAATTAGACTATGGCTATCTGAAAAGCCTAAAAAGTAACCTTTGTACTGGCCAGTATTGGTTGAAAATACCGAAATAGTCGGACAAAATTTCGGTTTACTGTAATTTTTCTTGCGAATTTCCAGTCAAACGCAAGTTCGGCTATAAAAAGCAATTATTAAGAATCAATCGTTTTTTGCCAAGCTTAATGCAATGTAAGCTTGGCAAAAACACCGAAAATATCAATCATATCAAGGCAAAACAAACCAGTTATCAGTAAAGTGCTCGAACAAATCAAGCTTAGCTTTGTTTTAACTTTTAAAGTTGAAAAAAGTGTTCTTGGTAAACTTTTAACTCTGCTATAGATTCACGGATATCATCCATCGCTAAGTGTGCACCTGTTTTTACCACTTTATCTAATACTTCAGGCTTCCAACGACGCGCTAACTCTTTTATGGTGCTTACATCGATATTACGATAGTGAAAGTAATCTTCAAACTCTGGCATGTATTTGTTAATAAATCGCCTGTCTTGCCCAATACTATTACCACACATAGGTGACTTACCTTGGGTAACGTAATGCTTTATAAATGCTAACGTTTCAGCACTAGCTTGTTCAAGGCTGATTTTACTTTCCCGACACCTTTGAGTTAAACCCGATTGACCATGATGGTCGATACACCATTCATTCATATTATTCAAAACTTCATCACTTTGATGAATAGCAAACACGGGGCCTTCGGCTAATACATTCAGTTGACTGTCAGTAATTATTGTCGCAATTTCTAAAATAACATCAGTCTTAGGCTCAAGACCGGTCATTTCTAAATCTAACCAAATTAAATTGCTATCATTCACGCTCATTGTTATCCCTAGGTGAGTTACCTTTTATCAAGTTAGCGCCCATGACTAAACTGCCTACTCAGCGTAGTGTCTGCAAAAGGCGCAATTACACATGCATTTATATAATGCTTGAGTATATAATACGTCAGAATGTGGCATGATTAAAATTATTTTTCGGTAACCCTATCCGATTAAAACACAAATGCTGAGTTAACATATAAATGAGACTAACTTGTGGCTAAAGCCAAAAAACTGACCAAAGGTCAAGCACGGCAAATCAAAGCCAATCAAAGTAAGAAGTTACGTAAATCGACTGAAAAAGTGCAGTGGCAAGATGACGAACTCGCCGCTGCTGAAACGGGCACCGTTATCAGCCGCTTTGGTCAACATGCCGATGTTGAAAGCAGCGACGGCGTAATTTTCCGTTGTAACTTACGTCGCAGTATTACCTCATTAGTCTGTGGCGACAAAGTGCTTTGGCGTAGAGGTAAAGAAACACAGCATAGTATTTCTGGCGTTATAGAAGCCGTTCATGAGCGAAAGTCAGTACTTAGTCGCCCTGATGTTTATGATGGTGTTAAACCTATTGCTGCCAACATTAGTCAAATATTAATTGTATCTTCTGTATTGCCTGCTTTTAATGCAGATATTATCGATCGCTATTTAGTTGCTGCTGAGCAAACAGGCATAACGCCGGTTATCCTCTTAAATAAAGTCGACTTACTTGATGATAGTAATCGCGAAGCCATTGAAAAGCAGTTAAACATATACAGAAATATTGGTTATCAAGTCACTTACGTGAGTAACGAAACCGGCGAAGGCATTGCAGATTTAAAGCTACAGCTTAGCCAACATACTAGTGTATTTGTTGGGCAATCTGGCGTAGGCAAGTCAACCTTAACTAATACTTTAATGCCAGAGTTAGAGGTAATGACTAAAGTTGTCTCTGAAAACTCAGGGCTTGGTCAGCACACTACAACGGTTGCTAGATTATATCACTTTGAACAAGGCGGTGATTTAATTGACTCGCCAGGTATAAGAGAATTTGGTTTATGGCATTTATCACCCGAGCAGGTCAGTAATGGCTTTATCGAGTTTGACGAATACCTAGGTACGTGTAAATTTCGCGACTGCAAACATCAGAACGATCCCGGTTGTGCGCTAGTAGCGGCAAAAGACGAAGGAAGAATATTTCCTGAGCGTTTAGCTAGTTTCCAAAAAATATTAGCCAGCTTAGGTGATAACACCCTAACCTCGCGCTTTAATGATTAAAATAGATAATAAATAGATTAAGGAAAAAAAAGTGTTAATGAATAAAATTAAAATTGCTCTGCAGTACATAATGCCAAAGCATGCAATATCTCGATTAGTAGGCAAGTTTGCCGCCGCAGAAGCCGGCTGGTTAACAACTAAAGCAATTAGTTCATTTATTAAAGCTTATGATATTAATATGGCTGAAGCTAAGTTAAAAAATGCCACTGATTTTAAAACCTTTAACGACTTTTTTACTCGTGAACTTGAAGATGGCGCTCGTACTTTTATCGCAGATGAAAATACGGTTTGTTATCCTGTTGATGGTGCTATCAGTCAACAAGGCCCTATTGAGCAAGGACAACTTATTCAAGCAAAAGGCTTTAATTACAGCTTAGAAACCTTACTTGGTGGCGACAAAGCAACAGCGGCACCTTTTCAAGATGGTGAATTTTCATGTATTTACCTTGCCCCGAAAGATTATCACCGCATTCACATGCCAATTACAGGTACATTGCGTGAAATGATTTATGTACCGGGCGATTTATTTTCTGTTAACCCATTAACGGCTAATAATGTGCCTAATTTATTTGCTCGCAATGAACGTGTTGTCGCTATTTTTGATACCGAACATGGTGCTATGGCAATGGTGCTTGTCGGTGCAACAATTGTTGCCAGTATTGAAACAGTTTGGGCAGGCACTATTACACCTCCGGCAGGTAAAGATGTATTTCGCTGGCACTACCCCAAAGATGGCGTTGGTGCTATTACATTAGAAAAAGGTGCTGAAATGGGTCGCTTTAAACTCGGCTCTACCGTTGTAACAACCTTTGCACCTAACATGGTGAAATTTAATCAAGCAGCAGGTCCAGAAACTGTAACGCGACTTGGTGAACATTATGCTGATTTAGTTAACGCAACTGAAAGTACATAAACCATATTTTTTGACTTTCAAGCCTGAAGGTATTTAAAACCAAGAAGGTCATTATGCAATGATACGAGTAGTGAGTTCCACAAAAACTCACTACTAGCTTTTGAGTAAAACAGCCATACGAGGTTGCAATGCCATTGAGTTTTATGAACACAAGGCGAACAACTCCGTATTGAAATTCAGAAGCTCTGTGATTCATTAAAACAATAAAAACAGGCAATAATTTTTTACCTGCAATTTTTTCTTCGTTTAATCATCATGCATTTTTGTTAATAGCAGATAATATATCTAGCATCAAAATCGCTGCACTTATTGCATAATGCCCTATCAGCTACGCTAATTCTGCCAAAAATTAAACGTCAGAATACTTAATCTTTCACTTAAGTGCTTTGATGCTGAAATAATCAACGCTGCGTTTCAAGCAAGCTCACAGGCTTAGGCTTATACTATTGATAATTAATATTAAATTTAACAATATTTCGGTTTCCAAATCGTCAGGTTATTTACCAATTCCCCAGCACATACGCATGAAATAATATTGACCTTAAACGAGTATCCGTTCTTTTATTTGTTATTAATATTTAGATTTAAATCGGGCAATTTTATAATTGCTATTGCTCATTTATTCATCGCAAGATAGGATAGGAGTAATATGATACGAGTTAATTCGTATAACAATATAAAAAAAATGTAAAAACATAACATAATAAGACTGAACTGATTTACGCCGTTAATAGAAAATTAAAACTTAAATGCAGCGTACTGTTTAGTATAACAATGAAATAAAACTGCCTAAGGAATCTCAATGTTACGAGATAAATCAGATATTAAGCCTACCGAAGCCGAGCTGACGTTACTTAATATACTTTGGAAAATGGGACCTGCTACCGTTAGACAAATACATGAAACAGTTAGCCAAACACAAACGACTGGCTACACGACCGTTTTAAAAATATTGCAAATAATGCATGAAAAAGCGTTAGTCATTCGCGATGAAAGCAATCGAGCACACGTTTATGCTCCGGCGAATAGCGAAATGGTTACCCAATCTTCTTTATTGAAAGACTTAGTTTTAAAAGCCTTTGGTGGTTCAACGTCAAAGCTCGTTATGCGCGCACTAGATAACTCAACCAGTAAAAAAGAAATTGAAGACATTAGACAGTTACTTAATGAATTAGAACAACAGTCTTAATTCATCAACACCTTAACTAACTTATACGTAAAAGGTCACTTAAATAGGCATGTTTCAGGAAAGCTTAATTAATAATCCACTATTAGCTGCTTTAGCCATTACTCTTATCCATTTCTTATGGCAAGGAGCACTTGTTGCAGCAGTATTAAAAGCTTTTCTATCGTTAATTTCATATCAAAAGTCTCAATTACGCTACGCATTAAGCACCTTAGCTATGCTGGCTAACTTAGTTCTACCTACGATAACTTTCTTTTTTGTCTACGATATTGATTACCGTCAAGTAACCAATTTGGTGTATAGCCTACCGTTACTTGATCAAAGCTTTAATCTAGAGCATATACAAACTAATATTTGGTATGTTGAATGGTTAGAGTACCTACCACTGCTTACCATGGTATGGCTAAGCTTTGTAATTGTACTAACGCTTAAGCTAATTATAGAGTTATACAATGTAAATCGTCTGCCGCTTCAAGGCTGCACAAAAGCAGATATAACCTTACAAAAGCGATTTAATCAGTTAATAAGCCAAGTTGGCTTGTCGCAACCTGTATCTCTTTTACTTTCACATAAAACTGATGTACCCATGGCAATAGGTTGGTTAAAGCCAGTAGTGTTGATTCCATTTAGCATGGTTTCTGGTTTAACCCCGCAACAGCTTGATATGTTATTGTTGCATGAGTTAGCCCATATTCGTCGCCATGACTATTTAGTTAACTTTTTCCAAACATTGGTAGAAATAACATTATTTTTTCATCCAAGCGTGCGTTGGGTTTCAAAACAAATGCGCAATGAGCGTGAATATTGTAGCGATGACATTGCGGTAAAACATTGCGGAAACTCGCTTGCCTATGCGCATACTTTGGCAGATACAGCTTCGTTATGCGCAAATCATCGCCACCATACTATTCCGAACATGGCGATGGCAGCTTCTGGTGGTGATCTTAAGCAACGGGTTGTACGCTTATTAGAGCACCAACAACATTGTACAAAAACTAATGACTCGGGTAAGTGGTTAGCTTCGGTTAGTATTTTACTCACCGTAGTATTTCTGTTGTCAAAATATTCGTTCACCTTACCTATCATTGATTTGCAATCTGGCAGCATTTCTTTAAATAATTCGGCAACATATTTAAACAAAAGCTTACTATTACAAGCAGTGCCTAATGTTGAACCTGAAAATATTAACACGTCGTTAGCTAGCCATTTATTAGCCATAGAAAACGCAGACGGCGCAAATTCAGCATCGATATCTCCTGCGAATGCTGAGCCGAAAAAATTTAATTCAAAGCTTAAAGTTATAGCTGTTGAACCAGCTAATGAGTTAGCTATTGTAAATCAATATTCAACGAACCCGTATTACAATGAGCTACCTTTTATAGGTGCAAACACCAGCGATACAAAAAATGAAGCGCAACCTATTATTGAAGCGCTAACTCAACATTTACCTGCCCAAAAAAATCAAGCAAATTCAGATACTAAGTCAATTTCTGAAATAGCGTTTGAACGTACCGACTCTAAGCGTAATGTTGCTAAAAATAATTCATACACTAAACAAATTAGTAACCTGTTAAATGAACCTGTTACATCAAGTGATACGTTAACTAATACATTAAATAGAAGTCACCCAAAAAATTATTACCAAACAGCCAAAAGCGTGCAACTAGGCACTAATAACAATCACTTTAATCAAGCAACATTAAATGATAACGATATAAGTAAGCATGATTTACAGCATAAAACCGTAGCGGCTAAGTTATTAAGCTCTGCAGATCCTAAATACCCTAGCTCTGCAAAAAGAAAAGGTATAGAGCTAGAGGTTATGGTTGAGTTTGATATTGACCGAAATGGCTTTGTTAGAAATATCGAATTTGAATCAAAAAGTAGAGTGAACTACTTTCGAAGTACCATTCGTAATGCCATGGAAAAGTGGCGCTTTCTACCGGCTAAAAAGAACGGCCGTGCGGTAGAAAGCAAGATGTCTAAAATATTCTCGTTCAGCCTTTTAAAATAAGCTTAACGGCGCTTACGCATTGATGAATATTTTTCCTGTTGTTCAGGTGTTAATACTTGCATGATAGCATGATGATTTTTTGCTTTTTCCATTGCTAGCTGTTTAAAGCTCTCCTGAAATTCGGCATAAATTGCATTAAACTTATTTTCGTCAAATTCGCTCTCAGCATGTAGTGACTTCATTTGTTCTTTATAACTAGAAAGCGCAACTTTATTTGCTTTCCTATCTTCCTTCATACCCGCAAAAATAGCTTTTATTTCACTACGTTGCTCAGCCGTTAAGTCCAATTTTTTCGCTAGACGACGTAGACTTTTTTTCATATTACCGTGATGCTTATGACCGCCCTCACCTTTATGTTGGCTCATTTCAACGTTATTTTCGATATTATGGTCGTTTTTATTATGCCCCATGGCGCTAACACTAAGACTGCTAATACCTAGTACAAATATACTGACTACTGCGTACGGCTTAATTGTTGTATATAGTTTTTGGATTTTCATAATATTGCTCCTCAATGAATTCAACACCAGTATAATTTATGCAACGAAAAGAAACGAAAGCCAACGTAAATGTTTTGTAAAGATAGCAATGCGCTTTAAATTTATACGTTATCATGCACCACGAATCAATAAATGACTTCTATCGACATATACATCAGTAATTAGCGAGAACCACAATGAAAAATCATAAACTTTTATTAATCGACGATGACAAAGAGCTTGCCGAATTATTAACAGATTACCTTGCTACTGAAGGCTTTGAGCTTATTTGCTGTCATGATGGAATTTCAGGATTAGAAAAGGCCTTCGATGATAAAATTTCATTGATTTTGTTAGACGTTATGATGCCCGGATTAACGGGTTTTGAAGTATTGAAAGCCTTAGGTGGCAACCATAAAACACCTATTTTAATGTTAACAGCTAAAGGCGATAATGCTGATCGCATATTAGGTTTAGAGCTAGGGGCCGATGATTATTTACCAAAGCCTTTTCAGCATCGTGAGCTACTTGCACGTATTAAAGCAATTCTTCGCCGCATAAACATCGTTAAAAATACTAAAGCTCCTATTTCAGCTTTACAAGTCAATGGTGTGAAGCTTAATCACGCAACACGACAAGTGACTTGCCATGATCAGTTTGTTGAACTCACCGGCACTGAATATCAAATTATTGAGCACTTAATGGCAAAGCCAGGTTCAATTGTCAGTAAAAATGAAATTTCAGAACAAGTATTAAACCGAAAGTTAAGCGCGTTTGATCGCAGTATTGATATGCATGTGAGTAATATTCGCCGTAAGCTTCTTCCTTTTAGCCCAACGGACAAACTTAAAACCATTCGTGGCGCTGGTTATATTTTCTTAGCAGGAGAGGTGTCTTAATGCTTAAAATACCAAAAAAATTCTTTTCCATTGGCGCTAAACTATTTATTTGCTTTTGGTTGATCGTAATTTTAACTATAGTTGTTACACGGTTGATATCTGAACAATTTAGAACAAAAAGCGTTATTATTCCAACGCATCATTCAGATATCGTCAGAGTTGATCGTATCAGCCAAAAGTTAGCACTTAACCCCTACGACTCAACAGAAAAGCTGTTATCCGATTTACCCCAAAAACCTGGGCGCGAAATACTGTTAAAAAATACGAAAACTAACGAAGTACTTACTTCACATACATGGCAAACTGTTAATTTACAGGATTTTTTAACTGAAAATAACCTTGAGAATCTAACGACCATTAAGTTTGAATTCTATCGAATGACCGGCCCTGTTTTGGTTGATGTTGCCGGAACTTCATATCAATTGTATTTAGCAAATCGTGATCGAAAACCTGCATTTGGTAACATAATACAGCGTATTCCAACTTGGCTTCGTTTAGCAATTCCTATTTTTATTAGCTCGCTTTTACTGTGGTTATTAACCCGCTCATTCACCAAGCCTCTTATTGCTATGCAAAGAGCAGCCGCCCATTTTGGCGACGGCGACTTTAATACTCGCATCCCTTTAATTGCCCAACGTAATGATGAAATTGGCGCTTGTGCAGCAAGCTTTAATTTAATGGCTGAAAAACTTGCACAAAATATTGGTTCACATCAACGATTAATGGCTGATGTTTCTCATGAACTCCGCTCCCCGATGACCCGCTTACAAATCGCGTTAGGCCTTGCTCAACAAAACAATATCTCTGAAGCTTTATTACATAAACATTTACAACGATGTGAGCTTGAAATAGCTCGACTCGACGAAATGATATCGAGTGTTTTATCGCTATCAAGGCAAGAAAATACGATTAACCAACTTGAGTTAATGTCTTTAGATCTTAAACAACTACTTACGCTGTGTATTGAAGACGCACAGTATATCGCTAATGAAAAATCTATTAATATTCTCTTTGATCATCAAGGAAGCGCTTTATTGCAAGCAGATGCTAACTTACTATCGAGCGCCTTTAATAATATATTGATTAACGCAGTAAACTACAGTCATAAAAATCAACAAGTTAGTATTAAATTAACGAAAACAAATTCAACATTTATTATTGAGATAGCTGATACCGGCACAGGTGTACCTATTGAAGATTTACCTAAGCTATTTGACCCTTTTTATAGAGTTGCTCAAGCACGCGATCGGGCAACCGGTGGAACCGGGCTAGGAATGGCTATAGCAAAACAAGCTGTTGTTGCGCATAATGGTAATATCAGCGCCCAAAATAATAATCAAAACGGATTAACAGTAACCATTGAATTACCCACTGCAATCGGCAAAAATAGTCGTCATCAAGCTTAAATTATTTTATGTAGTAGTCTTATTGGGACTATTGCTAGGAACCCCGTTAATGGCTAATGACAAAAGCATAGAAAGTAAGCGAGCACTTACAACCCAAAAAGAGCTCGCCATTGCAGATTTTTGGAAGACAGTGAATCATGCTTCATTCGAAACCGAAGATAGAATTACTATTGCTTATGCCACTAACCTTAAGCGTCCAGAAAAGCCGTTCATTGTTATTGTTCCTGGCCGCTCAGAAAGCTACTTAAAGTATCAAGAATTGGCATTTGATCTCGATAACCTAGGTTATGACAGTGTTATTATTGATCATCGCGGCCAAGGGCTTTCAGCACGATTAACGCCTAATCGTTTACAAGGGTATATTAAAAAGTTTGATCACTACGCCCAAGATTTAAACCAGTTAATTAGCGTCGTTTTACCCGAGCAATACCCGCAACATAATAAACAAGCCTATATGCTGGCACATTCTATGGGCGGAGCGATTGCCTTAAGGTATTTGCAGTTATATCCGCATAATATCAAAGCACTGACATTAAGTTCACCGATGATCGCTATATCAAGTGGTGGCACACCAAAGTGGTTGGCGAAGTCATTAATAAAAACAGGCTCAACATTAAATCGCTGGCTGTCAGACAACCCTTGGTACTTTTTGGGACAAAACGATATCAATAAAAGTACTTTTGAAGAGAATTACCTGATGCATTCTGCGCCTAGGTTCGAGCGTTTTCAAGCGCTATACCAGGCGCAACCTGAATTAAAGCTTGGCGGAGTAACCTTTACCTGGTTAGAACAAGCCATAATTAATTCAGACAACTTATTTAAAGATATAAACAAACTATCGCTTCCCATACAAATGCTACAAGCCGGTAACGAACTAATTGTAGATAATGATGCTCAGTTAAGTTTTTGCCAGCAACTTTATAAAGCCAATAAAAGTGCGTGCCCTGAAGGTAAACCCGTTGTTATCGACGGTGCATATCACGAGCTTTATTTTGAGGTAGACCAATACCGAGATATCGCGATAGATAAAACTATCGCGTGGTTCGAGTTACACCAATAACATTAAGTGCTTATGAGTAAAGCGTTATTAATTAAAAAAGTTGAAGACTAAATACGCTTTATGTCTTCACTTTTTTGTTGATGATTAGCCGCAGATAGCGGGTCATGATGAATAAAGACTTCACAAGGTGCTAGCGCTTCAATAATTTCAAGTTCAATCGCTTCACCTATTATATGGGCTTCAAACAGAGACAATTCTCCATCAAGCTCTAAATGAAACTGTATAAAACGGTCAGGACCTGCTTGTCGTGTTCTTAATTCATGCAAACCTAGTGTACCTTCATGCGCTAAAACTATTTTCTTAATAACACTCAGCTCTTCTGAAGTTAATTCGTGATCCATTAACTGATGCACGCTGGTCCATATTATTTTACCTGCGCCAATTAGCAAAAATATACCAACTGCAACCGTAAATACTCCATCTGCCTGTAACCAGTAACCTTGGCTAAGAAATAATGCCGCCAACACGCCTAAATTCAATATCAGATCAGATTGATAATGCAAAGCATCAGCGCTTATCGCAACCGACTTTGTTTGACTAATAACCCATTTTTGCAATACCACTAGCATTAATGTCATCACAATCGCAATAATCGATACCACAATACCGACTTCAGTTCGAACAACTTCTTGAGGGCTAATCGTGCGTTCAACACCATTAAATACTAGCAGTAGCGCTGAACCTAAAACAAAGGCGGCTTGCACTAAGCCAGCTAAACTTTCTGCTTTGCCATGACCAAATTTATGCTCTTTATCAGCTGGCGCTAAAGCAAAACGTAAAATAACCACATTCATAATAGAAGCAAACAAATCTAAAATAGAGTCGGTAGCAGAGGCCAACATAGCACTAGCGTCAGTCACAAAAAATGCATAGAGCTTTATTAGCACTAACACCAAGGCCGTTGTCGATGCAGCAAAGGCCGCCATCTTAACTAAGTGCGCATATTGAGCAGAATCAATCTTGTTTTCTGACACTGGGTTCTCCCATGAATATATATTCTAAAAAATTGTCAAAGCAAAGCTTAAGCATTCGCTTCAAGGCCTGTATAATAACATTTAATTATAGAATTTATTAAGCACTTGCTATGTTAGATGTCGTTTTATTTCAACCTCAAATACCGCCCAATACAGGTAATATTATTCGCTTATGTGCCAATACGGGGTTTAGATTACACCTTATTGAACCATTGGGTTTTGATCTAGAAGATAAAAAACTCCGCAGAGCTGGACTAGATTACCATGAGTTTGCGGCGCTTAAACGTCATGCAAGTTATGAAAGTTTTGTTGAATCTGAACAACCTAAACGCGTGTTAGCGGTAACGACAAAATCAACCGGTTATTATGGTGATATAAACTTTGAGGCCGGTGATTATCTCTTATTCGGCTCTGAAACCGGAGGTTTGCCTGAAGATGTTAGACAACAAATCCCCGATCAAGACAAAATTAGAATACCGATGTTAAAAGACAGCAGAAGTATGAACTTATCAAACGCAACAGCCGTTATCGTTTATGAAGCATGGCGCCAATTGGGTTTTGAAAATTCGGTTTAAAAGCAGAGGTTGAATTAGCGAGAAGCTAAAATTAGAAAAATGAACTTAAAGCTGACAGCTTAAAGCTGACAGCTTAAAGCTGACAGCTTAAAACTGACAGCTTGAAACTCTAAGTTATCAGTTATTCGAATTTACGATCGCGTGATAATAAATCTGCAGCAGCTAATTTGGCATCTTTAGCACAATAAAGTACTTGGTAAACTTGCTCAACAATAGGCATTTCAACGCCCATTCTTTTAGCCAATAAGTAAACCTCTTTGGTATTGCGGTAACCTTCTACCACTTGCCCAATATCAGCAATAGCTTGCTCAACACCAGCTCCGCCACCTAAAGCTAAGCCAAAGCGACGGTTGCGTGATTGGTTATCAGTACACGTTAATACTAAATCACCTAGCCCGGCCATGCCCATAAAAGTTGATGGTTCCGCATTTAATGCACAGCCTAAGCGTGTCATTTCTGCTAGGCCACGGGTAATTAATGCGGTACGTGCATTGGCACCAAAGCCAATACCATCGGCCATACCAGCACCAATGGCAATAACGTTTTTAACAGCACCACCTAATTGAATGCCAATAAAGTCTTTATTGCTGTACACCCGAAATGTTCGTTCACAGTGTAATAAATTCGAGATATCTTCAACAAAAGTATCATCCGTTGAAGACAACGAAATTGCGGTAGGTAAGCCTGCCGCCATTTCTTTAGCAAAAGTAGGCCCAGAAAGTACTGCTAACGATATATCGTCACCTAAGATCTCTCTTGCTACGTCTTGCAATAAACGCCCTGTATCATGCTCTAAGCCTTTAGTGGCCCAAACTAAACGGGCATCCTTTGTCAAAAAAGGCTTTATTTGCGTTAGCATTTCACCAAAAACATGGCTAGGTACTACTAATAAAATATTTTTACTGGCGGCTACTACTTTAGCTAAGTCACTGCTTACGAGTAACGCTTCTGGAAAAGAGCTACCTGGTAAATATTTTTCATTGGCACGCGAGCTTGCCATTTGGGCAACATGATTTTCATCACGCCCCCAAAGTAGCGTTTTATGGCCATTTCTCGCTAAGCAAATAGCCAGCGCGGTACCGTAAGAGCCAGCACCAATAACCGAAATTGCGGCAGAATCAGGGCTCATCAATTAATGCGTTTCTGTACTTGCAGGTGCTTGTTCAGCATTTGCTTGAGCTGCACGCTGTTGTACGTAGTTTGCGAATAATGCTTCAAAGTTAACTGGTGCTAAGTTAATTTGTGGGAAAGAACCACGACTTACTAAGTTAGCTACTGCTTCACGAGCATAAGGGAATAATGTTGTAGGACAAAATGCACCAATAGTATGTGCTAATTGCGCTTCTGGTAAATTACCAATAGTAAAAATACCCGATTGTTGTACTTCTGCTAAAAATGCCGTTTGCTCTTCAACTTTAGCCGTAACCGTTAACGATAACGTTACTTCATAAGTGTCATCAGCTAGTTTATTAGACTTAGTATCAATATCTAATTGAACTTCAGGCTTCCATTCTTTTTGAAAAATTGCTGGAGAGTTTGGTGTTTCAAAAGAAATATCTTTTGTATAAATACGTTGAATAGCAAATTGTGGTGCTTGTTGCTCAGTAGTCGCTTCTGCGCCAGTTTGGTTTTCGTCAGCCATGTTGTTATGTCCTTTATATTTTACGCCATTATGTATTGGCATTTTATTCTAAGATATTTTCACTTTTACTCAGAGGCTAAAAGTGAAGCTAATTTGTCTTGTGCATGCAATGCAAATAAATCGTCACAACCACCGATATGGTTATTGTTAATAAATATTTGAGGCACGGTTGAAGCGCCATGACTACGCTTGATCATTTTCTCACGTAGTGGTGCATCACCATCTATTTTTATTTCATTGTAAGCAACGTTCATATCATCTAATAAAGCTTTCGCTCGCATGCAATAAAAACAAGTTGCTTTGGTATATATATCAACTGCCATTATGATTGTCCGTTGTTAATTTTATATTACAAAAATTACTTAGTTACAGGTAAACCTGCACTTAACCAAGCACTCATTCCACCTTTAAGAATACTAACTTTAGTGAAACCTGCTTTTGCTAGCTGACTAGCCACTTTACTTGCACTAAGGCCAGCACTACATACTACAATAATGGGTTTATCTTTGTGTTTTTCAAGACTAGCAAAGTCATTTTTACTGACTTTTTCATTGCCAAGATGCTCAGCATCAACAATATGCCCTGCTTTAAAGTCTTTTTCGCTGCGGCTATCAACTACAACACCCGACTCTCTATTAATTAAAAAAGTCATTTGTTGTGTACTTAATTGCTTAATAGGCGACATTTGAATTTTGATAGTAATGACAATAATCATTAAAACAATAACTAACCATGCTCCACTAAGTAAAGGCTGGCTCATTGCGAAAGTGATAAGTTGGTCCATAAGTTTTATATTCTAATTAACTAAAAATTTTCCACAGTATACAGGCTAATAAACTAAACCCAAACTGAACTTTTCATAGAAAAACACAATAATGAAATAACTTATGGCATATCGCAGGTTTTTGATCTTAAAACTGAAACATTTTGTCTAAACAGACAGAAGATATTCACATCATGACTTGATATACTGCTGTTGAAAATTATATTCAATTATTTTTACCTATATTTGCTCGTTTAAAGGAAACCGTGATGCCAAACAAGAAGTCTACTGTTCTTATTATTCTAGATGGTTGGGGATATAGAGAAAACACCGAATCAAACGCTATTTTTCATGCTAATACCCCGGTACTAGACAATTTAATGGCGAATAAGCCTAATATGTTAATTGAAACTTCGGGCATGGCGGTAGGCTTACCAGACGGGCAAATGGGTAATTCGGAAGTGGGCCACGTTAATTTAGGTGCTGGTCGCATTGTTTATCAAGACTTCACTAGAATTACTAAAGCCATTCAAGATAACGAGTTTCAAAGCAATCCAACATTGGCTAGCGCAGTAGATAATGCCGTTAGTAACAATAAAGCGATTCACGTGTTTGGTTTGCTATCTCCAGGCGGCGTTCATAGTCATGAAGATCATATTTTTGCCATGTTAGAAATGGCAGCAGAAAAAGGCGCTACAAAAATTTATCTACATGCTTTCTTAGATGGCCGCGATACACCACCACGCAGCGCTGAAGCGTCACTTATTAAAGCACAAGAAAAATTTGCACAACTCGGCTTTGGCCAAGTTGCCTCAGTTATCGGTCGTTATTATGCTATGGACCGAGATCAACGTTGGGATCGCGTTGAATCAGCATACAATTTAATGGTAGCAGGCCAAGCGCAATACCAATACAGCAAAGCAACCGATGCTTTACATGCTGCTTACGCGCGTGACGAAAACGACGAGTTTGTCAAAGCTTCTGCGATAACCGATACAAACGGTGATGTTATTCAAGTAGAAGATGGCGATGCGATGATTTTTATGAACTTTCGCGCTGACCGTGCACGCCAGTTTACTCGCTGTTTTACCGAGCCAGAGTTTTCAGGCTTTCAACGCCAGCACCAGCCTAAATTAGGCAGTTTTGTGATGTTAACCGAGTATGCAGCTGACATTAACGCACCATGTGCATTCCCTAAAGTTGAACTTAATAACGTTTTAGGCGAATGGTTAGAAAAACATGACAAAACACAACTTCGTATTTCAGAAACTGAAAAATATGCTCACGTAACTTTTTTCTTCAGCGGTGGTAAAGAAGACACTTTTAAAGGTGAAGAGCGAATTTTAGTGCCTTCGCCTCAAGTGGCTACTTACGACTTACAACCAGAAATGAACTCCACACTGTTAACCGATAAATTAGTGGCGGCAATAGAAAGCGGTGATCACGATTTTATTGTTTGTAATTACCCTAATGGTGATATGGTTGGTCATACGGGTGATTTTGACGCAGCAGTCAAAGCTTGTGAAGCAGTTGACACTTGCATAGGACGTATTGTAAATGCGTTAGACAAAACAGGTGGCGAATGCTTAATCACCGCCGATCACGGTAACGCAGAGCAAATGCTAGATCCTACTTCTGGACAAGCTCATACAGCACATACTTGTGAGCCGGTGCCTTTAATATATGTTGGTCGCAAAGCCTCAATGGCAGCATCAGGTGCGCTTAGTGATATTGCCCCAACAGTTTTATCATTAATGAATATGCCGCAGCCAGAGGAAATGACTGGGCATAACTTATTAACGCTCACTAAATAAGATTAGCGAATTGTTATTAACAAATAGTATTCTCTAATTAACATTAACTGAACTTAAGCGTGCTTGTTATTTTGCCGAATAGTATCAACATAAAATACCCAACTTCAAAACGCAGCCAGCACAATGCAGGCTTTGCTTTTTGCCTTGGGCTACTTGTGTTGTGTTTATTTTTTATTGGCAAAGTACAAGCAAACGCTAATAGCAGTTCAAATAAAAGTTCACAAACCACCCAACAACTGAGTGATCTTCAACAGGCGATTAATCAGCAAAAACAAAACCTGTTAAACACCAACGTTAAAATCAGTGATTTAGAGCAACAGTTAAAAACTGATGATCTCGCTATCGGCAAAATTGCAAAAGACTTATCCAATACCAGCAGCGAACTCAGCGCAACAGAAAAGAAACTCGCAGAGTTAAGTGCGGAAAAAACACAGCTTGAACTCGATAAAAAACAACAAGAACAAATTCTAGCCAAACAACTCAGAGCTGCCTATTCTGCGGGTCACCACGATTATCTAAAATTAATTTTAAATCAAGAAAAACCCAGTGAAGTGCAGCGCACTATTACCCATTACCAGTATTTAAATACCGCCCGTATTAAAGAAATTGAGACTTTTAAAAGTACAATTACCCAATTAAATAACATTACTCAACAATATCAACAACAAGCTGCGCAATTATCAGAATTAACACAAACGCAAAGCCAACAGAAAAAAATTCTCGAATTATCAAAAGTAAAACAGCAGCAAACATTAAAAGCACTGAATAAAAAAGCGCTTACCGAACAACAAAAACTCAACAAACTAGAGCAAGAAGAAAAAGCGTTAGTGGCCTTGTTAAAGAAAATGGCTGCTGATGCCGAAAGAGCTAAAAGGGCGAAAGAAGCAGAAAAGCTCGTTGGTTTAAGTAAGTTAAAACGTAAACTTAGTTGGCCGGTTAAAGGACGAATTAGTCATAGTTTTGGCTCAAGCAAGCAAGGGTACTTAAAATGGAAAGGCGTGTTAATTTCAGCGCCTATTGGTAGAGAAGTTAAAACTATTCACAACGGTACTATTTTATTTTCAGATTGGTTGAAGGGTTACGGGTTAGTTACTGTGGTTGATCATGGTGATGGCTACATGAGCTTATATGGTCATAACCAAGCGTTACTTAAATCAGTAGGCGACCGAGTAGAAGCAGGTGAACCTATAGCCTTAGTAGGGCAAAGTGGTGGGCAAGCTAACTCTGGGCTTTATTTTGAAATTAGACACACAGGTTTAGCTGTTAATCCAAAACTCTGGTGCAAATAAAACTGTTGAGCTTTAAAATTATTATACTTTGAATTGGTCGATTTTGACCACTTGAACTGCTATTCTCCGTTATGCCTTGTTATAAGAAAAACTTACCGTGCTTAAATTATTATTCAAAATTTTTTCGCCCCTTAGCCTAGTATTTCCTGCTTTACTTTATGCTCAACAAGCACAAGTAGCGATCATTATTGACGACATTGGTTACCGCAAAAGCGATGCTCAAGCATTGTATCTACCTGGCAATCTTAGTTACGCTATTCTGCCTCATACTCCTTATGGAAAAAAGTTAGCGCTAAAAGCACAAGCGAACAATAATGATGTTATTTTGCATATTCCAATGGAAGCAAAAAACGGCAAAAAGCTAGGACCAGGCGCATTAACGAGTGAAATGAGTGAAATCGGCATTCGAGAAAACTTAACCAATGCTTTTGCTGAAATTCCCTTTGCGTTAGGTATTAACAACCACATGGGCAGTAAGTTAACTGAGCTGTATCAACCTATGGCTTGGACTATGCAGTTTCTTCAAGAGCGAAATCTAGTGTTTATTGATAGCGTTACCACCAGCGCGAGTAAAGCTGAGAAGGTTGCTATTAGCTTTGGGGTGCCAAGTTTACATCGACATATTTTTCTCGATAATAAATTAGAGCACAATTATATTCGACAACAGTTTAAACAACTCATTAGAGACGCTAAACGTTACCAAACAGTGGTTGCAATTGCTCACCCTCACCCTGAAACGGTAACGGCGCTTCGTAAACTATTACCCTTGCTTGCTGAAAATAATGTTGAGCTGGTGCCAATATCTCAATTGCTTACCCGTAAAACAAACTCACTTAACGCACAGGAAAGTGCTGAAGAATAAAGAACTCAGGTATTTTAACTATGTAAAAATACCTGACAGTGCATAATTAACTAGCTCTTTATATTATGTTTTTTCAATAATTGATGTAGGTATTTTACCGGTATAGCATAGGTAATTCCGCTAGGTTTACTGATCACCGTTTCTTTACTTTGCTGAACAAAAACTTTATTTATAACGCCAACAACCTCACCGTTTTTAACATCATACATAGCACTACCACTATTACCGGGGTACGCTGTGGCATCTAATTGATAAACTAAATAGGGATCTCGTAAACGCTTAAGCATAGCAATGCTTAATTGTCTTGAGTCATCAACAGGAATAATCGTTGGTGTAACCGCAGCAATAATGCCACGATGTGTAACAGGGTAAAGCCCAAGTACTGCACCAATAGGGAAACCGGTAAATGCAATACTACTACCCTCTTTAATAAAGTCATTCTTCGCTAAGGTTAACGCCGGTAACGCTTTGCCTTCAATTTTAAGAATTGCTAAATCGTGTTCTTTATCAGTGGCAATTAAAGTGGCAATTCTAACTTTAGCTGCTCGCCCTTTGCCGGTAAAAACCGCTAATTTTTGCAATAAACTTTCGTCTAACTCTGTATTAATAACGTGATTATTTGTCACTATGTAGGTGCCATCGCCAACAACAAAGCCCGTACCATTTAGCTGATTTTTCTGCCGCCCTGTTGGGGTATAAACACCAATACCGACAACTGAAGGTGTGACCAAGCTAACGGTGTCAACCAAGTTCGCTTTTGCTACCGGATTAAATAGCAATCCGATAAATATTAATAATGGTAATAAATATTTCATGTTTTCACTCTTTAAAAAATTTCACACTTTACCTGAACTTAGCATACTTATTTGTTAGCGATTTTGAAATTATTGTCCATAATTAAATGACACAATAATAAAGCAACAATAAAGAGTATGACTGAGTGGCGAAAACTATAGTACCTATTTTAGCTGGCGGAGGCACGCGGTTACCCGCTCATATCGGCGTTCTGCAAGCATTAGATGATTTACGCATTGACTTTACCCATCTTGTCGGTGTTTCAGGCGGAAGCATTATTGCCAGCTTCTACGCTGCCGGCCTTTCGATTAGTAAAATGAAAAAAATCGCCTTAACTACTGATTATAATCAATTTAAAGGTTTCTCAATTATTAGTTTAATTCGAAATGGCGGCTTAAGCTCAGGTGATGTTTTTGAACTATGGGTCGACAAGCATTTATCAGGGAAAACTTTTAACGATCTTAACTGCAACCTGCATATTGTCGCTACCGATGTCAAAACAGGTCGTCCAGTAATTTTCGATCGTAAAAGAACACCCGGCATGAAAGTATCTCTCGCTGTTCGGTTTTCAATGTCGATACCACTGGTATTTAGTTTTAAAAAGTTTGGCAGCCATTTAATGGTAGATGGCAGTATTTTATCAGAAGACGCCTTGCACAGAGATTGGGCGATGGATGGCACTCCCGTACTATGTTTTCGCTTAAGAGGTGAACACGAATATGACGAATTAAAAACCGACGGTATGTTCCCTATCGTTAATTATGTCACTTTACTCATTCGCACATTTATGACCACGATATCACGAGAATATATCAACGATGCATTCTGGCATAACACCATCATAATAAATGCAGGTCTTTCTTCCGCTGTTGATTTTGGTATGAGTGAAGAGAAAAAACTCGAACTATTTGATGTAGGTTACCAAACAGCAATGGAAATTGTACCGATTAAAACTCAGAATCGCAGTTAAAATTATATAAAATAAACATTATTAATAAATACTTAACAATTATATTTCATAAATCACATTTAAAGTGCTAAATTAATTCTACAATAATAAATATATATTATCGGTTAACGTTTTTAACCATATAAAATGAGAAAATAATGAATTGGAGCAAGAAGTTACTAAACACCCCAGTAATTGGCGGCATAACCAAGCGTATTGCATCAATCAAAGTGAACAATGATGCAATGAATATTGCTGAGCATTTTACCCAATTCCTACAACCAGAATTTGCAAGTAACCGTGAGCTTCGCGATGAAGTTTTCCGTATACGCCACAATGTATATTGCGAAGAATTAGCCTTTGAAAAAGTAAAAGCCGAAGGTAAAGAACAAGACGAGTTTGACGCTCAGTCAATTTTCTCAATGATCAAACACAAACCGTCAAATACCTATACCAGCTGTGTTCGTGTAGTTAAATCGGCGAATGAATCTGAATTATTACCCATAGAAAAATACTGTTTAGATGCCATACAAAACCAAGAACTCCACCCGCGTAACTTCCCTAGACAAGAAATAGCTGAAATATCTCGCCTCGCGGTTAAAGCTGATTTCAGACGTCGTAAAACCGATAAATTCAGAGGTTCAGCTGTAGGTGCGATCAATGAGCCGACCTACTCAGAAACTGAATTACGTTGCTTCCCATTCATCGCCATCGGCCTATACATGGCCGCAGCAACAATGAGCATGGAAACAGGTGTTAAGCATGTTTACGTTATGATGGAACCAAGGCTAGCACGCAGTATGAAATTTGTCGGTATAAACTTCATTCAGCTTGGCGAAGCAATTGATTATCATGGAATAAGGGCGCCGTATTATATAAACCCGAGTATTTTCATGGAAAATTTATCACCAGGCTTTAAATGTTTATTTAAAGAAATACAAAAAGAAATTTGTAGTCAGCTCTGATTTAGTTACCCCAGATTACTTTTTTTAACTATCATTAACGTATGAACAGTCTCAATAGAATTAAGTTTTTAGTATATAAGGATCCCCATGTTTAACTATGAAGAAGCATTCTCACGAAATATTGGTTGGGTTACTCAAGAAGAACAACAAAAACTTAGAAATACAAAAGTTGCCATTGGCGGCTTAGGTGGCGTTGGTGGTGATCACACAATAGTGTTAGCGCGTTTAGGTATTGGTAATTTTCACATCTCAGATCTTGACGAATATGATGTAGCCAACTTTAACCGCCAAGCTGGCGCAAATATGTCGACACTTGGAAAGGCTAAAGCTGCAGTAATGGAAGAGACGGTAAGAGGCATTAACCCTGAAGCTACCATTAAAAATTTCAATGCAGGTATTAATGAAGAAAATCTTGATGAATTTCTAGATGGTGTTGATATCTATGTAGACAGTTTAGATATTTTTGTATTAGAAATCAGACGTAAAGTATTTCGTCGCTGTTACGAAAAGGGCATTCCTGCAATTACAGCTGCACCAATGGGAATGGGGACTGCATTTTTAATATTTATACCTGGAAAAATGTCTTTCGATGAGTATTTCGCTATAGTTGATGCCGCTGCAAATGCCAGTGAAGAAGAAAAATCACAAATATTTAACGATAATATTATTCGTTTTGTAATCGGTGTTTCGCCGTCTGTTCAACAACGTCATTATTTAGTGGATAGATCATCCGTTAATTTTCTTAAGAAAAAAGTTCCATCAACCTGTATGGGTATTTCGCTTGCAGCAGGCACCTTGTGTACTAACGTATTAAAATTAGTGCTAAACCGTGGAAATGTTATACATGCTCCGCATGGTATGCATTTCGACGCCTACAGAAACAACTTAATTAAAACCTGGCGACCATGGGGTAATAGAAACTGGCTACAACGCTTCATGTTTTGGCGTGTTAAAGAGTTATTGAAAGAGAGTAACTAACCTGAACTCTGGATAAGCAGCACTTGCTCAACCCTCCATTTTAAGCCATTTTCTTCGTTAAAACGTCGATAAATAGCTCGCTATTCATAAACGTTTTGCCTTGAAAATGGCATAAAATGAAGCATTGATGATGTCTATTCGTGATGTTCACCTGGCTATAGCATTTACTTTACCACCTAAGCTTTTGATTCACTTGAGTATCAAGCACTCATTATCCAGAGTTCAGGTTAACTAAAGTATATTGTTGTTATAAAATAAAAAAATCGCCTTTGGGCGATTTTTTCTTTGAAAGAGCCGGATAATATTACGTATTTTACAAGGCTACAAGCACATTGCCTTGCATCACTTCTCTACCAAATTTAACCACTAACTAAGGGTTATAAACTACATAGTTAATCAGAATTACTATTATTATCTTCATATTTCATAATCACTTATAAAACATAGGCCACTTAACATTTTTATATAGTAACCAGCTTTCACTAATTTAAAGTTTTTACTTGCTCACTCATCACATGTTTTTATGCTCATAACAATTATTTTTAAAGGTTTCTAATAGCACCTTGAACTAAACTTAAAGATTATAGACATAAAAAAACCGCCTAATGGCGGTTTTTAGTTTAGCTAAGGTTAAGTGCTAATTAAGAGTTACGACGACGTGAGCCGGCAAAACCTAATAAACCTAAGCCTAAAATAGCTAAAGTAGTTGGCTCTGGCACATTAAATGTAAGTGATGCGTTATGACCTGCACTTACATATACTTCGTTACCAGATTGACCGATAAAACCTGCACCACCGCCTACAGCTGTGATTAGTGAATTAGCACCATTTACAACATTTTGATCGATAGTCAAACGAATATCTGTAAGTGGGTTAGCAGCTAAGTAATCTTCAAATGAAATTGGAGTACCATTTTGGTCGAAAAATAATACGTCATCTTTCAATATATCAGCAGGACCAGCAATAGATAATACATCTTGGTTACCAGCTGTGATACCACCTGAAACGAAAGTAGATGACATTATTTTTTCAGCTGGTGTAACACCATCAGTGTAACCCTGCCATAAATCTAAAGTACCAGAAGAATATACTATGCCATTAGTAGGGCTGAATGAACCAACTAAGTCTACACCAAATGATAAGTATGAACCGGCAGAAAAACCTTCCATAAATAATGTTGCAACGTTAGGTGAAGATAATAAAATATTTTCTGTACCATTGTTTGTCATATCAGAAAAGCTTGAATATACATCACCTAAACCTAAGATGTTGTTGCCAACTAAGTTTGCACCTGCATAAGTACTCACTGCGCCTGTTGCTACATTTACAACTGTATGTGAATCATAGAAAACACCTAACTTGTCAAATGCAGATGTAAGGCTAGCGCCACTGTCGTTTAAATCTACTTGGATTGAGTCAGCATAAGCTGTATTAAAAACTAATACACTTGCAACTGCTGCTGCTTTTAATAAAGTAAGTTTCATTTTATATTCCCTTTTGTATATTAAATTTAATTAATGTTCTTGCTTGATAGTATCAATGCACATAGTAAGCCAACTTTTCAATCGATTGATTATAATGGATTTTATTCACAGTCGCTTTTATTTAAAGTCAAAACTGTAAAAATACCTGACATACTAATATACTCTTTTCTAATTAGCATAAATCGTGTTAAACATTAATGTCATTTCTGCATCTAAGCTTTCTACCTTTATAGAATCACGTAGACTCTTAACGGCTTCTAAATCATTGTTCAACATATGACTTCTTGCTAGCCATACTTTATATTTATTGTTTGCCTGTCCTAATTCCACAGATGTTTTTAAATGGTAGGTTGCTTGGCTGTACTCTTCTAACGCTAATAAAATAACCCCTAAAGTATTTTGTACAGGGGCTAATTTTGGCGCTTTCTTTACAGCGATTGTTGCATATGTTTTCGCTTCACTATAACGCCCTTGAGTATAATAAAACCAAGCTATATTGTTTATCGATACAACGCTGTTATTTGTATCCACTAACAATTTCTTATAGTACTGTTCTGCTTTTGAGGGGTATTTCCCCTCGTTTAATTCGGCTAATTTATAATTCAATAAAATAACATTGCTCTCTTTAAATTGTGCAATGTGGCTTTCTAGTAATTCAATTGCGGCGTCAATTTCAGTTAAGTTTTGTAATGCTTGAGCAAGCTCTAATGCCACTATTTGTATAGGGTTATCTTTATAGGCATTACTTAAAAGCTCTTTAGCTAAAGTATTATTGCCTTTAATTAACGCTACTTTCCCAGCTATACGAATATATATAGCACTTTGCTTGTTTTTAACTTTATTTAAAGTTTTATCTGCCTGCGCAATCTTCACCGTTTCAATATAAAGACTACTTAATAGTAATAATAATTCGTCATTTAACTCATTACTATTCGTTACGATAAAATCCTCAATCACTTTAATTGCTTCTGATTTTTTGTTACTCGCATTCAAAAATATCGCTTTACTTTTAACAAAATCAGGGTGACCAAAAGCGAAGCTTTCTATAGTATTTAAACTCTCTTCTGCCTCTTTTACTCTATTTAATGATAAGAGCGCTCTGGCTTTTAATAACGTCAACTCCAATTGTTCAGGTGACACTAATAAATAGCGAGTAGTAATGTCTAATGCCTGTTCAAATTCTTTATGAAGTAAGTAAAACTCAGTCAAAACTATATGCCTATTAAGGCGTTTTTTATCTTCTGCCAATTGCGTAATAAAAAACTGCTCTAAAGTTTTTTTATTTTTATCTTCTAAAGAAAACTTAAATAACGCGCGAACTGCATAAACATTAGAAGACGAGATAGAATAAATATTTTTGAGTAGCGAAATAGATTTATCTGAATCACCTTGTTTAAAGTAAACTTGGCTCAGTTTAAACATAGCACCTGTATGAGAAGGCTCTTTCACAAGTACTTTTTGATAAACTTCAGAAGCTTTAGAAAGCTCACCTTGTTCTTGATAGACACTCCCCTCAAGTAGAAAAGCAGTTACTTCATTTGACGAAGATATAGACTCTGCAATTTCTAAAACTTTACTATACTTTTTATCTTGTAAATATTGCTGAGCGAGTAAAATTCTCGGCTCAATACCATCATATCCATCAGCAATTGCTCGTTCAAAATCTTCTGTATATGAATTATCTCCTTCAATAATTTTTAACAGTCCCAATCTAAAATCTATTACACCTTCTTTTAGGGTTGCTGAATTAGAATCTCCTTCGATGAGTTCACGCGTTTTATTATAATCACCACTTTGAATTAAAGAGCTAACCATATCAGGTAATGTACTATCTATACCCGCGTCACCATAGGCTAACTGGTTAGACAGTAGCTTTATCATTTGATTTACAGGGTGGTCTTTTGCAAAAGCATCACTTAAGGCACTTAAGTAATTGTATGATGCTTCATACTGCTCAAGTTGATACGCACTTAAACCTGCAATGATTTTCGCCAAAACATCATTACTATTACGTAGTGCGATATCTGCATATTCTTTAGCTAAGGTGTACTCTTTCTCATTAAATTTTATTTCTGCTTTAATTCTATTTAATACAACGTTATTTTCAAAAAGTGTTAATAGTAAATCAGCATTTTCTTCTGCTTTAGCGTAGTTCCTATATTTAGCATATTGGTCAGCTAGCTGAAGTCTATGACTATGAGATTGAGGATAAAGTGATAAAAACAATTCTAACTGCTCAGCTGCCGCTTCATATTTTTTTTGCACAACAAAGTTCGCAACTCGTAACTCGATTATATCTTCTTGGATAATATCTGCAGATTCCGCAGCGTTCAAAAATGCTAAGGAGGCTTTGTTCTCTTTATCTAAAAATGATTCCCATGCCATAGCTAATTTACTTATATTTTGATTATCATTAACCAAAATGATTTCATCCAGCATAGAGCGGCCTTTTACTATATCTCTACTCTTAAGTGCCGATAGAGCCAAGTATAACTTTGCTAGTTCATTCAATTTATTTTCTTCAGTAATTGCCGCCAAGTAATCTATATTTTCAAGTCGATAATTAACTTTCAATAGTAATAAACTAAGTTTATCATCTGAAAAACCTGCCGTTTCAGCTCTTCTAAGTTCTTTTTCAGCATTTACCCATAAGCCTTGCTGCACGTAAACTGAACCTAATAAAAAACGCGCTTCTGCATTATCTGCTTCAGTTTTTAATACATTTTTCAGATTGATAATAGCCACACTTTTCTGGCCGTCATTAATCGCTGTTTTTGCTTCAGCCATATATTCAGTTGGCGTTTTATTGTCACCACAACCAAGCAATATGGTTGATAATAAAAGAGCTGAAATGGCTAACTTAGGGTTACTATTGATATTCATATTAATTCCTTAAATCTTGATTATGCAACTTCCAAATGTTCGCTCTACGTCGTTTAGTATACAAAAGGTATGTGATAGTTATTCACCTGAATAACTTTAAAACGAAGAGCACTGCGGGCTAACTGAATGAAGGTTTATAATCCTTAGCCTTTACTAAGGCTAAGAAGATAAACCTGATTCTTAAATACAAATTAATTAAATTGATATTAGTTTGCTGACGACTTTAAAAGCTTTAATCTTACATTTTGTTCAGGATCTTCTGGCTTTAAACGTCTTAAAATTTTACGTGCTTCGTCATTTTTATCATTAGCGATAAGCACCTCAGCATAGTTAAGCACAATATTAATATCAGTGCCTCTTGATAATTCAAAAGCACTTGTTAATGCTTTGAGTGCAATGTTTTTATCGCCCGATTTAAGTAAAATCATACCTCGCGTATCAAGTACACTAGGATGCTTAGGCGCTAATTTAATTGCTTCAGATGAATATTTCAAAGCAAGTTCTAAATTGTTATTTTCAAGGTTTAGCCACGCTAAATTATTTAGAAAAACAACATTCTCAGGACTATCTTTTAACATTCTTTCATATAGCGGTATAGATTTTTCAGGTTGTTGCTCGAGATAAAAGCTTGCTAATAAAGAACGAACTTGGGTGTCTGAATCATTTGCTTTTAAAAAGGTTTTCAACGTTTGAATTGCTTCATCACCTTTTTGTGCTTGCTTTTGCGCTAGTGCAACTAGCATTGCATTTTGGCTTGAAGGGTAAGCTTTATAAAATGGTGCTAATTTTTTAAGTGCCACAACATAATTTTTTTCAAGAAAAGCTATTCGTCCTTCTAGGCCTGATTGAAGTGCAGGATTAACTTTCTCAAACTGAGAATCTTGGTAAAGAGTTTTAGCGTCATCCAACTTGCCAAGATTTAATAGCAACTGTATTTTAACAATTTTCACCGCTAAGTTCTCTTTATGTTGCCCTAACAATGCTTTGTTTAAGTATTGTAATGCTTTATCTGCTTGCCTTTGTTTAACATAGTATTCAGACAACATTAAAACAGGCTCAATATGATATGGGTTAACTTGAAGCCACTTTTCAAGCGCCGTTACTAATTGAAGTTCATTCTGCTGTTTTTTATAAATAGATAAGCGTTGTAACCATGCTTTTTTCGGTGTTTTAACATTAATTTCAAGTGCGTTTGAAATATCTAAAGCTTGAGCTAAATCTTCAGATGCAATAAGTGCATCAATATAAAGTAAATTTAGAGCAATATTACTGCTGTCTTTTTGATATGCCAATTTAATCTTATCTAGTGCAGCAGGCTCAGGCTTTACTGAATACAAGTATCGTAATGCTCTCGGGTTATCTGGAAATTTATCCACCGCACGTAAAGCAAATTTTTCCGCCTCTGTGCTGTTTCCTTCAGAAAAATTAAGCTTCGCTAATTCGGTAAGCGCAAAAAGGTTATTTACATCTTTAGTTAAGCTAGTCTGTAATGCTTCTTTGGCCAAATCATTCTTTTTTTGCGCAATATAAACTGCGGCTAGCATATTATAACTTCCTGCTAAATCTGGCTGTTTTTCCTGCCAACCTTTGGCAACTTTCAGCGCCTGATCAAAGTCACCTTTTTGTAATGCTGCATAAGCAATAGCAAGTTCAACACCTTCAATATCTGGATTTTCTTCAAGAGCCACCTCTAAATCTTCAACACCAGAAGGATCGTTCATCATTAGCTTTAAAACCCCCTGACGAACACTTTGCTGTGCGCTCAATTCAACATCGCCATCAGCTTGTTTCGATATTAATTTAGCATCTTCAACAGCGCCTAACTCAGCGAGCTGATAACTCATATTAGATAGAAAATCGACCCCTTCCGAGGTTGTAGCATTAAAACCGACAAGTGTATCGTTTATATCTTCAATTAACCCCAGCTGAAGCTGACTTATTGCTAATATTTTTCTTGCATAATGATTAGGTGGTAGCTGTTTTGCTACTGTATTTAAATGAAGGTGAGCACTCTCAAAGTTATTTAAATAAAACGCACTAGTACCTGCTATTAATTTTAAAATTGGTAAGTTATAGTTTTGATTTAGTGCAGTTTCAGCATGCTCTTTAGCAAGTATAAAATCCTTTTTTTCAAACAAAGCAACCGCTTTAACATAGTTAGCAATAGGCTGAGTGCTTAATATCGAGAGGATCTCATCGGCATACTTTTCTGCTTCATCGTATTGTTTAGCTTTTATTAGACTATCTGCTATTAATAAGTAAACGACACGTGCGTTAGGCTGCAATGTTTGATAATACTTATAACGCTCACTAGCTTTTTGAAAATCTTGTTGTGCTGAAGCTATTTGAGCTTCAAGCATGGTAACTTCAGGGTTATCATCAACAATACTTATAATTTTGGTAATTAAGGCAGATGCTTTTTCAATATTATTTTTAGATAATTCAACATAAGCCTGTGAGAGTATTGAAAATATATTGGTTGGTAATATAGATAAAGCTAGTTCCGAGGTCTCTTCTGCTAAACTGAACTGCTGGACTTTAATGGCTGCAAGTGTTTTATAAGAAAGATATTCTACTTTATTTTCATCAGCTAAAGATTCTGTATCATCTAGCGATAAAACATTTTCGTCGTCATTATTAATTAAATAAGCCCTCGCAAGGGAAGGAAGTAACTTATTATTTGGATATCCTAATTCATGCGCTTTTTCTAATTCTTTTACAGACTTGAGACCACTTCCTTGATTTAAATAAAGCTCACCCAATAAAAACCGAGCTTCAGAGTCTTTTGGAGATTTTTTAATAGCATTCTTTAATTCAATAATGCTTTCATCAATTTGTTTTTCAATAATATAAGCTTTTGCTTGTTCTATATGTTTTTTAGCCGTTATGGTTTCGCCACAACCAACAATAATAGTTAATACAACACTAATAAATAATATTTTATGTAACGCCATTAATAAATGCCTTCAATTTGATATAGATTCAAATATTAACATACTACCCATTTAGCAAACTCCTTACAATTATTAGTAATTATCTTACAGCTAATGTAAGAAAGTCTTTATATCAAAAAACAGTATATCTAATCTTATATTCTAGGTACTATTGATATTAAACAATATTGATATCAATGGTTAGTAATGAACAGAGACTCTTTTTTAGTAGTGCCTAAAATGACTAAGCCTTTTCTTGGTATAGTCGCTCTTTTCACAATTTTATGCATGCTTAACCTTCCTATTATACTAACGTTATGGCGTCATGGATTTGATGATGGCACATACTCGCACGCGTATCTTATTCCTTTTATTAGCATGTATCTTTTTTATCAATTATCACAAACTGGTAAATTAGAATTTAGAGCAGTTCCATCAATTTTTTCTGTACTCTCATTAGTGCTAAGTTGTTATGTATTATTTGTTACCAGCAATGCCCAGATAAGCATAGGCTATTGGGTAGCACTCATAGCTGTATTTGTAACTAGTATAACTATGCTTTATCGCTTTAATTGGAGCATTGTATTCCCTGCAGTTTTTCTTATTTTCATTATTCCTTTCTGGGGTGTATTAGTCCCCTTGTTACAAAACATATCTGTAGCAGTTGTTACATACATGATGAGCTTTTCAGGCGTTCCTACTTATGTTGAAGGAAACTTTGTAACTATTCCCGCAGGAGTATTCGAAATCGCAGACGGATGCAGTGGTTTAAGATATATGATTGTATCGTTGGCAATAGGGTCGTTATTTATTTTTCTAAATATTAAAGATAGTAAGAAAGCCATACTGTTTTTATCTATTACCATATTTGGAGCATTACTAACTAATTGGATCAGAATAACCGCACTCATTTTAATCGGTGAGTATACAAACATGGAAAGTAGTTTGATGGAAGATCATAACACTTTCGGTTGGTACCTTTATGTGCCCTTCATGGTTTTACTTTTTTATTGGGGAAATAAATTCGTAAAATTTGATGAGCAACACGATCATGCACATCAAAACACTAATAACATTCTCAACCCTAGCAATGGGATCAGTATTGGAATCCTTATCATTCTAATTTTATCATCAACAACACTTAAAGCTCTTTTTATAACCAGCAGTGATAATATGGGCGGTCAAATACCAACTAGTAAAAATACACCTGATATTTTCAATTATTCTTCTGTAAGCACTATTGTTTCACCAGAAGGGACATCTGATAATACATACCTCATATTTAGCTTTAATAATAAAACCTTAGATGCTAAACCAACTTATTATGAAAATAACTTTATTCCTGAAGGTTGGAATACATTTTCAGAAGAATATACAAAAGACTGGCACATATTCAATATTTCAAATGGCACAACTCAAGCCATGATAATGGTTAAGTACGAGATTGATAATCAAGTTACACCTAGTAGTCGTAACTTTAAAATTAAGAGATTAAAGAGTGCATTAATAGGAACTAGTGATACCAAGCTTCACTGGTCATTTATAAAATGTATTAAGAGTTGTGATGCATTTAAAAGCGTTGCAATAAATTTACTTGAAAAAACTGCATTAGATTAATAATTTTATGGCTAAATCACAAATTAACCAATTAATCTCAAGCACTGCCCAAAATAGTAGAGCTAGATTTAATGTTTAAAAATATTATAAAAATAATCATATTAATTAGCTGCAACACTCAAGCTAATAATTGTAGTATTTTTCCAGAATCTAATATTTGGAATCAAGACATTACCAACGCACCAGTACATAAAAGCTCTGTAACATGGCTGAATGCCATAGGTAAAGGCGTTAAGGTTCATCCCGACTTTGGCTCTAAACGTTATAAAAATCGGGCCGCAGGCATACCGGTAAATTACACCAACAATAACACTAAAAAACACGCCGTTCTATTTAAATATAAGTCTGAAAGTGACCTTGTAGAGTACCCTATTCCAGTACGAGCGAAAATTGAAGGTGGCGCTAATGGCGACGGCGATCGACACATAATTTCATTTGATACTGACCAATGTATTTTATATGAGCTATTCCATGTTTACCAAAGAGAGTCTGGACAATGGACTGCAGGCTCAGGCGCAGTTTTCAACCTGAACAGTAATAATTTACGACCTGATAAATGGACATCAGCTGATGCTGCAGGGTTGCCCATTTTTCCTGGGTTAGTGCGATATGATGAAGTTGAATCTGGTGCTATTAATCACGCATTAAGGTTCACTGCTCGAACAACCAACAGAGAATATTTATGGCCTGCTAGGCACTTTGCCTCTAGACATAACAACCCAAATCTTCCCCCCATGGGAATGCGGTTAAGATTGAAACAGAGCGTTGATATTTCTAGTTTCTCACCTCAAGCTAAAATTATTGCAACAGCACTTAAGAAATACGGCATGATATTAGCCGATAACGGCGGCCCACTATTTATAAGTGGGGAGCCAAATGAAAACTGGAGTAACTGGGGTTTAAAAGATCTAAAAAAACTCGTTACCAATGACTTTGAAGCAATTGATACTGGCTCACTTCAAGTGCACCCTGACTCTGCCACAACTGATCCACTTGAACTATATGAAAAAGATCCTTCGCCTACCACTAAAAATAGAAAGTACTATAAAAACAAAGCAAAATATTACACTAATTTCTATGTTTCGCCTTACGGACATGACTCATATGACGGAACTAACGAAAGGCCATGGAAAACGTTACAACATGCTGCGAATTTAGCAGCACCAGGTGACACCATTAATGTAGAGAAAGGAAATTATAGCCCTTTTAAAATATCGGTTAGTGGTACAAAAAACAAACCTATTACGTTTAGCTCTGACGGCGCAGTTATTGATGCTTTTCAAGGAAATACGAGGGATGGCATTGAAATAAAAAATGCGAAACATATTACGATTAGAGGCTTTGAAGTTCATCACGCCAATCGTGCCGGCATAAGTGCCATAACATGTTCGGATATTACTTTAGAGTGGAATAAGTTAGTTAAAAATCAACATTGGGGGATTTTCACAGGTTTTTGCAGCAACTTAACCATCAATAATAATATAGCATCTGAATCTGTTAAGGAGCACGGTATTTATGTTTCAAATACCTCTGAAAACATAACGGTGCACAACAATATAACTTTCTCCAATCATGCAGCAGGCATTCAATTAAATGGCGACAAAAACATGGGAGGAATTGGCATAATTACCAATGCGCATATTTATAACAATTTAATTTATTATAATGGTAAAGCTGGTGGTGCCGCTTTAAATATGGATGGTGTTCAATACTCAAAAGTTTATAACAATATTTTATATGACAACTACGCCACAGGTATTGGGCTATTCAAAGGAGATGGTGGTGATGGTTCGAAGTATAATCAAGTTATCCACAATACCATTGTAATGCCTAAAGATGGGCGTTGGTGCGCTCTTTTTAAAGTAAACAGCAGTTTTAACAAATTCAAAAACAATGTTTGTGTTTCTTACCATTCATACCGAGGAGCGATCTCAATAGATGAAAGCTCGCTAATTGGTTTCGAAAGTAACTACAACGCTTTTACAACAAGGTTTACATTAAATGGCGGTGAAAGTGTCATGTCACTCAAAGAGTGGCAATCCTACACACAAAATGATAAAAATAGTCAAACTGTCGAAAGCATTGATAAGCTATTTAATTATATATTTAAAGACTTTAAACCCTACATTGACAGTCCTCTTAGTAACAATGGGGTATGGCTTGAAAAATTTACAACCGACTATAACCAAAAGCTACGAACTAAACCCGTAGATATTGGTGCGATAAACCAATAATATTATTTTATTCACGGATAAAAACCAAAAAATGCAAACAACTCAACCGAAAGCTACCATAGCAATTATTACGTGTCATCGCCCTCAATGGTTAAAGCGCCTGCTACAAGCACTTATTCAGCAAGAAGTTGATGAAAGTATCGAATTAAATATACTTGTTGTAGATAACGCTGGTGAAGAATCAACATTAGCGGTAGTAAATGAAATAGCCTTAAAAAGCCCGTTTACAATTAATTATTTTCACGAAAGTAATGCTGGTATAGTATTCGCGAGAAACCGGTGCGTAACTGAGTTTTTAAAAACAGACTCACAAAATTTGTTTTTTATTGACGACGACGAATGGCCAGAATCTAATGATTGGGCACAGCTATTACTCAATAAACAAGCAGAGCATAAAGTAGATATTGTTACTAGCCACGTTATATCGGTTGGTAGTAAAGGTACGCCAACTTGGGCTATTGAATTAATTTATGGTAAAAATAAATTGATTGAGGGTGATAATGTTAATATTTTTTACACAAACAATTTATTAATTTCACGTGAAGTACTACAGCAAATAAACCCTCCGTTTGATGAGCGTTTTGCAATGACAGGTGCCAGTGACTATCACTTCGCCTTAAAGTGTCAGAAAGCGGGTTTTAAAGCTATTTATACCGCAGCCCCAGTTATTGAAGAATTTCCAAAATCCAGAGCGACAGTAAAATGGTTTTTAAAACGAGGGTTTCGCTCTGGTATTGGCTTTACCCGCAGTCACTTGTTTGAAGACTCCTTTATCAAAGCCTTAGTTTATTGCTTAGCAATGACCGGGGTAAGGGTTTTACGTGGATTAGGCTATTGCATCCTCGGATTAGTAACCTTCAATAAAACCACCTTTGTTGATGGTTTATTTAGACTTTGCTCCGCAGCAGGTACAATCGCAGGTTTTTTTGGCATTAAACATAACGAATACAAAACCATACATGGACAATAGCAATATTGAACAAACAGTAGAATGGCGATTAGTCGAAGATATTGAACAGTTAAGGCAATATACCGAGCAATGGCACAAGTTAGTGGAAACAAGCCAAGCTAATTTATTCTGTTCACCACAATGGATAATGAACTGGATAGAAATATACTGGCAACCTGACTGGCAACTTAAAACAATTATGGGTTTTGAGGGAGAAAAAGTAATTGCAATTGCTCCTCTTTATCTACAAAAATCTAATAAACTTATTCCAATTAACACCCTATTTCCATTGGGACAAGGAGAGCCGGAAGAAAGTGAAGTATTATCCGAATTTCAAGACATTGTTTTAGAAAAAAAGAATGAGCTCATCTATCGCGAAATTGCAAACCAAATACAAGCAATTAACTTTGAGCAATTTAGTTGCCATTCGGTATTACCAAGCTCAAACTGGCATTCAATCTTATTACATTTCAAACATGCAACCGTTAAACAAGAAGGCAAACGGTATTTAATTCCCAATAATAAAAATTATTTAAATACTCTGAGCAAAAACAACAGAGCAAAATGGAAGCGATGTAAAAGCAAGCTTCAACGTTCTAATGCTATATTTTTTTGGGTTAACGAAGAAGACTATGAAATATATTGGCAACAATTAATATTATTTCATCAGAAAAGGTGGCAAAAAAAAGGTAAAAAAGGTGCCTTTTTTCATCCTGATGTTATTAAATTTCACACTCAATTTCGTAAATCGAATAACACAAAAATCAGCCTACTATTAATAGATGACGAAGTCGCCGCGATTCATTATTACCTTTATGATAACACCACCTTATATTTTTATCAGTGTGGCTGGGATGAAGCTAAATTTGCTCATTTATCGCCAAGCTATGCATTGCATATTTGGAGTATTTTACATAACCCTATACAGAATTATGACTTTATGATTGGTAATACAAATGATGCTTATAAAAAAGCATTTACTGGTCAAAATAAACTTGATGACACTTATGTAGTAAATGCTAAGCGAAGTAGGGTAAAATGCTTCATTAGTAAACTTATAAATAAACTTTATATCTGTTAGCAAGTTAAAGAAATAATTATAGTCTTTTTTAACTTATGAGCACAGCGGAACGGTAAACTCTTATGGCACGACAATTTCCAGAAAAAGAAAATACCGATTCATCATTTGCCTTTTTTTTATTGTTTTTATATACGGCAGCGGTACTTATTCGACCACATGAAATGTTCATAGATACGCGTAATTGGATCATAATAAAGGTGTTCGCTATTCTATGCTTTGTAACTTTATTAATAGCACAGCGCCCACTAAAACTTTATCCCCAGCATTGGATGCTATTGGCCTTAGCGCCACTGATTATTATTTCAGGTTTTTTAAATGGTTCAGGCATGACAGGCGTAGATGAGGCCATTCAATTATTTGTTAGCTCACTCATTCCTTTATTTTTATATTCTAACTGCATAACCACTATCAAGCGTCAACATGCACTTATGTTTATTTGCTTAATTGCAGCAATAACCATGGTGCATAATGGCCATTTCCAACAATCAGCATTCATGGGTAATGGTTGGGCGCTTTTTACACACTCTGTAGGTTATATTGATTTAGGTGAAAGGCGTATTACTTATTTAGGTTTTTTCAGTGACCCAAATGATTTAGGTATGTTTTTAGTTATGTGCATACCGTTTACAATATATTTTTATAAAAGTGGAAATGCATTTCTAAAAACATGTATGTTATTAACATTAATAACACTGCTTTATGGGGTTTATTTAACTGGTTCTCGTGGAACCATGCTAGGGGTTGGCTCATTAGCTGGGATATATTTTTTAGTTACTTATGCAGGGCCTAAGTTATTTATAGCCGCTATGGTATTGGCTCCCATTGCGGCTACAGTTGTAGCTTCGTTACAAAGTAATATTGACGCCTCAGCCAATGGCCGACTGGAGGCTTGGTATCATGGTATTCATATGATGCTAGCGAACCCTATATTTGGTATCGGTAAAGGCCGCTTTCGAGAAGAACATGGCTTAGTCGCACACAATTCGTATGTTCATATTGTAGGCGAGTTAGGTATTCCAGGTTATAGTTTATGGGGAGGTGCTTTAATATTTACTGTACTTGTTAGCTACCTAGTTATTAAATTCAACAACAAACAAAAACTTGGTGATGAACCTACGGCACTAGCGGAAATAAAAAGTTATAAAGTAAGTTCAATGCAAAATAGAAAAGTACAAAAATTGCAGTTAAAAAAAGAGACTGAAAAGTTAAACATAACCAGTGAATATGCTCTAAATCAAACTCTCTTTTTTTCAATGGTAGGCTTTATGGTCACCGCTTTTTTTCTTAGCAGAAGCTTCTCCTTGCTACTTTTTGTTTTTATCGGTATGTCTCTAGCAAGTCACGTTCGATTAATAAAACTAGAGCCCAAAATCGAACAATTCTGTAATGCTAACATTGCAATTCGCTCCATGCTATATTGTTGGGTTGTTATTATTGCCGTATATATCACACTTAAAATGGGGCTTTAAATAGGCCTATAACTAGGAAGAACTATGATTTTAGGATACACCACAGGCGTTTTTGATTTATTCCATGTTGGCCATGTAAATTTACTCCGGAATGCTAAAGCCATGTGCGATAAGCTCGTTGTTGGCGTAAAAACTGACGAACTTGTAAGTTATGAACATTGACTGGCAAACAATAGAATAATCATTAAATCAAAGGTTTGAACAAAGTTTTAATGAAGTAGAAGAGTATGATTATCAAATAAAAATGATTTATACATTTGAAACTGTGCATTTACAAGGTTTGCTGTCTCGGGTTGATAATACCACAATGGCTACCTCAGTAGAGGCACGTGCTCCCTTCGTTGACCATCGCCTCGTTGAGTTTGCTTTTACTATTCCTAATAAATACAAGTTGAAATGGAACTCTGAACAAGACAAATAACTTACTAAAACAAAATTGTCCGATCAAATTTTTGAAGTACACGCCCCCCCCCTAAATATATCCTTACAAAGGTCGGTGAAAAGTACTTACCTGATGAGGTACTATACCGTAAAAAATGGGCTTTCCTGTACCATTAGACAAATGGCTAGGTGGCAGTTTTGCTGACCAAGCAAGAAAAATTCTTAACGATGAAGACAATATTGCTAACCAAGTTATTGATACCCGTTTTGTTCTTTCATTATTAGATGATAAAGATTTATCAAAAGATCATGGCTTAGCAATGAAAGTTTGGATGGTGTTATATCAATCTGCACAAAAATGTAATCTAATGCTATTTATTTTTGAAGCAGATACCACGTTTTGGAACAATTCACCTCAGTAGATTTACTCAAGTGATCACGAAAGGAACAGAATGGGCGAAAGCGTATGCGTTTGCTTGCTGTATCATACTTTTTAGATGACCTGACGTTCAAGTGTTAATCGTTGGGTCACTGCATATTTGTCAAAAGGCTTGTCGGACCTTGATAGTGTTAACCCGAAAGGAAGACCGTCCATGCTTTCTCCAAAGCAGCTCAGCCAACTTGCTCAATACGTTGAAAATCAGAGTTGCACAGCTGAGGGAGGTCGACTTATGGGGCAAGACTTTTGTACCTTTATCAAAAAAGAATTCGACATAGATTATCATCGAGATCATGTATATAAAATCCTAAAGAAACTAGAATACTCCTGGATAACAAGCCGATCCAAGCATCCTAAGCAATCACAAAGCGTCCAGGACGTTTTTAAAAAGCTTCCAGATGGAAACGATCCTTAACATCCCCTTCAATATCAGCTTAGATAAAGTTGATGTTTGGTTGCAAGATGAAGCACGATTCGGCCAGCAAAATACAACAACAAGGTTATGGGCGAAAGCGGGTAGTAGACCTAGAGCAGTAAGACAACAACAGTTCGAATATGCATACATGTTCGGGGCTTTTTGTCCTTCGACAGGCGCTACTGAGGCATTGATCTCATCTGTAATGAATAAAGACGTTATGAAAAAGCATTTATAACAAATATCACAGGCGACACCCGAAGGTAGATATGTCGTTGTAGTAATGGATGGAGTTGGGTAGCATACAGAAGACACATTTGAAGATTTAAAAAATCTAGCCATGATCAAGTTACCCCCTTATTCCCCAGAGTTGAACCCAATTGAGCAAGTGTGGCAATGGCTAAGACAAAACTGTTTGGCCAATAGATGCTTTAATGGCTATGAAAATATAGTTAATGAATGCAGCAATGCTTGGAATATCTTCCGAAGTGACATAAAAGAGCAATGTCGTTATGCAATCGTGGCTGGATTAATCTGATTTAATGCTTATGCAGATTGGTATTAAACCACTTTTATTTTTGTGAAACGTATAATGAATAATACTGTAGTTATTTCATGTTGGTTTGGTGAACGGTTTAGCAGCTCACAAAAAGTGCGAACAGTCGGCGATCTTGTTAGGTTTACCAAGTACAAAGTTAAATCATTGCTACCTTTAAAAGTATTGGACCTACTAAATATAGACTCGGTTATCCCTGAAATACCTATAAATCAAAAGAAATGTATTTTTTACTAATAATCAAAAATTGAAAAAAGAAATTGTCCATCGGGGCTGGGAATATCAATATATTGAAAAGGATGTTGATGTTGGCGAAAGTATCGACTTTTCTTTACACACTAAAGTGGTAAAATTTTTGCAACTCGAACCGTCAATATTAACTCAACTTTTTAATTATCAGTATATTGTATATATGGACAGCCGTAGAATTTAAGACAATATTGTGCAATATACTCAGGCATGTAATAAAGGCATTCTGATCAGAAATACCCCTCGATTAAAAGTGTCTGTTTGGGACGAAGTAGAAGAAGCAAAAAGCCAAGAAAGGTACGCAAGAATTATGGAAGCAACAATACCCTTCGTAGATATAAGTATCGAACAAGGTTACCGCCACAATAATCGTGTAATGAATAACGGAGTTATTGTATATAAAGTCGATGACATGAGTATTCGTAAATCGATACGAGCATTGTGTACAGATGTATACAATTGTTGTATCGAATATGATCAACCAGAATGCCAAATTTTTTGGTGTATACTTTCTCAAAAATATGAAGAGATCGTGACTAAAGTTGATTTTGACGAAATAAAAACTCGCTCAGGCTGTTAGTATAAAATAACAAGAGTATTTGATGTTTACTATTACCTATAAATTTATGAGCAACAATAAAGAAGGTCTTATGTCGAGAATAGATAGTGTTGATACGGTAAAGTTGATCGCAATAACTGCTGTAATAGCTATACATACCAACCCTTTTTCACATAATACAGAAAACGTTAGTAGCATCTATTACTGCTTAAACATTATTATAAATCAATTAGCAAGGTTTGCGGTTCCATTTTTTTGTTATTTCAGGTTACTTTTATGGTATTAAAGTAATTAAAGGATCTTGCTCATTAGCGATAGAAAAAAATGTTACCAAGAGTCGCTATATTGTATTTAAGTTGGTGCGTTATATATATGATGCCGTTCAATTTAATCTCGATTTATAATGATGTTTTAATAGGGGGCAATTAAGCTAGCGTATTCGGATTTAGTTGAACAGCCTGTAAACTTTTTTTTAAGGTAGTAAAACCCATTTGTGACTTTTAGTATCATTTATGATTTCGATAACTATTACCTCTTTATTTATCTATAAAGACTACTTGAAATAATTGTTATTCACCTCTATTTTTATTCATTTTCGGGATATTGGCTAAGTCATATAACGGAACTAGTTTCGGAATCAACATTGATTTCAATACAAGAAAGAGTCCATTCTTTGGTCTGATTTTTTTCGTTACTGGGTGCATATTAGCAAACAAAAAGCCGAAAGAAATATGATTTAATTACGGGCTAATGATATTTATAATAGGGGGGTATCCTTTGGAATAATCTTAGAAGACAGAATAAATAACTTTTTCGATATTTTCTCATGAAATAGTGTGCCTTCAACTCTTATATTAAACTTTCTTAACATTATCTGAACCTCTAAATATCTTTCACTATTTCAATTAATGCCGTAGTAGAAATTGATGGTGTTCTCGATAAATACTGGACACTACAAATATCATTAAATTCATCAAATTTCCCAGCCCAATCATCTCCCATAACTAATACATCAGCTTTACTATCTATAATATATTGTCGTTTAAGTTCGAGGGCGTCTTCATAAAAGACTTCATCTACACATTTTAACTCTTTTATTATATCCATCCGGTTTTGTTCACTACATATAGGATTTCTTTGTTTTTTCGAAAAATTTAATTTATCTGTAGATATACCTACTATTAAGTAATCTCCCATTGCTCTCGCTCTTTTTAAGATCTGAAGATGCCCAATATGAAATAAGTCAAATGTTCCAAATGTTATTATTTTTTTCATGTAGCTTGCCTTACCTGTTAATTAGTTCGTTATACAACATATAAGAAAAAGACTTGTTCTGATCTTTATCCTGTAATAAATGAAATCTACTTTTCAATTCTTGATATTGAGCTTCATATATTTTTGATGCACCTAAAACTTTTAAATCAATGATTCTGTTTATCACACTTGGCCAATTATTACAGTATGGCGTTAAAGTTACGTCTTCAAAATTATAATACAGTGAACGCTCTCTTAATTTATATTCTTCAAGATCAAAAGGTGCAAAGACAATAGGTTTATTTGACAGCAAAAAGTCAAAATAAATACTCGAATAGTCGGTAATCAAACAATCAAATTCATGTATTGTTTCGTAAATATCCTTCCCTGAATCTAGCTTGAGCATCTTCGACGATTCAATTTGAGATAAAATGCTCTGAGGAGGTCTATTAACTGGGTGCATTCTCAGGGTCAATTGAATAGAGTGCTTTGTAAGTAAGTCGTCTATTTCTGTTATATTAAAGTCATACTTTTGAAATAAATCACATTCAGTACCTTTACCTCCTCTAAATGTTGGCATGTAAATACAATTGAATAAAGGTTTAAAGCTGCTACTCGCACTAGGAGCTAAAAAAATATCATTACGAGGAAAGCCTGTAATTAGAGTATTACTTAGAGGCATTCTAAAGGCAGTTGAAAATGTAAACTGAGTTTCTTTACTTGTAGCTATTAAATAATCGTTACGATGTTTCTCATACGGACTGAAAAAATCACATAACTTACCTACTGTATTTTTATTCTTGGGCTCTTCACCAAAAACATCATACATAATTTTTTTTAATGGTAAGCCATGCCACAAGTTAATCACTTTAGTTTTTTTACCTATTGTCGCAGGATATAGGTCATCGTGCAGTGATTGACAAACAAACACAAACTCAGACCTTAATTGATACCACATTCCCGCAATGCTTTGTTCATTATGCGCTTGAAACCCTAAACTTCTTACATGCTGAATAACATCAGTATTTTTGCTGATCCATACTGCATCAATTCGCTTTTGATTAAAGTTAACATATTCGAAAAATGCTTTGGGGTTATCACTATATTTTTGACCGAACCACGCACCAAAAACCCAAAGGCTCTTCTTTTTTGGTATTAAATATGAGAAAAAATAAAGAATTATGTTTATTAAGAGATAAAAAATTTGTTTAGTTTTTTTCATATATTTTTACCTTAGCGTATTTTTTTTAATAAATTGAAATTTAGCATTTTTTAGCTTCAATGCTTTCTTTTCAATCAAGTGCCATGAGAGGTATGCCAAGATAAATGTAATGACTAGCGATATTATAGTAAACGTTAGTAAACTTAACTTTGGATTAACTGCAAGCACATCTTGTTGGACAGGAAAAGCATAAATATAAATTCCATAAGAGTAATCACCATAAGTGTTAAATTTTCGTATAACACCTTTGGGTACGTACGCTAAATAGAAAACAATATAAGCTAATGTGCAATTATATATTACAAAAAATAATTGATTATCAATACTTGATATAATTAGTAATGCTATTAATGTATAAAATATTTTATTTGAAAGTACTATTTTTTCTCTATAAATATAGAAAGCTACACCAATGAAAAACATCGATAGTAGTCGAGCGTATTCAGAGCCAAAATAAGATATGGGCAAAATTGTGTGGAAATAGTCAAATAAATATATCCCCATACCGATAAGTGGTATTAATAAATACACTTTTTTGATAAATGTGACTTTCCACTTTTTTTGAAAGTGAGTAAGTGTTAACCCTATTATAACTAGAAGTGCATAAGCCCTAACCTCGAAGGGCAAGGTCCATAAAGATCCATTAACCGTACTCGCCCAGGGCAACAACTCAAATACTCCAGGTAAAGTAGCTTCTTCGCCAAAAAATAAAACCATGTTAATGAACAAAAATTTATAGGTTTGCAAGTCGGTTAAATATGCGATCGTTGGTAGATTAGTAAAATATACACCTAAGATAAAAACACTTATAATCAGTGATGCAGCTAAGCCAGGGTAAATCCTCAAAACCCGAGCTTTAACAAAGTCACCTAAGCCTTTTCTTCGAAATAAGCTATTAGCGATTAAAAAACCACTAGTGATAAAAAAAAGATCCACCGCTACCGTACCTAATGAAATACCAACCAAATACCGCAATGGTTCACTATTACCGTGACCAAATAATAAAGGGAAAGAATGACTAACTAACACTAATGTCGCAGCAAAAAACCTAATTATATTGAAGTTGTTGTCCCTACCCTCAAGAAAACTGGATAAAGTGTTATTCATTATTTACACCTTTTAATATTTATAATTTAGTTTAATAACTTACACTTGTATCGTAAACACTTTGCTTGAGTTAACCAATTTAAAATCAACATAAAAGTGAAGAATATTAAAAAACTGCATAGACACAAAAATACTATTTACTTTTATATACCTAGATCTTATTTACCTTTGAAAGATGAGTTACATCTTGTGAATTAGTACGTGATACCTGCTAAAGGTTTAATTCATGCTAGAATGAATAATGTCTACAAAAGCTCTATCAATCAAGCTGTACCACTACAAACATATATTTATTGATATTAACATAGGAGTCGTGAGTACATGGAAAAAAATAGGCTTTTGGAGCTAGATGCATTAAGAGGTTTGGCAGCAATAGCTGTAGTTATTTACCATTATTTTTATAGATATGATATTCTTTATGGCCATGAAGGCTTATCAACAGAATGGGCTCAGCTAGGTAAGCTCGGGGTTCAACTATTCTTTATGGTTAGCGGGTTTGTTATTTATTGGACATTAAATAGAGTTGATAAACCTTTAGACTTTTTAGTTTCACGATTTTCTAGGTTATACCCTACATTCTGGTTTTCGGCCTTATTAACATTTACGATTATATCCTTTTTTGGCTTGCCTGGAAGAGAGATTAATCTTCATCATGCGATTATGAATGCTTTTATGTTTCATGAATACGCTGGGATTAAGCATATTGATGGGGTTTACTGGACTTTAACGATTGAACTAACTTTCTACTTCTGGATTTTTATTTTCTTCATAACAGGAGTGCTCAAATATACTGAATATCTATTTAGTCCATTAATAATGATATCTGTATTGCAATCCCAAGGTTTAATTGAGTTTTCAGAGTTAATCAACAAAATATTAATGCTTCAATATCTATCTTATTTTCTAGCAGGTATCTGTTTTTATAAGCTAATGAATAGATTGGCAAATAAGTTTACGTATGCGATTCTGATGCTCTGTATGGTGTCTACATTGTTTGTATTTTCTAAGGGCGTATTTTTAATTACCTCCGCGTTTTATCTGCTGTTTTTTTTAGCAGTTTCCGGAAGGTTAAAATTTTTATCTATCAAGCCCTTAGTAATATTAGGTAGTATCTCTTATTCTTTATATTTATTGCACCAGAACATAGGTTATATAGTTATTAATAAGCTCTATAATATTGGTGTAAATCCAATTTTATCTATTATTCTAGCAATTCTTACTACATTATCACTAGCATATTTGACAACAAGGTTTGTAGAGAAACCTTCGCTAATAGTAATACGTAACGCTTACCGAAAAATATCAGCATAGATAATTTGAGACTGAAATTTAACATGTTCGTTTAATTTTTATCATTAAACAAACACTTTAAGATTAGCTTAGTTATACTTTATTAAGAGCTGTTATGAGTGAGATTTTTACCTGCATATCTGGCCTTACGAAAGTATGATAATACTCATAATTTTTCAACATCTGTTTTTGTCTCAATATTACATTATTCATCAATACGTCAACAACTGATACGCACTCTTCCACTGTAGTAAATTCAAAATAATTGTCCACTGCCTTAACAGAGCCGATGGCTTCATATTCTAAAGGCTCCGTTACTATTGACCGAGAAGCAGCAAGATACTCTGTAAATTTCCCTCCAACTGACTTATGCAAGCCAGCTGTAGCTATACAAATATCATGTGCTTGCATTAGCTTTATATAGTTTGTCCTTTTAGTCGTTTCTGTATTGGTTATAACTAAATCCTTACAGTATTTTTGAGAAAATTTAGACGTTTCAATTCCTCCGGAAAATTTGTCGCCATAAGCTTTTTTCAGCGCCCTTATACAACTAACCCTGTGTTGGTTGATTTGCACTCTATCTGCATTATCTTCATGGGTTAATTGATACTCACCATCAAAATCAGGATCCCACACTTTTGCATAAAAAAGTATTTTAGGATCTTTAGAGGCTAGAGGTGTTTGTTCAAAAAGCTTTAAATACGGAGAGTCTGTTAGCGTGTTTTTACGATCAAAATGTTTTATTATTGACTTAAGCTTATTAATTCCCGAAGAAAATTTAATATCACGCTTTAATGAATATAAATCTAATTCATTATCAATGGCTAAAAAGTAAAGCCCGAGCGGCATTATTCTCTGTGCTTCGTCGGGAAAATAGCTATTAACATAATCAATGCTATAGCTTCTTTTAAAGTAAATATCACAAGTACTTAACGCTTCTTCATTAATCCTTTTAGAATCGCCCACATCGTAATGGACCAAAATTGAATTATTGATAATCACATCTAAATGCATTTCATTAACAAATAACTTATCTACCAGTATTTTTTTCCCTCTTAAAAGAAAGGCATCTCCAGGAAAGTGTTGCTTCAACGAAATTAGTTTATTTCGTTGAAGCATATTAAATCCTGATAAAATTGGCTGTAAATGCCTAGCATTTGAATTAACAATTAAATCACATTGCAATCTTTGCATTTCAGATCCTTAATATTTTATAAAATGTAACTTTTTTGAGAAAAAGTTACTAAAGCATTTCCTCAAAATACAAACTTGCCCTAAATTTCTTAGCTAAAAACTCTGCGTTTTAACGATTGAGCTAAAAGTAAAAAGGCATTTGGAGTGTACTTAAATAGAAAACCTTTGCATTTAACTTTTACGCTACTTAAAGCACTAGCAGCCTCTAGTAGCGCATCAGCCCCTACAGTAAAGTCACCATTAAATATAAATGCCTCGGCATAGCGTAAATGAATATTTGCCTCGACTTGTTTGTAATTAACCTCTCCGCTTAGTGTTTTTTCCTGTGCTATCGGTTTTATTTTAGCTAAACAGACAAGCTCTGCTTGATACATTTTTTCTTCATTAGAAGAATAGTTTTCACCATGGAATACGTGAATTGCTAAATATTCTTTTACGAAATCTACCTTGCAAACAAGTGACATTTTAAGCCATGCCAACCAGTCGTCTACGCCCATTAACTCGATATCCGCATCAAAGACCTGTGAGTCAATTAACAATGACCTTCTAGCAACTGCAGTACAGCTAACAATCTCGTTTTTATGAATTAAAGAAGAGTATATATTGCCCCGATAACTATTAAAGAACGGCAACTCAACCTTTCGTCCTTCGGTGATATGATCTTCTATAGCGCCACAATAGACCAAGCCAACTTCAGGATTATTAAATAATGGTATTTGTTTTGCTATTTTTTCTGGCAACCAAAGATCATCCTGATCACAAAAGGCAATAAATTCGCCTTTAGCCTTTGCGATACCAAATTGCCGCGCGCAAGCTACACCGCCATTATTTTTATGCAAAACAGTAATACGGTTATCTTTTTGGCATAGCTTAGCAAAAAAACTGCTTTCGGCATTTGGGCTACCGTCGTTAATAATGAGTAATTCAAAGTTGTTATAACTTTGCTGCAAAACACTATCAATGGTTTTTTCTAAGTATTGCTCACCTTTATAAAAAGGAATGACAACGGATACTAAAGCTTGTGACATGGTATTCTCATATTACTTTATAGGTAGGTCTTTTTTTAACACCATTGCCATTAGCTGTTGTCGCATATGCAGTGATAAAATTAAAAACCATGAAAAAACAAACAACGTTATAACAATAACGCCAGCGGCAAAAATCAACTCAAGCCAACTTAACACTGGAAGCTGTTGAAAAACTATTTGACCAATTATTACTAAACTAATATAACTTATTGCCAATACAGTAAATTTAAATATCGACCGCATAATAACAAAGTTATTATACCGTTTGATCAGCCATAGGTTTAATACTACCTCACTAAGAAAGAAGCTTACCGCGGTCGCTATAGCTACACCCATTAGTCCCCATTGCAGTGCAAGTATTATTGATAATGAGATATTTACTATGGCACCGAGTAAACTCACCACCGACATAAGTTTATGATTAGCTTGCGCTAATAAGACAGCACCTATTGGTCTTGATATTGACTTGCAAATATAAGCAAAACCAAGAATAGAGGCTAAGTTAGCATGCTCTGCATATTCGCCGCCTATCCAAAGGTATATAAAATCCTCAGCTAAAATAGCAAGGGGGGCATAAAGCATAATAACAACAAAAAAGTTAACATCTATTATTTGTTTAAACGTATCCTCAATGTTGTTGTTTCGGGCCACAAGGCGATTTAGCATTGGATTAAAAACCCCAACTACGGCTACAACTAAACTTTCAATTTGGTTAATTAAATTATTAATAACCCCGTATAGAGCAACAAATTTAAGCCCTAATATATGGCTGATAACTACTGGGTCTGAACGTCTAAGTATGGTATTGGCAATACCCGCCACCACTAAATGCTTAGAGTATGAGAATAGATGCTTAACTTCAGTTAGAGAAACAAACTTGATTGAAAACTGAAATTCATTATTAAGCCGCTTGGCATAATAAATTTTTAAAATATGCGTAATAATGTCAGCACTAATGGTCGCGATTACTGCACCATATATATTTAAGTCAATAACCAGATAAAACACCATGACTGACTTAACCATAGTGTTTAGTAAACTGATATTAGCGTCGATATCCATTCTTAAATAAGCCGTAAAAAAGCCATGAAAGCTATTCATCATAAAATCAAGAAAAACTTTAAAGGCTAATATCGACAACGCTATTGCGGCGGTACTCTGGCTATTAATATTTATACCTAAAGCTTCAGGTACCAATGCTAGTAATAGTAAACAACTTGTCGCAAGTGCGCCTAATGTACTAAAAAGAACAACGGCAACCGAAAAAACGACATTAATACGGTGGTTATCGCCTTTTTCTAGTGCTATTGCTATTTCCCGCTTAACTGCCGAAGAAAACCCTAAATCAATAAAATTGAACCAACCTAATGTTGATAAAATTAGTAGCCATAATCCATAATTTTCATCACCTAAATGTTTAATTAGGTAAGGTGTTAATGCTAACGATATAATAGTAACAGTGACAATTTCAATAACCCTAAAAATAGAGCTTTTTACTAGTTTTTCTTTCATCGATGCGCCATTTTTAACAAAGCGAGCTGCAGTGAAGGGATGAGTTCTTGATTTGATATCATGTAAACTCTCTTAGAAATTGTTCACTAGTATTTTGCCAAGTAAGATGTTCAATTGATTTCACAATACTTTCGCTTGACCAGTTTTGCTCGGTAAATTGCATAATCCCTTGATAAATATTTTCAGGCTGATAGCTATTAAGGAGTATGCCATTAACTTTGTTAGTAATAACTTCGGGAATACCACCAACACTAGTAGCAACTACAGGTGTACCCGTTGCTAATGCTTCCATTATTACATTAGGCACACCTTCCCTATAGCTAGGTAAAATTAATGCATGAGAGTTAGCAAACCACTTATTTAGTTGCGCATGTGGAATAGCACCGATTATTTTTACTCTATTTTGCAGTGCGTTTTGCTCGATATAAATTGCCAACTTATTTTTTTCAGGTCCTTTGCCTATTAACGATAATTCAAAATCCACATTTTTATCTTTTAATAACTTGGCTGCGGCTAATAATTCAAACACTCCTTTGGTAGGAATTAGATTGCCAATAAACAATAATTTAAGCTTTGAACTATCCGGTTTTTTATCAACGTTGAAACGCTCAAAATTAACGCCATTGTAAATTGTTCTTACTTTAGCACTAGACGCTATTTCAAGCACTTTGGCGGCAAGGGCATTACTTTTAGTGGCTACGGTTGTTGCATGTTTAAAGGCAAAGGCCAGTTGTTTTTTTCTTTTGGGGCAAAGACTGTGTACGTTAACGTCACTGCCTAAGCAATCTATGGTTAAATTAAAGCCAAAAATTTTTTTTAACATGGCTGCTGTTACACCTTCAGGGTAAGCCCAACTGGCTAAGACATATTTATGTTTAGCAAACCAAAGTAATGGCTTAATGCTGATAACGATTGAAATTAGCATAAACAATGGGTTCAGTGAACGGCCAAAGCCTGGTATATAGAAAAATGGAAATAGGCAAATATTTTTTTGTGCATAATTTTCCCGTCCAATGAGTACTTTTTTAAACCAAGTGACAAACGAAACAGGGATTAAATATGACAAGTTTGCTTGCGCTTCCATATGTGCTGTTTGCTGTAGGTTAAATTGCCCTCTTGTTTGCTCCCAAGGTAATGGGTATAAATTTGAGAAAAATAGGATCTCCTTTTTCATACTTTATACCCATAATATTCTTGGTAGGTCTTAGCAATATTATCAATCGAAAAGTTACTCGCCACATATTTTTGCCCTAACTTACCTTTTTCAGATAGCATATTTTTATTAGCACAAATAAATTCAAGGTGCTGGCCTAGTTGCGATATATTTCCAGTGTCATATAAAAAGCCACCTTCGCTGGCTGTAACAATGTCTGGTATTGCCCCTACACGTGAACTAATACAAGGCACACCGCTAGCCATAGCTTCTAACAGCACCATGGGTAGTCCTTCAGTTTCAGAACTAATAATTAAGCAATCAAGTTCAGGGTAAATCTCGCCTTCATCAATAACATTACCCATAAACATGACATGATCCGTTAAGCCTGTTCTCTGAACTAGCGTTTCTAACGCCTGCCTTTGTGGTCCGTCGCCATATATTTTTAACGATAGCTTTTCGCTAAGATCATAATCACTGATGCATTGAATTACATCTTCAATTTTTTTCAATGGGATTAAACGTGACACCATACCAATAACTAGTTTTTCGGTATTCGTTGTTTGGTTTTTTAAGGTTGAAATGGCTACACCGTTTTTAATGATGTTTATTTTTTCTTGAGGCCAATTGAAAAGTGCTTTTGCTTTAAGTTTGCTTTGTTCAGATACCGCAAAGGTATAATTTACATAGCAACGTGCGACGATATGGGATGCTTTAATGCCTCTTAAATTCGGCGCAACTTCACCATGAATGGTATATATAACTTGCTTGTGCATCAACAAGGGGGAAATAAATAAGAAAGCTCTAATAACCGCTGGAGAATGAATATGTATTACATCAAATTGCTTTATTAGCTTTAATAATAGATATTGTTTTTTAAGAAAGCTGCCAGCAATATTATAAATTTTTATCTGCGAGCTCTTTAAAGCTTGCTGAAATTCATCGGTTTCATCACCAAATGATAAAATAGATACGTCTTGTCCATTCGCTTGTTGTGAAAGCGATAAGTTCTTTACTAGCTTTTCTGCTCCACCAACTTGTAAGCTGCTGACACAATGAAGTATTTTCATTTTTATTGCTATCACTTTTTCAAAGATCAGTATATTTTAGCGTAACCTAAAGTGTGTTTTAGTGTGCTAATGGTCGTTGAAGGCTCGATTGAAAAACGCCTTAGGTCATACTTATTAACTTCAATGCTTACATTGATACCCGGTTGAAAATTAAACGCTATATCATAGCCACAGTTGACTAAAGCCGCAGTTACTTGCTCATTGTAAGTACCCTGGCTACCAACAGGGTAGGAAAAAGAGCTTACTTTATAAGGCAAGTGCTTTTCTATGAGCATTTTTGAATGTGTTAATTCAAAAATAATATCTTCTTGAGGTAGGTTAGCTAATATTTCATGATTGTGTGAGTGAGCACCAACATCCATACCGTGTTCAATCATTTCAGCTAGATCTTCCCAAGCCATAAATTCTTGTGTTGGTAACTCGCCATCTATTGGGAACAATGCTTCCAGTTCATTTAATTGCTCTTCAATTGGTACTTGACTTAACTTTGCTGCAGCTAACATACTGCGAACGAATTCACGTTCATCACCATTATATGTGACGGATTGATTCCAACTAGATAACTTTAGTGTTTTAAATTTATTTTTCTTATAGTTGTATGCAATTCGATCCCACCACGGTAATTTTTTATCACCAATTAGGCTAGTCGCGATAAAAAAGCATGCTGGTACATTATGACGTTTTAAAATTGGAAAAGCTTCGGTGTAATTATCTTTGTAGCCATCATCAAAAGTAATGATTAAATATTTCCCATGAATTTTACCCGCGTGTTTCTTTACAAGTTCAACTGCTTCTGTGATAGAAATGATGTCAAACTCTTGTTTAAAGAAAACTATAAACTCATCTAATTGCTTGGGATTACATGAAAAAACACAAGGATCAAAACGTGTACCCTTCCAATCACCAATTCTGTGAAAATTAAAGCTATATATTCCATCAGGAATATTTGCCCATCTGATGGCATCGGCTCCTATATAGCGCTCAAGCCTTCTCAATACCTTTGTAAGCATTAAAGCTGACTCCTTTTAAAGTCTGGCTTAGGAATTATAAAATCACGATAGTCATTCGGGTTACCCTTTTTACAATCTTCTGCTGCTTTAATAATATTGTACATTTCTCGTGAACTTACATAATGTAAAAAGTAGTTTTTTCCGTCATTATACTTTTTATTTAAGTGCTGATGCATTTCATTAATAGGTTGCCCTAATAATGTTTCCATAGAAGCTTCTTGAGTGCCATGCGTATGAACTTTTATAAAAATCCAATCGGGTCTATTTTCAATATGGATTGCTTGATCAACCCACATATCGACTCTTTCTTTACTTGGCGGAAGCGTATTTCTAACATCTGATTGTTCTATTTTTGGAATTACACCAAATTTTCTATTTTTCCAGTTTAACTTAAGTACACCTTGGACGATCATTAGGTCACCCCATGTTCTGCCACCTTTTTTTACTTTTCTGCCTTTGTTATATGATTTTGGTTTTTCAGGATCATCTTTTGCATAATAAATACAATTTACCATCGCAGGTTGTGTGGTATCAGGTGATGGAAAAGTAAAGTCGGCGTAACATCCAGTTTCTTTTAATATGATAAGTTCGTCATTTACACCACACCAATCTCCATGCGCATGCGAATTATCTAGCGCCCAATTACCATGAATAAAAGCATAGGTAGGCTTTCCTGTTTCAGGATCTAAACTGAGTGCTCCGTGATCTTTGTATAGTAGTTCAGCAAAATTAGTCAGGGTTGACCTTAGGTTATCACTAGTATCATTTTCATGATGAAGATGAATTTCAATTTCACCAAAACCTCTAGCACATAAGTCTGAAAGTTTATCTAAATGCTCTTTCCTATACTCTTCCTCTGGGAAGAAGAATGAATGTTTAGGGTGATATCCATCAGCATCAGTATATTTTTCTGCCATTATTGGATAGTCTGTCATCCAACGGTCTACTCTTTCGCGCTCAAGGTTTATATTGTCTTTATTCATCCATTGAGGCTCGTAATGATCGACAAAACAAAACATGATGTGCTTAGGACCACCAAACTTTTTATTAGGAAATAAACTTTGTTTTACATAAGTTGGAAGCCATGTTTGCATTTCTTTTTTGTGAACAACGAAAACAAAAGCTCCAATAATAAAGAGGGATAAAAGCAATGCTATGATCATCTGGATGTACTCTCCCAAGTAGCGGATAGGTTTTTATTTAAAAATTTGATAAAGCCTCTAAAAATAGAGTAATTCATTGAAACAAAAAAAGCAGAAATTTTAAGGAAATTAAATATAAATCCATGTCCAGACTTTAATTTCAAACCAATAATAGCTGAGCTGTAAAAAGCAATTTGTAAAAATAAAGTAACTTTATAAAAATTGAAATCTAGTGCCAATAAAGAATTAGAAATTAGAATCAATATCATTAAGTGAGGAACAAACCATCGTAATATCTTATGACTGAAATAAGAGAAAAAACGATACCCTTCAAGTGGATTTAGTAACCAACCTAAACGCATCATGGCTTGATAGTTTCCTGCGCCAATTCTAACTCTTCTCGATGATTCTTCTGTTAAATCGGGAGCAATCTCTTCAGTAGCTTTAGCTTCTGGAGCATAAATAACTTCATATCCTTTGCGAGCTATATTCATTACTATGCAAAAGTCATCAATTATAGTATCGGTAGGTAAGGGCATATAATCTTGTGTTCTGATCGCATAAATTGCGCCATTAGCCCCTAAAAGTGCGTTCAATCTTGATTCATGGAACTTTAGTGCTTGCTCATAGCTCCAATATAGGTTGTCTTTATTATCACCTGAAAATGGATCTATCAAATGTAACTCACCACACACAGCTCCAACATTGGAATTATCAAAATGGGATACTAAGTGCTTTAATGCATCTTTTTCAAACATAGTGTTAGCATCCGAAAAGACACATATTGCCGACTCTACCTTTGTCATTAACTCATTCAGAACATTAATTTTACCCCTGTTTTTCTCAAAACAAAAAACACTCAGGCTATTTTCATCAAAGCTTTTTAAAATAACATTCGTATTATCGATACTGCCATCAGAACCAATAATAAATTTAAGCTTATCTTTTGGGTAGTTCAGCGCCAATAAGTTAATAACCCTATCTTCGATACATTTTTCTTCGTTATAAGCGGCGATAACCACTGTAATTTCAGGTAGTTCTGCTATTCGAATTCTACGTTCAGATTTGGAAAGGACAAACGAGGTATCTTTTTTTAACTGTCGGAGACCGCTTAACATCATCAAAATTATTGGATAGAACAAATAAGTGTAAAAAACTAAAAACACTGAAAACCAAAGTACTAACTCAAGGAAATACATTAATTATTCAACCTCGATTTAGCAGGTATACCAAGTGCAGTACAATTATCAGGAACATCTTTCACAACGACTGCATTAGCACCTATTTTAACATTATTTCCAACTTTAACGTTTCCAATAATTTTGGCACCTGAACCAATAAACACATTATCCCCTAATTTAGGAGAAAAACCTTTTTCATCACCTATGACTACTCCGCTTTCGATAGTTATATTCTTCCCTGCAATTACTTTTGAATTAATTACAACACCGGATGGGTGCATTAAAACTAATCCACCTGAAAAGGTTGCTTTAGTACCAATCGTGCAACCATTATATATACGGTTAAAGTGTTGAAATAATAGCGCCAATGGGGATAGTATTTTAATTTTAGCGCATTCAAATGCAAGTCTTTGTATCACATTAGCACTGCTACCATCAGTAAATATAATACGCAGCAAAGACACCTTAGCTCCATCTCCAAGAAAGATTTCTAATTTTCTATTAAAGTCACTTTTAATTAAAGATTGAAAATTATCCATAGATAGTACCTAACATAACATATCGAAAAATACCCAAAATTATCTTCCCTTCCCAAACAATACAATTTCAACCGTTCGAATTAGTATAAGTAAATCCAACATAAAGCTGCGATGTTTAATGTAATACAAATCGTACTTTAGCTTTTCTAAAGAGTCTGACTCTGTAGCACCATAAGGGTATTTAAGCTGTGCCCAACCTGTTAAACCAGGTTTAACGTTATGACGTTCATTGTAATATGGAATATTTTTAATTAATTGCTGAACAAATTCAGGGCGTTCAGGGCGTGGGCCAACAAAGCCCATATCACCAACCATTACGTTATAAATTTGAGGAAGTTCGTCAATACGATATTTGCGAAGGGCTTTACCGATGCGTGTTGTTCTATCGTCATCTTTGGCTGCCATTTGTGCGCCATTTTTTTCTGCATCTATTCGCATACTTCTAAATTTAACAATTCTAAAAGCTTGCCCGTCTAACCCTACACGTTCTTGCGAGTAAAATATCGGTGATTTCCAACCGTCTTCAAGCTTAATTAATAAAGCCGTAATTAACATTACAGGCCAAGTAATAAGAAATAAGAAGAAGCCCATTGTGGCGTTAAAAATCCAGTCTAAGGTATTTCTTAAATGATTCGCCGATGCAAAACCATTTGAATATATAACCCAACTTGGATAAATTAAATTAACCGCAACCTGCCCGGTTTCTCGTTCAATAAAGTCTAGAATTTCGGTTATTTCGACGCCTCTAATTTTACAGGCAAAGAGTTCATCCACTGGTAGATTTTCTCTACGTTCATCATTAGCAACAACAATTTCATCAATTTGATGTTCTAGGGCGTAATTAACCAATGAGCAGTCGAGTGTAATTCTGTTCTCGTTGACAATGCCATGTTCAGCATCGCCATTCATAACCACAAAGCCGTGCATAAAAAAACCTTGTCGGTCAACGTCACGACGCATGCGTTTTTCTATAATTGATGCTCGTTCTCCGGCACCTAAAACGAGAATGTTACGTTTATTAAAGCCAAAAAAGTCAATTTGAAGAGTAAAATAACGAACACCACAAACAAAAAAGAAACTGATTAATGAAGCAACTGCAAGTAACTCAATGGCGAGTGAACCTGAGCCGTAAAATGGATTAAATAATGAAACAATAAAAAAACCTATAGCGATTGATACCAGTAAACGCCTGATAACACCTCTTAAACTCTCTCTCAATTTCGAATCATAAAGACCCATGGCAAGACACGATAACTGCACTACTAAGGCGTAAACAACTGAATGAATAAAAAGAATATTCGTTGGCGTTTTTTGAGTGTCGTGTTCAACAAACTGAAATACTTTATTTAGGTATAAGCTAAGTAAAAGTGCGCCAGCAAAGCAGATAAATTCGATTAACACTAAAGATTTACTACCCGCAGATAAATCACGAAATTTAGGGCTAGACATAAGGTAATAAAGTTCCTTTCTAGTATGAAGCAGTGTTCATTATTAGATGTTTTCATTTTTTAAGCTGTATATTAGAATGGATTCACTGCGAAATGTAAACAAGAGACTATTTAAAATACTACATTAACAATATATTTACATAAATTAAATAATGTGCATCAATTGTAAAAATCAAATACAATCAATTAGCTTATATAAAATACGGTTATAAATAAATAAGGTTAAAACCATGGAAAAACGCATGACTACTACATTAAAAGCGATTTTATTTCTTACTTTTGGTTATATTTTAGCTGGTTGTAGCTCAGCTACATTACCACCTGCCAAGCTGCATCAGTCGAATACTGTTGATGTTGACTCCTATAAATATTTAATTGGTGCCGGTGATGTTGTTAATATTTTTGTTTGGCGTAACCCTGAAGTTTCTGGCACATTTAAAGTGCGCCCCGATGGTATGATTACGACTTCTTTAGTTGAAGACATTCCTGTATCCGGTAAAACCCCGACCGAACTTGCCCGTTCTATTGAAGAAATACTAGCAACGTATTTACGAGAGCCCGTTGTTACCGTAACCGTAAACAACTTTGTAGGCCCTTTTAGTGAACAAATTCGTGTAATAGGTGAAGCTGCTCAACCGCAAGCGGTTAATTATATTCAACACATGACGTTACTTGACGTGATGATTCAAGTTGGTGGTTTAACTGAATTTGCTAACGGTAATGGTGCTAAGTTAGTCAGAATAGAAAATGGTCTTCAAAAACAGTATGAAATTTACATTGAAGACTTGATTAAAAATGGTGAAATATTAGCTAACGTTGATGTATTACCTGGCGATATTATTGTTATACCTGAAACATGGTTTTAAACAAAATAGATTTATTTACCTGTTTTAGAGGTCAGGAATGCAAGAAATTATAGAACAAATTGTCGATTACCTTAAAGGTATTTGGCTTAAACGTCGCTTTATTATCATATCAACGTGGTTAATATGCCCTTTTGCTTGGGTTTTTATTTCTCAACTTGATAATGTTTATGAGTCTGAAGCTCGTGTATATGCTGATACTCAATCTATTCTCGGTCCTTTGCTTAAAGGTTTAACTGTAAATACAGATCCTGAAGTGCAAATACGCTTAATGATAAAAACGTTGTTAAGTCGTCCGAATTTAGAACGCATTACCCGTATGACAGATCTTGATGTTCAAGCTAACACTCCCGCAGCTTATGAAGAACTAATAGATGATTTAAAAACTAATATTATTATCAAAAAAACTGGTGGTCGAAGAGAGAATATTTTTACCATTACTTACCAAGATAAAGATCCCGAAATGGCGAAAAGTGTTGTTAACTCAGCATTAACCGTTTTTATTGAAAATACATTAGGTGAAAATCGCAGTGATTCTAATACCGCACAAAAGTTCTTAACAACTCAGATTAAGGATTATGAAAACCGTTTATTAGCTGCAGAATCTCGACTAACTGATTTTAAACAAAAGTACAGCGGCGTATTACCTGACCAATATGGTGGCTTTTATCAAAAATTAAATATAGTTAAAGAGCAGCTAAAAATAACTGAATTGAACTTACTTGAACAAGAAACGCAATTAAAATCAGCGAAGTCACAATTGAATTCTTCTCCGTCAAGTAATGATAATGCTCAAAATAACATTATGAATTCGAACAGTATCCAAACGACGTATGACGACAGAATTTCTGAATTAGAAGCTAACCTCGATTCACTTCAGTTACGATACACTGAAATGCATCCTGATGTTAAAGAAGTTAAACGTCGGTTAGAACATTTAAACGCTCAGCGAACTAAAGAAATTGATGAGTATTTGAATGCCACTAATAACGGTGATAACAATAAGCTTGCTACTAGTCAAAACCCTGTTATTCAACAATTGCAAATTCAGGTGAACCAATTAGAAAACGCTGTTGCTTCAACTAATGTTCGCGCAAAGGATTATCGCCAACAAGTTAAAGAGCTTGAAAGTAAAATTCATATTTTGCCAGAAATAGAAGCCGAATTAACCTCATTAAACCGTGGCTATGAAATAACAAAAGATAAATATGAAGAATTATTGAATCGTCAGGAAACAGCTCAGTTAGCACAACAAGCTGATGAAACAACCAATCCGATTCAATTTAGAGTGATTGATCCACCCAGAGCTCCTACTGAACCTGCAGGGCCAAAACGTATTTTGTTTTTACTTGGCTCTACAATTTTTGCTTTTGGTGTAGGTGTTGGCTTGTCATTATTATTTAGCCAAATTAACCCTGTGGTTACTTCTAGTAGCCAAGTGTCTAAACTTACTGGTATTCCTGTATTCGGTATTGTGTCTGCCACTGAGAACTTAGGTTTACAACGTTGGCACAAAAGAAAAACCCTGATATTTATTATTTCTAATAGTGTGCTATTAATCGTATTGGCATTTTTTATACTTTATGCCATTGCTCCTAATGCTTTATTAGCGCCGATCAGAGGGATTTTATAACTTATGAGTATCATAGAAAAAGCGCTAGCTAAGCAACAACAAAAAAGTCATGACGATTCAGAGAAAGTTGAGCAACAGCCAGTTCCTCAAGAAAAGGTTGCTGTCGAAGCAACTAATGTAGAGAAAAAAGATACGTTAGCACTTGATAAAGTAAGCTTAGCTGAGCGTGGCTATTTAATCGATAACGGTACCCGCAAAAGTATTAAAGACGAATTTAGACAAATTAAACGTAAGCTTCTTAATAATGCTTTTGGTAATGCCTCAAAAACTTTACATCACAGTAATTTAATTATGGTGAGTAGCGCAAAGCCTAATGAAGGTAAAACTTTCGTTGCGATTAACCTAGCGTTAAGTATTGCACTTGAGCAAGATAAAACCGTGTTACTTATTGATGCCGACGTACTTCGCCCAAGTGTAGTTCGCGAGTTAGGTGTTGAAGACAGTCCTGGCCTTATTGAATACTTACTGGGTAAATCTGAAAAAGTTAGCGATATAATTTATAACACCGATATCGATAAACTAAAATTAATCCCCGCGGGTAAGCCGCATCATTTGTCTAACGAGTTGTTAGCCAGTGAGAAAATGGCAACACTAGCGAATGAATTGGCGAATAGATACCCTGATCGTATTGTTATTTTTGATTGCCCGCCATTAATAGGTGTGACCGAAACATTGGTACTAGCGAGTTTAATGGGGCAAGGCGTTATTGTTGTTGAAGAATCTAAAAGTTCTATTGCTGATATTCAAGCAGCAACTCGACATCTCAATGAAGATTTAGCATTAGGTCTAGTATTAAATAAAGCAATAAGATCTCATAAGGATTTGTATGGCTATTACGGCTATGGGTATGGCGCATAAAACTAAGCTTAGTGCTGTTTGTATTGCATTAATTTGCTCTAAGCTTGCTACTGCAGGTGAATGGCAGTTTGATCCTAGTATTATTGTCGATGAAACATACTCTGATAATGTTGGCTTAACCACTAATAATGAACAGTCTAGCTTAGTAACTCAGGTTGGATTAAACATTGAATCTACATATAAGGCACAACAAGCTGAATTTAATTTTTCATCAGAAAGTATTTATGCTTTATATAGTCATGATCATGATCTTGATAGCGACTATCAAACCTTATCGAGTGATTTAAGAATTCAACTTTGGCCTAATGGTATTGTCGTTTATGGTGGCGTCGATATTGCTAATCAATCGCGAAATGGCAGCCGAAATGCATTAGCCGATATTGTTTCAGCTGATACAGTGCAAGTAGAAACTTACAGCGGTGGTCTTGAATACAACATCGATAATAGTGATTTTATTGTAAACTCTTCGATTGGTTATCGAGAAACTAATTCAGAAGACAATATTGGAAATCAAAAAGGAATAAACAGCAGAATTACCAGCACAAATGGCACTGGCGCTCGCCATGTTTTTTGGGAAGTTGAGCATGATTACCAAGATTTAGAAAATAATAATCAAAAAGGTAAACAAAGCCAAAGTGAAGTTAAAATTGGTTGGATAACAGGCTATGGTCTTAATCCTTTTCTGCGATATTATGATGAAGACAATAGTGGCGATATTAATAACAGTAATCGCTCTATTGAGTCGAACTCATACGGCTTAGGTGTTCGTTGGTTAATTACACCGCGTTTAGCGTTAAATGTTTCTTATAATCAGCCTATTGGTGATAACCTAGATTTAGATGGCGACGAACAAGAAGCTTATGTTAATGCTTCAGTGCAATGGCAACCTTCACCACGAACTAAACTTACCGCTAATATTTCTGAACGCTTTTATGGCACCAGTTATGGTTTAGATTTTACTCATAGAAATAAACGCTTAACTAACTCAATTAGTTATGTAGAAGATGTACAAACTTTCACCCGTAATAATTTTGCAGCAAACCTCGTTGGGTTTTATTTTTGCCCTTCAAGTAATATAACATCCGTAGCTGATTGTATTATTAAAGATGAGGGCACTATATTTCCTGATAACCCCAATGAACCTGACAACCCTGGGTTTCAATTATTCCCTATTCAAGACTTTACTTTGGTTGAAGACAACGTTTTTTCTTTAAATAAAACCTTAAATTGGAGTTCTGTTTTAGCATTACCTAGAACAACAATTAGCTTTACCGCTAACCATCAAAATAGAGAAAATTTAGAAACCTTCAATGAGGATGAACGAAGTGCTTCAAGCTTAAATGTAAGCAGAAAAGTCAGTGGTCGTTCGAGTATCAGTTTTGATTTATCTTATACCGAAACTAATTTGCAAATAGATACAGAGTTTGAGCGTATCGACAGATATAGACGTTACGAAATCAGTTATCAGAAATCATTAAATAGCGCCTTGTCTTTTGATTTATCGTTAAGCTACTTAAACAGAGCTTCTGATAATGCATTATTCAATTACGAAGAAGGTCGCGTTAGCGCCAAAGTAACCAAAGGTTTTTAGCAGTATGTATGAAAATTACTATGGTTTTAAAGAAAGACCGTTCCAGTTAAGTCCAGATCCACGATTTTTTTTCGCTTCTAGCCATCATCAACGCGCTTTGTCTTACCTACAATATGGATTAGATCAAGGCGAAGGCTTTATTGTGGTAACTGGGCCAATTGGCACAGGAAAAACGACAATAGCCCGCAATTTATTAAATAACTTAGCGGATAAAAGCATTGTTGCCGCACAACTTGTAACCACTAAACTTAATCCTCAAGAATTACTCGAGTTAGTGGTGTCAGAGTTTAACATTTCTGTTGAAGGCAACAGTAAAGCCGACTTACTACAAGGTATTGAGAAGTTTCTAATTCAACTAAACCAACAAGGTAAACGTGCATTATTAATTGTTGATGAAGCGCAAAATCTACCTGGTGAGACCGTTGAAGAGTTACGTATGTTATCTAATTTTCAATTAGATAATAAACCTTTAATCCAGAGCTTTTTACTCGGACAGGAAGAACTTAAAGGTATTATACAAGCGCCAAATATGGAGCAATTTCGTCAACGAATTATCGCCTCTGCGCATTTAAAACCTTTATCTAAAGAAGAAGTTAAGAAGTATATTAACCATAGGCTACATCAAGCGGGCTGTAATAAAGAAGATTTATTTTCTGATGCTGCATTTGATCTTATTCATGAGAAAACATTAGGTGTGCCACGTAAGATTAATATTTTTGTTGATCGGCTACTCTTGTTTGGTTTTTTAGAAGAGCTAAACAGTATAAATTCGGCTGCGATCAATGAAGTAGCACAAGAGATGGAAGTTGAGTTAACCGGTTCATTAAATGCCGCTGAATTAACCAGCACTGAACCAAATCAAGTTGTGGTAAATTCTGCTGAAAAAGTTGAGAGCATTAAAGAAGTATTACGAGAAGTAGAAGAAATATTAGAAAGTAATATTAAGCAAAAAATTAAAATGGCACGTTATGTTGATAAGATGCTTAAACATAAAAGTCGCATTTACACTGATACAGATGATAAAAGCGAACAATAACACCTAACTTTCCTTGTATCCCTGCTTTACAGTAGGGATTATCTTTATAATTTATATTTACGTAAGTACTGTGTGCTCATTAACGCAGGTTTGAGCGCTGACGGACTAAAGTCCAACCTACAACTGATTACTATACTCTTGATTTATTTCTAAACCTCTTAAACTAAAAAACCGCCTTACGACGGTTATTTTTAGTTTTTTACTCGAATTTTCAAACTAAACACTAAGCATTAATTTTTAATTCGTATTTTTCTATTAATGAATATAACGTTGGTCGAGTTACCCCTAACAAGTCAGCGGCTTTCGACATATTGCCTTCAGAAATAGCATAGGCTTTTTGTATCGCAATTGACTCAGCTTGTTCGCGCACAGTCCGCAAGTTTAGCGACAGTTCGAAACTCTTATCCTGATTTTCAAAAAAACCTAAATCTATCGCAGTTACTTGTGTACCTGTGGTCATAATTACCGAGCTTTTCACTTTATTTTGTAACTCACGTATATTACCCGGCCATTTATGTGCTTTAATCGCGCTTAAGGCGTCTTCAGAGAAGCTTTTAACATTACGCTTATACTCAGCCGCATAATGTTGAAGAAAGTACTGTGAAAGGATGATTACGTCTTCATCACGATCTCTAAGCGGCGGAATGTTTAACGTTATTTCACTGACTCGATAGAATAAATCTTCACGAAAGGTTTTATCAGCAACCATTTGTTCAAGGTTTTGGTTAGTTGCACAAACTACACGAACATCTACGGCAATCTCTTGTCTGCCACCTAAGCGTTCAATGCTTTTTTCTTGCAGAAAACGTAAAAGTTTAGCTTGCAAGCTGTAGGGCATATCCCCTATTTCGTCGAGGAATAATGTGCCGCCTTCTGCACATTCTATTTTCCCTTTGGTTGCTCTGTGTGCGCCTGTGAAAGCACCTTTTTCAAAGCCAAACAATTCACTTTCTAAAAGCGTTTCAGGAATAGAGGCACAGTTAATCGCAACGAAGGGTTTATTTTTTCGGTCACTAGCTAAATGTACGGCATTAGCTGTTACTTCTTTACCAGTACCACTTTCACCCAATAATAAAGCGGTAATTGCCGTTGGTGCAATGCGCTTAACCATCATACGTAAACGTTCAATGCTTTCGCTATTACCAATAATACCAATGTCACTTCCACCAACGGCACGCATTTTGCGGTTTTCTTCTTCAATGGCAGCAACACTAAACGCCCTAGCGACGATGACATTAATAACGTCAGTTTCAATTGGCTTCTGATAAAAATCGTAAGCGCCAGCAGAAATTGCTGCAAGTGCATTGGTACGGTCATCATTACCCGTTATTACAATGACTTTAGTATGTGGAGCAATAGTTAAAATCTCTTGCAATGCAGCAAGGCCTTCAGAGGCATTTGCTTCGTCTGGTGGCAGGCCTAAATCTAATGTAACCACTTTTGGCTCATAGCGCCTAACAGCAGCAACTGCACTTTCACGATCAGCCGCGAGTACAGCATCATAATCAGATAAGCTCCATTTTAATTGTTTTTGGATACCTTTATCGTCATCTACTATTAACAACTTTTCCATGCTTCTTGGATCCTTATAGTAAATTTTGGCCGTTTATCGCGCCTATTGTTCTTTTTGGTATATCAATGGTAAACATTGTGCCTTTTTTTGGCGTGCTTGTAACTTTTATAATACCAGCCATATTTTCAAAAAACTGTTTCGCTTCAAATACCCCAATGCCCATACCAGCATTTCCTTTAGTGGTATCAAAAGGCCTAAACAATCTATTCTTAATAAATTCTTCGCTCATACCGCAACCATTATCTTCAATAATAATTCTGATAACTCGCTGTTTCTCAACAATCGAAACTTTAACCCATCCACTACTTTCGGTTGCCTCTTGAGCATTTTGTATTAAGTGATGTATAACCGAGTGAAATGATTCGTTATCAATAAAAGTGGAACAATCACCTTGCTGTTCAAACTGTACTGCAGGTAAGCTTAAGTTGCTTTGTTCAATTACTTTTTTGATAGTTAATGCGATATCTGTTTGACTATTCGACGATTGCTCTACTTGTTTTTTCCGTAATTGTGATAAAACCTTTTCTAGACGTTGTGTCGCTGATTCTACCGTTTCAAATACGTCATCAATAAATTCAGGATTATTTCGGTGCTTTTCAGCATTTGCGGTTATTAAAGCTAATTGCGCTTGAACATTTTTTAGATCATGTACCAAAAATGCCGACATACGATTAAAAGCGTCGAATTGTTTCGATTCACTTAACTTGTCTGTGGCTTCGTACAAAGATACGAAATTGCCTAACTGTTTAGAAATCGCAAATAATAAATCTCTGTCTTCCCAGTTTAAGCGTTTTAGCTCTTGTTCATTAGCGAGCAGAAACAAACCATAAAATGCTTTGCCAATAAATATTGGCACTATTATTTGAATTTTTTTAGCTCTTAATAACGCAATATTCAATGTCAAATCAGGATAAAGTAAAGGAGATTTTTCATATTCGTTTACGTCAACAATCCAACCTTGTTGATGACAAAATAAGCCAACCTCCAAAAGGTGTTCTTCGAGTTCGTCGTTAATTTCTATGCCATGACTATACTGTAACTGATAATGCTGATTAGAGAATTTTTTAATTATTGCACCACAAGACGCTTCAACCTTAGACTGCATAATTTGCGTAGCCATTTGATAATGACTTGCACCACTTGTGGTTTCAATTTTCTCAATTAAGTTTAGCCACTCGTCTCGATACTCATACTTATTGGCAAAAAAGTTTTTCGCAATAAAAACTTTTACTCGGCGCCTTAAAGATTCGGTGATCAGTAAAGCCACTAGCACAATACCACTCAGCACTAAAAACCCGAGACTGACTAAGTCCCCCCACTCTCCACCAATAAAGTTGATGATATATCCGGCAAAAGACATTAACAGTAAGTAAGCACCGGCTATCATTAACATTGAGCTATAGAAGACAACATTACGAGAAACAAAAATGCGGACCTCGCCATTTTTAATTCGACGAATACTAATTAATAGTAATGGTGTTACCAGAAAAGCTAAATAACCACGACTAAACCAAAAATTAAAATCAATGCCATCAACCATGGTGGCTTGCGCATAAATAACAAAATCAAAAATAGCAACACTGGCCAATGCGACAACCAACGGCCAAATAGCCCAACGTACCTGCAAGTCAGCATTACGATATAGCTGCTCGAGCAATACCAACATCCATAAGTTTAAAATGATGAATAGTAAGAATATATATTCATACGCATAACCTAACCAATAGCTGGCGAGCCAAGAGCCCACCATGAGTACAGACCAAATGCCGATATATTGTCGAACATAATAGTTGCCCACCAATGCCTTTAGATTTCGGTGCTCGGTATTGAACAAAATAATGAGTAACGACCAACAAGCAATTTTAAATCCGTCTGTAAGCATTGCCCATTGAAGACTGAATCCAAGCTTAATTTGTAATGCTGCAATTAAGTTACTGCTTAAAGTAACTAAAGTACAAATTAATACTGCACGAGCAACCAAGCTATAATTGCGCGCGGCAATAATGAGCAGTGCAAATAATGTATAAACACCTACTGCAAGTGAGAAACCAATTAAGCCGTAAAAATCCATGATTTATTCTTTTATTATTTGAGGTTCATCTGTTTTTGTAAATAGCTCGGTGAGTATTGGCACAATAATAAAACTCGCTATCGCCGAAACACACAGTCCTGAAATTATAACTACGCCTAATGGTTGCCATAAACTACCACCAAAAAGTGTTAACGGTAATAAACCTCCAATGGTAGTGATCGTGGTTAGTAGTATTGGGGTAAATCGCGTTGAGCTGGCCAATAAAATAGCTTCTTTTTTAGCTAAACCCGTCGACAAGTTTCTGTTGGTCGTATCAATCAAGATAATGGCATTGTTAACTACAATACCAAATAAACTAATTAAACCGATAAAGGCCATCATAGAAAATGATAAATTCGTGATGAACAAGCCTAGAATTGCACCTGTCATAGCAAAAGGTATCGAAGTAAAGATAATCAATGGCTGCAAAAATGACTTAAATTGTAAAACTAAAATAGCAAATATACCGATTGCCGTGATCAACATAATTTGAGATAAACCTGCAAAAGACTCTTGTCGAGACTCTTCTTCACCACCTAATATGTAATACATGCCTGCTGGTAATGTGTAGCTATCTAAGTAGTTAACCACTTCGCTGGTAATCTCTTGCACCGAATAGCCTTGAGCTGCATCAGCAGATACTCTAGCCATACGTAATTTTTGATAATGAAAAAAGTCTGTTCGGCCTTTTTGTAATTTAATCTCTACAAATTGTCCTAATGGAATGTTTTCGCCTTGCTGGTTAACGATAGTAATATCAGAAAGGCCTGATAAATCACTTTTAGGTCTGCGAACTAATATTGGATAGTTTTCCCCGTTGGCATCGTTAAATTGCCCAATAAAGGTGCCTGATAACGCAGTTTGAATTGCATTGTCTAATTGGTTGATATCAATACCTGATAAAGCCGCTTTATCATAATCAATTGCTAAGGCTAATTCCGTATTAGCAATACCAATTGGGTTATCTAAATTAATAGCGCCTGGTATTGAAGCTATTTTACGCTGTAAGTCACTGGCTACATGTTCAAGATCTGATAATGACTCGCTGATTAACCTTACGGTAATTGGCTGATCAGTTACTGGCCCTTGGGTGAACTCTTTCACGGTAACTTTTGCTTGTTGCCATGTTGAAAACTCTTTTCGCAATGATGCAACTAGCTTGTTAACTTCTTGCTCGTCGTATTCTTTTAGAACTAGTAGTACTTGCCCGTAGCTTGATACACCACGTTTTGGAATTTCATTGTAGTAAATACGAGGGTTAGAGTTACCCACATTAAGGGCAATTTTTTCCACATAGGGCTGAGTTTTAATAAAGCCAGTCATTGATTGCATAACATCGTTGGTATAATCCAGAGATGAGTTTGCCGGTGTTTCTACATCAATTAACAACATAGACTTCTCAGCTTTTGGAAATAAGCTCACGCCTACTTGTCCAAAGAGAGAGGCCATAGCGAATAAAGCAATAAAGGCAACTACAAGCATAATGAGCTTTATGTTCATTAAGCGACTTAACCCTTGCACATAATATTGCTCGGCAAAGCCATTGGCATAATACTGTAGAGTTTTAAATTTACTCGGTTTTTTGCTGAAAAATTTACTTGCAAGCAATGGTGTTAGTGTTAAGGCAATTAATAAAGAAGCCAATAAAACTAACACTACGGTAACAGGCATAGAGCGAACAAAATCTCCCGTATCACTTGCCAACATCAGCATAGGTAAAAAAGCTAACATTGTCGTAACTGTGCCACTGGTAATTGCCCAACCTACTTTACTCGTGCCCGCTGCTGCTGCATCAGCCAGAGATGCGGTATTTTTCTTTTCTCGATGAATGCTCTCAGTGACTACAATGGCATTATCTACTAATAAACCTAGCGCGATAATTAAACCTACAATAGACATTTGCTGCAAGCCAAAGCCTGCGAAGTCTAACCAACCAATCGCCACTAAAAAAGATAAAGGAATAGCAACAATAACAACAACGGCTTCACGCACACCCAAAAAGATCAATGACATAATCCCAACAAGCACTAGGCCTTGCCATAAATTATCGAAGAAGCCATTCACTCGGTTTTCTACACCGTCAGATTGTTTAAAAAGTGTGTCTATTTTTATGTTATCGGGTAGCGTTTGTTTAAACGCTGAAATCTCAGACTCTATTGCCTGCGTCAATGCAAATATATTAGTGTTCGTTCTTTGTTCAGCCGTTAAAAATATTACCGGCTTCTCATCGTAATAGGCTAAATAGTTTGCTTCTCTGTTTGAAAAGGTAACATGCGCAACATCTTTTAACCGAATAACGCCAGTGTTGTCAGAATAAACTACTGTATTATTCAGTTCATCAATATGTTGATAATTGCCACTAGTTTTAACATTAAAACGGCGAGTATTTGCATCAACAAAACCTGGCGTTATATTTACAGCCCGCTTTTGGAGTACATTGTTTATTGCGGCAATACTAATACCATAGTGCTTAAGCATGGCAAGATTTAAGTCAACCGCGACTACTTGTGTTGGGTATCCCCAAATATCGGCTTTTTTTACCGCCTCAATTGCTTCAAGACGCTTTTCGAGCTGCTTAGCATGAAACTCCATGCTTTTGTAATCTGTTGTTTCACTCCACAAGGCTAATTGGATAATAGCAACGCTGGTAGGTGTTGCTTTTAATACTAATACGTCTTGTACACCTTCAGGTAACGAGGGTTTTACTGTTGAAACGGCTTGCTTTACTTCATTGTAAGCTGCATTTGGGTCACTACCATATAAAAAGGTAACTTCGATGCGAGCCCCACCATTTTTAATTTGCGACTCAACTTTTTTGATCCCTTCAATTTCTGCGAATTCTTCTTCGAGAGGGTCAACGACTAATGTTTCAATATCGGTAGGAGATGCACCAGGATAAATAATTTCAAGCAAGGTGATCGGAATATCAAACTGAGGATCTTCAGAACGTGGCATTTGAAAATATGACACTATGCCAACCAGCACTAAAAGTACAACTATTGTAAAAGTAAACTGAGCATTTTTAATTGCAATGCGAGGGAGTTGCATAACGACTATTTCCCTACTTCAGAAAAATTTTGCCAACCTGTAGTCATTATCTTTAATGACTCGTCATTACGATTGGCTTTTACGTATACATAATCGTTGTCTATTTGAAAAATTTCAAAGCTATATTGTTTGAAGCCTGAACTCTGCTCTGTTTGTGCAATCACAATTGCTTTACCTACTTCGTCTACAGCAACCAGTGCAGATATTGGTAATTTATAGACAAACATATTACTTTCAAAAGCTATGGTGGCAGCAGCAAGTTGCCCAGCAATCATCCCCGCAGATATTTTTATTTTAGGTAATAATATCTCTATTGTGAATAGGTTGCCGTTGCTACCAGCCATTGCTGGTATTTTACTAATCACGCCTTCAACAATACCGACATGACTAAGTGAAATACTCGCTTTTTGACCTAATTGAATTTGAGCAACTTCTTGTCCCGTTAAAGCAACTTTTACAACCCATTCGAGTTTAGCTATTTTTAATGCTGTTTGTCCTGGACTCTGTAATTCACCAAGCTCAGTAGTACGTGACAACACTACACCAGAAAAGGGCGCATATATTTGTGCCTTTTCTAAACTGTAACTTGAAAGCTGATAGGCTGCTCGTAATACTTCAACTTCTGTTTTTGCTGTGTCTAAATCACGCTCAGAACTTAGATTGGCATCCATAAGCTTACTTAAACGTTTTACCTCACGCTTAGCTTGTACTAATTTTGCATAGTTTGAGTTTTTTTGTTCTTTTAATTCAGTTACATCAAGTGAGGCTAATAATTGCCCTTTGGCAAATTGATCGCCCTCATCTACTTTTAGTAATTCCAAGTAGCCAGTACTTTTAAATGAAAGCGCTAAAGTGCGCTTATAATCAAGCTTGCCTGTACGTTGTATTGTGTCATTGTACAACTCTGCACTAATAACTTCTGTATCAAATGATTGCGCTGCTAAAGGAGTAATCATAGATATGAATAGAAAGGTAAAAACAATCGAGAGATATTTCATAGTCAAGTGTTTGCTTATAGGGTATTGAGATAAGAGATATTATAGCCTTTACTTTAGGCATCTTCATGATGAAAGTACATCTTTTTCCCTCATTCTGTTAACAATTTAATTAACAAACAAATATATTCTCACGATGAATGCGTAGGTTAACTACCGTCTTTCGATCACGATTGCTATCAACTGCAGCATTCGAGGGTTCTCATCAACGAAGTTATATATGTCGACACAAATTAACATATTCCCTAGACATAATCGGCGTTAAACTATAGTATTTGCCGCGCTTGAATCTTTACACTATTTGTTGTTCATTTAGAACTTAGTGTTATATGAATTAAGCCATGACACATTCTAGTATTCACCTGCAGCTAATAGTACAGGCAACACTGATTTTTATTATTGAATAATAGTGTCTTAATATATTAACCACCCGTAGCTCAGCTGGATAGAGTACACGCCTCCGAAGCGTGCGGTCACAGGTTCAAATCCTGTCGGGTGGGCCACTTTCCTTAAACGATATTATTTTATTTATAACGCGACTATTTTTTCTATTTTTAACTCTACCTAAAAGTCGTAAGCTATTTGATGGGATTATTCAGAAGATCATTATTTTGATTCAACATTTATACTTAACATCTTTATCAACATAAATTATTGATAGAGACTTGATGTAAAAGAAAGGTAAAACAGAGGAAATCTTCCATGATTAACACTCCCTGTTTTTATTCATCCTTGTAGCAGCTTCTTGCCGCTTAACTTCATCCTGAAGCGTCCTAAACAAAGCATCCTGCTTCGCTTTGTTGCCAACACCAACAATACTAGAACAATATATTTATAATGCAAACTTCTACCTTAATTAATTTCAACATAACTTAAATATCCCCAAACATGGTTTAATTTATTATCTTAATTCACCTTCAATTTCTTGGTGAATTTAATCTTAGCTATTGATTTTAGACAGGTAAAACATCACAACATCCGTTGCATAATATCTAGCTATTCCCATAGAATAAAAATGAAATAAATTTTATTTCTGTTGTGAATTTCGAATAATGAAGTTACTCAGCTTTGGTTTTATAATGTAAGTAAAAATACTATACATATAATAACGTCGAGTATTAGTATTCGATTTAAAACGCCTAAGCGTCTTTTTACAGGGGTGTCTTAAATCAGTTATTAAGCGATAGTTTTCTAAGGTAAGAGCAGATACAACATCAGCACCAACTGTAATACCACCATTCAATTAGTAATCACCCGAAAACAAAAAAGACGCCGAAGCATCTTTTTAAAGGTGTTTCTAATTATAAGCTATTGAGCGATAGTTTTCTAAGGTAAGAGCAGATACAACACCAGCACTCACTTTATTAATCTCTTAACAACAAAAAAGACGCCGAAGCGTCTTTTTAAAAGTGTCTCAAATTATCAGCTATTAAGTGATGCTTTTCTAAGGTAAGAGCAGATACAACACCAGCACTCACTTTGCTAATCTCTTATTAACAAAAAAGACGCCGAAGCGTCTTTTTAAAGGTGTTTCTTAAATCAGCTATTAAGCGATGATTTTAGATACAACACCAGCACCTACAGTACGACCACCTTCACGGATAGCGAAGCGTAAACCTTCGTCC
>NZ_NBOE01000012.1 GCF_002104515.1 Colwellia polaris | reverse complement strand
GAACGAGGTGTAAGTGATTATTCATCACAGCATGAGCACAAATATCAATGGCAAACACCTGAGCTAATTGAAATATACGCTTTTCAATCCAGCTACGCCTGTGCTCATAACTAACGCCGGTTTCTTTGTCAACACCGCATAAAAAGGCCTTGCGAACGGTGCGACTACAAATATGATAATTCGGCGTATCGGTTAAACTGATTTGTTGAGAACGAGGTTTAGGCATAATAATCACCACATTTAAAATTGTGAACTAAGTGTAGTTTACTCATAAAAATATGAACAAGTTATTATGGGTGGCTTAATAAGGAGTCTCCCAAAAATTAATCCCAATTTGGGTAAGTGTAGTGCTAGGTATTTTGGCTCTAGCAATAATTTTTATAACTACATTTAAAGCCAATATGGAAAATTGGGAATGTGAAGCAATCGACGTATAAATCGAGTAGCCGGAGGTTTCTCCCCTCCAGCCCCACACCACCCTGCATGCGGCTCCGCACAGGGCGGTTCATTAACCATGATGGATTTTAATCCAGATATCCCTTAGTGACACTAAGCCTGCCTTAGCTAAATATTCGTTGCTTAATGCTAAGTTTATTCCTTTAGTTTTCGCACTACGCCAAACACCTTTTCTTGTCGCTCCACAGCTCAGCGCTAATGCGAGTGGAACACCGCGTTTTAATAGATTTTTCACTTTGGTTCTTGGCATGTGCCATTGTCGCCAATAACACATGCGTATTCTTCGACGGATCCATTGATCTAAATCGACACATAACTGATAACCGTTTGCTATCAGGAAATAGTTTCCCCATCCTCGTAGGCATCGGTTAAGGCTAGCAATTTGTTTACTCATCGCAATCCCCCAATTTCTGTTCGTTAACGCTCGCACACAAGTTATTATGGGTGGCCTAATAAGGAGTCGCTCAATAAGGAGTCATTATGGGTGGCTCAATAAGGAGTCAAACGGACAAAAACAGTTGGCTTTTGCTCGTACCTCGCTTATTTTAGCTAACAATTTTATTGCCGCTTATCAAAGCGTTGGTACGTGCAAAAGTTTGGACGTAAATGTCTATAAACTACTTAAAGGAATATTAGTTATGTCAGAGTTATTTACTTGTCCGAAGTGCAAAGAAAAAAACAACATGCTAGAACCTGCCTGTTGGAGGTGCGTAAGACCTTTCACTGAAAGTGAAAAATATGATTTCTTTGTTCAAGCCAAGAAAAGCGAAGAAAGAAAAGAACTAATAGCTTCCCTTACTCCAGAGCAGCAATATATAGAAAATATTAAACTAGCAAAAGAAACTACCGATTGGTCAGAGGTTTCAGAAGAAGACATTGAAAAAGAATCAAACAAAATTATTTTAACAACATCATTTGTTGTAGCTCAACAAGATATAAAGCATGAAGTAGACGTTATTACTGCTGAAGTAGTTTATGGAATGAATATCTTTAAGGATTTATTTTCGTCCGTTCGAGATATCGTTGGGGGAAGAAGTAATGCGACCCAAAATGTATTAAGAGATGCCCGAAAGGTTGTTATGAGAGAGTTAAGAAAAGAAGCTTTATTGATTGGTGCCGATGCTGTTATTTCTATAGATTTAGATTACCAAGAATTATCTGGTGGTGGTAAAAATGGAATGTTAATGGTTGTAGCTTCTGGTACAGCGGTTACTTTAGTGTCATAAAAGACAGCTAATATGCAAAGCATATATAACAACACGCCCTGAGGCGAACAACAAGTAAAATTAGCATTCTAAGATGAAGAAACTGGCCGCTATGACCTGAAATCAGTCCATGAAACATATAGTTATTTGTAGTTAAAACTCCCCCCTAATGTGTTTATAAATTAACAAAAGCTAATGTCGGCTATTGGCTACCTGCTGTCGTAAACCTAACAAACAGCTAATGCTGACTGAGTGAAAGTTGTGAACATTATTACTGGTGGTAAACCTAATGTTATTCAGCGGTCACAGTTAATGTTATTAGGTGACAGTGTTGATGAAAATTCCCGGCAGCCCTGATGTAACTCTTCACAATTAAACGAAGAAAAAATTAGTGCTATATCTCATTTAAATTATTCAACAACTCAGCTGCTTTCTGTCTTATTTCTTGTTTTTGTTCAGGTGCCATTTTATCCCAATTACGAACGGGGAAACTCATTCTCTGGTTGTTCGAGAACTGGTCGTAATTATGATCAATAAAGTTCCAGTACAAACTATTCAGTGGGCATGCGTTTGGGCCAATTTTTTCTTTCACGTTATATTGACAGCCCTTGCAGTAGTCACTCATTTTATTCACATAGTTACCGCTTGCTGCGTATGGCTTTGTGGCAATCCAACCACCGTCAGCAAAAAGTGCCATACTGCGGGTATTTGGTAGCTCTACCCATTCAATAGCATCTATGTATATGCCTAAATACCACTCATCTACTTGGTTTGGCGATATTCCTGCTAGCAGAGCAAAGTTACCGGTGATCATTAAGCGTTGAATATGGTGTGCATAGGCGTGATCTAGTGATTGTGTTATTGCACTTTTTAAGCACAACATTTTAGTTTCACCATGCCAAAAGAAGTCAGGTAAGTCTCGATTAGCAGCTAAAAAATTTTGCTCGGCGTAATCAGGCATATTTAACCAATACATACCCCTAACGTATTCTCGCCAACCTAAAATTTGGCGTATAAAGCCTTCAATTTGAGCTAGCGTTATAGCGCCTTCTGATTTTTCATAGGTGTTAAGAGCAGTTTCAATAACCTCTATAGGACTTAACATTTTACAGTTAAGTGAAAAACTCAGCCGTGAATGATATAGACTCCAAGCGTAAGGCGAAGCGATAGTCATAGCATCTTGAAAATTACCAAAATTAGCTAATTGATACCGACAAAAAAAGTCTAACAACGACAATGACTGCTCACGATTGATAGGGTAAGGCACAGTAGAAGCTTGCTGACCAATAGTCGTAATTTTATGATCTTTTATTCGCTGTAAATATTCACTAGCGTCGTTATCGAAGACCAATGGCTTTGGAATAGCTTTAAGGTCAGCCTTTTTAAATGACTTCCTATTATTGGCATCAAAATTCCACGCATCACCTTCCGGTTTTGTGCCATTCATCAGAATTGAAAAACGCTTTCGCATATAACGATAAAAGTTTTCCATTCGAACGTGTGTCGATTTTTGAAAATGCTCAGGTAACTCTTCAAATGGTAACAAAAAGTGCTCACTATCGACTTCAACAACATTAAGTGAATGTTGATTTTTCATAGCGTTTAATTGTGCACGCAAACGATATTCATCGGGTCGTTGAAAGGTAAAGCTTTCGCAGCCATAGTTTGATGTTAAGGCCAAAATCAGCGCAGGAAGATCTTGATATTTATCTGTGTCATCTAATGTTAAATAACAAACCTGATGCCCTTCATGTTCAAGATAACGTGCAAAATCAGCCATCGCGGCAAAAAAAGCCGTTATTTTTTGAATATGGTGTTTAGCGTAGTTAGCTTCTTGATGCAGCTCAGCTATTACATAGACAACATTGGCATCAACATGCTCAAACCAACTATGCTTAGCATTTAACTGATCACCCAATAAAAGTCTGAGCTGCTTGGCCTTCATAAATCACCCTTATAATATTAATTTATTATTTCAATTTCTACGGAGCCTAACTAAACCTATTTAGCTCTACTTATCATAACTTCGCCGTACACTTACTTTGCACTATCAGGCTTTAGTTTGTTACGCCTGCATCGTTCAGAACAATAAAGTACGTGCTCCCAACACCCTTGCCATTTTTTACGCCATATAAAATCTCGTTTACAGGTAAGGCACGATTTAGCGGGTAAGAATAATTTTTTATGCATTGATGTTTTCTCTCTCTAACTCATCGCTTTTTTATCTTTTTTGTCTTTCTTGCCTTTTGTTAATAGCGATGCTTTACTCGATTTTTTAGTTCTACGCACATGCTTTGATAAAATACGTTGGCTTTCTTTACTTGTGTCTATTCGCTTTTGAAAGCTCCATAACAAGTCGCGAGCAATTTTCCCAGCTTCGTTTATATCTATTATAGGCAACGGATAATCTACGCCTAATTGGCACTGATAAAGCTGTTGTTCCATAGGCGTTAAGTCCCAAGGTGTGTGGATCATTTCATTTGGTATTTCAGATAAACTCGGCAACCATGTTCTAATAAATGTGCCTTGTGTATCTTTTTCTAATGACTGCTTTACGGGGTTATAGACTCGAATAATGTTAGTACCGGTTACCCCTGACTGCATTTGAAATTGTGGATAATGAATACCTGGCTCAAAGTCGAGAAATAGCTTGGCTAAATGAGTAACACCTAAACGCCAATCGAGTAATAAGTGGTGGCATAGAAAACTAACTAACATTGCTCGCATTCTAAAGTTTATATAGCCAGTTTTTACTAGACATAACATGCATGCATCGACTAACGGATAGCCGGTTTCACCTTGTTGCCATTTTATTAGTCGCTCTTCAATAGTAAGGCCAAGATGAACTTTAGGATAGGTTAACTCGCTATAAGCTTTGTTAACGGGCCGCCACTGCATTTGATGTTCGCTTTCAAATTTTTGTATAAAATGACAATGCCAATGCAAGCGAGAAGCCACTGCATCAAGAGAGCGTTTCCAGCCCTTTTCAGTTCTTTTCAATAAAATGCTTTGGTAAAACTGGCGTACACTGATATTTCCCCAAGCTAAATAAGGCGATAAACGTGAACAACTTTTGCGACTTTCATGTGGTTTCGAAATATCATATTGATAGTTTTTGCCACGCTCAGCAAAGAATGATTGCAACATTTTATGTGCCCATGTTTCACCGCCCTTTAGCATAAACTTGTTCGGCTGAGTCCATGAAACAGGTAAAATAAATTCAGGCAAGCTTGCTAGCTTTTCAGCACTCACTAATCCTGATGATGATAAAACAGCCTGACTCAACTCAGCTTTCATTATTGTTTGCCAATGACTATCCCATTGGTTTCTGTTTTTCATGCCGCGCATTACTGCACCTGTGGCACTTTCAAACCAAGTAATATTCTGTGTTTTACACCAATTTTTTACGTCTTTGTCTCGGTTGAAGGTAGATAATAGCCCTACTTCTTCGTGGCTATATAAATTCGCCACTTTAAAAATTTTCTTAATTTCATTCAAGCCATCTATTGCATCACCATAATAAACATAAACTCTAGTGTTATATGGCGATAGTTGAATATTGAGGTCTTGAATTGATTGCCAAATAAACCGCCAATGTCGCTCTTCATAATGAGGATCATCGATTAATAAAGGTTCAAATGCGTAATATAAAAGTGTTAATCCCGCTTGCGTAGATTCTGCAAGAGGTTCGTGATCGCTTAGTCTTAAATCACGCTTTAACCAAACAATGTTAACGCGGTCTTTGTGCACATTTTCTTGTAGTGTTTGGGCGCCATTAACTAACTGCATTTCAGTTGCCATTATTATGCTTGGCTTGTATTGGCCAATCTGAGGCATCAACAGAGTCTAGTGTTTGGCAGCGAGAAGTTTCGATATTTTCTGTCCACGCAGTTTGATAGACTCGGTCGGGATCAAAAATTTCGCTTTGTTTCTCGATATTAAAATGGCGACCTCCTCTTGGATCAGCCCCAACACCGGCGATATATTGCCAATTACCCCAATTAACCGCAGCATCATAATCTATCAAGCGTTCTTCAAACCAGGCAGCACCATATCGCCAATCAATGCCTAATTCGTTAACAAGGTAACTGGCAACAATTTGGCGACCTCTATTACTTAAATATCCTGTGAGTCGCAGTTCGTTCATACACGCATTGATTAAACTGCTAGGGGTATTTGAAAAACACCATTTGTTAAATCGTTCAGCATAGTAAGTAGTAAGCGGTTTTTGTTCTGAAATGCCTTTAAATTGATAGATTTTCGTTCCCACTTTAAAATGTAGCCATTGAAAGTACTCACGCCATAATATTTCTAAATACAGACATTCTGTCGAGCTATTTTTACCACTAAGTAGCTCATATTGCTTAATATAATTAACTACTTGTCGGGCAGATATACAGCCATAACTTAACCAAGCTGATAACTTGCTGCTATTCTCCCATCCCGCTAAGCTATTTCGAACTTGCTTGTAATTTGACGGTAAAGTAGATGCGAAATATTGTTGAAGGTGTTTTAGACCAGATTGCTCGCCACCATTAAACTTAGCCCCTTGCTTGTTGTTAAATGCTATTACAGGTAACCAACTAGGCTTAAAGTTTGACATTTCAGGCAATGATTCAAACTTGTTAGGTAAAAATTCAATAACAGGTTGCAGATCTATCGAACTGGTTTCAGGTAATATTTTTCTAAACTTTGAATAACTCTCAGGCAGGTTTTCAAGCTCAAAAGGCAATGATTTTTCGCAGAATAAGGTAAATTGCTCTACCAAATTAACACTTATTTGAGGGTGCTTTTCTCTGAACTGGCTAATCAGTCTATTTTCATAGGTACCTGGTAAACGCGTGGTGATAAAGTCTGTAATTTGATATTTATCGCAAAGCTGACATAAGGTAGTTAAGCTATTGCCATATACGATATACAATTGCTGACCCAGTGCTTTTAATTGTTGATCAAGGTCATCTAGGCATCCTTGTAAAAATTTCCATCTAGCATTACCTAAATGTTTTGATTGAAAGTTGCTGGCTTCAAACCACTGTTTATCTACTACAAATACGCAAAGTAATGTTTCAGCTTGGTTAGCCAAATTAAATGCTGCATTGTCATTAATACGCAGATCTTTTGTCATCCAATACAGAGTACGCTTCATTGTTCAAGTTCTTAAGCTTAAAAATTTTTATACGAGCGAAGTAACAGAAGAGATCAAAAAAGGGCTATAAGCATGAAGCTTGAGCATTAAAGTTGAGGCTTTATTAATGGCTAAGTCTGGATCACAATAAAGTTTCATGGCTTATGAAGCGTGCGGTTACTATAAAGTAGGACGTTATTCATAATAAAAAGCCCTGCTTACTTATGTAAACAGGGCTTTTTTATAGCTTACTATTTGTAACTTAAAATTTATAACTTACAAGAAATTAAAACTTAGCTTTAACACCTAAATAAAATTTAGGTCCTGAGCGAGAGTAATCCGATATTGTAGAGTCGTTACCACGGGTCATCACTTGTGGCTCATCTAAAATATTTAGTGCTTTTAAAGATACTGACACCTGCTTTGACACTTTATATTTAATGTTAAAATCTACGTAATCACTGTCTTGCACATAACGGTGCGAGCGTGATGGAAATGGCAAGTTATTCGGTTGAAAATACTTTGAACGATACTTATAAAGCAAGCGCATTGAAAGTTTATCACCTTCCCAGTAAACAGAAGCAGAGGCTACATTTTTAGAGAAACCAAATAAGTTAGCATCAGCCACTAAACCTGGGCTACCTGGCTCTGGTGTTACAAAGTCTGAGTCTGCATAGTTATAGGCAATTTTCGCACCTAAACCACTCCATATTCCTGGTAATTCTGTAAAGTGTTTTTGAGCCGTTAACTCAACACCACGAATAGTTGAAGAGTCGTTCGATGTTTGTACCGTTGAGTGTGTTACATCTGGGAATGTTGTGTCTTCCCCGTCAAGTGAAACTATTATATCTCTATTTTCTTGTACCGTTTCATAGCCACCTGTAAAGCTTTTATTATAAAGCGCTAGGGTTACCGCAGCATCGTTACTTGGGTAATACTCAAGCGAAACCTCAACGTTATTAGATAAATAAGGTTTCATGTGATTACCGTTAGCCGTACCACTAGAAATTGATTCAGAGTAATTATTATTACAGCTCTCATCTTCGCTTGACGAAGTACAAATATCGTAGCTTACACCTGCCGACATAGCATTCATTTGAAAACGTGACATAGCTCTATAAAGTGCAGTTTTCAAATACCATTCGTCGTTCAACTGAAAGGTTAAGTTTAAGCTTGGCAGCACTTCGGTGTAACTTGAGTCTAGTGTTACATCTTCAATTTCGCCTGTGGTGTTTATTTCAGTTACAAAAGTGCCGTCTTCAGCGGTAGTAATAAAAACTTTATCACCGTAGCCGTCAGAATGTGTTTCAGTTTTAACAACACGCACACCTATATTACCCGTTACCGGATAATCGCCCCATTGAGTATCGATATCAGCCATGGCATAAATTGCGCTGATTTTCTCTTCTACAATACGGTCAGCGCCGTCACGTTTATCGTTGCGCTCGCCAATATCATAAAAGCTTGTATCACCGTTATTTCCTGGAATTTGACCTAACATTTGTCCAATAAAACACTTGGCGTCGTAAGTAACAAAATCGCCCGGACCGCCACCTTCTTCATCAAATAAGTTGTCGTTTTGGTGGTTATTAAAACAATTACTCACAATACCGTCAGTTAATGCTAAGTAACTGGCCACATTATTTTCGTCCCAGTTGTCATCTTCAGTGTCAGTTGAGCCCGTTTTTTGACTACCATCACTTAAGCGAAGAGAAACATCGTTAGTTTGTTCATCAATTAAATTTTCTTTTGAAAAACGAACACCAGCTTTAATATTGGCAAAAATGTCATGATCAAGCGTGTATTCAGCATCAAACTTAAACGCTAAAATTTTATCTTCTCGCTCATCATTGGCACGGCGATATTCAGCATATGCTCCGCCATCTGCACTCAAGAATGACTGCACATTGTTTGGATCAAAAACTTCTGATGCATTGTAACCAGCATCACCAACACCATTTCTGTTGTTATCTAACCAGGTAAGTGTTGGAACGTTAGTGTCACGCGCGTCAAACTCGTATTGATAACGGGCTTCTGATTTGAACTTCGAACGATGACGAACTCTGTATCGATATGACTTTGAATATGAAAAGTCTGCCGCCAGTTTTAAGTTATCTGTAGGGTAGTATTCAAAGTTAATACCACCGCCATCATAGTCATCAACTTGGTTTCTGCTCTCACCTAATAGTTGAGGCTTAGCTTCACCGGTTGCATATAGCAAGGTATGATCATCAGCAATAATATGGTCGGCTAATTTTCTGCGACGATTATCAATACCAAATTCCATACGTTCTTCAGTATATTCTAATCGTGAGTTTTGATAATCAAGGTTAATATCCCACTGATCGTTAGGCTGCCATTGAAAAGTTGCAACGACACTGGTGCGAGAATCTTCATCTTCACCGGTACGCCAGTAGGCATCATTAGGTACATAGAAAATTGAGCTTTGATCAAAGTCTGAAAGATCTGTATCTTTACCTAATTCAGGTGAGCGACCTTGACGACCACTAGAAACTGCTTGGTTACCATCATCACACTCATTTTCATCCGGCACAATTGTATTGCCAGAAGAATCTTTAAGTGCACAGGCTTGCATTTGAGAACTACCACCGTAATTTTCTTCCGGGTTTGAGTCATCAGATGAAACAACGCCTAACGTAAAACCCATATTACCGAAGTCTTCTGTTTCCCAACTTCTAACGGTAGAAATAACAAACTTATTACCCCACGGGTTAACATTTGCGCCATCTACATCACCGTAATATGAATTATATATTCCCGTTGCTTCAACGGTAGTTTCGTTTTTTCCGTAATCAATAGCACGTAATGCTGCAACTTCGATGGTGCCTGATGTACCACCTTCAACTAAATCGGCTTGTTGCGATTTATAAATAACGACCTTATCAACTAAATCTGAAGGGAATTTTTTAAAGTTTACTGCACGCCCGGTACCCGCATTAGTAATAGTACGACCGTTAAACGTTGCATAGCCCCAGTAAGAGCCTAAACCACGTATAGATACTTCGTTTTGGCTACCTTTTAATCTATGGCTAGAAGCGCCTGAAATATTTTCGATGATATCTGCTAAAGATAAACCGGGTAAATCACCAAAGTCTGCAGCAGCAATAGCATCAACAATGGCGGTTGTGTTTTTCTTTTCGTTAAGCGAGCGTGTCATAGTTCCACGCATGCCGCTGACTTCAATAACTTCTATGCTACTTTCTTTTGCCGCTTCACTAGTGCTTTCTTGCTCTTGTGCATAAACAGGTGCTGATAATAAAGTAACCAATGCAGAGCTTAATAGTGCAGATTTACCCTTAGCATTAAGCCCTTTTACTCTTAGCACGTTACTAATTTTATTCAATTTCACGTCACTCTCCCCAAGTTCCATTTATCTATTTTTTTTTTAGTTTTATTGCTTAAAACGTAAAACCCATTTACCACAACTTGATTCAAATCTAACCAATTAACATTAACATGTCAATTAAGTAAACTAACCAAACAAACAAAAACACAAGGGAATTGTTATTACCAATAATAAAAAAAGGGCCAAAAAAACTGACTTAATCTATACTTGGAGGCTCAATATTTAAAATATATTTAAGTAAAGGTGCTAATAAAACGGCTTAATATAAATATCATAATTACATTACAGGTATTGATGTTAGCGATACCTTCAAGCACCTCTACTTATTCTATATCAGCATTTAAACGCTGGTATTTTCAGTTAGCTTGAATTAACACTTAAGGCGAAAATTAATGACCAGTGAAAGAGAAAAGGAAAGTAAGGAAAAGTAGCTAAGACGCAGTAAAGACGTGGTAGCATCAACGTCATGAACACGCCAGCACACACCACCATCAACTATTACCAATAGTTATTACCAATAGTTATTACCAATAGTTATCACCAAAAAGTTATGTGCAACCATTAGCGATAGTCATAAACAGGTTTTGACTTACATACGCTTCTAATACCTGATGACACAACTTATGTGTAATGTTACCCACAGCTACTAATATTCAATGCTATAAATTATTACAGATTAAGCACTAGGTTGGTCTTTACGTGAATATAATTATCTTCTGGTGCAATTATCTTCTGGTCCAATTATATTTTCACACCTATTCGTTTTACAGTTATTCGTTTTACAGTTATTGCTTTTTAAAAACTTAATCATCACGATAAAGTGCAAAAATATATCTAACCTTTTTCCTTACCTACAATGCAACATTAGTGGACAAAGCAATTATAGTGCATGAAAACGGCGCTTCGACCATACTCTGGTTACTTAACCTATCAGGCACTATTCAAAATAATGGTATTTCAAAAGTAATGAAGAGTAGCGTTAAAATGAAGCGGAATTTCTCTACAACTTATGGTTATATAAGGCTTTAGCTAACTACAGCTAAGTTTTCAAGAAATTAAGAATATATATAATTGAAAAAGCTATTAGAGCAAGCGGTTACTTTATTTTTTTATGGCCCTTGCAACTGCCCTAAGCGATTCCCTTAAATTTACGATAAATTTTAGCCAAACACCTAGCTAAACCTATGCTTTATTTCTAACGTTATTAACCTATATTTAAACTTCCATCATTTACTTAATATTAATTGCAAATATATAAAATATTTCCATTAAGTTCCTAACGGTTCAATAGTTTTTCTAAACTGGGGAAATACAGCTATAGCATTGAATACAGCCTAAACGTATTTTATTTGGTGATATGAAATTTTTGCACTATTTAAAATGGTTTAAAACTAAAATTTAACTAGCACATACGGTTAAGTTTTCATTAGAATGCACGAATTATTTCTATTGTAACTATCGCTAACGATTACCAGGCTATTCGTTAGTCACTTTGAGGAAAAGCATATGCTTTTTAATGGTTCATTTATCTCAGATTGCCCTATTCGTCAAAAAATTCGTGAATTTTATCGAATTGATGAAAATACAGCGGTAGATCATATTTTACCCCTTGCTGAAGTTAATGTTAGCGCCCGTAGTCGTGCATGGGAACGTGCACGTAAAATGGTATTAAAAATACGCCATGATCAGTCTGGCAACGGCGCAATAGATGCCTTATTAAATGAGTATTCATTATCAAGTGAAGAAGGCGTAGTGTTAATGTGTTTGGCCGAGGCATTATTACGCGTGCCTGATAAACACACACAAGATGCCTTAATTCGCGATAAAATTTCACAAGGACAGTGGAGCAGTCATTTAGGCAGCAGCGACTCTTTATTTGTGAACGCATCTTCGTGGGGACTATTAATTACCGGCACTATGGTTAATTATGCCGATAAACGCCAGCAAGCACGCTTTGGGTTATTAAAGAAAACCATTGGCCGCTTAGGCGAACCTGTTATTCGTAAATCAATGAATTACGCCATGAAAGTAATGGGTAAACAGTTTGTCATGGGTGAAACCATTACTGCAGCAACAGAGCGCGCTGCAGATAAAGAGCAAAAAGGTTACGTATATTCATACGATATGCTTGGCGAAGGCGCCAGATCAATGAAAGACGCCCAGCGTTATTTAAAAGCTTACCAAGATGCCATCGACGTTATCGGTAAAGTAGCCGTTGCTTCAGGTAAAAACGATCCGCGCAAAGTGCCAGGCATTTCAGTAAAGCTTTCTGCTATTCACCCGCGTTACGAGTTCACTCATAAAGCACGTGTAATGGCTGAAATAGTGCCAAAATTAAAGGCATTATGCTTACAAGCAAAACAATACAATATAGGTTTAACCGTTGATGCAGAAGAGTCAGAGCGTTTAGACATTTCACTAGATATTATTGAAGCGGTATTTAGCGACAGCGATTTAGGCGACTGGGGCGGATTTGGTATTGCACTACAAGCCTATCAAAAACGCGCTATTTTTGTAGTAGATTGGTTACGCGATTTAACAGTACGCGTTGACCGTAAAATGATGGTTCGTTTAGTAAAAGGCGCTTACTGGGACACTGAAATTAAAAATGCCCAAAAAGATGGTCATCAGCACTTTCCAGTTTTCACTCGTAAGTCATCAACGGATGTTTCATATCACGCCTGTGCCAATAAATTACTTGAATACCGAGATACTATATATCCACAATTTGCTACACACAATGCTTACAGTGCAGCAACCATTGTTGAATTGGCTGGCGATGATAAAGAAGGCTTTGAATTTCAATGTTTACACGGCATGGGCGACTCGTTATACGACCAAATTGTGTCACTGGAAAGTATTCAATGTCGTATCTACGCACCTGTAGGTCATCATGAAGATTTATTGGCTTATTTAGTACGTCGTTTATTAGAAAATGGCGCTAACTCATCGTTTGTAAATGCCATTGTAGACGAGTCTCAGCCGGTTGAGTCATTACTTGAAGATCCCGTTGAAAAAACTCAACGTTTAAAAGATAAGTACAACCAACAAATTATTAAACCGATAGCGCTATACCATGACCCTAAAGGCTTAGGTCGCGATAACTCTAAAGGTTTAGACTTAACTGATATCAGTGCTATAACGCCATTAAAAGCCGCGTTAGACAACTGGTTTGAAAATAATAAACTTAACGCTAGCGATATTCCTGTAGGCGCAGTTGCAGTAAAAAATCCAGCGAATCATAGTGAAATAATTGGTTTTCATCAGCATCACGATAAAGATGCCATGTTAGCCATGATTGATACTGCACAAGCAACGTTTCCTTCGTGGTCACAAACACCGGTTGCTGAACGTGCTGCTTTATTATGTCGTGTTGCCGATATTCTTGAACGACACACCGACGAACTGATCGCATTGTGTATTAAAGAAGCCGGTAAAATTGCCCAAGACGGCATTGACGAAGTGCGCGAAGCGGTAGATTTTTGTCGCTACTATGCAGAAAAAGCGATTGAAATTGCCGCTGATGAACGCCTGGAAGCGCGTGGTGTTGTGCTATGTATCAGCCCATGGAACTTCCCATTAGCTATATTTTTAGGCCAAGTTGCTGCAGCTATTGCAACGGGTAATACGGTTTTAGCAAAACCAGCAGAACAAACCAGCTTAATTGCGCTTCGCACCATAGAGTTAATGAAATCAGTTGGCTTGCCTGAAGGTGTTGTACAAGCGGTTATCGCTCGTGGTAGTGAAGTAGGTAGCGTAATTATACCTGACGAGCGAGTACAAACCGTTATGTTTACTGGCTCTACACAAACCGGCACCATTATTTCGCAAACGCTAGCAGCCCGAGGCGGTGACCAGGTACCGTTAATTGCGGAAACAGGTGGTCAAAACTGTATGATCGTTGACTCAACTGCTCTACCTGAGCAAGTAGTAGACGATGTTATTTCTTCAGGGTTTCAATCAGCAGGTCAACGCTGTTCTGCACTGCGCGTATTGTTTTTACAAGAAGATATTGCTGACGGCGTAATTAACATGCTAACCGGCGCATTAGCTGAATTGCATGTTGGCGACCCTGCGCAATTAAGCACAGATATTGGTCCGGTAATTGACGAAAAAGCCTTGGCATCACTTAACGCTCATAGCGACTATATGCAAAAGCATGGCAAGCTATTATACCAATGCAAAATTGCAGACGACGTAGCAAGCAACGAGCAATTCTTCTTCGCTCCTCGCTTATATGAAATCAACGACATCAATGTTCTAAAACAAGAAGTTTTCGGCCCATGCGTGCATATAGTACGCTTTAAAGGTGACGAAATAGAGCAAGTGGTTGATAAGGTTAATGGTACTGGTTTTGGTTTAACTATGGGTATTCATACTCGTATTGAACACCGCGCTTTTGATTTAGCTAAACTATCACGTGCAGGTAACGTATATATTAACCGCAACATGATTGGTGCAATTGTTGGTGTTCAACCTTTTGGTGGTCGTGGCCTTTCAGGTACAGGCCCTAAAGCAGGTGGACCAAATTACTTAACCCGTTTGGTAATCGAAAAAGCAACGCCTGACGCTGAACAATTTAACTTGTTACCTTCGCAGGTAGAAGCATTAGACGGCGACAACAAGTCAGATGCCGAATCAATACTATTTATGGACAAAGCGAATGCAGCCGAGAAAAACTGGCGTTTAACAGAGTTAAACACCCGTATTTCATGTGTGCGCCAATTACTGGCAAAAATTGCCCATGTTGGCATTGTTGATGATTTAGCAGACGATTTAAATAGTACATTAACATCAGCGCGTTCACAGTTAATTGATATTGAAAAGCGCATGAAAAAGCCAACGTTCTTGCCAGGCCCAACAGGTGAATCTAATATTCTATATTTAGAAAACCGCGGTAATATCATTTGTTTTGCCGATGCAACCGTAAGCTTTCACTTCTGGGTACTTTCAATTGTAACGGCATTAGCTACGGGTAATACCGTAGTAAGTGTTGTATCAGACTTGTACTACGATGAAGCGATAGCGTTTAGAGATAAGTTTCTTTCTACTGGCGTTGAAGAAGGCGTATTCCAAGTAGCGCGCTTGCGTCATTTATCAACCATGTTATCGCATAATGCGTTATCAGGTGTAGTGGTTGACAGTAACTGTGATCGTAAACATTACATCAGTGAAAAGCTTGCTGAACGTGAAGGTGCAATTTTGCCAGTGATCAGCTCAGAGTACTTTGATAGCTTGATTCAACGTTTGTTAACTGAAAAAACCGTGAGTATTGATACTACGGCCTCAGGTGGTAACACATCATTAATGACTTTAGTTGAAGAAGACTAACGCGATAGGTTATTTACCAACAAGTAAGTAAACCATAAGTAGAATAAATTAAGCCGAGTAAGAAGTTTTTTCTTACTCGGCTTTTTTAATTAAGTTTCTCGTTAATTACTAATTTATAGGCAACAATGTATAGGCAACAGTTTACAAGCTGACACTCATTATTTTTGTTAATTTTTCATGTAAGATGAATGTCGACATTGATTACTGCTTTGACTTGTTATCTGCATAATTAATTTTAAGCGATACTGTTTTTTCTATATCTTTCATTAAGTAGGGTCAGATACACATTAATGTAATCAATATCAGGGCATTATTAGCCATGTAAGTTGAGCAAGAAAATGGCTTGCTCAACTTTGTTGATTAAACTTAAGATCAGTAATGAGGTTACTGGTTAGAGAAAGCAGCGATAAATTTTTCTACTCGTGCAGCGTTAGCACCTAAGTCTGTACCACCAACACGCGAGATTGAACGCAAATCGATAACACTAGTTGCCCCAACCGTTTGAACACGAATAGCAATGTCGTCTTTAAATGCCCACAGAGCTGTGGTATCAACCGCTTCAATAAGTCCTTGCTGTTCATTTTTCGCGACAACATCCCAACCTAAGCTCAATGCAATATCTACAGCCTTAGCAAACGCTTGGCCTTTATCTAATTCACTGATAATCGGTTTTAATTTTGGATAAGCAGCCAATTGCATCGGCGCAAGCTTAGCTTGGTCATAAGTTAACGGGTTACTGTTGTCACCACGAAGCGCAATAATAGCGTCAAATTTAGGTAAATTAACCGTATCTGTAGTTACCTGATGGATAAAAGGTAATGATTTTGCTTTCGCCGCCTGCATCGATAAAGCTATAGCCGGTATTGCTGATAATATAGCGATAACAGCACAGCGTTTTGCCAACGGATATTGCTTCTTGAACAAGGTAAATAGACCAAGCAATAACGCGATTACTAATACGGCGATACTGGCATAGCCGGTATATTTAATAATTTGAAAAGACGTTGCCATTGGCCATAATTCCATTCGATAAGCAATTACAGCAATTGGAAAGCCCAACAGCAAAGGAATAACAACAGCTTTTAAAGCTTTAGTGATGGTGTTAATTAACATAAATATTCTCGTCTTTTTTTGTATTGCTATAGATTATATTATTTCTATAGCGTTAATTTTAATTCTAATCGCTATAACCGCTCTGCGAGTATTAGCTACTTGCAAACAGTATTCTGTCACTTAAACAACGATATAAAAAGTTATTTGTTGGTTTCATATTATGAATACATGCAACAAAGGAACAGCTGATCATTATATTTTGAAGCTTAAATCTATTCGTTTGAAGATCTATGCTTTTCACTGTTACCTTAAACACCACCTTGATATAGTGTGATAAAAACACAGTTGTTTAGTCATACAGATAACGATGAATAAAAGATCAGTTAAGATGATGTTTTAGGTTAACTTTAAAAAATTATCATACGAAGCTTTTTACCAAATTAATTGCAAAGGTAGTTAAGTTATACGCCTTAAGGAATATGCCTTACGTAACCATTGCTTTAGCATCTACTCGCTGTTGATAAGTAAAGAAAGTTTTTAACATTAAAGAGTAAATTAAATAATGACAATAAAAATCAGTGGAAGTTGTTTGTGCAAAAAAGTGTCGAGTACAGTTGAAGGGCCTTTTAATAAGTTTTATCAATGTTACTGTGACAGGTGTCAGAAAAAAACAGGCTCAGCATTTGCCGCGTTAATGTTTACTACACCGGAAAAAATTCAGTGGCACTCAGGGCAAGCGTTAATCAAACGCTTTGATTTACCTGACGCGCAACGATTTAGTAATTGTTTTTGTAGTGAATGTGGCTCTCAGGTGCCGTATATCAGCAGAGATGGAGCATTTTTAATTGTGCCTGCAGGTTATGTTAATGGCGACCCTGGCATACGACCAGCAGCCAATATTTTTTGGGCAGAGCGACCTTGTTGGTTCGAAGATGGCAAACAAGCAGAAAACTTTGATGAATACCCAACATAGCTTTTTTTGTAACTACGACAATATGTAAATGAGTATCGCTGCGCTAGTTAAGCTAGCGCAGCGATATAATAACTTTTAATCGCTTTTTTTACTTGTTCTTAACTTGTTTTTAGCTTGTTATTGCCTTGAAGGTTTAGCTTTCTAGTTCAGTTTACGTTTCAGTTTCTTGCTCATCTTTAGCTTTTAAGGCATCAACAAAAGCCTGTATCCCTGATTGCACGAGTTCATAAGTTTTATCAATAGTTTCAGACACTTCACCTTCTAATACTTTTAAGCCGCCTAAAACTTCTTTCGCTTCATCAAAGCCTTGGTCAATACCGCTGCTAATAATATCTACAAAAGCGGTTAGTGACTCTTCTTCACTCATATCAGGATTTTGTTCGCGAAAAGCCCCTAAAAACTGGGTGCTAAATGAAACAATGCGTTCAGCGGTTGCTTCAGGGCTGAAATCAACACCTGACTCGTAGGTCTCTTCAACTTTGTTTTCAACACCTGAAGCTTGCAGTGCTTCATTTATTCCTTGTAACGCTGCTTTTAATGTTAATGCCAGCGGCTGATCACCAACGCTTGTACTGTATTTTAGTGAAGATTCTATAATGGCTGCGTTGAGCTGTTTTTTACTACTTAATGAAATTGAGTCAGGCGATGCGGTAACTTTTTTATCTTGCGCAGGCTCTGATAGCGATTTATCAACCGCTTTATTGTCAGCACTATCGGGTTTTTTTGCTAACGATCTAACCTCTTGGCTGTATGTATCATTAGGCTTTATAGGAGAGCTCATAAAAATAACCTCGTATTTTCAAAAACGTGTCTACGGTATCGGCACATTGGAGTATAACTTAAGTTTTATTCTGTATATATTCTATACATCACCAAAAATAGTTATACGCAGTTTACTTCAGCTAAGTGCTTATGAGCCGTGGTGTCGGTATCATTAAACTATGTCAGTATTTCATTTTAAGCTTCGCTTTAAAAATATAACATCAGTAATAATGCAGTTCTTTCTATCAGTTATTTGCATTAATATATCTATATTGCAAAGCAACTTTAGAATGTGACATTAAAAATTGACTTTAAAAGTAGATTTAAAACAATTTCTTGACGAAAATGGCAACGAGTTAGCCTTGACTGCTCAAGCAAAAACCGTATTCAATTTCATTAGTAAAATAGTGTTGGCAGTTACTGAGCAGATAGCACAACCATTAGTAGAAATAGATTTAAAATGCGCTACTCGAGCTGAAAACCTTAATTGTGAAGGAAGTATTGAAGCAAGTTACCAAACACAAAACCTAATTCATTGGCAATGCGACTGTTGTGAGGCAAATGGCAGTATTTCGAATTGGAAATTTAGTAAATGGGACAAACAATTACGCGTGCTTCATTAAAAATTAGTGCTCATTATTACTTGTCAGGTTTATACACAAAAAGGCCTAGATATAGCTATCGAGGCCCTTAATCAAATTAATGTGGTAGAGCGAAAAGTTAGCCATTTTAGCTGCTAACTTTTCGCTTTTAACTTCTAACCTCTAACTTCTACCTTTTAAGCACCACAGCTTTTTACCCATTGAACTACGGCGTAAATCTTAATCTTTTATTTAACGAAATCGCCACAATTAGCAACAAGAACCATGACATTGAACCTCCCCCTGATGAAGAGCTGCTCTTAGTTTCTTCTGGCTGCGCAGGTGCAGGCGCAGGTGTAGGTGCCGGCGTAGAAGAAGTTGCTTGAATAAATTCTGCTGTTAAAGAAATGTTACTGCCTTGGTTGACAATACAGTCTGAGTAACTAAGCGTTTTAAAATAGTAGAACTGCAAAGCATTAAACTCACCCGTTGCAATATCTGCATAGCCGTCGGCATCTATATCTACAATTGCCGTGGCGGTAACTCCGTCGTCAGGATTAGCAATAATTTGCGCAGGTGAATAGTTTTGATTTCCTTGATCGATATACAAAGCTAAATTTGCAGGACGGTAGTTAGCCGCTAATAGGTCCATAGTGCCATTGTTATCAATATCGCCAAACGCTACACCATAACTCGATGCGCTAGCATCAAGAACCGTTCGAGTTGAGTTTTGATAGACCGCTATATTTTTTTCTACAATTTCAGCAGCAGCAACCACTAAAGAAGAGTCGGCATCAAGGTATGCATCTAATGTTATAGCTGCATTATTAGAAAGGGTTTTATCTAGTGTAAAAGTATTATTATTATTTAAATAAACTTCAGTCTTGGCTTCACTTATACTGCTTACTAACGCAAATAAGTCCCCAGTGGTGTCTGCTGAAAACGAAGAAACCACTAAATCTGGCGCTTGATCGTCATTAATGTCAAGCACGGCAATTGCGTAAGGTCTAATGTTACCAATAACAATATCGTCGCTAAAGGTTAGCTCACCGTTGCCATCGTTGAGGTATAACTTTAATTTTCGGCTGCCAAAAACAGCCACAACTAAATCTTGATCACCATCGTTATCCCAGTCATAAAATGCTAAAGCTGAAGGATAATTTAAGTTAGAAACAACTTCTTTTTTAGCAAACCGACCTGCTCCATCATTAGTTAATGTAGATACCTTGCCATCAAACAAGCTGATCATCGCTAAATCAGAAAACCCATCGCCATTAATATCTGCACTATCAAGTGTTTTCGCCCCGCCTGATGCGCCAACTAACCCCAATTGGCTAGGATTTACTATCACGCCATTACCCGCATCACATTGTTGGCCACTCCAACCATTAAACTTCCAATTAGTGTCAGCTTGTGCAACTAAGGTATTGGTTTGCGATTTATTATCTATACTGCAACTTTCTGTACAATCAATACTTGCTTCAACAGAGCGTATGGTTCCTTGCCCAATTATTTCAATATCAATAACATCTGCTCTTGCACTGGCACTGTTTAAAACAGCGATAGCAATGCTACTTCCGATTATTTTTTTTATAAATTTCATATAATCACTTTCCTTTTTGTTCCAAAATAACTTGATACATATTTTCAGCGTATTTTGTAAACAATCGGTTGCTACAGAACAATGATTTTGTCATTATGAAGTTATGATGAATATATTTGTTATTTAAAAACAGTAAATTAACAAGGAAAACAATTAAATGGATAGTTTTAAACTATCAGAATTTTGGGTACAACCAGCACACAATAAACTAGAGTTAAATGACAAAGTTTACAAAGTAGAACCTAAGATCATGGAGGTTTTATGTTTTTTAGTGAAGCATCAAGGGCAAGTTGTTAGTCGAGAAACTATCGCGCAGTCATTATGGTCAGAAACTGTTGTTGGCAATGATGTTATTACTCGCGCCGTTTTCGAATTAAGAAAAATTTTAAATGACTCCGCTCAACACCCAAAATTCATCGAAACAATAGCACGAAAAGGCTATTGTTTTATTTATCCATTAGAAGAGCCACTAAAGCTCAACAAAACACAACAAACTCAAGATATTCAACCTCTCATCGGTGATGCACCTACAAAGCAACGTTGGCATATAAAGTGGCTAGTCCTAGTAATTATTGTGGTCGCGTTCATAGCAAGCTTAACGGTTAATCACTTTTATTTTGTAGAAAGTCAAACTAACTGGCGAGATTATAATTATAGGCCAAGTCAGTTAACTAATTTTGATTCTTATGCTGAAATGCCCGCTTTAAATCAAACCGAAGATAAAATGCTATTTGTCTCTTCAGCAGCCTACAATGCTGAATTTAACACATTGGCGTTGATGGACTTAAAAACCAATAAAAAAACGATAATCTCTGCACAACATGTAGAACACAGGTTTCCAACCTGGAGTAAAAAGAGCCAAGCCTTTTATTTTTTACAATGCACAAGAGGATCGTGTCAGTTAATTCAGCATGACATGTTAACAGGTCAGAATAAATCGCTATTAGACCAGCCATCAAGAATATATTCGTTTGATATCTCCCCCTCAGAAACTCAGGCAGTTATCGCATACAGAAACGGTAGAAAAATTGAGTTAGCGCTAGTGCCATTAGGACAAGCCGAACTAAAACCCTTAGCAATATCTAATAACAATCAAAGAATGCCTAAGTTTAGCCCTGATGGTAAAACTATATTTTTTGTCGAAAAACTAGTTGATGGTAGCACTAAACTTAATAGCTACAATATTGAGGAGCAATCAGTAAAAGCCATTAATTCGACTTTTCATAGTATTATGAGCATCGCTATTTCGAATGAAGAATTACTGATATCAGGCAAAAAAGATGGGCAGTTTTCTATTTGGTTGATGAACTTAGATTCTGGAGAAAAAACTCAGATAATAGAAAATATTAAAGGCGAATTTCAATCTGATATTGCTGTTACTTCTGATAAATCAAAAATAGCTTATAAAAACTGGCATAGAAACATTGCTATAGAAAATATCGGCATAGATACTACCCCAACAATGCTTAACAGTAATTCGCTAGATTTTAATGCGATTTACTCGCCTGAAAAACGAACATTTTATTCAGTATCAAACCGTTCAGGTGCTTTTGAAATATGGCAACATCAACAAACAATATCTCAGCAACTAACTCAGTTGAAAGCGAATAGTTTAGGCAGGCCTCTATTGTCGCCAGACAATAACAAACTAGCTTTTTTAGATAACAGCAATAAAGACAAACAACTGCTAATTTTAGATCTTGCATCCCAGCAGGTAGACGTAAGTTACACTGTGCCTCCTAATGCACATATACTTCACTGGTCTCCAGCAATGAACTCAATCTATTTAAGCATTAAAGACCAAGAACAATACACCCTGACTAAACTTAGCTTAGCTGAAGGAAAATTAATTAAACTGGTGATAAATGCTGGTGTCTATGCTGATGAATCAATAACCGGAAATGAAATAACCTACGTAGATATGTCTAATGGACATTTAATGAGACAAGACTCATCAGCACAAACATCAAGTATTGCAAATCTAAGCACCTTGAATGCCGCATTAGTTCAAGGTGGCATAATGCTCACAAAAGATTGGCTGTATTATGTTGTATACACAAGGCAAGGACCAAAAATAATGAGATATAATTTATCTTCTGGTCATAAAGAGCAATTTGTTCAACTCCCTGTTGGCAGCATTGTTACCCAAATAGGCGGGAAAGAAAGCCCGTATGTTATTTATGACATTTTACGTGAGGATAAATCTCAAATTATTCTTTTAGAAAAAGTAAATAAGTAACCTGAACTCTGGGTAATGAGTGCTTGAAAATCAAGTGAACCAAAAGCTTAGGTAATAAAGTAAATGCTATAGCCAAGTGAACATCACGAATAGATATAATCAATGCTTCATTTTATGCCATTTCCAAGGCAAAACGTTTATGAATAGCGCGCTATTTATCGACGTTTTAACGCAGAAAATGGCTTAAAAGGGAGCATTGAGCAAGTGCTGCTTATCCAGAGTTCAGGTTAAGTAGGGTCAGATACACATTAACTGATTTTAGAGCCGATCATAATCCGCTATAGAGCTAAAATAAAAATCTAGTCCTTAGATAAAGAAAAACCGCTTGATTACGTTTAAATAATCAAGCGGTATCTATAATTGGTGAGATTGACGCATAAGCCGGGTTTTGTATCTTTTCCGAAGAAAAGTGACAATCATTCGTCTAGGCCTTAAATCGCTCTAAGGCTCAAGCAACCTACCCGGTTTCCACGCGAGCCACGCTTATACTATGTTAACTTGCGTTAACCTAGTCATGAAACCCTATTTGGTCTTGCTCCGGGTGGAGTTTACCCTGCAATTACTGTTACCAGCAATCCGGTGCGCTCTTACCGCACCCTTTCAGCCTTACCTGTGAAGTTCCTAAGAACAACCATCGGCGGTCTTCTCTCTGCTGCACTTGTCGTGGGCTCGCGCCCCCCAGGCGTTACCTGGCACCCTGCTCATTGGAGCCCGGACTTTCCTCCCCCTTATCTGTCTACCCCTTATAAAATAAGTGATACAACGATAAAGCAGCGATTGTCTCGTCAACTCGGCGCGCATTCTACCCCATATTTTGCTTTAGGTCTAAATTAAATATCATTACGAGGTTTCATGCTGTTATAGTATTTAAAAAAATAATTTAGGACGACTTAATGATCGAACTTTGGCATTGTCATAATACCCGTTCACTGCGTGCTTTATGGGCTTTGGAAGAAATGCAATTAAACTACACGCTGCATACTTTGTCGTTTCCACCTCGAATTTTAGAAAAGTCCTATTTAGCGATAAACCCTTTAGGTACCGTACCTTTTTTGAAAGATAACGATACAGCGTTAACAGAGTCTAGCGCTATTTTGTTATATCTTGCAGAGCGTTATAACAAGAGTGATTTAAGTGTATCGGTAGCGCACCCAGAATATGGCGATTATCTTAATTGGTTATTCACTAGCGACGCTACCCTAACTTTCCCACAAACGTTAGTACTACGATACAGCCAGTTTGAACAAGCTGAACGCCAGCAACCACAAGTTGTTAAAGACTACGCCATTTGGTATTTAGCACGTTTAAAACGATTAAATAACCATTTAGAAAGCAATAACTTTTTAGTCGATAATAGATTTACCATCGCTGATATTAGTGTTGGTTATGCGCTTTACTTAGGCGAGTTACTGGGTTTAGCCACACAATATAAACCACAAACACTCGCTTATTTACAAAGACTAAAAAGCAGAAAAGGCTTTATGGCAATAAAAAATCTTGGCCAAGATGAGAGTAATTACAGCATAAAACCTATCGATATTAACTTATAGATATTAAGTTAAAGATATTAAGTTAAAGATATTAGTTAAAGATATTAGTTAAAGGCTATTCTTTCATGGCAAGCGCATACTCATACAAGGCATTTTTTTTCACGCCGTGAATTTCAGCGGCAATAGCACAAGCTCTTTTAGGTTTCATCTCACTTAATAATAACTTTAAGGTTGCAACCACATGAGCAGGAATATCATTAGGGTCGATTTTCTTACCTTCAATAATCAACACCATTTCACCTTTCAGTTGGTTTGGATCTGCCTGAAGAAAAGTTAATAAGTTATCCGCCGTATCTGAATGAATAGTTTCAAAGGTTTTTGTTAGCTCTCGCGCCATCACTACATAGCGATCACCGCCAAGGGTTTTGACAATATCTTCAACAGTATCAATAGCCCTGCGTGGAGCGTCATAAAACACTAGCGTACGTGTTTCGTTGGCTAATTCGGTCAATGTTGATTGTCTAGCGCCTGATTTTGACGGTAGAAAACCTTCAAATGTGAAACGGTCGGTTGGTAACCCGGCAACTGAAAGCGCGGCAATAGCAGCGCAAGCGCCTGGTATAGGAGAAACATTTAAACCTTGCTGACGACAATGACGAACCAGATGAAACCCTGGATCACTAATTAACGGTGTTCCGGCGTCTGACACCAAAGCAATGCTTTTACCTTCTGTTAATAAGGCAGCAATTTGTTCTTGTCGTTGGCGCTCGTTATGGTCGTGCATCGACATGGTTTTATTTTTTATCGAAAATGCAGATAACAAACGCTGCGTATGACGTGTGTCTTCACAGGCAATAATATCAACCTGTTCGAGTATCTCGCGCGCCCGTTGACTAATGTCGCCGAGGTTGCCAATAGGTGTAGCAACAATATATAAAGTGCTAGGCTGAATTTGAAAATCCGACATTATAAAATACTTGTGTTGAGACTGAAGAGGATGAAGTTTATTATAAAGCACTATTAAAAAGTATGGATTTATTAACTTTGACACTTACTAAATGGTTTTCGTCTTATAAAAGCGGCTTTTTTGCCTTCGCTGCGGTGGTTATTCTCGCCAGTTGTTCGACAACGAAACAAAGTAAACCAATAAAGTCAGCTAATAAAAAAGCTGACATCGTGCAAGCGACTGAAAAAGTTTTAACCGCAGAGCAATTAGTAGATAAAGCGTGGAAGCAAGTTTCTTCAAATCAGCAAGACGAAGCCATTTCTTCGTTATTACGTGCAAGCGAGCTATATTTATCTCAAGAAGCGCCCCATAAAGCACTTTGGTTAGCTAAACAACTTGCAGCGTTAGCACCTTCTCCTGCGCAGCAATATCATTTAGCCATTATTGAAGCTAAAAGTTATTTAGCGTTAGTAGAAAACCACAAGGCCTACCTAGCACTTGAAAACAGCGAAAAAATTAGAGCAACAGAAAAACTCGCTTACCGTGTTGATTATTTTCAAACCTTAGCTAATGTGCAATCACGCAGAGATCTACCTATTGCCGCGCTTAATGCAAACCTAAAAGCTTTTGCAAGTAACACACAAGCAACCGACAACGATATTGAGCTCATTTGGCAACAGTTTTGTCAACTGTCTCCTTGGCAGCTTCAGCAATTAGTTAAAATGTCTCCGCCTAATATTAAAGGTTGGAACAAGTTGATCACTTTTGCTAATAAATTTGGTCATGATGATACTAAATTCAAACGTTATTTAAGCCAATGGCAACGAGAATTTAGCACTCACCCTGCACAATACATTGTGGCTAATTTGACTCAAAAAGAGCCTACGCTAAACAATGAAATTGAAAATATAGCGGTTATAATTCCGCTTTCAGGTAAGCAAGAACGTGCAGGCAAAGTTGTACAGCAAGGTATACTTGCCGCTTATAATATTGAAAGCGGTAAAACCTTACATTTTATTGACTCAACTACTTTAGATATGAGTACGTTAAACGCTAAGTTACTCGAACTTAACATAGATTATGTTATTGGCCCGCTACTTAAGCAAAATGTCAGCAGTTACTTAGCGCAAACTGAAATAACAATGCCGACTCTATTACTTAATTTGCCAGCAAGTGTTGACTTATTGCCGCATCAAGTCGCACTTTCAATGCGCCCTGAAGAAGAAGCGATACAAGCAGCAACAACATTGAGTCGCCAACAGTATCAACACCCCATTATATTAAGTCACCAAGACAGCGCCAGCCGCCGTATTGCTCAAACCTTTAGCCAACAGTGGCAGCATATAACTGGTAAAACACCAGAAACGGTATTTTTTAATAGCGACGCTAAAATGCAGAACCAAATTAAAGCCAGTTTAGGTGTAGACCTAAGCCAGCAACGCACGAAAGACTTAAACCGACACATTAAATATTCGATTAAAAGTGAATTTCGGAACCGTCGTGATATCGACATGATTTACGTGGTGGGTTTACCGCTAGAGACTAAGTTACTAAAACCCTACATAGACGTAAACATTAGCCCTTTTGCAGACATTATCCCGGTATTTGCAAGTTCGCGTAGTCACAGTACTAAAATCGATAAAAGTGACAATCGTGACTTATCTGGCTTAGCCTTTACTGAAATGCCTTGGCAATTACGCAGTAAACAACAAAATAAAGTTTTAGCTGCACAAGCTAAGAAACTTTGGCCGAACCGAAGTGACAGCTTACAAACCATATTTGCCATGGGTTTTGACAGCTTAACCTTAGTCGATAAAATTTCTGCCATGCAAAATAAAACTTATGTGCGACATTATGGTCAAACTGGGATATTACAATTGGGTAAAGACAACATTTTAACCCGTAGTTTAATTTGGGGAAAATACAGTCGCAGCAAGGTGCAAGAATTTGCTATGGACTAATAAAACCAATACAGTCACTACTGGCAAAAATAGTGAGCAATTAGCCGCTCAGTATTTAATTACGCAGGGGCTGAAATTACAAACATGTAATTTTCAAAATCGCCGCGGCGAAATTGATCTCATCATGACTGAGAATGACATTTGGGTATTTGTCGAAGTTAAATACCGTAAGAATTCACATTTTGGTGGCGCTATTGCAGCGGTTTCAATTAAAAAACAACAAAAAATTAAACAATGTGCTGCATTTTATCTGCAACAAGCCGGATTAAATGAATATAATACCCCTTGCCGATTCGATGTAATCGCGATGCAAGGTGAATTAAATAATCCAGACATTACTTGGCTTAAAAATGCCTTTTGAGCAATATTTTTAACCAACGCCTTTTAAGAAATAAACAACGGAGTTAAGTCCACCATGTTAGAACGGATAAAAAGTAATTTTACTGAAAGCATACAAACAAAAATTGCCGCCAGCGAATTATTGGCAGGGCCAATTGAGCAAGCCGGAATGACGATGGTACAAAGTCTATTAGCCGGAAATAAAATTTTAGCCTGTGGAAACGGCGGCTCAGCCGGAGATGCTCAACATTTCTCAGCAGAACTATTGAACCGCTACGAAACTGAACGCCCACCGTTACCAGCCATTGCCTTAACGACTGACAGCTCAACTATTACCTCTATTGGTAATGACTACCATTTCGATGAAATTTTTTCTAAGCAAGTACGTGCGCTTGGCAATAATGGCGATGTTTTACTTGCCATTTCTACCAGCGGAAATTCTCGTAACGTTATCAAAGCGATTGAAATAGCGGTATCACGCGATATGCCAATTATTGCCCTCACAGGTGGTGACGGCGGCGATATTGCTGGTTTGTTAGGTGAGAACGATGTTGAAATTCGTGTTCCTTCAAGCCGAACAGCACGTATACAAGAAGTTCACTTAGTGGTTATTCATTGTTTATGTGACATTATAGATACAACATTGTTTCCACAAACTGAGAGTTAATATGGCTATGAAATCAATTATCAGCACAATAAGCATAGCAATATTATTACAAGGTTGTGTTGCTGCGGCTGTGGTTGGTGTTGTCGGTGGTGCAAGTGTGGCAACCGACAATCGTTCTTTGGGTAATCAAATAGACGACCAAAAAATTGAGATAGATGCTCAAGCAAAGCTCAGTAAAAGTGATGCGTTAAGCGATAACACTAATCTGCAAGTGATCAGTGTTAACGGTAGTGTATTGGTGGTAGGCCAAGCGCCTAATAGCTATTTGCGTGACCAAGCAATTAAAGCGATAAACGAAGTTAATGGTGTTAAGCAGCTACATAACCAAATTCGCATCAGTAACACGACGTCTTTTACCACAAAAACTAATGACGTTTGGCTGACATCTAAGGTAAAAACCTCTTTATTTGGTACAGACAAACTCGATGCTACGAATATTAAAGTCGTAACTGAAAACGGCGAAGTATTTTTAATGGGCTTAGTCACTAAAGAACAAGCAACTAGCGCAGTAGATATTGCCCGTAATGTTGGTGGGGTTAACCGCGTGTTTAAAATATTCGAATATGTTGATGCAAAATAAGCCAACTAATGGCTTAACATTTCACGTTTTACATTAAGCTAAAATAAAAAAGCAAACCTAGTGGTTTGCTTTTTTTCAAGGTAAGTTTTATTTCTATTGAACCTTTATCTTTGCATCACTTTATTCAACAATTACTGACTTTAAAAGTATCATCTATAACCCGCGACTTGCTGGTCGCCTATAAGTAATTCATGCTTTAACCATTGCACCGCTTTTTGCCACTCGAGCTCTAAGCCTGAAAAAGTGCGGCTATTCCATTTGTCGTTTGCACGAATATCATTTAACTCTTCAACATTAATTCTACTTTCATCTGAGTAATACACAAAAGCAATGGCTTTTAAGCCTTCATAAGATCCTATAGATAGTTTCGCTTCATAACTAAAAGTATATTCATTAACTCTATTAATAAGCATGCCAAAATGACCAAATATATGTGCTTTAAAAAATACATCGCATTCTTCAATCATTTCAAGAGATAATTCAATACCTTCATCAATAATAACTTCAACTATGTTTTCAGCGAGCAAGGTAAAATAGCCAAAGCTTAATCTATGTTTCATTATGATCCTCTTTTTTTTATAGTGGCTGTAACATGTTAGTGAATACTGCTTGTTAATCTTGAGGTGGCTTTTTTATTTTAAACGCCGCTAACCCCTCCTTATATTCGCAGCTATGTTAGTTCGCTTTGAAAGTAAGCATGCTACGCCCCCCTTTAACCATAGTGCTTATACAAGGTTATTCAACCAACATTTTGGCGAAAATGGGTCTTTAAAAGCTTAACAATTGAATTCGCTATAAAACTAATCGCCAAATATTTTTTCTAACCATGATTTTTTCTTACTTTTTAACGGGGCTTCTTCGCAGTCAGCTTCATATAATAAACCTGTGGTAACAGCAGGCAGTAATTGCGAGTTATCACAAGCCTGGGTAACTGGACGGCCATTTTTATTATCAAAGCGCACTAGCTCTACACTTGCAGGTATATTAGCTTGTCGACTAATAGCACCTGTTTTAGTCATAAAATCAGCAAACAATACTAACGCGCCACTGCTGCCGGTAAGTTTAGTTGGCTTGTTATCGTCTCGTCCTATCCATGTTGTGACTAAAAGCTGATTATCGTAACCAACAAACCAGCTATCACGAAGGTCGTTGGTTGTGCCGGTTTTACCAGCGACCACTTTATCTTTCAAGCGCCAGGTTAATGAACGCGCAGTACCTGACGTTGTAACTTTATTGAGAGAGAAATCGAGCAAATAAGCGGCTTGTGTTGAAATAACTTGCTGATCTAATGCTTCAAACTGCCATAACGTTTCACCTCGAGCACTAACAATACGGTCAATGGCATGCGACTTTTCGCCTTTACCGTTATTTGCAATGGGAATATAAAGTTGGTTTATTTCCATTGGTGACATATTTAAAGCACCTAAAAGCATAGATGGGCGCGTAACTATGTCTTCCTGATAACCGAGTAAATGAATAGCTTGGGCAACATTGTCTAAACCTAATTGCATACCTAAATTTACTGTCGGTATATTGAGACTCGACACTAAAGCATCAACCAAATGTACTTTTCCTCTATATTTGCCATCATAATTTTTAGGACGCCACGCTTGGCCATCTTCACTTGAAAGCGTTATTTCTTTATCTTCAATTAAAGTCGCCAGATTAAATCGTTGGTAACGCTCTAAAGCAGCTAAAAATACAGCAGGCTTAATCAATGAACCAATAGGTCGCTTTGCGTGTAGTGCACGATTAAAACCAGCGTAACCAGCTTCTTTACCGCCAACTAGAGCACGAATTTCTCCCGATTTAAAATCAGACACTACCATTGCCACCTGCAATTGCTCAGCCGACTCTTGCGCTAACGTGGTAAGCTTTTCGTTAATTGTTGCTTGCAGTGCTAATTGGTGATTAATAGAAAAGCCAGTAAATACTCTCACGCCAGATTGCTGCTGATATTCGGATAAATGTCGCGATAATTCAGCTTTAACTAATTGTAAGTAAGCTGGGAATTTTTGTTGTTTTACACGACGTTTTTTTCTTATCGATAAAGGCGATTCAACTGCATGTTCAAACTCTTGCTGAGAAAGAATTTCTTTTTGATACATCAGTCTTAAAACTAAATCTCTACGCTTAATTGTGCGCTCTGGAAAGCGCCATGGGTCATAATAACTTGGCCCTTTTACTTGGCCTATTATCATCGCCATTTGTTCAGCATTAAGAGATTGGATTGATTTACCAAAATAAAACTCAGCAGCAAGCCCAAAACCATAAATGCCATTGGCATAATGTTGGCCTAAATAAACCTCGTTTATATAGGCTTCTAATAATTGGTCTTTGCTGTATCGGTACTCTAAAATCAGCGCCATAATGGCTTCATTCGCCTTACGCCATAAGGTTTTATCGCGCGTTAAAAACATATTTTTAACTAATTGCTGGGTTAAGGTACTTCCGCCTTGTACGGTTCTTCCTGCAATTAAGTTTTGATAAAGCGCACGTAAAATACCAATAGGTGAAACACCATAATGAAAATAAAAGTTACGATCTTCAATGAGCAGTAAAGTGTCTAATAGTTTCGTTGGCACCGCTTGCAACGAGACTAATACTCTGTCTTCTTTGCTTTCAGGTAAAATTCGATCAAGTAATAGTGGCTCTAATCTTAGTTGTGCTACTTTTTCATCATCAAGGTATAGAGCCTTAATTTTTCCGTTTGTAACATCAATGGTGAGCTTTGCTGGCGCTTCTACACCTGCACCAAAATCAAAAGCACGACGATAAATAATGGCGCGACTCTTCGACAAAGCAAACTCGCCGGGGCGTTCAACATGAGTAACTTTTTTATAACGATTAGCACTTAAGGATGCTCGCAAGTTGGTGAGTGTTAACTTGCTGCCAACAGTATATTTTTCAATTGCACCAAAAACTTGTACAGGTACTTGCCAACGCTGACCTTCAAATTTATCTCGCACTTTACCATCAAGATAAATGCTATAAAGAAACAGTACAAATACCGCGATAAAAGACATTTTTAAAAACAACCAAAATGACCAACGTAACATGCGTTTAACACGGCTAGGGGTTGTTTCCTCTGTCACTTTCTCGGCGCTAGATTTGTTGTTTTTTTGATTTTTACTAGTTGTTTTCGAAGTTTTTTTGGCTGTCATACGTTATTAAACGTGCCTTATGATTCTGCAATTAATTGCTTATAATAATCTAGCTAAGTTGATATCCCAACCGATAATTTGTAATGCGAGAAGTTAGGTCGTCAGCAGTAAAAATTAACGATATAATTAACACTTTAATTTTGCTTAATATTGATAGGTTAACTATGTCTGCATTTAACATGCTGGTGGTTTTAGGTTCAACAGCATCGGGAAAAACAAAATTGGCAGTTGAACTTGCTAAAATGCTAAATGGCGAAATAATATCTGCTGACTCTAGGCAAGTTTATTGTGGTTTAGATATTGGCAGTGGTAAAGACCTTGATGAATACCAAGAAATAAACCATCACCTGATTGATATTGTTGACCCTGGCTACGAATACAACATTTTTGACTTTCAAAAAGATGTCATTAGTGCCTATGAAAAAATTAGCGATAAAAACAAACTCGCTATTATGGCTGGCGGCTCCGCACTGTATGTTGATTCAATATTAAAAGGCTACCGATTAATTGAAGTACCTGAGAATAAAGCGCTTAGAGAAAGCTTAGCTGAGCTTAGTCACGAGCAATTAACTCAGCAGTTAATGCAACTAAAACCTAATTTACATAACACTACAGATCTTATCGAGCGTGATCGCTTAGTACGCGCAATTGAAATAGCACAAGGAGAGTTAGCTGCGAAAGACACCATTAATGATTTCCCTGCGCTTAAACCGCTTATATTTGCGATTAAATGGCCACGAGAAGTTATTCGTCAACGCATAACCCTACGTTTAAAGCAACGCATGGAACAAGGTCTTATTGCAGAAGTAGCGCAATTGCATGCACAAGGTGTAAGTTGGGAAACCTTATATTTTTATGGCTTAGAATATCGCTATATTGCGCAACATTTACAGGGAAAATTAAGTAAAAACGACTGCTTTCAAAAATTAAACTCTGCTATTCACCAGTTCTCTAAAAAGCAAGATACTTGGCTAAGAAGATTAGAAAGAAACGGCACTAAAATTCACTGGTTAGATGGTAATAAAAACCTTTTAACTCAAGCGATGGCAGTAATAGCGCAATTAAATAAACAGAATTAACACAAGAAAAGGCAAAGCAAAAGTTAACTAAGCTAGCCACCCCAAACTATTAGCTTGGTTTTTAGAGCTTGAATATATACAGCTCAAAGCTAAAAGGTTATTGCTTTGGATTAACGCGTAAGATTGAGTGTAGGCATATAGCTAAGATTAAGTAACACTGCTCATGCAATAGTGAGCAGTATCAATTTAAGATAATTAAAGATAAGTTGTTGTTAACCGCAACACTTTTTATATTTTTTACCACTACCACAAAAACAAGGATCATTACGGTTTGGTGTTTTCTCAAACGTAGTAGTCTTAGGCTTGTTGAGTATCCCTGTTAGCTCAAGAATATCTTCATCTGCACTACTATCTACCGTGATATCGGCAAATAATTCATTATCTTCAACAACAGCTGCCAATTCTAACTTCTTTTCTTCACTAGTAACTACCAGAGTTAGCGGGTGTTTTTCTGTACCAAGTTTAACAGCACGCTTAGTGTTATAACCTGTTTTTACATGATTTACTCTGGTGTGAATACGGCCTTTGTAATACAGATCGTGCATGATGAACTCCGCTAAATGAAATACTTTTATTTAAATACTAGGTTTGAGCGCGGCAGTATAACGTAAAACTTGAAATAGTCGACTGTTCAATGAGACAACTTAAGGTATGTTAACGTTGGCTAAGAAAACTAATTTTCTGAAAGTGGTAGCTAAATATTTAATTTAAGAGATTAAATCAAAAATATATTAGCTTTCATTATTCATCACAGTGTTATTTATTTTATCAAATAAAATGTTATTAATGTCTACATAGACATTAATGAAGCTATTCTGATTTAATATGACGCTTAGTTTTACGTGTAGCTTCTGCATTTGCTGGATCATCGGGCCAATAATGTTTGGGATATTTTGATTTCATATCCTTTTGCACCTCGCGATAACTACCCTGCCAAAATGCGACAAGATCTTGAGTTATTTGAATAGGGCGCTGTGCCGGAGATAATAACTCGATGATCAAAGCAACTTGGCTATTATGATTGCTGTCACCAACCGAAGGCGTGGTACTTACACCATAAAGTTCTTGCATAGGTAAAGAAACAACGGGCGCTTGTTCTAAGCTGTAGCGGATTTTACATTTTCGCCCTGTAGGCCCTGAGAAATAGCTAGGTGCAAGTTGATTAAACACTTGTTGTTGCTGATAAGATATCTGGCTCATTAAAACTTCAGTTAAATTGAGCTTATCGAGTTGTGCCTTGCTAGTAATATCAGAGAGGTAAGGTCCAAGCCATTGCTCTAATGTATTAAGTAAATGTACTTCACTGACATCCTCGAAGCCTAAATGCTGTTGGGTTTGATTAAGCCAGCGCCAGCGTAGTAATAGTTGCTGAGCTTGCTCATCGAAGTTCAGCCAAGCTAAGCCACGTTTGCGAATATGTTGGCACCAACATTCAACCAACAACACTGGCGAAAGTTTTTGTGTGATATTTTCTTCGCTGATAACAATCGAGCCTATAACCTGCTGCTTAGCACTGCGAATACGGTTTTGCTTTGGATCAAAATGCAGCTGTGTTTTACTTTCTGCTTGGGTAACCTGCCAAGCAATCGCTTGCGACAAATTAATTTCTGCAGCTAGCGCAATAGATAAAGTGTGTTGACGCTGAAAAAACTGCACAGCAACAAGATATTTTTTATCAGCGAGTGCGTCACTCGCACTCATAGTTACGCCTTTGCCATAGGCAGTTAAGTAATTACCCTGGTGATCTCTTTGCTTAGCCAAACGCTCTGGGTAGGCAAGTAAAAGTAACAAACCGCTGCACTGCAATGGCAAGTGGTTAGCTGTAGTACAAAAGCTTTGGCTTGCATTGCTTATTTCAACATAACTGTTGTCGCTAGCCTTACGTTGTTGCTGAACCGCCAAGCGATATAAGCGCTGCGCTTGTTGAATTATGCGTTGATGCTGAGGTTTTTTCGCCTGTTGCAAAAGTTGAATAATACGTTGTGATATATCGCAGTTATCTACTCGTTGTGCTGCGCCAAAAATATCACGCTCTTCTAATAATGCCGCATATAAACAAGCAAGCGACAATAAATGCTCAACCTGCTGTGTTTGCTCAAGTTGCATAGCCGACAATAGCATTTTGGCAAAGCGCGGATGACAAGGGAAAACAGCAACTTGTTTACCTTGCGCCGTTAATTGGTGTTGCTGAGAAACTAAGGCTAACTCGGTTAATTCTTGCCACGCTAATTGTTCTTTTGTTGTGTTGGGCATTTCTATCATGGGTAGCTGATCACAAGCTGTCGCTCCCCACCTTGCCACTTCCATCAGCATAGGCAATAAATCAGCTTGCTGAATTTCGCTATGACTTTGTTCACTTCTGCGCTCAAAGTCATCTTTACTGTATAAACGAATACAGTGCCCAGGCGCTAACCGCCCAGCACGACCGGCACGTTGAATAGCTGAAGACTTGGCAATACGGCGTTGGTTAAGTTTGTTATTCAGTGTTTGTACATCATAAATAGCAACATTCTCCAAGCCAGAATCAATAACAAGGTCGACCCCTTCTATGGTTAAACTGGTTTCGGCAATATTAGTAGCCAACACTAGCTTATGCTGATTTTCGGCGGCAGGCGCAATGGCTTTTTGTTGCTCGGCTAATGACAATTCACCATACAGCGGACACAAGGCCATAGTATTTGGCATATAAGGCTGTAGCTGCTCAGCTAAATAACGAATATCGCCAGTACCTGGCAGAAACATTAAAATTGAGCCTTGATGCGAGTTCACCAAAGACTTTAACACCGATAGCGCATGTTGACGCCAAAGGCGTGTATTACTGGGCGCTTGATAACTTATATCAACAGGGAAGCTACGGCCTTTACTTTCTAGCGCTACGGCATCAGGCAACTGCAAATTTATCGCTTGCGTTGCTAAGGTTGCTGACATTAAAAGTATTTTTAAATCTTCACGTAGCCCTTGCTGAACATCGCGTGTTAATGCAAAGGCTAAGTCGGCGTTTAGTGAGCGCTCATGAAACTCATCAAACACCACTAAACCACAAGCTAAAAGCTCTGCGTCGTTTTGAATTATTTGCGTTAAAATACCTTCAGTGATCACTTCTAAGCGGGTATTATTTGAAGTTTTACTTTCATTTCGTAGCCGATAACCTACGGTGTTTCCAACAGTTTCATCCAATTGCTGAGATAAGTAACAAGCAATATTTTTTGCTGCTAATCGCCGAGGTTGTAAAAGGTATATTTTCTGCCCAGACAAACAAGGTAAATCTAATAACCACAAAGGCAAACAGGTTGACTTACCAGCTCCTGGAGGCGCGGTCAGCAGTATAGTATTGTGCTGAGTTAATGCGGTAATAACATCATTTTTGATATCATCAATGGGCAGTTTTTTAGCTGATAACGTCATAAATTATGAAAGGTTTTCGTCAGTTTATCGTTTATTGCGCTAATGTTACCATAACAACGGATTAGCGTTTGTTTTGTCTCGAGCGCGTTATTAACTTTTTAAGTGACAAATTATTGATGAACGCAAATATAAAAGCAGTGCAAGCATGAACAAACGTATGTTTCTTGCCTTAGATGTTTCAAGTGCTGATAAAGCTACACTTGCCTTATGGCGTACGCAAAATTTAGCCTTACCTTTTAAGGTCATTGAGCCGAATAATTTCCATGTTACATTGGCCTTTCTGGGTCTGCTTGCAAACAATCAACAAACCAATTTACAGGCGCTAATTAATCAACATCACAACGATATTCAACAACACCTAAAACTGCTACTTCCCGAGCAAACCTATTCTTTACAGCTATCAAAAGTTGGGTACTTTAAAAAAGCTCAAGTATTACATCTTATGCCTGAGCATAGCCCGAACTGGCTAATGTATTTAAATACTACACTTGTTGAGTTAAGCCGGAGCAGTAATATCACTTTAGAACAAAAGCGCTATCAACCTCATCTGAGCCTATACCGTAAAGTTAAGCCCGCATTAACAGATACCGACTTCATTATAGAAAATACAGCAATAAAACACGCTATGTGCATCAAAAGCTTTAGCTTATATCACTCTTACTCTACTGACTCAGGCGTTAAATATTTCCCGGTTAAAACTTGGAAGCTTTAAATTAATACGGTTAATTTACATACAAATTAAATTTGCAAAATTCGAAAACTATGCTTACTTGGCAAAAGAATAAAATACTGTTATCACTTGTCACCCGGTTTTAAATGGAGTTATTAATGGAGCTAATAATGGAAACAATAGTAGAAGACAAATACTCAATAGCATCGCAATCGAACATTTTAGAAGTTGAAGCGTTTGGCCCATTTAATGAACAAGTTACCGAAAAATATATTGATGATATGTATAACGCTTGTGATCAGTTTTCTGGCCAACCTTGGGGGTTATTAATTGCTTTTTACGGTAATAGTGTTTTTTCTCCTGAAGCTGAAGAAGCATTAATTAAGGTTAACAAATATCGTGTAGAACAAGGGCTAATTGCTAATGCCAGCGTGTTAATTGATAGCAGTACAGCTGATATTCAACAATTACAATTACGCAGAATTTATCAAGCTTGTGATATAACTTTTTATGTTTTTAGTGATATCGACAGTGCAAAGTCATGGTTAGAGCAATATTTACAATACAACTAAAAAGTGAGAGTTTAGAGCTATCAGCTATCAGCTATCAGCTATCAGCTATCAGCTATCAGCTATCAGCTATCAGCTATCAGCTATCAGCACACAGAAAAACATAAAACATGTAGTGATTAAAGTTAATCTACTTATTTAGCGCTTCATTTGTGTCGGAAACATTAGGTATATAGAGGATAATTTGGCAATAGCGAAAGGTTTAGCTTCCGCTATGTTTAATACTCAATGTTTAATGATTAATACTTAATTTGTTTTTACTGATTTTTATTTCGAGATCAAATCTGCAATTGTAGCAATGCCTAGGCCGGTAGCACCTGCTGCCCATAAGCCAGACTCATTACCGTTATAAGCACCCGCTAAATCAAAATGTAACCAACCAGCGCCATCATTATCAACAAAACGAGATAAAAATCCTGCTGCATTACTTGCGCCACCAGGACCACCACCTTTTATGGTTCGACTATTCGCAGTATCAGCAAACACAGATGGGCATTTATCTTGATGCCATGGCTCTAGTGGTAATTGCCAAATAGCTTCACCAGTAGCTTTGGCACAAACTTGCGCTTGGCTTGCGGCACTTTGGTCTAGTGCGAATAAGGCAGTATAATCACCACCCGTGGCACTAACAGCAGCACCGGTTAATGTTGCAGCGTCAATAATCATCGGCGCGCCTGTTGCACTTGCTGCCATTAAACCATCAGCTAGCACCAATCTGCCTTCAGCATCGGTATTCGCGATTTCACAAGTTACGCCATTTTTATAAGTAATGATGTCGCCCAATTTATAAGCATCACGGCTAATCATGTTTTCTGCACAACAAAGATACAACTTAACACGTTGATTTAAGCCTTGTTTCATTGCTAAGGCTAAAGCGCCTGCAACAACCGCAGCACCACCCATATCGCACTTCATGTCAAACATACCTGCGTTACTTTTAATGCTGTAACCACCACTATCAAACGTAATGCCTTTACCGACTAAGCATGCTGCTACTTGTGCATTTTCATCACCCGTTGGGTTGAAGTCTAATTCGAGTAAACAAGGCTCATTAACACTACCTTTACCCACATTGTAAATACCCATCCATTGTTCTTCTTCTAAGGCTTTACCTTGAACAAGACGTGTTGAAACATGGGCTGGTGCAATGTTTTTAATATAGTCTGTAGTAAGTTGCGCAAGCTTTAATGGGTATAACTCTGCGGGTGTTTGGTTGGTTAAATCACGACTCCAAGCATACACAGCTAGTTTATTACTTAAACGCTCAATTAAAGCTGGCTCGCCACAAAAGCTAATATTTTCTAATTTATTAACACAACTAAAACCAAGGGCAAATGCCCATTGACTTGCCTCATCCCAAGCATCACCTTGTAAAGATGCATGTTCAATGCCTAATTTTTCAATTTTACGTGCCGCCATTTGTATTTTTCGAGAACGAAAAGCAGCCTCTTCTGGTAAATAAATAGCAATATTATCTTGGCTAATTTGGAGCGTTTTATCTTGCTGCCAACCTTGTACATTATTCGTTGTGGTCAACGTTATTGATACTGGAGCAGAATTAACTGTTGTCATGTTATCGCCTTTACATTAATTTTTATGCTGATAGTTTACACTACATAAGTAAATAATTAACCTTGCACTTGCTTAACCCACAAAGCTTTTTTGCTAGGCTTTAGCTAAATGCAAGATCAGTCATCAAAGCTCAAATAAACTTATATATTTAAGCTTTTATAATACAAGGTTTTCAAAAAAATGAGCTTAAGTCACTATAAAATTAATTATTTTCTGACAATATGTATCCTCGTTATTACAACGCAAACGCAAGCTCAAGATAATACTTGGTTATTAATCGATAACTTCGAACAAAAAAACACCCTACAAGGATGGACGAAAGCAGACACTAAAAATGATACGTCACCTAAGCTACCCAACCCGCAAATAACTGAACAACGAAGTGAAGGTTCAAAAATAAAAACCAATAACTATTTAATTAAAAAGCCTGCTGCAGAAAACATAGTAGGCAATCGGAAGGCGCTCACTTATAAAAAGTTGCCCATACAAGTAGCTGTCGGAGAAACTTACACTTTTTATACTCGAATAAATGTTGAGTCTTTTCCCAACAACCATGCATTTGGCATAAGTAACATGCAACCAAAAGACATTGAACTTAACGACTATAACGCTTTTGAACCTACGCTTAGAGTCACCGATAAAACTGAATCTAATGGTTTAATCAATACAGGGGCGCTTATGGTAAAAAAGGGAAAAGGCTACGCCAATATTTTTAACCCTGTAAAACAGCAAGATGCAAAGCCATTGATACCAGGAGTTTGGTATCAAATTTGGTATGTCGTAAATAACGCGTTATTAAGTGAAAATGGACAAACCTATGATGTATACATTCAAGGCTCAGAAGAATTCCCACATCAAACAAAAGTTTATTCAAATGCTACATTTAGAATGGCGAGAGAATTACCACTTATTTATTTTTTAATGAATACCAATACCGGGCCAAAGTCACGTCCGTATGGTAACGGTGGATTAAAGTATGACGATTTATATATGTCGAAAAATCTTAACCTTACGAGTCCTTTGTAGACATTAATTACCAGTTTTACCTGCTCAAGCATTAGCAGTTCAATAGTGAATAACGTAAACTAAAGCAAATACTTTTTACCACTAAAAAAATGGAAATTCCTCTTAAAAAGGCAAAACTCATTAAGCGCTATAAACGCTTCCTCGCTGATATTACATTAGAAGATCACAGTGAGTGTACCATTCATGTGGCAAACACTGGGGCAATGACTGGCTGTGCTGAGCCCAATGACCTAGTTTGGTATAGCACTTCAGACAATCTAAAACGCAAGTACCCATTTAGTTGGGAGTTAACACAAACTCAAGACAAACACTTCATTTGTGTTAATACTATTCGCGCTAATCAGCTAACAGAACAAGCACTTTTAAAGGGTACTATTACAGAGCTACAAGACTTCACTTCATTAAGTCGAGAAGTAAAGTACGGCGATGAAAATAGTAAAATCGACTTTCATCTAACCGATAAGAGTGGCCGAGAAACATATATAGAAGTGAAAAGTGTCACTTTACTTACAGCGAATCAAGGCTACTTCCCTGATGCTGTAACCTTACGGGGACAAAAACATTTACGAGAATTAATGGCGATTGCAGCACAAGGGCACCGCGCAGTACTGTTATTTGCTGTATTGCATTCAGGTATTAATGACGTAAAACCCGCCGAGCATATTGACATTAACTATGCCAAGTTACTTCGTGAAGCAAGTCAGCAAGGTGTTGAAATTATTGCCTACAAAGCAAAATTCAAAAAAGAACAACACAATTTCAATATATTTTTAGCGGATAAAGTACCTGTAATTATTTAACCTCAACAACGAAATACCGAGAATAATGATTGACGAAGGGGCTATAAACTTGCTAAAAGAGCATGCTCAAAAATTATTGTCACTTTCGGTAAAGTTTAGACAGCAGATAACATTAATAAATACTTTTCAATTTTTTCTTGATTATTTTCAATTAAGCCTTGAATTTTATACTAGCTAACACAATATATGTGGAATATTTCAGGTCTATATAAATTGGCAGTTGCAACCAAGCGATGCCGTTACACGATGTAACGATTTACCATCGATTTAGGTCTAGTAGCATTAGGAGAATTAGCATGCCAACACAAAAAACATTAGGTATTTTAGCATTAGCGGGCGTTGACCCTTACGTTGAAAAGCCTAACGAAGAATACATGAATGAAGCGCAACTAGAACATTTTAAAAAAATTCTAGATGCTTGGCGAGTACAACTTCGACAAGAAGTAGATCGCACCGTAACTCACATGCAGGATGAAGCGGCGAATTTCCCTGACCCTGTTGACCGTGCTGCTCAAGAAGAAGAGTTCAGTCTTGAATTACGCACTCGTGACCGCGAACGTAAGCTAATTAAAAAAATTGAGAAAACGTTACAATTAATTGAAGATGATGATTTCGGTTTTTGTGACTCTTGCGGCATCGAAATCGGCATTCGTCGTTTAGAAGCTCGTCCAACGGCTGATCTTTGTATTGAATGTAAAACTTTACAAGAAATCAAAGAACGTCAACTCGCAGGTTAATACCTTCGACTTTGTTGGAATTTAATAAAACGTTGCGACCTGGTATTACTCAACAATACCGAGGTCGCTTTGCACCATCCCCTTCTGGTTTTTTACACTTCGGCTCTCTCATTGCCGCCCTAGCAAGTTATTTAGACGCCAAACACAATAACGGCCAATGGTTAGTCAGAATTGAAGATATTGATCCCCCAAGAGAAAAAAAAGGCGCTAGCGCTGAAATTCTAAAAACATTAGACGCTTATGGTTTACACTGGGATGAAGAAGTGCTTTATCAAAGCCAGCAAAGTGCTCTGTATCAAGCCGTATTAGCCGAGCTAGCTCAACAAAAATCCAGTTATTATTGTCGCTGTACACGTGCGCAAATTAAAGCAATAGGTGGGATATATTTAGGCCATTGTCGTGATATTGAACAACCCCAAAATAACAGTGCCATTCGCGTAATAAACCGTTTTGGCGTTTCACAATATAACGATCTTATTCAAGGCCAAGTCAATTGTAATGCTGCGCTTGCTAAAGAAGATTTCATCGTGCTAAGAAAAGATGGCTTATTTGCTTATCAGTTAGCTGTTGTTGTAGACGATATTTATCAAAACATTAGTCATGTAATTCGCGGTTGTGACCTACTCGAGCCTACCGCTCGGCAATTAAGTTTTTACCAAACATTACAGAAACTCCCTCCACAACATGGTCATTTTCCACTCGCGGTAACCGAAAAAGGCTTTAAATTAAGCAAACAGAATAACGCGCCTGAAATTGATAAAAGTAGCCCCGTACCTTCATTATTTTCAGCATTAACGTTTCTCGGGCAACAGCCAAATGATGAACTGCTTGATGCTAGCGTTGATGAGCTTTTACACTGGGCAATATCTCACTGGTCGATAAGCCAAGTGCCAAAATCACAAGAAATCGTTCTATAAGCCGTTTTTTCACACTGTTTTCATTCTCTTTTACCTTGCACTGTTATATCATTGCGCGAGAAATTTAATGATATAACTGGGGTCCACCATTATCAAAAGCGTCATCAACTTGTGTAAAAAAGTACTTGGAAAAGCACGAAAAAACAACTCTACTCAACCTTCATTTGAGCAGCCAATTATCCTTTCTCGTGATCAGCACCCTGTATCTAGAAAACACATGAGTCACAATGCTTTAAAAGTATTGTATCGCTTAAATAAAGGCGGATATGACGCTTATCTAGTTGGCGGCGGAGTTCGCGACATTCTTTTAGGTTTAACCCCTAAAGATTTCGATATAGCAACTAACGCCACCCCAGAACAAATTAAAGCTTTATTTAGAAATTGCCGTCTTATTGGTCGCCGTTTTCGTCTTGCCCATATTGTTTTTGGCAGAGAAATTATTGAAGTAGCTACCTTTCGCGGCCACCACGATAATGATAAAGACCAAAAAACATCAAAGCAAAATGAAGATGGCATGCTATTACGCGACAATATTTATGGCAGTATTGAAGAAGACGCTGAGCGTCGAGACTTCACGATCAATGCCCTTTATTACTCTGCTAAAGACTTTAAAGTTTATGATTTTGCCAACGGTGTTGCCGATGTTTATGCCAAACAAATACGCTTAATTGGCGATCCTGAAACTCGCTATCGTGAAGATCCGGTTAGAATGCTGCGCGCTATTCGATTTTCAACCAAATTAGGTATGGAAATTCATCCTGACACCAAAGCACCGATAGTAGATTTAGCGCCTTTAATGGCCAACATTCCACCGGCACGTTTATTTGAAGAGTTTTTGAAACTGTTTATGTCAGGTAAAGCGGTAGAAAATTTTCAGTTGCTGCGTGAATACAACTTATTTCAATATTTCTTCCCTGCCGTTGACCAGCAACTTAACCAACAATCACAACCCTATTTAGCTGACTTTATCGCGCTTGCCATGAAGAACACTGATTACCGTGTAAATAATGATCAGCGTGTAACACCTGCATTTTTATTTGCAGCCATGCTTTGGTATCCAATGCAAGAGCACATACAGCGCTTAAACAGTGAAACACAACTAACACCACAAGATGCATTTTTTGGTGCATTAAGTGAAATAATGTCTGAGCAACAACGCAGTATTGCTATTCCGAAACGCTTCCAAGCAGTAATGAAAGATATTTGGATTTTACAAGAAAAGCTAGCGCGTCGAGATGGTAAACGTGCCTATAAAGCGCTTGAGCACCCTAAATTTAGAGCGGGTTATGATTTCCTTTTACTCCGTGCTGAAATTGAAGGTGCCACTAACAAAAACCCTGAAGAAGCTGCGGCACTGCAAGAATTAGCAAAATGGTGGGGCGATTTTCAAGCCTGCAACATAGATACGCAACAAGTGATGATTAAAAGCATTACCAGCAACAAAAGTGGCCCTCGCCGTACAACACGTAAGCGTCGAAAGCCTCGTGTTCAACATGCTAGTAAAGAAGCGTAATGTCACTTGCTTATATCGGATTAGGTAGTAATTTATCTGATCCGCAAGCCCAAATAATTACTGCAATAGAGAAGCTAAAGCAACTTGATGGCGGTAACGTAATCAAAATATCTTCGTTATATTTTAGTCGGCCAATGGGTCCGCAAGACCAGCCCGATTACATGAATGCTGTTGTCGCGCTTGAAACTAATAAAAGCGCTATTGAATTATTAGAGCAGCTACAGCATATTGAAACCATTACAGGTCGCATAAGAAAAGACGACCGTTGGGGTGCTCGAATATTAGATTTAGATATTATCTTATTTGATCAAGAAGTTATAAATACCACTCGCTTAACTATTCCCCATTACGGCTTAAAGCAGCGTGAGTTTGTATTGTTACCTTTAGCTGAAATTACGAGCGATTTATTTTTACCCGATGGTGATAGTATTGATGAATTAGCTAGCAATATTGCTCGAAATGGGTTAAAAATTCACAGCAAGTTAAGTTAGACTATAAACTCTAAAATAAAAACAAAACACGGCATCATAACAAACGGAAATAATATGGCTAAAATAACCACTGCCACCTTAATGAAAATGAAACAACAAGGTGAAAAAATTACCACCATTACTGCCTATGATGCCAGTTTTGCGAAAATATTTGATCAAGCTGGCATTCATGCCATTTTAATTGGTGACTCTTTAGGTATGGTTTTACAAGGCCATGACGACACTCTACCGGTTGATATTGACCATATGGCGTATCATACACAGTGTGTAAAACGTGGTGTAGAAAACACGTTAATTATTGCTGATATGCCGTTCATGAGTTACGCAACTACCGAGCAAGCCTATATAAATGCGGCTAAATTAATGCAGGCAGGTGCTAGCATTGTAAAAATTGAAGGTGGTCAATGGTTAGAAGAAACCATTAAAGGCCTTGTGGAACGTGGTATTCCTGTTTGTGCACATTTAGGCTTAACACCTCAGTCAGTTAATGTTTTTGGTGGTTTTAAAGTGCAAGGTAGAGACAGCGCTAAAGCTCAAGAAATGATAGAAAACGCCAAAGCATTAGAAGCGGCTGGCGCGCAACTACTCGTATTAGAATGTATTCCAAGTAGTTTAGGCAAAGCGATTACCGAAGCGATATCTATACCGACCATAGGTATTGGTGCAGGTAAAGATACCGATGGACAAATTTTAGTGATGCACGACGCCTTAGGTATTTCGTGCAGTTACATGCCAAAATTTTCACGTAATTTTTTAATCGATACCGGTGATATTAAAAAAGCGGTAGAGCTTTATATTGACGAAGTTAGCCAAGGTAACTTTCCTGGACCAGAACATATTTTCAAATAAGTACATCCATACAATAAATTTATCAGGCGCTTAATGAAAATTAAGCGCTTACACATCGAGTAAAAAGTAGAATAACCATGCAAACAATTGAACAAATTTCGATTTTACGCAGCGAAATTAAGCTCTGGCGTCAACAAGGCCTTAAAATTGCGTTTGTGCCGACTATGGGCAACCTTCATCAAGGCCATATTGCCTTAGTAGAAAAAGCCATGTTACTCGCCGATAAAGTTGTGGCAAGTATTTTTGTAAACCCGATGCAATTCGGTATTAATGAAGATATAGATAATTACCCTCGCACTATGGCTGCTGATCAAGAGAAATTAGTTGCTGCAGGTTGTGATATTTTATTTACCCCAACCCCTGCCATTATTTATCCTAAAGGTTTAGAAAACCAAAGCTATGTAGAAGTGCCTAATGTTTCGCACAGCTATTGTGGTGAAAGCCGACCTGGACACTTTCGTGGTGTAACAACCGTAGTGTGTAAATTATTTAATTTAGTGCAACCCGATATTGCTTGCTTTGGTTTAAAAGATTATCAACAGGTGCAAGTAATTCAAACCATGGTTGACGACTTATCAATGCCTATTGAGATAGTGCCCGTTGCTACTGTACGCGAGCCTTCAGGTTTAGCCTTAAGTTCACGCAATAACTACTTAAGTATTGAAGAAAAGAAGATAGCCCCGGCATTAAGTCAAAATATTCAATGGCTCGCAAAAGAAATTCAACATAACAATGATTTCATTGGTTTAGCAAAAAAAGCTGCGGGCTATATCGACAATGCCGGTATGAAAACTGATTACATTCATATTTGCCATGCTCGCACTTTGCAGCCGGCCAGCGAAGACGATAAAGAATTAGTTATTCTAGCAGCAGCGCACTGCGGTAAAGCAAGGTTGATTGATAACTTGCAAGTGCAATTAACTTAATTTTGCTGTGGGAATAAAACACTGGCAAACATAAAAAAAGCGACTAATTAATTAGTCGCTTTTTTTATGTTGCTAAATTTATTTGACTGAGAAAGTCTTTAATTAACTCGTGTCACTTCAGTGAACAATCATTATTTAAATGACAAAAGTGCTGGCAGAAAGGTCTCACTTTCTTGTGCTAACAAGATTTGCTCTGCAAGCACATCTTTGAGAATAGTTTTTGAGGTTAAAGGGTTCGCTAAAACCACTCTAAACACCAAGGTTTTACGTCCTTGATACTTTTGCACTTCAATGCGCGTTCGAGAAACAAACGACTTACCATTTTCACGTTGACGCTTTTGAATAAACTTCGTCAACTTATCCAATAAAACGTTAATCGTTTCTTGCTGTTCGATATCAGCATTAGCTAATATTTTTTGCACAACAGCGGGGTTATATCGATAAGTTAACAAGCATAGTTCTGGTTTTGTGATTAGCTCAAAATCTTTATGCTGAGTAATTAAATTAGCAAAATAGTTCGCTTTTTCAATACTATGATTAATCAATAACTCATAACCAGGTCGGCTAATTACATGCAATGCTGAATACACTAGCATTGCCATTCCAGGTCTTGAACCTTCTAGCGTGTGGCTACCTAAATCTTTTGAACCTTTACGTAAAATATACTCAGCATGATGTTCAATAGCTGCAACAGAAGCTGGGTTTTTAAACACCACTAAACCTGCTCCCATTGGCACATACATTTGTTTATGTGCGTCAATAGTTACCGAATCTGCTAACTCAATCCCTTTTAGCAATGGGCGATATTTATTTGATAATAATGTCGCGCCACCCCAAGCAGCATCCACATGAAAATGAGCCTTATAGCGTTGTGCTATTTCAGCCATTTGTTCAAGTGGATCAATATTACCGGTTTCTGTCGTACCAGCAACACCGACAATACTGAGCACGCGAATATTCTCGCTAGCTAATTGCTGACACTTAGCTTCAAGCAATTTACAGTCGATTTTATTGTTTTCATCGGTTGGAATAGCAATAACACTGTCTTGACCTATGCCTAACACATCAGCTGATTTCTTCAGAGAATAGTGTCCTCGAGCTGACACCAAAATAGCTAAGCCTTCATATTGATAATGTTTAAGTGCCTTAAATAAGCCCTCACGCGCTACTCCTTTAAAATCTCCACTTGGTTTTAATAAATTATTGCGCGCCACCCAAAGTGCCGTTAAATTGGCTACAGTGCCGCCTGAGCAAAATGCACCTAACGAATGATTCGCACTGTGCATCCATTGTTGATAAAACGGCTCATTATCTTGATAAACTAAACGATGCATCATACCCAGAACTTGTCGTTCCATGGGAGTAAATGCTTTAGAGGTTTCAATTTTAACTAAGTTTTGATTCAAGCCTACCATCAGCTTCGACAGTGGCAAAATAAAGTAAGGTAAAGCAGAGGTCATGTGACCGATAAAGCTTGGGCTCGAAGTATGAACTGATTGCGACACTAGCTTATCAAGTAAGTGCTGCATGTGGTCTGAAACAAACGCAGGCTCTTCAGGGATCATTGGATTGGCAAAATCTTTTTCAATTTCGCTAAGGGCTTGCTCGGTAGCCGCTATGTGCTCACCAAGAAACCCAGCCAAGTTCTGAGATATATCATTCTCTATGCGACCCAATGTAGAATCGGGTGCAACTGGAATGGTAAAAATGCGATGTAAAGATTTTTCAGATACTTTTGCCGCGCGTTTACTAGCCGTCATACTTATTCACTATTAACTACTTGCTTAAAGCAAGTTGAGATTTATATAAGATCGGCACTTTAATAAAAATAGCAGCAAATGTCTCGTTATTTCCATCAATACTCAGGTTAAAAGCTAATTTTTATTGTAAAAAGGTTGGGCTTAACCCAGCAAAGTCGCAATATAAACTAAGCCAAGTTCAACAATAGCTAAACTACTTAAGGCCATCATAAATACAGATTTTTTAATATTATTAGTCATAGTGTTTGTCCTAAATTTAACGTTGATACAAAGGTAATATCAACTATCAGGCCAAAACTGTAACTACTTGATATATAATAACTAAAGAAAAAATATCATTAAAAACAAACTAACTAGCCAAGGTTTATTGACTAAGTTTTTGTTAATCTAACCAATTTATTGTTAGAAATATAAACGGTTAGTTTTTAACAATATGCAACTGCCAACATTGTTGACCACTGGCATGAAATTTCGCTTCAAACGGCGTTAAAGGTTGCGTCACATTAACCGTTGAAATTTCACCTTTGCACGCTAATATTTCTGCCGCGACTTTAAACTCTTCTAAATACAGTAACCAATTACTGCGCAATATAAGCGCTTGTCCAATGGCAACAATTTGAGGGAAAACTGCACTGCCATGCCAACGCCTTTGCACGTGTTTTGCTTTTGGCCAAGGGTTTGGGTACAAAATATAATGCTTAGATATTTGCCAATTAGCAGCAAGCACAAGGCGATAAAAGTCATTCAAATCGGCACGTACTAAATGAAAATTTTCAACGTTGCCTGCACCATTGTCGAGTTTAACTTCATCAACATTACGGTTAATTCTATGGGCTGATTTATCAACACCAATAACTAACGCCTTTGGGTTTTGTTTGGCTAATAAACGCGTACTTTGACCAACACCACAACACGAATCGAGTATAACCTCGCCCGAAAACGCCTGAACAATTTCATTTATCTCATCAAATGCTTGTTGAGTATGAGCTTGTATTGGTTTTTGCGACGGATGGGCGATATGCTTGTTAACAATTTCAACGAGTTTTTCATGTACCCCTGGTTGATTGGTAACAATGGCTTTAGAGTCGCCGGTTATTTCCGTGTCGTTCATCAAATACTTACCTTTAAAATTCAATACATTAATCAATAATACTATTAGCTTCTTAAGCCTATACCTTTGGTGATTAGCACCATTGCAATAGTGTATAAACTAACAATAAATACACCCAGTACAGCAAACGATAAGGTTAAGCTCACATCTGTTATCCCTAAAAATCCATACCTAAAGGCATTAACCATGTACACAATAGGGTTGATCTGCGATACACCTTGCCAAAATTCAGGTAATAAGCTGATAGAGTAAAATACACCGCCTAAATAAGTTAACGGTGTAAGAATAAAGGTTGGGATAATCGATATATCATCAAAGCTACCCGCAAAAATAGCATTAATTAAACCACCTAATGCAAAGGTTGCAGATGTTAGCGCCACAGTAACAATAATCACCCAAATATTATGAATTTGAATATCTACAAAGAACATTGATACTAAAGTAACAATACTGCCTACGAGCATACCACGCGCCATTCCGCCACCAACATAGCCAGCAACAATAACCCAATTAGGTACCGGTGCTACTAACATCTCTTCTACGTTTCGCTGCCATTTAGCACTGAAAAAAGACGAAGCAACATTAGAGTATGAGTTGGTAATTACACTCATCATGATTAAACCAGGCACGATAAATGACATGTAATCAAAACCGCCCATTTCGCCAATTCTAGAACCAATTAACGAGCCAAATATAACAAAATACAAACTGATGGTAATTGCTGGTGGTACTAATGTTTGCACCCAAATACGCATAAAACGGTGTATCTCTTTATGCATGATACTTTTCAGCGCAATAATATTTCTAGAAGATCCCATATTTTTTACTCCTTAACTGCGCTTTTGCTTGCTGCTTGACCACTACCAACTAAACCTACGAATAATTCTTCTAGTCGGTTACTCTTATTACGCATACTTAACACGTCAATACCTTGATTATTTAGTTCAGTAAACACAGCGTTTATTGTTTGCGTTTTTTTCACGTCAACTTCTATTGTGTGGCTATCTATTACTCTAGAACTTAAGCCCACTAATTCTTGGGGTTCGCTATTAGGTTTTAAATCGAAAACAAAGGTCTCAACATCTAATTTGGCTAACAGCGATTTCATATCCGTATTTTCAACAATAATACCTGAATCTATAATGGCAATATTGCGGCAAAGCATTTCGGCTTCTTCTAAATAATGTGTGGTTAATATAATGGTAATGCCTTGCTTGTTTAGCTCGCGTAAAAACTCCCACATCGAGCGTCTAAGCTCTATGTCGACGCCAGCGGTGGGTTCGTCAAGGATCAGCATTTTAGGTTCATGCATTAAGGCACGAGCAATCATAAGTCGGCGCTTCATACCACCAGAAAGCATACGGGCAGCGTCATTACGCTTTTCCCATAAATTTAATTGCTTTAAATATTTTTCAGCTCGCTGTACCGCTAACTTTCGCTCAACACCATAATAGCCGGCTTGGTTAACTAAGATTTTCATTAACGATTCAAATTGATTGAAGTTAAACTCTTGTGGCACTAAACCAATAAAACTTTTAGCCGCTTCAAGCTCTTGATCAATGTCATGACCAAAAACAGCGACATTACCAGCCGTTTTATTCACTAATGAAGTAATAATACCTATGGTAGTGGATTTGCCTGCACCATTAGGACCAAGCAAAGCAAAAAAGTCGCCTTGTTTAACGGTAAGGTCAATACCTTTAAGTGCTTGAAAGCCGCCCTTATAGATTTTAGTTAATCCGGAAATTTCTAGTGCTGGTAACATAGCGAACCTCAAAATAATTGCGTGACCTTAACGTGGGGGCAAGTAAATAATTTTCAACAGTAAATCTAGCGGTTAATGCCCTAAAAATAATGAACGAGTCGAATGTTAAGGTGAATACTTTAATCTTGCCCTAGTATAAAACTTAAAGGAAACAAAAACATCAATGATAAAGCATGTTTATCAATAAACGTATATATCAGTATTATTTAGTGTAATTACAGCATAACACGCTACGAAAAATACTATGCTTACTGGTTTTCAAAGCTAACTAGCAATAACATTTCATCTTTGATTCATTAAAGCTATTCATTCATAAAAACAGGGTTATTCCTGAATGCATAATCATGGTAAAAGTTAGCTTTTTACGCTAAATAATGATCGTATTGACAAATAACCAAAGGTTTAATAAAACCTAACCACTTGATTCTATTTAAATAAAAATCTTGGCCTTATCTTTGCAAATTCAATCTATAAATTAGCTTTATAAATTAGCTTGGTAAATCAACGTTGCTAAATAAAGTTGAAACAAATCATACCAATTCAATATGGAGTATTTTATGAGAGATGAGTTAGAAAATGAATTATTTGGTAACAACAAAACCCCTAAAGATTCATGGAAAAGCCCTGGCATTTGGCAGCGCGGTTTAGCTATGCTGTGTTTTGGTTTTATTAGTGGTTTTATTCGATTTTTTATTGCTCTAATCGCTATTTTTCAGTTTATCACTATGCTATTTAGTAACACACCTAATAGCCAACTTTTAAGACTTGGGCAAAGTTTAAATAGTTATATTTACCAAATTAATCAGTTGTTAACCTTTAATTCTGAAGTTTATCCATTCCCCTTTACTGATTGGCCAGAAGGTCGTACTTCACAAGTACCACCTGCAGAACAGGCTCAATAACTCAAGCTGACAAAACAAAAAAGCTCACAAAAGTGAGCTTTTTTAATTTGCTTAAGCATTTAAATAAGTGCTTAACTCAATGAGTACCGAAAGCAATAAGCTTTAGGCTAACAATAAATTTTTACTTACTTGCACGTGAAACATATTCACCCGTGCGCGTATCAACCTTAACTATTTCACCAATTTGAATGAAAAGCGGAACACGCACAACCGCACCTGTAACTAAAGTAGCAGGCTTGCCACCGGTACCGGCAGTATCACCTTTAAGACCTGGGTCAGTTTCAGTAATTTCTAATTCAACAAAGTTTGGTGGATCAACAGAAATAGGGTTGCCGTTCCAAAAGGTAATATTACATACATCACCTTCTGCTAACCATTTAGCAACATCGCCAACGGCTTTTTCGTCAGCGGCAACTTGCTCAAATGTTTCGTTGTTCATAAAGTGCCAAAACTCACCATCGGCATACAAATAGGCTAGGTCTTCGTCCATTACATCAGCACCTTCAACACTCTCGCCTGATTTATACGTTTTTTCTAATACCTTGCCAGATATTAACTTACGAATTTTAATGCGATTGAATGCTTGCCCTTTACCCGGTTTTACGATTTCATTATCGATAATGTTACAAGGTTCACCATCAATCATTAATTTAAGTCCAGCTTTGAACTGGTTAGTGCTAAAATTAGCCATAATTATTATGCTCGCTCGTTCACGTACTAAACGTAAAGGTTAAAAATTGAATATAGAAATGCCGCAAATAATAACCCAAATCAGCAATCAATTGCACACTTCTTGGCAAAAAGAATTAGCAAATGTTATTACCGATCCTAAAACCCTATTAGAGTTGGTGGATATTTCACCAGAAATGTATCAACATCACTTTGCTGCACGAAAGCTATTTCCGGTGCGCGTACCACGACCTTTAATCTCTCGTATTAAAAAAGGAGATATTAACGACCCTATTCTGAAACAAGTAATGCCCTTAGATCTTGAGTTTTCAATCACCGAGGGATATAACGAAGATCCTCTAGAAGAACATGACACTGTAGCGCCCGGGTTATTACATAAATATAAACACCGTGTATTAATGATGGTAAAAACAGGTTGCGCTATTAATTGTCGCTACTGTTTCCGTCGGCATTTTCCTTATGCAGATAATAGTCCGAATAAAGCACGGTGGCAGCAAGCGCTTACCTATATTGAGCAACACAACGAGATTAACGAAGTTATTTTCAGTGGCGGCGATCCTTTAATGGCAAGTGATGAACATTTACAGTGGCTTATTACCGAAATAGAAAAAATACCACATATCAACCGCTTACGTATTCATACCCGTTTGCCAATTGTTATACCTCAGCGCATTACGCCCGCGTTAGTTAACACCTTAAGAACAACACGTCTTAAACCTGTCATTGTATTTCATGTAAACCATGCGAATGAAATAGACAATGATGTCGCTGAAGCACTTGAACCTCTAATATCAGCGCGCATACCGCTTTTTAATCAAAGTGTGCTATTAAAAGGTATTAATAACGACGCAAAAATATTGGCTCAGTTAAGCGAACGTTTATTTGATATTGGTATTCAGCCTTATTACTTACATCTGTTTGATAAAGTACAAGGCGTGGCTCATTTCGACTTAACAGAAACTGAGGCAAAAGAAATTACCTTGCAGCTTATGGCGATTTTACCCGGTTATTTAATGCCAAAATTGGTCAGAGAAATTGCTGGAGAAGCCAATAAAACCCCCATAAATTTAACCTAATATTGCGCAGTAAAACTCATTTTTTTAGGAATATATTGTAAGCGCTAATAACGGTAGCACGGGTATTAGCAAAATTTTATTTGAGACTAACAATAAGCAAATCAATTTGGCATAATAGCGCCATTAAATACACAAACTGAAAATAAGTAATTATGAGCGAAGCCGTACACAAACAACTAATCGAAAATATCTCGATAATTTTAAAGAAATCTCTCGCAGCCGACGCCACGTTAACGACATTACGAGAAGCTAAGCAAGCAGGGTTTGCTGCTATATTTACTGAAGATGCAGGCTTTAAGTGTTCCGCTAATACTTTTCAACCTTACGTTGAAGAAGTAGCGAATGATTTAATTTTTTGGCAAAAAACTTCTGACCAAAAAACATTGATCGATATTGTAAAAAAAATAGAACAACTATTTACCGTGTTGGCTAAATTTGAACATAGCTAAACATACTGTTGAACGTTATATTTACGACTAAAGATAAAAGAAAAAACGCAGCTAAGCTGCGTTTTTTAGTTTTACAAACCTATGATGTTTATTTATTTTTTCTCGTTACTTTTCACGTTGTTTGCAAAGGTTTTTCTAAACCAATCATCTAACATCTTTTTCTCGTATTTTAGACTTTCGCTTCGATATTTTAGGTTGTTATGCATCAAAAAGCCCATATCGTTAAGTGAAACCTCTTCACTTTCTGCCACAGTATTATCTGCATTTAACAACTGATAACTAAACTTCATGCGTGGAGTAAATATATCTTTTACAATACGAATGCGCTTAATGCCATAGTTAACATCGCCCGCCAGATCTAAATTGGTTACATCTAAAAGTAATTTTTGTTGCTCAGGTAACATTTTAGCCATTTTAGCAAAATGTTCTTCTAGTGTTTTAAATGTTTGTTCTTGAAACTTTTTTCTATGCCCTTCACCTGCTTTAATATCAGTGTATTTATCAGGATTTGTCCATTTAACTTCAACTTCTGCAGCTTTTACTGATGACATTTGCACCATAACGATTGCTAAGCTTAATAAACTTGTAATAAATTTAATCATAATTTTTACCTCTTTGTTTTATTATATACCTAATAGACTTAATAATGCGCGATAAGCAAATGACATGTTTTTATTTTATTATATTTTGAGTGTTCTAGATTGATAATGTTCAGGGTTAATTTATGTATTTCAGCGCAGTATTTATCTATAGTTTTTCTGAAAGGTTAACAAAAATAAGTTTAAATTAGAAATTTTCGTCATAAAGCTATTGCTGCCACGTCCAATAAATAGCTAAACTCAAAAGCTAAATCCTGTGTAACCTGGCTAACGTGGTTGCATATCTTGCCTTATTACCAACAAAAACTGAGCCCATAGTGCTAACTGAATTTTTATCTACACTGCATTTCTCGTTTTCAGTAACGGGCCCTATTTTTATGATGGTTGTTCTCGGCGGCATCCTGAAAAAATACGGCATAATTGGCAAAGCTTTTGTCGACCAAGCCTCGATAATGGTGTTTAAAGTATCGCTGCCTGTGATGCTTGGTATGAGCATGATCAGAACAGATATAGCCACGGTTTTTGATCCCATGACCATAGCAAGCGCCTCACTCTCTACATTACTCGTTTTTATATTGCTGACATTAACCGCAAATGTTTTTGTGAAAAACCCACGAGATAAAGGGGTTTATGTGCAAGGCGCTTTTCGCGGGAATTTAGCTATTGTAGGTTTAGCACTCTGTGTCAATCTATATGGTGATGCTGGCATTGCTAAAGCCTCTATTGTGATGTCTATTTTGTCATTGGTTTATAACGTGTTGGCTATTTATACCTTAACGTCGACACTAACAGACAAAAAGCTTAACGTGTTTTCAATGATCGTTAGCATGACTAAAAACCCATTAATTATTGGTATTATGTTTGGCATTAGTATTAATTTATTGCACGTACCAATACATCCAGTGATATTGCAAACGGGTGATTATTTAGCACAATTAACCTTACCAGTAGCACTATTATGCATTGGGGCTAGCTTATCGTTTAATGATATGAAAGATACTAAAGGCGTGGCTAGCATTGCCGTTATTGCTAAATTAGTGGTATCACCGATTATAATTACTTATATAGCTTACCTTAGCGGCTTTTCAAAAATGGATTTAGGCATTTTATTTTTAATGGCAAGTACGCCAACCGCGGCGGCAAGTTATATTATGGTGAAAGCCATGAAAGGTAATGAAACGTTAGCCGCTAATATTATTGTCATGAGTACGGTTGGCTCTTTATTTACCGTCAGTATTGGCTTGGCTATACTTAAATCTTTTGCGTTAATTTAACTGGCTTCATTAGCATTAAATCTGTTTTACTTTCTCTGTTGCTGTTACTAATAATAATTAAACACGTTCTTTAAATATAACCTCAAAACTGCCAAGGTTTTATAGTGGCATCTCCACTAAAGGCTTTGGTGCCTGAAACTCTACATTGATAATAAACGCTTTACTAGCTAAGGATTAAGCTATTGGCACTGGGGGATTAACCTTCATATGTAACCTGAACTCTGGATAATGAGTGCTTGATACTCAAGTGAGTCAAAAGCTTAGGTAGTAAGGTAAATGCTATAACAAGATGAACATCATGAATAGACATCATTAATGCTGCTTATCCAGAATTCAGGTTATGTATAGTCGACATGCCATCAAACACATCATAGTGCTAAGTAGCTTTGATCGCCATGTTTCGTTTATAATATGCAGCTTTTAAAGTCACGTTTGATTAACCTATAAGTGTTAACGCCGATATGAATATTTCTCACAAATCAAAGCCATTTCTGCTTTTAATCTTCATCGCTATTTTGGGTGGTTGTGCCATGATCGCTAATAGTCAATTTGATGATTTATTTGGTAAAGCTGAGCCTCAAGCTCGAATGGTAGATAATAACTCAACACAAGCAACGTTTTATCATGATGAAGTACAGCCAATTATTGAACAGCGCTGTGTGGTTTGTCATGGTTGTTATGATGCGCCATGCCAGTTGAAGTTATCGTCTGCACAAGGAATTGATCGTGGTGCAAACAAAGCATTAGTATATGACGGTACGCGATTACTCGCCGCAACACCACAACGCTTATTCGAAGATCATGACAGTACACAAGCGTGGCGTAACAATGGTTTTTATGGCGTTCTAAACGAACGTCAACAATCGCCAGCATTTAATCAACAAGCAAGTGTTATGTCGAGATTACTTTCACTTAAACAACAGCATCCGCTCCCTAAGGGGAAAATATTACCTAAGCAATTTAGCTTTGCCTTAGATAGACAACAACAATGCCCTACCGATGTTGAAATGGACAGCTATGCACAAAACTATCCCGATTGGGGCATGCCTTTTGGTTTACCTGCGTTATCAGCACCTGAAGATGAAATTTTACAAACATGGTTACGTAACGGTGCAAAAATGGCACCACCAAAGCCTTTAGAAAATAACTACATCGCTCAAATAGCAACATGGGAAAACTACTTAAATGGCGACTCATTAAAAGAAAAGCTAGTAAGTCGTTATTTATATGAGCATTGGTTTATCGCGCACATGTATTTTTCTGAATTACCTGCCGGCGAGTTTTTCAAAGTAGTACGCTCTCGAACACCTCCAGGGCAACCTATTGATATTATTGCTACCCGTCGACCTTATGACGACCCTGGTGTCGATAGAGTTTATTACCGATTTTGGCGCGAGCAAGGCACTATACTAGAAAAAACCCATATGCCTTATGCATTGAATAACGATCGTTTAGCAACGTTTAACCAATTATTTTATCAAGATAATTACCAGGTAAAGACCTTACCTTCTTACAAACCAGAAGTGGCTTCAAACCCTTTTAAAGCCTTTGAAGCAATACCGACTGTCGCTCGTTATAAGTTTTTGCTAGAAGAAGCAGAGTTCACCATCATGAACTTTATTAAAAGCCCCGTTTGTAGAGGGCAAGTTGCGTTGAATGTTATTAACGATCGTTTTTGGGTGTTTTTTGTTAATCCAAATGAAAAAAATGCCAAAGATCACTCCTCATTTTATAATAATCAACAAGATAATTTAGCCTTACCATCAGCCGCAGAAAGCAATGCCTATATCATTACCAATTGGCTTAAATATTCTAAGCTTCAACGTGAGTTCATGCATGATAAAGCGCTTAAAATGAACAAAGCTTTTCCTAATGGCGAACACCTTACTACTGAACAAATATGGGCAGGTGACGGCGATAATACAAACGCGGCTTTAACCATATTTCGCCATATTGACTCAGCAACTGTGGTTAAAGGTTTAGTCGGTCGTCCTCCACAAACCTCTTGGGTAATTGACTATGGCTTATTAGAGCGTATTCATTATCTATTAGCTGCAGGTTTTGACGTATATGGCAATATTGGTCATCAATTAAATACTCGTTTATATATGGATTTTCTTCGTATAGAGGGCGAATTTAACTTTTTAGCTTTATTACCACCAGAAACGCGTAAAACAGAGCTAACAAAATGGTACTCAGGTGTATCAGATAGCCAAAAAGAATACTTAATGACACCGCATAAATTGTTCTCTCAACCTTCTGGCATTAATTATCAAACAAAAGATCATAAGCAAGAGTTGTATCAGTTACTAAAACAAAAAGTTAGTCCTGTGCTAGTTACAGATAATAATTTAGTCAGTAAAAGTACACCGAGAAGTCATAGAAAAGCGTTAGACAAATTACAGAATATAACGGGCGGCCCAATAACCTTAATGCCACAAATTACCTTTTTGTCTGTGCAAAACAGTGATCAAACCTACTATTACAGCGTGCTGCGAAATAATGCTCACAGTAATATAACCAGCTTATTAAGTGAAGATGAGAACCGCTTACCTGAACAAGACACCATTACTGTTACGAGTGGCTTGGTGGGTGCTTACCCAGATGTATTCGTTAATGTTAGCGAGTCTCAATTAACCGGCTATGTTAAAGCGGTTATGGCATTAAACACAGAAGCTGATTACCAAGCATTAATGGACGATTATGCCATCCGCAGAACTGATACTAGTTTTTGGCAACATAGCGACGCAGTGCATGCAGACAATAAGAAAAAGTACCCTTATAAAGCAGGGCTTTTTGATTATAATCGACTACAAAATCGATAGTATTAACTTTAATACTAGGTACAGCAAGGGTAGCGTGTAAAGCGCGAACCCAAAATGAAAAAGCTCAGTAAAATGAGCTTTTTTGCTTTTTAATTTCTAACTTTCAATTTCTTCATCATCGATTAACAAAAACATGCCCTAAAAAACTTAGCATATAGCCAAGCTTTTCCCTTCCTAGATAAACGTCCTGCTTTCAATATCTAACCTGAACTCTGGATAATGAGTGCTTGAAACTCAAGTGAACCAAAAGCTTAGGTAATAAAGTAAATGCTATAGCCAGGTGAACATCACGAATAGCTATCATCAATGCTTCATTTTATGCCATTTCCAAGGCAAAACGTTTATGAATAGCGCGCTATTTATCGACGTTTTAACGCAGAAAATGGCTTAAAAGGGAGCATTGAGCAAGTGCTGCTTATCCAGAGTTCAGGTTATCTATATTTTCACTCTTTCTCTTGAGAAAATAACAAAGCATCACGGTATTTTTTATCCGTTCGAAAGCGTAACTGAAGTCATTTATTACATTCACCCACTTTTATAACTTGCCCTAAAAACAATAACCTCCCCTGAAAACTTTGGACTTGTATGGCTTTAAATAACCGCGAGAATTAATTTAAATTGATGAAAAAACACCATTTATGAGAAAAGCTCATGTAACAATGAAATAAAATCAATTTTATTCATGTAACGAACCCCGTATAAAACACACTCTGCTTTTAACTTTAGACATTATTACAGTTGGTTTTGAATTACGCTTTTGGCAAAAACCAAACAAACTGCAAAGACTTCTAATAGGAAAGTTAGAAAGCAAATGAAGCGGCTCAAAAAAGGGCATGAAATAAATTCAGGTTTTACGACAGCAATTGGATAACAGATTCTCATGAATAAAGATTTTACATTTACTATTAAGCGCATTGGTCTGAATGAAAACTATCACCCGTCAAACAATACGCGCATTACCACCAACTTTGCTAATTTAGCTAGAGGAAATAGCCGACAACAGAATTTACGCAACACCTTAAAGATGATCGACAATAGCTTTAATGCTTTAGCTTATTGGGATAACCCTAAAGGCGATCGTTATTCTGTCGAGCTAGAAATAATTTCTGTTGATATCGATATTGAAGACACCGGACAAGCTTTTCCTTCAATTGAAGTATTAAAAACCACGGTTGTTGATCATCATACTAGCGAGCGTATTGAAGGGATTGTAGGTAATAATTTCTCTTCTTATGTACGAGATTATGATTTTAGTGTGTTGTTGTCTGAGCATAATAAAGGCCAAGCCCAATTTAGCATTCCTGAGCGCTTTGGCGATTTGCACGGCAAAATTTTTAAGAACTTTGTAAATTCAAGTACCTATAAACAGCACTTTAAAAAAACGCCGGTTATTTGTTTAAGTGTTTCAGATAACAAAACCTATCATAGAACGGATAATCAGCATCCTTTATTGGGGGTTGAATATCAGCCTAGTGAATCTTCTTTAACCGAGCAGTATTTCAAAAAAATGGGCTTACAAGTTCGTTACTTTATGCCGCCCAAAAGCGTTGCACCTTTGGCTTTCTTTTTCTTTGGCGACTTACTTAACGATTACAGCAATCTTGAGTTAATCAGCACCATCAGCACCATGGAAACATTTCAAAAGATTTATCGACCTGAAATTTATAACGCAAATGCTGTGGCAGGCAATGTATATCAACCCAATTTAAAGAACCAAGATCATTCATTAACGAAAATTTTTTATGACAAAGAAGAACGCAGTAAATTGGCGATAAAACAAGGCAAGTTTGCTGAAGAAAACTTTATCAAACCTTACCAGAAAGTGCTCAATCAATGGTCGGAAAATTACGCACTTTAATTAATATATTTGAATAAGAAAAAGGTACCGTGGCACTTATTATGAATACGCAAATTAAAAAAACACTTAACAACGAACTTACTAACAAAGCGCTGAAAGAAAAAATAATACTCCCTACATCAACAGCAGGCAGTTTACCCAAGCCCTCATGGCTTGCAGAACCTGAAGCGTTATGGTCACCTTGGAAGCTACAAGGCGATGAACTCATTGCTGGTAAATACGATGCGCTACGTGTTTCATTGCAAGAGCAACAACAAGCCGGCATTGATATTGTTAGTGATGGCGAACAAACCCGCCAGCACTTTGTTACTACCTTTATTGAACACTTAACCGGCGTTGATTTTGAGCACCGTAAAACCGTTAAAATTCGTGATCGTTATGAGGCTAGTGTACCTACCGTAGTTGGCCCGGTTTCTCGTCCAAAGTCTGTGTTTGTTGAAGACGCCAAACTTTTACGCCAGCAAACAAACAAACCTATTAAATGGGCTTTGCCCGGCCCAATGACAATGGTAGATACCTTGCATGACGACCATTACCAAAGTCGTGAAAAACTGGCATGGGAGTTTGCGAAAATACTGAATCAAGAAGCTAAAGAATTAGAGGCTGCAGGTGTTGATATTATTCAGTTTGATGAGCCTGCATTTAATGTGTTTTTTGATGAAGTGAATGATTGGGGCATTGCTTGTTTAGAGCGGGCAATTGAAGGGCTTTCGTGTGAAACTGCCGTACATATTTGCTATGGATATGGCATAAAAGCCAACACAGATTGGAAAAAAACCTTAGGATCACAGTGGCGACAATATGAACAAGCCTTTCCTAAACTGCAAAAATCTTCAATCGATATTATCTCGCTAGAGTGTCATAACTCTCATGTACCTATGGACTTACTGGAGCTTATTCGCGGTAAAAAAGTAATGGTGGGCGCTATTGATGTCGCAAGTAACACCATTGAAACGCCAGAGGAAGTTGCCAAAACCTTAAGAGAAGCGCTTAAGTATGTCGATGCAGATAAACTCTATCCTTGCACTAATTGCGGCATGGCGCCTTTGTCTCGCGAGGTAGCAAGAGGGAAGTTATATGCGTTAAGTGCAGGCGCGGCAATTATTCGAAATGAAATTGAGAAAGTATAAAGCTATCAGCTATCAGTTAAAAGCTAATAGCTTTTAGTTAAGAGCTAATAGCTTTTAGTTAAGAGCTAATAGCTTTCAGTTAAGAGCTAAGAAGCGAGAGTTTTACAGGAATAGCTGTGCTAGCATGCGTATGCCGGTAAAAAGTAGTACGAAGGCAAAGACTTTTTTCAGTTTTACGGCGTCTAGCTTGGCTGCTAATGAAGCCCCGACAGGAGCAAATAAAACCGTTAGTGGCACAATACAAATAAAACTCGCTAAGTTTACCAAGCCAAACGTACCTGCTGGGGCATCAATAGGTGTAGTACCTAACACTAGCATTGTTAATGCGCCCGGCAAGGAAATAATTAACCCTATTGCTGCCGCAGTGCCAACGGCCTTATGAGCAGGATAATTATAGAGCGTAAGCAATGGTACTGAGATGGTGCCGCCTCCAATACCTACCATAGAACTGAAAAAGCCAATCGATGTGCCCATTATTGTTTGTCCTGCTGTACCCGGTAGCTTTTGATATAGCGCCGACTTACCTGTTCTAAATAACATATTTAAAGCAGATAAAACCGCTATCACGCCAAACAATAAGGTTAATATTGTTCCTTCAACCCGAGTCACCAACCAACTCCCCGCTAGCACACCGACAAGAATAAATACCGCCCAACGTTTAAGCAGGCTAAAATCAACATTTCCTTTATGGTGATGTGAACGAATAGAGCTAATAGACGTTGGCACTATGGTGGCCAATGAGGTTGCTGTTGCAATAACCATGGCAGACTCTGGTGATACGCCAAAACTTTGGAACAAGAAAAATAACACAGGTACAATCACGATACCGCCGCCTACCCCTAACAAACCGGCTAAAATTCCAGCGAACATACCAGTAGCAACCAAGGCTAAAATAGTTGGAAAATTATTCGTTATAAATTCAATTATCATGTTTAACTACTACTTATAATTAATGTCTAAAAGCGGATAGGCCTTGCTCGTAAAAAAATGCAGCCTTAAATGTTAGGTTTTTAAGTAAAACTAACGCGTTAGTATCCCTGATCCTTTATGATCTAGCAAAAGATTACATCGCAAATAGTTATCATTATTTATCCCAATTGTGATTGTAAAAAAACTTTTATGATTGATAAAATGATATTCTCTCATCAAACAATGAATGTACTTCATCATTAAAGCTAAAAAACATTTAAAAATAGGAGTTTACAAGTGTTAGAGAGGATCCATTTAGAAATACTAACCGCGATAAAAGATCATGGTACCTTAACTAAAGCAGCTGACTCCTTACACTTATCTCAATCGGCATTAAGTCATAGCATTAAAAAACTTGAAGGCCAAATTGCTACACCAATATGGACAAAAGACGGTAGAAACCTACGCCTTACCGCTGCAGGCGCCCGCATTCAAACCTTAGCAAATAGAGTGTTACCTCAATTTTTACATACTGAATTATTACTGAGCCAAATTGCCAAAGGTGAAATGGGTTCGTTACGCATTGGCATGGAATGTCATCCTTGTTATCAATGGCTATTGAGAGTAATTCAACCCTATTTAGAGCAATGGCCCGATATAGATATGGACGTGAAGCAAGAATTCCAATTCGGTGCTTTAGGTGCTTTGCTTAATTACGAAATCGATGTACTTATTACACCTGATCCACTGTTTAAACCTAAAATTGACTACATACCGGTTTTTGATTATGAGCATAGATTGGTAGTTTCTGCTTCTCACGAACTGGCAAAGCAAAGCTTTGTATTACCCGAGCAGTTAAATAACGACGTACTGTTTAGTTATCCTGTAGAGCCGCTAAGGCTAGACATTTTTAGTCAATTTCTAAACCCTGCAAAATGTTCAGTAAAAAAACACAAGTACATAGAAACTACTGAGATCATGCTACAAATGGTGGCTGCAGGACGAGGCGTTTGTGCCTTGCCAGGTTGGCTAGTAGACGAGTATTCAAAATCAATGCCTATCAAGAGTCTGCGGTTCGGGGAGGCAGGTATTCAAAAACAAATATTTGTAGGAATTCGCAAAGACGAGCAGCATATCGACTACTTAAACGATTTTATTACGCAGGCTAAAAAAACAAAGTAATAAATCACCTCTATTCTAGAACTACTGATAATAAATGAAACACTAAGATAATTGGCTGATAAGACAATGAAGCTTAGTATTTTTTTATTTAACTTTTTGCTGAAATTTTTGCTAAATCAACCGCTCAGTTTTCTTTAGCTGCAAGCGAAGACTGACTAAATATAACTACAAGGTGATCAATCAAAGCTCGCATACGTTTCGCCAAATGTCGGCCCGAAGGGTAGACCGCATGCAAAGGTATAATACGTGCCTCGTTATCTTCGAATAATAATCTTAACGAAGCGTCTTTTAAGTAAGACTCGACTGCATAAGCGGGTCCTGCACCTATACCAAGACCTTCTGCGGCCATGTGAGCTACGGCTCGTGGCGAATTAGCACTGTATGAGCCCGTCACCGGATATAACTTCATTTCATCGCCAAACTTAAATTGCCAATGATAAGGCTCAGCGCTAAATTGTTGTAACAAACAATTGTGGCTCGATAACGCACTTGGGTGCTTTGGCTCACCAAATTTTGTTAAATAAGCTGGTGAAGCAAATACCACAATACGCATATCCATTAGCTTTCTTGCAATCATAGTCGAGTCTTGTAAATTGCCAAAGCGAATAGCAAGGTCAATGCCCTCTTCAACAATACTGACGTTATGATCTGACAAACGCAGGTCAATACTCACCTTAGGGTGTAGCTGTTGAAAAGGTGCCAGTGCTTCCACCAACTTAGTGCTACCAAAGCCTGTTGGTGCCGTTATTTTTATTACGCCAGCTAACTCAGCTTGTTCTTGTTGAACAACATCTTCAAGCTCGTCAAATTGCTCAAGTACTGGTTGGCACTTTTCAAAATAAGCTCGTCCGGTTTCGGTTAATGTTACGCTACGTGTTGTTCGATGAAAAAGCTGGGCATCGAGTCGCGTTTCTAGCTGAGCAATATACTTACTTGCCAACTTAGTACTAATACCTATTAACTTAGCACCACCGGTAAATGACGCTTGCTTTGCTACCGCTACAAAAGTGCGCATACCATCAACTGTATCCATTATATTACTTTCTCATTCTCACCAACTATGTACACAATGTACATAGTTATTCCATAAAACACCATATTGTCTACAAACTTACCAAGCAGTACTATCTAGTTTATTAAATATACAGATACTTAAAAACCACAACATTTCGAGGATTTACTCATGTCGAATACTATAAAAATTCATAGCTTTCCATTATCAGGACACGCACACCGAGTGGTATTATTTGCAGCTATTGCAGGTATTAAGCACCAGGTAAATATAGTTAACTTACCTGCAGGTGAGCACAAAGAAGCACCTTTTCTCGCCTTAAATCCACTGGGCCAAGTACCGGTTATTGAAGATGGTGACCTGGTTATATCTGACTCCAATGCTATTTTGGTTTATCTAGCGAAAAAATATGCGCCCACTTTTTTGCCTAACGATCCAATCATTGAAGCTGACATTCAAAAGTTTCTTACGCTCGCTGCTGGTGAACTTGCATTTGGACCTGCGGCAGCGAGGTTGATCACTGTATTTAATGCGCCAATTAATGTTGAGTACACCATGGTGATTGCCGCAAAAGCCCTGAGTAAATTAGACATGCATATGCAAGGGCGTGAGTTTCTTGTCGGTAACACGCCAACAATCGCAGACATTGCCATTTATAGCTACACCGCCCATGCGCCAGAGGGCAACGTCTCGCTATCACCTTACCCAAATGTTCAGCGTCTTTTAAAGAATATTGAAGCGCTTGATGGCTTTGTCGCCATGCCAACAACTGAAGCTGGCCTGCTTGCTCAATAGCTAAATAGCTAAATAGCTAAATAGTTCATCAGACTAATCATGTAAGAATAATTAACCAAATTTGAGGTCAATATGTCTAATGCATCAGAAAAATCACCTTTTCATCAAGGTGAAAAAATCATGCAACAACGTGTCGGTAAAGCTGAGGCGATGGAAACTATTGGCCGCAAGGTAATCCGCTCTTACTTACCAGAGCAACATCGCGAGTTTTTTGCAAAACTGCCTTTTGTTGTTGTTGGTAGCGTCGACGAAGCCGGCAGGCCTTGGGCTTCTATTTTACCGGGCTTACCTGGCTTCATGAACTCAGTAACACCAACCAGTTTAGATATTAATGCCACACCGGTTAATGGCGATCCTTTATCAAGCTCACTAAAGCTTGGTCAGCCATTGGGCTTATTGGGCATTGAAATACCAACACGCAGACGAAATCGCTTAAATGCACGTATAAGCTCTATCACTGAGAAAGGTTTTAGCCTTACGGTTGATCAATCATTTGGCAATTGTCCACAGTACATTCAAACCCGGGATTTTCGCCAAGTTGACAATGTTGATCCAACAATAAAAACCACGTTTACCCGACTAGATAGTAAAGCAAAAAAAGCTATTTCCCTGTCAGATACTTTTTTTGTCGCTAGTTATGTTAATGACAACGACACGAATAATCCAGATATTACAAAAGGTGTAGACGTATCGCATCGAGGCGGCCGACCTGGTTTTGTTGCTGTTGAGGGCAATACCTTGACCATTCCAGATTATGCAGGCAACAACCTATTTAACACCCTAGGAAACTTTTTATTAAACCCAAAAGCTGGTTTACTTTTTCCTAATTTCGAAACGGGTGAGTTGTTATTTCTATCTGGGCTCGTGGAAATAATTAACGAAAACTCCCCCGCTATTAGCACATTTAAGGGCGCACAGCGCGGTTGGCGATTTATAGTTGAACAAGGACAAAAATTAACAAATGCCTTACCTTTTAGCGCTAGACTTGTTGAGTATTCTCCTAATTCACTGTTAACTGGAAGTTGGGCGCAAGCCAAGCAACTTGAAGTTGCTCAGCAGCAATCAAATAAGTGGCATTCATTTAAAGTTATTAAGGTGATTGATGAGACGGCTGACATACGATCTTTTTATCTAGAAAAACACGACAAAGGTGAACTTGTGCCCTTTAAAGCAGGCCAACACTTAACTATCCGCATAGCGCTTGGCTTAGCCAGTGATTTAGCTATACCGAATAAAAAAGAGTGGGTTATTCGTAACTATACTTTGTCTAGCTCGCCTCATGATGCGTTTTATCGCATTTCGGTTAAGCGTGAATTACATGGTGTGGCGTCTTCACATTTACATCAAAACCTAACCATTGGTGCACTGATTGACGCAAAGCTACCCCAAGGAAATTTTTGGCTAGACACTTCTTCCAAACGCCCTGCCGTACTATTAGCAGGAGGAGTAGGCATAACACCTATGATATCAATGGCGTTACAAACGTATATCGAAGGCATTAGAATGCGCCATATAAGACCCCTCAGTATTTTTCATTCGGCGCAAACAAGAGAGCAACTGGCTTTTTATGATGACTTTACAAAACTAGCCTCAGCCACTGATAACAGCATTGCTTACTACCCGCTTGCAGGTAAAAGAATAGCTAAACAGGTTTTAGTAGAAAACAGCACAGACCTTAATACACTTCAAACAAGTGATTACTTTCTATGTGGACCTAAAGCATTTATGCAAGCAATGTATGATCTTTTGCTTGAACTCGGTGTTGCCGATGAACAAATTTTCGCAGAAACATTTGGGCCAGCCGTTTTACGCCGCTTAACCCATGAAAGTGACATAGCGAAAGAAGCCGATAGCACCACACTAGAGTTTCGCCACTCAAAAATCACACAACAATGGCATAAAGGCGATGAAACACTCTTAGTAGTCGCCGAAAAACAAGGGCTTTCGCCAGCCTATAGCTGCAGAAGCGGCAACTGTGGTTCTTGTGCGATAAAACTACACGCAGGTAAGGTTACTTATAGAATTCAACCAAGCGTAGAAATCGCAGAAAACGAAGTACTTATCTGCTGTGCAGTCCCAGCAAAAGGTACTAGCACTATTATTTTAGATTTATAAACACTCACTTACTAACTTATTTACTAACGACCATTGAGGAAATTATTATGTCAACTAGACCACCACTACCCCCGTTTAATGAAGCAACCGCACGTCAAAAAGTGCGTTTAGCTGAAGACGGATGGAACAGCCGCAATGCCGAAAAAGTAGCAATGGCTTATACACTTGATACTCAATGGCGAAATCGTTCCAGCTTTGTTAACGGTCGCCAAGAAGCAGAGAATTTCCTAAAGGCAAAGTGGCAAAAGGAATTAGAGTATCGCTTAATCAAAGAGTTATGGGCCTTCACTGACAACCGCATTGCCGTGCGATATGCCTACGAATGGCAAGATAAAAATGGCGACTGGTTTCGCTCCTACGGCAACGAAAACTGGGAGTTTGACAACAATGGCCTAATGCAAAACAGATATGCCAGTATTAACGACCTACCGATCAAAGCATCAGAGCGAAAGTTTCACTGGCCACAAGGTCGCCGCCCTGATGATCACCCTGAATTATCGGAGCTAGGGCTTTAAACATGCAACAAAATCACAAACGATTATAAATAATACTGTTCTATAACCATGGTTAGACAAGAATTTCCTTGCTGCTTTTCTTGTCATCGCCATAAAGTATCGTCTAACGCAAGCAAGGCTATTTGAAATTAACTAGGCGATGCAAATCCATAATGTAAAAAAACACAGCATTAACAATGCGATAATAATATATAACACGCTGAAATTAGCCTTACCATGACAGAAATCGCTTGGTAAACCCTGATATTATTTGATGCAATACACCTTCAACTCGGTTAATTTACAGATATCATTAAAAAAATAATTTTAATAAAAATTATTCATACAAGTCTATTTATGAAAATCCCAGACATTAAATTTAGCCCGAAAAATCATAAAAATATTGGTATAGAAATAATTGAGTTATCTGATATATATAACCGTTTAGATAATGAGGAAATAAGTTTTTCGACAAAACCTCACCGTATACAGTTTCACAGTTTGTTGTATATCACCCAAGGGCATGGCACACATTTTATTGACTTTATAACTTATACTATTCAGCCGGGGAGTGTAGTATTCGTTAAAAAAAATCAAATTCATGCTTTTGATTTAATCAATAAACCACAAGGAAAGTTAATTGTTTTTACTGATGAATTTCTTGATAGTATTTCGTCAGCAATGAAAAGAACGGTATTTTCTCCTAACCATTTATTAGTATCTTACAGCCCTTCATTTACCTTGGCAGATAATTTGATAATAACGTTCAGTACATTGTTAACAGAAATAGAAAAAGAGCTCTTATTAGAGTCATCTAACCTAGCTTTTATTCATCTGCTTTTTTCTGCCTCTCTCACTAAGCTTGTCAATGCACGGCCAAAATCTTATGAGCTTAATCTAAGTGAACCGCGAGCAAAAAAATTTAATCAGTTTATTCAATTACTAGAACAAAACTTTACTACAACGCGCGACGCCATAACATACGCGGGTATGTTGAATATGACTTATAAGTCGCTTAACCAAATATGTAAGCTCGCGAGTAAACAAACCACAAAACAATTAATTGATGCTCACACCATTTTAGAAGCTAAGCGAAAGCTAGCTATTGAAGGGATTCGTATTCAGCAACTTGCTGATGATTTAGGTTTTGACGAAGTGACTAATTTCGTCAAGTACTTCAAAAAAAATACCCTGATGACTCCTTCGCAATTTAAAAAATACAACAAAGGTTAGCTATTTACCATTTTTACGCGCTCATTCACCTGAACACTTATTAGACATAAATACATAATGTATCCATCAAATTTTTAAGGTGAATATTATGAAAACAAATCTTTTAGCTACTATGTTAGCTGGGGTTTTAACCCTAACAGCTTGCAGTTCAACAGCAATGAATGCGGAGAGTGAAATGAACAAATCAAATAAAGACAAAGCGGTTGCGTTACTAAACAGCATTGAAACAGGCGACCAAACAGCGATTAGCTATGTTAACCCTGCACACTACACTCAGCACAACCTAGCGGTGGAAGATGGACTAGCGGGATTTGGTGCTCTTTTACAGGCTTTACCTAAAAATAGTGCCAAGGTGAATGTGATTCGTGCATTTAGTGATGGCGATTACGTTTTCACACACACTGATTATGAGTTTTTTGGCCCTAAAGTTGGTTTTGATATATTCAAGTTTGAAAATGGCTTAATTGTCGAGCACTGGGATAACCTTGATACAAAAGCAAGCACAGCAAACCCAAGCGGCCGTACTCAACTTGATGGTCAAGTCCAGAGTAAAAATTTAGATAAAACAGCTGAGAACAAAGCGATAGTGGCTGATTTTGTTGATACCATTTTAGTGAAAGGTCAAATGGATAAGTTAAGTTCATTTTTTGATGGTGATACCTATTATCAGCACAATACTATGATTGCAGATGGTTTATCAGGCTTAGGGCAAGCGTTTGAAGCCATGGCAAAACAAGGCATTAAAATGGTTTATACCACTAATCATAAAATTCTTGGGGAAGGTAATTTTGTTTTAAGTATTAGTGAAGGTACATTTGCCGAAAAGCCAACCTCATTCTATGATCTATTTCGTGTTGAAAATGGAAAAATTGTTGAGCATTGGGATATATTGGAAACCATTACGCCAAAAGAACAATGGAAAAATGCCAACGGTAAATTTGGCAATTTATAATTGATTACTCTCTGTTATTCTCATAAAAGGTATTCGCACAGCAGTGCAGTACCTTTTATACATTGAATCATTAATCGAATCCTCACTAAGCTAAGCTAAGCCAACCTAAGCTAAGCTCATCACTCACAGATTTACATGCTGATATACCAGCCTTTAAAACGTTATAAACATTCAAACTTACGCCTGAATAAAGAATAAATATACCTTCCCTCTGAAATACAAATAACCTATCAAAGCAGATCTCTTTAATAAAGCGTTAGATAGCTGAAGCTATTTGTGCTCAGGATAAACTGACTTTTAGCGATGACACTACCTTGCCTGAACGCATGTTTTATTAAGGGCTTCACTATTTGCAAGAATAAACTACCAAAACAAAATGATACGTTGTAACATATCTAACCATCATAAATTAGAGATATTAGTAACGTGATTGAACAAAAATTACCTGTAACCGTGCTATCCGGTTTTCTTGGTGCGGGAAAAACCACCGTGCTCAGTCATATTCTCAACAACCGTCAAGGCAAGAAGGTTGCCGTTATTGTTAACGATATGAGCGAAATAAACATTGATGCAGCCTTCGTAAAAAATGAGGTTTCACTTAATCGCAGTGACGAGAAGCTGGTAGAAATGAGTAACGGCTGTATTTGTTGTACGTTGCGTGAAGACTTGCTGTTGGAGGTTGAAAAACTCGCGAAAGAAGGCAGGTTTGATAATCTTGTTATTGAATCAACAGGCATTTCAGAGCCACTACCTGTTGCTGAAACTTTTACCTTTGCCGACGAAGATGGCATTTCGTTATCTGACGTTGCTACCTTAGATACTATGGTTACCGTTGTTGATGCAGTGAATTTCTTAAAAGATTTCGACGAAGCGAAGTACTTACAAGATGCTGGAGAATCACTTGGCGAAGAAGACGAACGAAGCGTAGCCGACTTATTAATTGATCAAGTTGAATTTGCAGATGTACTGCTCATTAGCAAAACAGATTTAGTGAATACAGCTGATATTGAACGCCTTGTCGCTATACTCAAGGTGCTTAATACTCGTGCTAAAATCATTCCAATATCATCAGGAAAAATTGATATTAATGAAGTATTAAACACTAAGCTTTTTGATTTTGAACAAGCGGAAAAAGCCCCTGGCTGGCTCAAAGAAATGCGTGGAGAGCACGTTCCGGAAACAGAAGAGTACGGTATTGGTAGTTTTAACTATATTGCACGCAGACCATTCAACCCTGAAAAATTTTATCATTTCCTGCACAACACCGAACAATTCGGCAAACTTATTCGCTCTAAAGGTTACTTTTGGCTTGCGTCCCGACCACAGTTTTGTGGCCAATGGAGCCAAGCTGGCGGTATAGCACATTACGGCTTTGCAGGCATGTTTTGGAAAGCTATTCCGAAGAAAGACTGGCCCACCGATGAAGGTTCACTTGATGCGATTCAAAAGCAATGGGTTGAACCCTTTGGTGATATGCGCCAAGAACTGGTGTTTATAGGCCAGAAACTTGATCAAAAGAAAATGACGTTAGCATTAGATCAATGCTTACTAACTGAAAATGAATTACTACAAGGGCAAAAGTATTGGGTCACATTAAATGACCCATTTCCAGTCTGGGGAGAAGAAACATGAGTAGTGCAGCGATGATCAAAGAAAAGAGTTACTCAGAAACACATGTTGAGCGCTCAGTACAAGGCAATACGCCTAACGTATTTACCAATATTTACCAAGAAAACACCAATATTGCGACATGGCAACGTGATCTTTCCCAAGAGCTAACCCTAGCCGTTGACGACTTTTTAAAGCGTAATAAAACAAAAGCAACTGTATTGGCAGTAACACCAGAAAACACTCAAGATGCTCTAATAGAAGCTTTTGGCGTTACCGAAATAGCGCAAGCGCTAAGGGATGATATAACCCTACTGGTTGATATGTTTTGCTGCTTGTTCGACATAAAAGGCGTAGGGCTAAGAATTTCTATACTTGAACGTGCTATGTGTCCTCGCTTTCATGTAGATAAAATCCCCTGTCGTTTAATCACGACATATCATGGAGTTGCAACTGACTGGCTTCTTCATGATGTAATCGATAGAGGCAAACTAGGTGCTGGCAACCAAGGTAAGCCAGATGAACAATCAGGACTTTTTAATAGTCTCAGTGATATTAATCGACTAAAAAAAGGTGATGTTGCACTGCTAAAAGGTGAAGGTTGGTATAACAACAACGGCGCGGGGCTTGTACATCGTTCACCGCCGGTAGCTGAAGGTGAACGTAGGCTTTTATTAACGCTTGATTTTCTCTCTGATTAAATACGGCATAGCGCATGAACCTTAGTCAATACAGTTTTATACCAATATACACAATGCTAGTTGCATTGTTAGCCCACCTGCACAGTTTTGCCGAGGATAAGGTAACGTTTAATGCGCATGTGCATGGCGTATCTGAGTTGACCATAGCATTAGAAAAACAACAGCTTGAAATTGAGCTGAGATCGCCCGCCATGAACCTACTTGGTTTTGAACATAGTGCGATAACTAGAACAGATAAAGCGGCCATCAATCAAGCCGAATTACTTTTGGCTAATCACCATGATGTATTTTCATTTTCTGGTGGCGACTGCGTATTAGTCAATCAGTTCATTGATTTATCAAGTGTCATTCAAACTCAGCAAGAAAAAAGTGATCAACATATGGATTCACATAATCATCGTGATGATCACCATCATGAACAAAAAATAAGTGAAAGCGCTGGGCATAGAGAAGTGATTGCTAAGTATCATTACCGTTGTAAAAAGTCATCGACGTTATCAGCTATTAAAATTAAGCTATTTGATCTTTTTTCAGGCATTGAACAAATAAAAGCCATGTGGCTTACCGAATCAAAACAAGGCGCTTCAACCCTAAATGTTAATAATAAAAACATAACCTTTAAGTAAAAATGGATAAACGTGAAATATTAGCGTTATTTGAACACTGGAATAACGCAATAAAAACAAAAGAGCCAAGGCGCGTAATTGAATTGTATGCGCATAACGCGGTGCTGCTGCCAACAATATCCAATAACGTCTGTCATAATCATGAAGAAATGGAAAAGTACTTTACTGACTTCTTAACCAGAGAGCCTGTTGGTGAATTAGATGAAACTAACATTTCTATTTTCAATGATATCGCAATGAACTCGGGCCTCTATACGTTTTCTTTTAAAGACGGTTCAAAAGTACAAGCGCGATTTACCTTTGTTTATCAGTGGAATGGTAAATCTTGGAAAATTATAAAACATCATTCTTCACAAATGCCAGAGTCAACATTTATTTGAAAAGGTTTAATCATGGAAAACAATAATCAAGATAGTATTAACCAGCCAATGGTAGATAATGAAAGCTGTTGCAGCCAAGCAAGCTGTTGTGCACCGCAAAGCCCAATAGTGCATGAACAGCCCAAAGTAGGTCGTAATGACCCTTGCCCCTGTGATAGTGGCCGCAAGTTTAAAAAGTGTTGCGGCTAGAATATAACGTTAAAGAGGTTAAATGAAGTCGATGAAAATCACCGCAGTTCCGACCAATATTATTACCGGTTTTTTAGGTGTAGGTAAAACATCAGCAATTCTGCAATTGTTAACACAAAAACCTTCAAATGAGCGTTGGGCTATTTTAGTGAATGAATTCGGTGAGATAGGTGTTGATGGCAGCTTATTATCCGGTCAACACGCAGAAAAACAAGGTGCTTTTATACGCGAAGTTCCCGGTGGTTGTATGTGCTGCGCCGCAGGTGTACCTATGCAAATAGCCCTTAACCAACTGCTGTTACAGGCAAAGCCCGACCGTTTATTAATAGAACCAACTGGGCTTGGACACCCTAAAGAGATTGTTAAGGCACTGTCGGATAAACATTATCAAGAGGCACTTTTATTACAAAAAACCATCACCTTAGTTGATGCCCGGAACTTAACCAACACCCGATACACAAGTCATGATATTTTTAATCAGCAAATAGCGATTGCTGACACCATTATTGGCAATAAAGTAGATTTATATCAGAATGAAGATAAAACAAGGTTAATGGATTATATAAAGGCACATGGCCAAGCCAATGCCGATGTACATTACGCTCAGCAAGGCGATATTGCACTTTCACTTTTAGCTGGCACGACGACATTGGGCTTATCCTCATCGTCGCACCACCACACAACTAAAAAAGTCATGACAGCTGATTTAGTGATACCTGAATGCGGATATATTAAGGCAATCAATACCGGGGCAGGTTTTGCCAGTGTTGGTTGGCGGTTTGCTGAAGAAAAAACATTCAATTACGCTAAACTGCAACGTTTTCTCAGCAATATCAACGCCGAGCGCATAAAAGCCGTGTTTATCACCGAACAGGGTATATTTGGCTATAACTTTACCGCTGATGGCGTAACAGAAACAGCGCTTGAGATTGCTAAGGAAAGTCGTATAGAAATAATAGCTAAGCAGCTAGATGACGCTATTGAAACGCAGCTCATGGCCTGCATTAACAAAAGCCCCAACTAATTTTTTGCACACTGATTCATTAACTTTAACTTAAACTTAAACTTTCACTTAAACTTAAACTTAAACTTAAACTTAAGTCCAAGTTTACTAAATCAATTTAATCACGGCTCTTCGGTATAAAGTTCAAATGCATGCATTTCCATTGAGTAAGCAGCGGTAGCAGTATCGTTTTCAACTAGCGATGTTTTTATAACACCTGAGATCCAATACGCATCGTAAAGTGATTCAAGCTTAAGCCCTTGTGGGTAATTCACAAAAATTGTTTGATTAGGCGGTGGCGGCGGTAAATGAAGACATGCACCAAAAAATGGCACCATAAAAAATTGTGTTACGTTTTGCTCATCATCAAACTCAAGTGGCACAATAAACGCCGGGATTTTGATTGGAGCATTATCAACAATAGCCTTAACATTAATTGATGCTAACGCTTGTTGATAACGATCATCTTCGCCATTGGTTAGTTCATTTTTTAATGGGTTACTCAATTGATCTTCAGCAGAGCCATCAACGATATCATCAAGATAACTTGGCGGGTTTAACAGTGCATTTAAATCATCTTCGGGTAATAAATCGAGCCAATCAGCTTTCATAAAAGCAGATGCAGGTATATTTGGCTTTTCTATCCTAGTTTGCTCGCTAGGCTCATTCAACGGCGCTGTAACAGTCGTTGGCTTTTTATTTTCTGCGGCTACGCCGGCCTGGTTAGAGGCATTACTGTTTTTAGATTGCTCACACGCTAGTAAGAATAGGCTTGTGATAATAACGATACTTAATTTACTCATATAACATCGGCTAAAAATGTGTTTAATAGCCAAATGATACACTGTATCATTTAGCTATTACATTAGTTTTTCTTTATGTTGAGTTATAAGCCAGTCATGATAATTGATCTCGTTAACCTTAAGTTTAGCTACGCTGAACAACCCAGCTCTTGTGTGATAGATATACCATCTTGGTCATTATCTGCCGGTGAGCATACGCTTATTCACGGCTCATCAGGCAGCGGTAAGTCAACGTTATTAAACATTTTAAACGGTTTACTCTCGGTTGATAGTGGTCATGTTAAAGTGCTCGACCAACGTATTGATGAAATGACCAACCGGCAGCGTGATACTTTTAGAGCAAACAACATTGGTTATGTTTTTCAGCAGTTTAATTTAATTCCGTACCTTGATGCCATCGATAACATTCAACTGGCAAACTATTTTTCAAAGGCAGTATCACAATCTTCACTTAGCAAAGAAATTAAAACATTACTTCAAAGCTTAAACATACCAGAAAAAGATTGGAAAAAGCCGGTACGTACACTAAGTATTGGTCAGCAACAGCGTATTGCTATTGCACGTGCGCTCATCAATAAACCGACATTAATTATTGCCGATGAACCGACTTCATCACTCGACCAAGAAAATAGCGATGCTTTTATGAAGCTTTTAATGGCACTTGTTAATAAACATGAAATAACATTATTATTTGTGAGTCATGATGTCTCGTTATCACACTATTTTTCCCGTATTGAATTATTAAGCGATATTAATCATGCAGGAAATCTACATGCTAATTAAACTTGCCCTGAAAAGCCTACATGATCGCAAAGACTCCATTGTTTTATCAATTATCGCGATGACCGTCAGTGTTTTTGTTTTACTCGGTGTTGAGCATATTCGACATCAAACAAAAGAGAGCTTTGCTAATACCGTTTCTGGGGTTGATATAATAGTGGGGGCACGAACTAGCAGCTTAAATTTATTACTGTATTCAGTGTTTAAAATTGGCAGTGCAAGCAATAATATAAGCTGGCAGTCATTCGAAAAAGTGGCGAGTAACCCTCAAGTAAAATGGGCGGTTCCCATTTCGCTAGGCGATTCTCACAAGGGCTTTAGAGTACTAGGTACCATCCCTGCCTATTTTCAACACTTTAGCTACGGCAAAAAACACAAGCTATTATTTAAGCAAGGGCAAGCTTTTAGTAATGTATTTGATGTGGTTTTGGGCTATCAAGTGGCCGCTAAATTAGGTTACCAGCTAGATGATAAGCTTGTATTAGCTCATGGTATAGGCAAAAACAGTTTTAGCTTACATGCTGAGAAACCATTTACCGTTGTAGGGGTTTTAGCTCCAACCGGTACACCTGTAGATCATACGTTACATGTTAGCTTACAAGGAATAGAAGCAATACATTATACTGGTAAAAACAATCCTTATTCTCATCAAATTGATGCCAGTAAAATGCATAATCACCACAAAGAAGCTGATTTAACCACACAAGTAGCCTCTCATTTAACCCCAAAAAGCATTACTGCTTTTATGTTGGCTCTTAACTCAAAAATGTCGACATTTAAAGTACAGCGCGACATTAATAATGATAAACAAGAGCCCCTATTAGCCATATTACCCGGTATCGCATTGTCAGAGCTTTGGCAGATAATGGGGGTTTTAGAAAGCACACTGTTTTTAGTTTCTATTTTAGTCTTTATTTCAGCTAGCTTAGGTGTAAGTGCCATGTTGCTCGCTTCAATTAAACAGCGAACAAGAGAAATACAGCTATTACGTGTGATTGGCGCACCTCCTTTATTTTTGTTTTTGTTAATTCAACTCGAAGCTTTATTTATTGCCATGATAAGCTGTGCGTTAGGCACAGCCATACTGCTAGCCAGTTTATCTTTAACGCAAGATTATTTAGCATCTTATTTTAGCCTGCAAATCAGTATGAATATATTTACACCTAATACGCTCATGTTAATAATAACAATGCTTGTAACATCTGCACTTGTTGCAGTAATTCCGTCAATTAATGGTTATATAAAATCAAAAAAACATTCTTTATCAGATAGATAGATTGTAAAATCACTTTCCTGCGCGCAAAGATTGAATGTGAATAACTACTAATTATCAAAATAAAAGTAAGGCGTTGCTAAAATTTTACGCTATGCTCTTGTGCGCTAAATGCAGGCACTTTAAAATACCACTTGAACACCTGCAATGTTACAAGGTAACATTGCAGCATGTGTATATATTTTTAGTCTTAAAATATATAACCAATATCTATTAACGTTATGCGCTCTGTCGTAGCTAAAAATAAAGCCAAATTATAAATTAGTGTATAAAAGGAACACCATGTTCATTAAATTAATTAAAATAACACTGCTATCGTTAACGGCAATTGCTTCGGCAAATGCGGCGATACAACAAACCAAAGGCGATTTTGTTGATAAATTTCGTCAATTGGATGAAAGCTTACCAACACCTAACGTATACCGAAATGCGGCCGGAGAACCAGGCCACAAATATTGGCAGCAACAAGTAGACTATAAAATTAAAGCTAAATTAGACGAGAAAAAGCGTCGAATTGAAGCTACTCAGTCAATTACTTATTACAACAACTCTCCTGATACGTTGAAATACTTGTGGGTGCAGTTAGACCAAAACAAATTCCGCAATGACTCGCTTTCAGCGACAACAACCACTTTTGGTGGCATTGGCAACCGAGGCCCTGGTACAGCAGCGGCAACATCAAGCAAACCAGCACAGTTAAGCTTAGGTGCACTTCGTCGCCAGCACTTTATGGATGACAATGTTGTTGGTTATGACATTCAGTCGGTTACGGATAGCAAAGGCAATAAATTACATCATGTTATTGTTGGCACAAATATGCGTATTGATTTACGCAATAAATTAGCGCCCGGAACACAAGTTAAATTCGGCATTGATTATGCTTTCAATATTGTTGAAGAAGATGCTGTTTCTGCACGTTCAGGGTACGAGCATTTTCCTGACGATGCCCGCAAAGGCGGTAACGACATTTTCTTATTAGCTCAGTGGTTCCCACGTCTTCACGCATACACTGATTATGAAGCATGGACTAACAAAGAGTTTATTGGCCGTGGTGAATTTACCTTAGAATTTGGTAATTATGATGTTGAACTAACGGTTCCTGCTGATCACATTGTTAGCTCTACAGGTGAACTAACCAATGCTAAAAAAGTACTAACATCTACGCAGCGTAAGCGTTTGAAAGAAGCTGAAAAAGCAGATCGTATTGTTTTCATCGTTACTGAAGAAGAAGCCTTAGAAAACGAAAAAGCTGGTACCAACAAAACTAAAACATGGAAATTTAGTGCTAAAAATGTACGTGACTTTGCCTGGGCTTCATCACGTAAATTTATGTGGGATGCACGTGGCCATCAACAAGGTGGTGACGAACAACCTTCTGTAATGGCAATGTCGTTTTATCCAAAAGAAGGTGGTGATTTATGGAAGAAATATTCAACTGAATCAATCATTCATACCTTAGAAGTTTACTCACGATTCTCATTTGATTACCCATACCCTGTTGCACAGTCAGTAAATGGCCCAGTAGGCGGTATGGAGTACCCAATGATCACATTCAATGGTCCGCGTACAGAATTACAAAAAGATGGCAGCCGTACCTATACACAAGCAGAAAAGCGCTTCTTAATTGGTGTTGTTATTCATGAAATTGGACATATCTATTTCCCGATGATCGTTAACTCTGACGAGCGCCAATGGGCATGGATGGATGAAGGTTTAAACAGCTTTTTAGATGGTGTTGCTGGTCGCGAATGGGATCCAACCATTCCATGGGGTGTTGAACCACGCGATATTGTGAGTTATATGAAGTCTTCAACGCAAGTACCGATTATGACCCAGTCTGACAGCGTTTTAAAACTTGGTCCAAATGCTTACACTAAACCAGCAGCGGCTTTAAATATACTGCGCGAAACTATTTTAGGCCGTGAATTATTTGACTTTGCATTTAAAGAATATGCAACTCGCTGGAAGTATAAGCGCCCTACGCCGTCTGACTTTTTCCGTACTATGGAAGAAGCTTCAGGTGTTGATTTAGATTGGTTCTGGAGAGGCTGGTTTTACAGCACAGATCACGTAGATATTTCTTTAGACAAAGTATCTAAATTACGCTTAGATACGAAAAACCCAGACATAGACTTTGACCGCCAACGCCAAGAAGAACTAGACAAGCCATTGTCTAAAACTGACGAGCGTAACAAAGCTGAAGGTAAAGAGTTATGGGTTGATCGCTTTTCAGACATCACTGATTTTTATGACGAAAACGACCGTTTTACCGTGACAAATAAAGAGCGAAATAAATATCAAAAATTCCTTAAGAAACTAAAACCTTGGGAACGTAAAACGCTAGATCGCGCGATTAAAGAAGACAAAAACTACTACGTGTTAGATTTCTCTAATAAAGGCGGTTTAGTAATGCCGATTATCTTAGAGCTAACATTTACTGATGGCAGTAAAGATACTCAATACATTCCAGCTGAAATCTGGCGTCGTACGCCTAAGGCTGTAAGTAAGTTGATTATTACTGACAAAGAAAAAGAGCTAGTCAGTGTTACGGTTGACCCTCGTTGGGAAACAGCAGATGTTGATGTGCATAACAACCACTACCCGCGTCAAATTATTCCGTCGCGTATCGAAGCATATAAGAAGAAGAAATCTACCAAGAAGGTTTCTCGAGATATCATGCAAGATATAAAAACAGAATTGAAGAAAGAAACTCAAGGTGACAATGAAGAATAGTACCCCCTTCATTGTTATGCTGATATTGGGGCTGCTTTTAGCAGCCCCATACTCTTTTGCACATCAGCAAAAGTCGGCAATCACTAGCGTTTCATTTAACCCAAGAACACATAATATTGAGATAATGCATCGTTTCAGAGTTCATGACGCTGAGCATGCGGTTAAGTATATTTTTGGTAAAGACGCCGACATTATCGGCTCAACAAAAACACAACAGCAGTTTAGCAACTATGTAAACAAGCACTTTTCAATGTTTACGGCTGGTAGTGCTTTAGAGTTAGCCGCTATTGGCTATGAAAACGATGGACAATTCTTTTGGGTATACCAAGAGACCGTTGAGCCACCAACACTGAAATCGCTAAGCATTCGTCACAATGCCCTTCAAGAAATATGGCCCAGCCAAGTTAATACGGTCAATATTGAAGGGAAAGGAAAACTACAAACAATGACTTTTGATAACTCAGTAGAGTTACTTGAAGTTACGTTCTAGAACACCTTTATCGATAACTTGTTTAATAGGCGTGTTTTAATGATTTACTCATTATCAAAACCGCGCCTTTTATCAAGCTATTTTGAATAAATGACAATAACGCTATATTTTCATTAAAGTTAAAACGACTTACTTTGCAAATGGTGCCTTGCAAACCGTGCCTTGCAAATAATACCGTGCAAATGAACTAGCTTATTCATTAAAAATTTACCAACATTATTATCAACAGAGCAATCAATTTTACGCCAAAGCGCTGCATAATATCTCCTCAACTTTTGATGTATTTATATACCTATAAAAATACCACGTTCGATTAATTTTAGACTAAGATAATAGCTCGTAAAATATATGTGTTATCCGTATATTTCATATAAGCAACAATTAAATTTATTGGTTAAAATGTCTTATAAAAAACGCGCGCTCTTAGTAATAGCCACTATTGTGATCATTATCCTCATCTTCAGTCATAAGCTCTATGGGTATTTTGAGCTTACTTTTGATAAGTTAGCAGCTGTTTATCAATCAAGCCCTCACTTGAGCTCACCTGTCACGCCTAATAAAAAAGAAAGCAACAATCGCTCATTAACAAATATCGCAGCAGATCAAAACAGCCAATCATTATCAGCCTCATCTAGTCCTCATAAAGCCGACAAGGTAACCGTAAATAGATGCCGAATTCCTGAGTTAGTTAACATCACTACACAGCGCCAAAAATATATCAAAAATGATGGTTCGATAAATTATCGTGTCAGCAAAAATTATTATCAATTAGAAACAAACTTAGGAAAGGGATATGAACCATTTTTAGAAGAATTAAACCTAAAGCTTAATGCTGCCTTTCAACATATTGAAAATCGACTAGACATACGGCTTAATAAAAAAATAAAATTACAGATTGTATTTCTCACTTCAAGAATAGAATTTGAAAATTATTTAAACACCCTAGGAGTTCCACCTAGCGGATATCAAGGCATGTATCAAAGTTATAATAATTTAGCTGTTGTAGAGTTTATAAACCATAAGCAAGCGATAAATGCCGCGATACATGAAGCTATTCATGCTTTTAATTATGCTTATTTTGGTTATTCTTTACGATTTCTGAACGAAGGCATGGCGCAGTATCTTTCTGCCATTACAAGTAATGGTGCAATAGCAACATTCAATTTTTCATGGTTAAAGCACCAACGCTACCCGCATCAAATATCAATATTGTTATTTTCTGAATTAGACTGGCATGGCAATAATAATCATGAGTTATACCAAAACAGCAATGCATTGTTTCATTTCTTAATGACAAATGCTCAAGGCCGAGCATTAGTTCAACAGATACTAAAACTCGAAATGAAAGAGCCCTGCTCAGTGCTAACACAAGGCGTGATAGAGGAACTACTATTCGAACATTTTCCAAACCATCAACAAGAGTTTGATTATTGGTTTGAAAATAGTGTCAATAGTTTTTTAAGTGAAGAATAATGTTAATCAATATTGCACTTAACTTATTATTTATATTGATTATTTTATTCACTACACGTTCAATGGTAAATATTCAATAACCGAATACATCTAGAACAACTAGATAATTATTTACTTTAGATCAGGTAACTTAGCTTCGATAGCGCCAATCATATGCTAGACATAGCAATTTACTGCCCCTAATGCCCTTTCATAAAGAAACGTTTATCATGCATTTTTTATCGATAAACGATAAATAAATTGACCTAAAATCTTTATTGATTATAATTATTATCATTACTAAAAAAATTATAGCAATCAGAATGTCAGATAAAGATAGTAAAAAAACACAAACAATACATAGAATTATACGACTTAGTAAAATTACTAAGTTGATGATCCTTATTGGTGGAGCAATTCATATTAGTGTTTTTCTATTTTTTGTTGGACTTAACTCCGATGCAGTGCAATCAAAACAAAGCTTCGGTGATAATAATGTCAATTTATCAGCCATTAGTGAAAAGTGGTCAAGCTATGCGAGTTCACTTGAAAGTTCTGGCCTAAATAGTTTCTGGATTTTAGGTACTGTTGATTTTATTGCCCAACTATTCGTCTTATTTTTTCTCTTCAAGTTATTCTGTTTATATGAAAAAGGCGAAATATTTATGGCGCAAAGTTGTCGATATTTGCAACTCATAGGAATCACTTTGTTTTCATACGGTATCGTTATGATATTCCTGCCTTCTGCAGTTTCATTCATCATAAATTTATTATTTGAATTTCCTAAGCTTGAAGTAAATTATTACTTTGGTAGTGCCGAATTAACTCAATTAATTTGGGGTGCTGTAATTTTAGTGATCTCTTCAATTATGAAGGAGGCTTGTACCATGAAAGATGAACAAGGTTTAGTTATCTAATGGCAATAATTGTCAATCTGGATGTGATGTTAGCTCAACGAAAGTTGAAATTGAAAGATCTATCAAAACAGATAGATATCACGATACAGAATTTATCCGTACTTAAAAGTGGTAAAGCTAAAGCAATTCGATTTACCACCTTAGATGCTATATGCGAAGCACTCGATTGTTGTCCTGGCGATATTTTGCAATATCAAGCAGACAATAACACTGAAATGGAACAAGATTAGGCACAAATAAGGAAAATGACATGGAAAGTATAATGCTAACTATTACGTTATGTATTGTATCAGTTATGGTTTTTAGTTTTTTCAATCTAAAACGCTTTGAGAATACAGTAACGGAGACCTTTTTTAAAAGATCGAATAATAAATTAACCCAAGAGCGCGAACAGGATTTAATACTGACTAAAGCTGCAATGGTCTTGATTTCAGAGCATTACTGTGACCCTCAATTTAACACCGAAAAACTTGCACTTATGCTGAATTCAAGCCCACGTAGTTTACAACGAAAATTTAAAGCAACATATCAATCATCGCCAAGTAAAGAAATAAAAAAATCACGCCTAAAACACTCAGTTACAGGACTGAATGCTAACCTCCAAATTAAAAGAGTTGGATTTGAGAGCGGCTTTTCATCGGCATCATATTTTTGTAAGTGCTTTAAAGAGCACTACGGGTGTACCCCTTCTGAGTACTTAGTTAAAAACAATAAAAATCCCCCCAAATCGACAACATTAATATAAACGCTATTGTGCCATTAAGGCTAAGTATAAAAATGCATTAAGTTTGATAGAAGTTTTCAACAACGTATTTATTTAACCGCACTCATCGTTAGGTATAGCTTGTTATTACGATAAATAAAGCGACCAAAGAAAACAAAGAATATGCTCAAGTAATACCACTTACCAAGGTGTTTTTTCTGCTTAAAAAAATCGGCTCTTATATATTAATAAGATTACCTCTAAAACTCACTGTTTATAAAATTCTGTCAAGAACCTCATTATAAATATGCACAGCAATCACTTAATTACCTAGATATTAATTGAATAGAATATAAGTTTTTGAAAAAGAATTTCATTTCCTAAGTCTAAAAGTAAGGTCATTTCATCAGCTCAAATTAAATATGTAAAAAATATGATTGTAATTTTTTACATTCGAAAAATCCTTAGCGCTATTAAATAATATAGCTGCCTAACAAAGCTAATATTTTTCTGACTGTTACTTGTAATTTATCGCCAGACTCATTTTTTAAAGGGCTTGGCGTGTTTTTACTATTTTTTTTATTCTGTCGTGATGCAATCATAATTTGGTCGAGGCAATGACGTTTCGATGAACTTAAAATTATTATAAATTAAGGAAAGTCACATGAATAATGATAAAAATGAGCTAAACACTGAATATACTGTAGAAGCTTTAGAAGCACGTTTTGAAATGGAAGCAGTCGTTGATGATGGCGGCGCTGAAACAGATGGAAGCTGCGAATGTAAAGTTACTTGGTAATTTAAAGCGAGAGGGGTCGCCCCCTCTCAATTTTGTCACTTACTGATTAACTTAATATGCCTATTCAACTTCATCAAAACATTGAAATTAGCGAATTTATTTTGACGACAGCTTCATCGCCAGAAGAGAAAAACAATAAATTTCTAATCCAATGTGAACATCTTAACTTTGTGGTATCAGCACCTGTAAAATCATTAATTGAGAGTTTACTTACTTATCAAAATTCGAGTCAATCATTGGTTGAAAGTTATTTTATAAAAACTCGCTACAAGGCTACTGAAGAAGACATTATCGCGCTGGCTCGCCAACATATTCCCGAAGAGCTGTTTGCAGATATGGAGCTTCCTCCGCAACGAAACCCTTTTATATTTAGTATGACTCTGTTACCTGAGTATATATTAAAGTACTTATCTGTTTTATTGACCCCATTATTTAATAAGTGGCTAAGTGCAGCCCTCGCCCTTGTTTTTATCTGTGTTCACTTTTCGCTTTTCGCTAATATTAGCCATGCAGCAACACTCGGCATATCGATGTCTACCATCCCCATGTTTCTACTGGCAATGCTAATGAGTTACTTTATTCACGAACTTGGCCATATAACTGCTTGTAAACGCTTCAATTGTCCGCACGGCAGCATAGGTTTTGGTATATACATAGTGTTCCCTGTATTTTATGCTGATGTTTCTAAAGCATGGCGATTATCACAAAAACAGCGTGCTGTTGTTGATTTAGGTGGGATATATTTTCAATTAATACTGCTGATTGTTGTTGATTGCTACGCCTTTTTCTATGAAAGCCAGTTTGCTTATGTCTTATCTTGGACAATCACCCTAACAATGCTACATACCCTCAATCCCTTTTTTAAATTTGATGGTTATTGGTTGCTCAGTGACCTCAGTGGTATTACTAACCTTCATGACAAAATGCGCACAGCGCTAAATCGCATAAAACATAAAGTTTTCAAAGGTACGCCACTGAACTTTAAAAATGACAAAACGCTATACTTGTTAGTACCTTATAGCTTAATGGCAATGTTATTTTTTACCTATATTGCAACCTTTCTAGGTAGTAAGCTTTGGCAAACGGGGCAAGAAATTGCTGCTGTGATCTTTTCTCTGCCCAATAGTAGTTTACTTAGCAATATTGACCTAATGCTAGAGCAAGGTACCTTACTTTCATTGCTAAAAGCCTTAATGTGGGCAGCGCTATTCACATTACTACTTTCTTTTTATTTAAAGCGTATTAAAAACTTATTGGTCAATAACAATGTAAAGGCGAGCAATAAATGAAATTTTTCTTATCTAAATTTTTAAATATGAATGAAGATTTTTTATTATTGACGGAACAAAATAAACAGCTAGGAGTTTTTTGTGCCTCAAATGCCACAACAGTTAACGAAAAAAATAGCCCTCATCATTTAGCGGCAATGGAGAAAGTTGATAATAATATTTCAATGTATACCAGCAAAAAAACTTCTCAGTCGAATTATAAAAAACCTATACCTTTTGAACAAGCCAGTGTTATCAACGCTGCGTATGGTAGTGCCTTAATTGAGCTAATCGCAAAAATGTACTGTAACCCTTCACTTCATTTTTACTTGATTATGGATCAGGTTGAAGTATTACCTTATTTAAAAAGGCTGCTCTCGTTATCGCGTATTACTTTAATAAACCATCAAAAAGCATTAAACCCCTTGCCTGTACTACCTTCTGAAACACAAATATTTATCAGTGTTCCTGAGTTTCATCCGAAAAGCTTAACCAGTGAGTATAGAACGTATATTCATGGACATGCCTGCATGTTCTCGACATATTCTTGGTTACTTAGTGCTAAAAAAAATCTTCCATCATACTTCCTTAATGTGGAACAAAATTTAGTCTTAGTAAAACACCCAAGTGATATGTACAAAGACTTGTCACTCAGTTATCAATCGCCAAATGGCAGCATATATAGCTGGAGTAGGCTAAAAAATCATAAAGTAGAGCGATTAGAAAAAGTGTTTATTTCTCAAGTTAATCAATTAGAAGCGCTACTCAGGCATTTAAGGCCTAGGTTAGAATCTACTGATTTACAACCTACATTTGCAGCAATTAAGCACCAGAAAACAGTCGTACTACAAAGGAACAGATCATAATTATGTTACCGATTACACAGCGTCTCTCACAACAGCTGAATGCTTTTACAAGGCTTGTTACTGATCAAGAAACTCGACAACAATTACAGCAATCTTTGCAACGCATTAATCCTAAGTTTAATCACTTAAAAATATATCAACACTTTCAATCAATGGCCCGAGTAGATGAACTAAATAACTTTTGTTTATCTAGTACTCGTGAAAATTTAAAGCACTTCATTAGCGCTAAAGTTTGGGTAGACAAACCTAAATATTGGCATCAGGCGCATACCTTTGATGGGCCCGTTATTTTTGTTACACCACATTATGGACCTTTTGCAATTGGCTGCTTAAAGGCTGTGCTTGATATGGGTGAAAATAAAACTGTCAATGCCTTTTATGATCCTCCAGAAAAGAATCCAACCACAGCGGTTTATAAAGAGGTTTTAAGTAGTTTAGGTGACAAGTTCAATCCAATATTCAATGACAATCGGGGCTTAGTCAGGGCTTTAAAGTGTCTTAAAAACAAACAGATATTAACAATGATGCCTGATGTATTTGACTTGTCTGGGCAGTCTATTTCAATTCCTTTTTTCGGTCACTTTACTACAGCAATGGCAGGTACAGCATTTTTAGCACTTAAAACTAATGCTCTGATCATGCAAGCGTATTGTGTACCTGATAACAATGGCGGTGTTAAATGCATTCTTCATAAACCATTTCAGTTTAAAAGCACAGATGATTTTGAACAAGACACCTACGACCTAACAAGTCATTTGTTTAAATCAATCGAACAGCAGTTAGCCCATGCACCACAACATTGGATTTACCTAAGACAATTAAATAACCGACTAGGCTTGCCGCTACCTGAGCAACCTAGTTTCTCTATGAGCAAACATAAAATACTTGCTCTAGCAAACAGCTTACAATTAGAGACCGCTTCAATTAAAAGTGCGTTGAATGTCGCGAATAGTCATGTTGATTTTAACAAATAACAAAATAATTTTTAGTTTATGAACTGCACTTGCACATTTTTAATTACACAGTATTCATTATCAAATATATAATTGATAATAGTTGGAGGTTTTATGTATAAGTATTTATCGGTATTGTTTTTAATGTTATTTATTAATCCGAGTTTCGCTGCCGAAAAACGTGATCTTGGTTTTAAGTTAGATGTAGTTGTTCAAGGCTTTTTCTCCCCTGAGGTGAAACAAGCCACCGTGAAGTCGGTAAGAAGTGGTACATTAGCCGAATCTGAAGGCGTGAAAGCGGGAGACCAATTACTTGCTATCAATGGTTGCGAGATACCAAGCTGTCCGGCAAGCACAGCAAAAGCACATATATCTCAACCTATAGGCACCATGGTAAATTTTCAATTTAAACAAGAAAATGGACAGCAATACTCAGTAGACATTCAGTTAATGTAACCTCCATAGTGTGCATTCGGTTCTTTGTTAAACTTTGCCATAAATAGATACTCGACAAACGCTATTTAGTTTTTAATTTTTAATTTTATGCTCAATAGCGTCTCTTTAATTATTAGTGCGCTCTCAACAAGTCATTATTAGGTAGCAGTGAAATTTTATCGCTACGCATTTATTGAGTTATTTAGCGTTTGTTTTCCATGAAGCAATTGTTGCTAACACCATATCAGCGTAACCCTCAGTGCCTTTTATGTTATTTGCATCACGGTTCATGACATTCATCGAGATTATTGCTCCATTTATAAATTCTGCTGCGTGAGTAGCGTTTACTGACTCTTTTACCGTGCCATTAATTTTAGCTTTATTGACCAGCTCAAAAACAGCCTCTTTTAGGCTGTCAAAATGGGGCTGAGTATATGCATTAAATTCAGGATATTGGTAAGTCGGGGTTTCAATCATGGTATTTACAAGTAGGCAACCATGGTTTAGTCGTGCATCATATTCTTCGCTTGCTGAGCGTTCAAAAAAACCTTCAAGCGCACTTATATCATCTGCTTCTCGAATAGGCTGAATCACAAGTTCAGTATACTCTTTTGTATAAGTCGCCAATGCTTCTTTAAATAACCCCTCTTTACCATCAAAGTCTGTTCGAATAGCAAACCGGCCAATACCCACTAACTCTTCAATCGCTCTAATACCTAAATTTTGATAACCATGCTCTCTAAAAGCATTGGTGGCTTTGATAACTGCTTCTTCTCGGTCATAGCTTTTCTGTCTGGCCATAGTCAACGTCACTTCTTGTTAACACTACATGTGATAATTTTATTTTAATAAACTAGGTTGACATAATAACACTACGACTGTATTGTTACAATCACTTCGTGTGTAGTGATTTGTTTTAAGCAAATAAATCACACTTAAAATATGAAAAAATTACGAGTGCAGAATAACTAACAGAGGTTTATATTATGAGCAAAAACATTGAAAATATAGTTGTGGTTATTACAGGTGCTAGCAGCGGGCTTGGTGAAGCAACGGCTCGTTACTTAGCACAAAAAGGAGCCTCTGTTGTATTAGGCGCTCGTCGTTTAAATAAACTTGAAAGCATTGCCGCAGATATCACGAAAGAAGGCGGCAAAGTGGCTATACTAGCAACTGATGTAAGTAAGGCTGCGGATGTACAAGCCTTAGTTCAAAAAGCCATTAGCAGCTTCGGTAAAATAGATGTGATAGTTAATAACGCTGGCATCATGCCATTAGCACCACTAGCAGCGACCAAGGTCGACGAGTGGGACCAAATGATAGACGTCAATATTAAAGGCGTTCTTTATGGTATTGCCGCCGCATTACCTGTATTTCAAAAACAAAACAATGGTCATTTTATTAACTTGTCATCTGTTGCTGGTCATAAAGTCTCACAAGGCAGTGCAGTATACGCAGGAACAAAGTTTGCGGTTAGAGCCATAAGCGAAGGCCTTAGAATGGAAGTAGGCGGCAACATACGAACCACTATTTTATCTCCTGGGTTAATCGATTCTGAATTGAAATTAGGTAGCTCAGACGAAGCGACGTCTCAATTTGTTCAAGATGTATATAAAGACGCTATTTCACCTATATCTATTGCCAAAGCTGTCGCTTACGCGATTGAACAACCAGATGATGTGGATATTAATGAAATTGTTTTACGCCCGACCGTACAAGAATTTTGAGCGTTCAATAAATTCGTAAAATCATTAACTTAAATACTAAGCCCCGGAGCTAACAATGTCACAAGCTACAGAACAATCCCAATACACAAAAAAGTACAAGAGTATTCACGGTAAGCAAATGGCTTATATTGACGAAGGCCAAGGTGACCCGATCGTCTTTCTACATGGTAACCCAACGTCATCTTATCTATGGCGCAATATCATGCCCTTTATGAAAGATAAAGGAAGGCTCATCGCCCCTGATTTAATTGGCATGGGCGATTCTGAAAAACTCGATAACAGCAATGCAGATAGCTATACGTTTACTGAACAACGCAAGTATTTGTTTCGTTTATTAGAAGAACTTGGGGGTAAACAAAAATGTAACCTTAGTCATTCACGACTGGGGATCAGGCCTTGGTTTTCATTGGGCGCATCAACACCCAGATGCTGTTAAAGGTATTGCCTTTATGGAAGCGATCGTAGCACCTATTCCCAGCTGGGATGGATTTGCTGAAGGCGCCAGAGAATTGTTTCAGGCATTCCGTTCACCCGCCGGTGAAAAACTAATACTTGAAGGCAATGTATTCGTAGAGCAAGTACTACCAAACTCGATATTAAGGGATTTAACTGATGCTGAGATGTCTGAATACAAACGCCCTTACTTGAATGCGGGTGAAGACCGACGTCCAACCCTAACGTGGCCGCGCCAAATCCCGATAGCTGGAGAGCCTGAAGATGTGGTGAAAATTATTGGTGAATACAGCCAATGGCTAACACAAACAGAAATTCCAAAACTTTTTGTTAACGCAGAGCCCGGCGTAATGATCGCTGGTGAGGTGGAAGATTATGTTCGCTCATGGCCAAATATCACCGAAGTAACCGTGCCAGGTCTGCACTATGTTCAAGAAGACAGTCCTGAGTTGATAGGTGAAGCACTTGTTGATTGGCACTCGAAACTGGCTTAGGTGCTTATCGTTACCGCTTTTTTATCTAATAGCGAATGAGTGAATGCCGCGAGCCTGTGGTTTATGGCCTGCAACCAGCTCCAGCAATCTTTAACAAAGACAGTTCAAAATATAAAGCCTGAATATCACTATTCAGGCTTTCGTTTAAATGGTTAAAGCTGATGTAATAGATTTAAAACCTATGACATCATGTTGCCTATGCAAATATTAACTCATTGTTTTTATTAGGTTAGTAATAAGGTTATTAGTAGTAACACCCCACTTTGCTCCCTAAAAGCCAGCATGTAATCTAACTTATTGAATTTAAATGAAACCATCTTTTCATGTGTTCAAAATATAATGATCTTGCCGTGTATTTACCACGATTAAAGGTTACGTCAAATTGAAATACATAAACAGCCTATGCTACTGTCAGGTTACTACATCTAAACAAGGATTTATTTTGAGTAGCCAATCGTTATTTATTAATGCGCGACGGACTTCTGCGCAATCTATTTTCATTCTTACTTTGTTGTTGCTCGTTGGTATTCAAGCACCAGCTTACTCACAAGTGCTACATTCACAAAAATTAGTGGGTAATTGGGCACTTCCTAAAAGTAATCTGGGTATGATAGAGTTAACTTTATGGCACGATACAAGGTGGTCTCAAGATTTTCGCAGTGTAGGTGTGTTGCAGGGCGTGATATCGTTTGCTAAGCAACCGCAATGCAATACTAATGTGGCATTTCCTTTACGCCAAAACGATTTGTGGGTGGCAAGACAAGTAGGTGAAAAGAAAGACATTGATAGTCGCAATAGAGCTTTTAAGTTAATGATTCCAAAAAGTGTTGGAAGGTATAGGAAAAATGATGAGGATCATGCGCAAGCTAAAAAATGCAAAAGGATATGGGAATTTCTCCATTTAAAATCTTTTGTTGCTCCCGTTAAAATGACCGGCAATATGTCTATCATTATGGGATTTAAACTTGTAGAGCTCACTAGAGTGAAACCCAGTGATGCGCAAAATCAGATGATTAAAGAATATTCAGGCGGTAAACCCACTGCTGTTGAACTTGCCATTATACAAAAACCTCAGAATGTGACGGCCGATACTTTAACGAAAGTGCCAGCAACTTGCGCAATGTATTTTGGTGAGTTAGCCGATATCAAAGTTCAAATTAAAAAGGTATTCCCTTTTGATCTCTTGCATATAGAGTCTTCGCCGCAGCAAGATATTCTCGTAGGGACCAAAAGAGGAAGAAGTGGACGAGGGCCAACGGAATATCGTCAGCCTTTGCCATCTAATGTCAATATTAAGAATTTACAATATGACATCTATAAGTATGGCAATATCTATGAGCATCCAGACAAAACAGATTGTGAAACTATTAAAAATGCTTTTATGTTAACTAGCTTGATTAGTGATAAAAAAGTCGATTTATCGCAACTTGTTGTCAATTTACCCTCTCAAATTGATAAAGAACAAAAACTTAAGGATTTAACTCGCTTTTACTTAGTCGACTCAAGTGGCGTAGATCAAATTCCTTTCAACGGCACTGACTTTAAGCAATCAGTTGCCATTAGAGTGTATGGTAAAACTAACGCTTACAACCCTAGTGACAGAACACGATATACTATATGGGACAGCAAGCAACAAAAGTTGTTAATCAGAAATACCATGAAAAATACCGAAACCGGCAATATTACGCGTGATATTGAAGGTGGCGCGACAAATACTACTTTTAAGTTCAGTAAAAATACCAGCCAGCAACACTCTCACCCTGTATGGCAGTCTAGTCGGTACCAGGTAATTGATAAGTCGGGTAATACACAGCCTAATCAAGCCCTTTGTATTGAATGGGTCGCTGGTAAAAATGACGCCACTGAAAAGTGCTTACGTAAATCTCCCCTCGCTGCAAATAAAATGCGAATGATGTATTTAACACAAAGTGAAAAAGTCGCCATAGCGCTTTTTAACGAATTGGCGCCCCAGACAACCATAAATGCAAACCAATTAACTAAGCGCTGCGAAAACAAGGAACTATGTAATTTACCGGGTGGCGAGTATTTAGATGCAATGCTACGTACTGACACCGCCACGATAAGTAAATTAGATGCACAGTATTTAGGAAAACTTCAAACGTTCATGAATAACAACCCTCTTAAAGAGTTAGTTGAAGCTACAGGAGGAAAAATGAATATGAATATGAGTATGTCGAATGCCGCGATAAAAGAATATTTATTCAATTACCAGAATAACGATAGAGAGTGTATGGCTGGAACTTCAACTTATACTGCCCATGGAAGTTCTGACACGGTACTTGAAGTTGATAGTTTTGGAAATTCAAGAGTCATTGCAGAAGGTCGTAATTACACTGAGCACTTCAAAATTCCTAGCGATTTACTTGGTTTGTGTCAGGAAGTTTGTGAAGTCCGTGCTATGTCGCATGCCTCCTTTAATGAACATGAAGTGTTGCGCGGCGTGCGTAAAATGCAGGAAACCTTTAAATGTGATTCGGCACTCATTAAGCAATTTGAAAAAAGTATGGGGCAGCTCAGATCAATAAGGAACCAAGGACCAATACTACAAAGAAATACTGTATGATTTTGCGAATACTTACCCTGATTATAAACCTCAACATACAGCTTGATGATACATATTCAAACTGACTAAGAGGTGATTTTGTCATACAGCTTACCAATAAATTTGTAGATAGCTCACTGTTATGTCGAAAAATAAAATCTGTAAAGTGGGATACCCCACTTTACTCCTCTAAACGTTAACTAAAACTTAAACTTGTCCTTTTTCTATCAAGCATTCCACTATAGCGTGTTAAAATAAGGGCCACTAAAACAACAATAGCGCCGACCCAAGGTGTGTTCATTAAGCCATATTCAGCAACAATACTACCTCCTCCCCATGCGCCAATTGCAATACCAACATTAAAAGCAGCAATATTTAACCCTGATGCTACATCTATTGCATCTGGCGTGTGCGTTTCGGCTAACTTAACTACGTATACCTGTAAGCCGGGTACGTTTCCAAAAGCAAATGCCCCCCAAACCAAAATAGTAACCACAGCCGTAATTGGGTTGTAAGCGGTAAAGTTCAGCATAAATAATATGCCTGAAAGACCTGAAAAAATAATTGTTAAGGCTTTAATTGGACCATAATTATCAGCCATTTTACCGCCCCAGATATTGCCGACAGCAACTGACACACCATAAACTAAAAGTATCAAAGCAACAGAGCTTGAATCAAAACCACTCACTTCATTTAGAATCGAAGCTAAGTAAGTAAATGCGATGAAAGTTCCACCGTAACCAATGGCCGTAATTGCATAAACTAATAATAATCTAGGGTGAGTTAATACTTTTAACTGTGCTGTAATCTTAGTCGGCTTAGCTTGTTTTAAATTATTAGGCACTAATATCGCACTACCAATCATGGCTAATAAACCTAAAATAGCTACGGTTAAAAAAGTCGCTTCCCAACCAAACACTTGACCAATATAAGTCCCTAAAGGAACTCCTGTGACTAAAGCTACCGTTAACCCTGTAAACATAATGGCAATAGCACTTGCGCCTTTTTCTTTAGGTACTAAGCCTGTCGCAATGGTCGAACCTATTGAAAAGAAAACACCATGTGCTAACCCTGTTAGCATTCGGGCTATTATCAGCGCTTCAAAACTTGGTGCTTGCCAAGCCACTAAGTTGCCAATAACAAACAAGCCCATAACCGATAGCAACACATGTTTTCTGTTCCATCTACTGGTTAGCGCTGTTAACACAGGTGCGCCAATAGCTACACCTAAAGCATAAAGACTTACCAATAAACCCGCTGACGGTATTGATACATTAAGGTCTTGTGCCATTGTTGGCAATAATCCAACAATTACGAATTCTGTTGTTCCTATGGCAAAGGCGCTAAGCGCTAATGCTATCAATGCAAGTGCCATGATGATCTCCAAATAAGTTTATTTAATAGATATAGTGTAAGGCGTTAAATTAAAGCGCTTACTTTATTTGTTGATGCCATTATTAACTGATAAACTTTTGTGATAAATAGTACCATTTGCAAATTACTTTTGTAATAAATGAGGTTAATTTGAGTTTAAAAACAAGATCAGATGACTTAGAACTTTTATTAGCGGTTATTGAGTTTGGCGGATTTTCTGCTGCTGCCGATGCACTTAATATACAGGTTGCACGCATATCACGCTCTGTGGCTAAAATTGAAAAGGCGCTTAACACCACTATTCTAATTAGAACCACTAGGCGGGTAATGCTAACAGATGATGGTAGAAGGTTTATCGATTCGATAAGCATTGGTTTGCAACATATCAAAGATGCCGAATTAGATATTATTGCTACCGGTAAAATGCCCCAAGGAAAATTGCGTGTAGACGCCGCTAGCCCATTTATTTTTCATCAATTAGCTCCCCATATAAATGCATTTACTAAGGCTTATCCTGAAATAGAGATTGAGCTTAATTCGAACGAGGGTATTGTTGATTTAATTGAAAAACGCACTGATCTTGCAATAAGAATAGGAAAATTAGAAGATTCTACATTACACGCTAGCGCCTTAGGTAAAAGCCCTCTTTTTATTGTCGCATCACCTGAATATATCGCACAAAATGGTTTGCCAAAAACACCTAACGAGCTTAAAAATCATAGATTAATTGGTTTCTCAAATATTAAATCACTTAACCAATGGCCTATTAAAGGTTTGCATACCGTAAACCCGACGATAACAGCTAGTAACGGAGAAACTATTCGCCAGCTCGCTTTAGCTGGAAGTGGTATCACATGTTTATCTAGTTTTATGGTTAAAACAGATATGGAATCAGGACGACTCATCTCATTGCTTGAGTCTTACAGGCTAATGGGTACTGATCGTGAATTAGTAAATGCCGTTTACTATAAATCTTCTTCAGTTGCTGAAAGAGTTACTGCATTTATTGATTTTATTAGGCCAAGATTAAGATTGTAATAGTAGGTGTGTTTGTCTGGCAGTTGTCATTATTAAATGGTTGTTGAAAGGCACAATTAACTAAAAAGCCTGAATATCACTATACAGGCTTTTGTTTTACAGGTTAGAGCTAAGCTAATAGATTTAAAATCTACTACATCATGCTGCCCATTAATAAACTATCTCATTGTTTAATATTGCACTTTTTACATGGGCCAATCACTAACATCCCACATTATACTCTTAAGATTTAGCTATAACCCTAACCTCTTGAATTTTAGATAAATAGATGTGGAGATATCGAAAATCTATTGGCCAGTGCTTTAATGTGCTCAAGTGATAGTTTTCTTTTTTTGTTTAGGATCATCGACACCATGCTCTTTCCACCAATTTCATTTTTAAAGTCAGTCGTATTAAGTTTGTGTTGATCCATTAAAACTCTTAAAACAGAAAGGCCGCAATCTAAGGATTCAATTTGGGCATTAAATTCAGAAAATTCCGCTGACTCTTCCTCCCATTTTTCAATAGAAATAGAAAGAATTTCAATCAAGGGCTTTTGTTCATCATAATCTTCAATCAACTCATCCATTAATTCTAAAGCCGATTCATAATCTTGTTCATTACAAATATGTGTAATAAAGCTTGCACTTGAAAACAATGTTTTTGCCTGCTCTTTTAACATAGCTACATTCATCAATAAGTCCTCTATGAGTACTTTTTACAAATTTTATCGTAATCGGCATGAGAACATATATGTTTCACATACATCCGATTATCTTGAAATTCGATAAAAGCAATTAACCTTAAATTATTACCACCAATATCAATAACCCACCATTTATCTTTGTACTTAAAGTTATCTAATGTTCCAAAAACTTTTCTTAATTCTTCCGGCGTGTGATAAATCCCATTTTTTAAGACTTTAAACATGTCTTCAATAGCACTTGCATCGTTCGGATATTTACGCATAGCGTCATTAAATGGTTTTCTTGATATTAAGTGCATTTTCAAACCACTTCTGTTCACAATATGTAAACTATAACACCCCAATAAAAAGTTTACAAATAGTGAACCTTAAGTGTATCTCTAATTTGGAAATGACTTCTTCTATTAAACAGAAAAGCCCGAACATTGCTGTTCGGGCTTTTTAGAACTATTAGGTTCGGGTTACAAAAATAGAGTTAAAAATCTATTTTTACATCATACCGCCCATTCCACCCATACCACCCATGCCGCCCATATCAGGCATACCACCAGCAGCGCCAGCGTCTTTCACTGGTGCGTCTGTGATCATGGCTTCTGTTGTTAGCATTAAGCCAGCAACTGAGGCTGCAAATTGTAGTGCGCTACGTGTTACTTTCGTTGGGTCAAGTATACCCATTTCTAGCATATCGCCGTAAGTGCTGTTGCCAGCGTTGTATCCGTAGTTACCTGTACCGCCGTTACGTACTTCGTTTAATACAACTGAAGCTTCGTCGCCTGAGTTAGTCGCGATTTGACGTAAAGGAGCCGACATAGCACGAATTGCAACGTTAATACCATGCGTTTGATCTTCGTTGATACCTTCTAAGTCTTTAATAGCGTCTGCTGCGCGAACAAGAGCAACACCACCACCAGCAACTACACCTTCTTCAACCGCTGCACGAGTTGCATGTAATGCATCTTCTACACGGGCTTTTTTCTCTTTCATTTCAACTTCAGTAGCTGCACCAATTTTGATAACAGCAACGCCACCAGCTAATTTAGCTAAACGTTCTTGAAGTTTCTCTTTGTCGTAATCAGAAGAAGAGTCTTCAATTTGACCACGAATTTGCGCAACGCGAGACTGAATTTCAGCTTCTTCACCAATACCGTCAATAATTGTTGTGTTGTCTTTTGAGATAACAACACGTTTTGCTTGACCTAAATCTTCTAATGTTGCTTTTTCAAGCTCCATGCCAATTTCTTCAGAAATTACAGTACCAGCCGTTAATGTAGCAATGTCTTGTAACATAGCTTTACGACGGTCACCAAAACCAGGTGCTTTAACTGCAGCAACTTTCACGATACCGCGCATGTTGTTTACTACTAATGTTGCAAGCGCTTCGCCTTCAACATCTTCAGCAATAATTAATAGTGGCTTACCTGCTTTAGCAACACCTTCAAGTGTTGTTAGCAATTCGCGAATGTTTGATACTTTTTTGTCTACTAATAAAATGAATGGGTTTTCTAATTCAACCGCACCACTTTCTTGGTTGTTAATGAAGTATGGTGATAAGTAACCACGGTCAAACTGCATACCTTCAACAACGTCTAGCTCATCAGTTAATGCTTGGCCTTCTTCAACAGTAATAACACCTTCAGTGCCTACTTTTTCCATTGCTGTAGCAATGATTTTACCAACAGTTTCGTCAGAGTTAGCAGAGATAGTACCTACTTGTTCAATGGCTTTGTTGTCAGCACATTCTTGCGATAAACCTTTAAGTGCTTCAACGGCAGCAATAACAGCTTTGTCGATACCACGTTTAAGATCCATTGGGTTCATACCTGCAGCAATCGATTTTAAACCTTCGTTTACAATAGCTTGCGCTAATACAGTCGCCGTAGTTGTACCGTCACCAGCTTCATCATTGGCTTTAGAAGCAACTTCTTTCACCATTTGTGCGCCCATGTTTTCGAATTTATCTTCCAATTCGATTTCTTTCGCAACAGATACACCATCTTTAGTGATTGTTGGGCCGCCAAATGATTTATCTAACACTACGTTACGGCCTTTTGGACCTAATGTAACTTTTACTGCATCTGCTAGTACGTTAACGCCTTTAAGCATTTTTGCGCGGGCGTCGTTACCAAATAATACGTCTTTTGCTGCCATTTTCATGGTTCCTTATATTCTGTTTTGTACCGAACTTAATCCGTACAATAAAATGAGTAGAAAATTATTAATTATTCAACGATGGCTAAAATGTCAGACTCTGACAAAATTAGTACTTCTTCACCGTCAATTTTTTCAGTTTTCATGCCGTAACCTTCACTGAAGATTATTTGGTCGCCAACTTTTACATCTAATGGGCGCACATCGCCGTTTTCTAGCATACGACCTTTGCCTACAGCAACTACTTCACCACGTGTTGATTTTTCAGCCGCACTACCTGTTAATACGATACCGCCGGCAGACTTTGACTCTATTTCTTTACGTTTGATGATCACACGATCGTGTAATGGACGAATACTCATTTCTATCTCCTGAGATGTTCAATTTAATAATTAAATTTAGGGTTTTAATTTTGTTGTTTCAGAGATGGGGATTAAATAAAACTTCACAAGCCCATCGGGTTATATTTTTTAATCTTTACGCTCAAATTCACCATCTAACGTTTGTGCTTTGTGGGGTGGCTGAATATGCGCTTGAAACGGACTATCTTTCTGGTCAGCAACGTCTTCATGTTCATAAACGTTACCTTGGTCATTAAAGTGAAAACTTTGCTGTTGGGCACTGTTAGTGTTTATATGTGATTTAACACTGCCTGCAATAGTTTGTCGCACCGCGGGAATTAATAAACTCAAACCAAGAAAATCAGTAACAAAACCCGGTGTAACTAATAACACGCCGGCAACTAATAATACTAAGCCAGTAACAATTTCATCAGATGGCATTTGCCCTTGAGCCATTTTTGTTTGAACCGAATTTAAGGTTGCTATGCCTTGTTGTCGAACATACTTCGCCCCTACCCATGCAGTTAAAATAACAATGGCAATAGTTGGCCAAACACCTAGCACAGCTCCAACCTGCATTAAAACAGTGATTTCAATAATAGGAATAATAATAAAAAATATAAATAACAGGCGAAACATGAGCGCTCCTAAAAATCTTTAATGAAACTAATATGGGGGTTATCGGGTCTTTTTCAAGCAAGTAAGCTTTTTAACTGTTTTCATTGGGTTTGTATCCTTTATACTCACACCTTACTCAATGAAAAATATTAGCGTAAACTAATAAAATTAAAGTTGTTCGGTTATGCAACTTTCTTGACGTTATCACTTTGAACATCCAGCAAGGTGGTTATCTTTATGTAAACTGGATCAACGAGTTTTAAAATAACGGTTATGAAAAAAGTAGTTACTGTTCTTTGGTTAATCCTTACAAGCTTTTCTTTTGCTATGTCGCCCATTGCAAATGCTCAGGAATCTATTTTTAGCTCTCCTGCCTCACTTTTCAGCAATGATGATGAATTTTTAAAAATTGATAAGGCGTTTATTTTTGATTTTCATCAACAAAAAAACAAGCTGCAAGTTAGCTTTAATATTGCTGAAGGTTATTACTTGTATCGTCATCAGTTCAAGTTTACCACCGAAAACGCCACCATTATTCCGGTTATATTGCCTGAAGGTGAGCATCATGAAGATGAGTTTTTTGGTGTGCAACAGATATTCACCGGCCAACTAGACTTTACTATTGATATTACTGAAGCTAAAAGCGATGCAAATATTACCATTCGTTATCAGGGCTGTGCTGATAAAGGCTTATGTTATCCACCAACAAAGAAAACGCTTGATTTAAGTGAGGTTGAATTAACAACTGCTTTTACAAACTCTACCACTAGCGCAGAAAATATTTTGTCGGCACTTAACAGCCCAAACGCCGAAACGGTTAATGCGTTAGCAGGTAATTCAGTTGATAGTTCAGCTGATAGCAGCGAGCAACATCAATTAGTCGACATGTTAAAAAGTGACAGTGTTTGGCTAACACTCGTGGCATTTTTTATTGGGGGGTTACTGTTATCTTTTACCCCTTGTGTTTTCCCTATGTATCCGATTTTAACCGGCATTATTGTCGGCCAAGGTAACAAGCTTTCAACAAAACGCGCTTTCGCTTTATCTTTTGCATATGTGCAAGGCATGGCAGTTACTTATACTTTACTCGGTATTGTTGTCGCCATTGCTGGTGCGCAATTTCAAGCGATGTTTCAGCACCCGATTGTACTTATCGTGTTAAGTGTATTGTTTATATTTTTGGCACTTTCTATGTTCGGACTATTTAATTTAGCATTGCCAAGTAGTTGGCAAAATAAGTTAAACCAATTAAGCAGCAATCAAAAAGGTGGATCTTATTTTGGTGTACTTGTTATGGGGGCTATTTCAGGCTTGGTTGCCTCACCTTGCACGACAGCGCCGCTAACAGGTGCTTTGTTATATATTTCTCAATCAGGCGATATATTACTGGGCGCATCAGCGCTTTATGCGTTGAGTTTAGGTATGGGATTACCTCTGCTTGTATTAGGAAGCTCGGGCGGCAAACTGTTACCTAAAGCAGGTAATTGGATGACTGTAATTAAAAACATCTTTGGCTTACTACTACTCGCCGTACCAATATTTTTACTTGAACGTTTTTTACCTGTAATTATTATCAACGTATTGTGGACGGTACTTATTTTAGCAACCGCAGGTTATTTTTATACGGTTAATCAAGATACGAAAAAAACCTTTGGCTTTGGTCTGCGCAGTATTTTAATCTTTTTAATCTTCTTTATTGGAGCAAACAAAGCCTATCAACTAGCTTATCCAACAACAAATATAGCTATGTCACAGCAAGCTCACCTTATTGAATTTGAGCATGTTAAAAACTTAGCTGAAATGAATCAAGCAATTGCAAAAGCCAATGCACAAGGGAAAACCGTAATGGTTGACCTGTATGCAGACTGGTGTGTGGCTTGTAAAGAGTTTGAAGAATATACTTTTTTTGAAAGTAATGTGCAAAAAGCACTTTCTAACTCAGTGTTATTACAAGTTGATTTAACCGATACGGGCTCAAAAGATAGTATAGAGTTGATGTCTACCTTTGATGTTTTTGGCTTACCATCAATTTTATTCTTTGACTTAAACGCTAACGAATTACCGCAACGTAGGGTGACAGGGTTTATGGCTGCCGAAGAGTTTGCTGCTCATGTAAATAAAACCTTTGCATTTTAATTAACAAACTTAAGCGTTAAGTCTTCACTTGTAAGGTAATACTTTATAAAACCCCCAAATAAAAGCGCCAATTGGCGCTTTTATTTTAAATAGCAGAATCTGGCAAACTAGCTTAACTACTAGCTTGTACTTACATTAACTCGCCAATTACCATCAATAATTTCTCGATTAATAAATTCGATTAAGTCTGCTTCAGGTATAGGTTTTGAAAAGTAATAACCTTGAATAAGATCACAGTCATTTTCTGTTAAGGTGCGTAACTGAGCTTGTGTTTCTACGCCTTCAGCAATAACGGTTAAACCTAAGTTTTTTACCATAGCAATTGTTGACATAATAATTTGAAAATCAGCATGGTTTTCTAACATGCCAACGATAAAGCTTCTATCTATTTTAATCACGTCAACAGGCATACGTTTTAAATAAGTTAATGATGAATAGCCCGTACCGAAATCGTCAATAGCAAAACTAAAACCGATGCTTCTAAGCGCATCCATGGTCACAATAGCTTTATCAATATCTTTCACCAAGGTATGTTCAGTCAGTTCAAGTTCAAAGTTTTCTGCATTTAATTTAAATTCTTCGAGTAAATCTTCTAGGAAGCGATGTAAATTTACATCAGCGAATTGGGCTGCAGACAAATTGATAGCAATAATGATATCGCCAAGCCCTGCCGCTCGCATTTCATCATAAAGTTCAAAACAGCGTCGAATAACCCAATAACCTAGATCGATCATATGCTCTGAGTTTTCTAACAATGGAATGAAATCGTCAGGTGATACCATTCCACGCTCAGGGTGTTTCCAGCGCAACAAGGCTTCAAAACCATGTACTTTGTTAGTTTTGGCTGCTAATTGAGGCTGCAAACTTAAACTAAATTGCCCTTTCGCTAGTGCTTGTTTAACTTCCCCTTCCATCATCACGCGATGAGCGACACGTTGGAACATATCTCCATGATAAATAAAGTAACGATCTCCACCATATTCTTTGGCTTCGTACATAGCAATATCGGCATGGCTTACAAGCTCACTCGCTTTTATATCGAGCCCTTCAGTCATGGCAATCCCAATACTACAAGTTACATAAAACATTGCCGAGTTTACTTTTATTGGTGCTTGAAAGCTTTTCAAAATTGCTTTAGCTAACTCTTCTGCCACTTCATTAGAGGTGTTTTCATTTAATAAAACAACAAACTCATCACCACCAAACCGACAAGACATACCAATATTTGATACACTGAGGTTTATTCTGTTGGCCGCTTCAACCAATAACTTATCGCCTTCGCCATGACCATGACTATCGTTCACTTTCTTAAAGTCATCTAAATCAAGAAATAAAATCCCGACATTAACATTATTACTGCTTTTGTTATTTAATTGTTTGCGTAATTGAAAATTCAGCATATTTCGATTAGGTAAGCCTGTTAACAGGTCATACATAGCAATATTCTCTAATTCCTTAGTTTTTTGTGTTACTTCAATATTTAACTGTTCTAATTCATAGCTTAAATCGGTTGTGGCATTAATTAATACATCAATTTCATCAGGAAAAACTTTTGATTGAGTTATTTGAACAGCCCGAAATTGGTCAAATTTTTTGCGTGCAAGTAATGGCAGTATATCTGACAGTATTAATAGTCTTTTAGTAAAAGGCCCAGCCACAAAATTTACTAATAGCGCTAGAATAATAAAAATGGTTAGCGTAGATAATATAAACTGCATGCGATAAGTCTGATATTTATCTGTAAAAGAGCTGACATTATCAACTTGTGCCATATAGAAATCTTGCGACGGTGAAGACGCTAATTCCAACATATTAATTAAATAGCTATTTTGTTGATACTCAACTTGCAAACCTGATTCTTTTACTGTCGCTAACAAGTCAGAGGGTTCATTTAATCTAAATAGTGCGTACATGAGATTTGTAGCCGACGAGGTTATAATATTGGCTTGCGCTAAAGTTACATCTTGTGACTTATTAAAAGCAACGATGGCAACTTGGTTTTCAAGCGCTTGATTAATCGCATACACAACATCTACCAAAGATATGGCCATAGTAACAATTGCCATATCTCCTTTAGCATTCAATATAGGAATCGACACTAACTGTTGGCATTGCTCTACACAACTTAAGTAATGAACTGGCGCATAAGTTTCTTGAACGTTCTTGACGCTATGCATAACTTGTTGAGTATATGGAGCAGATTGATAGATAGGTTGTAATTCAGCTGACATTAACCATATATTTTCAACGTTGTGGTTAATTTGTAGAGCATCAAACTGCTGCTCTAGCGCTTGAGCTGCACGGTCAAAGTTATTTTGATTTTTAAGCTGAATAAGATCAGTGAAAGATTCTAACCAACTTCGTATTTGCTCTCTAACAAGTTTACTTTGTGTTTCAAACTGAACATGACCTTGGCGTAATTTATTACTTTGATATTGAGAAAACTCTTGATCTAACCTAGCAACTGATAATACAGAAATAGATAAGCTCAGTAATAATAAAGCACTAACAACGAGTGCGAATAGCTTAACACTTACACTTACAAAGCTCATTTTCATCACTAAAACCAATACATAAGTTGAATAGCCCAAACCTGCCAGTTTTTGCTATTGTTGGCGATAGGATCAGGTTGGACAATGGGCGATAACCTCGCTGTGCCTTCTACCCAATGATATTCAGCATTTACTCGAAAATTATTTGTAAAATCGTAAGACATCCCAAGCATTAAATCATTGTGAAAGGCAAAGTAAGATGGAACTAACCCGCCAGAAACTTGCGCTAACTTACTCCCATTTTTATCATCTTTATTGCTATAGTACCTTTCAGTTCTAAGCTGAACAGATAAGTCGTTATCTACTTGATACCTAGCCTGTAAGTAATAACCTTGACCTATTTGATCTCGGTGAAAACCAGGAAAATAAAACCCTTGTGTTACAAGTCTTTCTTGAATAATTTCTGCACTTAATTGCCAGAACTCCCCTTCATAAAGAGCATTGGCGGTATAAAATTGTAAAGTAAAATCACTATTAACGTATGCATCCATCTGTGCAGAGTGGTAGCTAAACGAAGCATCATTAGCAGACAGACCAAACTGCCAAGCCGAAAAACTCGGACGCCAATAAATGCTTAATTGCGCATCTAAATCATGTTTCAGTTGGCCTTGCGCTTGCTTTCCTGCAATTATGTCGACCTGCTTACCTGAAATAGGACTTTTCCCTCGACTAAAGTTAAGATCAAACTCACCTAATTCGTCATTATTATATTTCACTTTAACTGCTGCGCCATCACCACCGACAGCTAGATCACGCAAACCATCAAAATAAGTCACTTGAGAAATAATAATAGAAGGTCGCGCGAAAGGAATATCGCGAGCGCTCGAATAGAGCCAATGATTATTCTTTACTCGTCCAAAATAAAAGCTTGTTTGCCAATTTTCGTTATGTGCAGCATCCCATTCTAGAAGTAAGTAATCAATTCTTGAACCTGCTGCATATCTATTACCACCATTTAAATAAACCGCCTGTCCAGCAAGGCGAAAGTCGTCATTGAGTTGATATGAAGCGTTAATACCCACTTCTGTTAATTCTAATGAAATATTCTCACTCTCGTTAACGAAGTTACTATGATCTACATCAATAATTCCTTGTGCCACAAAGCCATGAACCTGCAAAGGTTCAACGTTAACCTCAGCAGCATTAAGGCCGACTGAAAAACATAAACTACAAGCTGAAATAAAGATGGATTGATTAAAATGAGCTGTTTTAATCCTCAACTTTAATGATGTTAACATTCTTGACCTCCGATATATTTTCCACGTAACCAATAGCACCTTTAGTGGTTTTAACAGCTTCGATAAGCGCTTGCTGTGTATCCACTTCGATAGGCGCTACACCATAGCCAGAAAAGGTTAGCTTGTGCCATATTCGATCAAGCTGGTAAGGGAATAAACGTAACTGCTCTCTACAAAATTGTTGATGAAGGGGGTTTTTACTTGCTAAAACGTAAACGACTATAGGAATACCATTATGCCAATGTGCTTGCCTCATTGAATAAATGCGACGCAACTGGGCAACCGACAATGAAGTGGTATCAGCCGTTAAGTTTGAAATAATATTTATTGCACTCACTTTGGAACTAAACAACAAAGTAATGACAATAATATAACTAAATATGGTTTTAATATTTTCTTCCTTGTGATCAACAGGAGAGAACACGACAACATTTAACTCACAGTTTCCAGAGCAGTACCGAGTTAAATCAATGAATTAATTAAATTTCCTATTGCGTTTATTTTAGTAAATTTATTACAACTTACCTAATATTTATAACTTTTTTTTAGCTCATAAGTCATTAGACCAGTATTTTGCTGCTATATTCTGCGAAAACACTATAATAATCGTCAAATGAGTTTAATTTTGGTTTTAGACCAATTTTAATACAATCTCAAGATAAAATATGACATGATGCTATCATTACTCAACAATAAAGGTGTTTTTGCCGAAGATGACTACAAAGTTTAACATTTTAGTCCTGAATGGTCCTAACTTAAATATGTTAGGTAAGCGTGAACCTGCTATTTATGGTTCGTTATCTCTTGCTGAAATTATGGCAAGCTTAACTGACATTGCAAATGAGAAAAATGTGAGCTTAAGTCATAAACAGTCAAATGCTGAACATACGTTGCTTGATGAGATACATGCCAGTTTTGAAAAAGTAGATTTTATTATTATAAACCCCGCAGCATTCACTCACACAAGTGTGGCGCTAAGAGATGCATTATTATCAGTAAACATACCGTTTATTGAAGTGCATTTATCAAATGTACATGCTCGTGAGGCTTTTAGACAACATTCATATTTGTCAGATATTGCTGTAGGCGTAATTAGCGGTTTAGGTGCTAAGGGTTATGAATATGCTTTAGCAGCAGCAACAGATTTTTTGGAAAAAAATAAATAGCAGCTATAAGTGCCTTAATGCACTTGAGTTTTCACACATAATTTTAATGACGATCAAAAAAGGTATTCAAATGGATATTCGTAAAATAAAAAAATTAATAGAACTAGTTGAAGAGTCGGGCATCAACGAGCTAGAAATCTCTGAAGGCGAAGAGTCAGTACGTATTAGTCGTGGTGGCACAGTTATGCAAGCTGCGCCTATGATGCAAGCCGCTCCGGTAGCTCAAGCTCCTGTAGCTGCAGCTGCAGCTGCAGCACCAACTGCCTCTGCAGAAGCTGCGGCTCCGGTAGTAACAGGCCACGTTGTGCGCTCTCCAATGGTTGGTACTTTTTATTCTGCAGGATCGCCTGACGCTCCAGCGTTTGTAGAAGTAGGTCAACATGTTAACGCTGGTGATACTTTATGTATTCTAGAAGCGATGAAAATGATGAACCAAATCGAAGCCGATAAATCAGGTGTTATCAAGCAAATTTTAGCAGTAAACGAAGACGCTATTGAATTTGATCAACCGCTATTCATCATTGAATAAGCCCAACCATTAAGGGTATTTTCATGTTAGATAAAGTTGTTATCGCCAATCGCGGCGAAATTGCCTTAAGAATATTACGCGCTTGTAAAGAGCTTGGTATTAAAACGGTTGCTGTGCATTCAACAGCTGATAAAGGCCTTAAACACGTGCTATTAGCTGACGAAACCATTTGTATTGGTAAGCCTTCAGCAATGGATAGTTACTTAAACATTCCTGCTATTATTACTGCTGCCGAAGTTACTGACGCTGTAGCTATTCACCCAGGCTATGGCTTCCTTGCAGAAAATGCAGATTTTGCTGAGCAAGTTGAAAAATCTGGTTTTGCATTCATTGGCCCTAAGGCAGAAAGTATTCGCTTAATGGGTGATAAAGTTTCTGCCATTAAAGCAATGAAAGCTGCAGGTGTTCCTTGTGTACCAGGTTCTGATGGTCCTTTGACTTCAGATGATGAAGCTAATTTAGCCCATGGTCGACGCATTGGTTATCCGGTTATTATCAAAGCCTCTGGTGGTGGTGGTGGTCGTGGTATGCGTGTAGTTCGCAGCGAAGAAGAGTTAATTGAAGCAATTCAGTTAACAAAATCTGAAGCTCGTTCTACTTTCAATAATGATATGGTTTACATGGAGAAATTCCTTGAAAACCCACGTCACGTTGAAATTCAAATAATGGCTGATGGCCAAGGTGGAGCAATTCACTTAGGCGAACGTGATTGTTCAATGCAACGTCGTCACCAAAAAGTAGTTGAAGAAGCACCAGCACCAGGTATTACACCTGAAATGCGTGCAAAAATTGGCGAGCGTTGTTGTAATGCTTGTATCAAAATTAACTACCGTGGTGCGGGAACGTTCGAATTTCTATACGAGAATGGCGAGTTCTACTTCATTGAAATGAATACGCGTATTCAAGTAGAGCACCCAGTTACAGAAATGGTTACCGGTGTTGACTTAATTAAAGAGCAACTGCGTGTTGCAGCTGGCCAACCTTTGTCATATACGCAAGACGATATAAAAGTATCGGGCCACTCAATTGAATGTCGAATTAACGCAGAAGATCCGCGTTCTTTTATTCCATCGCCGGGTAAAATCACGCGTTTTCATTCGCCAGGTGGTTTAGGTGTTCGTTGGGACTCGCATATTTATGCTGATTATTCAGTACCGCCACATTACGACTCTATGATCGGTAAATTGATCACTTGGGGTGATAATCGTGATGTCGCTATTGCTCGTATGCGTAACGCATTGAGCGAGTTGGTTATTGACGGCATTAGAACTAACATCGCTTTACATCAAGATATTTTAAGCGATCAAGGCTTCATCAATGGTGGTGCCAATATCCACTATCTTGAGAAGAAGCTTTCTGAATACGAATAAAAATTTAGTTTTTTATTTTACAAAAAGCTCTGCGTGCAGGGCTTTTTTTATTTATAATCATTCCAAATCTGTACTCAAACGAAAAAGTAATGACTGAATTATTCGAAAAACCTACCCCACCTGCTGACGACGATTGTTGTGGCGGCGGAGCATGTAACCCTTGTGTTTGGGACCATTATTACGCCGAGCGAAAGAAGTGGCGCTTACAACAAGTTGAATTAAAGGCGGCAGAAAAAAGCAATAATTTACACTCGAAAACCTAAATGTGAAAACTTAAATGTGAAAACTTAAGTACTAAAGCGTAAAGAAGACAGCTTAAATACCACTATTTTGAATGTTCATTTCAATTGTTATTTAACCTGAACTCTGGATAAGCAGCACTTGCTCAATGCTCCCTTTTAAGCCATTTTCTGCGTTAAAACGTCGATAAATAGCGCGCTATTCATAAACGTTTTGCCTTGGAAATGGCATAAAATGAAGCATTGATGATATCTATTCGTGATGTTCACCTGGCTATAGCATTCACTTTATTACCTAAGCTTTTGGTTCACTTGAGTTTCAAGCACTCATTATCCAGAGTTCAGGTTATTTAAGATAATCTTCGACTTAATGTCTGTATTTCTCTTAAAATATTAGCTTAAACCTTGTTATTTTTATTGTTATTCAGCAAGGCCTGTTAAGTTGTTTGAGTGTAACTTTAGACTATGGCTTTATTTCTCTTATTTTGAAGTAACTGACATATCAAGACCAAATAAACTGGCACCACCATTAATAATACAAAAGGTAAAGTGCTACCATCGTAAAACAGCGCTAAAATTGGCCCCGCTAATGCGCCAATACCAAAGCGCAAAGTACCATTTACCGCAGTAGCAGTACCAGCATGTTCGGCAAATTCTTGTAAAACCAGTGCATCAGCATTAACCGAAATCATCGATAAACTTGCCATTAACGGTAAAACAGACAAAACGTAATACATTAACGATAACGAAAAAACATAGGCGATTAATAAGCTAGTAGCAGCTAACACTGATAGAGCAACACCACTGTAAAGCATTTTCCTCGAGCCCATTCTGCTCACTAGTCGCGTATTGATAAAGTGTGCGATCATTAAACCAAAAACATTAAGCCCAAATAACCAACTAAACTCGAACTCAGACACCTCAAACACCGTTAAATATACAAAGGGAATAGCGGTTATATAACTAAAAAATGCTAATGATATTAATACGATACTTAGCAGATCAAATCGTGCAGCACGATGACTAAAAACAATTTTATAACGTTTAGCAATGCTATAATTCACGCTTGATTTAAGGCTTTTAACATCAGGTAAATAGAAATAACTGCAAATAAAAATTAACGTTGCATAAGTTGCTAAGGCATAAAAAATCATTTGCCAACTATCGATCAGCAATAAACTGCCAATACTTGGTGCAATCATAGGTGCCAACATCATGATCATACTAACATAAGACAAACCTTTGGCTGTATCTTTACCGTAAAGTTGTCGAATAATACCTGGTACAACTACAGTCGCAGCGCTACTGATAAAGGCTTGCATAAAGCGTAATGCAATAAATTGTTCAATATTTTGTGCGAAGGTTAACGCTAAGGTCGTCAAAATAAAACCAAGCAAGCCTATCATTACTAATCGCCTGCGTGAGTATTTATCTGCCATAGGGCCAAATACAAGTAAGCCAACAGCGTAACCGAGTAAATAAACGCTAAGACTGTTTTGAACTAATGGCATTTTTGTTGAAAAATATTCAGCAATTTCTGGCATACCAGGAAGATACATATCGATAGCCAAAGGAGAAACAGCAATAATAGCGGCAAGTAAGGGTAAAATTAAACCTAATGAAATTTTTGTGCTGTGTTCGGTCACGGCTGGTTTTTCCTCTTATATTTCAGTTTCAGGATATTCATGAACGAGTTTGCCAAGTGCTTGCACTGCATGTTCAATTTTATCACTCCACTGCACACCATAACTAATACGCATATAGTTATTATATTTGCCTGAGGGCGAAAAAATTTCGCCGGGTGCAAAATTAACACCTTGTGAAATGGCTTGGTTAAATAACTGGCGGGTATCAACATGAGAACGACACCTAACCCATAACACACTGCCGCCTTTAGGTTTTGAAATACACACCTGCTCTGGAAAGTGCTGAGCAATTAATGCGCGCATACGTTCGCAGTTATATCGCAAGGTTTTCCTGAGTACATGCAAGTGTCGGTCGTATTCCCCTGTCATTAAATAATCACTGATTGTCCACTGTTGTAGCATTGACGTTGAACACGATTGCGCTCGCTTTATACGCTTAGCTTTTTCTTCAAACTTACCCGGTAATAACCAACCAACTCGATAGCCCGGCGCAGCCGTTTTTGAGAAAGATGAACAGGTTAACACTAAGCCTTTTTCTGAATATAACTGTGCAGGTACAGGTCGATGCTCAGTAAAGTATAAGTCGCTATAAACTTCATCTTCTATTAACGCGATATTATTGCTTTCCAGTAGCCTTACCATGGTTTGTCGCTGGTTATTGGTCATCATTGACCCTAGTGGATTACTAATGGCCGTTGAAAATAAACAGGCTTTAATTGAGTGTTGCTTAATTACCTTAGCGAGTTCAGTTACACAAACACCTTCTTCTGTACAGGTATAAACTTCTAATGCTTTCATACCAAGACTTTCTATCAGCTCAATTAGTCCAAAAAAACAAGGTGATTCAACGGCAATAACATCTCCACGCTCAGCCACGCATTGCAAAGCGATACATAGCGCTTCTTGTGCACCATTAGTAATAATTAAATCTTCATGATTAACCGATACACCCTGTTCTTGATAACGAAAAGCTAAATTTAAACGTAATTTAGGATCACCGTTAATTGGCCCATAACTAACTGCTTTTTCAGAAACCTTACTCAGTACAGAGCGCATTAATCTCGCCAGCGTTTTATCTGGTGGGTGTGCATTAACCGGATTTGAAATACCTAAAGCGACCGAGTCTGGCATATGTACAGCATCATAAACTTGCTCGATTAAGCTTCGACATGATATTTCTGTAGGTTCACCACCTGCCCACTTAGCGCGCATAGGCATTAAAGTTCGTGCTTGCTTAGCCTGTAAATAGTATCCAGATTGCGGGCGTGCATAAATACTTCCTTGGCGTTCAAGCTCAAGGTATGCCTGTTTAACGGTAGGTACGCTTATATCAAATTGTTGGCTCAGTTTACGTAAGCTAGGTAACTTATCTCCTGGGCGAATAGCACCCGTTTTTTCCTGTTGCTCAACGAATTCGATAACCTGCTGATATAAAAAGTCGGAAGAAGATTTGTCAATTAGTCGCATAACTGTATAGGTTTCATTTTCATTTTTCTGTACATGTTATTACAACAACAAAAAGGTAAAATGTCTACGCTTTGCTAATTATTAGTTATTTATAAAACAAATAGCTATTTTCGTCTTACTTAGTTTTTTCACTAAAACTTTGCAGCTAATAATGCTGAGGAATTACAAATGAACAACACATTTTTATACCTAATCACCGTGTTGATATGGGGCTCAACTTGGATCGCTATTAATTACCAACTTGGCAATGTAGCACCCGAAGCTTCTATCGTTTATCGTTTTGCACTGGCTGCGATTATTTTGTTTTCTTACTGTAAAGTTAAAGGCCTAACTGTAAATTTTTCATTTCGTAATCATCTGCAATTTTTCTTTTTTGGATTAACGCTATTCAGCTTTAATTATTATTTGCTCTACTCAGCACAACAGCATATTAACTCAGCACTAACGTGTATCGCTTTTTCTATGATCATGTTTTTTAATGTTTTCAATGCACGTATTTGGTATGGCACTAAAATAACTCATCGAGTATACCTTGGTGGCGCGCTCGGCTTATTTGGTATAATTACGCTCTTTTGGCCACAAATAAGTGATACACAATTAGGTGCAGAAACCTTACTAGGTTTGGGGCTTTGTATAACAGGGACTGTAGTTGCCTCTACTGGCAACATGATTTCGATGCGAAATCAAAAGCAAAACTTACCACTTCTACCGGCTATGGCTTGGGGCATGGCTTACGGAGCAATTTCTATGGCAGTAATTTTTATCTTACAAGGTAAAAGTTTCAGCTTTGACTATACCTTCTCGTATATCATTTCATTACTCTACTTAGCTATTTTTGGCTCAGTAATCGCCTTTGCTAGTTATTTAACCTTACTCAATCGTATTGGCGCGCATAAAGCGTCATATGCATCAGTTATGTTCCCCGCGGTTGCCGTGATTATTTCAACAATTGTAGAAAATTTCGCTTGGACAACCTATACCATGGTTGGTTTGCTATTCATCTTAGTGGGTAACCTAGTAGTGCTAATGCGATTAAAAAAACCATTAGTAAATATTGAGCAGATCAATGATAAGCAATACAAAACTGAAGATAGCGCAGCAGATCATAAAGAAACTGAACAATTAGCTATTCACGATACGCCATTAAAGACACAACGTTTATAACGTTTGGGCTACTAAGTGTAGGCTACTTAGTTTTGGTTACTCGGCTTTAACTAAGTCTTAACTTAGCTTTAACGATTAAATTTTTGTGCGCGGTTAACTTCACAGTATTTACTATTTGCACAGCGGCACAGAATACCTTCCTATTCTGTGCCGTTTTTTTATTGCCTTAAAGTCAATCAAAGGTAGTAATTTATAAATATTTTCTGGTACGCTATTAACAAAATAATTACAATTTCAGTCTCTATGAACCGCATAATAATATTGATATCGCTGTATATCAGCTTTGCTGCTTTTGCAGAAAAAACACCACTCGAAGTCTATGGTAAATTACCTGCTGCAACTCAAATGAGACTATCTCCAGACGGTAACTTTATTGCATTTATACGCCATCATGAAGGTGCAACTTATATAGGTGTAACTGACCGACTGAGGAAAACTACAAATTTTATTACTTACACAGACAATGAAAAATTTAAAATTGATTGGTTTCGTTGGGCGAATAACGAAATGTTACTTATTAGTGCACATTATCCAGTTCATCGTATGCATCGAAAGTATACAGAAGCACGTTTATATAAAATAAAGATTGATGGCTCAGAAAAAATGCGCCAAGTCAGCATTCCTAAAAACGGAGAACGATTCGCGCAATACCAAAACGCCATAATAGATATTTTACCTAATGATCCTAATCATATTTTAATGGAAATTGATTATAAAAATGGTAATTTTCCCGATGTATATAAAATTAATTTAGAGAGAAAAAACTCAAGATCACGACTCGTGCGTGGCAGGAATGACATAACTCATTGGATGACGGATCAACAACATAGGGTCAGATTAGGTTTTGGTATTGATGAAACACGTATTTTTTACTCTCTCTTTGATCTAAAAAGTAAAAAATGGCGAAGAATATGGGATTATGAGATTTTTGATGCGCCAGACATTACCCCCCTGGGCTTTGGTTTAAACCCTGATGAACTCTATATAAGAGCAGATCATCAAGGCCGCTATGCCATATTTACCGTTGATCTTAGCCAAGTTGATTTACCCCGCACTCTAGTTTATGCGGATAAAGACTACGACATTGAAGGTGCTTTAATATACTCACGTTTGAGTAACGATGTGGTCGGTGTTTATCATGGCGAGTCTGAAGATAATAAAATTTACTTCACCCCTGATTATGAAAAATTTCAACAAGCATTAAATCAGGCATTTCCAAATTCAAGCACACACATTACTAGCTTCAGTGAAAATGAGCGCCAATATATATTGCACACATCTAGTCTGGAGTCTGCGGGTAGATACTATTTTGGTGATCGAAACTCTGGAAAGCTAAAACCACTTATCTATCAATACCCTCAGTTAAACCACACCAACCTAAGAGGAAAAACTAAAAAAACCTACCAAGCCAGCGATGGCTTAACAATAGAAGCTTATTTGACATTACCAGAGCACTTAGCCGAAAAAAATCGCCCTGCTATTATTATTCCTCACGGAGGTCCCATGAGCCGAACTTATGGAAATTTCGATTGGTTTTCTGAATTTTTTGCTAGTCGTGGCTATCTAGTATTAGAGCCTAATTTTAGGGGATCTTCTGGTTATGGATTCAAATTTGAAACTGCCGCTATACAAAGTTGGGGTGGTGCGATGCAAACTGACTTAGCTGACGCTGCACTCTGGTTAAATAAGAACTATCAAGTTGACAAAAATAATATTTGCATAGTTGGCGCTAGCTACGGTGGTTATGCTGCGCTAATGGCAGCGGCTACACAACAAAGTATTTTTAAATGTGCTGTCAGCTTTGCAGGCGTATCTGACTTAGAATATTTGGTTAGAAAATCACGAAACTTTACCAATAATAAAGTAGTAGAAAAACAAATTGGTGATGATGCTGACGTGCTCGAAAAAAATTCCCCCATTAACTTTGCCAAGAGCATAAATATTCCTGTCATGCTCATTCATGGTGATCTTGATACAGTAGTGCCGGTAGAGCACAGTCAGAAAATGTATCAAGCGTTAACGCAGCAAAATAAAGAAGTGGAGTATATTGAACTTGAGAATGGTAATCACTATTTGAGTATTGAAAAAAACAGATTAAATACCTTAAGGTCGATAGAAAGTTTTCTAGAGAAACATTTACTTAACTAATAAATGCTATTAGCAGCAAAACGTATTTAGTGTTGCTGCTAATACTAGAGATTTGAAGGTTATTTTTTTACTAAAAAGACAGCCAACTTAATATTTACAGGTGTACAGGTTTACAACAGCACTTAAGCATTAGCCTGCAGCATTTTACCTGCAACTTCTTTTACTAATTTTGCGGCTAATTGGCTGGTCATATTGTCGATATCTTTATTTGGATTAAATTCAACAATATCAGCGCCGACTAGTGGCATATTAATTTGATGGATCAAGTTAATGACTTCACGAGTTGTTAAACCGCCTGGCTCTCTGTGTGATACGCCAGGTGCGAATGCGGGGTCAATACCGTCAATATCTAAAGATAAATATACGGGGTGATCAAACACCAAAGGTTCAGCTAGTGGCCAGTTTCTCATTTCTAAAGACTCAACATTAAACTTTTTTATTTGCTCATTTTGATGCAAATTTAAGGTTCGAATACCTACTTGTACTAAACGATCGCATAAACCGTCTTCCATCACACGAGCAAAAGGGCAAGCGTTAGAGTAGCGATTACCTTTGAAAGAGTCATATAAGTCTGAATGAGCATCTATATGTAAAATCGATAATTTATCGAAAAATTTTCGATAACTTTTTAATATTGGATAACTAATACTATGATCGCCACCTAAGGTTAACAATCGAGTATTTTGAGTCAATAATTCATCACAGCGTTGTTCAATATTGTCGATAAAATCACTTGCAGTTGCAATGTTAACGTCGCCCGCATCAAGCCAAAATGCTGACTCTCGCAGGTTAACGCCTAACTCTGTCGCGCCATTAAGTGAACCATTATTAAGTACTTCACGAATTTTTTCGGGCGCGAGTGCTGGGCCGCGTTCAAAAGAAGAATTATCATCAAATGGTATACCGAGCAGCGCAACATTAAAGTTTGAATGGTTTGTCATATTTTCACCTTGGAAAAGCTTTTGAGCTAACACAAAATGTAGCTTAGGCTGAGGCATTTTCTATTTTTCATTTGAAAATGCCTCTATCGCTGTACAACGGTTAACGATTAGCCTGTATAGGTAACTAATTCATAATTAGTAAGTCAATAATTAATAGCCACCTATCGGCGAACCTGGTGGCAAGGTTATTTTTGACGCCGGCGTAAACGACTTATCATGCGCTAAACTATAATTTATTTGTTGTGTTAATAACAAAAAGTGAGCTTTGTAGCCTTTATATTTTCGCGTACTGCGTTTATCAGATAGCCACTGGCTAAGGTTTGTTAATGTTAAATACACTTCAGCTCGAACTTCTGGCACTACATTTGTATTGTGCCAAAGTGCTAATAAATGCTCAATAAACTGCTGATTTACACGTTGTTGCACTAAAAGCTCGGTTGAGGTTTTAGGTGCTGACATCACAGTACTTTTTGCTAACTTATCCAAGACAAAGCCAACAGATGGAATATCTTCATCAAGCATGGTTTGTTGTTGCAAGCGCGCTAATCGTTCAGCGTTAAGTAATAGCGAAAGCGTATGTTTGGCACTTGCTTGAGCTGCACTAATGGCATCAAACGTTAAGCCTGTTTGGCTAATAAAGCTTTCTCTATTTCGGCTATAACCGTATGCTTTTGGCGGAATTAATGCCGTTATTCTCGCGGGTAAGGTTAATGTTTTTGTTGAAATGGTAGCTATTAATGCGTCAAGAGCAGCAAGTTGCGCCTTACCCGAAACCATTTTTTGTTGATTAGTAAATTGCTCGCTACGTAATTGATAACCGTAATCGACACCCGCGATAAGCTTCGCTGCCGCTTGTACTTGAAAGCGGTGAAAATTATAAATAGGCACCAACACTTGCTCAAGTTCAGACATAGGCGTGTTTATTTTTATACTATTTAAACCAAAATTAGCAAGTGCTTGCGCTCTTATTTCGAGTACCCGTGTTAACTCTGCTGCTGCATCTTCACCGTTATCCCACAAGTGCCCTGTTGCATGAGCGCTTGATTGTGATCTTGCATCTGGGTCTGAAACATATTGCAAACCACTTTGTTGAGTTTTAGTCACCAATTCAGCCAAAAATGAAGTTTCTTTTGAGGGTGCTACGTCGGCATAACCATAAGCAACCACATATTTATCCCACTCTCCAATATCTGTTGCGTAAGCATCGTCTAAACTAATAATGCCATTATCAAGGGTGATTAACGGGTGCGGATAATCCATTACTGAGGCACGATCATTTACACTCGCGGCAAAATTATGTGCTATCCCCAAAGTATGTCCAACTTCATGGGCTGATAATTGACGAATACGTGCTAAAGCCATTTCTTTCATGGCAGAAGTATCAGTATCAATATCCTTAAACGGAGATGTTAATCCTAAGGCAATTAAGTAATCTTGGCGAACACGCAAAGACCCCAAAGTTACATGACCTTTGATAATTTCGCCGGTGCGAGGATCAATAACCGAAGCACCATAAGACCAACCGCGCGTAGCTCTGTGTACCCATTGAATAACATTGTATCGAACATCCATCGGGTCGGCGTCACTAGGTAGCATCTTCACTTGAAACGCATTTTTATAACCAATAGCAGAAAAGGCCTGATCCCACCAACGAGCACCATCTAACAAGGCACTTTTTACTGGCTCTGGTACGCCAGCATCTAAATAATAAATAATGGGCTCTACAGGTTCACTCACCTTAGCAAGCGGGTTTTTCTTGCTTAAGCGATGACGTGGAATAATGCGCTTAATCAAAGGTTCATCAATTGCGCTAGCATAATCGGCATAAGCATGTTGCCAAAAGCCGCTGTAAGGGTGAAATTCGCGGGTTTTATAATTATCGTCAGGTAGCTTAATCAACGAATGGTGCAAGTTCACGGTAACGGCAGATGCATCGGGAGTTACTGAACGCAAATACTCACCAGCTTTACTGCCCTTATAGGTTAGTGTTGCTTCTAACTCAGTGTTATTTGGAAAAGCTTTTGTGCGTTTTTTATAAACACCGCTTCGAGAAGAGTCAATCGCATAACTCCCCTGCTTAGTACGTTGTAATTGTGCTGATAAATTATGTATATCTGATAATAAAAAAGGCGTGTAATCAATTAGCGTTTTACTGTTATCTGCATTGGAGTAACTTACGTCAAAACCCCAAATAATTGAGCTTGCAAATGCTTCATCAACAGCTTGTTGTTCTAGCTGCTTGTTTGTATTGGCTCGAAAATAGGTATTGAGTTGTCGCAGAAAAACTTTATTGCCCACGCGCTCAAAACGCACTAATCTCGTTTCGCCAAGTTGTCCGCGGTCTAAGCCAATATCATTGGAGCCAATGCCATGTGGCAAGGCACTCTGAAATAAAAACTCTTGTTCAAACTGCTCAATTTCCAAGTATACCTTAGCTGTTTCATCGTCGAGATAAAAAGAAAAGTACCCTTGTTGCGCTTGTTTACCTTTAACAAATTCAGCGTAACTGGTTTTAGCTTCAGCCTGAGCATGTGCTAAAAAACCGCCAAATGTAATAATCACCAACAGCTTAATGAAAAACTTCATTTTTTATCCTTGTTTTGAGTCAAACTAAGTGCGTTAGATAAACCAAGCCCTGAGCTAAAATTAAAATGATAAGAGGTACTAAATAGCGGCCTATTATTGTTATAATTGCCAAACACCCACTTGATTAATTATCAGGTAAATTATGGTTAAGTGGATATTAAATAGCACTTTCGATGCTTTGATAATACAGCAAAATGTCGAAAATTAAATACAATATGCTCTGCCATAAGAGTATGACTCTAAAGTAATTAGGTAACCCTATGCAACGATTAGCTCCCACCTTACGTGAAGATAAAGTTCCAGCAGATTTAATTTCATTGATAGAAACCATTTTAGCGGCCACAAAAGAGATCTCTTTCCTTGTTAGTCAGTCTCACTTAAGTGATGTTATGGGCTCAACCGTTGATGAAAATATTCAAGGTGAGGTACAGAAAAAACTGGATGTCGTTGCCAACGACTTATTTAAAGATATTTTATTAGAGTCCGGCTTAGTTAAAGCGATATCGTCAGAAGAAGAAGATACCTCTGTCGCTGGCGAAACAAACGGTAAATTTATTGTTTCATTTGATCCACTAGATGGCAGTTCAAATATCGATATTAACTCTTTAATTGGCACTATCTTCTCTATTCATGAAGCGCCTGTTGATATGGCTGCAAGTGATCCTGATATGTTTAAACAATCAGGTATTAAACAAATTTGTGCAGGCTATGTACTTTATGGTCCGGCAACCATGTTGGTAATGACCACAGGTAAAGGCACGCACTTTTATGTTTTAGATAGAACGCACGGCGGATTTTCTCTGGTCGAGCGTAATGTGCAGGTGCCACAAGATACGCAAGAGTTTGCGATTAATATGTCTAACCAACGCTTTTGGCAAGCGCCTATGCAAAATTATATCAACGATTTAGTTGCAGGTGATACCGGGCCACGCGGTAAAAACTTCAACATGCGCTGGATTGCCGCTATGGTTGGCGATATTCATCGTGTATTAACACGAGGCGGTTTATTTACTTACCCTGCCGATAATAAAAATCCAGAAAAACCTTTTAAATTACGTTTAATGTATGAAGCCAACCCAATGAGCTTCTTAATTGAACAAGCCGGTGGCTTAGCTATGACCAGCCAAGGTCGCATTATGGATATACAGCCGACAGATATTCACCAACGAGTTGAAGTTATTATGGGCTCGAAAAATGAAGTGCAAGCCTGTTTAGCCTACTACCAATAAAGTTTAAGCTACCTGATAGTTATAAGCGCAAAATAAACCTTAAAACACCTGAATCCATCAGGTGTTTTTATTTATATTTATTATACCCTTACCCTAAACTAGTCAAAACAATTTGTTACAACACTAAACTACAGTTTTCTATTGTTAATTCTAAAAAAGAGTCTATTGTTATTTATAGTAGTACTTCAAAGTTATGAATAAACCTTCACAAGGACGATGGAATAATGAGTCATATCACCAATGTAGAACGTACCTTTACCGAACAAGAGCAACTAGTTTCCACAACCGATTTAAACGGTATTATTACCTATGCTAACCCTGAATTTTGTGAAGTTGCTGGTTACAGCCTTGAAGAATTAATCGGCCAACATCATAACGTTGTTCGTCATCCTGATATGCCAAAGGCTGCATTTAAAGATTTATGGGAAAAATTAAAACGGGGAGACTCATGGCGTGGCATGGTTAAAAACCGTTGTAAAAATGGTGACTATTACTGGGTAGACGCTTATGTAACTCCTTTACTCAATAAAGGAAAAATTACTGGCTATCAATCAGTTCGTGCTTTTCCAACGGTTCAGCAAAAAAAAGAAGCTCAATCACTTTACGACACGCTAAACAGTAATAATTCTATTGTAGACTTGCATGCTAACATTCCACTTAAACGGCTTGCTGCACTTATTTGTGTGGTCGCAGCAATAGCAACAAACTTGCTGATCTCTGGCAGCTTAACCTCATCGCTTATACTGCTAGCTTGTATCGCATTAATTGTCGTTATATTTTCCGAAGAATTAATAAAAATACCGGGGCATTTAAGTAAAACAAAAGCAATGTTTGATAGCCCTTCACGCCATGTCTATTTAGGCAAAGGCATTCTTAATATAATTAACTATCCTGCAGAGCTATATAAAGCCAAAATAAAGACCGTATTAGGCCGCAGTAATGACTCAGGCAGAAGATTAGCCAAGCTCGCAGATGAACTTGCTCAAACATCAAATGAAATGCTCGGCGGTATCAAAGAAGAAAATGAATATATTAACCAGTTTTCTTCAGACATAGCGCAAATGAGTAAAACCATAAACGAAGTGAGCGAAAGCACATCATTAACAAATGATAAAGTTGCACAAGTTAAAGTTGATTGCCTACAAAATATAGCCACTATTGAAAGTTCTGAAACAAAGATAGACCAACTAGCTACTGACGTTGAGAATGCTGCAAATAACGCCACAGAATTGGTGGCAGACGTTGATAAAATATCAACAGTAATGAGTGAAATTCAAGGTATTGCCGATCAAACAAACTTACTGGCATTAAATGCAGCAATAGAAGCAGCAAGAGCCGGAGAGCAAGGTAGAGGTTTCGCCGTAGTTGCTGATGAAGTAAGAACTTTAGCCAGTAGAACACAAAGTGCCACAGAACAAATTCAATTATCAGTAACTGAGTTACAACGTACGTTAAAGGCTTGGAATCAAGTCATGTTGTCAAATAAAACCAATGCTGATGAATGCTCTATTGAATCAAAAACCATAAAAAATGCCATGCAAGATATTATTGATAATATTCAGAATGTTAATGATATGACGGCACAAATTGCCATAGCATCTGAACATCAATTAACGGTTGCTGAACAAATTACTCATGGTATTCACAACATTGACAGTATATCTCAGCGCAATACCCTGCTAGCCGAAGCCGTGTCTAGCAAAAGCATAGAAGTTAATAAAAATGCCGATGCTATTGAAGAACTTAGCACTAACTTCAGTTAATATCGCCATCACTACCAAGGTACTTATTAATAAAAAATGGCTTCCTGTGTAGCCATTTTTTATTGCTCATCAAAAATATAGCATACTTGGTAATTCTTCAGCGTAGCACCCTGCTTTCAAAGATATTAAACACCTCCCTTTTAAAATAATAAAACTGATTAATATTTTTTATTTATCCTTAAAAACTTGACTTAAATCAAAAAGAGCTTACAATTTTCACAAATTACTGAAAATTCAGAAAATACAAAAAAATGAAAATTACTGCAATGACACAATCGTTAGTTTTGCATTTTGGCGAAATGGGCTCACGATGGGGATTAAACAGAACATTAGGCCAAATGTACGCTGTAATTGTACTGACAGAAGCACCACTTAATGCTGACCAAATTAGTGAAGCGTTACAAATATCACGTTCGAATGTCAGTATGGGCTTAAAAGAGCTTAAATCATGGAACCTGATCAAATTGCAGCACATTCCAGGCGACCGAAAAGAATACTTTTCAGCACCAAGCGATATTTGGGAGATAGCTCGAACATTAGTTGTTGAACGCAGAAAGCGCGAACTAGATCCAACTCTTTCAACGTTGCGTGATGCACTGATGGAGCAACCGAGTAACGAGTCTGATGAATATACTCAAATGCGTGTAAAACAAATGCATGACTTAATGGAAATGGTCACACTTTGGACAAATGAAATGCAAGGTATGTCGTCAGAGAAACTCGCCACTTTACTAAAAATGGGTGAAGGTATTAGTAAAATCTTAGATGTAAAAGACAAACTATTACTCAGGTAATTTTCAGCACAACACCTAGCGATTATTTCGCGTTTAAGAGCTTTTCTTTACTTAAAAAATTTAACTTACACTATTTATTATCACGCTAACTATATAGCTTAACCTAATGGAGTACATCAAGTGTTAGATGCATCTGTAATTGCTAATGACACAAGTTTCATGCTTTCTCGCATCCAATTTGCTGCCAATATTAGTTTTCATATTTTATTTCCTACCATCAATATTGCACTATGCTGGGTATTGTTGTTTTTCAAAATCCGTTTTAATCAAACTCAAGACGATAGTTGGTTACGTGTATATCGATTTTGGGTCAGAATATTTGCCTTAACCTTTGGTATTGGTGTGGTTAGCGGTATTACCATGTCATTCCAGTTTGGTACCAATTGGCCGGGATACATGGAAACCGTCGGCAATATCGCAGGTCCTTTGCTTGGCTATGAAGTAATGACAGCCTTCTTTTTAGAAGCGTCTTTTCTTTCCATTATGCTTTTTGGTATGGACCGAGTGTCTAATCGTGTTCACACCATAGCTACGGTATTAGTTTCTTTTGGTACTACGTTATCAGCATTTTGGATTTTATCGCTAAACTCTTGGATGCATACCCCCGCAGGATTCGAGATGATTGATGGCGTGGCGCATGTAACAAGCTGGCTTGAAGTAATATTTAACCCTTCTATGCCTTATCGTTTTATGCATATGCTGCTCGCTTCAGGGCTAACAACAGCATTTCTAATTTCTGGTATTTCAGCTTACAGGCTGATTAAAGGCGATAATAAAAAGTCGGTTAAACAAGCGCTAAATTTTTCCGTGGTTTTGGCCGCTGTTTTAATTCCAATACAAATTTTTGTTGGTGATTTACACGGCTTAAATACTTTTAAAAATCAACCGGCAAAAATTGCCGCGATGGAAGGTGTTTGGGATACAGAAACCCATGTTCCCTTATTATTGTTTGCTTTGCCAGATGAAGAAACTCGAGAGAATCACTTTGAAGTTAAAGTGCCTAATATGGCGAGTATTATTCTAACTCATGATTCTGCAGGCGAAATACAGGGCTTGAATAGCTTTGTAGATAAACATCCTCCTGTTGCGCCGGTATTTTTCAGCTTCAGAATAATGATAGGTGTTGGCGTATTAATGCTGCTATTTTCTTGGTTCGCTACTTACCAATATGTTATTAAAAAACGCTACCCCACTTGGCTATTAAAGGCAGGTGTTGCCATGACATTTTCTGGCTGGTTCGCCACACTTGCCGGCTGGTATGTCACTGAAATTGGTCGACAACCTTATTTAGTTACTGGGGTATTAAGCACAAAAGACGCGGTAACCACTACGCCACCCGAAAATATCGTGATGTCTTTAACTTTATATTTGGTGATCTATAGCTTTTTATTGATTGCCTATATTCGCACTTTATTTGTTATGGCAAACCGAGCTGTAATATTAGAGCAATCAAATGCAACATTAACCGAGTCAGGTTCTTCTATTGAGCCGCAAGTTCCCTTAACTGAAGAAGGAGCGAAATAATGACAGCTACACCAATAGATTGGCTACCCATCGTTTTTGTCGGCTTAATGGGCCTTTCGTTTTTAATTTACGCGATACTTGACGGTTATGATTTGGGCGTGGGGGTTTTATTACCCTTAGATAACCAAGAACAACGCGATACCATGATCTATTCAATTGGGCCATTTTGGGATGCTAACGAAACTTGGTTAGTTATGGCTATTGGCTTATTGCTAATTGCTTTCCCAAAAGCACACTCTATTATTTTTCAGGCCTTGTATTTACCTACAGCTTTAATGTTAGCGGGATTAATTTTACGTGGGGTTTCATTTGATTTTCGTACTAAAGCACCAAGTCACGATAAGAAAAAGTGGGACCTAGCGTTTAAATTTGGCTCTTTACTAGCCACATTGTCTCAAGGTTATATGCTAGGGCGATATATTACATCATTTGAAGATACCTGGTTATCATTCGGTTTTTCTGCCTTATCAGCTATTTGTGTTACCGCAGGTTATTGTTTTATTGGCGCAGCATGGTTGGTTATGAAAACTGAAGGTGAATTACAACGTAAAGCCGCAAAGTGGGCAAAATATACCAACGTATTAATGGCCTTTGGAATTATTGCTGTATGTATAACCAATTTATTAATTGATCAACAAATTATGGACAAATGGTTAGGTGGTATTCAAGCTATATTAATTGTGCCATTAACATTTTTACTTGGCTTTACCTTTATTACCGTACATCGATACCTAGGTAAAGTGCCTATGGAGAATGATCTAGGTTGTTGGTTGCCATTTTTAGCCGCTATTTTGTTATTTATTCTGTGCTTCTGTGGTTTGGGTTATAGTTTTTACCCTTATATAGTGCCTTTTCATTTAACAATATTTGAAGCAGCAAGCTCAAGAGAGTCGTTATGGTTTATCTTCGTTGGCGCTGCGGTGGTATTACCTATGATCGTTGGCTACACAATATTTTCTTATAAAGTGTTTTGGGGTAAAACTACCAAGCTCAACTATTAAGCCTAGCGACTAAACTTAACGTGCAAACTTAACGAGTAAAAAACTACCAGGCCTGGTTACAAACCTTAAACACTAAGCCTGGTAGTGAAAATTTTTAGCTAATCTTAACCTTTAAACGTAGTCACTAAGTTAAAAGGTAAAGCAAAGCATATAAAACTGTATGAAAAGAGTGCAAATAGTCACTAGGCTATCACTGATAATTTTTGCTAGAATACGCGCCATATTCTAGACAGAACTCATTTATTCGCTCCGTTATTAACTTAGCAGAGCTTGGAGATAGCAATTTATGCCAGCTTATGCCGTAGGTCACAAAGTACCTGATTCAGATTCAATTTGTTCAGCCATTGCGCTTTCATATTTAAAAACCACTATTGGTGAAGATGTGAGACCAGCACGTTTAGGTGAACTTTCACCTGAAACTGCATTCATTTTAGAAAAGTTTGGCCTAGATCAGCCTGAACTTAAATTGAGCTATGCTGACACCGACGGTATTTACGTTGTTGATCACTCAGACCGCATTCAAGGCCCTGATGACATTGACGATTCAACTGTTCTCGGCATTATTGATCACCACAAATTGGGTGATATTACAACGTCTACGCCTTTAGAAATTTGGGTTCGCCCTGTTGGTTGTACTAATACCATTATTAAAATGATGTATGACTTTCATGGTGTTGAAATTCCTAAAAATATCGCTGGCGCTATGATGTGTGCAATTTTATCTGACACCGTAATTTTTAAATCGCCAACTTGTACTACGGCTGACATTAAGTGTGTTGAAGCTTTGGCTGAAATTGCCGGTATTCAAGATTACAAAGCCATGGGTATGGAGATGTTCACGGTTAAGTCATCGGTTGCTGGCACGCCAGTACGTGAACTTGTATTACGTGACTTTAAAGATTTCAATATGAGCGATAACATTGTTGGCATTGGCCAACTTGAAGTTATTGACTTAGCTTTGTTTGACGAAATGAAAGCAGATTTGTACGCTGACTTACAAGCAGTTAAAGAAGAAGGTAATCGTCATACTGTGATGTTATTACTTACTGACATTATGCAAGAAGGCTCTGAGTTACTCGTTGTGAGTGACGATACTAACATTATTGAAAAAGCTTATGATATAACGCTTGTTGACGGCAAAGCTTGGTTACCAGGTGTAATGAGTCGTAAAAAGCAAGTTGTACCACCACTGCAAAACACTTTTGCTAAGTAAACAGCAATAATATCCTAAGCAGTTATACAATTATCAAGCCTGACAATCGTCAGGCTTTTTTAATTACACAGACTCTGAGAACGTTTCGCTTATTATTTCTAACTGAGATTAATTACCGGTAGAACTTTCCTGAATGAACAACGTAATAAAGCATTTTTAATCACTCGTTTAAGTAAGCTAAAAATAAACCAACTTGCTCTCAAAAAAATATATTTTTGTTTTAATTTATGCTTTTAGTTATGTGTTTAATTACCCCATTGCCTCTTTGCTGAACCACCTTTTATAGGGCTGATACCTGTCGTATAACCAATTAAAAACAAACGTATAAAGTAATATAAAGATTAAAAATCCGGCCTCTAAAGTAATCGCTGCTAACCAAGATATTTTTAAATACCAAGCTAAAACCGGCAACGTAATGATCACCATACCGAACTCAAAACCGCTGGCGTGTATACCTCTTACAACGACGCTTCTGTCAATGCGGTTTCCGCCCATTAACTTATCAAAAATTATGTTGTAAATATAATTCCACAACATAGCAAAAATAGATAACGCAATGCTCACCGTGATCATTTTACCGGCGCTAAAACCGGTAATTATGGCTGACAAAGGTACCATAATTGCCAACATGCAAACTTCAAAAAATACAGCCTGAAATACCCGCTCAATTGTTTTCATAATTTAACTCTTTAATTCGTGACGACAAGGCTATTTTCATTCAAAATAAGGATACATTACAGTCAGGTAGTATCGGAAAAAACGATATGTTTAATATTGATCAACTCCAAGCTTTTGTAACAACGGTAGAAACGGGGTCATTTTCAGCTGCCGCACGGCAATTAAATAAAGCGCAGTCGGTTATTAGTCAACATATTATAAATCTCGAAATAGACTGCAATACCGCCTTGTTCGATCGCTCAGGCCGCTACCCATTATTAACGCACGCGGGGCAAAAATTATTATCGCATGCTCAGGCATTACTAAATCAGCATCAACGCCTGCAAAACTCTGCGCTTGCATTAAACGACAATACGCCTAGCGAAATTACCATTGCACTTGATGAAGGTATACCATTTAACAGTATCACAGCCGCCATTGACCAACTTCAAAGCCAATACCCGAATGTAACTTTGGAATTTTTAAGTGCCTCAAGCTTCGATATTATTGACATGCTAAAAACTGAGCAGCCGCTAACAGGAATTATTTTTAGCGAGCTCAACATGCCAACCTATTTAGACTTTGAATGTATTGGTACGGTAACGTTTGATTTATATGTCGCGAAAAAACACCCATTAACGCAGTTAAAATGCAAAAATATTGATGAATTAAGGCTGCACCGTCAGTTACTTATTCGCTCTCGTAATACCCAAACCAGTAGTTTCCAATTAAAAATTAGTCCTGATGTTTGGTTTGCAGACAATTATTTTTTACTGCTAGAGTTAGTTATACAAGGGCATGGTTGGTGTTTGTTGCCAAATCATGTCGCCGCCGACTCAATAAAATCAGCAGAGATAGTAAAATTGCCTTTAGAGTTTGAAGAAATGGGTTGGCAGGCGAATGTTGACGTATTACAGCATCAAAGACATAGTGACTTAGCCATTTTTAAAACCCTGAGAAGTTTATTACGTAATCGCTTGTAGTCTTGTTATTGTATGTTTATAGCATTAACAAGCGTAAAAAAGCCCAGCATTGCTGGGCTTGGTATAAAGGGTATAGGCACCAAAAACTAAATATCTTTCACGCCCATATTAAATAAAGTGAAACCGTAAATATCGGCATATTGATCAATGGTTTTACTGATTGGTGTACCTGCTCCATGTCCGGCATCGGTTTCAATACGAATTAATGTCGGATTAACGCCAGCTTGTTTCGCTTGTAATTCAGCAGCAAATTTAAATGAATGCGCCGGCACTACGCGATCATCATGATCACCCGTTGTTACCATAGTTGCTGGATAATGCGTACCCGCTTTAACATTATGTACTGGCGAGTAGCCTAGTAAGTAGTTAAACATTTCAGCATTATCATCTGACTTACCATAGTCGTAAGCCCAACCAGCACCTGAGGTAAACGTGTGGTAGCGTAGCATATCAAGCACACCAACGGCTGGCAGTGCTACTTTAAATAGTTCAGGACGTTGCGTCATTACCGCACCAACTAATAAACCACCATTAGAGCCGCCCATTACCGCAAGCTTATCTGAAGACGTTACTTTTTCGGCAATTAAGTATTCTGCAGCGGCAATAAAGTCATCAAAAACATTTTGTTTTTTCAGCTGTGTGCCTGCGTCATGCCATTTTTTACCGTATTCACCACCACCACGTAAGTTAGCAACAGCGTAAACACCACCTAACTCTAACCATGCAGCACGTGTTGAACTAAATTGTGGCTGTAAGCTAATATTAAAACCGCCGTAACCATAAAGAATGGTTGGGTTAGTACCATCAAGCACTAAACCCTTCTTGTGGGTAATAATCATCGGTACTTTAGTGCCGTCTTTAGACGTATAGAAAACTTGCTTTGATTCGAAGTTATCGCTATCAAATTTAACTTTCGACTTCATGTGCACGCTAGATTCGCCAGATTTAAGATCTAAGCTAAAAGTAGTTGAAGGCGTTTTTTGGTTACTAAATGCATAGTAAAGTTTAGTTTGAGATTTTTTACCGCTAAAACCACCAGCTGTTCCTACTTCTGGTAAAGCAATATCACGCACTTTTTTGCCGTTAAGTTCGTACTGTTGAATAAACGACGTGGCATCTTTCATATATTGAGCAAATAAGTAGCCGCCGCCGGTAGAAACTGACAACACATTTTCAGTTTCAGGAATAACATCTAGCCAGTTTTCAGCTGTAGGTTGCTGAGCATTTACCTTCACTACGCGTTTATTAGGCGCGTCCATGTTAGTAATAAACAGCAAGTCATCACCTTTACTGCTCACTAAGATAGTATCTGAGTTGGTATTGCCGACAACCGTCACCAATGGCGAATCAGCTTTTGTTAAGTCTTTAATAAATAATTTATTACCCGATGTTGAAACCGCGGCAGAGACCAATAAATATTTACCATCTTGAGTCACTTCACCACCAACATAACGATGTTTTTCAGCATCCGTTCCACCAAAAACTAATACATCTTCTAATTGTGGAGTGCCTAGCTTGTGGTAATAAAGCTTGTGTTGATCTGTTTTAGCCGATAGTTCACTACCTTTAGGTTTATCATAGCTTGAATAATAAAAGCCTTCATTACCGACCCAAGACAAACCACTGAATTTAATATCGACTAATTCAGCTTCTATCACTTCTTTGGTTTTAGTATCAATTACTCGCGCTTTGCGCCAGTCACTACCACCTTCTGAGATCAAGTACACGGCGAGTGAACCGTCTTCACTAAACTCAATTTGCGATAACGATACCGTACCGTCTTCGCTAAACTCATTAGGGTTTAAGAAAACCTCTGTAGGGGCATCTCCTTTTTGGCGATATAAAACATATTGGTTTTGTAAGCCGTCATTTTTATAAAAATAGTTATAGTCACCTTCAATAAAAGGCATGCCTACTTTTTCATAATCTAACAATGTTGCAAGGCGGGATTTAATTTTATCGCGGTAAGGAATTTGCTTTAAGTAGCCTTGAGTAGCTTTATTCTGCGCCTTAACCCAAGCGGCAGTTTCAGCACTCATGTCATCTTCTAACCAACGATAATTATCGGTTACTTTAGTCCCAAAGTACTCATCAACAACCGGTTTTTTTTGCGTTATTGGATACGTTAAACCCGTACTTTCGACGGCACTAGACACTTTATCAGCCGCTGCACTGCTCACTGTATTTTGACTACAACCTAGCAGGCCGAACATGGCGATCAACACTGCAGAGCTTAAAACTAATTTTTTAGAATTCATAATTTACCAAGGAAAATTAAATTGTTAATATTTTGTTAGCAATCATATGACAGGCGATAATTTATGTCCACCACATCGACTTGCTTACACCAGAAAAGTAATGAAACTTTAACACGTAAGCACTATGATTAAGTTATTAAAAATCCTAAATAAAATAATTTAAATATGCATATTGAAAATTCAGCCAGACTTGCTTATCAACTTATTGATGTAAGCGATAGCGTGTTTCTTTTCCAGTTAGATCAAGATCCAGAAGTTATGCGCTATATTAATGGCGGTAAAATGACACCCCAGGAAGATATCAACACATTATTTATTCCAAGAATTAACGCCTATAAAAATATTGCTAAAGGCTGGGGTTTATGGAAAGTAAAAGTCATAGAAACGCAGCAAGATATTGGCTGGATTTTAGTGCGCCCAATGAATTTTTTCTCAGACCAACCTGTTTGGCATGATATAGAACTAGGATGGCGATTTATGCAATCGGCTTGGGGAAAAGGTTATGCTTCTGAGGCTGCAATTCATATTCAACAAGCACTTGCCAAGCAACCAGAAAATGAATGCTTTAGTGCTATTGCTGTAAAAGATAATCTAGCTTCAATTGCAGTAATGAAAAAAATGGGGATGCAATATATAAAATCCTATACACATTCTGATTCACAACTTGGCGATTTAGCTGTTGTGTTATACAGCATGCAAAACACCTAAAAATGATAACAAAGTAGTGTAATGAAGCACTACTTTATATTTTAAAGCTTATAAAACGTAGCCAACTCTCCATTTGGTATTGTGGAACCGCCTCTTGTGATGAAACTCCACCTAAGTCGCAATATAATGAATTGTGCTTTAGCGACCTGCTGCTTTTGGCTTATACCTGTTGGTATTAGTTAAAGCAACAACCATGATAGGCAAGTTAATTAAATAATGTCATTATTTTTAAATAACCGATTGACACATTAAATGATAATCATTATCATTTACTTATCTTCTTGGTCAACGTGGGCGCACTACTACTTAGACTAATGTTGATAAAAGTGTGGAGCTTAGTTGTTATGAATTAGGACGTGTTTCAACTAAGCGACATACTTAACCAAATAAATAACTTGATAGCGTTATTTAAATTAAAAAGCCAACTATTCTCCAGTAGTTGGCTTTTTTGCCTCTTAACGCCTCATGTAACACTGTATATAGACATTTCAAGACAAAATCACGAGAGAAACAAAAAAGCCCAACAAACGTTGGGCTTTAAATAATTCAACTAGAAAAGTTAATTAAATTTTCTCATCAAAAGTGATAAGTAATAATTACACTCTTTCAAATACAGTAGCGATACCTTGGCCTAAACCAATACACATAGTGGCTAAACCAATGTTAACGTCTTGCGCTTCCATTAAGTTTATCAAGGTACCTGAAATACGTGTACCCGAACAACCTAGCGGATGACCTAGTGCAATAGCACCACCGTTAAGGTTAATCATGTCATCCATTTTGTCTTCTAAACCTAATGAACGTACACATGACAACGCTTGTGCAGCAAATGCTTCGTTAAATTCAGCTAATTCGATATCAGCTAACGTTAAACCGGCACGTTGTAGTGCTTTCTTGGTTGCTGGCACTGGACCAAAGCCCATAGTTGATGGATCGCAACCTGCGATAGCCATACCACGAATTTTAACACGCGGTGTTAAGCCCATCGCTTTAGCACGTTCAGCTGACATCACTAACATTGCTGAAGCGCCATCAGAAAGTGCAGAAGAAGTACCGGCTGTTACCGTACCATTTACCGGATCGAATACTGGGCGTAAACCTGACAAGCTTTCAACCGTAGTTTCAGGACGAATAACTTCGTCATGCTCGATAAGTGTTAACGCGCCCATCGCATCGTGTCCAAGTGTTGGTACAATTTCGTTAGCCCAACGGCCTTCAAGCGTGGCTTGATGAGCTCGTTGATGAGAACGCGCGCCAAAAGCGTCTTGTTCAGCACGAGTAATACCGTGTTGCATACCTAATAACTCAGCGGTTAAGCCCATGTTACCAGCAGCACGTGAAATATGTTTACTCAATGCAGGGTCAAAATCTACATCGTACATCATAGGTACATGACCCATGTGTTCAACACCACCCACCATAAACACATCACCTTGACCAGCCATGATATTAGTTGTGGCGTCGTGTAGTGCTTGCATTGATGAACCACATAAGCGGTTTACGGTTACAGCACCAGTAGACTTTGGAATATCTGTTAATAGCTGCGCATTACGAGCAATGTTGAAACCTTGCTCTTTAGTTTGCTTAACGTTGCCCCAGATAATATCTTCAATTAATGCTGGATCTAAGTTAGGGTTTCTAACTAATAATTGTTGCATTAAATGTGCTGATAATGTTTCAGCACGAACATTACGAAATACACCGGCTTTTGAGCGCCCCATTGGGGTACGGATGCAATCGACAATAACGACTTCTTTCATGATTTTCTCCTTCGCCTAAGCTGTTTTTACGTCTGTAGTGAAATATGATTGGCCTGCTTTAGCCATTGCGCGCATACCATCAGTAACTTGGTATATCTCGCCTAAGTGTGCGTATTTATCTGCCATTGCTATAAAGTTATCTAAACCTAAGGTTTCTAAATAACGAATTGGACCTCCTCTAAATGGCGGAAAACCTAAACCGTAAATTAAGCCCATGTCAGCTTCAGCTGCAGTATCAACTACACCTTCTTCTAAACAACGCACCACTTCATTAACCATAGGGATCATCAAGCGAGCGATAGTTTCGTCTTGAGTGAAGTCTTTTTTATCTACGCCTGCAAATAAGTCATAAGCCGCTTGTGCTGCAACTTTCGTTGGACGACCGCGCTTATCTTTACCGTAATCGTAGAAGCCTTTACCGTTTTTCTGGCCTAAACGTTTTTCGTTATATAAAGCACTTACTGGGTCATTATCAATTTTAGTCATACGTGTTGGGAAACCAGCAGACATAACGCCCGTACAGTGATCAGCCGTATCAATACCCACAACATCAAGTAAGTATGCAGGGCCCATTGGCCAACCAAATTGTTTTTCCATTACTTTATCAACAGCAACAAAATCAGCACCTTCAAGTACTAATTGGCTAAAGCCGGCAAAGTAAGGGAATAAAACACGGTTGATATAAAAACCAGGACAGTCGTTAACTACGATAGGTGATTTACCCATTTTAGCTGCGTAAGCAACTACAGCCGCAACGGTTTCATCTGAAGTTTCTTTACCACGTATAACTTCAACTAGTGGCATTTTGTTTACTGGGTTGAAGAAATGCATGCCACAAAATTTGTCTTTGCGTTTTACACTTGTCGCGAGTAAATCAATTGAAATAGTTGAAGTGTTTGAAGTCACAATAGCGTCTTCGCCGACATAACCTTCAACTTCAGCTAAAACCATGGCTTTCACTTTTGGATTTTCTACTACGGCTTCAACAACAATATCAACATCTTTCACGCTGTCATAGCTTAATGAAGGTGTAATATTATTTAGCACGCCTGCCATTTTTTTAGCATTCATACGGCCGCGTTCAACTTGCTTACTTAAAATGCCGGCAGCTGTTGTTAAACCTAAATCAAGCGCTTGGTCATTAATATCTTTCATGATAATTGGTGTGCCTTTATAGGCTGACTGGTAAGCAATACCACCGCCCATAATACCGGCACCCAACACAGCTGCTTTATTAACTGCTTTTGTTGCTTGTTTGCTGGCTTTTTTCGCCTTACCTTTTACTACTTGGTCTGCCATAAACAGGCCAATTTGTGCTGTAGCTGCGTCAGTTTTTGCTAATTTAGCAAAACCTGCATTTTCTAATGCCATTGCGCCAGCACGGTCTAAACCAGCAGCTGCTTCAATGGTTTTAACCATCACCATAGGCGCTGGGTAATGTTTACCGGCTTTTGCGGCGATCATACCTTTACAGGTGTTGAAGGTCATAATAGCTTCTACTGGAGAAAGCTTTAATGCTTCTAGCTTAGGCTGACGTTTAGCACGCCAATCTAATTTGCCTGCAATCGCTTGATTTAACATTTTTAATGCCGCTTCACGTAAATGCTCTGGCGCTACTACTGCATCAATTAAGCCTACAGCCATTGCTTGCTCAGCTTTAAAAGCTTTACCTGTCGACATCCACTCAACAGCATTATCAGCACCAATAACACGTGGTAAACGCACGGTGCCACCAAAACCAGGTATTAAACCCAATTTTACTTCGGGTAAACCGATTGAACATGTTGTATCAGCAATACGGTAGTCACAAGCTAAGCTCATTTCACAACCACCACCTAACGCAAAGCCATTAATAGCAACAATAGTAGGTAAATTTATATCTTCAAATGAGTCAAAAACGTCAGAACCTTGTTTTATCCAAGGCATTAATTCAGCTTCTGGCTTTTTAAATATTTCTAAAAACTCGGTGATATCAGCACCAACGATGAAAGAAGACTTACCAGAAGTAACAAGTACTCCTTTTGCTTCACTGCAATTATTAATCGCATCAACTACAGCGATATATTCTTTAAACGTTGCCTGATCAAACTTGTTAACTGAGCCTTGTGCATCGAATTTAAATTCGACAATGCCATCATCTAACAACTTGGCAGAAAGGCTTTTGCCTTGAAATAACATGCCTACTCTCCTGACTTTTGTGGGTCTATCAATGGTAATACGTAATCATAGACTACTACCGAGCGTGTGAATATTTAGCTTACACCTTAAATTTAATTAAGGAGTAAAAGAAATAAAGTGCCCTGAGTTTGCCTTGAAAAATGCTTGAAAGCAAACTTTTTTAAACAAGCGTTTTAATTAAGTGTATTAATATTGATTTCAGCTTAAAATAATAAAAATGATAATTACCTTAATAAATTTTTATGCCCTCGATTTGTTTGTATCTCCTGTTTTTAATGAGTCCAAGGTATGTTCTGAATCGAACTAACCTCCCCTGTAGTTAACTTATTAATAAGCTTATTGATTTAAGATAAATTCAACGTACTATATAGTCATAATAATAATATTTAGTAAGGGATGTTATGAAAGCGATGTTTGTACGATTAAAATCAAGTTTTATGTTATTTATTTTTAGCATGGGCCTAATTATAGGAGGGCAAACTCTGGCACAAGCTGAAACGATAGAAGATGAAAAAGCTATTTTAATTAGTAAGTTAGCAAAGTACGTTGGTTGGCCTGCTAAAGCTGAACAACGTAATTTTGTTATCGGTGTCTACAAAGATGAAGAGAAATATGAATATTTCACTAACTTTTTTGAAAATAAAGGCGTTAAAGGTAAAGACATTTCCGTACGTGCAGTAAGCACGCTTAGTGATGCCAAAAACGTGCATATTTTATATGTATCATCACCGAATCAAAAAAGATCATTAAACTTAATAGAGAGACTTATTGGTGATTCCCCCGTTCTACTTATCACCGAAGACTCTATCAATCTGCCTTTGACTATGGTTGATATTTCACTTGACAAAGAAGAGTCTAAAATTGATTTTAAAGTTGTTGAAGCCAATATTCTTGATGCTAAATTAACAATGCCTGATTTATCATATTTGGCAGATAACAAAGAGAGTGGTGAAGTACTTTCAGTCAGTCCTACTTTTGCACTAAAAAGTCAAAGAGCAAAAGAATTATCATCACTTAAAAGTAAAATAGAGCGCCAAGAATCGACATTAAGCGAACTTAATAAAACTTTAACTTTAAGTAAAGAAAGCTCCCAAAAATATTACATTGCTTTACAACAGAAGGAAGAACGCTTAGAAGCAGTCCAACAAGACAACGCTAAAAAAAGTGAAAAAATTAAGTCTATAGATGAAAAATTAAAGCGTTTAGAAACTCAATTTAATGAGCAAAAAGAACTATTAGAACAAAATCAGCAAGTTTCAGCGACTGAAGTTGATGGCAATAATGAAGAAACCGATACGCCACCCATTGAACTATCCACTGAGCTAAATGATGAGCTTCAAGTACAAAATGAAGCGCTTGAAAAGCAAAATCAAGCACTTAAAAAACAAAATAAAATACAAAACAGTAGCGTTATAGCCTTAACTAAAGCAGTTGAGGAAAGTAAAGGCCAAACAAGCTTTAAAATGCTGTTTTATGTTTTCCTTATCATTGCCATTATTGCTTTAATCGCGGCATATATGATGTGGAAAAAAGCTAAAGATTCAGCGTCGCAAGCTACTGTACCTTCAAAAAATGAAGACAGTCAATTGTTAGTAGCAAGAGAAGAACAGTTAATCAAATCAGAAAATTTTGCCGCAATAGGATATATCGCTTCTGATATTACCTACGCTGTAGGTTTATCTTTAGATGATTTACAAGCTAAACTTGAGACTGCAGGCGATACTAACAATACAGAAACGCTTAAACCCATTGTGACCTTACTAACGAATTTTAATTTAATTGCAGCAGACCAAGATGACACTAGCCCTCAAAGCTTTGATGTTATCGCTTACATCCAAAAAATGATGATGCTTTATGAATTTGAATTTAGCCAAAGTGACATTGTTTATAATTATTCGGGTGAGAAAGCGCTAAACATCAAATCAGTACCGAGTTATATCGCACTGATATTGTTGAATATAGTTAATAACTCTTTAAAGCACGGTTTTAATAACAATGGTAATGGCAAAATAGCGCTAAAAGTTGAAAAAGGGCTTAAAGGCGGCGCTAGAATAACTTATTCTGATGATGGTAAAGGAATGAATAAAGCAACATTAGAGCAAGTATTTACCCCTTTCTTTACCACTCAAAGTAGCCGTGGATACGTCGGTATTGGTATGAGTACAACATATAACTTAGTTAAGAATAAATTAGCTGCTGATATTAAAATAGATAGCCAAGAGGGTAAAGGAACAACCGTTACTATTACCTTACCTTAAGCCCTCTAAACTAAGCTTCGCTATTGAGTTTAGTATGACAAAGTCGAGTAATTGGTGCGCTAACATACCTTTACTCGATTTATGGTAGGACGTTTTAATTGCTGTGTCAGCTTAAATGCCCTTGTAACAATATCTACGTAAGTCCCACTGTGAAATATAGCCCGAAATGAGGCCTTAGAATTTATTCATAACTCGAAAACGTGTGAGCCTGCAACAGACTCCTTGCACGTTTTTATTTTAAATTTGATATAACCTAAGCAGTTACATAAATCGGTTACAATCACCTGCCAGCGAGTAATTACTTAATACGTCCGCGGGTCCCTCTTTGCTCATTTTTTTTCATTTTATTCAATAATTCTTGCTCTATATTTATGCCGTGCCAATGTGCAATATCTAACACGCGTAAGACAATATCGGCAAGCTCTTCAGCAAAGTCGTGAGTTGGTTCTTCACCACGACATTCATTAATTGCCTCTCCTACTTCAGAAGCCACCAAAGCTAGTGCTTCTAGGGTAGTTTTATTATGCCACCCCATACGTTCGACCCATTCATAGTTGAGTTCTGCTATCTTGTTAATGTTCATTAATGCCTCAATAGTAACTTTGTTCCAATTGGTTTTATGTGGATTTTAAAAACAGAATTAACATGCTTTTATATGCAGCTTTCATTATGTATTTCCTACGTAATTAACTTACAATAACCTGCCCATCAACACTATAAAACTGAAATTAACATGCCGACAAGTACAAAATTACGCTCGCCAGAGAATTTACTATTAGCGATGGCATTTATTATGCCTCTAGTCTTTTCTGTTTGGATGGCAATGTTAAATAATTTTGTTATTGAGCGGGCGAACTTTACCGGTATAGAAATAGGTATACTGCAAAGTTTAAGGGAAATACCTGGGTTTCTTGCCTTTACTGCTATTTATGTTTTATTACTAATTAAAGAGCAAAGATTAGCTTTACTTTCACTCGGCCTAACGAGCCTAGGCGTTGCAGCTACAGGCTTTTTCCCATCGATTGTCGGTTTATACCTTACTACAATTATTATGTCAGTTGGCTTTCATTATTTTGAAACGGTTAATCAATCACTTACGTTACAGTGGATCAAAAAAGAGAATACCGCACACTTTTTAGGCCGAGCTTTATCTGTAAAATCTATAGCTTCCTTACTTGCTTTTGGCAGCATATGGATATTAATGGAGCAGTTTTCATGGGGTTATAAAGCAACTTATTTATTGTTCGGTGGTATTGCTTTAGTTTTTACTATCGCGTTGGCCATATCATTTCCATCTTTTGCTGCGCCTGTTGAGCAATCGCGTCGTTTAATTTTGCGAAAACGATACCTTCTCTATTATGCATTAACTTTCTTTAGTGGTGCTCGCAGACAAATTTTTGTCGTATTTGCAGGTTTTCTAATGGTAGAAAAATTTAATTATAGCGTGGCAGATGTTAGTGCACTGTTTATGATTAATTATGTCTTTAATTGGTTGTTTGCTGCAAAAATTGGCAAGTTTATTGGTCAAGTTAGTGAGCGCTATGTTCTCAGGTTTGAATATATTGGATTAACAATTTTATTTGTGCTTTATGGTGTGGTTGATAACGCAGACCTTGCGGCCATTTTATACGTAGTTGACCACTTATTTTTCGCACTCGCCATTGCCATAAAAACTTACTTTCAAAAAATAGCGTTACCAGAAGATATAGCTGCAAGTGCCGGTGTTAGTTTTACCATTAACCATATTGCAGCAGTTGTTATTCCTGCGTTATTGGGCATGGTTTGGTTGGTAAACGCGTCATGGGTATTTTATATTGGAGCAGGTTTTGCTTGTTGCTCGTTATTGTTGACCTTTTTTATGCCTTTAGTGCCAAAGCTAAATGTTGAGTTTCGTAGAAAAGAAAAAGCACTTGTCTAGCAAGTGCTTTAAAAATAGAGTTTAAGAACAGTATAACGCAGACAATTAAACCTACTCTCTATTTACTTTCTCTAAAAAGCTGAAGAACTCATCTGCTGGCATAGGTTTCGCATAATGGAAGCCTTGAACTTCATCACAGCCTAGCCTTTTCAATTCTACTTCTTGCTCTAACGTTTCTATGCCTTCAGCGACTACGTTTAAACTCATTTGCTTACCAAGATTAATAATAGTATCGGCAATTATTGAGCCTCCTGGCATCACAATATCACTAACGAAAGCTCTATCGACCTTTAAACGATCTAGAGGGAGCTTTTGTAAGTAGCTCAAAGAAGAAAAACCTGTACCAAAGTCATCAAGCGCAATACTAATACCTTGTGCCTTTAATTTAATTAAAGCATCAATTATAACTTGAGGTTCATCCATCAATACATTTTCAGTAATTTCTAACTCTAGTTTACTGGTATCTACTTGATTAAGTTTTGCTATTTCTATTACTGTATCAACAAAATTATCACGCTTAAATTGCGGGATAGAAACATTAACCGAAATGCTGACATCATTAAACTTGCTGGCTGCTAGTTTTTTAAGTTGTTGGCACGCTTGCTCAACAACCCAATTACCAATTTCAATAATTAAACCTGAATATTCGGCTAATGGAATAAATACAGCAGGTGAAATAAACTTACCTTCTGCTGTTTTCCAGCGTAAAAGTGCTTCTGCCCCAATAACTTTTCCAGAAGCCAAACTTAATTGTGGCTGATAATAAAGCTCTAAACGATTATCCGCAAAATCAGTACGTAATTGCCTGATCATCCCTAAGCGCCACAGTGTTTTATCTTCCATCTCTTGGTGATAATAAACATAAGGTTCATGTAATGATTTTTTGGCTAAATTAAGCGCAATATTTATTTGATTAAGTACTTTAACACCGCGAGAGCCCGCTGAATTTTTTGCACAAAATCCAAAACAAGCATTAATCAATAAGTTTTGCTCACCAACTGAAAAAGGTTGGCTAAACAGCGCAGTCAATGCTTCTGGGTTCACCCATTCTTTAGGGCCAATAATACCAAAAACATCGGCTCCAATTCTGGCCAAATGATTTTTTTCGCTCAAAGTACGAATGCGAGCTGATACCGCCATTAATAGCTGGTTACCAATATCTTGCCCTAGACCGTCATTAATATCGCTAAAGTGATTAATATCTATGAGTGCAGTGACGAGTTCATCGTTATCACTTTGACAAAAATCATCAAGCAAATTTACAAAGTCTAAACGATTAGGTAAGTCTGTTAACCAATCTTTATAAGCCGCGTTACGCAGTTTTTGAAAAAGATGAACATTTTCATAACCTGTAGCTATATTAGTTAAAAAGACTTCAATAAGTTGAACTTCTATTGTTGTTAAGGCTTTATTTAACGCCAAGTGAATAACGGCTCTAAAGCCTCCACTTGAGAAGTAAAATGTTGCAGACTCAGAGTCGAAAAAATGCTTTTTCTGTTGAAAACAACGGGAAATTTGGCGATTAGCATCTTTATCTTCTAAAGTAGATAATTTTGTGTTTATAGCTGCTTCAGACAAGCCAGATTGCCCTAAAATGTACAAACTTAAATCGTCAGCACCATTAATGATACCTTGCCCTCGCGAGCAAAAAACACTGCTGTTACTATCAACTAACATGTTAAATTCAGCTAAAACACCACTAGCGTAACCATGAACAGTATGTTGCCCAAGTAAAGTACCAGCAGCACCAATAATTCTTTCCAAACCTTGTCTATTTTTAGTAACCGACTCGATTTGCTGGTATGAACGAATAGCAGCATAAATTGTAGTTACCAATTTGCGGCGGGTTAATTCTGTTTTAGTTTTGTAGTCATTTATATCGTAGTCTTTTATAACACTTTCTTCAGGTGCATAACCTGGTTGTCCGGTGCGTAATACAATACGAATATCATCACGTTTTAATTGCTCACGTATATGCTTAACAACAACAAGACCTGCATCGTCGCTTTCCATAACAACATCGAGTAAAACCAAGACAATATCGTTGTGTTCTTCAATTAGTTTACAAGCGTCTTGGCCTGAGTAAGCGTGTATATATTCTAAGTGGCGACCTAAAACGACAAGATCTGATAAGGCAAGCTGAGTTACTGAATGGATTTCAGGATCATCATCTACAATTAACACTTTCCATGTATCTGTTATAGCGGGATCAAATATTTCATCTTCATCGCTATCATCGATAAACAAAAAATCGTCGTTGGTATTTTCGGAAACTTGCATATCATCCTCAATGCACTAGTAAACAACAACTAGCTGAATTTTTGAACATCGGTCTCATTATAAATTGTCACCGTATAATAAGTATATAATAAATTTAGGGTTAAGATTATTCAATAATTCATTTTAGTTTTAATAATATTATCATTTACATGCAGTATAGATACTAAATCATTCAAAAACACATCAATTAACATACAATAAAACTTAAATGCTTATAAATTAAAGATAATATTTTAGCGTTTGTAAAGTATTATGAAAATTTAAATCTAGTAGGAATCATTAATTTTTACACTATGATTAATTTGTCGGCGATGTTATGTTGGTTCGATAACAAATTTTTAGTTTTCAAGGGGCCATTTAGTGTCTAATTCAGCAGATGAAAATAAAATAATTGAGCATGCTAGCGAGCAAAATAACTCCGTTATTTTAGAGCACGATGGTAAGGCTACCGCGCATAAAAATTCTACTTCAACCGCAAATGCTTCTTCACAAAAACAAATTTTACTTTTAGCTAAAAAATTCTCACTTAATGCTGCATTTCTGCCTGAAATTAAACAAGCTCCGATAGAAGATAGAGCTTTAAAACGTAAAAAAATTGATGAATTACGTAAACAACAAAACATGGAAGCTATAGTTTTGCGCGCTATTCAATATTGTTCTGATGAAAATATTACAGATAGAGCCGACCAAGATTGGTTTAGTTCTTTTATTACATTAGCCGAAGGCATTAGCAATAAAAGTATGCAAGAATTATGGGCGAAAATTTTAGCAGGTGAAGTATCCCAACCTGGCTCTTTTTCCCTCAAAACATTACAAACATTTCGAACGATGAGCATAACAGAAGCTAAATTACTGGCAAAAGCTTGCAGTTTAGCTATGTCGGATACGCGTAAAAAAAATATCCGTGTTATTAGTGGCGCATATCAAATTCCTAAGCTGTTTAACTTTTTTAATAAACAGCGACAACAACAAGTAGATCTGAATCAGGTTGGACTCAGTTACGCAGATATTTTAACCTTAGCCGACAACCATTTAATGTTTGAACAAGAAACAGAAAGCCACCCTTTAGCTAATGGTGAAAAAATTCAGTTCAACTTTAATGGTAAAACGGTAAGCTTTGTTGCGAAGAAAGCCGATTGCATTTTAACATTTTACAAATTCACGCCAATTGGTACTGAACTCGCACATTTGATTAACGACAATATAAATGAAACTTATCTGTCGAACTTAAAAACAGGACTTTCAGAAAATTTTTCTATTAGCAGCTAAATTGATGTGAATATTAATGGCGAAATATGATCTACAAGAATTTTTAAACAAAAAAATGCGACTAGCGCATTTTTTATTATCTAAACTAAATACCATCACCATCAGTATGTAAACCACATTCTCTTTGCATACCTGAAAAGCGTGTATCACTTTCATCCATACCTGCCGATAATGGGCGCGTACTATGTACATCGCCAACAGATACATAGCCTTCATCCCATAATGGGTGATAAGGCAAATTATGTTTAGTTAAATATTGGTGAACATCTTTATTTGTCCAATCAATAATCGGGTGTACTTTAAATCGCCCACGTAAAATACTAACGACTGACAAACCTTCACGGTGGCTTGATTGCTGCCTGCGTACACCTGAGAACCATGTACCCGCTTGTAGTTCACTTAAACCACGCTCTAATGGCTCAACTTTATTACGACGGTTATAAGCTTTTAAAGAAGTCTCGTCTTTCGACCACTCTTCACCATATTTTGCTTGTTGCCATGCCGCACTTTCTTTAGCGCTATAAACTTGTAAATTTAGGTCCAATCGCTCAGTCATTTGTTCAATAAACTGATAAGTTTCAGGAAACAAATGTCCTGTATCAGTTATCAATACCGGAATATTAGGATCAATTTGCGTTAGCATATGTAGCATCACCGCAGATTGAATACCAAAACTAGACGATAGTACAAATTGCGATGGTAAATTTTCCATCGCCCATTCTGCACGTTGAGTAGCCGACTGTTTTTCTAACAATTCATTCCACTGCTTTAACCAAGGCTCTGGTAACGATGCAGGGAATTTATTGTTTATTACGGGCGGTTTACTCGCTTGAATAATATTAGTCATGAAAATCTCGCTTGCTGACTATTACCTCTTTAATAATACCAGCTCTAATAACAAAATCGCCAAACGCTTCAGCTGTGTTTCTTTCTGCAACCCAGCGGGCAACTAAACTGTCGATTTCATCTAAAATATCTTCCTCGTTGAGGTTCTCTTTATACATTTTAGGAATACGCGTACCTGCGATATTGCCACCTAAATGCATGTTGTATTTGCTTGGACCTTTACCAACTAAGCCAATTTCAGCCAACATTGCGCGACCACAACCATTTGGACAACCTGTAACACGCAAAATAATACTTTCGTCTGCTACATTGTGCTTAGCTAATATCGTTTCTACATTGCTAACTAATCCAGGTAAATAACGCTCGGCTTCAGCCATTGCAAGTGGACAGGTAGGAAATGCTACACAAGCCATTGAGTTTTTACGTTGAACAGATACATCATCAGCCATTAAGCCATGAGCGCGCGCTAATCTTTCAATCTCAACTTTATCTTCTTTAGCAACACCCGCAATAATTAAATTCTGGTTTGCCGTCATACGAAAGTCACCTTTATGTATTTTAGCAATTTCAGCAACACCAGTTTTTAACGGCAAGTTTGGCTTATCAAGTAAGCGACCATTTTCAATAAATAATGCTAAGTGGTGCTTACCATCAAACCCTTCAGTCCAACCGATACGATCACCACGACTGGTAAACTCATAAGGGCGACTTTCGGCAAAAGTAATACCTGCACGTTGTTCAACTTCAGCTTTAAACGTGTCGACACCTACACGATCTAAGGTATATTTTGTTTTCGCATTTTTACGATTAACACGATTACCCCAGTCACGTTGGGTCGTAACAACAGCAGCAGCAACATCAAGTGTTTTATCTAACGCAACAAAGCCAAAATCATCCGCTTTACGCGGATAAGTAGATTTATCGCCATGGGTCATGGCTAAGCCACCACCTACTAATACATTAAAGCCAACCAGCTTTCCTGCTTCGGCAATCGCGATAAAGTTTAAGTCGTTTGCATGTACGTCAACATCATTTTGCGGTGGAATAACAACGGTTGTTTTAAATTTACGTGGTAAATAATTTGATCCTAAAATTGGCTCAACTTCACCAGTTTCTGTACCACCTTCAACTTTCTCACCATCTAACCAAATTTCTGCATAAGCACGTGTTTTAGGTAATAAGTGTTCACTAATTTTTTTAGCCCACTCATACGCTTCTTGATGCAACTCTGATTCAACGGGGTTAGTTGTACAAAGCACATTACGGTTTACATCACCGGCTGTTGCAATAGAGTCGATACCATATTCATTTAATGTTTGATGCATTAATTTAATATTAGGCTTTAGTACGCCATGAAACTGAAAAGTTTGACGCGTAGTGATACGGATACTGCCGTAACTAGTTTTATCACGAGAAAACTTATCGATTGCTAACCACTGCGTTGGTGTAATAATACCGCCAGGCATACGAGCACGAAGCATTACATTATGTAATGGCTCAAGCTTTTGTTTAGCACGTTCGTTACGAATATCACGATCATCTTGCTGATACATACCATGCGTTCTGATTAGCTGAAAGTTATCAGCGGTAAAACCACCGGTAACGTCATCTTTCAGATCTTCTGCAATAGTGCCACGTAAGTAGTTACTTTCTGCTTTTAATCTTTCATTATCAGCATGCTTACCTTCGACAATTAAAGGGCCATTTGCCTGATCTTTATTGGTTAAGTCAGTCATTAGTATACATCCTTCTGGTAACGCTTAGCGTTACGTAAATCTTTTAAGTATTCAGTTGCTTGTTCTTCAGATAATTGGCCTTTGGTCGCTATAATCGATAACAACGCTGCTTCAACATCTTTCGCCATACGGCTCATATCGCCACACACATAAATATGTGCGCCACGCTCTAGCCAAGCAAATATTTCATCCGCATTTTCTAACAATCTATCTTGAACATAAATTTTTTCAGCTTGATCACGAGAAAAAGCTAAATCAATCTTGGTCAGTAATCCCGACTTCAAATATCCTTGCCACTCAACTTGATAAAGAAAATCTTGTGTGAATGTTTGATCACCAAAAAACAACCAATTATCACCGCTAGCTTCAGTCGCTTCACGCTCCTGCATAAAGGCTCTAAAAGGTGCAACACCAGTACCAGGCCCGATCATAATTACTGGCGTTTCACTGTTTGCAGGTAAACGGAAATTATCATTATGTTCAACAAACACTTTAACTTCACCACCTTCATCTATTCCGTTGGCTAAGAATCCAGATGCACCGCCTTGACGGTTAGCATCACCAGCTTGATACTGGACAAGGCCGACAGTTAAATGTACCTCTTCCTCCACCTCACTTTGAGATGAAGCAATAGAGTAAAGTCTAGGCGTTATTTTTCTTAGCGCTTCAATAAAGTCTTGTGCACTTACTTTCGTTTCATTTGCTAACGGTGCAGACTTAACTACATCTACAACTTGATGATTTGCTGCATAATCACGTAGCGCCGCTTTATCTTTAAGTAAAGCTAATAAATTAGCTGCTTGTGATTTATTTGCCCAAAATTCAATAAATTGAATTGACGTTTGTGTGATCTCAAACTTGGTTTTTAATGCCTCAACAAGAGTTATACTGTCATCTGCTACTTTAATCTGTTCTTGATCATCGAATCCAAGCTCTGTAATAAGTTCACCTACAAGAGCAGTAGAGTTTTCAAACCAAACACCTAATGCATCACCAGCCTGATACGTTAAACCTGATTCACCTAAATCAATTTCAATGTGTCGAACGTCTTTAGCTGAATCTCTACCGGTAATTTTCTGGCTAACTAGCAACTCTGCAGAGTAAGGGCTTTGTTTGGTATATAAGTCTTCAGCCGTTGAAGCATTAGATAACGCGACAACATTGTTAGTAGTAGTCTCGCTAGCCAACAGATCTTTAGCTTGTTTAATCACAGTATCAGACCAAGCCTTTGCATCAGCTTCGTAATCAACATCGCAATCAACACGTGCTGTAATTCTTTTCGCGCCTAGCTTTTCAAGATTAAGATCAAAATCTTTACCAGTTTGGCAGTAGAATTCATAGCTAGTGTCGCCTAAAGCCAGAACACTGTATTGCAAGTGCTCTAATTTCGGTGCTTTTTTAGAAGCTAAAAACTCATGCAATGCAATAGCATCGTCAGGCGCTTCGCCTTCACCATTTGTACTTGCAACAATAAGCAAGTGCGTAATATTTTTAATTGCTTTAGGTTTTATTTCACCCATGCTTTTTAATTCTACGGTTAAGCCTTCAGCTGTTGCTTGGGCTGCTAAATTTTTAGCAACACCCTTAGCATTACCCGTTTGCGAACCGTACAAGATGGTTAACGTAGGTGCCGGTTCGCTGGAAACAGCTACTTGAGCAACACCACTTTCAGGGTTTTCAGCTTTTGCAGCTAAATAACCACTAGCCCACGCTAACTGAAGCGGAGACAGATCATTAATGCTTTGCTTTAAAGAAGCCAATTGATTGGTATCTAGCATGGTTTGGTTTAATTTTTTTTGTTCCGGCAACATTCGAATATACGCCCATTACTAATTTATAGAGATAGAATAAGCTTATTTTAGCGGAAAGAAAAAGAATAGAAACGGCTTTTTTATACAAAAATAGAATATAGGGATTTTAGCGGATCCATAAAAGATTTTTAAAGCTAAGTTTACAGCTTATTTTCTTAACTAAGTTGAATTTACGAGAAGCTATCAGGTAGAAGGGAAGCTGTAAGTTTTAAGCTGTCAGCTTTCAGTAAAAATCTTTTAGTAACTGCAGTCAAAGCTGTAAGTTCTAAACTGTCAGCTTTCAGTAAAAATCTTTTAGTAACTTTAGTCTTGAAACTGACAGCTGACAGCTCAAAACTGATAGCTATCTTTTGCGGATTTTAGACAGCAAAAAGCCCGTCACTTACGTAACGGGCTCTTCTCAATAGAAGCCTAGCAATGTCCTACTCTCACATAAAAGAGAAGAACACCCACACGCTCTTTACCACCGGCGCTAACACGTTTCACTTCTAAGTTCGGAATGGGATCAGATG
>NZ_NBOE01000011.1 GCF_002104515.1 Colwellia polaris | reverse complement strand
ACCGACAATATCAGGCTAACAGTCTGAAAAATAATACAGTCCTATCGCTGCACTTTATTGGATTGAGGGTAGTATCTGACCGATATGCACGACTGCCAGTGAAGCAGTTTTTAAAAGCAATAGCGCTGCTTCACCAATTCGGCGGGGCTTACACAATTGATACACTTTAATATTTGTGGGGATCCCTCAGGGTCAGATACACATTAATTGGTTTTGGTGGTTTTGGTGGTTTTGGTAACTGTAAAGCGGTAAAGTTGAGCTCAAAGTTTGAGCATCTTGCTCGCTTTAGGAAGCATCAGGTAACTATAGATTAATGTGTATCTGACCCTACTTTATTCTAAACGTCATGAATACTCCCTGTTTTTTAAATCATCCTATTGATTTTTATCGATTATTTATGGGGTGGGGCAGGCCTAGCGCTAATATTTAATCTGTTAGGAATTACTTAATATTAATGAAGTTTTAACGCTAAAAAAGTTTTGTTAAATACCATAACAAAACAAAAAAATAAGAATAATTAGATAGCAAAAACAGTGGTTAATACCTTCTAACAAGCATAAAAAAACCTTGGTACTTTTCAGAACCAAGGTTTAATGTTTACGTTATGTTTTAGTTATTACTCTTGCGATAAGCTATAAACATAAGCGCTGATTACGTGAATTTTTTGCTCACCTAGGATTTTATCCCATGCTGGCATTATGCCGGCGCGGCCATTAGCTATTGAAGCTTGAACAGCACGTTCAGAGCCACCGTATAACCAAATGTTGTCAGTTAAGTTAGGCGCACCAAGGTCAATCCCCATGGCTGCACTACCTTTACCATCACTACCGTGACATGCTGCACACATAGCAAATTTAACTTTACCTGCGGCTGCGGCTGCAGTGTCAACTTCACGACCACTTAAACTTAAAACGAATGCTGCTACTTCTTTAACACCTTGTTCGCCGCCTAAAGCTGCACTCCAAGCCATCATGCCATTAGCTTTTCGGCCGTGCATAAGCGTAGCTTTTATTGCTTCAGGTGAACCACCGTATAACCAATCTTGGTCAGTTAAGTCAGGAAAACCAGTTGCACCACGCGCATCAGAGCCATGACATTGCGAACAGTTTTGTAAGAATAAGCGCTGTCCTACTTTACGTGCAGAAGCGGCTTCTTCGTCGTTAGCTGTAGCTAAATCGGCTATTTCACGCTTGGCGTATGCGTCAAAAATAGGTCCATATTTTTCATCTGCAGCAGCAACTTCACGATCGTATTGTACTAACAAGCCTTTTTCTTTAGCCAAAGCCGATTTTTCTTTAGACTCAGCTAAATTTAAAATACCTTGGTTAGAACTTTCCCAGCCAGAAAAACCTTTCCAACCGCCTAAACCATAAACCGCGATGTAGAAAAAGCCCCAAATAATGGTTAATAAAAAGAAATTACTCCACCATTTTGGTAGTGGGTTGTTTAACTCTTCAATGCCATCAAAAACGTGTCCAGTAGGCTCACCTTCAGCTACGCCTGCAAAGTTCTTTAAACACATGCGTAATAATAAGTAACAACCTATCAATGTGCCAAGGGTTAGAACCGATACCCAAATAGTCCAGAAGCTAGACATTATTAGTCTCCTGCTTGTTATTTTTGTTAGTGTGGCTTATTTCAGTTTCAGTTTTTTCTTCAAAAATTGAATTTGCCGCTTCATCAAACGATGACTTGCGTTTTTTTGAGTATGACCAAACCACAATAACTATAAATAATGCCAATATTAATAGAGCAATAAGCCCTCTAAGCGTGCCGTAATCCATCATATTATTTCAACGCATGACCAAGAGACTGTAAATATGCAATTAATGCATCCATTTCTGTTTTGCCTTTAACTGCTTTTTTTGCACCTGCAATTTCAGCTTCAGAATATAGAGGAATAGCATTACCTTGCTCGTCTTTGTGGCTTCTATTACGGGTTAAAAAGTTAAATGTAGCTAACTTCTTACCCGTTAATTCGCCATCAAGTGTATTTTCAGCTAACCACTTAAAAGAAGGCATGTTCGACTCTGGTACAACTGAGCGTGGGTCAAGTAAATGCGCACGATGCCAATCATCACTATAACGACCACCAACACGCGCTAAATCAGGCCCCGTACGTTTTGAACCCCATAAAAATGGGTGTTCCCATACTTGTTCACCAGCAACAGAGTAATGACCATAACGTTCTGTTTCAGCACGAAATGGACGTATCATTTGGCTATGACAAACATTACAGCTTTCACGAATGTAAATATCACGGCCTTCCATTTCTAATGCCGTATAAGGGCGCAAGTTATCAACAGGAGTTGTGGTTTCTTTTTGAAAAAACAAAGGTGTTATTTCAACTAAACCACCGACACTGATTGCAAGAATGGTGAAAATAGCAAACAAACCAACATTTTTTTCAAACTTTTCATGTTTATTTTTCATCGTCGGCTCCTTAAGCTGCTTTCACTGCTTCAAGACTATTGTCTTTAGCATAAATTGTTTTAAACATGTTGTAAGCCATCAATAAGAAGCCTGATACAACTAATACACCACCAACAAAACGCATAAAGTAGAATGGGTAAGAAGCCGTTAAACTTTCAACAAAACTATAAGTTAAAGTACCGTCGGTATTTACCGCTCTCCACATTAACCCTTGCATTACACCTGAAATCCACATAGCAACAATATATAAAACAATACCAGCAGTATGTAACCAGAAGTGTATGTTAATTAAGCGAATGCTATACATGCGGCCTTGATTAAATAGCACAGGAATTAAGTGGTATACCGCACCAATTGATACCATAGCAACCCAACCTAGTGCGCCAGAATGTACATGGCCAATTGTCCAGTCAGTATAATGTGAAAGGGCATTTACCGATTTAATTGCCATCATTGGGCCTTCAAACGTAGACATGCCGTAGAAAGATAACGAAACAATTAAGAAACGAAGAATAGGGTCATAGCGAAGTTTATGCCATGCACCAGACAGCGTCATAATACCGTTGATCATACCACCCCAAGATGGCAAAAATAGTACGATTGACATAACCATACCCACTGACTGAGCCCAATCCGGCAAAGCAGTGTAATGTAAATGATGTGGACCAGCCCAAATGTATAACGATACTAAAGCCCAAAAATGAACAATAGATAAACGGTAAGAATAAACCGGGCGTTCAGCTTGTTTTGGTACGAAGTAGTACATCATACCTAAGAAACCCGCTGTTAATAAGAAGCCAACGGCGTTATGACCATACCACCACTGCATCATGGCATCTATTGCGCCAGAATAAAGGGAGTAAGATTTCATCATTGAAACGGGAATAACCATACTGTTGCCAATATGTAATACGGCAACGGTAAGAATGAAACCACCGAAGAACCAGTTCGCAACATAAATATGAGAGGTTTTACGCTTGATTAAAGTGCCAAAGAATACGATGGCATAACTTATCCAAACCACGGCAATTAAAATATCAATTGGCCATTCTAATTCAGCGTACTCTTTGCTTGATGTATAACCCATGGGTAACGTTATAACGGCAAGTACAATAACCGCCTGCCAACCCCAAAACGTAAAGGCGGCTAAGTTGCCCCCAAAAAGTGTGGTTTTACAAGTACGTTGCACAACATAATATGAAGTTGCAAACAATGCACTGGTACCAAAAGCAAAAATTACCGCATTGGTATGCAGCGGACGAAGACGAGAGTAGGTTAACCAAGGTGTGTCAAAGTTTAAAGCAGGCCAAATTAATTGTGCCGCAATAAGAACACCTACAAGAGTACCAACGATCCCCCAAATAACTGTCATTACGGTGAATTGACGCACCACATTGTAGTTATATGACGGATGATCTAGCGTTGTTGTCATTTTAATTGTTCCGTTACTAGGTTAGGTTTTGCAGTTTTGTATAAAAAAGAGTCTTTTTCATGAAAAATGCTGAGAAGCCATGATAAATGTCACACTCGAAAAGCGAGTTGTTTCAAATTCTGTGTGATTTTACCTTTCGCCCATGCCATAAATCAACCGTAAAACTTGATTTAAATCAACAAAAAAACTGCATTCTCACTATTACTGCTAGAAATAGTAAAAAACAATATACAAATAATTGCTGTATCTATAAAAGGTTAGCATTAAAACTTGAATAAACTAGCCCTAAAACAGTTAAATTATTGCTGTTATTTTGTCGATTGTTTTTTCAAGGTAAATATTCGAAATTCATGGCAGTTATTGCATTTATTCAAAGTGTCTAAGGTATTTCTGTCAAATTTACTTAAATTGTTATCAATGAATAATTCAGCATAGTATTAGCCTTTAAATATAAATACTGAGATTACAGACTAAAAAGTTCATTAATACGATTACTGATTGTGTATGATAGCGGACAAATTATTTCGTTTTATTTTCATTAATTAAAAATGTTGCTCTCTGTGATTAATTCTCTAATAAACTCAGTTTTTAAAACTGTTATCAAAATCATTTCGCGTATTTCATCGGCAATAATAGCGCTTTTTTTATCTGTACTGCTTTTTGCATGTAGCCCTGACAATCAATCAAACCTAAGTGCTGATGTTGCATCTGCACAAGTTGCTCACTGTATAATTGGACAAAGCAAATGCGAATTTGCACTAACCAATGCTAAAGCTAAAGTATTATTTGATGTTGAAAAAATAATTGCAGAGCAGCCTTTTAACATGATCGTTAAGTACCAAGGCCAAGAAAAACTAAAGAGTATTACTGGTTATCTTGAGGGCGTTGATATGTACATGGGCAAAATTCCATTATTTTTTGATCTTCAAGCAATAACTCATAATGGTAATGAAACTTCAGCTAAAAGCTCGATAGTTTCAGCCGACAAATCATCAAAACTACCTGAGCAATTAACACATCAAGCTGCAAAAAAAGAGAATCAGCTATCTTTACAGGAACCTTCACAGGAGCTATCACAGGTTTTTCAAACTGAAGTGCTTATTGGAAGTTGTTCCTCAGCACAAATGAAATGGCGTATTTGGTTAACTTTTACCACCGAGAAAAACATAAAGCATACTAAAATGTTTACGGTGCCAAGTTATCGCGCTTAAGCGCCTAGGCATGCCTTTAGAGGAGTTAATTTAGTTTTTAAGAATAGAAGTGTAGCCAACTAACTTTTGCAGTTTGAAGCAAGTAACATAGTTACATACGATGCTGAGTAATGTGTATTTTTTAGAATTTATTAAGTTGTTTTAAATAATTTTTATAATGCTTTTCGACTTCTTGTTTAGTTAACAATTTAGCTTCAGATTCCCTTTCAAGTATTGTCTGCATGTAAAAAAGAATATTATCGTGAGTTAACTTTATTTGCTTTGGGAAGAGTTCATTTGGCGCAATTTTATAATCCAGCCAGCTACCATCATCAAACTCAATATGAGAACCCCACTTAGAAATGAGTAATTCGCCATCTCGATCATCAAGCACGATACTTATTTTATAATAATAAGATTCACTATCAAATGATTCTGAATATGGAAACTCCTCACCATTTTCATTCGTTATGACTTTATCGTATGACATTGATTATCCCTTAATCGAGCCTATAAATTTTTATTGAGAAAACTACACTTACTAACTTGCTACTAACCAAATAGCGACTAATACCATTAAACTACCTGATATTTTATTGAGCAATTGAACATTGTTACGTTTGGTTAAAACTTTAGCGATAGATTTACCGCCCGTGGCATAAAGCGTCATGCAAATAAATTCAGATATTAAAATGACTATAACTAAAATACTTAACTGAGGTGTTAATGGTAATGTTTGGTTTATAAAAGGGGGCAATAACGAAATCATAAACGCCCAACCTTTAGGGTTGGCGATAGCGGTTAAAAAGCCTTGCTGAAATAAGCTACGTCTTTTAATTGATTGTTGATGCTGATTTGGGTCTGTACTGAGTTTACCTTTGGCTCGCCACATATTAATACCGACATAAAGTAAATATAGCGCGCCCATGATTTTAAAACCTTGGAATAGTTGCGGCAATGCAGTCATTAATGTTGCTATACCTAATACAGAGGCAACGGCAACGGTTGCTACGCCTAATAGCTCGCCGTACATCATCCAGAATGTTTTCCTCACGCCAATGGTTATACCTAAGCTCATGGCCAAGGTCATACACATGCCTGGCGTTATGCTAACCATAAAAAATGTTGGAATAAAAATACTCAGTAAGGTGAAGTCTATCAAGGTGTTAGTGCCAAAAATGGTGAGTAAAAGAATAATAACGCAATTAAGTGAAGGTTTAATAACATAAAGTTTAAATAAACTATAAAAAAGTAATTTTGATTCGAGTAATTAAATACGGCTAGTAGAGCTTAAATCAAGCAGCTTATAGAGAAGAACTTGTTAGTTTATATTGTGCAGCAAGTGAATATCAAAAATGTATGAAATATTGCTAGCGTTCATTGTTAAGTGAACGCTGCGATAAATTGTTCCGAAAAATGTAAAATTTTAGCGGTAACAGAGGTAATAAAAACTATTATTCACGATAAAAGCCAATATGTTGATGAAAACGAACAATCAACTCTTCTTTATCATTATCGTATTTAAGCTTTTGGGCAATGCTATGTAAAACAGATTCTATTTGATTTAAAAACTTACCATAACCGTGGCTGGTTTTATCTTGCTCACTGGCAACAAATACAAAATGCACGCTATCAACTAACTCTTCAGCAACCCATTTACAGGTATAACCACTATTCATACTTTTAGGGTTATAGCCAATCATCATTAATTCACCCTTAGCCACGGTAGATTCATCTTCACTGCGGCGCACAATAGGCACTAAACCATTAGCTATCAGCGCACCATTATTCAAATTATGTTTTTTAGCTGCACTCATAAATGCATCGGCAATATAGTTATATAGCGGGTTATAATTTTCACCTTCACTATCATCAAGTTTAACTAAATTACGTAATCTACGATTAATCGGCATATCGACAATGGCATAAGTCAGCTCGTCGGTATTTTCCGGAATAGATATCTCATCGGGCGCATAACGGTTAGAGATACTGCGTAATTTATGCACTTGGTTGCCTTGCACACCTTTATCTTTGGCAAATAAGTCATAAGTAAGGTGCTGATGATCACAAATACGCATTTCGTCTTTCGCCATACCACTTTGTTCAGTGAATTTGGTGATAGCTTTAACAACTTTTTGATGAAAAATTGCCGAGTCATGTCTTACTTCATTACCGTTAGATAAAAACACTAAATGAATTTTGCTAGCCTGCTTTTTTCCGTCAAAATAAGCTTTTTGACTAAAATGATAGCGAGAGTTGTATAAAAATAAAATTTGTTGATCGGTTTGTGCGGTAATTTTTTCTGGGCTAAAACGAATGCGGGCGAACTTGTCGTTGGCAACAAACTGGCCACTTTCTATGTCTAGCTCTTCATTAATTTTAAAAAATATTTCTGACAACTTTTTATAAAATGGCAGAAACGGTTGTTCGCTGCTGTGATCAACAGGGCCTGATATTCTCTCGATTAAACTGTCTGTAATAGCAAACTTAGCAAGTAAATATTGGTTTTCACGTGCAGAAGAAGGAATATGCACTTTATGTTGAACACGTCTTGTACGAGAGATTGGCATAACATTTTACCTTTAATTTAAAAATATCATCATAGTAGTATCAATTAAGGTGGTCAAATAAGAAATAAATCACAAGGGAGATCATTAGCTTAACAAGGCTATTAAAGTTTTAATATTAGGGATAAAAACAATGTTACAGCGCTTAGGTTATCTACAAAGGGGTTAAAAGCATCAACTTCGTATAGAAAATGTTTGCTTTAATATTTCTTTGCACCTAACCCTACCTAAATGAACCAAGATTTGTATATAATCTCGTGGTCATTCTTAAATAAAGTATAAAAAAATGAAAAATACCTTAGCTTTCACACTATTAACTTCAGCCGTATTGTTGGGCTGTGGCGCAGAAAATTCTGTCAAAAAAACAAATAGTACTGCCGATGTAACAGCAAGTTATAACAGTATTAATAAAGAACAGCTGACCGAGCATATTAAAACCCTTGCTTCAGATGAATTTGAAGGGCGCGCACCTTCAAGCAAAGGTGAAGAACTTACGCTTGATTACTTAACAAAACAACTTACTGCCGTAGGTTTTAAACCGGGCAATGGTGATAGTTTTTTACAAGCCGTACCTATGGTTTCTATTGAAGCATCACCAGAAATGACTTTATCTATTGGTGATAAAGCATATCAATATGGTCATGATATGGTCATGGGCTCTAGCCGTATTAGTGAATTCGAACAGCTGAAAGATTCTGAGTTAGTTTTTGTTGGTTACGGTGTTAACGCACCTGAATATCAATGGAATGACTACGAAGGTCTAGATGTTGAAGGAAAAACAGTGGTAATTCTGGTAAACGACCCAGGTTTTGCTACTCAAGACCCAGCATTATTTAATGGTAACGCCATGACTTACTACGGTCGTTGGACATATAAATATGAAGAAGCGAGTCGTCAAGGTGCTGAAGGTGCAATAATTATTCATGAAACAGCACCAGCATCATACGGTTGGTCGGTTGTAGAGCATTCATGGACCGGTCCTCAATTTGGCTTTGTTCGTGAAGATCTAAACAAAGGTCGTGTAGCGGTTGAAGGCTGGGTTAATAGCGAGGTTGCCAAAGAGCTTTTTGCTGATGCCGGATTAAACTTTGAGCAAGAAAAAGCAAAAGCAGCAAAGGGCAGTTATCATGTTGCTATGGGCGACTTAACCGCTTCAGTTGAGGTGAAAAATACCGTTAAAAAGTCAAAATCATATAACTTTATTGCCACCTTACCCGGCAGTACCAAGCCTGACGAACACATTATTTACACTGCGCATTGGGATCATCTAGGTAAAGATACAACCAAAGACGGCGACCAAGTTTATAATGGCGCAGTTGACAATGCATCAGGTACAGCAGCTTTAATTGAAGTAGCTGAAGCGTTCTCAAAATTACCTGTATTACCTGAGCGTTCAATTACCGTAATGGCAGTAACCGCTGAAGAGCAAGGCTTACTTGGCTCTAAGTTTTATGCAGCAAACCCAGTTATTCCAGCAGCGAAAACAGTGGCTAACATTAATATGGACGCATTAAATGTAAATGGTCGCAGTAAAGATGTATCTGTTTATGGTTTAGGTCAATCTCAGCTAGACGACTACTTAACCGTTGCCGCTAAAAAACAAGGGCGTGTAATTTCAGGCGACCCTCGTCCAGCAGCTGGTATTTACTACCGTTCTGATCACTTCGCTTTCGCTAATATCGGTATTCCAGCACTTTATGCTAAAAGTGGTAAAGAGCCAGTTGATGCCGCTACAAAAGCACTAAGAGAAATATTAGACCCAATTCTCGCTAAGTGTTACCACAACGCCTGTGATGAATACAGCGAACAATGGGATCTTTCAGGTGCCGTAGAAGATATGCAAGCCTTCTTCGCAGTAGGTTATGAACTTTCACACAAAAACGTGTGGCCACAGTGGAGCAAAACCTCAGAGTTTAAACGCTAAGCACACAGCTAAAACTCCAAAGCAGCAATTATGTAATTGCTGCTTTTTTTTATGCTAAAAATAATAAAGTGAATAAAGTGGGGTCAGATACACATTAATTAAAACCAAAAATAAACTAGGGTCAGATGCTCATTAAAATTTATCTTTTCAATTTTGTTGTTAAGCGTAAATTATACTTTAAAGATTCTTGTTCTATACTGAGAACAATTTAAATAATAAGGATATTATTTATGGCTCGCTTACCAAGAATTCAGCTGATCGACATACCACAACATATTATTCAACGCGGAAATAATCGCAGTTTATGCTTCGCAGATGAACAAGATTTTGCTACTTACGCTCACTGGCTAACTGAGTATTCAATTAAGCATTGCGTTGATATTCACGCGTGGGTTTTTATGACTAATCATGTGCATTTGCTTTGCACACCTCGCATGCCAAACGCAATTAGTTTATTAATGCAAAGTTTAGGTCGCAGATATGTGCAATATTTCAATCATAAATATCGAAGAACTGGCACGCTTTGGGAAGGCAGATATAAATCTTGTTTGATTGGAGATGTTTCATACTTATTGCAAGTGTATAAATATATTGAGTTAAATCCTGTTAGGGCGAAAATGGTTGATGAACCATCGCAATATTTTTGGTCTAGTTATCAAATTAATGCCTTAGGAAAACAATCTGCATTATGTACACCTCATCCCGCATACAAGGATCTAGGCGCTAATTCACTAGAACGCCAAAAAACATACCAGTCTTTGTTTAAATATCAAATAGCACCTTTATTAATTGAAGATATCAGAACGTCATTAAATAAAGGCTTAGCACTGGGGAGTGAATGTTTTAAGTCCAAAATAGAGCAATCGACGGGACGAAGAGTTAGAGAAGCTAAACTAGGCAGGCCTTTAGGCACAAGTACACAAGTGAAGCCGGATACACATAAATACATTAATAAGTAGGGTCAGATACACATTAATTGATTTTAGTGTCTTTGATAATTTTAAAAAAGGGAATATTACCCCTAGAGTTTGACCATGTTTCTAGGTTAGAGGTGATTAAGCATCTAAAATTTAATGTGTATCTGACCCTACTTTATTTCAGGCGAAAAAAAACTGCCAATAAGCAGGTCTCTTTAATGTGGATCTTAACCTGGACTTGAACCAGGGACAAACGTTGAGTTTATAACAGCACAGTTCGTTGCTTTGCGAAGCAACACTGAAATCAACTTTGAACATTTAATGTGTAGCTGACCCTACTTTATTTTAGGCGAAAAAAAACCTGCTAGTAAGCAGGTTTCTTTAATGTGGCTCCTCAACCTGGACTTGAACCAGGGACAAACGGATTAACAGTCCGTTGCTCTACCAACTGAGCTATTGAGGAATTGTTCTTTTCTTGTGTAACCGTTTTTACTTTAAAATAAAAACCATTACATTTTATGTGGTTAGAGACAAACGCTGACTTAATAACAGCACAGTCCGTTGCTTTGCGAAGCAACATTGAAACCAACATTTTAAGTGGCTCCTCAACCTGGACTTGAACCAGGGACAAACGGATTAACAGTCCGTTGCTCTACCAACTGAGCTATTGAGGAATTGTTCTTTTTACATAACCGCTTCTAATAAAGTTAAAAGCCATTATTTTTAAATTTGGCTCCTCAACCTGGACTTAAACCAGAGACTAACGCTGACTTAATAACAACACAGTCCGTTGCTTTGCGTAGCAACATTGAAACCAAAATCTTAAATTTGGCTCCTCAACCTGGACTTGAACCAGGGACAAACGGATTAACAGTCCGTTGCTCTACCAACTGAGCTATTGAGGAATTGTTTTGAAAGCCGCTATTGGCTAACGGGGCGGAATATTAAAGGCCTCTACTCACACTGTCAATACAAAAGTTAGAAAAATTTCATTTTATTGTCTGTTTGCTCAAATAGCAGGCATTGTTTACTCAATTTAGTCTTTTTCTGATGATTAAATAATCAAGTTCTGGTTTTGTTAATTTTAAATATAGTTATCCACTTAATCTGTGGATAACTATGTGAGTTAAAGTGTAACACAAAGTAATGCTAACGGTAGAATGCGGCTTGTAGTGAAGTGGTGCTTTATTGCTCGGTTTCTTTATTTTATTATATAACAGTCACTTAACTGGTTTGTGTTGGCTTTGTGTGCATGTGCGTGTGTTTTTTGTTCAGGCTAAGTTTTTATACATTTTCTGTGCATTTCTCAGAACAATAGTGTAGTGCAATTTTTTCCTGTGATATTATTTTTTCAACTAATAGCGTTATTATTATTTTAAATTGAATATATACGTAGCGACTCTTTGTTTGATCTTTTACAATGACAGATGCATTCGATTTATCACATATTCTGAAAAAATTAATGACTGAAACTAAAAATACTCATCAAATTAATCTACTGAAAGATCCCGTAGCCCCGACGTTAAAAAGCATGACCATTCCGATGATTTACGGCATGATTTTATTGATGACCTTTAACCTGGTTGATACCTTTTTTGTCGGCTTGTTAGGTACGCAACCATTAGCTGCTATCAGTTTTACATTCCCAATTACCTTTACCGTGATCAGTTTAACCATAGGTTTGGGCATAGGTACATCGGCCGTTATTGCAAAGGCATTAGGTAAAGGCGATAAAGAAACTGCAAAAAATTTAGCCACCAGTTCATTATATTTATCAGCCATTATAGTGGGCATTCTTGCTGTAGTTGGCTACTTACTTATCGACGAAACCTTTTTATTATTAGGCGCTAACGAATCATTATTACCTTTATTACATCAATATATGGATTTGTGGTTTTTGGGTTGTATTTTATTAATCGGCCCTATGATAGGTAACGCGATTTTACGTGCCGATGGCGACACAAAAACGCCCAGTATTATTATGGGAAGTGCGGGGCTTATTAACGCAGTATTAGACCCCATTCTTATTTTTGGTTTTGGTCCTATTCCTGCAATGGGTATTCAAGGGGCGGCAATAGCTACATTAATATCTTGGGTTTTTGGCCTTGGGTTTGTGTTATATATTTTAACGGTAAAACGTGGCTTAATTCAGAGCCATTTAATGTCGATGAAAGCATTTGTTTCTGCCTCTCGCGATATTTTACATATTGGTTTACCGGCCGCTGGCGCCAACATGTTAACCCCAGTTGCTTCAGCCGTATTAACCGCTATTGTCGCTGAATATGGCGTATCAGCCGTGGCAGCATTTGGTGTAGGTTCTAGAATTGAATCTATTGCCTGTTTAGTGGTTTTAGCACTTTCCATGACCTTACCGCCATTTATTAGCCAAAACTTTGGTGCTTGTAACATGAAGCGCGTTGAAGAGGGTTATAAAACTTCAATAAAGTTTGTGCTTATTTGGCAAGTACTTATTTATGTTGTGCTGGTATTAGCGGCACCATTTATTGCTGATATGTTCTCTACAGAGCAAGCCGTAGCAGATATTATTAAATTGTTTATTTGGATTTTACCCTTAGGTTATGGCTTACAAGGCGTTATTATTTTAACCAACTCTTCATTTAATGCCTTACATAAACCTATGGTTGCCTTAGTATTAAGTATTATTCGATTATTTGTTTGCTACGTACCTTTGTCCTATCTAGGCAGTTTATGGTTTGGTTTAGAAGGCTTCTTTATCGGCGCATTACTTGGCAATGTCGTAATGGCGGCTATTTCTTATACTTTGTTTAGTAAGCAATGTGCAAAAGACTGTATCAACGTTGAGGCTAAAGTTTAATGAAAGCGTTAAAAATACACTCAGACTATATTCCTAGCGGCGACCAACCAACCGCTATTGCAAAACTGCTCGACGGTATTGATTCAGGGTTAGCACATCAAACGTTATTAGGCGTAACTGGCTCAGGTAAAACTTATACCATAGCTAACGTTATCGAAAAACTTAATCGACCTACCATGATGTTAGCGCCAAATAAAACGTTAGCGGCGCAACTATACGGCGAAATGAAAGAGTTTTTCCCTGACAATGCGGTTGAATATTTTGTTTCATATTACGATTATTATCAGCCTGAAGCATACGTGCCTACAACCGATACCTTTATTGAAAAAGATGCCTCAGTAAACGAGCACATCGAGCAAATGCGACTGTCGGCGACTAAATCTCTGCTAGAGCGCAAAGACGTTATTATTATTGCCTCGGTATCAGCCATTTATGGTTTGGGCGACCCAGACTCTTATTTGAAAATGATGTTGCACGTAAGTGTTGGCGACATTATTAATCAGCGCGATATTTTAAGACGCTTAGCTGAGCTGCAATACACTCGCAACGACGTAGCATTTCAACGGGCAACTTACCGAGTGCGCGGTGATGTAATTGATGTTTTCCCGGCAGAGTCAGACAAAATGGCATTGCGCATTGAGCTATTCGATGAAGAAATTGAACGCATAAGCATATTCGACCCACTTACCGGCGAAGTTGAGCGCACCGTTGCTCGCGTAACGGTTTATCCAAAAACACACTATGCAACGCCACGCGAAAAAATATTAGCTGCGGTTGAAAACATCAAAATCGAATTAAAAGATAGATCTACCCAATTAAAAGAAAACAATAAGCTAGTAGAAGAGCAACGAATTGTACAACGCACACAATTTGATATTGAGATGATGACCGAGCTTGGTTACTGCTCAGGTATAGAAAACTATTCTCGCTATCTTTCAGGCCGCGGAGCAGGCGAAGCGCCACCAACATTATTTGATTACTTACCTCCCGATGGCTTGTTAATTATTGATGAATCGCATGTAACCGTGCCGCAAATTGGCGCTATGTACAAAGGTGACCGCTCGCGTAAAGAAAACCTTGTAGAATATGGTTTTAGGCTACCTTCAGCACTTGATAACCGACCAATGAAATTTGAAGAGTTTGAGGCCTTATCGCCACAAACCATTTATGTATCAGCAACGCCAAGTAATTATGAATTAGAAAAATCGGCTGGCGAAATAGCAGAACAAGTTGTGCGCCCAACTGGCTTGCTAGATCCACAAATAGAAGTGCGGCCAGTTGACACCCAAGTTGATGATTTACTTTCTGAAATTCGCAAGCGTATAAAAATTAATGAAAGAGTACTAGCCACCACGTTAACCAAACGCATGGCAGAAGATTTAACGGACTATTTAGATGAACATCAAATAAAAGCACGTTACATGCATTCCGATGTAGACACGGTAGAACGTGTTGAAATTATTCGAGATTTTCGTTTAGGTAAGTTCGACGTTTTAGTCGGTATTAACTTACTTCGTGAAGGCTTAGACATGCCAGAAGTATCGCTAGTCGCAATTTTAGACGCCGATAAAGAAGGCTTTTTACGCTCTGAACGCTCACTTATTCAAACCATTGGCCGAGCGGCACGTAACATTAACGGTAGAGCCATTTTATATGCTGCCCGCATTACCGGCTCTATGCGCAAAGCTATTGACGAAACTGAACGAAGACGCGCTAAGCAGCACCAATACAATCTCGACAATAACATTACGCCACGTGGTGTTAGACGAAATATTTCAGACGTTATGGATCTCGACGGCGGCAAAACTCGCGCAGCTGCAGTATTAAAAGCAGCAGAGCCAGCGTCAGAATACGAGACGTTAACCACCAAGCAAATTGATGTGAAAGTGCAAGAGCTAGAAGCGCAAATGTTTAATCATGCACAAAACCTAGAGTTTGAATTAGCCGCATCAGTAAGAGATAAAATCAAACAGTTACGTGACTTACAGCTAGAAACTTAAAGCTATAACTTACAAGCAATATAGAGTGATTTATTTATGTTTAAACAGACAAATAAATCACTCTATGTCTGTTAGTTAGATGCATCCACCTGTAGGTTGGACTTCAGTCCAACAGATTATCAGCTTATCAGAACCTCAGTTTTTCTAGGTATTTCGCTATTGTCGGACTAAAGTTCGACCTACAAAAAATTACCCAAGGCTATAGCAATAACTTCAGTCTTGAATAAAGTAGGGTCAGATACACATTAATCTCTTAAAACCACCAAAATCAATTAATGTGTATCTGACCCTACTTTATATTTAGGTGTAACTTCAGTTCAACAGGCTTAAAATGTAAAACCAAAATTCACAAGTTACTTGGTTATCTCAAGCGATTAAAGTATAGCCGCAATATCGCTGTCAATATCGGCTGGCTTAGTTCTTGGGCTATAACGTTTAATCACTTTACCTTGATTGTTTACCAAGAACTTAGTGAAATTCCACTTAATACCTTTACTCCCTAAAATACCAGGCGCTTCGTTTTTTAAGTGCTCAAATAATGGATGAGTATTATCGCCGTTAACGTCTATTTTACTAAAAAGATCGAACGAAATATTAAAGTTAAGATCACAAAACTGCTTAATTTCAGTGTTATCACCTTTTTCTTGTTTACCAAATTGATTACAAGGAAAGGCTAATACTTCTAAACCCTTATCTTTATATTTTTTGTATAAATCTTCTAAACCGGCATATTGTGGAGTAAAGCCACAAGCGCTAGCAGTGTTCACTATTAACAGCGTTTTACCTTTATATTGAGTAAAATCTACGGCTTCATTTTTGTAATTGTTAGCACCAAAGGTGTAAATAGTTTTTGTCATTTTATTTAGCTGGTCGGATCAATGTAAAAATTAGAATAAGGCAAATAGCTATGATTAACAAGATTATCTAAGCCATTATTTTCATGATGAAAAATTGCAACTTGTTAGTGCTTTAGCTAGAGGTTTAATTGAGGTTTCAGATAAGCTTTAATCTAATGTTTAAGTTAAACGGTAATATTGGTAATAATTTATTGTGCGTTTATAAATGGCAGTAATTATGAAGTTAAACTTTTTATAAGAAACGCTGACCATAGCCGCTTTCAAAATAAGCTTAATTTTATTAACATAGAACGCATAAAAACTAGGGCGACTTTCCAAGCATATAAATCCCTTTTTGCATTACAGCTAACAAGAAAATAACAATGGCTGCGACCTTAAACTAGCAACTTATAACCAAGTGTCTAGCAAGTTGCTTAGCCAGTTAAGGCAAAATAATCGCAACGTTTTAAATCAACTTTTAGTATTCAACCCGAACAAAACTTTAAAAAGGCGTGTAACTTCCATGAGTAACATTGAAAACATCAGCTTAAACGCTCTGCTTACGAACATTAAACAGGCACAACATCCAATAGAATTTACCCAAGTCATGCAAGTTATTGCCGATAATTATCAGTACCAACCCACAGCGTTTAGTAATGGTGAGCTAGTGAATGAAAGCGGCACTAACGAAGGCTCTTGTAAAATATTTTACTTTGCACAATTAAATAACTTAACGCCTTCACAAACGCTAGCTTGTTTCGGCAGTTATTACCGAGAAGATGTTTTAGAAAACCCTAAAGGTAATGATCACCAAAATATTAGAAACTTCATGCAAACAGGCTGGCAAGGTATTAAATTCAAAGCAGCGGCTTTATCACCGATAAAATAAACAACTAGTAGGCGAGCCGGTTAACAACAGCACAATTAAGCTGAAAAGTTTAACTAACTTTAATTAACGTTAACTAGCTAAGTACAACTAACTTCAAATTAGTTTCAAATATTACAAAAGGATCCGTTCGATGAAAGTAGCATTTATTGGTTTAGGTGTAATGGGATATCCCATGGCAGGGCATTTACAAAAAGCCGGACACGAGGTTTGTGTATTTAATCGAAGCCAAGAAAAAGCCGAAAAATGGCAGGCTGAATACTCAGGTACTACCGCTAAAACACCCGCACTTGCTGCTAAAAACTGTGACATAGTGTTTTGTTGCGTAGGTAACGATGACGACCTTCGCCAAGTAGTATTAGGTGAGAACGGCATATTAGCAGGCATGCCCAAAGGCAGCATTTTAGTTGACCATACCACGGCATCGGCCGAAGTCGCAGTAGAGCTTGCAAACATTGCAACAAGCCAAGAACAATACTTTTTAGACGCCCCCGTTTCAGGCGGCCAAGCAGGCGCAGAAAACGGTGTACTAACCGTAATGGTGGGCGGTGACGAAACTGTTTTTAATAAAGCAGAGCCTGTTATGGCAGCATTCGCTAGATTTAGTCAATTAATGGGGCCAGTTGGCTCAGGGCAATTAGCTAAAATGGTCAACCAAATTTGTTTCGTTAATACCGTACAAGGCTTAGCTGAAGGCTTAAACTTCGCACAAAAAGCGGGCTTAAATGTTGATAAATTACTCGCAACTATTGGCAAAGGCGCTGCAGGCTCTTGGCAAATGGATAACCGCGGAAAAACAATGTGCGATCGAGAGTTTGACTTCGGTTTCGCGGTTGACTGGGTAAGAAAAGACCTTGCCATCGCATTTGAAGAAGCTGAAAAACTTGGCGCAGATTTAACTGTTACCAAGCAAATAGATGGTTACTATAAAGAAGTTCAAGAAAGTGGTGGTAACCGTTGGGACACTTCAAGCTTAATTAGTCGCTTTAAAAAGTAAAACGTATTAAGAAGTTTTTTGTAGCTGAATCGCTATATTCTACACACAAAAAACTAGCCGATTTACTTAGTTAATTTAATTAATTCCAGTTAAGTAAGTCGGCATAAATAGGCAGTATTTTGTTAACTTTGCACGTACTCGTATAACGCTTTCAGCACGGCCATTTTTGCTTGGTTTTGTTCATGCAGATGCGCTAAATCTTCAATTTTTATCATAAACTCATCAATGCTTAACAAACCTTTTTTACCGTGCTGAAGTCTATTTTGACAATGCGCTTGCCATTTTTGTTGCTCGCCATCGTCCAAGGTATAAGGAAAATTACGCGCACGATAACTAAACAACAAAGTATTTAAACGCTCATCTTGGAACTGAAAAGGATGCGTACCTAATTGCTCTGGCGCTAATTGATGCAAAATATCCATTTGCGCTTTATCGCTATGCGAGAAAAACTTACCACCATAAAGTGCAAACTCAGCTTCTACCGGTTCGTCACCAAAATCACTTTCAGCAAAAACATCGGTTAACTTATCTCTAAGCTCAGTATATTGCTTTAGCATTTTTAAGTTTTCTAAACAAAGCTCACGAGGAATAGCCAAACGCTCGGCGTTCTCAGGCAACAAGGTTTTTGCTGGCGCAATAATAGGGCACTTATTTAAGTGAATTAACTTAACTGGGATAGGCAACTCGTCTTCAGCCAAATCGTCATAACGGGTATATAAACGCGCTTTTATTTCTTCACTTGAAAGCTCAAATAACGGCGTTGGATCTTGCGCTAAATCTATCGCAATAACGGCATTTTTATTAATCGGATGATAACAAACTGGCGCAAACCAACTCGTGCAACCATGTACAGAAGACACCTTGCTAGAGGTATGTACAACCGGTGTCATGTTATAAACGTCAATTAACTCAGCCACTTGTTTTTTATTTTTCAAATTAAAAATAAACTCATACAACTTAGGCTGTTTTTCTTTAATTAACTTCGCCATAGCAATAGTGGCATAAACATCACTCATCGCATCATGTGCGGCTTCATGACTAATACCGTTTGCCTGTGTCAGCAATTCTAAACGAAAGCTAACCACTTGCTCGCCATCTCGCTCAACCGTAGGCCATTCAATACCTTCAGGGCGAAGGGCATAACAAGCACGCACCATATCAATAATATCCCAACGACTATTACCATTTTGCCATTCACGCGCATAAGGGTCGTAAAAGTTACGATAGAGCAGGTAGCGAGTTACCTCATCATCAAAACGAATACTGTTATAACCAGCAACACAAGTATTAGGTTGGGTAAATAAGCCATGAATACGATCCGCAAATTCAGCTTCAGTTAACCCATCACGCAAAGCTTTTTGCGGCGTAATACCGGTAACTAAACAAGCCTCAGGCTGTGGTAGATAATCTTGCGGCGGCTGACAATAAAACATCTCAGGCTCACCAATAATGTTTAAATCAAGATCGGTACGAATACCCGCAAACTGCGAAGGCTTGTCAAATTTTGGTGATATTCCCCAGGTCTCATAATCGTGCCAAAGAATAGTCGCTTGGTCAGTAGAAGGTTGAACAGAAGAGTTTTGATTCATTTTATCCATGTAAAACAACTTGTTGAGTTTTATTAGTTAGGTAATCTTACGTTTTGGTTTTTATTTTAGTTTTAAATATAAAGTTATTTGTAAGTACTTAACATTAGGTCGATTTATGGGTATGACTTTAGCACAGCGTTAATAGAATATCCCATAAATACCTTGTCTTGGTTGATATTTTGAAAATGTTATTTCTATTTAATCTTACGACTATGCTCATAACATTGCACAACTAAAGTGCTCAATAATAGTAATGATAATTAATACTACCACCTGTGTTTATAAAAGCTAAAAGAAGTATTCAATAGTAATGTTTTTGCGAATTTGGCGTTATTTACTATTCTAATTAAAGCACTTCAAATCACTGGTTGTCTTTATTAGGAATATTTCTACATGCAGTTTGTTAGCAAGTTACTTAAATTAAGTGTTTATCTGATTTTAATGTTTGTTATGTCGGGCTGCGCTATTAGTTATATTGATAGTGAAGGCAACCATAATATGGTCGGTTTTATGAATATAACTATGCAAGGCGTTGAAAACGATAAACTTAAAGCAGGAGATAAAATTGAAGTTACGAATGTTGGCATTTTGCTTAGTAACGGACCGCTGTACTCAGGAGTAAGTGTCGGCTACAACAAAGAATCAACTACCTCCATCAAGAATGATGCCCTTGTACTAATTAATGAACAAGGTAAAGGAAAGGAAGATGATAAAAATAAAAGCGAGTAGAAAATCAGCTATTGTTTTAATACTAAGTTGTTTAACTGCTGCCTGTACAACAACAGACAAAGTCGTTTTCGTCACCAAATCTTCACTAAGTATTGCCGATGTTGAAACGACGCCGTCTGAAATTACCGTGGGATATGACCGAGTAGAAGGATATTTTGCACCTGTATATAGCAATGGTGCCTTGCCTCCTGTGGTGTCATCAATAAAAACCGATGGTGGTTTATTTGCGCCGAAAGTGCAGCAGCTTTATGCAACGGGCGAAGCCGCAAATTTAGTCGTAGATGAAGCAAGCACTTATAGTGAAAATACTGATGATGAGAAGGAGTTAACTGGCAGTAAATTAGGGATGTTTTTTGGTACAAGTACTAACCTAGGTTTCAAAGTTGGCGTTACTCAAAGTCAGCCCTCGGTTAATATCGGTTATAAGCGAATAGAAGCCTCGTATATCCCACTTGGCAATGTAAACGATGTTGATGTTTACCCTTCGGTAATTGCCAGCATCGATACCACCATGAAAGTGCCTGATGCTGATGATCTTAACCCCGATGGTTTGCAAGTAGGGCAATATTTTGCAACGGGCACTGCTGCTAAACATTTAGCAACAAAAGGATTTGTTAGACAAGCGTTTAACACTAAAGCTCGAGATGCCGTTAAAGAATACAAAGATGAACTAAACAAACAGCAAAAATCAGCATTGCATACACTTAAATGTGCAGCCTCTTTGAAAGATGAACAATGGCCACAGGTAATAGATTCAGCAAACGCGGCAAACCTCGTTGGGGGCATTGGAAACCAAATTAAACAAAGGTGGCAGCAATATCTTAACGATAAAACAATTGACAAAAGACAATCGTCTACCAAACTATATTTTTCTGCAATTTCTAAACTAGATGGTGCTTCACCCACATATGCTGCAGTGATAGAGGCACACAGAAACTTGGTTTGTAAACTAGCAAAGGAGGCCAATAATGTCTGAGCATCGTGAAATACCCTGTGAACATTGTGAAGCCAATAAACGTGAAATAGAAGAAGATGGCCTATGGGAATTTTTAGGGTGTAAGCCCATAGAAGACCAACCAGGTTGGTGTCGATTAGAATACCAATTAAAAGAATAAACCTTAATAAACAATAGCGGTTCTACAATAGACACTAACTAATAACATTTCAAATAGCCTATTTTTAGCTATACCGCTAGCAAAGCCTCTTAAAATAAAGGTATAGCAACTCTTTTAGTGCTATACCTTTTTATTTGTTCAAAATACCTCTTTATAAAAAATCATATTGTTGTACAAATAGTTACAGACAATAAAAAATAAATAGAGCATTATGGAAATTACATAAACTGATTGAAAACATGATTTTACATTCAGTTACCTAAGTTAAACCCTGCATTGTTAGCACTTACTATAAGCTAACAAACGCAGCATGGATGAAGTTACATGCGCTGCATGTATATAGGATGTTGTAATCGATGCCACAGTTTTATAACAACAATGCTGATGAACTAGCTAAACAGTATCTCTCAAAATCTTTTGATGAGGTTCACCAAAGTTGGTCACAGTTTCTCCCTGCTGTAATAGAAAATCCTAATGCACGTATTCTAGATTTAGGTGCTGGAGCTGGTCGTGATGTAAAGCATATTGCTGAATTAGCTGCTTCAACCCATGATGATAAAAACAATATTCAAATATTTGCCGTAGAACCTGCAAAAACACTGGCAGAAATTGGAGCACTTCAAACTTCAGGTTTAAACGTAAAGTGGCTAGTAGATTCACTACCGTCATTAAGCCACTTAACTAAACAAGAAATCAGCTTTGATCTAATACTTTTAAGCGCTGTTTGGATGCATGTTCCACCAAGTGAACGTGCGCGTGCTATTCGTAAACTTTCCAACTTGCTTAAGCCGGGCGGTAAGCTAGTTATTTCTCTGCGCCATGGGCAAACCGATGAAGAGAAAAAACAACGTAAAATGCACAATGTATGTGCTGATGAATTAATACGTTTAGCTGCTGATGCTGGGCTGTTTACCAAGCTAGAAACCCCAAAAGAAGAAGACCAATTAGGCCGAAATCACGTTTCATGGCAAACGGTTGTATTGCAAATGCCAGACGATGGCACAGGCGCATTTCCTTTTATCCGACATGTGGCACTTAATGACGGAAAATCAGCCACTCATAAATTAGCTTTATTAAGAGTGTTACTACGCATTGCTGATGGCCACCCCGGTGCAGTCCTTAGAAGAGAAACTTCACCATTTGGCGATCGCGTTATTTTACCTGTTGGCTTAGTCGCGCTTTATTGGTGTCATCAATACAAAGATTTAATTGATAAACATAGTATATTCCAAAGACCAGGTGCTGATCCTAACATGGGTTTTATGAAAGATAATGGCTGGCATAAGTTAACGCACAGAGCCGCTTCAGATTACCGTATTGGCAACTTGTTTACCGGTGAAGACGCTACAGCACTACATAAAACTATTTCAGCAGCAGTGAGCAATATTAAAACCATGCCTTGTCGCTACATTACCTTCCCAAACCAAGCAGCCAATAGTACTCAAACGGTATTTGAAGTTGCCAGTAAAACCGTAAAAGCAAAAGACAGTATCTTCCTTGATTTACAAACACTTGAGCAATGGGGCGAGTTCTCTCTTCCTGAATCTACTTGGCTAGCATTCAATCGTTATGCTTGCTGGATTGAACCTGTATTGGTCAGCGAATGGGTTAAAACCATGGCAAGTTATTCAGGTAATGCTAAGTATTCAGCCCCAGAACAACAGTATCACTTATACCAAGCCCTAAATTGGGAAGAGCCAAAACGCACTACAACCGAAGTGCGTAAACGTTTTGAAGAGCTTAAAACAAGTTTACCTAAGTCTGAGCAAATACGTTGTGTATGGTCAGAAAAATCATTAATGCAAAGTTACGATATTGACCACAGCATGCCATTCGCTCGTTGGCCTAATAATGACTTATGGAATTTACTGCCAACCGATAGCCAAATTAACAACCAAAAAAGCGACCGCTTGCCGACGGAGCAGAAGTTAAAACAATCGAAAGAAAGAATTCAGCACTGGTGGCAAGTAGCTTGGTTAGACAACAACACCAACGCAGCTGTTTTAAACCAAAGTTTAACGGCATCAGATCAAACTAATCAAGCAAATACAAATGAACAATACAGCAAAAATGAAGTAAGAGAAGCTTCAGTGGGTTACGCAATAAGTATAAATGGCCTCATGCCAACGCCAGAAATTCCAACACTAAATAATGACGCGCAGATACAACAAATGAAAAGATTTTTCGCCGAAGCGAATATCGCCTTACCGGGATTAAATTCAGCTAATACATCAATCGATGATCTGTTTGAAGCATTAATGATGCAACGTGGGCGATTGAAAGAAATGCAGCAGTTGCGAGAATGGTAGTTAAGTATCTCATCTTTGGGGCTACAAAAAAGCGTTTGTTAATTGAAGTTTATATGGATTTAGTCTTTAGCTAATATAGATTAACCATGAATTTTAGAAGCACTTACTGCTTTTCCTAGCTCTTTTATAATAAGCTAACACTTTAATCACTATCCTTAACTGATTTACTTTAAACATTGAGTCAAAGTACTTACCGAATTAGTATGGTCCGATACTAGTTCCGAATACGTCAAAGCTTATAGAATTTAGGGTTTATGTTAATGTTATCTCTCTATCCAGCCATTGAGCCTTTTCAGCATTACTATCTCAGCGTTGCTAATGCAGCAATAATCAATGAAACCACAGCACAAACACATCAACTTTATGTTGAGCAATGCGGTAACCCTGATGGCATTCCAGTGATTTTTTTGCACGGAGGACCAGGATCTGGTTGTCGGCCATCACATCGATGCTTTTTCGATCCTGCTTTGTACCATATTATTTTGTTTGATCAACGTGGCTGTGGTCGTTCTCGTCCTAAAGGGCTGTTAAAACATAATACTACCGGCCATCTTGTAGAAGATATTGAGTTAATACGTCAACATTTAGGTATTGAAAAATGGTTGGTTTTTGGTGGCTCTTGGGGCACTACGTTAGCGCTAACTTATGCACAGCGATTTGCTGATAAAGTTGCGGGCTTGATATTACGCGGAATATTTCTGGCTCGCCAACAAGATATTGATTGGTTTTATAGCGAAAATGGTGCGGCTAAAACTTACCCTGAGGCTTGGCGTTACTTAGTTGAACACTTGCCTATTTCACAGCAAGCGGAGCCAATATCGGCAATATATCAACAGCTTTCTAGTGATAATAGCCAACCGTCAAACGGTATGCTTAAGCGAATACAATTTTGGGAAGCTAGCCTGGTTTATTGGCAAAAATTGCTTACGCTTGACGATATTTCAATTACAGAAGATGAAAAAACATCGGCCATTATTCAGTTGTATTATTCAATGAACCAATGCTTTATTGAGCAAGCACCGATACTTGAACATATTGATAAAATTCGACATATTCCAACAACAATAATTCATGGTCGCCAGGATATGGTGTGCCCCGTTGAGCAAGCGTGGTTATTAAAGCAATGTTGGCCGGAAGCTGAACTTTCAATTATTGAAATGGCTGGGCATGTTGCTAGCGAGCCTAAAATAATTTCGGCGCTAGTAAAAGCTACGAATGATTTTGCAAAGCTTAGCTGATGGATAAGGTTAAGGGTTAAAGGGATAAGCGTTAACGGATACTCTAATAGTAACAATTTTTAGTATTATTAAACGTTTGAGGTAGGCGACTTAACCAAAACATTAGTATCTTTTAACTGCTTTTATATCGGTGCAATATCCTTTTCCTTACATGCACCTATACTTTTCCATCTAAAGTATGATTTTTTATTAAATAGAAATTAAATACAGTAACTAGGTAAGCAATATTACGTTACGTTTTACTAACCAAAGAGGAATAAATTATGTGGATTAAGCCTAATTTTGAAGAAATGCGTTTAGGATTTGAGGTTACTCTTTACATCAACAATCGCTAATAATTACACCATTAATAATTACTTCAGTTAGCGTTAATTTTTAAAAAACTGAGGTAATTAATTTTCACTGTTTAATTTCTCCTTTCCCACTTGTTTTAACTCGAGGCACATATGAAAATTTTAGTGCTAGGCTCAGCTGCAGGTGGCGGATTTCCACAATGGAATTGTCATTGCGCTAACTGTAAAGGTTTACGCGACGGAACAATTAAAGCCACTGCGCGCACACAATCGTCAATCGCTGTTAGCCCTAATGGCAAAGACTGGGTGTTAATCAATGCCTCTCCAGATATTCGTCAACAAATTAATCAATCGCCCCAACTTTGGCCAGAGCAAGGTAGCCGAGGTACAAATATTAGAGCGGCTATATTAACTGATAGCCAAATAGATCACACCACTGGCCTATTAACGTTGCGAGAAGGTTTGCCGCTTGACGTTTATTGCAGTGATGTAGTTTATGAAGATCTATCAACCGTATTTCCCTTGTTTAACATGTTAGAACACTGGCACGGCGGCTTGAATTTTAATCTTATTGATACTGAAAAACGCGCACCATTTAGCGTCAAAGGTGTTGCTGATATCGCTTTTGAGCCGGTTATTATAGAGTCGAATGCGCCGCCATATTCTCGCTATCGCGATAAAGTGGTTGATGGTAATAACATTGGCTTAAAAATTATTGATAAAACCAGCGGTAAATATTTATTTTATCTCCCCGGTATTGTTGAAAGTAATGCTCAAGTTGAGCAAATTTTATCAGCAGCAAGTTGTGTACTTATCGACGGCACATTGTGGCTAGACGATGAAATGATCGCGCAAGGCGTTGGTAAAAAGTTAGGTTCAGAAATGGGCCACATGCCGGTTAATGGTGAGTTTGGCACGGTTGCGTTATTAAATAAATTCCCAATTGAGCGAAAAATTCTTATTCATATAAACAACACAAACCCCATTTTAAATGAAGAGTCTCCTCAGCATCAGTATGTTTTAGACAAGGGTGTTGAAATTGCCACCGACGGCATGGAAATAACGATTTAATCTCATTTTATAGGATCCATTTTTATGCAGGCTTGGACCAAAGAACAGTTTGAAAAAAAGCTAAAAGATAAAGGTCAGCTTTATCATATTCATCATCCGTTTCATATTGCTATGCATAACGGCGAATGTAGTAAAGAAGAAATACGAGGCTGGGTTGCTAATCGCTTTTATTATCAAGCGAATATATCGATAAAAGACGCCGCTATTATGGCCAATTGTCGTGATATAGAAACTAGGCGTTTATGGATTCAGCGCATTCTTGATCATGACGGCAGCGTGGGTGATGACACGTTAGGTGGCATTGAAGCTTGGTTGCGTTTAGGTGAGGCAGTAGGGTTAAATCGACAAGATTTACTCGATGAAAAATTTGTGCTGCCAGGCGTGCGTTTTGCGGTTGACGCTTATGTTAACTTTGCCCGTAGAGCAAACTGGCAAGAAGCGGCTTGTTCATCGTTAACTGAAATGTTTGCCCCTGAAATACACCAAAGTCGTCTTGATTCATGGCCAACAAATTACCCGTGGATAAAGCCTGAAGGCTTAAGTTATTTTCAAATGCGTTTATCGCAGGCGCGCCGCGATGTTAATCATGGTTTACAAATAACCTTAGACCATTTTATTAGCCGCACCCAGCAAGAAGATGCCTTGAATATTTTACAATTTAAGCTAGATATTCTGTGGAGCATGTTAGATTCTATTTCATTAGCATATCAACAAGGCAAGGCGCCTTATCAAGCTATATTAGGTGATGAAGCCATTGCCAATCCTATTTGCCACAAGGGGATATTTAAGTGAGTACAGCAGCAGTAGCATCTAATAAAGTACCGGTACTAAATGCCATGTTTCGTTTTCAGTGGGAAAAAGCACAAAACTGTTTTGTGTTGTTGTTTCCTGAGGGCATGGTAAAACTTAACGGTGGTGCTGGCGAAATTATGCAACTTGTTGATGGCAAAAAAAACCTGCAAGAAATTACTGATACTCTGAATGAAAAATTCCCTGACGCCGGTGATTTATCTGCAGATGTGAACGATTTTATCAGCACTGCAATTGAAAAAAAGTGGCTATATTATGAATGATCAAACCGCTACATCTAATTCAGTAGGGGAAACCCCTGACGTAAGTTCAAACGAAATGCTAACTGAAAGCGTTTCAACGGTCGTCGGTCCACCATTATGGTTGCTTGCCGAGTTAACTTACGACTGCCCATTACACTGTCCTTATTGCTCGAACCCAACACAGTTAACTGAAACCAAAGATGAGCTAACCACCGAGCAATGGTGCCAAGTATTTACCGAGGCCCGAGATATGGGCGCGGTGCAACTGGGCTTTTCAGGTGGCGAACCGCTATTACGGAAAGATTTAGAAGTACTGGTAAAGCATTCAAGAGATTTAGGTTTTTATACTAACTTAATTACCTCGGGCATTGGCTTAACTGAAAAACGCATTGCTAAGTTAAAAGTAGCTGGGTTAGATCATATTCAAATAAGTTTTCAGGGAGCTGATCCCGAAGTAAACGATGCTATTGCCGGAAAAGGCAACGCTTACAAACAAAAATTTAAAATGGCTAAATCGGTTAAAGCACAAGGTTACCCTATGGTGCTTAACTTTGTTATTTCTAAACAAAATATCAGTCAAATTGCTGAAGTTATGCGTTTAAGTTGTGAGTTAGAGGCTGATTATGTTGAGTTAGCCACTGCGCAATATTACGGTTGGGCGTATCAAAACCGTGATCATTTGCTGCCCACTCAAGCAGAATTGGTTGAAGCTGAGCGAATAGTTAATGAGTTTAGAGAACAACAGCAAGGCAAAGGGCCACATTTTATTTTTGTAACCCCTGACTATTATGAAACACGCCCTAAGGCTTGTATGAATGGCTGGGGCACCACATTTTTAACCGTTACGCCTGATGGCTCAGCCTTGCCTTGTCATAGCGCAAAAATGTTACCGCTGACTTTTCCAAATGTTAAAGAAAAGTCGATTGCCGACATTTGGCAGCAAGACTTTTCATTTGAATACTTTCGTGGTGACGATTGGATGCCACAACCTTGTAAGGGTTGTGATGAAAAAGAGAAAGACTTTGGCGGTTGTCGTTGTCAGGCCTTTATGATGACAGGCGACATGCACAAAACTGATCCTGTTTGTAGTAAGTCTGAAGATCATCATCTTATTCAACAAGCTATCGAGAGCGCAATAAAACCTTCTAAAGCTATTGTTGATCGCATTAACCAAAGTACGGCGATGAAACATGCTAAAAATGCTGAGTTAAATATTGTTACCGTAAAAGTATGAGCGTAGATGCAGCCTTGATTGATAAATTGTATCGCCATGAAAATGGTTTAAAGCAGGTCAATATCATTAATAATGAGGGCTATAGCGCCTTATTTGTGGTTAACACGCCAATATTTGATAATAGCGGCGTAGCACATGGTGTTGAACATGGTATTTTTCGTCGCAGTTTAGCTTTTGAAAATCCTGAAACTTTATTTCAACTCACTGCGCTTACTGATGCAAAAATTAATGCTTCTACGTTTGCTGATACCACTTATTTCCATTGCCAAAGCCAATGTAAAAGTACCTTTAACTTAGTTGTAGAGTATTTATTAAATGGCTTATTTTCACCGGTGTTCAATGAAGAGTACTTAAACGGTGAAGTTTATGATGGCAAAGATAAAGGCGTTATTTATCGTGAACTTATTGGTATAGAGCACACCAAGAGCAACAACGAAATAAAAGAAAAAAAAGAAATAAGCGAAACAAGCGAGATAGAAGGTGAGTTTAATTATGGTGGTGTCAGCAGTACTATTGGCGACTTAACACTTAAAGAAATTAGGGCTTTTCATCAAGGTTTTTATCAAGCCAGCAATATTACGTTAGTTACCGCTAATGCCGATATTGAAAACATATCAACGCTAATTTCGCGCTTATCTGTGCAAGCTAGCCAAGCACAAGCTAGCCAAGCACAAAATAACCAAAACCATTCGTTAAAAAATAAAGCTAACGCCGAGATAAAAAAAACCAGTAAAAATCGTGGTGATAATAACGAAACTGAGCGTTACCAAGCAAAATATTCCCCAGCAATTAACACGCTTATAAATGCTTATTATTTAACGTTGAACACGCCAAATGACTTACGTTTTGAACAATATAAAAGTGTTGAAAATGAAACGTTGACCGTTGATATTAAAGGGCAGGTGAAAGCCGAATCCAAACTCAATCTCAAACTAAAGCCCAAGTCTAAAATAATTCAAATAGAAAAAGCAGCTCAAACAGCTAAAGCAGGGGTAATTGCACCACTTGTATCTTTGGCTGATAAAATTAGTGATGCGGTTAATGCTGAGCAAACATTTGATACTAGTGCTGAGATTAGTGTTGGCAGTAGTGCTGTTACTAGCCCAGTTAAAAGAAGTAAAGCCGAGTCAGCAAGTCAGCCATTACCTAAACTATTCACTTCGCTTTGCCTAAAAGCAAAACAACAGTTTGTATTAAATCACTCAGCTAATAAAAACTTAACTAGCAAAGAGTTAAGTCAGAACGAACACCAAAAGAATCACACTAAAGCGGTAAGTGTTTACGATCAGCATAACGCCTTATGGTTGATAAAAATTAGCAAAAAAGAACAAGCTATTGCCAATATCACCAGTTATATATTGAGTGCTTATCCCGCATTTATAGCACGAAGGTGTGAAGGCTTTTGTTATGCCATACAAGCATTAACCATTGAAGACTCAGCTTATCTTGCTATTTATAGCGCTTTTGACGTAGCCCCAGTCGAGCAAATAAATACAATTTCACCATGCTTGTTGACCTTAAGTGAAGATATGGCTTTTATTAGCCAGAGCCTAGCACTGGCTAAAATAAAGTACGGCAGGGTTCATCAAGTAACAAACCGTAATGTTGCTGATTTAAGCCCTGAAAATATTGTTGGCTATTTACAAAGAATAGCTAAGGATTAGGAGCTCAATTTAAGCGAAGCTTTTTAGATAGTAGATAGTAGATAGTAGAGGTTAAAGAGTTGACCAATGTTGATCAACTCGATGTGAAAGCATATTTTTACACTAGTTTTTCTGCAAAAAACGCTAATGTACGCTCCCATGCAAGGTCTGCATTTTCTTTATCATATCGCCCTGTAGAATCGTTATGAAAACCATGATTAGCATTTTTATACATGTGCATTTTATAAGGGACACCCGCCTGTTTTAAGTCGCTTTCATATTCAGGCCAAGATTTATTCACTCGTTCATCAAGCTCACCTAGTTGAACAAGTAACGATGCTTTAATATTTTTTCTTAACTCTTTCGATGCAGGTGTGCCGTAAAAGGGGACGCCGGCGATAATAAGATCAGAGTCAATAGCTGCTAAATAATTAACCATATAACCGCCAAAACAAAAGCCTACAGCACCTAGCTTGCCGTTACTTCTTGGGTGTTGCTTAATAAAGTTTGCCGCCGCCACAAAGTCATGTTGAATCTTAGCGCGATCCATTGTTTTTTGCATTGCTCTACCTTCATCGTCATTACCAGGGTAGCCGCCTAAAGGAAATAAAGCATCGGGCGCAAAGGCAAGGTAGCCAGCTTTAGCCAAACGGCGAGCTACATCTTTAACATAAGGGTTTAAACCTCTGTTTTCATGAATAACAAGTACAACGGGCAGGGTGCCTGTTTTATTGGTTGGTGTAACTAAATAGCCTGCTCCGGTGCCGTAACCGTTCGGCGAGTCAAAAGATTCATACGTTGCTTTTATGTCAGCATCATTAAAAGAAACTTGTTCAGCTAAGGCGTAATTAGGTAAAAGTGCCGATGTGAGTACGGTCATTGAGTACCCCACAGCCACTAAAGTACCAAGCTTTGCCATAAATGTTCTACGATCCATGCCGCCATGTGCATAAGAGTCGTACCAGTCAAATGCTTCTTGAGGGATATCATTGTTTAGTTTTTTTGACATTTTAATCTCACTTATGAATGTTGATTTTTGACAAAAGATGAACGCTTGACCTAGGGGTAAAGTAGGATAATTTCTCGAGTAGCACAACTTAAAAGTCAATATTTAACGTTAAGGTTTAAGCAGGCTAGCTGTTTCAATGTATCCGGTTGAGGCACAAACTATTTTCAAACAGGCTACTTATATCAAGTTGCTTAAAAAAGGCTAGTTAGAACGGATAAGTTACTTGCTTTAGTCAGCTATTATTTCAACAAGTACAGCATTGAGGTTTTTAATTTCATCGGTTTTACTGGCTTGTTAAGTAATAGAATATCGTTAGCTTTAACCTCGTTCTTTAACTCTTTACTGTAATTAGCGGTGATCATAATTACCGGCAGTTCATTATCGCGTAAGCTGTTTATCTCGGTTGAAACGTCTAAACCATTAACGCCGTCGTCAAGATGGTAATCCACAATGAGTATGTCTGCATGGTCATCTGCCACATTCACTTGTTCTTGCAAATGTTTCAAGCTAGTTGCGGTGGTTACAATAAAATCCCAGCCGCCTAATAACTCAGCCATACCGGCACAAACGGTCGTATCATTATCAATAATCCATATTTTACGCTTAGCTAAAGCCGTATTATCAAGGACGTAATTTTGAGGGTTTATGGTTTGAGGTAAGTCACTTAATTTACCTAAGGGCACTTTTACCGAAAAAACTGAGCCTTTACCTAAGGTAGAATTAACCATAATAGGTTGCTCTAATACGGTTGAAATTTTATCGACAATGGCAAGCCCTAAGCCTAGGCCGTTACGAAACGCTGATTGAGACGATTTAAGACGTTTAAACTCCTTAAATATCTCTTGAAGCTGGTCTTGGGCAATACCCATTCCGTTGTCCCATACTTGGATTGAAACATGATCTCCTTGGCGTCTACACCCAAGCAATACTTTGCCATTATTTGCATACCTAAAGGCATTAGAAAGAAAGTTACGTAAAATACGCGCTAATAATACGCTGTCAGAATTAACCACAAGATCGCTACTAACATAGTGTAACTTTACTTTAAATTGTTCACTGGTTTGTTGGTATTCACTGGCTAGATTGTTCAGTAATTCTGATAATTTAAATGAGCTTTTATCAGCTTTTACCACACCAGCATCTAGTTTTGAAATATCCACCAAGGTACAAATTAAATTCTCTAAATCGTCTAATGAATTAGACACAGAGCCGAGCAACTTTTTGGTATGAGTTTCTAACGTTTTTTCCATTAAAGAACTGGTAAATAACTGCGCCGCATTTAAGGGTTGTAATAGGTCATGGCTAACAGCAGCTAAAAATTTTGTTTTGGTGCTGTTGGCAAACTCAGCTTCACTTTTGGCTTTATGTAAATTCGCTTGTGCCTGGCTGCGCTCAGCTACTTCAACAATTAACTTATCGTTTAACCCTTGCAGTTGAACCGTTCTTTCTTGCACTCTAATTTCAAGTTGATCATGAGCTTTTTGCAGCGCAAGGGCATCTTTTCTACGTGCGGTAATGTCGCGAATAAGCACGAAAAACCCAAGAACATGGCCTTTATTGTCGCGATTAGGCACATAAGATTTTAAAAGGTAGCAAGGCTCACCTTTTTTGTTTTTCTCTTCCATGGCAAAGCTGACACTTTCACCTTTTAAAGCGCGATCAACATAAGATTTTAATTCAGTGAAATTAGTATGCACACGACTTTGTTCAAGCTCCAAACCATTAAGTCCGCCTTGCGGCAAACCATACCAGTCAACATACACTTGGTTAGTAAACTGATATTTTAGATCTTCGCCTATGTAGGCGATCATCGCGGGCACATTATCAGTAATTAATCGCAGCCAACTTTCACTTTTTCTTAACGATTCTGCATAGCGATGACGTTCGGTAATATCGCTGTAGGTTTTGATGATTTTGCCATTATTTAAACGATGATCTCGTATTTCTAAAACCGTTCCATTCATTAGCGTTTGGGTATAATAATAGTTATCTGTACTAGATTTTGGTGCGAGATCAAGCTCGGTTAAGTTTTGCACATTATTGGTGTTGGGCATTGCCCGTAAAAGGTTTGGCGATAATTGACTAATTTGTGCAAACCGCATATTCCATACTTCAATTTTGTTTTGGCTGCTAATCAAAACCACACCTTGTGAAAGGTTATCAATTAAGTTTTGCAGTAACAAAGACTTTTGCGCCATGCCACGCTCGTATCGGGCGCTTTCTGCATTTTTAATGGCAGTAATATCGGTATAAAGCATTACCCAACCACCTTCGCTGGTGCGATGTTCGTTGAGTTGGAACCAACGGTCGTCTGATAGCTGATATACGGGGCTGGCAAAACTATCCCCCGGTGATGCTCGACGAATAATGCCACGTGTTTTAGCTAACTCTTTTAAGTCATTAAGGTTTGCACCTTCAACAATAGGTAAGCCAGAATCACTCCAAAAGCTGGCAAAGTTACTGTTTTGAAGAATAATTCTGCCATCGTTATCGAGTAAAACAAAGGCTTCTGTAATGCTTTCAATCGCATCTATAAAGCGTTGTTTAAATAAGTTGGCAGTATCATTTGCTTGTTTTAATGCTCGGTTACTCGACTCTAATTTTGCGAGTGTTTCATTCAGTGTTTGCGTTTTTTCTCTTACTTGTTCAGCTAAGTGCACAGAATGTTCAAAAGCGGTGTAGGGGGCATATTGATTTTCGCCACTGTCTTCAACACGTTGCATTAAAGCATTGTTAATTTTAATAAGTTTAGCATTTTGATGTTTTAGCAAAGCCAACTCATCTTTTAAAGCTTGCTCACTCATTGTCGCCTCCAGCGATGAAAACGCCGGTAAAAGTTTGGTTTAAGTGAATACCATTCGTATGTTCGCCGTAGGTATTAAAACCAACAATGTTGTATTGGGCATTTAAACGTCTTACTCGCGATTCTAAGCCTTTTTGTTCAATTTCAAGCCGCCTTAAAAAGCAATCACAGGTGAGGACTAATTCAGGGGCACCATAGCGTTGTGAAATTTCACCAAGTTTGTCTGTTACAGGGGAAAATATATCGCCCATTTCTACGGCTGTTAGCACAATACCAACATCTACTGCGCAGTAAAATGTTAAGCTTAAATCTGCTTCATTCACTTTTTGAATAGAACGAATATAGTAGTCACCGCCGACTTTAACCGCTAATGGATTAAGCGAAAATACTTCTGGGCTTAAATCTTTCAGGTCAATATTGAGTAATTTTGCATACTCTAATGCTGCAGGCTCGGCGTTTAATTCGTACACCGTTCTGTTGGCTGCGTCAGCATCGGTAACCACGAGTTTTTCTATTGGTCGCTTGATGTGGTGACAGGTAAAAACTTCAAATGGCAAAATGGTGTTAACCATAATAACAATTGCAGCGTTTCGATAAAATTTTCCGTGATAATAAACATGAGTCTTAGTTAAATTTATGTCGTCGCCCGCCGAACCACCAAAATGCGGAATAGCTCTAGCAGCAGAGTTTAAGGTAACTAAAAACTGTTCTTCGCTTGAAGAAAGGCCATCGAGTAAGGTGAGTAAGAAACTGTTATTTTTTATCTCTGTTAACTCTTTCGACTGGCAGCTTTCAACTAACTCATTAATGGTTGACTGAGCATTGATGGTGTCGAATTTTTCCATCGACTCTATTAATGTAGCGCAAATAGCAAAGTATTGGCTGGAAAATCCGATAGCAACTATGGAATGCTGCTCGTAACCTTGGTTTGTGACTTCGCCAGCGGTAGTACATCCGACAATATCAACATCGGTAAAGGCGCTTTCCATACTTTGTGCTAGTGTGTCTAGCGCATAAGTAGAGGAGCAATAGAAAAGCACGAAGCTGATGTTCGCTTTATTTAATTGTTGATATAGTTCAAGGCTTGCAATGGCAGGGTCTATTGCTTTACTAACTGCCGTAACTGTTTTTATTTCATGCATACATTCGGCTCATCATTATGTAGATAACCATCATATAGTTTACTGGTTACAGTTCAACACCTTTATCGGTGAAGGCTTTGTTTTATTTGCATATTTATTAACTACGCAGAGCTTAGGGCTTTCAATAACCACAACACATTCTAAGCATTGAATACATTCACTGTAGTCAATTGCACCTGTGGGTTTAATGGCGTCTATACCACATTTTTTATTACGACAAAGCTGACATGGTGAGCCACATTCATCACGACGTCTTAACCATTTAAGTATGGGGTATCGACCAATAATTGCTAATCCTGCGCCTAACGGACACAAATAACGACAATAAAATTTATGAATTTTCAAGCTCAAAAGTAGCAGTAAAACAGCATACAAAACAAACGGCCAATAGCGCACAAAATTAAGTGTTATGCTGGTTTTAAAAGGCTCTATTTCAGCCAGTTGCTCTGCTAGTGTTAGTGAGTAAAAAGAACAAGCGACTAATAATACCAGCAATACATATTTTACTTTTTGCCCCGCTTTATGGTGTTGAGGCTTAATTTTAATTTGTTTTATTTTCAGTTTAGTCGCTATCAAAGTCATTATTTCTTGTAGCGCACCAAAAGGGCATAACCAACCACAGAACAAACCTCGGCCCCACAAGAAAAGGCTAATAAAGACAAAAATCCATAAAATAAATATTATTGGATCAAGTAGAAATACTTCAATGTTAAAGCCTTGTTTGATTGACAATAACAAGGTGTAAATGTTGACAACAGACAACTGCCCTTGGGAATAAAAGCCGATAAAGCCGATAACAAATATCAAGGAGATAAAGCGTACTTGGTGAGTTAACTTTTCATTTTTCGCCAACGTTTCTTGCTTAATAAAAATTAGTGTTAAGGCGATAAGATATATGCAAAGTATGATTATTTCATTACTTCGTTGTAGCCAAAGCTTTAGCCATAATGGTTGCGCTTTTTCAGGTTGAACTAAAGGCGTTTTATCAAGAAACAAAGTTTCAGGTAATGTACTCGCAAAGTTAAAGTTGTGTTGTTTTTTAGATAAAAATGATTGGTTATAGTTAACAGCTAACGACAGGGTTAACTCTTTGTTTAGCTCAAAACCAGATTGAGACTTAATACGGAACACTTTAATTTCATTATAGTCGGGTATTTCAAGTGCAAACCTAGGATTGAAATAGCTATAAAAGTCGACATCGCGCATATCAACCGGCAGTGCGGTTTGCGTTGCGCTTAAACGACTAGGAACGGTTTGTGGAATAAACGCTTCACTAACAAAAGCATAGTTACCGCGATTTAATACCATTAAGGCATGTTCACCGGGGATTAAACTTTCGAGTAAGCGTTGGTATTCTGTTTGACCTAATAAGTTTTTACCCACAATAGGGATGTTAGCAAATCCGAAATATAAATCGATAAAGTCGTTGCTATCTTCACTTAGTTTTTCAATTGTATTTGTCAGTGTACTTGACTCGCTTTGGGTTAAGGCGAGTGCTTGGTCACGTGTTAATTGCCAGTGCTGTATATATTTTTTCTCAAGCAGTTGTTCAAAGCTTAATTTTTCAAAAAAGTCGGGATCAACCACGAAATTTGAAGGCGCAACGAAGCCAGATAACTTTTCGCGTGCCACTTTGAGTGCAGAAGCAATTATGGTGTCGTTAACGACTAATACTGAAATGGTAGCGCGGGTAATACCATCGAAATAGGTGGCATCTTTTGACGATTTATCGCGGGCATTAATAATAAAGCGTTCTTTAATTGAATGGTTTTGATACTGGTTAATAAAATTAAATAATGGTTGCTCGCCTAGGCCGTGCAGGAATATTGGTTCATGATGATTTAATATTTTTAAGCCGGTAATTATGCCTTGAGTGTCAATACCAATAAGAATATTGACAGTTTGCCCTGAAAAACCAATGAAGTTGGTAAAATCGTCTGACTCAAAGACATAACCGAGTAAATCGCCTAACTGATAAACCGGCGTTACGGCAATTTTTTTATCAACAGGGCCTAAACGTGTTGCACTAGGAAATATTTCGGCAATATCGGCAGAAATAGAGGTGGTATTTTGAGGCTCAACAGGAGAAAAAGAAAAAGAATAAAAAGAAGGTGCAAGCATAAAAACAAGCATGAAAATCACTCTTGTCATTAGGAAGTTGAGTATTTTTAAATGCATGCTAACACCCCTAAAAATCGTTACAAACTGATCAGTATTTGCGGAATAAAAAAGTGCCAGTCTCGTTAAAGAAAGGCACCCTAATACACATCGAGGGCTAGGTTAAAAGAAACCTAAAGGACTCGTGCTATAGCTTACTAATAAGTTTTTAGTTTGCTGATAATGATCAAGCATCATTTTATGGTTTTCACGACCGATACCTGATTTTTTATAACCACCAAATGCTGCGTGAGCTGGGTATAAATGGTAACAGTTAGTCCATACTCGACCCGCTTCAATACCACGTCCAACTCGGTGTGCAAGGTTGGCGTCACGTGTCCATAAACCCGCGCCTAAACCGTAAACTGAATCGTTAGCTATGGCTAATGCTTCGGCTTCATCTTTAAAGGTAGTTACTGCAACAACCGGTCCAAAAATTTCTTCTTGGAAGATGCGCATTTTGTTATTACCTTTTAAAATAGTAGGTTGGATGTAGTAACCCGTATCAAGTGAATCGCCTAAGCTTTCTTTATTGCCGCCAGTTAAAAGCTCAGCACCTTCATCTTTACCAATAGTTAGGTAGCTCATGATTTTCTCAAATTGCTCTTGAGATGCTTGAGCACCCACCATAGTTTCAGTATCGAGTGGGTTGCCGCGAATAATTTTGTTCGCTTTTTCGATGACTTTTTCCATAAATTCGTCGAAAATATCTTCTTGGATTAAGGCTCGAGACGGACAAGTACAAACCTCACCTTGGTTAAAGAAGCCTAAAACAAAACCTTCAGCACACTTTTCTAAGTAGTCATCTTCAAATTGTGTTATGTCTTTAAAGAAAATATTCGGTGATTTACCACCAAGTTCTACCGTTGATGGAATAAGATTTTCAGCGGCACATTTAAGAATGTGTCCACCAATTGCGGTAGAGCCTGTGAAGGCGATTTTACCAATGCGTGTGCTTGTAGCTAGTGCTTCACCGGCTTCTTTACCAAAACCATTGACTATGTTTAAAACGCCTGGCGGAAGTAAGTCAGCAATAATGTCCATTAAGACTAAAATACTGACCGGTGTTTGCTCAGCAGGTTTTAAAATTACACAGTTACCAGCAGCAAGTGCAGGCGCAAGCTTCCATGCCGCCATTAATATTGGGAAATTCCAAGGAATTATTTGACCAACAACACCAATTGGCTCATGAAAATGATAAGCAACAGTCTCGTTATCTATTTGCGAAAGAGAACCTTCTTGTGAACGAATACAGCCGGCAAAGTAGCGAAAGTGATCAGCACATAATGGAATATCAGCCGCAAGCGTTTCGCGCACTGGCTTACCGTTATCCCATGTTTCAGCAACGGCAATTTTCTCAAGGTTTTCTTCAATACGGTCAGCAATTTTCAGGAGCACTCTAGAGCGGTCTTGAACTGATGTTTTGCCCCAAGCTTCTTTAGCGCCATGAGCTGCATCAAGGGCTAATTCAATATCTTCGCTGCTTGAACGAGGAATTTCACAAATAACTTCACCAGTAACAGGGGTAGTGTTGGTAAAATAATTTCCCTTAACAGGAGCTACCCACTGACCATTGATAAAGTTTTCATATTTAGGTTTAAAAGAAACAACAGAACCTTCACTGCCTGGGTTTGAATAGATCATATATCACCTCGTGTCGAGACCAGCCAGAGTAATACTCTTTCCATGGCCCTATTTATGTTTGCTCTAGTTATTACTAAAACGTTTTTTTCGTGTATCTATAGTAATGCGGTGCAAGCAAATGGAACTATTACCCATAGGCTTTAAAAACATCATACTTTGGGACGAGTTGCTTGGTTTTTATGGGGCTATCACTAATTTTTAAGGTAAAAAAAAGCTTTTGAAAAATATCAAAAGCTTTTTAAATGCAGGGAGAGTAGGGCTGGTGTTACATTACTATGGGAGTCGCTTTGTATTCAGCCCTTCTATTATTGCTTGCGGTAATTGCTTGCGATAATTACTTAGGTAATTTAAAGGTCCAAACACTACCACCTTGGTTAAAGTGCTTAATACGTTCTGCAACGTCGCCGCCCCATAAAGGAACTGCGCCACCCCAACCAGAAAGTACTGACAAGTATTGTTCGCCATCCATTTCCCAGGTAATAGGTGAGCCTACAATGCCTGAGCCTGTATTAAATTTATATTTTACTTCACCTGTTTTAGCGTCAAGGCCTAATAAATAGCCTTCTGGTGTACCGGTAAATACTAAGTTACCTGCAGTTACTAAAACACCACCCCATAAAGGTGCGTAGTTATTGTAGCGCCAAATAACTTTACCCGTTTTAGGGTCGATTGCTTTTAGCACACCAATGTAGTCTTCATTAATGGCTTTTATGGTAAAACCAGCACCTAAGTATGCTGCACCTTTTTTATAGGCAGTAGGCTCATTCCAAATATCCATTTGCCATTCGTTTGCAGGCACATAAAATAATTCTGTATCTTGGCTGTAAGCCATTGGCATCCAGTTTTTGGCACCTAAGAAGGCTGGCGCTGAAACAACAGTACTACCTTTATTACCGTCTTTTGATTTACTAGGATCACCAGGTCTGTTGCTATCAACATAGATTGGACGACCCTCATCAGTTAGTCCTGAAGCCCAAGTAATTTTATCTGCAAATGGGAAACCACGTATAAAGTCACCATTTTCACGATTAAGTACGTAAAAGAATCCGTTTCTGTCGGCTGTAGCCGCAGCTTTTATGGTTTTACCTTTTTCTTTATAATCGAAAGAGATAAGTTCGTTTACGCCATCAAAATCCCAACCATCATGCGGCGTTGTTTGAAAGTGCCATACAATTTTACCGGTATCTGGGTCGATAGCTAAACGTGAAGATGAGAAAAGGTTATCGCCTGGTCGTAAATGAGAGTTCCAAGGTGCTGGGTTACCTGTGCCAAAGAAAAGCAAATCAACGTCAGCATCATAAGTACCACCTAACCAAGGCGCAGCACCACCTGATTTCCAAAGCTCTGCTGGCCAAGTTTGTCCTGGCTTACCGCCAGAAATGCCATTGTCCATTTTTTTGCCGTTTTTCCAAATGTAGCCCATGTGGCCTTCAACAGTTGGACGTTCCCAAACTAATTTACCATTTTTAGCATCGTAAGCTCTTACTTTACCTACAACACCAAATTCACCACCGGCAACACCTGTAATGACCTTACCTTTAACTATAATAGGCGCGGCGGTAATTGAATAACCGGCTTTGTAGTCTTCTACTTTCTTTTTCCAAACGACTTTACCTGTGTCTTTATGCAATGCGACAAGTTTCGCATCAAGCGTACCAAAAATAACTAGATCATCGAATAATGCCACGCCACGGTTAATAACATCACAACATGGCATAATGCCATCGGGTAGTCTTGCATCGTATTGCCAAAGTTCGTCACCCGTATTTACATCAATTGCATACACACGTGAGTATGAACCAGTGATATACATAACGCCGTCTTTCACCATAGGTTGAGATTCTTGACCACGTTGTTTTTCGCCGCCTAATGAAAAAGACCAAACCGGATGCATTTGCTTAACTGTTTCGGTATTTATTTTATCAAGTGGACTGTAACGCTGACCTTTTAGGCCAAGTCCGTAGGTTACTACGTCATTAGTTGTCATTTGATCATTGGCAATGTCTTTATCGGTTACACCTGCGTTTGCTAGGCCTGTAAACGTTAAAGACATAGCAATAGATAATGACAATATTTTATTTTTACCTGCTGTTATCATTGTTATTTCCTCTTGGGTTATAAATATACGTAACGATATTTTGTCTTTTTATCTTCCTGTAGCCTTGGTTAGATCCGGCGTGTTTTCTTGTTTGAATCCATACATTTTTACAGTCTACAGCCATGTTATATTTTGGTGTTTTTAACGGCTATCACTCAGCGGTCGAATTTTTTTCATCATTTAGTATGAATAAGGGGATGAGTAAACCGTTGCTATTGAGGTTGCTCCATAGCAACTGAGTACAATGCAGGCAGTTGATATATTGCGTAATGATCTTCGAATATTTTTTTAATTTCTCCCGATGCAATCATAGCTTCTACAATATCGGCAACCGCATAACCTAGTTGGCGATAGTCACTTTTAACCGCCATGCCAATATCCCATTGTTGTTTACCAATATTAGGAAAGGCATTTGACGCTAATTGATAATTTGGCGAGGAGAGTTGGTGCTGGTAATAACTTATTTGGCTTCTTAACCCCATTACCGCATCAATTTTTTGCTCATGCATAGCAGTAAAAGCCGATTCCACAGTGTTAAATTGTTTGGCTCTTTTACTCATTCGCCCATTAAAAACTGACATTAAGTAAAACTGAGGAATAGAATCTACTTCTACACCAATGTCGTGATATTGAAATACTGCCATGGTGCTAACATCTTCAATTTTCTGATTATTGAAGGCTATTTTCCAAGATTCAGTATGGTAGGGCGCGAACATGTGTACTTGTTCATGCACCAGCTCGCCAATATCATCACGCAGAAGAGAATATGCTTTGTCGTATGGCACGCGTAGCATTAAGTCGGCGACTGTGCGTTTTAGAAAGTGGCCTTTCCAGAGGTTATTGCGTAAATCGCCTTCGACGTTTTCATCGGCAGTTACCCACCTAAAACGAAGCTTTACCCCTAATTTTTTGGCAATATGTTTAGCTATAACAACGTCAATACCTTTAGCTTCGCCATTTTCCTGATACGAAAATGGGATATAGTCTCGATATACCGCTACTACAATTTCATTACTTTCAATAATGTCATCATAGGATCGAGCAAAAGCTGTTGAGCAAAAAATGCTACAACAACTTAGCCAAAAAATTAACGCGTTAAAGTTACTTTTTTTCACTGACAGACTCTAACCATGTACGAATAGACCAAAGTGCTTCTTGGTTTAAATGCTCTGTCATTTTCGGCATATAAACTGCGCCATTACGAACTGCACCATTTTGCACTCGATACACATACCATTCATCACCGTCATAATCGCTGGCAAGCTCCCGTAAATCGGGAGCAATACCACCTGAAATTCCTTCTAAGCCATGGCAGCGCGCACAATTTTGGTTATACGCTGAAGCGCCAACACGTAAAATCTCTTTGCGGGTATCACCTTCAGATTCGCGATACGGGTTAGTATCACTCCACTCTTCACCTAACGTTGGTAATGTTGAGGTATCAATTGATTGCGGTGTAACTGGGCCATGAGCCGCAATACCGAATGAGCAAATTGCTATCAATGCAATTAAATAGCAGCGGCCTTTATTAAGTTTTATCATTGTGAGTACCTCATTTTCTACGTAAGTTATTCGTGGAGTTTAATTTTGATAGCCTCATCATAAGGATGTGAGCTATGTTCAAGAATTATACTTTAGCGCGTTAGGCCTCCTCCTTTAGTATGAGTTTATCGTGTTTATAGCGTGTGTTTTTTGTTTATAGTTTTAATTATCAATGGTTTGCGGTGGTTGTTGGTAGGTGTTGATGATTTTAAATTTAAGCAATTATTCTATATGCTTAAGGTTGATAGCTCGATTCGAGCTCTATTCGACTTTATAGTCTTGGGACTTTGCTAATGTTTGAGTTCACCATGTTTTTAATTGTTATTTTTACCGTGTTCATATTTACCCAGTCACTGTCTGCGATAGTAAATATAAGTGCTAAGAAGCAATTTTTTGCTATTGGTTTGTCGCTAATTTGCTTAACAACTCTAGCGCAACCCCAGCCCATTACGTTACAAATTAGCTATGTTAAGTTTGATCAACAACAAGCTAGCAATGTGCTGAATATTTTCAAAATACCAGAAGATAGTGGCTATATGGGGGCTGAACTTGCGATAAATGATTCGAATACTACTGGTAAGTTTTTAAAGCAGCATTTTACATTAAGCAATTTTAGTACGGCGAAAAGCGATGATTTTTTACGTTATTTAGATGCGAAATATCTACAAGGGCAACAAATTTTTATTCTTGACGCCCCCCTAACTGAGTTAGTTAAAGTTGATAAGTGGGCGAAAAACAAATCACTGCTACTTTTTAATGTGAGCGAGTCGTCAGATGAATTACGCTCTACTCAGTGTTTAGCTAAGGTGTTTCATACCAGTGTTAGTAACGCGATGAAGTCTGACGCGCTTGCTCAGTGGCTATTACATCGTCGTATGAATAAGGTGTTATTAGTACAAGGCAATAAAGCAGAAGATATTCAATTGGCGCATTCCTTTATACGCTCAGCAAAACGATTTGGCATAAAAATTATTGACAAAAAACAATGGGATTTTAATACCGACCTTAGGCGCAGCACTCAGCAAGAAATTCCATTATTTACCCAAACAGTGCAAGATTATGATGCCGTTTATGTTGCAGATAAAAGCAAAGAATTTGCTGAGTTTATCCCTTTCAATACCTATTTACCGCGACCTGTTATTGGCTCAGCTGGCTTAGAAGCGTTAGCTTGGCATGGTGCAATTGAACAGTGGGGCGCAACGCAGTTACAAAATCGCTTTACGGATTTAGCTAGTCGTGCAATGAATGAAACCGACTTTTCGGCATATTTAGCTGTCCGTAGTATTGCCCAATCAGTACATAAACTGCACTCTAAAGATAGTGAAAAGCTTAAAGAATATATTAGCTCAGATAAGTTTGAACTCGCGGCATACAAAGGCCGTAAGTTAAGCTTTAGGTCTTGGAACCGACAATTAAGAATGCCACTTTCTTTGGTGCATCCTCATGCTTTGGTGTCGCAATCACCTCAGCCGGGTATGTTACATCCCGTCACTGAACTTGATACGCTTGGCTTTGATGCTCAAGAATCTCACTGTAAATAAGGCTCACCATTACTTATGAAAAATTTAACCCTTGCTAGCTTATTTTTCTTCGCCGCTGCTTTGCATATCAATACGAGTTATGCCACTGAATTTGCTTATGTTACGAATGAGAAAGACGATAATATTTCAGTAATTGATTTAAGCCAAAATAAAGTCATTAAAACCATACCAGTTGGCGAGCGACCGCGCGGTATTATTTTTAATAAGCAACATTCCTTGGCCTACATTTGTGCCAGCGAGTCAGACCGAATTCAAATTTTAGATCTTAATACCGAGCAAATTGTTGGTGAGTTACCTTCAGGTGAAGACCCTGAAACCATCGCATTACACCCAAATGGTAAAATAATTTATACCTCCAATGAAGACGATGCACTGCTTACCGTGATTGATATAGAAACCGCAACGGTTATTGCTCAAATTGATGTTGGTGTTGAGCCTGAGGGGTTAGCGGTGAGTCCTGATGGAAAAATTGTTGTGGTTACCTCAGAAACCACCAATATGGTGCATTGGATACACACTGAAAATAATACCAACTTTGCCAACACGTTAGTGGGTGCTAGACCTCGCTCGGCTAAATTTACTGACGACGGAAAGTTTTTATGGGTTAGCTCTGAGATTGGTGGGGCAGTGGTGGTGCTTGATGTAAACACACAAGAGATTGTTAAAGAGTTTACCTTTGCTATTCGGGGTATACACCGTGATCGAGTTCAACCGGTGGGGGTAGAGTTATCAAGCGATGGTCGCTTTGCTTTTGTGGCGCTTGGCCCGGCAAATCATGTAGCGGTTATTGACCGTAAAACCATGGAAGTTGATAAATATTTGTTAGTTGGTCGCCGTGTTTGGCAATTGGCGTTTAACGATGATCAAAGCCAATTGTTAACTACTAATGGCATCAGTGGTGATGTTTCGGTGATTGATGTTAAAGCAATGAAGGTGACTAAATCTATTAAAGTAGGGCGTTACCCGTGGGGCGTAGTAATACGAAACGTGCCATGAGCATAGTGACTAATCAGCTGAGTTTTCATTACGGTAAAAAAACGGCAATTGATAATTTAAGCTTGAATATTAACCGTGGTTTTAACGTGTTGCTTGGGCCAAATGGCGCAGGAAAAAGCACCTTGTTTTTAATGTTAACAGGCCTTTCTCAAGCAACTTCAGGTAGCGTTAATATTAATGGTTTTGACCTTAAAGAAAATCGTCCTAAAATCATGCGTTCAATGGGCGTGGTTTTTCAGCAAAGTACACTTGATTTAGATTTATCTGTAAAACAAAATTTAGTTTATTATGCCGCGCTGCATGGTATTTCAGCATCGCAAGCACTGAATAATATCAGCGATATATTAGCGCAATTGCAATTAACGCAACGGCTTAATGACAAAGTGCGTTCGCTAAATGGCGGGCATAGACGTCGAGTTGAAATTGCCCGTGCATTAATTCATCAACCCAAAGTATTACTGCTTGATGAAGCTACCGTAGGTTTAGATATTGATAGTAGAAAAATGATCACCGAATATGTGGGTAAACTCTGCAAAGATTTAAATATTTGCGTGTTATGGGCAACTCATTTAATTGACGAAATAGCAGAGAATGATCAACTTATATTAATTAACGAAGGAAAAATTACCGCACAGGGCGTAAGTAGTGAACTATGTAAGGAAAATAACGTTGACGACATATATCAACTGTATCGTCGACTAACCACTAGTTCGGAGCTTATCTAATGGGCAGCCAATATCTGTATTGTTTTAATGGCATTGTTAAACGTGAAGTTTTACGTTTTTTTCAACAACGTTCCCGTTTACTTAGCGCACTGGTTAGGCCTCTATTATGGTTAGTAGTATTTGCAGCAGGGTTTAGGGCGGCTTTAGGGGTGTCGATAATGGAACCTTATGGCACCTATATTACTTATCAGCAATATATCACTCCTGGTCTTTGCTGCATGATCATTTTATTTAACGGCATGCAAAGTTCGCTTTCAATGGTTTATGACCGCGAAATGGGCAGTATGAAAGTGCTATTAATGAGCCCATTACCTCGGCCTTATTTATTGTGCTGCAAATTAATTGCCAGTGCTTTGTTATCACTTTTACAAGTCGTTATTTTTTTGCTTTTTGCCCAGTTAGTCGATGTAGATATTCCACTTTTAGGTTATTTAAGTGCAATACCCGCTATTTTCTTAATTGCATTTTTTCTAGGCGCACTCGGGTTAATGTTATCTAATTTGATAAAACAATTAGAGAACTTTGCTGGCGTGATGAACTTTGTTATTTTCCCGATGTTTTTTCTGTCCAGTGCATTGTATCCACTGTGGAAGATGAAAGAAGCGAGCATTTGGTTATATTGGATTTGCGAGTTTAACCCATTCACTGCGTGTGTTGAGTTGTTACGATTCGCACTTTATGGGCAATTAAATTTTTCCGCATTGTTAACGGTGTTAATTGCTACAAGTATCGCATCATTTTTTGCACTGATGAGTTTTAAGCCAAAGCTTGGGCGTAAGTAAGAGTTAACTCATATTATTATTTTAAGCAGGTGCGTAGCGTTTTTCGGTTAAATAAATAGCCGCTAAAATAAAGTAGGGTCAGATACACATTAAACTTTAATTGCTTGATATTCTCTAAAACAAGTACCGTGGCCAAGCTCTATGCTCAACATTCTTTCTTTAAATTATCAAAGCCACCAAAATCAATTAATGTGTATCTGACCCTACTTTATATATTTGATGGGTAATCGAACAGTTTGTTGGGGGATAAAAATTGAGTGTTATTTAGTGATTGTTACGAATGCCAATAATTGGCAGTGCTAATAGCTAATGCAAGTGTGTGATGAAGCTGATGCAATTATTCATGATAGGGCTTTTGTATTCAAACAGGTTCAAAAGTATCTTATAAATCATACTAACGAGGCATGTTGTTCAATAGTTCATGCACATACTCTGTTAATGTCGTAAGGGTTAGAAGGTTTATACGGTAATTAAAAAACATATTCTAATCAAACGAAATAAAATACGACTTAATGGCTAAAGGACGAATTAACACGCAACTTTTTAGCCTGTTATTGTGTCGATAATATTTAAAAAGTGATTAAAAAAGTGATTGAATAACTGATTTTAAACTTAATTCATATTGAATTGAAACTAAACATTAAGGATCAAAATAATGATAAAAGTTAGTGTAATGTATCCAAATTCGGCGAGTGCAAAGTTTGATATTGATTATTACTGTAATACTCATATTCCTATGGTAGTAGAGTTGTTGGGCGATGCTTTAAAGGTTGGTGCTGTAGATTCTGGACTGGCTGGTGGTGCACCTGGTGACACACCCGCATTTATTGCTATGGGTCATATGACTTTTAATTCGGTAGAGGATTTTCAAGCAGCATTTGGTCCTAATGCTGAAGTGATCATGGCTGATCTTGCTAATTTTACCAATGTAGAGCCGACCATTCAGATAAGTGAAATTAGAATTTAGTGGTATGAAGTTGAATAGAAAGCATAAGTTGACGTATTTATTCGTGATATGAGTATAAACACAGGGAAGTAAATTAGTCATACTTTAGCAGGATAAAACCTGAATGAAATAGTTTTAAGTTACTGATTATATATGTTTTATTTGTATTTATTAGATTCTGCTTTTCTAAGCGGGGGATTGATTAATTTAGTCATCAGGTTACATTGACAGCTCTTCATTTTACTTTGAGAGTTGCTATGAAACGGACGTTAACTTTTTTATTTATTTGTACTGCACTCCCTGCTTTAGGGAACGAAATGAACGGTGTTGAAAATATTAGTATATATGGACAAACACCGCTTTCCACCAATGACTTAGCTGAAGAAAGCACCTTTGGCAGTGTACAAACAATTAACGAACAGTCGTTAGCACAATCTCAAGCTATTTCGTTAGCTGAACACATGAAAAACAAGCTAACAAGCTTGCATATTAATGACATACAAAACAATCCTTTTCAGCCTGATGTCCAATACCGTGGCTTCACTGCTTCGCCATTATTAGGCTTACCTCAGGGGATTTCTGTTTATCTTAATGGGGTGCGATTCAATGAACCCTTTGGCGACACGGTAAACTGGGATTTAATTCCGCTTGCTGCGCTTGATAAGGTGGCGTTATTCTCTGGTTCAAATCCTGCTTTTGGGCAAAATACTTTAGGTGGGGCGCTAGCACTAACGACTAAAAATGGCTTTAGTTATACCAAGCATGAGCTTGAAGCGCGCTTTGGTAGTTTTGGGCAACAACAATTTACCGTGCAATCAGGTGGCAATAATGGCAACTGGGGCTATTACATCATTGCTAACCAATACCAAGAAGATGGCTGGCGAGACTATTCTGAAAGTGAATTAAAGCAATTTTTAGCAACACTGAGTTATGTTGATGAAGACCGTTCTATTGATTTTACTTACTCTGCGAATAATAACCAATTACTGGGAAATGGCGCTGTGCCTGAAGTACTAGCCGAATTAGCAGGAAGAAGTGCCATTTACACTCAACCTGATAAAACTCATACCAGATTTCAGCAATTCAGTATTAAATCTGACAGTGTTATTAACGAGCAAATGTCGTGGCAGGGTAATGTTTATTATCGTAAAAATAAAATTAACAGTATAAATGGTGACGACAGCGATTATGAAGAGTGTGAGTCTGGTGCGCTTTATAGTTTGTGTGAAGAAGATGAAAACGATGAGTTAGAGCGCGTGCAGTTTGTTGGCTTTGATGAAGACACTTGGTTAAGTGAGCTAAGCGATATTGATGCTGATGACGTTGATGGTACTTATAATACTGGCTTTACTGATAACGAAAGTTACGGTGTGGCTTTGCAATGGGTACGAGCCAGTCATTTTGATGCAACCGATGTGCATGCAGCATTAGATAACGAATTTATTTTTGGGCTTGGCATTGATAAAGCAGATATCAGCTTTAGAAGTGATACCGAATTCGCTGTGCTGCATAACGATACTATTACTGATGATCGTTCAGTAACGGGCATTGGCTTATTCGATATGGAGTCTCGTGTTCAGTTAGAGGTGAGTAATAAACAGCATTATTTTTACTTCTTAAATACTTTAGTCATTGGAGACGATTTAATCGTTAACCTTGCTGGTCGATATAATCGTACTCACATAAGTATGCAAGACCAGATTGAAACCGGGCCAGGTTCACTGAATGGCGAACACTATTTTAACCGTTTTAACCCCGCAGTTTCAGTTAACTACCGCTTAACGCCTGAATATACCTTTAAGCTAAGTTATAGCGAATCATCACGTGCTCCTAGCCCAGCTGAGCTAAGTTGTGCAGATGAAGAAGATCCCTGTAAATTGCCGAATGCGTTTGTTGCCGATCCGCCACTTGAGCAAGTGGTGGCGAAAACAGTTGAAGCAGCTTTACAGTTTGAAAACGATAACTTTTCTGCTTTAGCAACGGTGTTTTCAACCATGAGTTATGAAGACATAATATTTCAACAAGCGGGTAATAAATCAAACCAAGGTTATTTTATCAACCTTGATAAAACGCAACGACAAGGTGTTGAATTGGCTGCCTCTACCCAAGTAAACTCGATTGATTTAGGCGCAAGTTATAACTATTTAAAAGCCACTTTTGAATCGCCTTTTGTCTCTTTTAGCCCCGTAAATCCTTTAGGCGCAAACAGACAAGTTGAAGTGGGTGACAATATTCCTGGCCAACCACAGCATCAAGTAAAGTTTCATGCTAATTGGCAACTTAATGATGCACTAAATATAGGTACTGAGATGTTGTATGCATCTTCATCATATTATCGTGGCGATGAAGCGAATGAGAATAAAAAAATTCCATCATACGCAGTGACTAATATTTATGTTAATTATCAGATAACCCAACAACTGCGCTTGTCAGCGAAAGTTGATAACCTTTTTGATCGTAAGTTTGAAACTTTTGGCACTTACGGTGAGGCAGATGAAGTGTTAGAGGAAATTTATCCTGACACGGAATTTGATGAATACTTTGTTGGTCCATCTAGACCGCGATCAGCAAGTATTAGCATTAACTATCAATTTTAACTATCAATTTTAACTATCAATTTTAACTATCAATTTTAGTTATTAATTTTAACCATTAACATTAGGCATGAATTTCAGCTTTAGTTATGAATGAGTAATCTCAACAGTACGGTGCTAATTTGACCGTACTGTTTGATGATTTATGCGAAGCTAATGGTTATGCAGCAACGATATTTTGATTTGCTGTTTGAGCGAATTTTTTACATTTCTGGAGAAACTCAGTGCACTCTAATTTATCAACAACAAACGCTAACGCGGTGAATTATGAGCGAGCTAATATTGTTGTTTCTCCATTGCGACAGCAAATATCGCAAGAGCTTCACAATAGACCATCTCCTCAGGTTTATGTGCCCACTTCAATTACACATCTAGCTGTACGCATAACTGAGCAAGAACGTGATTTAGAATATCAGCAAATATATACCTTATGTCAGCGTTACAACGTCAATCCTCCCATACGTGAGGCAAGTTGTTATTATCAAGATTTTGGTGGTTTTGAACTTCGTTGGGAGCGCCATTTGGAGTTTTCAAGTTATAGTTTTATTCGCAAAGGGCTAGGTAAATCACTTTTTGATGGTTATGCCACTGAGTTCTTACCGCAAGAATGGTTTGATAATATTGTCGGTGAGCTAGCAAGTGCAGTGAATTTAGTGATTCACGAAGAAGATCTATCTGAACAAGCCCTCTATCATGCCTTTGAAGGTCACCAAGTGCTTGGCAGTAATGTTGCAGATGATCGCGCCAATGTTTATACCTCATTTAAATTACACAGTGATGGCTTTAGCCGAATTCTCATTCAAAGTAAGTTACTTAATAGTTATCAAGCTGGGCGTTTAATACAGCGCATGTTAGAAATTGAAACCTATCAAATGATGGCGTTGCTGAGTTTACCTATTGCCCGATCGTTATCGCCTAAAGTGGCAAAAATGGAAAACGATTTAGTCGCTATTAATCAGCAAATGGCTGATAGCCAAAAAGTTAATGACGGCGAAATGCTCGACAAACTTTCAGAGTTAGCGGGTAAAACCGAACAACTTATTGCTGATATTAGTTACCGTTTTAGTGCGACCAATGCGTATTATGAATTAGTGTGTTCTCGGCTAAAGCAATTAAAAGAAAGTGATATTGCAGGAACTGAACGAATTAATGAATTTGTTACTCGCAGGCTTAGCCCAGGTATTCGAACGTGTCAGGCATTGTCTGTGCGCTTAGAAGATCTAACCCGACGTATTGCTCGTGCAAGTAGTTTATTAAGAACCCGAGTTGACCTAGCTATAGAACAACAAAATCAACAACTGCTGTCAGCGATTAATCAGCGTGGTGTAGTGCAATTACGTTTGCAGCAAATGGTCGAGGGAGTTTCTGTCGCTGCTATGGCTTATTATTTAATGGGCTTACTCGATTATGTTTTGAATGCGATAAAGTCTTCAGGTTTCTCGGTTAATAAGGTAATGGTCAAAGGATTTGCAGTGCCTATTATTTTGATTTCTACTTGGTTGTTGGTTCGGATTGCTATTCGTTACATTAATAAAGGGAAAGATTAAAAAGTTAAATAAAATAATGTCGTTTAATCAATTTCACAGGTATACCTTCAACTTTTATGTGATATCGTCAAGATTTTAAGTGAGCGGTAGAACAGTGTGCTAAAGACATTATATTCATTTTATCCTCCTTATATCATCCTAAAGCATTACACCTTTATCGTACGACTAAAGGGCAGTTTATTTGGTTAAGTTGGCTCATTTTATTTACGGCTGAATTTTTTATTATAAATACACATTTATAATAAAAACCGGAAGCATAAAATGACTAAACTATTTAAAGTAAGCGTGATCTCTGCAACATTAGCTATGGCCGCATTTAACAGTAATGCCGCTGTTGAAATTTACGAAAATGACGGTATGACTTTTAGTGCCGATGGCTTAGTAAATATATTCTATGTAAACAGCTCAATTGAAACTACCGACGCTAGCGGCAATGCCAGCGACAGAGATCAATCTCGTGTTCGTATGGGCTTTTTACCGAACAATATTGGCTTCAACTTCACTAATCAATTGTCAGATTTAAAAATAGGTATGCGATCTTCATTTTGGGTTTCTGTTAACGACACAGATCAAAGCAGAGACGCAACCCCCGATGATTTAGGTACAGGTTCGTTAATTGACGTTAGACAGTTTTACGGCACAGTCAGTGGTGATTGGGGGGAAGTTTTACTCGGTAAAGATTTTGGTCTTTTCAATAGAGCTAATATTTTAGGCGATGAATTATTATTGGGTTATGGTCAAACGTCAGACTTTTTTGGTTTGGTTGATGGCGGTAATGTTTCATTCGGTAATATTAGTACTGGTTATACTTACCCTTTTCCAAAAGCACAAATTACTTATCGTTCGCCAGAAATGAATGGTTTCAATTTAGCGGTTGGCATAATGGACCCCAATAAAACCGGCGCTGATTCATCTGAAGACTTACCACGGTTTGAAGCTGAGTTGATGTACACAACAAGTATTGATGATACAACAATAAAAGCTTGGGTGAGTGGTGTTACTCAGTCAAGTGAAGCGAATGGTGTTGAACAAGATCAGTCAGGTATTGGTTACGGCGCTAATGTTAAGTTTGGAGGTTTATCAATAACGGCATCAGGCTATAGTTCAGAAGGCTTAGGTCATGTTGCTGGTTTAGACAGTATTGTTGGTGACGATGCTATTGAATCTGACGGTTACTTAGTACAGGCATCTTACACCATGGAAGATAACCGTTTTGTAGTTACTTACGGTGAAACTGAAGTGAAAAATACCGGCAGCACTTTAGATGCAACGCATACCAATACAGGTGTTGCTTATTTTAGAACATTGCGCCCAGGTCTAACACTTGTATTTGAATATAATAACACTGAAGCAGATGTTACTGACTCGATGGTAGGTGAAGATAATAATACCTTTGCTATTGGTTCTGTGATTACATTTTAATAGTGATTCATAATACTTTAAGTACATTTCAATAAAATATATAAATACTTGGAAAACGCAATACTGGAGCTAGACAAAGAACAATTATTGCGTTTTTCAACGGTAGGCACACCAAAAGATGAGTTTTCTACAACTTTAGGAGGGTTAAATTATTAACGGTAACCTGTTATGGTTAGGCCGCTTATTCATTTTACGGTAGTGCTTTTATGTATAAAATTTTGGTTGCAGATGATCATCCGCTTTTTAGAGATGCAATCGTTAATATTATAGGCATAAAGTTTCCTGGTTCAACGACCTATGAAACGGAAGATGTTGAGTCAACATTAGCATTTGTGAAAGAAAACGATGATATAGATTTAATACTTTTAGACTTGAATATGCCTGGCATGTCGAGCCTTAATGGTTTGCTAGATATTCGTAACGAATGCCCTACAGCGCCTGTTGTAATCGTATCAGCAGAGCAAGAAAAGCAGAAAATATTACAAACTATTTCTTATGGCGCAGTGGGCTTTATTTCCAAATCTTCTTCTAAAGATATTATTGGGGAAGCAATAGACAGTGTATTTCAAGGTAATGTCTATTTGCCTTCAGATATTATGCGCTCGCAAGTTAACGACACTAGTACAAAAAAAGAATTTCAAGTTGCCCCAGAAAACATCTCATTACTTACTCGTCGTGAATTAATTGTGTTAAAACATTTAACTAAAGGCGAAGCAAACAAACAAATTGGTTTTAATTTACATATTTCTGAGACTACAGTTAAGTCACATGTTTCTTCAATTTTGAAGAAGTTAGGTGCGTCTAATCGCGTTAAAGTCGTGTTAGGGTGTAGCGATGTTGACTTTAATCAGTACTTAAAACGTTAGTTGAAAGCAGGGGGCTATTTTAGCGTCCCCCACTTATCTATTCGGTGTATTAGTGCATCATTAGTGTTTTACCCAACCCGAAAGCGGTTCGCAAGATTTTGCATTGTGGTGGCTAGGCAAGCTTGTTCTTTTGCTGTTGCTGCTATTTGGGCAGCACCCGTTGCGGTTGCTGTCGATTTTTGTTCTATATCTATAATGTTTTTTGCAACGTTTTGAGTCACTGTTGATTGTTCTTCAATTACGGTGGCAACTTGCTCTGTCATAGAGAAGATAGTACTTATGGAATTGGTTAGATCTTGTAGGCTATGCTCGACATTCTTTGAGCTATCTACCGCTATTATGGCTTTTTGTTGGCTTTGTTCAATTACTTGATGGGCCGCTATTGCATCTGTTTGTAAAGAACCGATGAAAGATTCAATTTCTAAGGTAGACTGTTGAGTTCTCTGCGCTAAGGTTCTTACTTCATCTGCTACAACCGCAAAACCACGGCCTTGCTCGCCCGCCCGGGCAGCTTCAATAGCAGCATTAAGTGCTAATAAATTTGTTTGCTCTGCAACAGATTTAATTACATCAACAACTTTGGTTATGTTACCGCTACTGGTGTGCAAGTTATTAATTTTTTCGGCTAAGCTTTCAATTTCATGAGATAAAGCTTCAATTGAGTTATACGATGCTTTTACCACGTCAAGACCATTCTTTGCTTGTATGTCGGCTTCTTGAGCTGAATTTGCTGTTGCTTGAGTACTAGAAGCAACTTCTTTTACCGTGGCTGATAGTTGCTCAACTGCGGTCGCAATAGCGCCTATTCCTACTTGCTGATCTTCTAGTGTGCTGGCGTTATACTCACAGGTTACTGAGGTCTCTTCTGCTGCGGCAGATAAGGTATGGCTAGTGTTTGAAATTTCATTAATGGTATTTGTAAATTGTTCAAGGGTAAGGTTTAAAGCAAGAGAAATTTGGCCGAATTCACTTTTACCTTGAAGTTTAGTTCGAACAGAAAGATCATTTTTATCTCTTACTTTGCTTAAAACAGAAGTCAGTTCATTGACTCTTGAGGTTAAATCTTTAATTGATATTGTGGTTACTATTGTCACTAAAACCAGCACAAACACGCTGGTAAATATATTTATAAGTAAGGTTGTATTTGCTTTGTTATAGTTGGTTTTAGCTAATAAAAGCAAGTTGTTGGCAACGTGATCTTCAACCTTTTTAAGCAGTCCAATTCTTTTTGTTGCCTGTTCAAACCAATAAAGGGCGTCAATTGAAAAATTAGCATTAACGCTTTTGGCTATATTGCGCATTCTGATAATTTCTTCTACGGCAGGGTTAGCTGTTTGCTCTTGATAATATTGTGCATTTTCGGTGCTTGTAGTCGCTAAAAAATTGTCGATATAGGTATTTTGCTCTGTTACTAAAGTTATAAATTTAACAAAAACACCAGCTTTAAATTCATCGAGGATGAAAGTACTGCTCATTACTGCTCGCTCAATTCCGGCGCGCTCTTTACCTTGTAAGAAATTATAGTAGGCAAAAGTTTGCTCAGTTAAATGGGCGTCAGTACTGAGCTCTGCAATGATAGCTGATACAGAAAGTAGTTTACTATTGAGGTTAGTATAAAAGCCGATTGCCGATGCACTATCAATATTTAAATTAGTTACTCTAGTGCGTATTGAGTCAAGCTTGTTCAGCTCTAACGTTATAGTATTATTCAACTCAACGATTGATTTATCTTCAAAACTGTTTTGTTCTAAAAACGACGTACGACCTGCATTCTTTTCGTCACTTATTTTTCGTTGTTTACTCAGTGTATTATTGAACTTTTTTCCTGCAGAGCTTAAAAAACCAGCGGTAGCTCCTCGTTCTTTCTGTAGCTCGTGTACTAATTCGCTGTAGGTAATAGAAAGCTGAGTTAACTGAGCAAGTGTTTCCATTTCATTATTAATCGAGTAATTATGTTTTATGGTTAATGCACTTAGCCAGATAAAGCCAAAAAGGGGTAGCGCTAGTATAATAAATATTTTATTTTTGAAAGAGATATCAGAAAATGTCACAACTTATCCTTTGAGTAAGAGTATTCAGACTTAACAGTTAGTCGACGTTAGTTATACAAAATATAAAGGACAAAATAGGGAGCAAATTAAGTGAATAAATTTGAGCTTGTCCCTTTGATGTTTATTTTTGTATAAAGTGTCTACATCCCTAAATCTAAGCGTATTTTCAGTATAGAAAAAATATTAAATCTAGCCATTAATTTTTAAATTATAGTTGATGTTACAGTGAGATAGCACAGCCGTAAAAAGCTTAAGGTTGCAAAAAAATAAATAGCACTGCTAGGTTTTATGGTTAAATAAAACTTAGTTTGTTGCTGTTTTACGATTCTATTTTATTTTTACTTATCACTAAATTCAAATAATCAGTTGCTTCATCAGTAAAGAGTAACGATGTTTTAATTTCGTCTATGTAGTCGTCTGCAAGCGTTTCTTTTGTCATTCTTAGCTGTAATTCACTGATCAGTTTTGCTTCGTAAACGTAGCAAGCAATAGGGAGCTTTTGATGTAATGCGGGTAATAATGCTGCACGCTTTACTTTGGTTTGTAACGCTAGAACTTCCAGGATAGAAGATGGGAAGTTCCAATGCTTAGCGATAAAATAAGTGAGTTTTTTTGAATTTTTTGCCATAACACTTTTAAATAATGTTGAGTTAGGTTGGCAGTCAGGGTGCACCACGTCAAACGCATCAATCATAAGTTGGTAAATAATAACGTCGCCTAAATTAGAAATTAGTCCAATAAAGTAGGCTTGGGCAGCATCGTTTTTAATATTCGACTTCGATACTAGTGTTTTAGCGTTAACGCCTGTAGACAAGCTATGTTGCCAAATTTTTTGCCCGTACTGACGAAAGTAAATACTTGATTGTGGTACAAGTTTATTCACAAAACCGTTGATAACACCTTCTGAAAGACCTTGTGCACCTAACACCATAAACGCTGACTTAAGATCAATAACTTCTTTGCCATTGCGATTATAGTAAGTTGAATTGGCAAGCTCTAATACTTTTGCCGCGATGGCGGGTTCTTGCTGAATTAATGAAATAAGTTCGTCAGCGTCAAAGTCGTCATTATTTAATTGCTCAATTATTTTTGTTAACGACATGGGAAGTATCGGCAGGGCGTCGAGGATCAACTTTGGATTTTGTAATAAGCTTTCAACCTTATCAGAAATAAATTCAGATAATTCGTCGTTATGTGATGATGTGAAGCTGTTAGGCATGCCAAACAAATAATCATAAAAAGCTTGGTGGTATTCTTCTTCAAACGAGAAGTACCTTAACGGTTGATTATTGGTATGGTTATCAGCGCTATTGCTTTGCTGAATGTTGTGCTGAATGTTGTGCTGAATGTCAGGCGATACCTTTTCTTTTGGGGCTTCGCTTTTTTTAAGATCTTCAAAATAATATAAATTAGTGCTGTTAGCGGCTTTCTTTTTAAATATTTTACTAATAAGTTTTTTAAACATAAATGTGTAAGATCACTGTATGCAATAAATAAGAGGTAAAATAAATTGAGCAACATTTACTAAGCTAGCAGTAAAATGGCAATTAATTTATTGGTTTGAATATTTATTATAATATTTGTTTTCTATCTTGTATTGAGTTTTTTGTTGATTAAAGATGAATTATTAAAAATAATTTGAGGTAAGGGGTACCACAATTTATTCGTTGTAGAATAAATTGTGGTTTATTTTTGCTTAGCCGCTTTTATGGTTAAACTCGTAAGTTAATGAAACGAAAACTGAACGTGGCTCGCCAACAAAATATCGATAACTGCCAAAGCCAAAGTCGGCGCGTTCTGCGTAATCTTCATTAGCTATATTTAAAACGCGTGCGCTTATCGTTAAACGATTATTAATTTTAGTGCTAGCACGTAAGTTTAATAGGTTATGCCCCTTATATTGTGCTGTGTTTTCGGGGTTAAGGTAGTAGTTTCCTAAGTGCGCCCATTCAAGTTCAACTTTGCTTTCTTGTGCACCTTGCCAGCCCAATTGTACACTACCCATGTGTTGTGGTGCGGTATCAATTTCATTGCCATTGATGTTTTCGCGACTCAGCGTTAATGAGCTTTCGTAGCTATGATTAGCTAAGGTACCGTTGGCTTTAAGATAAAAGCCTTTTGGTAATTGATAACCTAAGGCGAATTCAATACCGTTATGGCTAGTTTCACCATTGCTGATGATTTGTCGGTTGGTATCTTGAAAGATAAAGTGCTTTTTATTCATAGTAAATGCACTAACATCGTAGAAAAAACGCTGTGTTTGGCCGCGAACGCCTAGTTCTATAGAGTCAACTTGTTCAGGTTTTAGGTCTGTAACACTTTGCCCAGCTTGCAGGCGAAATAGCTCGGTTGCTTGTGGAGCACGGTAGCCGGTTGAGTATTGGGCATAAGTTGTATGTTGTTCACTCAGAAAATAGTGACCGCCAAATTGATATGACACTTCGTCAAATTTTGTATTTTGATCACTAGGGCGGGTAAATCGGCAATTACTTATACCAGCCTCGCATGCACTACCGTTACTGAGTTTATTATCGTAATCGTATTTCGTGTGCTCGTAGCGTAAACCTGCACTTAAAAATAGTTGGTCTGAAACCGTCCAATTTACTTTAGCAAATGGTGAGTAAACTTGTGCATTAACATCGTAATTATAATGCTCGCCTTGCGGTATTGTGGGTGAAAAGTCATCGGCTTGTGATTCAATTAATTCGCCTTGCGTTAGGTCAACGTCAAGCCCAATTAACCAAGTTAAGCTTTGGTATTCTTTTTCATATTGCGATTTAATGCCTAGCCCTTTTTGGCTGTTCTCTTCTAGTGATTTCCACGGTAAAAAGTGTTGAAGAAACGCCATATCGGTATAGCGCAGGTAAGGGGTAATACTGACGTTACTTGTATCGTCGATGTTATAAGAAATTTCACTGTAGGCTTTAACACTTTTATTATCTCTAAATGCTTCAGGATTCGGATTGTTGCGTTTAACACTTTTGTTTTGATAAGCGTTTTCACCATTAATAAACCCAGCGGTTTCTTGGTTTAAATTAGTCACGCTGAACACACTTTTAATATTGAATTGAGCATCTTGAAATTGATGGATAACATTTAATTTTTGTTGTTCAAAACCGCTGTCGTCTTTATAACCGCCATCATGACTTAAATTACCATAAACCATAAAAGCATGTTGTTGGCCTGTTTTTCCTGCTGAAAATTGACCACTAAGGTAGTCGTTTGGCCCTAAAGTTGCGCCGACATAAGCGTTTGATTGTTCAAATGGGTTTGGGGTAATAACATTGATAACTCCATGTACGGCATTTGAGCCATAAAGCGTGCTTGAAGGACCTCGTAATACTTCAATACGAGCCGCTTGTTCAGTGTTAGCGTCAAATAATTGGTTGGCATTACAAAACCCTGGCGCTCGTAAAGAAATGCCATCTTGTGCGATGTAAAACGCGCCACAACCGCCTGCACCGGTTAATACAGGTGAGCGAATAGCCGTTAAATGTTCTTGCCCGTTGCCTCTGCTTATCCAGCCGCCAGGTACGCGTACAATAGCTTGGTTTATATGTTGCTGATTGATAAAAGCTATATCGTCAGCTGTTACCACTGACAGGTTGCTATCAAGCGTATTCAAGCTGTTTTTACTGCGAGTTGCGGTTACGGTAATTTGTTCTATTGGCTGTAGCGCTTTATTATTTTCAACCCTTGGCGTGTTTACATCGACTGATGTTACTGGGATTTGTGCAAGTGTTGGCATACTGGTAAGTAGAAGGGAGAAAGTAATGGCATTTATTTTCAAAGTAACATCCTAACGCCTAAGGCGTAATATCTTTTTATTATTGGTCCGATAAATGAGAAGGTTCGGACCTAGTATTTGGCTTTCAGTACAATTTTTTGGAGTTATTTATTTTCAAGTAAAAAATTACGTATATATTTCAAGTGTTGTTATACAAAATCAAAATATAATGTATGGCTTCGCCTACCTTGTAAGTTCACTTTCTTTGCTGAATACAACAATTATTACATGTTGTAACAGGTTAAACTAACTGAAATTAATCTTTAGTGTGAGTTAGTTTACCCTGATGTTTTTTAGCACGCTTTTTTTATATTTTAATATTTATAATAAATTTACAGGTATAAGGTGATGAACAATAAGCAGAGCTATACATGTTTATTTTGAAAAAGCATATAGCTTAGGTGAGTAACTGTGGAGGGGGAGGGTATTCTGTAACTTTTATCAATAACATCTATGCTTTATGAAAAATAATTTTACTAATCAAAACTTATTAAAAGCTTAGGCGCATAAAATGAACAGCAGGCCAATTATTGAAATAACGCTAGCTTTAGTCAATTAACCCCGTTTATTAGTAGTAACAAACGGGTTTAACTTTATGCATTTTTTTGATTTTTACTTTGTTATCACTTAAAGCTAAAGTGCTTAAAACAGTGCTGGCTGTTAACTAGTTATGACTATTTTCTAACTGGTAAAAAGTAGCTTGAACGTAGTCGTTAGCTTCACCGGTATTATTTTGATTATAAACCCCAGCTTTAAAGTACATATATTGGTCGCTTTTATCATAACCGCTATTACTCATATCTACTTCTTGTACTATGTTGGCTTTTCCTTGGCGAATAATGGTAACGGTTAATTTGTCACCTTCAACATTAATGCGATAACTAAATACTTCGTTTAGGGCAATGCCATCTTCAGGATTTTTTGCATTGCTAGCGCGAGAACCAATAAGGTTGTACCACTGTTCTTTGCCTTTGCCCTTTAATGGTTCGTGTGCCATGTATATTACGCCTTTGTCGTTATGAGGTAACTTGCGATAATATAAGCGAACGGGTTCGTCTTTTGTGGCATGAATTTGGCCTATTATTACTCTACCCACTTGTTTGTCGTCGCCGGAAGTGGTGACATGATTCACTGCTAAAGTGGCGTCTAAGGTGCCATCAACTCCGCCTGATTTTTTTCTTACATTGCGCTTTGCTGTGCTAAATACCCAGTTATTTTCAGTAATACCTTTGGTTTTAACTCTTAAGTCACCTTTGCGTAGCATTTCTCTTAATTCGCTGCGGGTATATTTGGTGTTTTTAGAGGTTTTAGGTCCTTGAATTGGCGCGGTGAAAACCATACCACCGTCTTCGGCGGTATAAAATAAGGGTTTTATTGATAAGCCTTTAGCAAGGTAAGTTTCGGGCACGTTGTCAGCAATACCATCTTTATTGGTATCAACGGGTAAGCTGATGCTCCAGTCAGATAAGTCAAAGTTATCAGCGGGCCTTGCTGTTGAATCAAGTGTAATAACTTCGTTTCGGCTGTTTTTTATCTCTGCTGCCTGCAGGTAATTTTGTCCGCTTAACGCTAAAAATAACGTAATGCTTAATAAGCTTTTAATAGGGGATAGCATTTTGTTTACCTTTTATAATGAGTGATACTTCGCATTAAAATAACCAAAGCCGATAAGTTGTTCACTTTATTGGCTAAAACTTTTACAAAAAAATAGCGCTAACATAAGCGCCATTTTATTCGTTATTAATACTGCTATTTCAATTTGTTAATTGCTTATAATCTGTCGGCTACAATAGCTTCGTTTGTTGAGCTGTTGTAAGGCGAAGCAGGGTTGTCGGTATCAAGAGAACCACCTACTGCATAACTTGTACTTTCAAAGTCATCTGAAAATACTTCTGTTGTGCCTGCTAAATCAGAATATAGTTTAATATCGTCTATGTAGAATGCAGTGGCTACGGTGGCATCATTGTCGCCAATTCTGAATGCCAAGTACTGAACGCCGTCCATAATCGTTTCAAAATGAGTACCTAAACTACCGTCTGATTTACCGCTATCATAAGTCGGGAAAGCCTCAGCTGAAACAGGCGTACCATTTATTGATAAGGTTATTAGTGGTGCTTGGGTAGCACTTGCGTTACTGGCATCCCAAGTAATATCAATATCAACCCATTCAGTACCGGTAAATGTTGCATCGGTATCAACCGTGCCTTCTTGACCACGAATTACATAGTTACCTTCTTTAACTCTTAATTCTACCAGCTCGTAGCCGGTGCTAACTTTACTACCAAATAAGCCAATATAAGCATCTTTAAAGTCAGTATCGGTGTCGTTAGGGTTATTATTTACAGCATTTGCTTCTTTTCTAAATGATACGCTTAGTTTACCGACATCTAACGATGCAATACTCTCATCGCTAAGTTTAAACCTTAATTCACCCGTATCGGTAGAGCCATCGCCAATACCTACTCCCATGGTATCGGTAATTTTAGCGACTTGTAAGTTACCTTCAGATGGATCCGCTGGTGGATCGGCAGGTGGATCACTCGGGTCGCTGCCAATTTCACCTTCTCTGGTGACTTCAGCAACAACAGCTTCGTTGGTTGAACTGTTATAAGGTGATGCACTGTTGTCAGTATCAAGAGAGTCATCAACTGCAAAGTCTTCAAAGTTATCGGCAAACACTTCAACTGTACCGGCTACATCAGAAAACAGCTTAATGTCGTCTAGGTAAAATGCGGTAGCAACCGTGGCGTCGTTATCGCCAATTCTGAAGGTCATGTGTTGCACACCATTCATAATAGTTTCAAAGTGGGTACCTAAACTACCGTCTGTTTTGCCACTATCGTAAGTTGGAAAGGCTTCGGCTGAAACAGGTGTTCCGTTAATTGCTAAAGTAATTAATGGCGCTTGTGAGGCACTGGCATTTGTTGCATCCCAGGTGATATCTATATCAACCCATTCTTCGCCTGTAAAAGTAGCGTCTGTATCAACCGTGCCTTCTTGGCCGCGAATTACATAGTTGCCTTCTTTAACTCTTAATTCTACCAGCTCGTATCCGGTACTAACTTTACTGCCGAATATACCAATATAGGCATCTTTAAAGTCGGTATCGGTATCGTTTGGATTGTTGTTTACCGCATTCGCTTCTTTTCTAAATGCCAGACTTAATTTGCCGGTTACTAGCGGGTCAATACTTTCATCGCTCAGTTTAAATCTAAGTTCACCCGTATCGGTAGAGCCATCGCCAATGCCAACACCCATAGTGTCAGTAATTTTAGCTACTTGGCTGGTTACAACATCTGCGGGTTTTACAATAACTGGGTCAGTTGGATCAGAAAGTGTATCTTCTGGGAAGTCATCATTATCAATATAGGTAGCTGAAACCGTTATCGTTTTAGTGAGTTCAGCTTCAGTTAATATGTATGTTGCACTGGTAGCATCAGCAATTGCTACGCCATCTGCCATCCATACATAGGTAATTGGCGTGTCACCAGAGCCATTTTCGTCGGTAATAACAGCTGTTAGTTCAAAGTCTACATAAGCATCGCCTGTAATAGCAACGCTACCGGCACTCGGTACTGCTGGAACTTCAATAACGTCAGTTTCGGCTGATATCGCTTTTTCAACATTACCATCGTTGTCTGTGAAGTTAACGACGAGTGAAATCATAGAGCCTACATCGGCATCTGTAAGAAGGTATGTACTTGATGTAGAGCCAGAGAGCACTTTGTTATCAGCAACCCAAGTGTAAGTTACATTGGCAGGGTCAAAACCATTACCATCGCTTATGGTCGATGTTAATGTTTCTCCTGTTGTAGGATCTCCTGATATTTCGACATAGCTGACGGCATTTCCTTCTGAGCCTGTTACGCTGCCATCATCACAAGCCATTAACGCTAATGCGCTTGATATTGCTATTACCAATTTCGTTTTCATTTAGTCTCTCCCCGACAAATTTTATTATATTTTTAATCGCTGCTTTGAGAAATAACATTGTTTCGGTCATTTTATCTACAAGAACTGCTGATACTGATACTTGCAATAACTTACCAATCTGTCAACCAATTATTGCACTTAAAGGGATAAAACTTCCTATTGTTGGGGGTTATATTTAAGTGTTTTTAAGCGGACAATATGTTTTTTAAACATTTAAGTAATTGTATTTATGGTAATAAACTTAATGTTATTACCAATTTTTATTGTTACGATTACTGGGACTATAAATTCATGATTACAGTAATTAAAACAGCCAAATAAATAAGGCTGTTCGTTATTAAGTTATAAATACTGTCGTGCGTTTACCTAACGCAAATAACGTTCTTGTTATTGATATCCGTTATGGCTATTGGAAATTTTGTAAAAGGTTGTTTGTACATAATCTTTAGCATTTCCGGTATTATTTTGATTATAAGCGCCGGCTTTAAAGTACATGTATTGTCCACCTTGATCATAGCCACTATTGGTCATATCAACGACTTGAGTAACATCGGCTTTGCCGGCTCTTGTGATTGTTAAGGTTAACAAGTTAGCCACTACTTTTATTTGATAGCCAAAACGTTCATTGAGGGCTATGCCGTTTTCAGGGTTAGTCGCACTTTGTGAGCGGTTGCCAATTAACTCGTAATAAATATCATCTCCGCCTTCAATTTCATGGGCTAAGTAAATTGAGCCTTTATTGTTGCCAGGCAGTTTTCGGTAATACACACGAATAGGTTCGTCATTATTTGCATGTATTTGACCGATAATTACCCGGCCAACCTGCGATTTGTCGCCTGTTTCAGTAACATGGTTCACGGCCAGTTCCGCGATTAATTCACCATCGACACCACCCGCGGCATCTAGGTCGTTTTCAGGTGCACTTGAAAATACCCAATTGTTTTTATTTACCCCTTTAACGTTAATATTGGTATCGCCACGTCTTAACATTTCTCGAAGCTCTGTACGGGTATATTTGGTGTTGGTCGAGGTTTTAGCTCCTTCAATCGGGCTTCTAAAAACTAAGCCGCCTTCGTTATTGATAAAGAAAAACTCAGCGTTAAAATAGTGATTATTTAAACGAGATTCATAAATACTTTCTGCTTTGGTATTTAACCTTTCATCAACCGGAACGCTTAAATACCAGTCTGTTAATTCAATGGGAGAACTTACGTGTTCTGAGCAGCCAAATGCTTCAACTTCAATAATATTATTGGTGCTATCAATATTACTGCCTTTAGGGATTATTTTTATGTATTGTGCAGAATGCTCTGCTATTTCAATAAACTGGCTACGGGTGGTTAATGCATCGGTTAATTGATCAGCCACCACACTGGTCCATGTTTGCTTATCTTTTGATACTTCAACATCGTAGCTATAGCTTCTCTGATCGGTGTTAAGCCACGTAATTGACAAGCCTTTGACTAATGTGAAATTTTCTAAGGTTAACGTTAGCTGGGCAGAGTTTTCAAGTGATGACCAACGAGATTCAGGCAAAAACTTAGCATCAATAACTTGGTTAGCAGTATAGCTATTTAAGCTATTAGTGGCGATAGCTTCAACAATATTGACCTTTGCTAAACCTGTGCAGGTAATATCTGAATTTATCGGGGCAACTGGTGGCTCTGTAGGCGCTTCAACAGGTGGTACTGAAGGTGGTATAGCAATAACTTCTTCGGGTGCTTTATCAGCAGAACCAGAAGAAGACTTGCAACCAATAAATAGTATATAAATGCATAGGTAGAGCGGAATTTTGTAGATAGACAATTTTTTCACCTCAATAATAAAACCGAAATCCGTCGTTAATTTGACTTACCAATTTAACTTACCAAAGTTTGTTTTGATAAGTGAGGTAGCTATAAAATGTAATACCAAAGCGGGGCTCTGTAAAGTGTTGGTTTTTCGAACGGTGTAATAATTTGACTTTATAAGTGATACTGAGAGTATCTGGCTTTTATTTTTCAATTATGAAAATAACTATAATATCAGTTGTTTAATGGCTTAAGTCGCGTTTAAGCTATTTGAATAGAATGTTGAAAGGTGTTTTATGCATTAGCATTGACGTTTATTTAGAATATAAAGGCTAGTAATGCGCATATAAGAGCAGGCTAACAAGGTAAATGTTAGCCTTTTATTTGTTGGTAATTCAATACAAGCTGTTGTTAAATAATAATATTAGCTCTGTGACAACCTAGTTCTTATGATATTTTTTATGTTTAAACCAGTTGTAGGCTTTATAAACCACAATCGCGAAGATGGTCCAAAACACGCTATGGTAAAAAGTATGAAAAGAGCCTTCGCCTAATGCGTGATCTGTATGGGCAAAAGCTTGGCTAGTAAAGAGTATTAGGTAGCTAATAATTAATGTTAAAAACTTCATATTTGATCCTTTTTCTTGTTAATTTGTTTATTGTTCTTTTAAAAAAATTTTCAATTTTTTACTGAGGTAGCGGTGAAAAGATTAAATTTTCAACATGCCTTCTGTTTCGATAAATGAGATTATTTCTGCCAAGCCTTGTTGTGTTTTCATGTTAGAAAAAATGAATTTTTTATCGCCTCGCATTTTTCTGGTGTCTCTGTCCATAACATCAAGTGAGGCACCGACTAACTCAGCAACATCTATTTTATTAATGATTAATAAGTCTGATTTGGTAATACCTGGGCCACCTTTGCGTGGGATTTTATCGCCGGCTGAAACGTCAATAACGTAAATAGTGAGATCAGATAGTTCGGGGCTAAAGGTGGCGCTTAAGTTGTCTCCGCCACTTTCTACTAATACAAAATCTAAATCAGGGTGTAGGGCTTGTAGTTCGTCAATGGCGGCTAAGTTCATTGAGGCATCTTCACGGATAGCAGTATGCGGACAGCCACCTGTTTCCACGCCCATAATTCTGTCGGCAGCGAGCGCGTCATTTTTTGTTAAAAATTCGGCGTCTTCTCGAGTGTATATATCGTTAGTGACCACCGCCATATTATATTTGTCACGCAGTGCTAAACATAACTCGCGTAGTAAGGCTGTTTTTCCTGAGCCAACTGGGCCGCCGACACCTATGCGTAATACTTGTTTCTTCATTTTATCTATCTCTTGAATGTTTAAATTTGTTTTATTACGAACGAAAAAGTCGTGAATACTGCGTTTCATGCCAAGCGCTTGCCATGGCTAAATGCGGTAAACTGGTACCGATATCTTCATCGTTAATCTGGTTTGATTTCTCGATAATTAACTGTGTATTTTCAGTTAATTCAAAGAGCAAATTTTGTGCTTGTGTTTGCCCAAGCGGTACTAATTTTGTTGCCGCTGCTACTTGGTTGTCGATATAAGTCCAGCAATAACCGCTTTGGGCAGACACTAGATCTAATTGAAATAAATAAGCCGTTAATGCAAAGGCGCTAACAAAGCTGATTTCTGTTAGCGCGATAACGCTTTGATATGCGCTAACATCTATATTATTAAGTTGCTTTAATAGTCTAATTAAGGCTTTGCCCATCGCTAAATCAGCGAGTAATAACTCATGGCTTTCACGACATGCAATTAAGTGTGTATTCCAGTAGTTGAACTGGTCTAAGTCATTATTATGTAAAGCAATGAATAGCCTTTTTAGAATGGCTAAGTCGGTTTTTGCGATAGACTCTTCTAAATTAATAGTGACCCAACTTGCGGTTGTTTCTGGTGATGTTAACCAACCCATTTCAACCGCGTATTCTAAGCCCTGTGAGAATGAAAACCCACCAACAGGTAAATTAGCACTGCACAGTTGAAGTAACCGATTTAATTGAATCGGTTGGCTTTTATGGGCTGATTTATTAACCACTTGTTTAATGTTTACCGTATTAGTGGGCATGTTCATGACTATGTTTATCGTGACTATGTTTTTCGTGACTGTGTTTATCATGATTATGTTTTTCATGACTAATGCTGTCTGTATTTGCATGAGAATGCGAGTGACCACTTTTACTACCGTAGGCACCACTTTCTGGTTCAAATATCGCTGGCGTTTTATCAAGTGTTAAGCCATATTTTTCAGCTAAGGCTTCTAAAACATGGTCGGGTTTAAAGCGCAGCCAAAGTTCACCTATTTGCAATGATGTATGGCGATTACCTAAGTGATAGCAAACTTTAGAAAAAGTTAACCAGTCGGTAGCAATAGCAGTAGAAACAGGCTCTGCTGCACCTTTAATTTCTATTAATAAGCCACATTCTGTTTTTAATATTTCGCCAACCAATAACGGGTGGCCGCGTTCCATAAAAATACCAATGTCGGCGCCATTATCGGTTACCCCTTTAATACGGGCTTTTTTTCGGGTGTCTTGATCTAAAGTGATTGAGTCAACAATTTCACCGTGGGTATGATCTAAACGTTGATAAGCTTGTAACATGTAATTTCCTAAAATAAACAATAAAGTTGAGCTAACGGCAGGGTAGATGCTGGCTCACAGGTTAGTAGTTCGCCATTTGCTCGCACTTCATAGGTTTGGGCATCAACTTCAATTTTTGGCTGCCAGCTGTTATGAATCATATCGTTCTTACTGATGTTTCGGGTGTTTTTACAAACGCCTACCATACGTGTCATGCCTATGCTTTGCGGTACATTGGCATCAATTGAGGCCTGCGACATAAAGGTTATTGATGTTTGCGCTGCTGCGCTGCCAAAAGCGCCAAACATGGGGCGATAATAAACCGGTTGTGGTGTTGGAATAGAGGCATTGGCATCGCCCATTGGTGCTGCGGCAATAAAGCCAGACTTTAAAATTAAGGCGGGTTTAATACCAAAAAATGCCGGTTTCCATAGTACTAAGTCAGCAAGTTTACCCACTTCAATAGAGCCTACTTCATGGCTAATACCATGACTTATTGCAGGGTTTATGGTGTATTTTGCGATATAGCGCTTAATGCGAAAGTTGTCGTTTCGTTTGGTATCAGGTGCTAATGGACCACGTTGTTGCTTCATTTTATGCGCTGTTTGCCAAGTGCGGGTGATCATTTCACCGACTCGTCCCATGGCTTGCGAATCAGAGGCGATCATACTAATCGCGCCTAAATCGTGCATAATATCTTCAGCGGCGATACTTTCTTTGCGAATACGTGAATCAGCAAAAGCAATATCTTCTGGGATAGAAGGGTCTAAGTGATGACAAACCATCAGCATATCTAGATGTTCGTCAATCGTGTTAACCGTGTATGGTCGAGTAGGGTTCGTTGAAGAAGGTAGAACATTGGCTTCGCCACAAGCCTTAATAATATCAGGCGAATGTCCACCGCCAGCACCCTCAGTATGATAAGTGTGAATAGTTCGGCCTTTAAAAGCACCTAAAGTATCTTCAACAAAGCCCGACTCGTTTAAGGTGTCAGTATGAATAGCAATTTGTACGTCGTAACGCTCAGCAACCGATAAGCAGTTATCAATGGCTGCTGGGGTTGTTCCCCAATCTTCGTGAAGTTTTAAACCACAAACACCTGCTTCAATTTGCTCTTCTAGAGCGATAGGCAAACTAGCATTACCTTTACCTAAAAAGCCAAAATTCATCGGAAAGTCGTTAGTGGCTTGCAGCATTTTATAAATATTCCACGGACCTGGCGTACAAGTGGTTGCTTTAGTGCCTGTTGCTGGACCTGTGCCACCACCGATCATGGTGGTTACACCCGACATCAACGCTTCTTCTATTTGTTGCGGACAAATAAAATGAATGTGCGCGTCAATACCACCAGCCGTTAGAATTTGTCCTTCACCTGCAATAACTTCTGTGCCGGGTCCTACTTCAATATCAATATTGTCTTGAATATCAGGGTTACCGGCTTTACCAATAATGGCAATACGCCCGTTTTTAATACCAACATCGGCTTTAATAATGCCCCAGTGATCAACAATTAGCGCATTGGTGATCACTAAATCTACCGTTTCAAGACAAGACGCTTGGCTTTGCCCCATGCCGTCTCGAATAACTTTACCGCCACCAAATTTAACTTCTTCACCGTATTCGGTAAAATCTTGCTCAACTTCTAACCATAAATCGGTATCGGCTAAACGAACACGATCGCCCACCGTTGGGCCAAACATATGAGCGTAAGCGTTTTTGTCAATGCTAGCCATGGTTATAGATCTCCTTGAATTTCAGCACGAAAGCCAAATACGCGACGTTTACCACGAAAGGCAACTAAAGTTACTTCGCGCTCTTGTCCGGGTTCAAAACGTACGGCAGTGCCAGATGTAATATCTAAACGAAAACCTTTTGCCAAAGCTCTATCGAAGTGCAGAGCAGGGTTTACTTCATAAAAATGATAGTGCGAGCCAACTTGTATCGGGCGGTCGCCTGAATTTGCCACCGTAATTTTTACTTGCTTGCAACCTAGGTTTAGCTCACGGTTACCATGGTCAGTTTTTATTTCACCTGGGATCATATTTGCTTCTCTTATGTGCAAGTTATAATTAAATAATAGGGTTGTGAACGGTGACAAGTTTGGTGCCGTCTGGAAATGTCGCCTCAACTTGTACGTCTGGAATTAATTCTGACACACCGTCCATAACTTGCTCGCGAGTGAGAAGTGTTCGACCATAATCCATCATTTGAACAACGGTTTTTCCGTCACGCGCACCTTCAATTATTTCCATGGAAATATAGGCTACCGCTTCAGGATAATTTAATTTTAAACCACGGTTTAATCGTCGCTCGGCAAGTAATGCCGCGGTGAATATCAGTAATTTGTCTTTTTCTCTTGGTAATAAATCCATAACGTTCTCTATTTAGTATTTATACGGTTTTATAGGCTTTAATATTTATCTATATCTTGGGTAATTACCGCTTTAGGTATGCCAAACTCGGGGCATATTGGCTGGTTTATTAAGATATATAGGCCTAATTATTTGCCATAATTTGATGAAAAGTGCTTTGCATTCTTCGGCGTGTTGGCCTAAATAACGAATCACTAATAATTGTCGTATTTGGCTAATACTGACTTTTTCATCGGCTTGTGACTCACTTATACAATTGCGCAATTTAGCGATAAGTGCTTTATTCTCGGTATCGCTAAGTAGGCCTTTTTCTGTGTAAGCCATAAAAGTTGCAAAGACACTTTTATTATTTAATCCCGCGACATGCTGGTGTATTTGGTTGTCAGGTTTAATCGCAATTCTGTCGTGATAAAGTAGGGTATTGTCACAATAAACACGGTTTAATTGGCTGTAACGACCTTGTTCAAAAAGTTGCCCTGATCTTGGTAACCCTAAACAGGTGATATCCCAACCTAAATAAACACTGTTGCTTGTTAGGTGCACATCAACAGTATTAACGCCATCAGCGCCTTCATAAACAATGGTTTCTAATGGAAAGTTTTCACACTTTGCATGTTCAGCCAACAATAGCTCGCAGTGCTGAACTTGTTTAGAATCGCCAATAGAAAGATCTTCACGGGCACGATAAAAACGATTAGCACCCGGTGTGGTAACTAAACTGTGTGCCTGCTGATTTACCTTAATATTTATCCGTAGTTCATCACCCGAGACAATCCCTGCTGGCGGATGTAACAAATAAATATGCGCACAATCACGTCCTTCAGGATAAAACGCTTTTTGCACACTTAGCGGTCCATTTCGCTCTGTTCGGGTAAGCTGTGTGCCGTTTAAAGTCATACTAAATTCTAATAATAAGTTAGCTAGCCAACTATTTTTATTAGAATTTACAGCCGTTAAGCATTTTGTTTGCGGGCTAGCAGTCATTATTATTTATCATTATTTTGTAAAACGCTGAGCTATATCAAAGTTATACTGGCAAGTTGCACAAAATGCGCCAACGAATATCAGTAGAAATTTTATTCGGTAGTTTCAGGCTCAAATACGCTAAAATTTATAGTGTTATATATGGCTGAAGCTAACTTATTACGGCAGTTTCAGGCATTTTGTTTAGCAACGAGAACTCTTTGTTTATTAGTCAGATAATGGGGCAATTTATGACTAAAAAGGATATTTGTTTGCACCAAAATGGTGCGGGCGCATCAATATTAAGCGTGAGGATAATTTTTAACCGCTATGTTTTTTATAAAATAATTTTAATTTATTGAATATAAAGTAATTTTTATGTTTTTTATTTGTTTAGCTTTACTGTTTTAGTGGTCTGTAATGTGCATGTAAATAAACAAGGTTATTTTTAATTACTGATGTCAATATCAGGCTGTTTTTAAGGAATAAAATGGACTCTATACTTGTTATTATTGCACTGTCATTAGCGCTTGCTAGCGTGATTAATATTGTATTAACTAAATTTTCAATTTCACATATTATCGGTTATATCATTACCGGCACAATTGTCAGTAATTTCTTCGACTTTAATGGCAGTACTACACCTCATTCACTCGAGCTAATTGGCGAGTTTGGTATAGTTTTTCTTATGTTTACTATAGGTTTAGAAATGTCGTTTTCTAAACTAGGTAAAATGAAAGAGCTGATTTTTTTTAATGGTTTTGTGCAAGTAGCTTTTAGCTCAGTAGTTATTTTTGCCATGGCCTTTTATCTGTTTAATGTCGAGCTTATTCCTTCAGTCGTTATTGCCCTTGCTTTTAGCTTATCTTCAACCGCAATTGTTTTACCTTACTTAAAAAAATCAAAAGATATCGTTACGCCTTACGGCAAAAAGGCGGTTGCTATATTAGTTTTTCAAGACTTAGCTGTGATCCCTATTTTATTGCTAATGGGTTTTTTATCTAATAATGAATTATCGATGTCAGATATATTATTGAAAACATTTTTATATGCCGGCGTTATTATTATTTTCATGTTTACTATTGGTAAAAAGCTGATTGCTTGGCTATTACATTTTTCGGCCAATGCCCGCATGGAAGAGTTGTTTTTAAGTTCAGTATTTACCATTGTTTTAGGGGCGTCATTGCTCGCACATGAAATGGGCTTTACCTATTCTTTAGGGGCATTTATCGCGGGTATGATCATCGCAGAAACTAAGTTTCATATAAAAGTAGAGTCTGACATAGCCTCATATAAAGACTTGTTATTAGGCGCCTTTTTCTTTGCTATAGGCACCAAGATTGATGTTCTATATTTTCTGAGTAACTTACATTGGGTACTGGGTGTATTAGCCTTAGTTATGCTGATAAAAGCTGTGATTATATATTTACTGATCAGAATGAAATCTGATAAAAGTGAATCGATAAAATCAGCGGTAGCGCTATGCCAAGTCGGGGAGTTCTCTTTCGCTATTTTTGCAATGGCCATGAACCATAATTTACTAACAGAAAGCTTAGGAAGTTTTCTCATATTGATCACTGTGTTATCCATGATTTTAACGCCTTTTATGATCAGTAATATTTATAAAATAGCCGCTTTATTTGTAGTCGAGTTTTTTGAGTCAGACAAAATTACCCCACTTGAAGCTAAAAATCATACCATTGTTTGTGGTTTTGCTATTTTAGGACGAATTGTTGCTAAAGAGCTCAGTAAAGAAGGCGAGAGCTTTTTGATTATCTCTGATAATTTACAGCATGTACTGTTGGCTAGAAAACGTGGTTATGACGCGTATTTTGGGCACTTAGATAAAACCCCTGTACTAGAAGCATTAAGAGTTGAGCAAACTAAAAGTATTATAATTACGGTAAACACTTTATTAACGAAACAAATTATTTGTGAAGCGGTACTTGAACACTACCCAAATGCCAATTTAATTGTCAAAGTCAGTACATTGGAAGAAAAAGCTGCACTTGCTGATATTAAAATTAACTCGTTTGTGCATGCACAACAAGAAACTGCAATGTTACTCGTTAAACAAAGTATGACGTAAGGCACTCGCATTCAATGCATTGAACTTAAACGCCCATAAACGGGGTTATTACAATTTAAACCATAAACGTAACACTTTTATGCTGTGCTTTCGCTAATAATAAGTTGAAGCGACAATCTATAAAGTGTGCGGTGTAATGATCAAATGTTGCTGGGCTAATTAAGCTATTTTTTAGCGCAACGTTTAAGTAATAAAATGCTTATCTTATTAATTTTTCAAATTAATTGATCTAAAACATCCATTCTTTCGTTAGAAATAGTTGACGATATTAAGGCTACTATTAAACCTGTAGCCTGTTATTTTTAAGTGATTCAATGTTAGGGTAACTATAAAGATACTATTTCTAAAAAATTCTGTATTACTAATTAAGAGCTAATTAATAGCCAATTAATAGCTAGTAAAGGACAAATTATGAATGAGAATAACAAGATAAAAGCGTCTGATTTATTTGTACAAGCATTAGAAGCAGAAGGCGTAGATCACATTTTCGCCGTACCTGGTGAAGAAAACCTCGATATGGTTGAGTCTTTGAGAAATTCCTCAATAAAGTTAGTACTAACCCGCCATGAACAAGGTGCTGGCTTCATGGCAGCAACGTATGGACGACTTACGGGTAAAGCCGGTGTATGTATGGCAACCCTTGGGCCCGGAGCAACTAACTTAGCAACACCTGCTGCTTATTCGCACTTGGGCGGTATGCCTTTAATTATGATCACAGGCCAAAAACCGATTAAAAAATCAAAGCAAGGTCAGTTTCAAATTATTGATGTAGTCGGCTTATTTGATCCTATTTGTAAAATGTCTAAACAAATTGTTCACGGTAATACTATACCTTCCTTAGTGCGTGAAGCTTTTCGACTTAGCGAAGAAGAGCGTCCTGGAGCCGTGCTTTTAGAATTACCTGAAGACATTGCTGAAGAAGATTGTGATGCAGGCCTAATAATGCCTCACAAACGTCACTATGCTAGTCCGAACGAAGTCGCTATTGAAGAAGCCGTGGCCTTGATAAAAACCGCTAAAATGCCGTTAATTTTAATTGGTGCAGGCGCAAACAGAAAAAACGTTAGAACGGCATTATCTAACTTAATAGACACAACCCGTATTCCATTTTTTGTTACACAAATGGGCAAAGGCGTTGTTGATGAACGCTCAAATTTATTTTTAGGTACAGCAGCCTTGTCATCGGGCGACTACTTACATTGTGCTATTGAACGTGCCGATGTCATTATTAATATTGGACATGATGTAATTGAAAAACCGCCATTTTTTATGGAAGCAGGGGGTAAGAAGGTAATTCATGTTAATTATAAATCTGCGCAAGTTGACCAAGTTTATTTTCCGCAATCAGAAGTTGTAGGCGATTTAGCAACGTCAGTAAATGCGCTAAAAGATAAATTAGCGGGAGAGGTTAAGTTCGATAGAAGCTACTTCGATAAAATAAAACTTGCGATAGATGAGCATATTGAAGAAGGTGCTGATGACGCACGTTTTCCTATCATTCCGCAGCGTTTTGTAGCAGATATTCGCAAAGTTATGGGCGAGAAAGATATTATCGCGCTTGATAACGGCATGTATAAACTTTGGTTTGCCCGTAACTATAAAGCTTATCAACCTAATACCGTATTACTTGATAATGCGCTAGCCACCATGGGAGCAGGTTTGCCTTCGGCTATGATGGTTGCCATGCTAAACCCTGACCAACGTGTAATGGCACTATGCGGTGATGGTGGTTTTATGATGAACTCTCAAGAAATAGAAACGGCAATACGTTTAGGTTTGAACTTAGTGATAACGGTGCTAAACGATAATTCTTATGGGATGATTCGTTGGAAACAAGCCAGTACCGGGTTTGCTGATTGGGGCTTAGAGTTTAACAATCCTGATTTTGTTAAGTACGCTGAAAGTTATGGCGCAATAGGGCATAGAGTTACCTCTGCTGAAAATATTATACCTACTTATGAAAAAGCATTCGCCGCAGGTGGAGTTCACCTTGTTGAATTACCCGTTGATTACTCCGAAAATCAAAAAGTTTTAATTGATGAGCTAGCTGAGAAGGTGTGCTTAATTTAAAAGAGTAATGTCAATATTCGTTATTTGCGAACGATTTTAACTTATTAAAGAGTAAATTATGACAAATTTAGATAGTAGTAAAACAGTTGAAAAACACGATGTTTTTAATCCGTATGATCAAACTTATTTAGGCTCTGTTCCCTTGATTAAGTGGGCCGAAATCGACAGTTACTTAACCAACGCAGAGCAATTATTTAAAGATCGTCAACAATGGTTACCTGCATATGAGCGAATGAATATCCTCAAAAAACTTGCTACTTTAATTTCCCAAAGAGCAGATGAATTAGCGCTTTTAATTGCAAGTGAAGGCGGTAAGCCATTGGTTGATGCTAAAGTAGAGGTGGCAAGAGCGATTGATGGTGTTGAGTTGTGCGCTAAAGAAATAGCCAACTTAAAGGGTAGCCAAATTCCAATGGACTTAACCCAAGCGGGGGCGGGAAGAGTTGCCTATACCACTAAAGAGCCTATTGGTGTGGTGGTTGCTGTTTCAGCATTTAATCATCCATTAAATTTAATTGTACATCAAGTGGCTCCAGCTATTGCTACAGGTTGTCCGGTACTTGTTAAACCGGCCTCAGATACGCCACTATCTTGCAAGGCATTTGTTGATATGGTGCATGAAGCGGGATTACCTGAACAGTGGTGCCGTTTTGCTATGTGTGAAACGTCAACCGCACAGCAAATGATCACTGATCCTCGTGTTGCATTTTTGAGTTTTATTGGTTCAGCTAAAATAGGTTGGATGCTAAGGTCTAAGCTTGCTCCTGGAACTCGTTGCGCATTAGAGCACGGCGGAGTTGCCCCTGTTATTATTGAAGAAAGTGCAGATATTGAAGCCATGATCCCAAGTTTGCTCAAAGGTGGTTTTTATCATTCAGGCCAAGTTTGTGTATCTGTACAGCGAATTTTTGCACCTAAGAGTCAAGCCCAAGCTATCGCTCAAAAGTTAGCAGATGGTGCCGCCAAACTTGTTGTAGGCAATGCTATTAATGAATCGACAGAATGCGGACCGCTAATTCGACCAGCAGAGGTTGATCGTGTTGAAGAATGGGTTGATGAAGCTGTATCTGCAGGCGCAACACTGTTAACCGGAGGTAAGCGACTCGGCAAAACGACATATGCACCAACGGTGCTGCTTGATCCGCCACTAGGCACTAAAGTTTCTAGCATGGAAATTTTTGGCCCTGTTGTTTGTGTTTATGGTTACGAAGATATTGATCAAGCCATTGCTCAAGCTAACGCGTTAGATTTTGCTTTTCAAGGCTCGGTATTTACTAAGAATATAGATGTAGCAATGAAGGCAATTAATACGCTAGATGCTACTGCCGTTATGGTTAATGACCATACCGCCTTCCGTGTTGATTGGATGCCTTTTGCTGGACGTAAACATTCAGGTTATAACACCGGAGGTATTGCTTATACTATGCATGATATGTCGCAGGATAAAATGGCGGTGATTAAGCTTTAAGCTTTATTTAAGATAAGCTAAGTTGAGGTATTTATTATATAAACAGTCGTAAAAGTAAGAAAAGTCTCTATTAACTAGAGACTTTGTATTTTTACACTCCATCTGCTTATTAGCTAAGCTTTTGTATCTGGGAGCTATTGTTTTTTATGCCAGCCCATACCTACCGCATAACGGTGATCAAAACCTTTCCAAGGCTTAGGTGTTTTGCCATCAATGGCTATTTGGTTAGAATCAGGCGATAAGTCTAGGTAAGCGCATTGAGTTAATTTTTGCTTTAAATAACAATCCATCATTGCAAGCGTGAAGTGTTTATTGTTGTTATTTAATACCGTGCTGTTCCAAGCGGGTTCATAATAATGACCTATATCTAACTCACTTGTTTTAGCAACGCTAGGTGCCGGGTGTGGTGCAACATTATGTCGCGCATTTTGATAGGTAAGCAGGTATTTATTGTCGCTACCGGTTTGTTCATAAAGTGATTTTATAGCGTTGTAATCAGAAACATCATCTAAATCGCCTGCGATATAAAGTATTGGCGTATTAATTTTTGACAGTGCTTCTTGTTGAAATAACTGGTGTTGTGCACCCCAAGGTGCCATAGCAATAACGGCTTGCCATCTTGGGTCTACTTTCGGGGTTTCATACTGGCCTGCGGCGCAGCTATTGAGTAATGCTTTTACTTTTTCGACTTGCTCAGGATCTTTAATGCCTGTAAAAGTTGAAGCTGTTGTGTTGGTAAAGTTATAGCAACCGCCAATGGTATTTACCGCGCCATAACCCCCCATTGAATAACCTATTAAGCCAGCCTTTTGGCTATCGATAACTTTTGAGAGAAAATTGGGCGTTGTGGTTAAATAGTTAAGGGTAAATTGTTGGTCACGAGAGCGATTAAGCAATGTACTCACAAAACCAGCGAAAGGGCTATTTATCATGTCAATTTCGGCGTTGGTTGAGTCAGTATGATCAATAGCAGCAACAATGTATCCATGAGAGGCTAAATGTTCTGCTAAATAATACATCAGTGTTCTATAGCCGGTATAACCATGTGAAATCACCACCAATGGAAATTTTTCAGCCTCATTGTTTGCTAATACAGCTGAGTCTCGAAAAGCATCGGCTTGAATGGAGAAGTTTTTACCGGTGCGCGTAACGTTTTCATAACTCGTTTTTTTAGTGTGTTGGTTATCTACGGAAGTTGGATACCAAACTTCTACGGTTAATTCTCTGTCTTTTGGTGCTTGTGTTGCGGGATCAAATTGCGCAGGGTTAATAATGTTTAATGTTTTTACACCAATCTTAAATTGGCCTATTTCTGCGAGTTCAGCAACCACATCTTTGGGAAGCTGTTTTTGTAATTGCTCAGGCACCAAAGTTGTTTTACTGTTTGATAACTGCGCTGTTGAAGAAATTTCGGCGGCATTTACGGTTGCGACAATTTGTACATAACAGCACATTAAACTGCTCAGTATAATGAGGGTGTTTTTTTTAACTTTTATCATAGGTGTTTTCACTTTTATTATTATTTTTTATTCGTTATAAGTAATTGAAATCTTAGTTATAGCACAAGCAGTGAACATTGAAGTATCTCAAGCGCAACAAACTTATTCTCCTGGATATTTTAGCCCCCACTGGTTTCTAATTGAATCCATTATAGCCATCATGGCGGTGGTAGTATCAAGTGGTAAAATATCACTTTGTTGTTTACTTTCTCGAATACACTGCATGGCATGTGCAACTTCGAAAGTGAAATTTTCATCGGCATCAAACGGGAAGCTACTGACTTTAATCGCTTGATCTTTAAGTTTGATATGCAGCTCTTGAGCACCAAGAAAATCAGGGATCCTGATATAGCCTTTAGTGCCACTAATAATGCCTTCGGTAGGCGATTCTTCAATAAAAGATGCAGACAAAATAGCACGCTGATGTTGTTGGTATTCAAGCAAGTAGCAAGAGCTTTCGTCTACACCGTCTTCACCCATAACCGCTGAGCTTTGTATCCGACTAGGCTGTTCGCCAAAGACAATTGACGCTAAGGTTAAAGGATAAATACCTAAATCGAGTAAAGCGCCGCCAGCAAGGCTTTTGTTACGTAATCTATGTTCCAATGGAAAGTCTTCACAAATACTGAAGTTTGCTTTAACAGTATGTACCTCACCAATTATGTTTTCTGATAATAGCTGCTTTAAGTGTTCAATGGCGGGTAAAAATCGTGTCCAAACACACTCCATCATGAAGCAATTATTTTCTGTTGCTAATGCGATAAGTATTTTTGTTTGCTGGGCGTTTACGGTAAACGGTTTCTCGCAAATAACATGTTTACCATGCTGGAGACAAAGTTTGATATTTTCAAAATGAAAGTTATGCGTAGTTGCAATATAAATGACATCAATATCTGGATCAGTTACCAAAGATTGGTAATTATCGTATGCTCTCGGTATTTGATATTGTTCAGTAAAGTCTTTAGCTCGACCTTTAGTGTTAGAAGCACCGGCGAGTATCGTGCATTTTTCTAACTTTTTTATGGCAAGGGCAAATTGATGTGCAATACCACCACAGCCCATTACACCCCAATTGATACTTTGCATATTTATCCTTAAAGCCGATGCCCCTTGTTTTAATGAGATATCAGCATTCAATTTTTAATAAACTTTCGAAAGTGACATTTGTGATCCAATAGGAATAGTGGCGCGAAATTTTCTATTTTAAACTCACTATTGTTAAATTCTCTATTTTACATACACCACTTTATATTCTTTATTTAAAACTCAGTAACTTGTAAACCATTACCCGCTTTACCAACATAAATTGAGGCGTTGATATTAAAGCGAGCAAAGTATTGTGCGGTAACTGCGTCTTTAATTTTATCGATATCAGCCTGACGGCATAAGCAAACTATTGCACCGCCAAAACCACCACCTGTCATTCGCACAGCACCTTTAGTCCCTAAAGCCATTTGACATATCTCTACTAAACCATCGGTTTCAGGAATGGTAACCTCAAAGTCATCTCTTAATGAGATATGAGAAGCGGTCATTAACGCTCTGAGTGCTTGCATATCATTATTTTTCAGGGCTTGGGTTGCGTCAAGTACACGCGTGTTTTCGGTAATAACATGATGTGCGCGTTTATATTCATTTTCGGTCATGGCTGAGCGAGTATTATTTAACATAGCAAGATCGGCATCACGTAAAGTCGCTACAGACATTTTCTCGGCTGCTTTTTCACAATCAATTCGGCGTTGGTTGTATTCGCTATCGACTAATTTTCTAGGGTAATTTGAGTTAACAATAACGATAGAAAGATCGTCAGGAATACTCACCGCTTCAGTAGCTAAACTCTGACAATCAATAAGTAGTGCATGGGCTTTTTCACCATTGGCAGAAACAAGCTGATCCATAATACCGCATTGGCAATCCATAAAGTCGTTTTCAGCTTCTTGGCCCAACACAGCAATAGTTTCATTAGATAAGTTTAACTGGCAAGCTTGATTGAAAACGCCACCAATAGCAACTTCTAAAGCGGCAGAAGAAGATAAACCACTGCCTTGCGGGACATTACTGTCAATTAATAAATCAACACCGCTTAGCTGATGACCTTGGCGTTTTAAAACAAAAGCAACGGCACGAATGTAGTTACCCCATTGAGATTCGCCACGGGCTATTTCTTGGTCTAGAAAGAATTCGTCTGACTCGCCAGGGTAGTGCAAAGAGTGCACCACAACCTTGTTATCATTACGTTTTCTATAAAGTATGCGCGTACAAAACTCTAACGCACAAGGTAAAACAAAACCGTTATTGTAGTCGGTAAATTCGCCAATTAAATTTACACGTCCTGGTGCAGAAGACATTGCTTGAGCAGGTTGTTTATATATTTCTTCAAAAATGGCATTAAAGTTATCATTTACCACGAGCCTGCTCCTTTTTATAATGGGTTGTACTTGCTTTACGTAATATATTCGCCGCTGTTTCAGCGGTTAAATCACGTTGGCTTTCAGCTAACATTTCGTAGCCAACCATGTGTTTCTTTACCGTAGCAGAGCGTAATAGTGGCGGATAAAAATGTGCATGTAGACGCCAATGACTGTTGTTTTGATCATTTGCAGGGGCATTGTGCCAACCCATTGAATAAGGAAAGCTGCAATTAAACACGTTATCATAACGTATGGTTAGCTCTTGTATTGCTTGCGCTAAACTCTGTTTTTGTTGTGTATTTAATTGGCCAAAATGCTGAATATCGTCTTTGGCAATGAGTATTGTTTCAAACGGCCATGCTGCCCAAAAAGGTACAACAGCTAACCAATGTTCATTCTCTACCACAATGCGATCTTTTTTAGCTGATTCATGTTCAACGTAATCAGCCAATAAAGATTTACCGTGTTTATCTAGATATGCCTGTTGTTGGATATCTTCTTTTTCTATTTCAGTTGAAAGGTGTTCATGCGCCCAAATTTGCCCATGAGGATGAGGCTGAGAGCAGCCCATAACCGCGCCTTTATTTTCAAAAATATTTACGCAAGCATAAGTCTTTGCCAATTCAACATAGTTTGATTGCCAAGTATTAACCACTGCTTCAATTTCAGGAATCGTTAGTTCAGGCAATGACTTGTTGTGATCAGGAGAAAAACACACAACTCTACATTCACCATTGGCTATATTGGCTTCAAATAAAGGGTGTGGTTCATCATCAATTTGTTGCGCCTCAACCTGCTCTTCAGTTAACGCGCCGAAGTCATTCACAAAAACATGGGTGTTTTTATAATCAGGATTGCCAGCATTTTTTGCTCGTTCGTTTCCTGGACATAATGGACAGTTTTCATCGTATACAGGTAGCTCTGTTTCAGAGGCTGCTTCTGTAGCACCTAACCAAGGTCGGTTGTTTCTGTGTGGAGACACCAAAACCCAACTACCTGTGAGCGGGTTTTTTCTACGATGGGTAAATTCTAAGTTGTTCATTGTATTATTCCAAACCATTAGGGTATTTCGATTGCCAATGCCAAGTGTCGTCAGTCATTGCTTCAATATTTAGTTGTGCTGTCCAGCCAAGATTCTTTTTAGCAAGTGATGCGTCTGCAAAATTACTGGCAATATCACCGGCACGTCGCGGGGCAAACTTGTATTTTATCTCTATGTTTGCAGATTCAGAGAAAGCATTAATTATTTCTAATACAGAATAACCTTTACCCGTTCCTAAGTTATAAACGAGGGAGCCCGAATCATTTTGGTGTGTTGAAAAGGCAGCAACATGGCCGGCGGCTAAATCTGTAATATGAATATAATCTCGTACGCCAGTACCATCTTTTGTGTTGTAGTCGTTACCAAAAATACTGACAAATTCACGTTTACCTACAGCTGTTTGAGCGATAAAGGGCATCAGGTTATTCGGTATACCGTTAGGACTTTCACCTAACAAGCCGCTTGGATGGGCACCAACAGGATTAAAGTATCGCAAAGCAATAGCAAGGTGTTGATAATCAGTTTTGCACCAGTCAACTAGTATCTGCTCCACCATTACCTTGGTCCAGCCATAAGGATTGGTTGCCGTAATAGGGTGTTGCTCATCAATAGGTAAATACTGAGGATCGCCATAGACCGTTGCAGAGGAACTAAAAATTATTTTATTGATACCACAGCTTTGCATGGTTTCAAGTAAAGTAACTGTACCAGCGACATTATTGCGGTAATAAGATAAAGGTTGTTCTGTAGATTCACCAACGGCTTTTAATGATGCAAAGTGGAATACTGCTTCGATATTGTATTGCTCAAAGGTCGCTTTGAGCTTTTTGCTATCGGCTATATCGCCTTCAATAAAATCAAAGGTATGACTACTGATTTTGCTTAATTGATCCAAAACTTTGATACTAGAATTAGACAAATTATCATATATAACTGGGGTATAACCAGCGTCAAGCAGTGCCAAACATGTATGACTGCCTATATAGCCTGTACCACCTGTAACTAATACGTTCATAGATAACCCTTTACTTAAGTCTTATTTATAAGATAAATAATATTGGCGATAAATGCAACTTTTATTTATAGAGATTTAAGCGAGGGCTCAGTGGAAAAGGTGATGATATTTAGAGCTTGTAGCGTAATGAATTTAAAGATATTGAACTTAAAAATATTAAAATTAACCATATTCATTAACATGCTAATATTACTAGTTCAGCAAAGGCTTGTTATAAGCAGTTGATAGCGGTATTAAAGCTAGTTGATTAATTTGCTGAATAAGTATTATGGCTAAATAATAGTGTTGGTTAGTTGTGTTTACTTCACGTTAACTTGGTTGGGCTTAGCTTATTGGGTAATTACATTGGTTTTTGTTGAGGCTTACAACAGCAGTTAGCGAATTGCTGTCATCAGCTTTTGTGAAATCATGAATATATCGGGGGATGAATTTTAATTGTAACTCACTATATATTTCAGTGGGTTATGACGCAGCATTTCATTAGAAAGCGCACTTTGAAGACTGTATGAACACAAAAATCATCCATCATTTTTACTTTGGAGTAACTCTATAGCTTCAACGCCATGTAATTTTTCTTGGTTTAACAGTTTGTTATTAACTTATTAAGCCACCCATAAAACTTATTAAGCCATCCATAATAAGTTGTTCGTATTTTCAGCAGTCAACTATACTTAGTTCACATTTTTTAACTTAGGTTACTGTTATGCCCAAGCCTCGTTCACAACAAATCTGTTTATCCAGCACACCGTATTATCATGTTTGCAGTAGCACCGTTCGCAAAGCCTTTTTATGTGGTATTGATAAAGAAACAGGGGTGAGTTATGAGCATAGGCGTAGTTGGATTGAAAAGCGTATTTTTCAATTATCTCAGGTATTTGCTATTGATATTTGTGCTCATGCTATCATGAATAATCACTTACACCTCGTACTTCATGTTGATAGTGAACAAGTGAAAAACTGGACTACGCTAGAGGTGATTACTCGTTGGCATAAGTTGTTTAAAGGAACAATTTTGACCTGTAAATTTCAGCGAGAGCAACCGTTAACAAAGTTCGAATTGGAAATGGTTGAAGAAACTGTGCTGATTTATAAACAGCGACTCATCGATATTAGCTGGTTGATGCGGGCTTTGAACGAGCCTATTGCCAGACAAGCTAATAAAGAAGATAAGTGCACTGGGCATTTCTGGGAAGGGCGTTTTAAATCTCAAGCCCTGCTCGATGAAGCTGCATTACTCGCCTGTATGGCTTATGTGGATTTAAATCCTGTCCGAGCAGGTATTGCTCCGACACCCGAAGAATCTTGCTTTACTAGTATTCAACTGCGTATCAAGGCAGCGATTAAAGGGGCTCAACCCACAGTCTTATTACCTTTCACTGGCAATGAACATCAAGAAAAAACTACTGGCATCTCTTTCAGCTTGAAGGATTATTTAATACTGGTAGATGAAACTGGGCGCGTGATAAGAGAAGACAAGCGCGGAGCTATGAGTGCTAAAACAGCTGAGGTACTGTCAAGACTACATATTAGCGACGAAAGCTGGTTAAAACTCACCACCAACTTCGAAGGTATGTTCACTGGTGCAGTTGGCACCGCTGAGCATTTGTGTGAGTTTACTGAAAACGTGGGGTTGAAACGGACACATGGGATAGCAAATGCTCAGGCTTGTTTAAATAGCGCTTAGCAACTTAGACTGACATTAATACAAATATAATTGCCTTTTTGTAATGGAAAAAACTTGCTTTAAATTCACTTGAAGACAAGGAAACTCTCTAAATAGACAATATTTCCCATATTCCCTTACTGAATTGTTCTATTAAGGCAGTAATGAGCTTCCTTTTTATGCAGGGTTATTTTTAGAAAGTTATTATGGGTGGCTTAATAAGAAAATTGATTATGGGTGGCTTAATAAGAAAATTAAGGCAGTAATGAGCTTCCTTTTTATGTAGGCTTATTTTTAGAAAGTTATTGTGGGTGGCTAAATAAGAAAATTTAAGTACTCAGTTATCAAACTAAATTAGGAACAGGAAGATTGGGCATCTACGTCAGCTTTAGGCTCATAATTACCCTAACGTAAATGAATAATTTGCTCTTTTTTTAAAAACATAACATTTTAGGGGGGCAAACTTAAATGTGATTGGCTGGCAATGCTAGTTGCAATTGGGGGGGACTAATGGTCGTTATTTTTCAGATTATTTTTAACTTATTTTTAACTTACTCTTAACTTATATTTGGCTTAGCTGAATCATATTTTGTTTTAGATAAGCAACAGTTAAGTTTGACTTTGCTATTGAGTTTATAGCAATAGCAAAGTCAGAGTAGGTTGGATGTAACTGAGGTCTAAATAATCAATTTTTTATACTTTCATTTTCATTGAAAATATTTATAAAACTGCTTATGCAACCTTAGTTGAATGTAAAGAGCGGCGAGCCGTAAGCACAGGGTGTTCATCTAGATATTTTTGTAGATTAGCTATTTGCTCAGTTGATAAATATAGACCTCGTTTGGTTCTTCTCCATATAATATCTTCAATATTAACAGCCCACTCTTGCTCGATTAAAAAGTCAATTTCTACTTGATATAAATCAGTGCCGAAACACGTGCCCATTGCTTCAATACTCTTAATATTTTCGAGTAAATTAAACGTTCTGGTACCGTAGCTGCGGATAAACCGGGTTCTTAAGCTTGATGGTAACCATGGGTAATCTACTTTTAACCCTTCGGTTAATAGCGCTATATTAGCGAAATTGCCACCTGGTAGCGCTTTATCTGCTGTCCATTGAGCGCCCATATTTGAGAAATAAGGACTTAACTTATTAACAGCTGCTTCAGCTAATTTTCTATAAGTTGTTATTTTACCGCCAAAAATTGAGAGAATAGGTGCTTTCTTATCAATATCTTCTAATTCTAAAGTGTAATCGCGAGTAACGGCTTGAGCATTAACAGACTCGTCATCTAATAATGGTCTTACACCAGAGTAAGTGGTAACAATATCTGCACGTGATATTTTCTTCTTAAAATATTCATTGGTAATATTTAATAGGTAGTCAATTTCATCTTCCGATATTTTTACGTCAGATGGCTCACCATTATATTCAACATCAGTTGTGCCAATTAATGAAAAATTATCTTCAAAAGGAATAACAAACACGATTCTCTGATCAGCATTTTGCAACATATACGCTTCAGGCTGATCATGAATGCGCGGTACTACGATATGGCTGCCTTTAACTAATCTAATGTTTTGAGGAGATTTTAGCGGTAATGCATCTGAAAACAATTGAGCAACCCAAGGTCCTGAGGCATTAACAACACTGCGAGCTCGTATTACATTAACATCACCATTTAAGCGATCTTGTAGGGTAATAACCCAAACATTGTTTTCACGAACGGCCTTTATGCATTTAGTTTGTGTTTTTATTGTGGCGCCATTTTCTTGTGCCGAAAGTGCATTTAAAACCACTAAACGCGCGTCGTCTACCCAACCGTCTGAATACTCAAAACCTTTGGTGATGCTACTCACTAATGGACTGTCATCGCCAAACTTAATTCCTCTTGACGCTTTTAATGTTACTCGTTTTGCTAAGTTGTCATAGAGGAATAAACCAATTCTGATCAGCCAAGAAGGCCTTAAATGACGTTGATGAGGTAATCTAAAAACTAGAGGCTTAATGATATGAGGCGCATTTTTCAACAAAATTTCACGTTCAGCTAACGCCTTTTTAACAAGACTAAATTCATAATGCTCTAAGTATCGTAAACCACCATGAATAAGCTTGCTGCTGTTAGATGAAGTAGCTGAAGCTAGATCGTTTTGTTCACACAATACAACATTTAGCCCTCGGCCTGAGGCGTCCGCGGCTATACCTGCGCCATTTATGCCACCACCAATAACAGCAACGTCAAATATTTTATTTTCTTCTTTCATAAATACGCCTTATCATTTTGTATGATAAATGGGATGTTCGATAATGAATTATAATGTTCGTTTTGTTTCGTTTCAAGTTGCTTTTGTTCATTTTAGTATAGGTTATGTATATTTTGGGCGCAAAAAAAGCGCTAGTTAGTTGTTAACTAGCCATATTTTTGGAAGAAATTTATTTTATAAAAAAGTGTAAATTAGATGATATGCGTAGTAATAGCGTTGTTGCTGAGTATTTCTTGAATTGCTTCAGGTGGTGCTTGGTCAGTAAATAGATGATTAATTTGTGCAATGTTACCTTGTTTAATCATAGCGTTGCGGCCAAATTTAGAGTGGTCTGCAGCAAGTAATACATTGGTTGAATTATTAATAATGGCTTGTGCTACTTTTACTTCTCTAAGATCAAAGTCAAGTAAAGAGCCGTCGTTACTGATACCGCTAATGCCAATAATACCAAAGTCCATTTGAAACTGACTCATAAAGTCACAAGTGGCTTCACCTATAATACCGCCATCTCTGTGGCGTACTTCACCCGCGGCAATTATAACGGTAAAGTCTTCTTTAGCCGATAAAATGGTGGCTACGTGTATGTTGTTGGTGACTATATTTAGCGCACTATGATTAAGCAAAGCACGAGCAATTGTTTCTGTTGTCGTGCCGATATTGATAAACAAAGAAGAGCCGTTTGGTATCATTTTTACAAGCTCTTTTGCGATACTTTCTTTTGCTTCTAAGTTTAAAATTTTCCGTGATTGGTATGAGGTGTTCTCAGTTGTCGAGATACTTTCAGCGCCGCCATGATGGCGAATTATTACCCCTAACTGAGCAAGTGAATTGAGATCTCTTCGTATCGTTTGCGGGGTAACTTTAAAAATTTGTACTAATTCATCGATAGTAATAAAACCTTTCTCGTGAACGAGATCGATAAGTTCAGTTTGACGTTGGTTTAGCGCCATAAAGGCTTCCTCTATTCGACAGCTTACAAGAAATGAAAATTATCCCACAGATTATATATTTTCCAAAACTAATTGTTTAGCATTATTTAAGGCAAATGTTCGAATATGAAAATAATTGTTGCCAATTTCGAAAGGGATTGGCATTATCGAATATAATTTAATTATTAAGTAAGATAAATAGGAGCTATGTTGAAATACTTATTAGCCATTGATCAAGGCACTACAAGCTCAAGAGCCATTCTTTTTACGCCATTAGGCAAAGTATACGCTTCGGCCCAAGAAGAATTTGAACAGCATTTCCCACAAGATGGCTGGGTTGAACATCATCCTAGTGACATTTGGCAAACTGTTCTACGCACTTGTCGTAAAGTTCTTGCAGACAATAATGTTAAAGCAACTGACATAACGGCCATCGGTATTACAAACCAAAGAGAAACGACTTTAGTTTGGGACAGAAACACCGGCGAACCTATTTATAATGCGATTGTTTGGCAAGACAGACGTACATCAGATTATTGTGAGTCAATATCTAGCCCTCATATTGAAACGATAATAAATAATAAAACAGGGTTATTATTAGATCCTTATTTCTCCGCAACTAAAATTAGATGGATTCTCGAAAATGTTGACGGTGCACAAGAGAAGGCCGAAAACGGTGAACTTGCTTTTGGAACTGTTGATAGCTTTTTATTATGGCATCTAACGGGTGGAAAAGTTCATAAAACAGATGCCACCAATGCTTCTCGTACGATGATTTTCAATATTCACCAACAAGAATGGGATGAAGAGTTGCTTGAACTATTCAAAATTCCAAAGCTAATGCTACCTGAAGTTATGGATTCATCAGATGACTTTGGACATGTTGATAGCGAATTACTTGGTAGTGAGATTCCAATTTTAGGTGTGGCAGGTGATCAACAAGCGGCTTTATTCGGCCAAGCCTGTTTCGATGAAGGTATGGCAAAAAGTACTTATGGCACCGGTTGCTTTTTAATGTTGAATACCGGCAATAGGGCGCTTAAATCAAAAAATAAATTATTAACAACGGTTGCTTATCGATTAAATGGTAAACCAACTTACGCTATTGAAGGCAGTATTTTCATGGCCGGGGCTACTATTCAATGGATCAGGGACGGTTTGAAGTTAATTGGCTCTGCTTGTGAAACCGAGTCAATTGCTGAAAAAATGCCGTTAGATCATGGTGTTTTTCTTGTGCCGGCATTTACTGGCTTAGGTGCACCTTATTGGGACCCTAATGCGCGAGGCGCTATTTTAGGGTTAACACGTGACTCTGGTATAAATGAAATTGTAACTGCAGGCCTGCAATCGGTTTGCTATCAAACAAAAGATTTACAAAAAGCAATGGAAAATGATGGTCTTAGGCCTACTTTAATTCGTGTAGATGGCGGTATGGTGGCTAATAATTGGTTGCTAAGCTTTTTGTCTAATATTTTAGGGGCAACAGTTGATAGACCCGAAATTATTGAAACAACAGCCCTAGGTGTTGCTTATTTAGCAGGTCTTAAAGCCGGTGTTTTTAATTCAACAGATGAATTAGCTAAAATGTGGCATTGTGGAAAGCGTTTTACGCCAAGTATTGATGATACTCAACGTAATGATTTATATAACAAGTGGTTGGCTGCGGTTAAACGCGTGAAAAGCTAATGTTTGAATAAGCCGTTATTAAGTCGTTTAACATGCCAGTTGTACTGGCATTTTTTATTTCTGCCGTACTATTTTTACAGCGTAATACGCGATTGATTAATCAGTTGTATTGTTAATAGTTAACCTGAACTCTGGATAAGCAGCACTTGCTCAATGTTCCCTTTTAATCCATTTTCTGCGTTAAAACGTCGATAAATAGCGCGCTATTCATAAACGCTTTGCCTTGGAAATGGCATAAAATGAAGCATTGATGATATCTATTCGTGATGTTCACCTGGCTATAGCATTTACTTTATTACCTAAGCTTTTGGTTTACTTGAGTTTCAAGCACTCATTATCCAGAGTTCAGGTTAGTTAATGTGAAAAACGTCAAAATCCACTTAATAGCGATTAATTATCCAACTTTAGTAATGAAAACATACAACTGTCCATTGATTTAATTTATTCAATTGGGATAACTAGTTTGGCAAATAATTCTGAAACTCTATTACAAAATATAAAATAATTACCCAGATAATGAACAGATAAAGCAAAATGCTACGGCTTCTGAACTCGGTAATTTGAATGATTTGTATGTTAAAAGTTAACGTGAAACATTATTTTTACGCATGATAATTTTTGTCGTTTTCTAACGAGAATATAATTCACATTAAGGGTAACTTTAACAGTACTAACTTTATTGGTTGGTATTTCATGGGGAACCATATAATTAAATTTAAAAACAGTGACTTACTGATGTTTTTGATTGTTTATTATCGCTTGTCGGAGTAAAAAAATTAAGCCAGTAACATTGATTTTCTTTATAAATAGGCTATTGCTTAACATATTCCTGGTTGTTTTGTGATCGAAATGCAGTGAAAAATATAACCTTAAAAAGTGGAAAAAGGTTGAATTTTTTTTGTATTCGAGTTATTTATAAGATAAATAGGTTAAATAATAAAGTTAACGTTAAAATGTAAACGCAAAAACAGGGGAAGAAAAATGTCTACAAAAGTTATATCTACACTCGGTAAAAGAACTGCAATTGCTTTAGCTGTTGCTAGTACTTTTACTAATGCAAGTGCTTTTGCACAAGATGCACCAAAACCAACTGAAGTCATTACAGTTACTGGCATGCTAAGCAGCTTAAAATCTTCAATGCTTGATAAAAAAGAATCAAATGTTGTGTCAGATGGTATATCTGCAGAAGATTTAGGTAAATTTCCAGATTTAAACGTTGCTGAGTCATTACAACGTATTACCGGTGTATCAATAGATCGCAGCGGTGGTGAAGGCCAAGCTGTAACTGTACGTGGTTTCGGGCCTCAATTTAATACGGTATTAGTTAATGGTCGCCAATTAGCTACCGACAGCGCGGGTCGTGAATTTAACTTTGACGTTTTAGCTGCAGACCAAATTACCGGAGCTGATGTTTTTAAAACAACTTCAGCAAACTTACAAGAAGGCGGCATTGGCGGTACCATTAATGTTAGTACTGCACGCCCATTCGACTATGAAGGTTTCCAAGTGGTTGGCTCTTTAAAAGGTATGTATGAAAGCCTTTCTGAAGAAACGTCGCCAGCAGCATCTTTACTTGTCAGTAATACTTTTCACGAAGACCGTTTAGGTGTTTTACTTGCAGTAAGTCACTCTGAGCGTGATGTACAAATTAACCGTATTGAAACGGCGGGTTGGCGCCCAGGCCAAACTATTTCTAACGATGCTGATGGCGATGGTGAAGCTAATGTGCTATTTACCAATGCATACATTCCACGTAACTGGGATCAAATTGTTGATCAACAAGAACGTACGCGTACCAACGCAAGTTTAGTACTTCAATACGCTCCAACTGACGAAATAGAAATTACTGTTGATGGCTACATGTCAAAATTTGAAGTTAAATCTGAAGTTACAGATTTGGCGTCTTGGTTCGAACCTGATCGTGTAGACTCTGCAACGATAGACGCAGCAACAGGTACCTTAACTTCGTTCAACCAAGGTATTGGTTTAAGTGGTCCTAACGGTAGTGGTAACCCTGCAACTGACTTTGTTTCTCATACGCGTAATTCTCGTGATGTAACAAATGAAGGCTTTGGTATTAATGTTCAGTGGGACATTACTGACCAACTAGTATCGACATTCGATCTTTCAACATCAACAGCAGAAAACGATCGTGCTGGTCGTGACCGTTTTAATGTTGTAGGCATCATAAATAATTATGCATTTGATGGTACAGGTAGCTTACCAACCGTTATTCATGATGGTTTTGGCGGTGGTAACTTACCTGATGCCAACTTATCTCGTTTACATTACAACGAAAAAGGTAACCAATTTACTGATAAAGACGACATAACTGAATTCAAAGCTGATTTTGTATACAGCGCTGATGGTGATGTTTTTGAACAAGCGCGTTTCGGTTTATACCGTCAAGAGCGTGAAAAAGAAAGTTTTCAAATTTTTGGTAATCAATGTCAATTTTGTGGCTACGGTGAAGCTGCGCCAAATGATATCTTAGATTTCAAACCATTTACGGCTAATAACTACTTCTCTGGTTTAATTGATACTTTTTATGCATATGACGGCGACGCTTACGTTGACTTCTTAGCATCTCAAGGCTTTCCAATTGAGCCAACACTACAAAACAACCGTTATAAAGTAAGTGAAGATATTACTTCACTATATGCTGATTTTACTTTCGGTTACGACGTAGGTGACATGCCATTAACGGTTAACATTGGTGCTCGTTATTCAACAACTGATGTTAATGCCGCGGCAGTGCAAAGTGATATTGCTAACGTAGTACCAACAACCGATCAAACATTATTTAGTAATGTTTTTGGCCCAGCGAATGATATTAACGAATCAGGCTCTTACTCTAACCTTTTACCAAGTGTAAATGTTAAGTTAGGACTTCAAGATGACATGGTATTACGCTTTGCTGTATACGATTCATTAACACGTCCTACTTTGTCACAGCTTTCACCAGCGACAACATATAATGAACCACGTCGTCAAAACTTAACGGCGCAAGGTGGTAACCCTAACCTGAAACCATTTACTTCAGAAAACTGGGATATCTCTTACGAGTGGTATTACTCAGATGCAAGTTTATTTAGCTTTGCATTCTTCCACAAAGAAGTAGATGACTTTATTGTAACTTCTACTAGCGCTGAAACATTTACCCTAGCCGACAGAACAGGGCCAGACTTTGCTTGTGAAGGTGCAAACTGTAGTGATGCAGATGAACTAAATGGTGAGCAAGAAGTATATACCGTTACTCGTCCACAAAACACTGAAAGTATTACCGTAACGGGTTATGAAATTGCCCTTACGCATATTTTTGAAAATGGTTTCGGTTTTACAGCCAATGCGACTATTGTTGATAGTGACCAAGAGCTTGGTGATGACCCTACAAAAGCATTCGCACTTGAAGGTTTAGGTGATTCTCAAAACCTTATCATGTTTTACGAAGCTGACACATGGCAAGCGCGTGTAGCTTACAACAACCGTGAAGGTTTCCTTCGCTTAGTTGATAACGGCTTTAACGGTGAACCTGTAAATACCGAAACATTCGGTCAATGGGATGTGAGTGCAAGCTACGATGTTAATGAAAATATCTCAGTATTTTTTGAAGGTATTAACGTAACAGAAGAAGAGCTAGTACAAACGGGTCGTTTTGCTAACCAAGCCTATAACATTGAAGATAACGGTTCTCGTTACGCAATCGGTGTTCGTGGTAAATTCTAAAACAACGTTTTTAGTTTACGCTTAAGTCTCCTTAACTTAAGTAGTGCTAACTTGGCCTGACTTGTTAACAAGCAGGCCATTTTTTTAGTAAAAATAGTTGGTATATTTTTACTAAAAAAATGTAGAGTATTGTAAAGCGTTATATTACAGCATCAGATCCTTGTATTACCCTCATCGTGTACGATGTTAAGTTAGGAAAATTTGAATATGTCCAACACTGTAAAAAATATCATTATTATTGGCGGTGGCACGGCGGGCTGGTTATCAGCCGCTATTATTGCTGCCCATCATAAAGATGCTAAAAACACTGAACTTAATATTAAGTTGGTTGAATCTTCTGACATTCCAACTATTGGCGTTGGCGAAGGTACATGGCCGACCATGAAAAACACCTTACACAAAATCGGCCTAAAAGAGAGCGATGTTTTTCGAAAATGTTTTGCCACCTTTAAACAAGGTGGAAAATTTGTTGAATGGGTGCATGGCAATGGTGACTTTTATTATCATCCATTTACCTTACCTTTAGGGTATGGTCATATCGATTTAGCGCCTTATGTGTCAAATGTTGAAAACTTCGCCCAAGAATCAAACTTTCAATACGATATTTGTGAAGCCGGCTTAGCACCACGAACGTTAGCTGATTCAGAATACCAAGGGCAATGCAATTATGGTTATCACCTTGATGCAGGCGCACTAGCGGAATTATTGAAAAGACATTGTATTGATACTTTAAATGTAGAGCATGTTGTTGATACGGTTGATGAATGCATTAGTGAAACGGGTGAGCGTATTGACGCGGTAGTATTAAATAAACTCGGTAAACTAACCGCAGACTTATTTATTGATTGCTCTGGTGCTCGTTCATTATTACTAGGGAAAACCTTAAATGTTCCTTTTAAAAAGGTTGATGACGTATTGTTTAACGATAGGGCATTGGCGATGCAAGTTCCTTACGAAACTGAAGACGCTCCCGTTGCATGTCATACCATTGCAAGTGCGCAAAATGCCGGCTGGATATGGGATATTGGCTTAACCAGTCGCCGCGGTGTTGGGCATGTTTATTCTAGTAAGTTTCTTTCTGATGAAGAGGCTGAGCAAAACCTGCGAAATTACTTAGGCGATGCAGCGAATGGTCTTGAAGCTCGAAAAATTAGTTTTGAACCAGGTCACAGAGAACAGTGGTGGAAAGGTAATTGTGTTGCTGTTGGCATGGCGGCAGGATTTGTAGAGCCGCTTGAAGCTACCGCAATTATGTTAGTTGAGCTTTCAGCGCGCTATATAGCCGAAAATTTGCCCGCTGATGAAAGTTTAATGCCTGTGGTAGCCAAGCGCTTTAATACTCAAATGTCGTATCGTTGGCAACGTATTGTTGATTTTCTTAAATTTCACTACATGTTAACTAAGCGACCTGAGCCCTATTGGCAGGCGCATTGTGATCCAAAAACATTTCCTGAAAGTTTGAAAGAAGATATAGCCTTGTGGCAGTATCGTGGCCCAACAACTAATGACTTCACCAGTGCCATGGAACTTTTTCCTGCGGCAAGTTATCAATACGTGCTTTATGGTATGGAGTTTAAGCCTGACTTTACTCGCCAAGGATATTTACATAACCAACAGCAAAAAGCTCAACAAGTGATCAACCGTAACGAACAACTAACACAACAAATGTTACAAAGCTTGCCACCTCATCGCGACTACATTGAAAAGTGGCTTGCGACTTCAACTTAGAGAATAATAATGACCGAATTAGTAGAATTAAGTAATAGCGAACACAGCACTTTAAAAGTGCTTGATAACGCCGCGCTTGGCTTTGTTAAACAACAACATATCTTAAACATACGGGTAAAAGAAATAACACAAGCTATTAGTAATTTTCCGGTTTTTTTAGTTAAAAACCCTCATACAGGCATGTGGAATATTTCGGCGCTTACAAGTTTCGAAATAGGGCAAAACTTGTTTGTTGCTGATAACAAGTGGAATGCTATTTTTACTCCTACTAGCATGCAAACGTTTCCATTTTTTTTAATGAAACTCACGGGAGAAAATAAAGGATATACCATAGGCATTGCGCCCAAAGATCAGGCTTTTTCAAGCACGCAAGGGCAACGTATATTTGAATCTTCAGGTAAGCCAAGTATATTGTTAAGCCGAGTGAAAACCCTGTTAGAAGCTGATATAAAAAATGATATACAAAGTTATCAATTTGCTCAAAAGCTAGAGAGTATGCAATTGATAAAACGCATTAACCTGGTAGTGCAATATGGTGATTCAACAGTACAAACCTTGCAAGGCATGCATACCATTGATGAGACTAAGTTACAGCAGTTATCAAACGACGATTTGGGTGCGTTAAATAAGCAAGGCTACCTTATGCCTATCCATGCCATGCTAATGTCTATTACTCAACTTAATAGCCTTATTCAAAAGCATAATAATATTGAAAGTAACAAAGCTATATCGCAAGTTAAGCTAGCGCTGGAGTAATAGGGGTAAAAAAGCAGTTAACAAAAAGCCATTCTAATGAATGGCTTTTTAATATCTGTATTTTGTTAGATTTTCAGTAAGGCTTCACGGGCTGTTTAAGCCACTTCTGCAGAATCAGTTTTCTTCTTAAATACTAATGACGCACGATTTTTAAATACAAATCGGTTAATGAATAACGCCATGAAAATACAGATAAACAAGGTAATAGTCATCATGTGAATATAATGAAATGGTGCCCATACAAATACGAAGAACGCATAAGTTAAGGTACCGGTAATAACTGCAGCAATGGCGGCTTTTGAGGCAACATTGTTAAATAATAACCCAACAATAAATACCGATAAAATAGGCATACTTAACATACCGTAAAGCTCTTGTACTATATTAATAATACTTTCGGCTGAAGAGTAAAAAGGCACTAATAATAGCGCAAGTACACAAAAAATAATTGAAGCGACATTACTGACTACATGCACTTTAATTTGTTTCTCTTTTTGGAAATAAAGCTCATGAATATCACAAACATATAAAGCTGCAGATGAGTTTAAAATACTGTTAAACGTTGTTAAAACCGCCGCTGCCATCATGGCTGCAAACGCGCCTGATAGCCAAGTAGGTAAAACTTCAGCAACAATTTTACCGTACGCTAAATCACCGACATCACCAAATAACTTGTAAGCAACAACACCAGGAATAACGATCATCGGTGGAATAACTAAAATACGAATTAATGCAGCAGCAAAAACACCTTTTTGTGCTTCTTTAATATTGGGGGCTGCCATCGCACGTTGTGTGATCGTTTGGTTAGTGCTCCAATAGAAGGTTTGAATAAAAATCATACCTGTTAGTAACGTGTGCCAAGGTAATGGTGAGTCATTACCACCAATTAGCGTTAATCGCTCTGTTGGAATGTCACTAAAGTCAAAATTAATTGCTGCCATTGAAAGGACTACAACCAACATGCCTAAAGATAATAAACCAATGCCGCTGTAGGTATCTGATACTGCTACTGCTCGTAAGCCACCAAAAATTGCATAACTAGCGCCTGCCAGGGTAAATATAATCGATAGGGTCATTATTGAAAGTTCAACATTAAACATTGCTTTCATAAACAATGATCCGCCATATAAAATAGCAGGAAGGAAAATAAATAAATTACCTAACAAGAATAAAGCGGCTATTACAGCACGAATATGTGGGTCATTGTAGCGGCGCTCAAGCAACTCTGTTGTGGTTGTACATTTATTTTTGTAGTAAATGGGTAAGAACACTTTCGCTAAAATCATTAAACCGAAAAATGCGGCTATTTCCCACCACGCCAGAAGGATCATTTGATTACCATTCATACCAATAAGTTGGTCGGTACTTAAGTTGGTTAAAGTAATCGAACCTGCAATAAAAACCCAAGATAGGCCTCCACCGGCAAGAAAATATTCTTTATTTGAATCTGAACCTGATCTTGCTGACCCTCTACATTTTAAGTAAGTTAAAAATGCAATGAGCGCAGTGATTAAACAAAACACCATTATTTGGATTGATTGGTTTTCCACAAATACTTCCCCGATATCACTAATTTTACATAAAGCTACGCAATTACACGTAGCTCAACGATTTTTCTTTTTACTTAAACTTAATTTAACTTTGCTTATTTTTACTGGGTTTCGTTTTACGGTACTCAGTTATACTTGAATTAAGTATTATTTATTTTAATAACAGCAACGTCAAAAGCGTTTAATTGCGCTTGCCCTAATATAAAACTACCCATGTTTTGATCAGGAAACTCTTGTGGATAGCTTGCATAATTAAATACATAAGCAATATCGCCACGTTGTACAATACGCATATCTTTTGGAAGACGAATATTGGGAATAGCGCATTCGTTTGCTAAGTTCTCAAATAAGCTGATCAAAAAAGCATCACAAGTTAATGATGCAACATAAGTGGTTTTACCATGTCGCACGACAGCGGGTGTATCATCATGATAGCTTGCCACTATGGTTGCGCCATTTGGCACATGCAACTCCTCGCGCCAACATCTACTCTCAAATGTGTTTCCTTGATAAAACAATTTTTCATTGCAATCAGGTCGAATAGTTTCGGTGGATAAGACTTTAATTGGCAATAGTGTTTGCAGTTTGCCTGGAGGTAAATTTGGTGCTAGCGATAGTTCATCAGTTTTACTACCCGAGCGAGGACCAAAGACAAAATGAGCACTAGTTTGTTGACATTTTTTTATAAAAGTATCATCAACAATCGGTAAGCATGGTGCAATAATTAAGTCGTATGGTTCAAAATCACTGTCCGTAGAAATAAAGTCTACCGCTAATCCTAGTTGACGTAATGCCGAGTAATAAGAAAACTCAGTTTTTTGATGATTATAACTATCACCTTGACGTTCAATTTCGCTTACCCATTGATTCACCGTGCCTGAAATTATCGCTACACGTGCTTGTACTGGTGCCTCAATAGAGAAATTTACAGTGGTTAATTCATCACGCATTTGCTCAATTTCAGCCCATGCGGCGGCTTTTGAATTGTCGTTACGTTTAACGCCAGCGTGCATTTGCTCTTGTGCAAACGGTGCTTGGCGCCATCGGAAATAACACACACAATCTGCACCATGTGCAAAGGCCTGCCAAGACCATAAACGCACCATGCCTTTTTCTGGACGAGGATTATGATGAGCCCAGTTAACAGGGCCAGGTTGTTGCTCCATAATCCAAAAATTCTTTTTACTAATACCGCGGCTTTGGTCAAAGTCGTAACTTGCAAAGTCAGGGTGACCCGTTCGCATATAAGGTTTAAATTCTTCAGCAGGTCTATCTGCGAAGAATAAATCTGAGCGGCCTAGCGGGTAATTGTCGTAGCTAACAAAATCTAAATTTTCAGCAAGCGCGTAATTATCGGTTTGCGTATCCACCATGGGAATAAAATTGTGCGTAACAAATCTATTAGGAGCATATTGGCGAATGATTTCTATCATGCGGTTATGAAAACTAATAACTTGATCAGAGCTAAATCGACGATAGGCAAGTTGATGGGCAGGGTGAGTTTCAGTTACAGCTAAAATGGGCAATTCTATTTGCTCAAAATTTTGATATTCCATTGACCAAAATACTGTACCCCATTCACGGTTAAGTTTGTCAATTGCTTGGTAACGTTTTTTACACCACGCTTGAAATGCTGATTTAGCAGCAACCGAGCCACTATGAGTAGTATCATGACAAGCTATTTCGTTATCTGTTTGCCAGCCACAAATTGCCGGATGTTCTCCGTACCTTTTCGCTAAAACTTCTGATATACGCATGGCTTCGCGAAAGTAATTTTTACTAGAAAAGTCGTAATGTCGGCGAGAGCCAAAGCCACGTGTGGTACCGGTATTAATATCGACAGGTAATATGTCAGGGTATTTATCAATTAACCATTTAGGAGGCGTAGCCGTGGGAGTACACATGATAACTTCTAGGCCAGCATTGGCTAAAGTTTCAATGGCGCGGTCTAGCCATTCGAATGTGTAAGCCCCTGCATTTGCTTCAATTCTTGACCATGAAAATTCGCCAATGCGAACATAGCGTAATCCTAATTCACGCATTTCTTTAGCATCTTGGGCCCACATAGATTCTGGCCAATGCTCTGGATAATAACAAACACCTAACATTTTTTATTCCGCTATTTTATTTATTAATCTTTTATACATACTAACCTTATTTATATGATATATTCCAGAGGTATTTACATTGAACTAATTATTTTAGCTAATTTAGAATAAAATAATGCTTTGTAATTTTATCGTGCCGTTTTAAATTTTTAAATTTAACCCTGCTAATTGTAACTATCAAAATATCAGTAAAATATTTCAAGATGAAGGACGTTTACCATGAAACCATCCCAGCACTATGTTCAACTTAATAGTACTAATTCTAGCTTAATTGTTGACTGTCAGAATAAAACACCAGCAATTCTTTATTGGGGAAAGGTGTTATCTAAACAAACCTCTGCACAAATGTTAACCCAGTTGTCGACACGACAAGAAGCAAAGTGCTCATTGGTTATCGAAGCGCCTATTTCTTTATCTCCTTTAGTAGGCGAAGGTTTCACTGGTGCGCCGGGTCTTGAATTAAATAATCATGACTATGCTTGGTCGTTTGGCGGAGAGTTAGCTAATATTGTTCAATCTGACGATCAAAATGTAATTTTTGAAACCGTCGATACAATTCGAAATATTAAATTAATTCATACTTTATCATTACATAAAGAGACTGATGTTTTATCAGCTTCAACTAAAGTGGTTAATTTAGGTGAACAACCATTATCAGTTAACTGGTGTGCTGCACCAACAATAACTTTACCTGATCAAATGAATAAAATTATGTCGTTTGAAGGACGCTGGTCAAATGAGTTTCAGTGTAATTCTCTTGATTTATTTTTAGGAAGTTTTGTGCGTGAAAACCGTAAAGGTAAAACCTCGCACGATAACTTTCCAGGTATGGTTATGCATAATAACTTTACACATGAACAAGCTGGCGAGTGTTATGGCTTTCATCTTGGCTGGAGTGGTAATCACAAAATGCGCGCAGAGCTTTTAGCTGAAGGGCGAAGCTACGTACAGTTAGGTGAGCTTCTTATGCCGGGTGAATTAGAGCTTGCGACTAATGAGTCTTATGAAAGTCCGACATTATATGCGGCGTATTCAGATAAAGGCTTTAGCGCTTTATCTCGTTGTTTTCATCAGTTTGTTCGCGCTAAGCTGCTTTCACCTAAGCTAAGTCAAAAACCTCGCCCAGTTCATTACAATACATGGGAAGGAATATATTTTGATCATGATGTTGATACCTTAAAAAGCTTGGCTGATAAAGTTGCAGGATTAGGCGCTGAGCGTTTTGTTTTAGACGATGGTTGGTTTAAAGGCCGTCGCGGTGACTTTGCAGGTTTGGGCGACTGGGTAGTTGATAAAGAGATCTATCCAGAGGGTTTATCGCCGGTAATTGACCATGTTAATGAAAAGGGGATGGAGTTTGGTTTATGGTTTGAACCTGAAATGGTTAACCCTGATAGTGACTTATACCGTGCCCACCCTGACTGGGTTTTATCTACAGACGGTAATGCACAGTTAAATTTTCGAAATCAATTAGTGTTAGATTTAACACGAGATGAAGTGGTTGAGTATCTATTTAATGCTATTGATGACATTTTGGTTGAATACCCAAAAATAGTTTACATAAAGTGGGATATGAACCGAGATATCAACCACGCCGGAAATGCCTTAGGTAAACCAGCAATTCATCTGCAAACAAAAGCAGTGTACCAACTTATTGACCGAATTAAAGATAAGCATCAACATGTTGAAATTGAAAGCTGTTCATCGGGTGGCGCGAGAGTTGACTACGGTGTGTTAGCGCATACTGATCGTGTTTGGACTTCTGATTCAAATGATGCCTTAGACAGACTATCTATTCAACGTGGTTGTTCATTCTTCTTCCCAAGTGAAATAATGGGCGCACATGTTGGTCCAAGAGAATGTCATATTACTGGTCGTATAGTGAGCATGGAAATGCGAGCAGCCGTGGCATTCTTTGGTCATATGGGACTTGAAATGGACCCAAGAGAACTCACCGAACTTGAATGTGAGCAGTTAAAAACCATTATTGCTTTACATAAAAAACACCGTAAATTAATCCACACTGGCGAGTTAGTGCGCTTTAATCGTGATGGAGACTCGATTAATTTTGGTCTTATTAATACAGATAAATCGAAAGCACTTTTTGCTTATAATAGTGTTAATGAAACTAAGAGAACCACACCACCGAAATACCGTTTTGTTGGCTTAGATACCGAAAAAACCTATCAGTTATCGCTTGTTTGGCCTACTAAGCTTAAAGAGTACTCTCCTTCAGTACTGAGTGTTATTGAAAAACAGGTGTATACAGGTGCATCACTTATGCAAATGGGTATGCAACTACCTGTATTATTCCCACAATCTTCGTTAATTTTTGAGTTGAATGAAGTAAAGAACTCGTGATAAAACGATTGTATAACTGATTTATAATCGTTGTTTTTATAAATGCGAGTTAGCTAAATTGTAAAGTTTAGTTAACTCGCATTTTTTCAGGGTAGGGCTCTTGCTTTTGAAGTAAAGCATTCAAGTGCTTTACTTCACTTAAAATTTCTCCCGTGGTAAGTGTTATATAACGAATACTTCTGGAGAAATTTTCATTGATATAGACATTGCGTCGTTAGGTTTTAAAGCCGTGACACCGGTATTTTCAATGCCTTTTTCAGCCATATTGATTGCATCTGTACTATGAGTTACCGGTTCGAAACAAAAAAAGTCTTCATTTTGGGGGCTATAGATAACTAAAAATTTACAGTTTGAACTTGTGCTAATGTTAGCTTTTGCACTGAGTTCGGGCCATGTTACTGTTGCATGACCATTAAAACCGGTAAAAACATTATCTAAACTACTGCCATGAACGGGAAATCCGGCCGATCTATTCATTGCCGCAGGTTTCACTACTAACTGTGTTGGCATACATTCATCATCTACCGCCCACATTTTGTCTACTTCACACTGAATTAATGTTTCCTTGGTTAAATTAAAATAAGGGTGTAGCCCTAAACCTGCGGGTATTAAGCAATTATCAGTGTTTTTCATCGTCAAAGTAATGCTCAACGCTTTTTCTTCAAGTATAAAAACTTGTTTAGCGCTATAAGAATATGGCCATTCAGCAACACGATAATGATATTCTAAGGTTAAGCTCTGTTCAGATTGTTCTGTAATGGTCCAAGGTAACTGCCAGCCATGGCCATGAATACTATGCTTTTCGGGTAAGTGATTAAGTGGCAGTGATATATTTGTTTCTTGCCATGTAAATTTTCCTTCTCTTATGCGGTTAGAGTAGGGTATTAAGGGAAAACAGTTACTTGCTAAAACAGACTTTACGTTATCTGTTTTTCTTAAAATGGGGACAAATTTATCATTCAATTTTGCCTCATAAACTAAAATAGCACCACCTAAGCTTGGTGAAATTTCTACTTTAGCGACATTATTAGTTAGAAATATAGCAGTCATAAAGTTAATTAAATATTATTTATAATATAAAATAATTAAAGCATTTAACTGTGTTTTTGTCTAGTAATGAGTAAATTGAAAGATATTTCTCTACAGTTTATCTAGCATATTTTCATATTAGTTTATGATAATGTGTAGCTAATTGCCGTTAAATTATCCTAAATAGTACAAATTGGTTCAGCTACTCCAGTTGCACCTTGTAACTTATAAATAAATACATTGCCAGACAGTGGGGCTTTAGCCAGTTCGCTTGCAGTTAAGTCTTTTTTTGCACTCGTGATGATTAACCAATCGAGATCTGGCCCGCCAATAGAAACACATGAAGGCTGCGATACGGGTAAGGTAATTTCAAAGTCGATGTCACCCTCTTTATTATACCTAACGACTTTACTATTGCCCCATTGAGCATTCCATAAATTGTCTTGTGCATCTATGGTTGAGCCATCAGGAAATGCCGATGTAATGGTGCGGGCAAATAAGCGCTTATTGGTAATTTCGGTAGTATCTTTACAAAAGTCATATTGAAATATTTTATGGGTTAATGAGTCAGTGTGGTAAAGAGTATCGCCAGCGTTGTTCCAACATAAGCCATTAGATATTTGTAAATTTGTTATTTTCTGATGACAATCTAATTGATGATCTAAACAATACAGAGCCCCGTTTTGTGCAGATAAATTTGAATTTTCTACCATTGTGCCAGCCCAAAACCGCCCTTGGCGATCGGTTTTACCATCGTTAAAGCGATTGCCTGCAACGTGAAGTTCAGGCTGATTTATCCACTCTAATTGCCCTGTATTAAGGTTATATCGGGCAATGCCTTGTTCAAAGGCGGCAATGATTTGATCGGCGTTATTGGTAAATGCAAAACTTCCGATACGTTGTGGTAACGAGAACTTTTCTAAAACTTGGTTAATGGGAAAAAATCGGTATAAATCAGCGTTTTCAATGTCTACCCAATATATAGCCTGTTGCTTTGCATGCCACAGTACACTTTCACCTAATTGGCATTGGCAGGGGATAATGTCAATAAGTTCGGCTGCTAAGGTTTTCTTAATCATAAAATATTTAAATTGTAGTTAAATTTTCGTTTAGTAATGTAACGCTCTTTTTTACTTGTGCTAGTTTGTCACCAGATTTATATAGGCCATTGCCGATACCTACTGCACTTGCATCAGCTGCAAGCCATTGTAACATATTGCTTTTTGAAACATCGCCAACAGGGATTATATGAACATCGTTTGGTAAAACTGATTTCAGTGCTTTTATGTGTGAAAACCCATAAGTTTGTGCAGGAAAAAGCTTTAGCCATCTTGCGCCAGCATGATAAGCAGAAAATGCTTCTGTAGCGGTTGCTATGCCAGGAATTACATGGAGATTTTTTAAAATACAATATTCAATAATACCAGTATCACAATGAGGAGAAATTATCAGTTTAGCGCCAGTGTTTTCAACTTGTATTGCTTGCGCTAAAGTTAACACCGTACCCGCACCAACTAAACAATCTTTTGGCATACTTGAGACTAAGTTGGCAATAGAATCTAATGCGTTAGGTGAATTTAGCGGAACTTCAATAACACGAATGCCATGTTGGTAAAGACAAAGCGCAATATCGACAACTTCATTGGGGTTTACGCCTCGCAAAATAGCTATAACGGGGTGGTTTTTAATAAAGGTTTCCACGTTATTTCCTTATCAAATATAAATACAGTTTTATTGATTTTTTGAAGAAAGCGCAATTATTTGCTGATATACAGCATTAAAGCCCAATAAAGTCATATCTGTTACTTTACATATATTGGTTTTTATACCATGCATATTAAGTACTTGCGAAAATTGCTGACTTAAATGTGGTGCACCTATAATGGTAACTTCACCTAATGCAGCTAATTGCCATTCTTCGGCGTTCATTGCGGCTCTAACATCACTTCCTATCAGTAACCCTGAGAGGTACGAATAGGCTTGAGAATCGGTTAACTCTCCGAAAAGTTGCTTACTTCTGACGCTAAATAAGCCATGCGTAAAGCTGCCTAATTCGCTTTTTAAAGTAAAATCGGCACCTTTTTGAAAAGACGCTTCATCGAAGGTCGCATGATTTTTTTTAATGAGAATGCTGTGGTTAGTTAAAAGATCAAATAACTCGCCGGTCATAGCAGTTTTGAATAATTCAATACTACCATTGTTAATTAAAACCCATTTCGTGTGTGTTCCGGGCAGACAGACTAAATGAGTATTAGAAAAATTTTCAGGGTTTAATTGTAGCCAACCAAGAACTTGTAACTCTTCGCCACGCATAACGTCGTAATTATCATTTTTTAAGCGGCAACTTAAACCAGGAACGATACTAATTTGATGACCAGAACAAACGAAGTTAGTACATTTTGATGGTATATTGCCGAGTTTTGTTGGACATGGAAGGTATTCGGTTTCTTGCCAACCTATACTTGAGCCAATTTGACCCATCATGTAAATAGGAACTTTTCCATGCTGTGTAACCCATGGTTCAATGCAGTCGAATAATGTTTTTTCAAAACTATCAACGACTTTATTAACACCTAAGCCATAAGCTTCTTTTGTTAAGCTTAAGGTTTTGTCAGCGTTTATTTGGCAAAGAAATGCCCGTAAATGGCTGGTGCCCCAATCAACTGCAATAATATAGCTATAAGCTGTCAATTAAGTTCTCCCACCATCAATTATAATACCTTGTCCGGTGATAAGAGCACTGTCGTTAGACGCTAAAAAAAGTGCCAAGTTAGCAACATCTTCAGGCAAAATTCTCTTTTTTAAAGCCATGGATTCCATCCATTTTTGCTCTTCTTCATCTGTTAACCAGCTTGATAATTGCCGTTCTGTAGCTACCCAACCCGGAACGATAGCGTTGACTCGAATATTATGCTCACCAAACTCTTTTGATAATGCTTTAGTCATTCCCATTAAGCCCGCTTTAGCCGTAACATAGCCGGTCATGTGTTGTAGACCAATCAAAGCATTGATTGAACTAAAGTTAATAATACTGCCATAATTTTGATTTTTCATGGTTTTATAAGCAGCTTGTGCGGCAAAGAAAGCAGGATCTAAATTAACCTGCATACATTTATGCCAATCGTAAGCTGAAATATTTTCAATATCTTGGCGATGATCATTACCAACGTTATTAACCAACACATCTATGCCGCCAAAATGTTCTACTGCTTCATGAACAGAGGCCTGAAGGGCTTCAGAATCGGTAACATCAACCGTTTTATACCAAAGCTCGTTGTCTGGTGATTGTGGCAATGAATCAATTAATGCTTCAGCCATTGTTTTGTTTGAGTCGATAAAAGCTACTTTTGCTTGTTGTGCTCTAAATGCTTTAACCATTGATGCACCAATGCCACCAGCACCACCGGTAATAAAAACAACTTTATCCTTTAAACTTTTATATTGAGTAGATAAACTCATTATCCTGCTCCAAACACTTTATATATCTATAATTATGTGCCTAAAATACCGGCATATTAACGCTAAATTTTTTACTTTTTTTTAACAAGATAAAGTTATATCATAATTATATGTAATTAAATATGATATAACTTATTAATAATACCTTGTTGGAAGAAAAAAATGAAACCCTCACCTAGACAAAATTTAACGCATCAACTTACCTATGATTTAGGCATTGCGGTTGTTAAAGGAACATATCCTGTTGGGGGAGGTCTACCTTCTGAAGCTGACCTTTGTGTGCAATATAATGTTAGCCGCAGCTCTACCCGTGAAGCGGTAAAAATGTTATCAGCCAAAGGGCTTATTTCTTCTCGACCTAAACAAGGTATTAGAGTGCTACCTGAAAGTAGCTGGAATATGTTTGATACCGATGTACTAACTTGGATATTAAGTAGTAAACCTTCTTTAGCCTTACTTAAGGAGTTTACTCAAGTACGGCTCGCCATTGAACCACAAGCCGCTGCACTTGCTGCAATTAATGCGACTTATGAACAATTAGAAGATATTGATAAAGCTTTATCGAGAATGGTTGATGCTGATCAAGGCTTAGATGATCCTTTAGATGCTGATATTGCTTTTCATACCAGTATTTTAGTTGCCAGTGGAAATCGTTTTTTTGTCCAATTAACCGAGTTTATTGGTACCGCATTACGCGTTAGTATTCGCTATACCAATAAAATTAAAGGCGTACCAGGGGCTGATGTTAAACAACATGCTGATATTTTAAATACAATTAAATCACGTAACCCAGACAAAGCGCGTGACGCTGTTACGGCAATTTTAGAAGAAGCATTGGAATTAATTGATTCGCAGCTTTAGTTTATAGACCTAACTTAGACCGAGCTCAAGTTAAGCCTAGCTCAGTAATAACCTTTACAGTTATTATTCTACAAGCCTATATGTAAAGTCGCTTTAACTAGCTCACCTATTAAGTGTATATATTATAAGTGGGCTATCCACTTTATGTTCAACCAACCATTATTAATATTATAATTTGGGCCGAGCGACATTCATCGCAAGTACTATCTCTTCTATCGACTCTGTTTGATCAAAATGCTCTACCGACACGGGTAATTTTTGTAACCAATTAGGGTGCTGATCAATCGTACCCGGTATATTAACTTGTTCTAAACACTCCATAGCATCTTCCAAAGGAATTAACTGAATATGGCTAGGAGAAGCAGCAAGGTATTTTTGTACGGCAATAGTCAATTCTGTATTCATTTGGGCAGGTTCAAGTTCTGGCGCTTTATCCAAATTAATCACTTGAAGATCATTTAACGCGGCAATAAGGTTTTTACGTTCGCTGTCACGTCCGTTTCTGTCTGTATGCCCAGCTTCTTCACTAGGATAAAGGTTAAGTTGTTGGCGCCACTCCAAATCTCGTCCTTGCCACCAACCTGATAAAGTAGATGTGTCATGGGTTGCTACGGTAACTACTGATTGTGCTGGGAAGTTATCGGGGCGTTTAAATAAACCTGATTCCCAACGTTCAAAAAATAAGACTTTAAATGATAACAGTCCTGCATTTTGAATGGTTTCACTAAAACCTTCAGGCACATTACCTAAATCTTCTCCTATGACTACACAATTATTTCGGCGAGATTCTAAGGCAATAATACGTAAAATATCATCCCACGGAAAACTGATATAAACCCCTTCATCGGCTTCCATACCGGGTGCTACCCAGTACTGACGCATTAAGCCTAAAATATGATCAATGCGTAATGCTCCTGCATATTGCATGCTACTACGTAACGCTTTAACTAAAGGTTGATAGCCCTGTTGTTGCAAAGCTACAGGGTTTATTGGTGTTAAGCCCCAGTTTTGTCCTAACGGATTCATACCATCGGGTGGGGCACCAATTGAGGCACCTGCAACATAAACTTCTTTGTCCGACCAAACATCAAAACCTGAACCGTCACAACCTACAGCTAAATCAAGATATAAACCAATCGCCATATTCTGATCAATGGTTTGTTGAGATACGGTACTTAATTGTTGGTGGGCCAACCACTGAAGGAAACAAAAGTACTCAATGCGTATAGCATGAGAAAGCTTAAATTTGTGTACGGCTTCGCTATCTGGGTCTTGAAAGCTTAACGGCCAATCAGGCCAACCATACGAGTTTTCATCAGCGAGATGAAAATGTTCATACAAAGCGTCAAAAGTAGCGAAACGCTGTAAATCATTACCATTGGCTTGTTTAAACTGTTCAAACTCATCAGCCATTTTTATATAGCATTCGTTGCGACAACTAGCTTTGAGGTTTACGCAAAAATCATCAAACAATAATTCGGCTATTTCAAATTTTAGTTGTGCTACTTCAGGGTAATCAATCAAACTACTGGCTTTAGTATTAGCAATGCGCTGCTGAAATAACTCGCTGCTTACCTTTGCTTGAGCAAGTGGGCAAAGTTCAAAATTTGGAATCTTACTTATATCAATATACAGCGGATTTAAAAAACATCGACTAGAAGGAGAATAAGGGCTTCGATGTGCGGGGTTGTGTTGATAAAGTGGGTGCAATGGATTTAATCCAATAGCCGCCGCTTGTTGTTTAGCTGATTTTTCGACAAGTTGAGCCAAGTCGGTGAAATCGCCCATTCCCCAGTTGTTTTTACTCACTAGAGAATATAATTGCGCTGTATAACCCCATGTTTTATTAGCTGACGCTTCTTGCGCACTGAAACAAGTTTTAGGTGCAAAGATAAGTGGGCAGCTAGTTTGGGCCTCACCAAAGCTAAGGGTAAATTGATAGTAACCTTGAGCTAGTGATGGCAAGGTTAATAAATATTGGCAATAATGTGTGTCATCTATGGTTATTTCTGCAATGGCTTGCATCTCTTCGACATTAAAAGCTCCAACAACCTCATTGCCAACAGTGCTTCCAATTTCAGGGGTGACTTTCCAATTTAATAATAAATTGCCAATTTTAGGCAGGCTTACTTTAATGCTGTGCTGTTGCTCTTCCAATATAGCTATATGTACAGGAGGTAAAATATTCAGCCACTGACTCTGACTTAAAGAATTAATCGCTAGTTTAAGAGCGCTTTCATCTAAATCGAAGCCCATTGCTTTTAATAGTGCACCTTTGGCCTGGTCTTTGGCATAAACCTTATTACCAAATGTACCGGTATAACTTGCATGAAAACCTACTAAATCTGCTAGTTGTTCAATGAGATTCATATCGACACTCTTTTTTGTTGTGTAATAAAATTACGTGATTTTGTAACTCTAACAATTTATAGGTTATAATTACAGCAAATAAAGCTTTGATTGTTACTTATTTTCATTGTATATTTAACTTATGTAATTTATTTACAGAATTTTACTACGTTAAGTAAGTTAACTCAGTTACATCATCGTTGACATTACAGCTACATTATTAAGGTTAGGTTATTAATACACCTAAGACATATTAAATTTATATTCGGCTCGATTTATGCTTTTTCATATTGTCGACATATAAATCGGCTATTTTTAATTGGAAAACGCACATTATTGGGGCTTCGTCGTAATATTTAGCACTTAAATAAAGCAAAATCAGTAATGTTAAATCAATTAGTACATTATTAATGGAGAATGACAATGCTAACTAAGAAATTTTTTAAAACTAAAGATGAAACTGAAGTGACTTTTGAATTCAATAGAAGTGATGTCACTTCAGCCTCATTAGTCGGTGACTTTAATGGCTGGCAAGCGATTGAAATGAAGTTTAATAAAAAATCAAAAAGCTTTAAAACGAAAGTAAGATTACCCAAAGATGGAAGTTTCCACTTTCGGTACTTGTTAAACAACACCGAGTGGGAAAACGATTATCAGGCTGATCAATACTTAGCTAATGAGTTTGGTAGCGAAAATAGTGTTGTGCTAACTTCGCCTTAAAACCACTCAAGGTATACCAGTAATATGCAAAGCCTAAAATCAAGGTTTTGCATATACTTATTAAAAGATAATGTTTTAAATGAACTAAAGTTAATGTTTTGTGTTTAATTAATAATAAATTTAGATTTTAAAAGCTAGTTTTACTTAATTGTACTGCTATATTTTTCAAGCAATATGAACTGTTGTAATCAATTTTACAGTAGTCATTAATTTTTCTTCACTGGAGAAGCATGGAACAATTAAAAATGGAGCCCGGAAGAGTTTATCCAATAGGCACAACTGTTGATGAGACCGGGGTTAATTTTGCTATTTTTTCGGCACACGCTGAAAAAATTGAATTGTGTATTTTTGATGAACAAGGCAATAAAGAATTAAAGCGTTTTGTTTTACCTGCTTGTGAACATAATATTTGGCATGGTTTTCTAAAAGGTGCTAAAGCTGGTTTGGTTTATGGTTATCGGGTATATGGACCTTACAGACCCGAGTTTGGCCATCGCTTTAATCATCATAAATTATTATTAGACCCTTATGCGAAAGCGCTAAAAGGTAAATTTTCCTGGTCTGAGCGACACTTTGCCTACAACATACATGATCCAAAGTCTGATCTGTCTTTCGACGATAGAGACAACGCTGATGTTATGCTCAAAGCTGTTGTTATGGATGCTTCTGTGCCGCTTGTGCCAAGAAAGCCAATTGCTTGGAAAAACACCGTTATTTATGAAGGTCATGTAAAAGGCCTAACCGCACTTAACCCAAAAGTACCTGAAGCTTTACGTGGCTCTTTCTTAGGGATAAGTCATCCGGCGATGATCGCCCATTATCGCGCTATAGGTATAACCACCATTGAGTTATTACCGGTACAGCAATTTATTTCTGAGCAATTTCTCACTGATAAAGAACTATCTAATTACTGGGGCTATAACTCGTTAGCATTTTTTGTGCCGCATAAAGACTATTTAAATCAACATCAAATTCGTGATTTCCAGCGCATGGTTGATGAACTTCATCAAGCCGGTTTTGAGGTGCTTATTGATGTGGTTTACAACCATACTTGTGAAGGTAATCGATTAGGCCCAACACTTAGTTTCAGAGGCATAGATAACCATTCTTATTATCGCTTAAATTCAGCAGAGCCGCGTTATTATATTAATGATACCGGCTGTGGAAATACCATAAACATTAGTCATCCACGTGTATTACAAATGGTTATGGACAGCCTACGCTATTGGGTTCAAGTGATGGGTGTTGACGGGTTTAGGTTCGATTTAGCTACGATTTTAGGCCGTGAATTATCTGGTTTTGATAAAAGTAACGGCTTTTTAGATGCGGTTTTACAAGACCCTATTTTAAGTAGTGTAAAAGTTATTGCAGAGCCCTGGGATATTGGACCAGGCGGATACCAATTAGGTGGCTTTCCGTCACCATGGTCTGAATGGAACGATCGCTATCGTGACACCATGAGGCGTTATTGGCGAGGCGATAAAGGCTTATTGCCTGAATTTGCTCGCAGAATTCATGGTTCTAGTGATATTTTTGAGCACAGTGGTCGTCAACCATTTGCGAGCATTAACTTTCTTTGCAGCCATGACGGTAATACTTTACGAGATTTAGTGAGTTTTCAAGATCGTCATAATGAAGCCAATGGCGAGAACAATCGCGATGGACATTCAGATAACTTTGCGCGTAATTACGGTATTGAAGGTGAAACTACTGATACGGAAATATTGTCAGTCCGATTACGTCAAATTAAAAACATGATGGCAACGCTGATGCTATCTCAAGGCGTGCCAATGATATTGGCTGGTGACGAGATAGGTCGTACACAAAAAGGCAATAATAATGCCTATTGCCAAGACAATGAAATAAATTGGCTAGATTGGGATGACAACGCTTTATATGCGCAAGAGCTAAAAAGCTTCACAGCTAAATTAAGTGCACTTAGAAAACGTTTTTCTATGTTGACCCATAATCACTTTATTCATAAAGATGATAAAAAATCGACGGTTGATATTATTTGGTATCACCCATCAGGCTCTGAAATGCTTAAAGATCACTGGCACTCACATCACGCAGCGACACTGGGATATTTAATTCATGAAAAAGCCCCCAATAGTCCATCGCTGTTATGTCTTTTCCATGCAGGTGCTGAGCCAGTAGCATTTCAATTACCAGTAATAGAAAACATTCAGCATTGGCAAGTGGCTATAGATACAACTACAAATGCGCAACAAGAAGACGTTTTAAACATACCAGCAGATCGAATAATTACCATGGCTCCATTTTCAACAATTGTTTTATTAAACGGTTGTTAATAAATAACTAATAGGAAGCACTCATTGTGAATAACGAAAAAAATATATGTGAAATTACTTCATCAGATGGCAGTGTTTTAATGAATGAACACACTTTTGCTGAAGATTTAGCGCGCCATTTCCATTTTTCATTAGGTCGTGACAAGGTACAAGATTCTCACTTATACCTTTATAACGCCCTGGCTATTACCATTCGTGACCGTTTAGTTGCACAATGGCGAGAAACTCGTGAATCAAGAGGGCACCAGCGCCGTGTTGGTTATATATCATTAGAGTTTTTAATGGGTAGAACACTCAATAATGCCATATTAAATTTAGACTTAGACGACACAGTGCGTGATGCATTAAAAGGCTATTGTTGTGAGCTAGAAGATGTTGAGCAAGCAGAGCATGATGCAGGATTAGGTAACGGCGGTTTAGGTAGATTAGCGGCTTGTTTTCTAGACAGTTGTGCTAGTTTAGCCTTGCCTGTTATTGGCTATGGTATTCGTTATGAGTATGGCATGTTTAATCAACAAATTAAAAATGGTGCGCAAATAGAGCATCCTGATAATTGGTTACGCAACGGTAACCCTTGGGAAATTGCAGCGCCAGAAAAAGCCATTAGAGTTAAATTTTTTGGTCATGTTGATGTCATTACAAAGCGCAGCGGTCAACAGTATCGACAGTGGAATGATACTCATGATGTGTTAGCTGTTCCTTATGATATGCCAATTCCTGGGTATCAAAATGGGGTAGTTAATACCTTACGGTTATGGAAATCTGAAGCAACCGACGAATTTGATTTAGATGAATTTAACGCAGGTAGCTACACCGAATCTGTGGCTAAAAAGAATTTAGCCGAACAAATTACTATGGTGCTGTATCCAAATGACACCAGTGAAAATGGTAAAGAGCTGCGTTTACGCCAACAATACTTTTTATCTTCAGCGTCTTTGCAAGACACCATTAATAGCTATGTTGAAAACTGTGGTAATAATTTTGATGAGTTTATTGAGCTTAATAGCTTTCAATTAAACGATACTCATCCAAGTATTGCCGTACCTGAGTTAATGCGTATTTTGATGGACGACTATGCAATCTCATGGGATGACGCATGGAATATCACCACTAAAACCATGGCGTACACAAACCACACATTATTACCTGAAGCGTTAGAAAAATGGCCTGTAAGCTTATTCGCAAACTTATTGCCTCGCATTTTAGAGATTATTTACGAAATTAATGCCCGCTTTTTACAAAAAGTTGCGGTTGCGTGGCCTGGCGACTCAGCTAAACAGCAAGCCTTATCATTAATTGAAGAAGGTCACGACCCCCAAGTTCGCATGGCGCACTTAGCTATTGTTGGGAGTTACTCAGTAAATGGTGTTGCTGCGCTGCATACCAAGCTTTTAAAAGCCGGGTTATTTAATGACTTTTATCAACTGTGGCCTGAAAAGTTTAATAACAAAACTAATGGCGTTACACCGCGCCGTTGGTTATCGCACTGTAACACCAGTTTAGCTGAGCTTATTTCAAGTAAAATTGACAAAAATTGGGTTGCTGATTTTACCCATGTTGAGCAATTAGCAAAATTTGCAGAAGATCATGCATTTCAACAACAATGGCAAGAAAGTAAAAAAGCTAACAAGGTTGTTTTAGCTGACTTCGTAGAGAAAGCTACCGGTGTTAAGTTTGATGTAAATATGATGTTTGACGTACAAGTTAAACGGATTCATGAATACAAACGTCAACTACTCAACATTTTACACGTTATAGGCTTATATGATCGAATTCGCAAAGGCGACACCGCTGATATAACACCACGTTGTGTGCTTATTGGTGGTAAAGCCGCGCCAGGTTATGTAATGGCAAAAGAGATTATTAAGTTAATCAATAATGTTGCTGACACTATTAACTTAGATCCCAAAGCAGCTAAGTATTTAAAAGTTGCTTTTGTACCGAATTACAATGTTTCTGCCATGGAAATTATTTGTCCAGCTACTGACTTATCTGAGCAAATATCTACTGCAGGTAAAGAAGCTTCTGGTACCGGTAACATGAAATTTATGATGAACGGCGCCTTAACTATTGGCACCTTAGATGGTGCAAATATTGAAATTAGAGATGCCGTTGGCGAAGAAAACTTTTTCCTATTCGGCGCTGAGGCTCATGAAATTTCAGATATTCGAGAAAATTATCAACCTAATGAAATCATAGCTAATTCTGAAACATTATCATCAGTTATGCATTTGTTAGAAAGCGGTCACTTTAATTTATTTGAGCCAAATATTTTTGACTCTATTATAAAAACAATACGTGACCCGCATGATATGTGGTTAACAGCGTACGATTTTGACAGTTATTTTCAAGCACAGCGAAGTGTAGATAAAGCCTATCAAGATCAAACGTTGTGGACCAAAATGAGTATTTTAAACACTGCAGCAAGTGGTGTGTTTTCGAGCGATCATACGATCAGGCAGTATCGAGATGAAATATGGAAGCTTTAGTAATTTACTGATGTACTCGTTGGTTAATATATTGACCATTTTTATGTTAAATAAGAGTGGTTAGGTTATTAATCAACGCAGTATTAAAAAAAGTAAAACGCTATTTATTGAACGTTAATTAATGTTTGTAAAGGTAAAGGATACGTTATGCCCAATTATGTAGAAAGAAGAATAAGTAGTTTAACAAAAGAAACTTATGCGTTGGTTTTGGCTGGGGGCCGAGGTTCGAGACTCTATGAGCTAACAGACAAACGAGCTAAACCTGCTACCTTTTTTGGTGGTAAGTTTAGAATCATCGACTTTCCTTTATCAAACTGTATTAACTCAGGTATTAGGCGTGTTGGTATTGCTACTCAATACAAATCACACTCGCTTATTCGTCACGTTAACCGTGGTTGGGGACACTTCAAAAAAGAGTTGGGTGAATCTATTGAAATTTTGCCAGCTTCTCAACAAAAGGGTGACGGCTGGTATCTCGGTACCGCAGATGCGGTATTTCAAAATATTGATATTATCAGACATGAGTTACCTAAATATGTAATGATTTTATCTGGTGATCACGTTTATCGTATGGACTACGGTCCATTGCTCGCACAACATGTCGCTAACGAAGCTGATATGACCGTTTGTTGTATTGAAACATCGGTAGAAGACGCGGCAGGTCAGTTTGGTGTAATGACCGTTGACGAAGACAGCCGTGTTTGTCGTTTTGATGAAAAACCAGCTAACCCTTCTGAAGTTCCTGGCAAACCAGGCGTAACTTTAGCGTCAATGGGTAACTATGTATTCAACACTGAGTTTTTATTTGAGCAACTAGAAAAAGATGCCGCTGAAGAAGGTTCAAGTGGTGATTTTGGTAACGACATTATTCCTAGAATAATTGAGTCTCATCGCGTTTTTGCTTTTCCGTTTAAAGACCCTGATAGTGAGAAACAGCCTTACTGGCGTGATGTAGGTACATTAGACTCTTTTTGGGAAGCTAACATGGAATTAGTTGCACCAGAGCCACAGCTTAATATGTATGATGAAAACTGGCCAATTTGGACTTACCAAGAACAAACAGCACCCGCTAAATTTGTATTTGACCAAGATGAACGCCGTGGTATTGCTATAGACTCTACGGTTTCTGGTGGTGTGGTTGTTTCAGGCTCAACGGTAAAAAGATCCTTGTTATTCTCAAAAGTCAGAGTTAATTCTTACTGCGATATTGACGAGTCGGTTATTTTGCCGGGTGCTGTTATTAATCGACACTGTAAAATTAAAAAAGCCATTATCGACCGAGGTTGTGAGATCCCAACAGGTATGGAAATTGGTATTAATCATGATAATGATCGTGCTAATGGCTTTAGAGTTACCGATAAAGGTGTTGTTTTAGTCACCATGACTATGCTTGCAAAATTGAAAAGCGAAAGTTAATCACTTTTGATGCTCATGTCTTTAAGTACAGGGTAATTTCAAATTTAATGAAGTTACCCACATTATTTTTAATTTTTAAGTTTATATTAAATATTAAAATTAATTATAAAGTACAATCACATACAAAATAACCTCAGTAATGTAATCGTATAAAAAGTTAACGGTATACTAGGGAAAAACAATGAAAAACCTAGCAAAAAGCTTGTTAGATAACGAAGAAGTTTCAGCAATAGTTAATGTTAAACACAGAGATATTTTCTCGGTATTAGGTATACATAAGCATCCGATGACCAGTGGTTTAATTGTTCGCGCTTTTTTACCTGAAGCACTCAGTGTTGAAGTTATTGATACTAAAACGCATGCTTTGGTGGCTGAGCTTAACCAAGTAGATCAAGCGGGATTATTCGAAGGAAAATTAGGCCGAAAACGTAATGTTTTTGACTATCGTTTACGTGTTTCATACAAAAATGAAACCGTTATTGTCGACGACCCATACCGTTATCCTTCGCTATTAAAAAGTGAAGATCTGTACCTTTTTTGTGAAGGTACACATGAACAAGCTTATCAATGGATGGGCGCTCACGAAATTACCCTTGATAATGTTAAGGGCACGCACTTTGTTGTTTGGGCACCTGATGCTTCTCGTGTGTCTGTGGTTGGAGACTTTAACTTCTGGGATGGCCGTCATCATGTTATGCGCAAGCATCCTGGTTCAGGCGTGTGGGAAATATTTCTGCCAAATGTTTGTGCTGATGTAAGTTATAAATATGAAATATCTGATAAACATGAACAAATTCAGCCACTAAAAGCTGACCCTTATACATTTTCGATGCAACTTGCCCCAGAAACAGCTTCTAAAGTTAGTCAAACGAGTAAGTATCAATGGCAAGATTCACAATGGATGAGTGAGCGTGATAGTTCAGCTAATCATTATCATGGTGCGGTTTCAATTTATGAAGTGCATCTTGGCTCTTGGAAACGAAATTTAACCAATAACAGCGATAATTCACACTCACCAAGTTATTTAACTTACCGTGAATTAGCTGAGCAATTAGTACCTTATGTTGTTGATATGGGTTTTACTCATTTGCAACTTATGCCGGTAAGCGAATACCCATTTGACGGTTCTTGGGGCTACCAGCCAATAGGGTTGTTTGCGCCTACTGCACGTTTTGGCAGTGCAGAAGACTTTAAATACTTTGTTGATTGTTGTCATAAAGCTGGCATTGGCTTATTACTTGATTGGGTGCCAGGGCATTTTCCTACCGATGAACATGGTACCGGTAAATTTGACGGTTCATGCCTTTATGAACATGAAGATTTACGTAAAGGGTTCCATCCAGATTGGAAAACCCTGATATATAACTATGGCCGCTCAGAAGTGCAAAGCTACTTACTCAGCAACGCTATTTACTGGTTAGATCAATACCACATAGATGGTTTACGTGTTGATGCCGTTGCTTCTATGTTGTACCTAGATTACAGCCGTGAAGAGGGGCAATGGCTACCTAACGAACATGGTGGCAGAGAAAACTTAGAGGCGATTGAGGTATTACAAAAAGTAAATACCCGATCTTATGCAAAACACCCTGGTGTTATGATGATTGCTGAAGAGTCAACTGCATGGCCTGGTGTGTCAAAACCGGTTGATGGCGGCGGTTTAGGTTTTGGTTTTAAATGGAATATGGGCTGGATGAATGACACGTTGAAATATATGGAGCGTGATCCTATTTATCGTCAACATCATCATAATGAAATGACCTTCGGCCTAGTTTACAGCTTTAGTGAGAATTTTGTTTTACCTATTAGCCACGATGAAGTGGTTCACGGTAAGGGCTCTTTATTAAATAAAATGCCCGGTGATGATTGGCAAAAATTTGCTAACTTACGTGCCTATTACGGCTTTATGTGGACTCATCCGGGTAAAAAACTCTTGTTTATGGGCTGTGAATTTGCGCAACGTAACGAGTGGAATCATGATCAAAGCTTAGATTGGCATTTACTTGAACACGATAGTCATAAAGGCATACAAACGCTAATTAAAGATTTAAATCACGCCTATAGAAACATTCCTGCCTTGCATGAACTCGATTGTGACGGCAATGGTTTTGAATGGTTAGATTCGCAAAACAGTGCGCAATCAATTTTGGTTTATTTACGTAAAGGCCAAGAGGGCACTGCTCCTGCTTTAGTTGTTGTTAACCTAACACCAACAAATTACGAAGACTTTGCTGTAGGTGTTCCACAAGCTGGTTTTTACCGAGAATGTTTAAATACTGATAGCAGTATTTATGGCGGTAGTAATGTTGGTAATGGCGGCGGTGTTAACTCGGTAAATGAGGCTTATGCAGGGCAGGCGCATCAAGTTTTATTGTCTGTACCGCCACTTGCTACCATGATTTTTGAATTACAGTAAAAAGCTAAAACTAAAGCATGCTAAGTCGTTTTTTGTAGGTCGGACTTTAGTCCGTCAATCACTTAGCATGCGGTTAATCTGAAGGGTTAAATAACCTGAACTCTGGATAATGAGTGCTTGAAACTCAAGTGAACCAAAAGCTTAGGTAATAAAGTAGATGCTATAGCCAGGTGAACATCACGAATAGCTATCATCAATGCTTCATTTTATGCCATTTCCAAGGCAAAACGTTTATGAATAGCGCGCTATTTATCGACGTTTTAACGCAGAAATGGCTTAAAAGGGAGCATTGAGCAAGTGCTGCTTATCCAGAGTTCAGGTTAAATAAGTTTATGGTGAGGTTGATGTATTAGAACGGCATTGATCAAGGCAACCATTAATTAAGTATTCAATCTAATGGAATAAAGCTCAGCCTAAGCAAAGTCTTCATGTAATTAAAACGTATAACAATAATATTTTTTAAGGGTAAATTATGACAATTGAACATGTGAACCAAGCGAAGCAAATAAAAACTCAAGCGTTTACCGACCAAAAACCAGGCACGTCAGGCCTTAGAAAAAAAGTTAAGCAATTCCAACAACCGGGTTATTTAGAAAACTTCGTTCAAGCCGTGTTCAATACCATAGCGCCTTGTGCAGGTAAAAAATTAGTTATTGGTGGCGATGGACGGTTTTATAATCGTGAAGCGATACAAGTTATTATTAAAATGGCTGTCGCGAATGGTTTTTCTCATATTTTAGTTGGACAGGGCGGTATTTTATCAACACCTGCTGCTTCATGTGTTATTCGTAAAAATGAAGCCTGTGGTGGTATTATTTTATCAGCTAGCCATAACCCTGGTGGTCCTGATGAAGATTTTGGTATTAAATTTAATGCTGAAAATGGTGGTCCCGCACCTGAAAAACTTACCGATGCGATATTTCAACAAACCTTATCTATGGCGCAATATTCAACTGTTGATGCCGACGATATTGACCTTGATAACTTAGCCACACTACAACTTGCACAATGCCAAATTGATATTATTGACCCCGTAAGCGATTATGCAGATTTAATGGAATCAATGTTTGATTTTTCAGCCATGAAAGCCTTAATTTCAACCGGTGATTTTCGTTTATGTTTTGATGCTATGCATGCGGTAAATGGCCCTTATGCCAAAGAAATTATTGAAAACCGCTTAGGTGCGCCCGTTGGCTCGGTTATTAACGGCGTGCCATTAACCGATTTCGGTGGTGGTCATCCTGATCCTAACTTAGTTCACGCTCATGAATTAGTTGATTTAGTTTATGGTGAAAAGGGCTTAGATTTTGGCGCTGCCTCAGACGGTGACGGCGATCGAAACATGGTACTTGGTAAAGCGTTTTATATTAATCCGTGCGACAGTTTAGCCATATTAACCGCTAACGCTAGCCTAATTCCTGCTTATGCGAAAGGCATTGCTGGTGTGGCGCGTTCAATGCCAACAAGTAGAGCGGTTGATCGTGTCGCCGAAGCAATGAATATTCCGTGTTTTGAGACGCCAACAGGTTGGAAGTTTTTTGGCAACTTATTAGATGCAGGCAAAATAACCTTATGCGGTGAAGAAAGCTTTGGCACCGGCTCTGATCATATAAGAGAAAAAGATGGTTTATGGGCAGTATTGTTTTGGCTTAATTTAATCGCTGTTAAAAAACAACCGGTGAGTGAAATTGTTGAAAACCATTGGTTACAATATGGTCGAGACTATTTTACTCGTCATGATTATGAAGCAGTAGACAGTGCCAATGCGCATGAGATGATCAGTCAATTAAAAGCTAAAATTAGCGCTTTACCAGGCCAAGAAATTTTAGGCGTTAAAGTGACATCAGCTGACGACTTTGAATATATTGACCCGGTAGATAACAGTAGAACTACCGCGCAAGGTGTTCGTATTTATTTAGGAAATGGTGGAAGAATCGTCTTTAGACTTTCAGGTACCGGAACACAAGGTGCCACCTTAAGAGTTTACTTAGACTGTTTTCAGCAAGACTCGGCTTTGTTAGCACAAGAAACACAACAAGCCTTGAGTGAGTTAATTCAAATCGCTGAATCTGTGGCGGGTATTAAACAATTTACTGGCAGAACTCAGCCTGATGTTATTACATAATAATGACTTTTGAGTCGCTAGACTGCGCTTAATTAGCACCTAAGTTAGCACCTAAGTTAGCAAGCCCGTAAATAAGTAATAAATAGTTAAGAGAAAAAGGGAAAGCATGAAAATATTAATGGCAGCCGCTGAAAACGATGCATTACCTCGCGGAAAAGTAGGTGGCATAGGTGATGTTGTTCGAGATATTCCTATTGCCCTAGGTAAAATTGACCAGCAAGTCGATGTGGTTACACCTAGCTACGGCGCCTTTTCTAAGTTAGAAGGGGCAAAGTATGTAACATCCATTGATGTATCGTTTGGCTCGCATCAAGAGCAAGTTGATATTTTTAAAGTATCGTTTAAAAAGTCGGCAAAAAACTCATCGAAAAATGTTACACAATGGGTTATTGAACATCCTTTATTTGCCATAGGTGGTGAAGGAAAGATTTATTGTGATGATCCAAGTAACAGACCTTTTGCTTCAGATGCTAGTAAATTCGCTTTGTTCAGTGCAGCAGTAGCTAAAGCCATTATTAGTGATGTTTTTGGTAAAATTGACGTATTACATCTACACGATTGGCATACGGCTATGGTGTCAGTGTTACGTGCTTTTGACCCTGAATATCAGCAACTAAAAGCCATTAATACTGTTTTTACTATTCATAACATTGCCTTGCAAGGTATTAGGCCGTTTGATGGCGATCAGTCTTCATTAAAAGCTTGGTTTCCAAACTTGGCTTTTGATTACAGTAAAATTAACGACCCTCGTTATCACGATTGTTACAACCCAATGCGCGCTGGTATTACCTTGTCTGATAGGGTACATGCGGTTTCGCCAACCTATGCGAAAGAGATATTACTGCCAAGCAATGTTGAACAAGGCCATTTTGGTGGCGAAGGCTTAGAGCTAGATTTACGCCATGCCGCCGATACAGGCCGTTTACATGGTATTTTAAATGGTTGTGAATACCCTGATAGCACAAAAGCGCCGCTTAAGCTCAAAGCTTTATTAACATTATCAGCCAAAGAAGTGGTTAAATGGTTAGGCGATAAGCCATTAGTTGAACAAGCACATTTAGTTGCCGCTGCTCGTTTAGCGCAAGTGGCGAATAAAAGTTATAAAAACCCGCCATTGGTATTAACATCTGTTGGTCGAATTACCGATCAAAAAGTTCGCCTTTTTCAAGAAATAATGCCTAATGGCAAAACCGCGTTAGAACATTTATTAGCGATATTAGCCGACGATGGTGTTTTTATTTTATTAGGCAGTGGTGATAAAAAGCTTGAAGAGTTTTTAACAAATATTGCCGTTAATCATAGTAATTTTATATTCCTCAAAGGCTACTCTGAAGCTTTATCATTGAATATATATAATTCTGGCGATTTATTCTTAATGCCAAGTTCATTTGAGCCTTGTGGTATTAGTCAAATGTTGTCAATGCGTGCAGGCCAGCCTTGTTTAGCGCATAGTGTAGGCGGCCTAAGCGATACCATTAGTCATAATATTAATGGCTTTAGTTTTAATGGCGCTGACCCCCTTCAACAAGCGCAAAATATGCTCAGTTGTTTTCAATCAGTTTTAGCAATGAAAAAACATAGTCCAACAGAATGGGCCGCGATATCTGATAATGCGTTAAAATCACGATTTTTATGGAGCGATGTTGCTCATGATTATATTAAATATTTATATAATCATTAATAAAGCTGTGCGTGCTTAATAAGCTAAGTTACTTACTTAAAATTGCTACAGGCGTAGGATATGGTTAATTCCATCTATTGTGTTGTAGACAGTTTAGTGTTGGGCATTCAGCTTATATTTTATAAATTTCATCGATAAAGTGGGTACTTAGCTTAAGTTTTGACGTAGTATTTTAGTGATGTAGTCGTTATACCTATATTCATTAAATCCTGATTTAACCTCAGGACTGCTGACAGAGAAACTCTATGCTAAAAAATTGTGCCCAAATATTTTCATCTCTACTTATTGGCCTTATTTGTTCCTTATCGGTTCATGCTGAATCAACAGAGCAAATGTGGCCAGGAAGCGAATATAACCCATTAATACCCACTTTCAAAAGCGTGCTAGGTTACGACGTAGGCGAGAGAATATCTAATCATGGCGATATGTTACGCTATTTTGAAGCATTAGAGCGTGCAGCGCCTTCGCACATTAAACTCTTTGAGTACGGCAGAACATGGGAAGGTCGTAAACTCATTTATGCTGCAATTGGTAACGCAAAGGTTATTGCAAACCTTGATGATTTTTCCGAGAAAATGCAAAAACTGTCTGATCCACGCCTGACTGACAAAAGTGCGGCTAAAAGCTTAATTGAGCAACTTCCGTCGTCTGTTTGGTTAGGGTACAGTGTGCATGGCAATGAAATCAGTGGTACAGATGCTGCTATGGTGACAGCTTACCACTTACTCGCCGCGCCCAATGAAACGACAAATAGTAAAATTTTAAAGAATACTTTGGTCTTTATTGATCCGCTGCAAAATCCTGACGGACGTAGCCGGTTTACTAGCCGCTATTATGCAACTGTGGGTATGCAACATAGCGATGATAGATTAAGTGCTGAGCACAATGAACCTTGGCCTAGTGGCCGTTCAAATCATTATTTATTTGATATGAATAGAGATTGGTTAGCGATAACTCAGCCTGAAACAGCTGGGCGTATTAAGGCTATGAATCACTATCGCCCGTTAGTGGTGATTGATTTACATGAAATGGGCGGTGACAGCAGTTACTACTTTTCACCTGCTGCAAAACCTTTTAATCCGCATATGACCAAAACGCAAATTGATAATATGTCTGCCATTGGTGAAAACCACGGTAAACATTTTGATCGTTTAGGTTTTGACTATTTTACCCGAGAAATATTTGATGCTTTTTACCCCGGTTATGGCGATAGTTGGCCAGTATTTTATGGCGCTTCAGCTTCAACCTACGAAGTTTCTTCATCGCGTGGTGAGTTGTTCAAAAAGCAAACTGGCGAAACGCTAACCTATAAAAATACCGTTCAACGTCATTTTGTGGCATCAATTTCTACCGCTGAAGGCGTTGCAGATAATCATCAAAAGCTTTTAAACGATTATTATCATTATCAAACCAGTGCAATTAAAGCCGGTAAAAATAATAAAGAACGGGTTTATATCTTGCCGAACAAGCGCAATGTTGCAGGTAATCACAGGCTTGCAACACTGATGGCGCAGCATGGCGTCGAAGTTAAACAAGCTCAAAAAGATTTTAAACAATGTGGTAAAAGCTATCAGGCAAGTGCTTACTTTATTGATACCGCACAACCTAAAGGCCGTTTTGTAACAACAACCTTTACCCAGCAAGTTGATATGTCACCGGCCTTTGTTAAAGAGCAAGAGCGCAGACGAGCAAGAAAGTTAGATGATGAAATCTATGATGTTACGGGTTGGTCTTTACCATTAATGTTTGATGTAGATGTTGACGCTTGTTCAAAAACGGTAAAAGTTGCTAATAACCTAATTGAAAGTGACAACAAACTTAATGGTCAGGTTATTAACCCTGATGCGACAGTGGCCTTTATAGTACCCTGGGGTGATATGGCGGCAGGTCGTTTTTTAACGGCGGCTTTACAGCAAGGCATCACCATTAAAAGTGCTGACCAAGCGTTTACTTTAGCTAATAATCAGCAGTTTACTGCAGGGACTTTAATTATTGAAAAGCGTCGAAACGATGACGATATAGCAGCCAAAGTTACCGAAATAGCTAAAAGTACGGGTGCTCAAGTTCAAGGTGTTGATTCGAGTTGGGTTACCAAAGGGCCAAGTTTTGGAAGTGGTAACACCGTGACTATGTCAGCGCCTAAAATAGCGATGGCATGGGACAATCCGGTAAGTTCGCTAAGTGCAGGTAATACTCGATTTGTGATTGAACGACAGTTTAATTACCCGGTTACGGCTATACGCACAACGACCCTCAAAAATGCCGACTTATCAAACTACCAAGTACTTATATTACCGACAGGTGATTATAAAAAAGTGCTTGGTGTTAATGGGGCAGACAATATCAAACAATGGATCGAGCGTGGTGGTGTGTTGATCACCATAGGAAGTGCAACACAATTTGCCGCTGAGCACGACATTGCATTACTCGATGTTAAAAGAGAACGTGCGTTTAAAGATACAACTGGCGATAAGACAGCATCAGCAAAAGCAGTTGAAGGTGAGTCTATGGTTGATGGGCAATTGCTATCAAGTAAGTCTGCGTTAATATCGGCTAGTGAAAATACGCAGGAAAGCCCTGACTTTGTTGCCGGTGTTTTGGCAAATATTGAGGTTGACCAAGAACACTGGTTAACGGCTGGTGTAAATAAAAACTTAGCAGCGATAGCCTACGGAAACGATATATATACTCCAATTAAACTTGCGTCGGGTAAAAATGTAGCCTGGTTTAGTGATGCTAAAAATGTTCTAGCTAGTGGCTACTTATGGGCTGAAAATAAAAAGCAATTGGCCTATAAACCTTATCTTATTCATCAACCTATGGGGCGTGGCATGGTGATAGCCTTCACCCAAGAGCCAACCACTAGAGCCTACTTAGATGGTTTGAATGTTATGCTGATGAACACAATTTTTAGAGCTGCGGCGCATGCCTCACCACTAAATAAATAGTTTAGGTATTGCCTAGATAATCATTAATAGCAGCGTTAAAGATTAAATGACAAGGCTGTAATGAATTTGAAAAAAGCGACGTAAGTCGCTTTTTTCATGTTTCTTTTTTGGTGTGGTTTTACTCTCACAGCTCAAAGACTTTCTTGTTTAACCTAATGAATAACGCTTTGATTTACTTTAGTCAGAGATAGTATTTTATCTCTCATTTATCATCACTATTTACGCACCACTATTACTCATTAATCACCACTATTACTCATTAATCACCACTATTACTCATTAATCAGCACATCATTACTGCTGATATAACCTTACAAGCCTTAGTGATTCTCCAGCAAAATATGTTTTTTGACTCGCGGTAATTTCCATATGATATAAACAGGAATAATACTTAACATTAAAAGCGTTAATTGTTCTGCTTCATTTATAGGTAATAACTGTAATAAATAAACAATAACTGCAGACCCGCTCATTTGCATAAAACCGAGTAATGCAGAGGCTGAACCTGCTCTTTCACCAAAAGGTGCCAGTGCTTGGCCTGCACAAGCGCCCATGAGAAAAGAAAAACCAAGCGAGCTGGTCATTATGGGTATCATAAAAGCCATTGCGGTTTGCCAAGGCAATAAAGCTAACATTAGTAAACCGGCTAAAATCAGTAAAAACATACCTAAACCTATGGTAACTCTGGCACCATATTTTCTTAAAAATTTAGGCGCTAAGAAACAGGCAACAATGTTAATTGCGGCATTAACGCTAAACCAAAAAACAAAACTTTGTTGATCTAAGCCTAAACGCACCATTAACCAAGCTGGCGAGCTACTAACATAAGCAATAATAATCGCCATTGATAACATAACCAGTAAAGCATTAAAGAGAAATACGGGGTGTTTTATTACCGATGAAAAGTGGGACAAAGAAATAAGTTTTTTTTGTTTTTCAGTGTTAGTCGGCCGAGTTTCTTTAAGCGTGAAAAATAAAATTAAACCGGCAAAAACAGCATACCCGGTCATAAACTCAAAATTACTACGCCAACCAAAGTTTTCTGTTAAAACATTGCCCAACAACGGAGCAAGGGCAGGAATACAACAAATGGCGCTATTTAAATAAGAATACATTACGCCACTTTCAATAGCATTGTATTTATCACGAACGCTGGCAAAAGCAGAAACTACAATCGCACAGGCACCAAAACCTTGGAGTAAACGACTCGCAAGGAAAAAGCCTAAACTCTCAGAATAAGCCGCCATAATAGAAGCCAAGCCATAAATTATAATACCGCCTATAGCAATCGGGCGACGTCCATAACGGTCAGCAAGTGGTCCACTGATTAATTGACCAAACCCCATACTCAAAATAAATATTGTAACGCTCCACTGAATTTGGTTCATAGGAACGACGAAATCTGCTGCCATGATAGGCAAAGCGGGTAAAAAAATGTCGATAGCTAATGGGCTAAAAATAACCATTAAAATCAATAGGGGGAATAGTTTTTTATTTGTCATTTTAGTCTCAATTATGATGACTGCGCAGTATAAGATATTGCGGTAGCGAGCAGAAGGTAATTATTGTTATTTTACGTAACATTTTACTATGTAATCCCTTATGTTATCGACATTATCTCGGTTTACCTCTGCAAAAAGCACTTTTGAAAGGAGCAAATATTTTAGCCTAGAAAAAAGAGCATAGCTGATAATATTAAACTGATTTAAGTATTTTCTTGTCGCGCATTTTTAGGCGTGTAAAATAGCGCCATTATTTACTATCTTCACTATGATTAAATTTATTTATGTTCGAACTAAAATATCAAACACCTAAAGCTTGGGCCGAAGTTGTGCTGAGCGACTTTGACGCCTTTTTAACTGATCATGCTGCTGCAGAAAAAAAAGCTTCTGGTATGGCGATGTCCATGATCTCACATTACCCTGATCGTAAATCTGTTGTAAAAGCGATGGCCGATTTAGCGATTGAAGAGCTTATTCACTTTAAACAGGTATTAAAGCTAATTTATGCTCGTGGTGGACAATTAGGCGCAGATGAAAAAGACCCGTACATTAACCAAATTCGAAAAGTATTTCGCAATGGTAGCGATGTGTTTTTTATGGACCGATTAATTGTAGCTGGTGTTATTGAAGCACGTGGTCATGAACGATTCTCACTCATTGCTCAAGCATTACCTGAAGGCAAAGATAAAGACTTTTATCAAACTATTGCCAAGTCAGAAGAGAAACATAAAAACTTATTTATTGAGTTAGCCTATGAGTATTTTGATAAGGCAGAGGTAGATCAACGCTTAGAAGAAGTGTTAGATATTGAAGCAGATATCTGTGCCGCATTGCCACATAGAGCTGCGTTGCATTAAGCAATAACAACAATAAGCTGAGCTATAAACCTTAGCTTACATGTTAGCTTTTAAGCGATATAGGCACTAAATAGAAAAAGTAAATGAGTAAAAATATGGCTGATCTACAGCAACACAAAACATCGGCTAAATACCTTACTCATTACGCTGAACCAGAAGTGTTATCGTTAGCAACATTTCCAAAAGAAAGCGTTTATCAACACGTCATTGTTATACCCGCATTTCAAGAATCAACACAATTTATTGAACGCTTTATTACCTCAGGGCTAGTTGAGCAGCAGTGCTTAGTTATTGTGGTTATTAATCAACCCGATAATGACTTTGGTCGACAACATCAGCAAGATCAAATTGATTTAGCGCAATATATTGCTAACCAAGGGCAAGAAACTTGGCAGCAGGATAATTTACGCCTTATTGAACTCAGCACGGCTAAGGAAAGCAATGCTAAGGAAAATAGTGCAGAGCAAAGAAACGCTGAGCAAAACAGTGCGAAGCAAACTAAAAATGTTAATTCCTCAATACTAATTGTTGACCGTTACAGCAAATCTATTCCAACGGAGCAAGGTGTTGGATTAGCAAGAAAAATTGGTGCTGACTTAGCGATTAAACTCGCTGCAACAGGCAACATAGTATCGTCTTGGGTACATTCAACTGACGCCGACGCACATCTTCCGGACAACTATTTATCTGCGCATAACAGCGATAATTCAGCACTAAAAAATGCAGCAGCAACGTGTTGCAATTTTTTTCACTACAGTGATACAGCATCGATTCATCAAGCAAACCAGCGCTATGAAAATGCCTTACGTTACTACGTGGCAGGTTTAACTTATGCAAAATCACCTTATGCCTATTTTACCATTGGCAGTATTTTGTCTTTTGATATGTTGGCCTATTGCCAAGCGCGAGGTTTTCCTAAGCGCAGCGCGGGGGAAGATTTTTATTTACTCAATAAACTCGCAAAACTTGGTCGAGTTACTTACCTAGATAATGTAGTGATAAAGCTCGATGCTAGGCCATCACAACGTGTTCCTTTTGGCACAGGTCCAGCCGTACAACATATAATGCAACTTGAGTCGCAAGGCATAGATTTTGCTTATTATCACCCTGAAATTTTTACCGAATTAAAAACGGTACTAAAAGCATTTGAAATTTTATGGAAAAACAAACAACACCCACAAGCTTGGCTCGCTGAATTATCTCAAATAAGCCAACAAGCTTTAACTCATGTCGGGTTACTTTCATTTATCACTAAACAAAGCACGGCAAAACAAGAGCAATTCGAAAAGCAATTGATCGTGTGGTTCGACAGTTTCAAAACCTTAAAGTTTATTCATGCATTACGTGATCTTGGTTTAGAAAATATGCCATTAGAAAAGGCGATAGAGCGTGCCGCTTTTAATTTATAAGTTTGCTTTAGTATTTAATCTGAACTCTGAATAAGCAGCACTAGCTCTATGCTCCGTTTTAACCCATTCTCTGCGTTAAAACGTCAAATAAATATCTCGCTATTCATAATCGTTTTGCCTTGGAAGTGACATAAAATGCAGCAATGATGGCGTATATTCGTGATGTTTACCTAGCGATAGCATTTACTTTACTACCTAAGCTTTTGATTCATTTGAGAATCAAGCACTCATTATCAAGCGTTCAGCTTACTTAATTTATTAAGAGCAATTGCATAATAAAGTTTTAAGCAGTTGCTCAAAATCACTGCCTATTTTACTAATAAGTTATTGTAATAATATTAATATTGGATGATTTTTCTTGGTATTCACTGAATTCTTATTTATGCTGAAAGCTCAACATTCAACGATAACCGTTAGGAACGACAAATATGCAAACCCTAGTTGCCAATGTATTGGCTCAAATAGAATCTGTCGTTATTGGCAAACCTCACCAAGTCAAGTTAGCCTTGGCGTGTTTGCTCGCTAAAGGTCATATTTTAATTGAAGATCTGCCGGGCATGGGGAAAACCACCTTAGCAAACACCTTAGCGCTTACCCTTGGATTGTCGTATCAGCGTATTCAGTTTACTTCTGATTTAATGCCTTCTGATGTTATTGGCGTTGCTATTTTTGATGAAACCAGTAAGTCATTTCAATTGCATCCAGGCGCTATTTTCAACCAAGTGGTATTGGCGGACGAAGTTAACCGTGCTAGCCCGAAAACCCAAAGCGCCTTGTTAGAAGCTATGGAAGAAGGGCGAGTAAGTGTTGATGGTGTTACGCATGAGTTACCGGCACCATTTTTTGTTATCGCTACGCAAAACCCGATGTCGCATGCCGGCACTTATCCTCTGCCTGAATCTCAGTTAGACCGTTTTATGATGCGCATTTCTTTAGGTTTTCCAACAGTAGATGCTGAACGACAAATTCTACAATCAACGGCTTCTCATCGCGATGTAGAAGACATTAAAGCGTTTCTAAAAGTTGAGCAATTAAGAGAAATTCAGCAGCTTATCTCAAATGTTCGAGTTGCCCCTGAGATTGTAGATTATGTTATTGCCTTATGTCGTGTTAGCCGTCTTAATGAGTCAAAAGCGAAAGCGTTATCACCCCGTGCCGGTAAATCATTATTAGCCGCTGCTAAATCGTGGGCTTTTATAGAAAATCGTGATTATGTTATTCCTGAAGACATACAAGCGGTTTTCGCGCCTGTTTGTGAGCATAGACTAGCACCACAGCAACATCATATTTTTGAACAAGCGGATGAAATATCGCAACAAATTTTATCGCAAGTTGACCCAACTAATCCGCTAGGTTAAAAGTACAAAGTCAAATGCTTAAGCACTCTTGAGTAAGTTTGAATAAGTCTTATGCCAATATAACAAAGCGAAAATGCAGCAATGCAGTTGAGTTGAGAGCGAAAAAAGAGGGGGACTAATTGCTATATACACGAAAGCACTCAGTATTTTCATCACTTAAAGCAAGTCTTAAAAGCGCCCTTAATTTGCGCTTTAATTCTTGGTTAGCACGGCGCATTCCAAAACATAGCCAGCAAGTTATTAACCATCGTAATATTTTCATTATACCCACACGTTTTGGCGCTGGTTTAATGGTGTTTATGTTATTACTTTTTCTCCTAGGGACTAACTATCAAAATAACGTTATTATTTTAATCAGTTATTTGCTGGTTAGTTTTTTTGTGGTGGTTTTACTGCACAGTTTCTTTAATCTTTCAGGTCTGAAATTTCAAGCAAATAGTGCTTTGCAGGGTTTTGTGGGTGATAAGGTTTACTTTCCGTTAAATGTTTCTAGTAAGAAAGAGCGCTTTAATATTAGCTTTAGTTTTGATCAAGTTTTAAACGATGTTAATAGTAGTGAAGTCGATAACATACTTAGCGCAAACGAAAGCTATAATAACCAACCTAATGAAGTAACTCTCACTGAAGTCGCTAAAGGCGATAATAATATTAGAGTTCCTTATCGTATTTGTAAGCGAGGGGAATATTCACTAGGTCGGCTGTTAATTATTAGCGAATTTGGTTTTGGCTTATTTAAAACTTGGACACGATTAGATTTTGCTCAGCACGTTACTGCTTTCCCAAAACCAGTTGCCAATGTGTGGCTTGATAAAGAGCAAAGTGTTGCTGGTGAAGATGTAGAAAACAATACCCAAAGCTACCAAGACAGCTTTCAACCCGGCCAAGATGAATTTCATCAATTACAACATTATAAATTAGGTGAGCCGCTGAGCCGTGTTGCATGGAAGCATGTTGCTCGCGGACAAGGTTGGTTCACAAAGCAATATCAGCAGGCATTATCAGGCAAGTTACAATTAGACTTTTCACAACTACCTGCCGGCACAGTCGAGCAACGTTTAAGTTGGTTGAGCTATGCGATTAAAGATTGTAGCGAAAAGCAAATTCCCTTTTCGTTAAAGTTGGCTGAACACACCGTTGAATACGACCACAGCGCGCAACATACGCTAAAATGCTTAACCGCGTTAGCACGTTATTGAGTGCAAAATGACTAAAACTACCGAACAAAATTTGAAACAAAAATATAAAAATAGCACAGCGAAAAAAGTAGCTGGTAAAAGCGATCTAAAGCTTAATAGTAAAATGTATTTCGGTTTGTTAATTTTTCAGCTTCTAAACCTTTTAACCTTAGTGCTGCAGTTTAATTTCATTTATTTGATCTTCGCCATCTTTGCCTTAGCGTTGCAGTTTATGGTGCATTTTAAAGCTTTTCGTCAAGCTGCCTCTAACACTAATTCAGCGGTAACTTTATACGCATCACCGAAGATTTTACCTTCTTGGATCATTTTAGTTTTAGCACTTTCAGGCAGCGTAGGTATTGCACTTGCAGGACAAACCTTAGGGCTTCTGCTGAGCATGATCCATTTGTTATGTTTTGCTTACAGTTTGAAATTATTCGAAATAACGTCTCGAAAAGATTTATATCAGTTGGTTGTTTTGGGCATTTTTGTTGCCACATCGTCGTTAATTTTCATTCAATCTATTTATTTCTCCATTGCCGTTATTGTTTTAGTGTTAGCAAATTTTTGGATTTTAATTCATTACTTTGCCCCAACAATGGCGCTGCCAGTACAAACTAAATTATTGGCAAAACTGAGTTTATATTCGGTGCCAGTAGCGATAGTTTTATTTATCGTTTTTCCAAAGTTAAGTCCTTTTTGGCAAGTACCTAATGTTGAATCAGCAAAGGTTGGTCTTTCAGACAGTGTTAAAATTGGTGATATTGCCCAGCTAGCTTTGTCAGATGAATTAGCGTTCAGGGTGAGTTTTCAAAATAATAATCCAGAGCATGCGCAGCTTTATTGGCGAGCAATGGTTTTAGATGATTTTGATGGTGTAACTTGGCGACAAGATCAACAAGAAGAAGGTCAACACAATAAGCAACGTTATGGCTCCGCTTCATTAAGTCATACAAAAGATTCAGTAGATGTTGCAATAAAAGGTACAGGGTTAGCTTATCAAGTTATTGCTGAACCGAGTTTTCAGTCTTGGTTGTTTGCACTAGATTTTGCCACCAGCGAGCAGGGCAATATTGGTCAACGAGATGACTACGCTTTATTTTATCGTGGCATTATTAGTCAAACCTTAAGTTATCAAGTAACTAGCTATCCCAAGGCTATACTCGCTCCGAATTTAAGCGCAGAATCACGCGCGTTGAATTTAGCACTAAGCACAGACAACAACCCTAAATTATTGGCTAAAGCTCAACAGCTACGTAAACAATATAGCGAAGATAAAAGTTTAATTAATCATGTGTTAGCAGAGTTTAATCAACAAGACTATTTTTACACTCTGCAACCACCGAAATTAAATAATAATAGTTTAGATCAATTTTATTTTGATACCAAAGCTGGATTTTGTGAGCATTATGCTAGTACGTTTACTTATGTAATGCGCGCCGCTGGCATTCCTGCGCGTATGGTTGTGGGCTATTTAGGCGGCGAGTTGAACCCGAACGGTAATTACTTAAGCGTTTACCAGCGCAACGCCCATGCTTGGTCAGAAGTATGGCTACCTGAAAGTGGTTGGCAGCGTGTTGACCCAACAGCAGCGGTTGCTCCAGAGCGAGTAGAACGTGGATTTTCTAACAATTTAAGACAAGAATATAATCATTTATCATCCGGGCTTTTTTCGATGCAATCGTTACGCGCTATGCAGTGGTATCAGCAACTTAAAATGCAAATTGACGCTATTGATTATCAATGGACACGTTGGGTTATTGGTTATACTGGCCAAAAACAATCGCGGGTAATGGCGCAGCTAATAGCAAGTTTAAAACAAGGTAAAGCTATAGGTTACTTTATGCTGTTCTTAATCGCGGTAGCCTTGTTGTTTTATTTTGTTAAATCGGTGCAAGTAAAAGATAAACCGAAAGATAGAATTAAGGCGTTATATTTAAAAGCCTTGGCATTGCTCGCACAGCACAATGTTGTAAAAATAAAGTCAATGACCGCACAACAGTTTGCCCATTTTGTAGATACAACACACCCCGACTTGGCGGCCAACTTTAGCCCCATATCAAAGAGTTTTACAGAATTAGCGTATCAAAACTTTGAAGAATTAAGTCAGCAGGAACGTAATAAGCGTTTAGCTGAAATACAAGCTAGTTACCGGAAATTACGTTGGCAGTTATGGCTTAATAAATTAAGTGTTAAATAAATAGAAAGTTGAATAAAGGGTTAAATAAAGTGTGGAGTAAGGTTGATTTTACGCTAAGCGAAGCCAAGCTTTGCAAATAAGCTAATTATAATAAACACTTGTTATAATAACGAACATTGGCCGAGCCTGAAAAACTTACATAGCTATGATAAAGTAATGCCGTGACTTGGTAATACCGACAAGTGATTTCACACTGATTTGTACATGATGTTTAGCATGTATTCTCTAATGCATAAGAGGTAGGAAGTGCTTGTAGTTAAAGCTTACCAAGGTCCAGTTTTCTCAGAATAATTTAGATCAATTAGGAGACTCAATGTCTAACAATGATAAAAACTTATTAGAGCGTGGTTTAGAAAACATTCAGCCACAATTTTCCAGCTTTATCCGCGCCCAAACAACTGCCAGCTTATTTCTTCTCTTATCGACAATCGTCGCGTTGTGGTGGGCTAACTCAATTTATTCAGCCAGTTATGTCAATTTAGTGCATACACCTATAGGTTTGCTTTTTGGCGACTTTGAATTTAAAGCTTCACTTAAACATATAATTAATGATGGCTTAATGGTGATCTTCTTTTTCTTACTTGGTCTTGAGATCAAACGTGAAGTATTAGTAGGAGATTTAGCTCAACCTGAAAACCGAAGAATGCTAATCTTATGTGCCTTAGGCGGCATGATGTGCCCAGCATTAATTTACACCGCATTTAACTACTCGCTTGACTCTCAAATCGGTTGGGGCATACCAATGGCCACCGACACTGCTTTTGCGCTAGGTGTGCTCACCATCGTAAGAAAACACATACCTGCTAGCCTATTAGCCTTTATTGTTGGGCTTGCCATTGTTGACGATGTTGGCGCAATACTGGTTATTGCTATTTTTTATACTGATCAGATATCCGTTTTATATTTATCGGTAGCCTTTTCACTGATTGCTGTATTAGCTGTTGCTAATTATGCTGGTGTCAGACAACCCATGTTTTATATTGTGATAAGTATTATTACTTGGTTACTCATGCTTAAAACAGGGGTTCATCCAACAGTTGCAGGTGTAGCCATCGCATTAACAGTGCCGGCTAGGCCTGAAGTGGCATCAGGTAAGTTGCTTAAAGAAGCAAAGTCTATTATTCAAACAATCGAAGAAAAGCCACAATCGGTTGATGTGTTAGGAAATAAAGACGATCACGAGAAAGTGCTACAAGTACGTGATGTGGCTGAGGAAGCAAGTACACCTCTGCGCCGCTGGGAAGAAGCATTGCACTTACCGGTTTCGCTATTTATTTTACCTTTATTCGCTTTAACCAATGCTGGCGTTGTTATTAGCATTAGCTCTTTTGGTGAGAGCATACAAAACCCTATTGGCTTAGGCATTATTTTTGGCTTAGTACTGGGTAAGTTTATTGGTATATCTGCAATATGCTGGATAGCGCTTCGATATAAGTTGGGTAGTTTGCCCAATGGCGTTAATTTTCAACATGTTGTCGGCGCTTCGCTCATCACGGGGATTGGTTTTACAATGTCGACCTTTATTGCAATGTTAGGCTTTGACGGCCAACCTGAGCAACTACAATTTGCTAAAACAGCGATACTCATAGGCTCTGTGCTTGCAGCTGCACTTGGTGCTATATATTTAAGAGTTATCGCTACAAAAACAGATAATGCCTAGCTTAGTTAGTTTAGTTAGCTTAGTGTTCTGGAAATTCGACTCACAATCTTGTTAAGTTAATAATCAAGATTGTGAGAGCGATATCTAGTGTTGGGATTTTTTTTAATATTATTTAATGACTATTTTATTAGACATTAAACATAAGACATTAGCCTGAAGCCATCGCTAATATGGTTCTAATGTCTAAGGTTTCTTGGTATTGCACAAAGCCTTTAGTGCATTTCATTCTGGCTAATACAGCCATTCTATCTGAAAGTTCATTACCTTCATTGTTCGAATGACCTTTAACATGGCTAATAATTAAGTTGCTTTTAAGTGCTTGGTAGAGCGTAAAACATTGCTTTATTACTTCAAGGTTTTTAATTTCTTCGCCTTTGCCACGTGTCCAGCCTTTCGCTTGCCAGCCTTTTGCCCATTTAGTAATACAGTCTATTGAATACTTAGAATCAGACAATACCTGCACTGTTTTACCTTGTGCAATATGGCCTTGAGCATATTTTAAAGCGGCCAGCATGCCGTTAAGCTCTGCAGTATTGTTCGTGCCCATAGGTTCGTATAAACCGTACCAAAGTTCTACTAAACTTTGTTTGTGATAAACCGCCATGCCGGTACCAGACTTACCGGGATTTGGAGAACATGCACCATCGCAATAGATATTAATATCGGCTAATTTTGCTGTTGTAGGCTGAGAATCAGCTTTAACATAAGCAGCGGAAGCAGCAGGTTTAGTAGTACCCCCTTTGCTCATAGAACGCTTAGTTAACGCTTTAGTATAAGTAGATTGAAAAGCTGCATCAGCTTCAGCCTTTGATGGAAACCCCATATACTGTGCATCTGCGCGTCCTTGGGTATAGGTTTTAACATCATTCCATTGCTCAAAAACACCTGTTTTTGCACCTTTCCATACTACGTAATATTTTTTACTCATAAAATGTAAACCGTCACCTTAATATATTAATTTTAATTAGTTTTTTTATTGTTTTTTATTGACCAAATCACTAACACGATACCGGCGATAAAAAATGGAATACTTAGCATTTGTCCTGCCGTTAACGCAATATCAGCGGTATAAGCGGCTTGTTTTTCTTTCAACATTTCAATCGTAAAACGTGCTGTAAAAATTAAAATTAAGAAAATACCTAAAATAGAGCCTTTGGGTGTTTGTGCTTTTTTAACTTTATAAATAAACATCAACACAAAAAATACACTTAAATAAGCAAAGGCTTCGTAGAGCTGAGAAGGGTGGCGGGCAACGTTATCGATACGTGCGAAGATTACGGCCCAAGGCACATTGCTTGGTGTGCCTAAAATCTCTGAATTAACAAAGTTTGCACTACGCACAAAAAAGCCAAATAGCGCAGTACAAATGGCAAGGCGGTCTAACAACCACATAAAGTTCATTTGATATTTTTTACTGTAAAGCCCTGCCGCGATAATAGCGCCTAGGCCGCCACCATGACTGGCTAAACCACCTTCCCATATCGCAAATATTTTCAGTGGGTTAGCAAAGTAATAGCCTGGCTCGTAGAAAAAACAATGGCCTAAACGAGCACCAACAATTACCCCAACAACGATGTAAACCAGTAAGTTATCAAGAGCGGCTAGGTCTTGTTTTTCGGTTTGAAAAATCCATTTCATTACCTGCAAGCCAGACAAAATTGCAATAGCAAATAACAACCCGTACCAATGAATGGTTAATGGACCTACAGAAAAAAATACCGGATCTAAATCCCAAACTAAATGTTGCAAAAGCGTCACCTCTAATATGGCTTATTTGTAATGAAGTTATAGTGCTTAGACGTTTGAATTAGCACTTAATTGCCGACATTCTATCAAGCTAACTGGTGCTGTGGTGAATTAATTTGTTCCAATGCGTTAATGAGTTTATTTGCCCATCACCTCATCTGTAAATAAAGCATTGCATACGTATTCAAGTATTTTTTTAAAAGTCAGTTTCCTTTATTTAAAAGCCTATGAGTTAGCATGTAATTAATGCCAAAACCTTACTGTACCGAGATAAAAGCCGTATTTCACTCCATAGTCGTCGGTATTTTAATCAACCAAACTAAAAAATATGCTGATTTTGAATACGTATGCACAGGCTGTGCATAGTTTAACGAGCCCTCTATATTAAATTAGCTAAATTAACTAAATAAGTCATAGCTGCAAATAAAAATAAATAAATAAAATAAAAATTCAAGACCAAATAGAGGGGAGCCTATTATGTTTAAATCTAGACCTAACAAGCTTGCATTGGCGATTTCTTGTGGGTTGTTAACTTTAACTGGGGCTGTGCATGCTCAACAAGTTAATGATAAAGAAATTGTAGAAGCACTAAGTGCTGCAGATAAAAGCGTTGTAGAAAAAAGTACGGCAGAAACTACCAATCAAGTATCCAGAAGTAATGATGTTGAAGTAATCGAGGTCACCGGTTTTCGACGTTCACTCATCGAATCGATTAACCAAAAGCGCTTTGCAGACACTGTGTCTGAGCAACTAACCGCTGACGATTTAGGAAGTTTACCTGATGTGTCAATGGCAGATGCATTAACCCGTTTGCCCGGTATTTCAGCAGTCAGAACAGGGGGACAAGCCGCAGAAATTAACATTAGAGGCATGTCAGGTGGTTTTATTTCCACAACCCTTAATGGCCGCGAACAAGTGTCTACCAGTGGTCAACGCAGTGTTGAGTTTGACCAATACCCCTCAGAGCTAATTTCTAATGCCGCGGTTTATAAATCACCAAAAGTATCGCTTATTGAAGGCGGCGTTGCCGGCACTGTAGAGTTAAAAACCGCGAGCCCTTTAAGCAATGAAAAAGAACATACGTTTACGGTAAATGCTCGCGGTATGTACAATGACTTAGCTGGCGATATACCCGATGCAGCCTCTAGCGGTCATCGTTTTAGTGTTTCTTATCAAGGTAAATATTTCGATGAAACGGTGGGTGTTGCGCTAGGGTATGCACGTTTATTTCAACCCAGTGCTACCACACAGTTTGTGGGTTTAGCTTATAGCAAGTCGAAAGAGCTTGATGGTGTTGTTGATGATACCGGCGGCCCTGAAAGTTGTATCGAGTGTGAATTTATTAGTGAAGGTTTTGAACTTCAACACAAAGGCGGTGAAGAAACCCGTGATGGTTTCGTTGCTACTTTAGAGTGGCAACCAACTGATAATTTTAACTTAAAATTTGACGGCTTCTATTCAAAGTTTGACTCTGAAGAGTTTGCTCGCGGTTATCGGGTTAAATTAGAAGGAGATCAAGCCGCAATAAGTAACCCTGTTATTGAAAATAATGCCGTAATTGGAGGTTCATTTAACCGTACTTCAAACAGCTCAACTCGCATAGAAATCGTTAATGATGATAATACTGATTACGACGAAGTCACAAGCTTAGGTATCAATGCCGATTGGGATATTACCGAAAAATTGAACATGAGCTTTGATGTTTCATATTCTTCTGCAGAAAGTGAGTTCAAAAATGGTCTTATTTGGGCTTTAGTAGCAGAAGACGCTAATGCAGAGACGCCTGATTTTGACAACAACGTGTCAATTAACTATTTACTTAATGGCTTAAATTTACCTGACGTTGGTTTAAATCAAGCGGATGCTTTTACTGACTTAAATCGAGTAATGGTTTCTAAATACGGCATATACCCTTATGTAAATAAAGATGAAGTCAGTGCTGTTCGCCTCGATTTTACCTACCAATTAGACAATAACTATTTTTCATCGATTGAAATAGGCACACGCTACTCTGAGCGTGAATACAGTAATGACCGTGCAGTATTTGAATATGGCAGTGACAGTGGTTTTAACTTACTAGAGCCACCTTTAAATATTACACCTGATATGGCAACCGTGGTTAATTGGCAGGGCGATTTTTCTTATTTTCCGAGCTATTTAGCACTTGATCAAAATGCCGTGCTTAATGCTTGGTTTCCAAGCGGTATTCCACAACCTGTGCAAACTTGGGGACCAACAGCTGGTGGTGTGGTTAATGGTGAAGGTCGTGGCCAAGGCAATACTGACTGGACATTGAAAGAAAGCGGCAAAGTATTTGAAGATATTTTTGCCTTTTACATTATGGCCAATATCGATACTGAAATTGGTGGCTTACCCATTACAGGTAACATCGGCGTACGTGTTGTTGATACCAAGCAATCAGCTACCTCTTTACAAGATGTAGGTGGTGATATTGAACTGGGCGCTCAAAATATTACTGATGAAGTCGGTTTAGTCAATAATCGTTACTTACCCACCGTAATTAGTAATAGCTACACTGATTATTTACCTCAGATGAACTTAAACTTTAAGTTAACTGATAACGATCAAATACGTTTTGCGGCCGCTAAAGTCATGAGTCGACCTAACATAGATCGTTTAGCGTCAAATAGTAGTGTCAATATCAATAAAGTCAGTACTGAAAGTGGCTCGTTCGCTGAGGTTAGTGGTAACGCTAAAAATAGCCCTCACTTGAAGCCTTTCTACGCTAATCAGTATGACTTATCTTTTGAGAAATACTTTGTTGATACCGACGGTTCATTCATTGCGGCTATCTTTTATAAAGACATTGAATCTGCAGGCATTGTTACGCAAACCATTAGTGAATATGACTTTGCTGGTAATGGTTTAGTGGTGCCAGATGAATTTATTGACCCCTTAAGTGGTGTGCCGTTAACCATACGTAATGGTAATTTTGAAACCGCATTTAACGATAACAAAGGTGGCTATATTAAGGGTGTAGAAGTTGCTTACACGCAAATATTTTCATTCCTGCCTGATTTATGGTCGGGCTTAGGTTTTACTGCGAGTTACTCTCATACCAAAAGTGAAATACAGCAAATATCACAATTAGGTGCGCAAAACTTACCTATTTCATTGCCAGGATTATCAGAAAACGTAATTCAAACTACGGTGTTTTGGGAATATGAAGGATTTGAAACTCGGGCTAATTTACGTTACCGCGATGCCTTTGTTTCTGAACAAGTGGCTGTTGAAGCGCAAACCGTAAATTACGATGACGAAATGATCATCGACTATCAAGCATCTTACCAAATCAATGAAAACTTTGGTGCCGTATTCCAAATCAATAATGTAACCGACGAACCTACAAAAAGTTATTTTGGCTTTGAAGCACAAACAGGCACGTTACAGTATTTTGGTCGTCAATTCTTTCTGGGGCTAACTTATGCGTTATAAGCACCGAGTTAATGGAGTAAATTTCATGTCTAATAAAAATTCAATGTTGAAGCTGTTGGCGATAACATTATTCTCATTCGTTTTATCTGCCTGTGGTGGTGCTGAAAGTACTAAGTCAGGTCAAAACTTATTAACCTGTGATGTACCAATGGTACCGAATGCCAGTGGTGATGCCTGTATTGCACCTGAGCCAATTCAATGCCCAGTGCCTACGGTTCCTGATGCTAAAAATGAGTCTTGTGTAGTAGGAGTTGACCCCAATGCACCCGCCCCGGTGTTTTTCCCAAGTGAAAGCCAAGCGGTACTTTATTTCAATCGAGCAGATGGTGCTTATGACGAATATAAACTGCACAATTGGAATACGCCAGAATGTGACGCCTATGCCGCCGACTCTATAGCAGCAAGTTGGGACAATGGCTTGGTTCATACCGGCGTAGATCCTAATTATGGCGCTTATTGGGTGCTAAATTTGATTGATGACTTTACTGAATGCGGTAATTTTATTATTCATAAAGGCACTGATGACGCTGGCAAAGAGTTAGGTGGTGGTGATTCTAGAATGCCACTAAAACAAGATGACGCCACTTATCAACGAATGAATTTTACTTTCTCTGGTGTTGCCTCTATTTTTGAATACCCATTGGTTTCACTCGGCAAACAGCCTCTTAACATCACGGGTTTTGCTGCACATTGGATTGATAGCAATACCTTCGTGTGGAATACACCTGAAGAAGTGACTAGCGTTAAGCTTCACCACTCAGTTAATGCCGATATCACTGCTAATGATGAAGATGTAGTTAGTGGTACTGTTGTGTCATTAACAGCTACAACATTGTCAGATGAACAAAAAGCAAAAGCTCCTCAAGTTGCACAGTGGCCAGCTTTTTCAGCTGACGTTGATAACCAAACAGCCAAAGCATTATTGAAAAATCAATTAGTGCTTGTTGGCTACAACACTGAAGATAAAGCGATTGCGGCTACTTATGTACAAACAGCTAAAGCATTAGACAGCTTATATACACAAGGTGATGCTGATGCCAATGAAGCACATTTAGGGCTGAGTTATAATAGCGATGGTGTTAGCGTTTCAGTTTGGGCGCCAACAGCACAAAGTGTCACGATTAATATCTATGATGCCGAAAAAACTAAGCTAAATAGTGCGCTAATGACCGAAGATACCCATACAGGTATTTGGTCTTATCAAGGGGCAGCAGACCTTGATCGTATGTTCTATCAGTTTGAATTATCGGTTTATCATTATCAAAACCAAGCAATTGAAACCTTAACCACAACCGACCCATACTCTGTAGGTTTGTCTACCAATGGTGACTTCTCACAATTTGTAGACCTAGCCGATACTGAGCTTATGCCAGAAGGTTGGGGGGCTGAGCAAAATGCTAATGCTATGACCTTTGAAGATGCTGTGATATACGAAGCACATATTCGTGACTTCAGTGCGTTAGATGAAAGCACCGATGTTGCTAATCGAGGTAAGTATTTAGCTTTTACCGAAACAAACGCTTTGCCGGTGCAGCATTTACAAAAATTGGTTGATAATGGCTTAACGCATTTTCATATTTTGCCTGCTAACGATATTGCTTCTATCAATGAAGACCCAACTCAGATTATTGATCTAACCAATACCGTTGCCGAACTTTGTGCCATTAAAGCTAACGCGCCAGTTTGTGGTGTAGAAAGCGCAGATAAAACACTACAATCTGTGCTTGAAGGTTATAACACTTATACTAATGAAGCGGCTGAACTTATTGATGTGTTGCGTGATGTAGACAGCTTTAATTGGGGCTACGATCCTAAACATTTTAACGTACCTGATGGCATTTATGCTTCAAACCCTGATGGCGTTGCCCGTATTGTAGAAATGCGATCTATGATCCAAGCACTGCAAAACTTAGGTTTACGTGTGGTTTTAGACGTAGTTTATAACCATACCAGCGCTGCAGGTATATCAAGTAATTCTGTATTGGACCAAGTTGTACCGGGCTATTACTACAGTCGCGATATTGAATCAGGCGCAGTTATTCAATCAACGTGTTGTAACGACACTGCACTTGAACATCAAATGATGGATAAGTTGATGGTTGATTCACTGAAAGTTTGGACACAACATTATAATTTTGACGGCTTCAGGTTCGATATTATGAGCCACGGTAGCAAATCACAAATGCTCGCTGCTCGTGCCGCTATTCAAGCGATTGATGCCGATACACATTTTTATGGTGAAGGCTGGACACGTGATGATCGCGGTTTTGAACAGGCCAATCAATTTAACATGGCAGGTACCGAAATAGGCACCTTTAATGACCGACTGCGTGATGGTATTAGAGGCGGAAAGTTCTTCAGTAACAATAGTGATGATAGCGATGTATTTAAGCAGCAAGATATTATCAAGCTAGGTCTTGCGGGCTCACTTGCCGACTATGTTTTAAAAAGCGCCAGTGGTGCCAGTGTTTTAGGTAGTGCATTTTCACCAAACATGTACGCTAAAGACCCTGCTGATGTGGTTAACTATATTTCAAAGCATGATAACGAAAGTTTATGGGACCAACTACAGTTTACCCTAGCGCCTGCTATGGATATGCAAAACAGAGTGAGAGCACAAAACGTTTCTCAAGCCATTGTTTTGCTGTCACAAGGTATTCCATTTTTACAAATGGGCGGCGACTTCCTACGTTCTAAATCACTCGATCGTAATACTTATGATGCTGGCGATTGGTACAATTTTGTTGATTTTACTTACAACACTAACAATTGGAATAAAGGCTTACCACTTGATAAAGGCGGGCGCAGTGATGAAGAACTATTGCGAATAGGCCTTAATGCTCAAAGCAATGTTGGCATGAATGAAATCTCATTCGCCTCGAGTGTATTTAACGAGTTTTTGAATATACGTACTTCAAGCCCGTTATTTAAATTAACCACCAGTGCAGATATTGTTAACCGTGTTGGTTTTCATAATATCGGTAAAAATCAAACTCAAGGCTTAATCGTGATGAGTATTGACGATGGTACAGGTCTTGATGATTTAGACTCTGCTCATGACGCGATTGTAGTAGTGGTTAATGGCTCAAACACCACATTGTCGCATACAGTGCCTACTGCTCAAGGTTTTAGCTTACACAGCACCCAGTTAACATCGGTTGATAATATTGTTACCGGTGCCAGCTTTAGTCAAGGCGAAGCTGAAGGTACTTTCACTGTGCCAGCATTAACAACCGCTGTATTTGTTAAACTACAAGGTGAGCAACAAGGCGCAGGTTTATCGGCAATTGCTACAGCAGGTGCGCCAGATGTTGTGCCTTTTGGTGATACAAGCGTTTATGTTCGTGGTGGTATGAATGGCTGGGGTGAAGTTGACTCATTTATCTATTTAGGCGAGGGCGTTTATCAAGCATCAATTAAATTAACCGCTAACGATTATGAGTTCAAAGTGGCTTCAGGCGATTGGTCAACGGTTAACTACGGTGCATCTAGTACAGGAAACCTAGTTGAAGAAGGTGTTGGTTTCACCTTAGCTTCAGGTGGCGATAATTTAGCCTTAACTATTAGTGCAGACTCAACGTATATTTTTACATTAGACGCTTCTAATATCGAGGCGCCAGTATTAACGGTGAGCAACGAAGAGCCATTTGTTGGAACAACCGTGTTTATTCGTGGCGACATGAATGGTTGGAATGAAGCGAATCCGCTAACTTATATTGGTGGTGGTAAATACTCTGCAACATTTAGTGTTGACGCTGATACGTACAGTTTCAAAGTTGCCTCTGCAGATTGGTCAACCGTTAACATGGGCGCACCAGCAAATGACACCGAAGTGTTAATCGCAGAGCAGCAAGCATTATTATCAGGCAGTAACGATAATTTAACGATCACAATTCCTACTTCGCAAGAATACACTTTTACTTTTGATGCTTCTGATTTAGATGCAGCAACCTTGTCGGTGCATAAATCACAAATGTTTGAAGATAGCACCGTTTATATTCGTGGCGATATGAATGGTTGGGGCGAAGTTGATATATTAACTTATCAAGGTAATGCCAGTTATTCAGTAGAAATTGCATTAACTGCAGCCAGTTATGGCTTTAAAGTGGCTTCAGCGGATTGGTCAACCTTTAATATAGGTGCAGGCGACAGCGGTGGGGTTGTTAATCTTGATCAACGATTAACACTACTGCGCGATTCAAATGATAACTTATCGTTTGTTGCTGACGAAGATGCTACTTATGTATTCACCGTAACAGGGCCAAACCCAGGTGCACCAACCGTAACGGTATCGAAAAAGTTGTAGTGTGATCAGAACGGCTTAAATCTTGTATTTAAATGTTTTAAAAATGAAATATTAAAAGTACCTCAGATTAAAAGATTAAAAGATTAAAAGATTAAAAACGCTCTAGCTTGCTAGGGCGTTTTTGGTTTTTCAATGCTTAGCGTTAACTTAAGCGCTATATCAACGAGCAATTTGTATTTTGCATACGTATTCAACATTATTAGCTCAAGCTTTGAATACATACTCATTTTACTTTTAATCTACAACTTAACTTATTAAATAGAATAAAAGTAAAAATATGAACTTATGATATATTTAACTTTAGTTACTGTATATAAAGGATATTTTAAATATTTCTTTAGCGAAAATTATTACCAAAGTACAACTGTTGATATGAATTACCAAATGCAATAACTCATTCATTAGGTTTTTACTTCGCGTGAACTTTATATTTTTTTGCGATAGCCGTTACAAGCACATGATGAATACGTATGTAAAGTGTATTCATCATCAAGCGTCCGCTTTATATTAGAATCATCTGCAAAAATATGCAGAGTAAAACCAAATTAACGAAATCAGCGACGGATCGCTGAATAATAATTAAAGCATGGATGTATAGGGGAGTTCACCAATGTTAAATTTCAAACCTAGCCGAGTAACTTTGGCTTTACTATCAAGCGGATTTATGGCGTTAAGTATGCCAGCTCTTGCTGAAGAAGTTGCCGCTAAAACAGCGAAAGAAAAAGAAGTAGAAATCATCACAGTTACTGGCATTCGTGGAAGCTTACAGCGAGCCCAAGCCATTAAAATGAGTTCAAACTCTATCGTTGAAGTACTATCTGCCGAAGACATTGGTAAATTACCCGATACAAGTATTGCAGAATCATTAGCACGACTTCCTGGTGTAACCGGTGAAAGACGAAATGGGCGAACCAGTGGTTTATCTGTTCGTGGTTTTAATGAAAACTATGTAGGCACCTCACTAAATGGTCGTGAATTACTCGGCATGGGTGATAACCGCGGCGTAGAATACGATTTATATCCAACTGAAATTGTTTCAAACGTTGTGGTTTATAAAACGCCTGAAGCGGGTTTAGTTTCTCAAGGTATTGGTGGAACGGTTGATTTACAAACGGTAAGCCCATTAACGTCTGATCCTGTGATGGTTTTTAATGCCAATTTCGAACAAAACAAACGCGACTCTGCTAACCCTGATTATGACAATGACGGTCACCGCTTTTCATTTAACTTCGTCGATAAATTTATGGACGATACCTTAGGTGTTGCCCTTGTTGTATCTTCAATTGAAACGCCACGCCAAGAAGAAAACTTCCGCGGCTGGGGCTACCCAGAAGTAGGTTTCGAGTCATGTGATGAAAACGGCGAAAATTGCATTAAGCGTAAAGATTCGGCTGGAAATGATATTGAACCATCAACAAAAGTTTTAGGTGGCCACGACTCGTTTTCTCGTTCAGCGTTGTTAGAGCGAGACTCTATTGCCGCTATTATCGAATATGCACCGAGTGACGATTTAAAAATTCAGTTTGACGCGCTATACATCGATTTCAGCGAAAATGATGTTCGCCGAGGTCTTGAAGAAGGCGGTCCAATATGGGGCGGCGCTAACTTCACCGCAAATCCGGTTGAAAATGGTTTAATAACGTCTGGTAATTGGGATGGCTTTCATTCAGTAGTGCGTAACGACGCACGTACCCAAGATTCAGAATTAACCACTTTTGGTTTAAATATTGAATATGACATAAACGAAAACTGGTCAGCAGAGTTAGATATTTCAACAGGCTCAGTTGAAAAATCTATTATCGATGTTGAAAGTTACTCGGGTGTTGGTCGTGCTGGTATTGACGGTCGCCCAAGCGCCGCTCGTGCTTGGCAAATGACATCAACAGGTGTTATGTACAACGATCACCCAACGTTACCGGGTGTTGATTACACCGATGAAAGTTTAATGCGTTTAGCTGGGCCTCAAGCTTGGGGTGCGCCTATCATTGGTAGTGACGCTCAAGATGGCTTTATTAATCGCCCTGAATTTGAAGAAGACTTAGACAGTGTTCGCCTACAAGTTAATGGTTTATTAGAGTACGGTATTATTTCAGGTGTTGAAGCCGGTGTTCGTTACTCTGACCGTAAAAAAGAAAAAGTTAATGAAGGCGACTATTTAACTGCTCCTGAGTACCCAGGAGACGGGCCAATTCCTAACGTTTTAGGTGTTACTAATTTAGACTTTATTGGTATCAATGGCGTACTTGCATACGATAGTTTAAGTTTATATAAAAACGGCTACTACACTGCAACAGCAGCATCATTGGTTCAAACCGACAGACTTGGCGATACTTATACCGTAGAAGAAGAGCAATTATCTGCTTATGTAAAACTAAATTTAGAAGCTGAATTTGGCGATATATTCATGACAGGTAACATTGGCTTGCAAGTTGTTGATGTAGATCAAAAATCATCGGGATTTTCAGTGCTTGATAATGCCAATGGTCGTGTCGATGCAAGGGTTGTAACCGGTGGAGACTCTTATACCGACATTTTACCTACTTTGAACTTAAGCTTTGAAATTGCAGAAAATCAGTTTATTCGTACGGCTATGGGTAAAGTATTAAGTCGTCCACGTATGGATGATATGAAACCGAATAATCGTGTTACATTCGGCTTTAACGATTCGCAAATTACGAGTTCAGACATTGAGAATAGTCCATGGTCTGGCGCTTCTGGTAATGCATCTCTTAAGCCATTAGAAGCAAATCAGTTTGACTTATCATACGAAAATTACTTCACCGACGATGGTTATTTTGCAGCAACTTTCTTCTTTAAAGATTTAAAAAACTGGCATAGAAGTGGAAAAACGGTAACAGATTTCTCAGAGTTTTATATCCCGGGTTATCATCAAGGCTCAGAAGGGCAAACTCCTGCAAGTTTTGTCGGCTTCGTTGACTCAACTGAAGACGGTTTAACAGGGTTTGTAAGAGGCTATGAATTACAAGCTAGCGTACCATTTCGTTTATTTCATGAAAGCTTAGACGGTTTTGGTATGGCAATTAGCGGCACATTCCTCGACGGTGAGTTAGATGACGGCGGCAGAATTCCGGGTTTATCTGAAGAAAGCTACTCGTTAACGGCGTACTATGAATACAAAGGTTTTGAAATTCGTATTGCCGGTACTAAGCGCGATGAGTTTGTTACTGAAACACGCGGCCAAAGTTTAGCCTTAGTTGCTACTGAAGATTTAGGCTCAGAAATTTGGGATGCGCAAATCAGTTATGACTTTAAAGATTCAGGTATAGACTCACTTGAAGGATTACGTATAACCTTGCAAGCACAAAACTTAACTGATGAAGATACGATACAAGCTGAAGCAAGTGATTCACGCCAAATTACGTCTTATCAATCGTTTGGTGCAAACTACTCGTTAGGTCTTAATTACAAGTTTTAATTAGCCAGTGTAATTAGTTAAACGTATGTAAAATTAAAACCTGCTAGGCTTCTAGCAGGTTTTATTATTTGTACTCCAATATAGTTTTATACTGAATCAATGCAGTGGTAATAAGTAGAGAATTACACATGACAAATAAAATTAAAAAAGTGGTTGTTCTAGGTGGTGGTACTGCGGGTTGGATGTCAGCCTCGTTAATTAAAAAGCTCATGGGCAAGACAATTGACGTTGAATTGGTTGAGTCAGAAGACATAGCCAGCGTTGGCGTAGGAGAAGCGACTATTCCTCCAATTCGTTTATTCAACAGTGTACTTGGGATTAATGAAGCAGAGTTTTTACGTGAAACTAAGGCGACTATAAAGCTTGGTATTAAATTTGAAAACTGGAAAAACACCGAAGAAAGTTATTTTCATACCTTTGGTGCCGCCGGAAAAAGCCTACCCTTTTGCCATTTTCATCATTATTTAAAACGAGCACAAAATGCTGGCTTAAAAGATAATTTATGGGATTACGACCTTAATTACTTATGTGCAACCCAAGGTAAGTTTGCGCAAATAAAATCAAAAGACCCAATTATTGATATTCCTTACGCCTTTCATTTTGACGCTGGCTTATACGCACAGTTTTTAAGAAAATTTAGCGAAAAAATAGGCGTTAAACGCACCGAAGGCATGGTCGAAAATGTTGCACAGTGCAACAAAACGGGCAACGTAACATCATTACAATTAAAAAGCGGTGATGTAATAAAGGGCGATTTATTTATTGACTGCTCAGGCTTTCGTGGCTTGTTAATTCAACAAACGCTAAATACCGGATATGAAAACTGGGGCCATTGGTTACCTTGTGACCGAGCCGTAGCTGTAGCCTCTAAAAGATTTGAAAAAACCGTTCCTTATACGCGCTCTATTGCTCATGCTGGCGGCTGGCAGTGGCGTATACCTTTGCAGCATCGCAATGGAAATGGGTTAGTTTATAGCAGCAAACACTATAGCGATGAGCAAGCCAAAGCACTGTTATTAGCTAATATTGAATCAGAGCCTTTAGCTGAACCTCGGGTTATAAAATTTACCACAGGTCGTCGACGTAAACAGTGGCATAAAAACGTGCTTGCGGTTGGGCTATCGAGTGGATTTTTAGAGCCGCTTGAGTCAACGAGTATTCATTTAATTCAATCAGCCATTGTTCGCCTTATTCATATGTTCCCGCAAAACGGCATTAGTGAAGCGCAAGTTAATGAATACAATCGCCAATCGAAAGTAGAATATGAACAAATTCGCGACTTTATTATCTTGCATTATCACGTTAACCAAAGAGATGACAGTCAGCTATGGCGTGATTTACGTGCTATGGATGTGCCTGAATCGTTAACAGCAAAGATTAAACTTTTTCAAGAAACCGGGAAAATATTTCGCGAGCAAAACGACTTGTTTAATGAAGGTTCATGGTTACAAGTCATGTTAGGGCAGGGGATTGAGCAAGAAGATTATCACCCATTAGCGAATGATATGTCGCTTGAACAGCTCACCTTAATGTTAAAGAAAATTAAAGCGATTAAGCAAGAGCCGCTTTCAAAGCTACCTAGCCATGACGACTATCTCATCAATTATTGTCGGTTGTAACTGTTTTAACTATAAAGTTTAACTGATCTTTAATGGTAATTAGGTAAGTGTTAGTTGCTTTAATATGTAATGTATAAATTCAAATTTTAGTAAAGAGTATCAAGATGGAAAAAACAACAATTGGCAGTTCGAATATTGAATCATCACGCCTGATCTACGGTTGTATGCGCATAGCAGGCGACAATACAATTGCAGATAGAAACAAAGGCAAAAAAGCCATAATGGCAGCGTTAGATGCAGGCTATACACACTTTGACCATGCTGATATTTATGGCTCGGGTAATAGTGAAAGCTTATTCGGAGAGCTATTAGCCGAGCAACCCAGCTTGCGTGATAACGTTATACTGACATCAAAAGCCGGTATTCGACCAAAGTTAAATGAGCCCAATGCCTACGCACCTACACGTTATGACTTTAGACAAAAGTACTTACTCGACAGTGTTGAAGACTCTTTAAAGCGTTTAAATACCGATTATCTAGACTTGTTTTTACTACATCGCCCCGATTATTTATTTGACGCAAATGAAGTTGCAGAAACTTTCGCATTGTTAAAAGCCAGTGGTAAAGTAAAGAACTTTGGTGTTAGTAACTTTAAACCTTCTCAAGTTGAGTTATTAAAGTCGGCAATGTCGATGCCTTTATTGGTCAATCAAGTAGAAATTAATATTCACAACATTGATACGTTACTCGATGGCACGCTTGATCAATGTCAACAACACAACATTACGCCTATTGCTTGGTGTCCTTTAGGCGGTGTCGCTTATTCGGCCTGGGGTAATACCTTTTCAGTGGCAGACGAGCAACGTATTGCTAGCGAATTAGCCCAACAAAGCGAAAAATATAGCTGCGCACCTTGGCAGGTTATTCTCGCTTGGTTATTAAAGCACCCAAGCAACATTTGTCCGATTATTGGTTCAACAACCCCAGAGCGTATAGTTGCTGCTAAACAATCACTGACAATAGAATATACCCGTGAAGACTGGTACAGATTATTAGAAGCGAGAAATGGCCAGCCTGTGCCATAGTCGATAGATAAAGCCGTTTTATAGAGTCATTTTATAAAGCCACCTGATAAAGTTGCTTGGTGTTAACAATATAATATGAAGTGGCTCTACCTTTATCTGACACTTTTAAATAACAGGGCATAGCTAAATATTATATTGAGAATGCAGGTTCCTGTTCATGTCATAACTGGCTACGCAATTGTTTATAAATACTTTATAGAAGGGTTAAATAAGCATATAAGTCATTTAATCTTATTGTAACCCGCTATTTTATTGCTTCTTAATGAGGTATTTAAGGTGAGTGTTACCTTTAAATACCTTTATTTATTTTGTTACGTCATAAATTTAACTGTGTATTTATACAGTTTGGTGCGATTTCCTGCTTTCATCCAATAAAAAGGAAATATTCTCGTTTATGTCTTTAGCATAACGAGGTGTTTTATTAGTAACTTATTGTAGATAGTGAATAAATCAGGTATGTTTTGATTATCATAAAATATGAAAGAAGGATTTATTGCTTGTTTAAACAAGGAATTTTTCTTCATAATAAGCTGTTAGCTAGCAATTTTAAGGTTCGTACATATTCCAAATTCTATTCCAAAATCAGAGCGAGTCTTTAATATAATATGGGGACTTGGATTATTGTGTTATGCCTTTTACGGTTATCAACACGGTGAATTGTACCTTCCTAGTAAAGGCTCATCCGATGGAACGACATTTACAGGCGTAACATTAAATTTAATAATTACGTCTATGGTTCTAGGCTCATTAAGCTTATTTGTTGTTGTGCTTGATCATTACGATAAACGTAACAACGAGCATAAATATAAGTTTGTTAATCGCATATTTATGGGAGGTGGAATTTTATTAATTGTTATAGCTTTTATTATTGAGTTTAATAATAGTATTACTTATCAGGTTGTTGGTTAAGTTGCTAGCTAACAACACGCCCTGAGGTGGACCGCAAGCATTAAAACTTGTTTTCCACCGCATATTTTAATAGAGGTATTTAAGGTGAGTGTTACCTTTAAATACCTTTATTTATTTTGTTACGTCATAAATTTAACTGTGTATTTATACAGTTTGGTGCGATTTCCTGCTTTCATCCAATAAAAAGGAAATATTCTCGTTTATGTCTTTAGCATAACGAGGTGTTTTATTAGTAACTTATTGTAGATAGTGAATAAATCAGGTATGTTTTGATTATCATAAAATATGAAAGAAGGATTTATTCCTTGTTTAAACAAGGAATTTTTCCTCATAATAAGCTGTTATATGCAATGCCAAATCAAAACTACCGAGTTCGAATCAAACCTCATATTAAGCTGAAATTAGCATTGTATTTTTTTGCTCTAGTAGTCGTACTTTCTGTAGTTTTATGGTTTTTTATCAACTCAAATTTCTATAACTCCGTTGATAACTTTGAGTTTAAGCAAACCTTTACAGCCAAACCTATTTCTATTCGTAAATCAGGTAAGTATCATTTTCATGATCTTGCGATGTTTAAAATGCCGTCTGGGGAATACAAAGAAGTTAAAGTGAATACTAATACTGCAGTTAACGAAAATTATTGTTTTAGTCACGTATATAAAAATGGTAAGTTTATTAAGTATCAACTGGTTACTTATAAAAATTGCATATAACAAGTCACTCAAAAGGACAAATAACAGTTGGTTTTTGCTCCTGCGTCGCCTATTTTAACCAACTATTATTTGCCTCTTAGTGAGGCGTTATGTGTATCTGGAATTATGAGTTAAATGCTAATCTTTTTATTTATAATATTGTTGATATCTTTTATTAGCCTTTTTGTTGGTGTTTTAATGGCACCTTTTTCTGTAAATATGCAAACGCTCAAAGATTCAGGCTATTCCAGCAGAATTACAATTATGAATATACCAGAGCTATTTCTTAAAAATTGGTATGAACCTAGTAAGCTTTATGTAAGAAAAATGATTATCTTTGGTTTGCTAGGTTGTTTGGTAGGGTTTAGCTTACTGTATGTTTTAGGTAAATTAGGTGTTGTGTAAATACACATAACAAGCCATTCAAAAGGACAAAAAACAGCTTGCTGTCCTTCGTTCCTCAGGCATTATAGCAAGCTGTTTTTTGCCTCTTAATGGGGCGTTAGTACTCTATTTATGATTGATGATATATCTGTAAGTATAAATTTTTCTGGTGATAAGTTTTCCCCAACAAAAGCGGAGAATGTCACAGGTCTTATCTTTTCCGATAAAATTGAATATGGTGATATTGGGATTAGAGGAAAGTATAAAGGCATAGCTGTACCATATGGCTCAGGTACTCTTAAAGTATCAAAAGACATAGATATGAATGACCGTATTTTATGGCTAACTGAGGCATTAAGTGGAAAAATTGAGACTCTTCGAACTCTTGGTTCGGATGAACCACATATTTATATTGGTTACAAAGAAATTAACAGGACACCCACCTTAAATTGAAATTACAGAACACTGAACTAAACTAAGAAAACCCCACAACATTATCTCAGGTGAGTTATGGCTACGCCAAGGAAGCAGCAAATTAGTTTAGTTAACACCCCGTATTATCATTGTGTGGCGCGTTGTGTTCGACGCGCTTTTTTATGCGGTGAAGATACCTTATCAGGACAAAGCTTTGAGCACCGCCGAGAATGGATAGAAGAGAAGTTACACTTTCTCAGCCAAGTGTTTGCCATTGATGTTTGTGCTTATGCGGTAATGAGTAATCATTATCATGTGGTGTTATTTATTGATGAAGAAAAAGCCCAGCAATGGAGTATGAAAGAGGTGCTTGAGCGTTGGCATCGCTTATACAAAGGCACATTACTCACACAACAATACTGTCGGGGTGATGTACTGCCAAAACACTTAATGACTATCGTTGAAGCCACCGCTGAAGTGTATCGCAAACGCCTGATGAAAATCAGCTGGT
>NZ_NBOE01000010.1 GCF_002104515.1 Colwellia polaris | reverse complement strand
GAAGCGAGATGCGCATTCTACGCAACTCTGTTTCAATGTCAACGTTTTATTTGAATTTATTTTAAAAGTTTTTAAAACTTTCGAAACGAACCTTTAAAACGTTAAGTTAACTAATTTAGCCTAAACCGCGCTAGATAACTCATTAAAACAACCTCTTCGACTTGTCCCGAAGAAGTGGAGCGCATTTTAGAGATTTTTGACCTCACGTCAACCGCTAATTGTCATTAAATTGCATAAAAGTGTTTGTTTGCTTTTTAATTGAACATACCGTATGTTTTTCACGCTAAATATGCAAAAGAAGCGCTAAACTAGCGCTTCTTTGAACTTTATCATTTGTACATTTATAAAATTTCAATCTGTAATAAAGTGTTTTAGACCTGCTTTATGAAAGCTTTTAGTTTAAATCATTTATTTAGACTAATTACTTTTTGACTTAGTGTTTTCATCAGTGCTATTCGAATCTTTACTTACATTGGCACTTTTAAAATCAGCATCTTGGTCGTCGCCGACTACATGCTCTAGTTTTAACTTCTTAACAGATCGAATAGTTGTAAACGGACCAGAGCAAGCATATAAACCAAATATTATTAGTAGGATATTTTCTGGGCTAGAAGCAACAACGACAAATGCTAATACTATAAGTAATACAACAACAAAGTTTACTTTACCTTTCCAGTCAACTTCTTTAAAACTGTTATATCTAAAGTTACTGACCATTAGCAGCCCCATTACAATGGTAATTAAACCAATGATATAGCCATAATCCTGCCCATTAATTTGGTATTCGCTTCCAACCCATATAATACTGGCTACAACACCTGCTGCAGCTGGACTAGCTAAACCTTGAAAGTATCGTTTATCTGCTATACCAACTTGGGTATTAAACCTTGCTAGTCGCAATGCTGCACAAGCTACATAGACGAAAGCAGCTAACCAACCAAATTTACCGAAACTTGATAGTGCCCAATTATAAGCAACAATACCTGGCGCAATACCAAAAGATAACATATCAGCCATGCTGTCGTATTCTGCGCCGAACTCACTTTGTGTATTCGTCATTCTAGCAACTCGACCATCTAAGCCATCAAAAATCATGGCAATAAAAATTGCAACAGCAGCACTGATAAAGTGACCATTCATTGATGATACAACAGCATAAAACCCCGAAAATAAACCTGCTGTAGTCAGTAAATTAGGTAAAAGGTAAATTCCGCGAGTTTGTAACGAATCATCATTATTTTTGTCAGGCATAGATAAAACCGTAAATAAGTTAAATAAAATTATAGGGGGATAATCTACCATAAGTTTATTTATATACGTTAGTTGTAGTACAAATGAATGATTAATAAAAAGATAAAAATTTGTAAACTTCTCTTTGTGTTGCTATAAAACACAGTAGATATTACATTTATGTCGTTATTAGTCATTTCAAATGTAATTAAATATTAGCAATATAAGAATTAATTTATGAATAGGTACCGTTATGAATATTAAGGCATTGTCGCTTTTTTCGATGATATTAGTGTATTCCGATGTTTTCGCAGCCGAACAAATCACTATTTATCGTTGGATTGACAAGGAAGATGTAGTCCATTTTAGTCAGAATCAACCTGAACATGACGATTACATTGAAGTTAGTATGGCTAATAATCAGAAATCTTCAGCCACTATAGAAAAAGATAAAACCGCGAATAGTGAACAAGTGAGTGACAATAGTCTTTTGTCAGCTGAAGAAAACAATGAAGCAATTGACAGTATGAATCAGGATAAATGTATTACAGCAAAAGATAATCTCAGCACTTTACAAAATTTTGATAAAATTCAATATAAAGACGAACAAGGTAATGTGAAAGTTTTAGGCGCCTTAGAAAAACAACAACAATTAGAGATGAATAAAAAGCAGGTAGAAGTTTATTGTACTGAGTAATGAACTCTATACTTCTACCTATTAAGCTTTAAACGCCCTTCTTTACAGTGAATAGCTTAATGTTCCAAATTATTAACAGTGAATGTTAAGCTATTGTCATTTAGTTCCACTAAAATATGATCTCCTGCTGAAAACTCATTTGCAAGTAACCGATGTGCTAGTGGATTTTCAATTTCATGTTGTATTGACCTCTTTAAAGGCCTAGCGCCAAAAATAGGGTCAAATCCGGCAGCTGCAACAAACGATAAGGCCTCTTCAGACACTGTCATGCTGATATCTCGTTCTTCTAATCGCTTGATCAAAGCTGATACTTGTATACTCGCAATACTTTTAATTTGTTCAGAAAGTAGCGGATGAAAAACCACTGTTTCATCAACACGGTTTATAAACTCTGGTTTAAAATGTTGACCAAGTTCAGCCATAACACGTGTTTTCATTTGCTGATATTGGCTGTCATCACCGTATTCTTGAATAATGTCAGAGCCAATGTTTGAAGTCATAATGATCACGGTATTTTTAAAATCAACGGTTCTACCTTGGCCGTCAGTCAGCCTACCATCGTCTAGTACTTGCAATAGAATATTAAAAACATCAGGATGCGCTTTTTCAATTTCATCAAGCAATATAACAGAATAAGGTTTACGCCTTACCGCCTCTGTTAAATAGCCACCTTCTTCATAGCCAACATAACCAGGGGGCGCTCCAACTAAACGGGCTACAGAGTGTTTCTCCATAAATTCAGACATATCAACCCGAACCAACGAGTCTTCACTATCAAAAAGAAAATGTGCTAAAGCCTTTGTTAATTCTGTTTTACCAACCCCTGTTGGCCCAAGAAATAAAAATGAACCTATTGGTTGATCAGGGTCAGCTAAACCCGCTCTTGATCTTCGAATAGCGTTTGACACAGACACCACTGCTTCAGATTGTCCTATTACTCGCTTGTGAAGGTTATCTTCCATGTGTAACAATTTATCACTTTCACCTTCAAGCATTTTTGCTACTGGTATTCCGGTTGCGCGACTTAATACGTCAGCGATTTCAACATCAGTGACTTTATTTTTTAATAAGGTCATTTCTTGCATTTCGGCTTGGCTCGCCAGATCAAGCTGTTTTTCAAGATCGGGGATACGGCTATATTGCAGTTCTGCCATGGAGTTTAGATCACCAACACGGCGTGCAGCTTCTAGTTCTATTCGAGCTTTCTCTAAGTCGGTTTTAATCGCCTGTGTACCATGCAGTGCCGCTTTTTCTGTTTTCCATACTTCGTCTAATTCATCATAACTAATTTGGCAAGTCGTTATATCGTCTGAAATTAGCTCTAAACGTTTTTTTGACGCGGTATCAGAATCTTTTAATAATGCTCTTTGTTCCAGTTTTAACTGAATTAAACGGCGCTCTAATCGATCTAAATGCTCTGGCTTTGAATCCATTTGCATACGAATACTTGATGCGGCTTCATCAATAAGGTCAATTGCTTTATCGGGAAGTTGTCTGTCACTAACATATCGATGAGATAAAGTAGCAGCGGCAACAATGGCTGGATCAGTAATTTCTACATTATGATGTAATTCATAACGCTCTTTAAGCCCGCGTAAAATCGCAATAGTGTCTTCTACACTTGGCTCTTCAACCAAAACTTTTTGAAAACGGCGTTCTAAAGCAGCATCTTTTTCAATATATTGACGATATTCATCTAAGGTAGTTGCGCCGACACAATGTAAGTCACCTCTAGCGAGTGCAGGTTTTAGCATATTTCCTGCATCCATAGCACCGTCGCCTTTACCCGCCCCTACCATAGTATGTAGTTCATCGATGAATAATATTACCTGACCTTCGAGTTGATTTAGCTCACTCAGAACAGCTTTAAGGCGTTCTTCAAATTCACCGCGATACTTAGCTCCAGCAACTAGAGCTCCCATATCAAGCGAAAGTACTCGTTTATTTCTAATGCCTTCAGGTACTTCGTGATCAACAATACGCTGTGCTAATCCTTCAACAATGGCAGTTTTACCTACACCAGGTTGACCAATTAATACCGGGTTATTTTTAGTGCGACGTTGTAGTACTTGTATTGTTCTTCTGATTTCATCATCTCGGCCAATTACTGGGTCTAGCCTACCTTGTTCAGCTCGTTCAGTTAAATCAACCGTATATTTGTCGAGTGCTTGACGTACTTCTTCTGCATTAGCATCATCAACATTTTTTCCGCCTCGAATGTGTACTATAGCGTCTTGTACGCGTTGCTCGCTTGCGCCAAGATTTTTGAGAATTTGGCCAAGTTTACCTTTATCTTGCAGTGCCGCCAGAATAAAAATTTCAGAGGAAATAAATTTATCGCCGTGCTTTTGTGCAAATTTATCACAAAGATTTAAAATGTTGCCCATAGCACCAGACAACTGAACTTCACCGCCGGTTCCAGAAACTTGTGCTAATTCATCAATAGCCGTTTCGACTTGAGTTCTTAGCGTGCGTACATTAATACCTGCACTTTTTAATAAGGGGATAATGCTACTGGTGTTTTGATTTAGTAACGCTAGCATTAAATGTATTGGTTCTATAAATTGATGATCTTTACCTAATGCTATTGATTGTGCATCAGATATTGCAACTTGAAATGTTTGAGTAAATCGGTCTAAACGCATTAACGTTCTCCTAATGCCATATTACTGGGCTTACAGTTTAGTTACCTTTGTTATAAGGACAGAATGAGGACTTTTCAAGCAGTGGCATGTAAAATATTTGATGCAGATCAACGAATGATAGATTAAAAGTAAGAGGTAAAACACGCTCATGAATTACTAGATATTATGCTCGCCATTCTTCCTGTTAAACCATCTCTTCGATAAGAGTAATATTTTTGATTCAAGGAAAAAGTACACTCATCAAGCGCAGAAATATTTTTAACGCCTAAATCTAAAAGTTGTAATTGCGCCATCATGTGTAAATTAGCAAGGTACTTTTTCTTATCACCTTTTTCTGATGATACAGGTTTAAAAGCTTGTTTGTACTTTATGGAGTTTTGGCAGAAAGCGTGTTTAACCTCCTCACCAACTTCAAATACATGCTCACCAATACAAGGTCCCAACCAAACATAAAGTTCATTTACTGGGCTATGCATTAATTTTAGTGTACGTTCAATAATATTTGCTGCTAATGGTCGCCAGCCAGCATGAATAGCAGCGATTTCGCTACCATCGCTATTAGAAACTAAAATAGGTAAACAATCTGCCGTCATAATAGCTAATGCTATTTTTTTATTACGCGTTATCGCGGCATCGGCTACCAAAGGTTTATCATGGTGTTGCTCAACTACAACAACATTATTTCCATGAACTTGAGTTAACCATTGAATTTTTGTTGCTACAGGCAAGTATGCTAAAAGTGACTTTCTATTTTGAGTAACGGTATTGGGGCAGTCATCAACATGATCGCCTAAATTAAAGGCATCAAACATTGAAAGTGACGGGCCAATACTGGTTTGAATATTATCAGCAAGTATTGTATTTTTAGCGCTTGTTGGCAAAGGGCTTTTAGTGGCTGATAATCGGTTAGTCGTAAAGGCCAACACCTTTGATGTTGGCCATTCAATAAACGTTATGTTATCAACAGATTTAGTAATCACTATCAACGAGATTATTTTTTGTATCTGTACGTAAGATATCAGCTAGTGCCACCATATCTTCAGGCACATCGGCATGCCATGTCATTTGTACGCCGGTAATTGGGTGGTACAAAGATAACATTGCTGCATGCAAAGCTTGACGTTTAAATTGACGTAGCATATCACGCAACTCTTCCGAGGCATTTTTCGGTGGACGAGGTCGGCCGCCATAAACAGGATCACCAACAAGTGGATGCGTTATATGCGCCATATGTACACGAATTTGGTGTGTGCGTCCTGTTTCAAGACGTAAACGCAAACGGGTATGCAACCTAAACTTTTCCATTACTCGGTAATGTGTCACCGAAGGACGACCTGAAAAGGTTACCGCCATATGTGTGCGTTTTGTTGCATGACGACCAATCGGTTCATCGACCAAGCCACCAGCGGTCATAATGCCATTTGCAATAGCTTCATACTCACGGGTAATTTCGCGCGCTTGCAATGACTCAACTAGGTTAGTTTGAGCTGCAATCGTTTTTGCTACTACCATTAAGCCAGTTGTGTCTTTATCTAAACGGTGCACAATACCTGCACGTGGCACAACATCTAGCTGCGGGCAGTGATGAAGTAAGGCGTTAAGCACTGTACCATCAGGGTTACCCGCACCTGGGTGAACAACAAAACCCGCAGGTTTGTTGATAACTAAAATATCGTCATCTTCGTAAACAATATTTAGTGGTAAATCTTGCGCTTTAAAACGTACTTCTGCTTCAACTTCTGTGTTGATGGCAATTAGCTCACCACCGAACATTTTTTCGCGAGGTACATCGACTACAATGTCGTTAACCGTTACATGACCGGCTAAAATCCACTCTTTTAAACGTGAACGTGAATAATCAGGGAACATTTCCGCCAAAGTCTGGTCGAAACGTTTGCCTAAGCATGATTCGGGAACCGTGTCCCGGTGTTGAATTATCTCAGCCATTAAACTCTCTATTAATTAGCACTGTGCAAGGCAGGATTGCTAGGTTAGAATGCCAGTGCTTATTTTACCTCTTTGCTAAAGCAATTACATTAAGTAATTATAGTGAGGAAGATATTTATTTTAACTAAAACAAAGTAGTGATATTGAAGTCTATGGAAAAAGTGACAATAAAAATAATGTGCCTTGCACTAGTATTAGCAATTACAGGTTGCTCAGGTACAAACGAAAAAGATATACAAAAGGTACCAGATAAATCTGCCCAAGCATTATTTTCTGATGCTAGACAATCACTTGACAATGGATTGTATCAAAAGGCAATTCAAATATTATCGGCGATAGATTCACGATTTCCTTATGGTCCTATCTCTCATCAAGTTCAATTAGATTTAATTTACGCTTATTACAAGAGTGGAAATGCGGCGCAAGGACTAGCCTTAACAGATAGATTTTTAAGATTAAACCCTTCACATGCCAACATAGACTACGTTTATTACATGCGTGCTTTAATAAATGTGGCTACGCAAGAAAATTTATTTCAAAACTTAGCAGGCATCGATCGTTCAGACCGTGATCCAACAGCTGCTCGCGAGGCATTTAAAGATTTAAAAACACTATTAGAGAAATACCCTGAAAGTAAATATGCAGCGGACTCTCGTCAACGTATGATCGCGATAAAATCACGCTTAGCTAAATATGAGCTGTCTGTTGCACGCTATTACTTAAAGCGTGAAGCTTATGTTTCTGCAGCGAATAGAGGGAAATATATTGTAGAATACTTTTCTCCTAGCGCAGAAACAGAAGAAGCATTGGAAATTATGGTTTTCTGTTATGACAAATTAGGATTAACTGATCTACAGGTTAACGCTAAACAAGTATTAGCGGCTAACTATCCTAATAATCCGTTAGTGTCTAAATAGAGTTTTCAACAATACACAATTGTTTATTACGTAAAACATTAACTCTGAAAACAAAAATACCAGCATCTGCTGGTATTTTTTTATGTGTTATTTACGATAATTATCATTGATTAAATAGCTTCGTCGTCTTCTTCTCCAGTACGAATACGTATTACGCGCTCTACATCAGTGATGAAAATTTTACCATCACCGATTTTACCTGTTTGTGCTGTTTCCAAAATAGTATTAACGCATCGTTCAACATTTTCTTTTTTGACAACAATTTCAAGCTTTACTTTCGGTAAAAAGTCCACCATGTATTCGGCACCTCGATAAAGCTCGGTATGCCCTTTTTGACGTCCAAACCCTTTAACTTCGGATACGGTCATGCCCGTAACACCAATTTCACCGAGTGCTTCACGTACATCATCCATTTTAAAGGGTTTAATAATCGCTTCTATTTTTTTCATGTTCATAGCCTATAAGTTGATTTACGCATCGGAATATACTGATAACTATCATTATCTACATAATAGCAAGTATTTGTACAGCTATAGTGCAAAAGTTCTAATCGAAGTTAGACTTTGCTACACTGACCATATAGTGGCTCAAAACAGCTAAAACTTATAATCTACTTACTATCAGAAGGAAATTTTATGGACGCCCAGGCAATAATCAATGAGATGAAGGTATTACCTGAAATTAATCCTACGTTTGAAATTGAACGTCGAGTAGATTTTATCAAAAACAAACTGGTTCAATCTGGCTTGAATACACTTGTTTTGGGCATCAGTGGTGGTGTTGACTCTTCAACTTGTGGACGTTTAGCACAGCTCGCTATTGATGCTATAAACAATGAAAGCACAAAGCGCTATCAGTTTATAGCAGTCAGACTTCCGTTTAATATACAAGCCGATGAAGACGATGCACAATTAGCACTCGATTTTATAAAGCCTTCGCATAGTTTAACTACAAATATCCTAGCGGGTGCCGATGGTATTCACAACGAAACTATTAACGCCCTTAAAAGCGCAGAACTGTTAACCGCATCAGCTGCACAAATAGACTTTTCTAAAGGTAATGTTAAAGCACGATCTCGCATGGTAATGCAGTACCACATTGCAGGAATATTAGGCGGCTTAGTTTTAGGTACAGATCATTCTGCTGAAAATATTACCGGCTTTTTTACTAAATGGGGTGACGGTGCTTGTGATCTTGCTCCATTGTTTGGCTTGTCAAAACGACAAGTAAAGCAAATTGCCAGAACTTTAGGCGCTCCAAGCCAATTAACCGATAAAGCCCCTACGGCTGATTTAGAAGAGTTAGCTCCAAGCAAAACAGATGAAGATGCCTTAGGATTAAGTTACGACCAGTTAGATGATTTCTTAGAAGGTAAAAATACAGATAAATCAGTTGAAGAAAAAATTATTGCTATCTATTTGAAAACTCAACATAAGCGTTCACCAATTCCAACAATATATGAAAATTAGTTAATTTAGCTTGGAAAGTTTCGATATTATTGACTATACCTAGCACTGAAAAGTTTATTCAACTAAGGAATAGTTGTTATGTCAAAGTGCAAAGGATTCACTATTATCGAAACTATGGTTGGGCTTGCCATTATGATGAGCTTAATCTCTATTGGCGTTCCCAGCCTTAATAATTTCATTGTTTTTACCCGCGTTGATAATGAAATTTTTAGCCTACATCGGTTAATTTTAACGGCAAGAAACAGTGCTTTAACTAATAATACCAGCGTAACTTTGTGCCCATTAAGTAATAAAGGTAAATGTAAAAATTTATGGCATCAAGAACTGAGCGTATTTACAGACAGCAACAATAATAAAGTATTTGAACCAGAATTAAACGAACAAATTGTCGCTAATAAGTCCGCAATAAAAGTTGGTGACAAATTACAATATGGCAAAACTCGCATTGGCTTAACTTATGCTTCGACAGGACATTTAGCAGGTTGGGGGCAAAACGCTACATTTAGCTACTGCCCAGAGTTTCATAATGACAAAAATAGAGGCATTGTGGTAGCTAGCTCGGGTAGAGCTTATGTCAGTGCATCTAGCAAAACCAACAATACAAATATTAGGCGTACAGGCGTTAAAATAAAGTGCAATAATTAAGTAATTACCTACGCTTATTCAGAAATAAATAAGTTTATCTAGTTATTACTTGGTACCGACATTAACATATTACTTAACGTATTTGTTGAGTTAACAAAAATTGATATAAAAGCTTTTATGTTGAATAAGAGCTTAAAAACGTGTTAAAAAAACTTACTGAAAAAGTAAGATTATAAAATACATCACCCGATATTCTTACGTTTCCTCCAGACTACGTACAAAATTTGCTAGCTGAGTACCTACAACAATGTTATAAATAAAGTATCAACCTTAACTGTAGCTGTAGTTATGTCTAAGTTATACATTAAAAAATCTATAAAACCTAAGTTTATTAAAGGGTTTACAATAACAGAATTACTTATTGGTATTGCTATTATTGGCATATTAACCGCAGTTGCTGGTCCTAGTTTAAGCCAGTTTATCGTGCAATCAAGAGTCGATAACGAAGTAAGCGAACTGCATAGATTATTGTTGTCAGCTAGAAACAGCGCTATAAATAGTGGGAGAAATGTTACTATTTGTCCATTAAATGGCACTGTTTGTACAACAAATTGGCAAAACGAAATTAGTGTTTTTATTAATAACGACAATACGTTAGCAAACAATAGTAATTTTGTTAGTGCGAATGAAGAGTTAATAAAGGTTAAAGGAAAAATAGCCACTGGCGACACTCTGCAATTTAGCCAGAACATAATTATATTTGCGCCTACTGGCCGTTTAGTAACAGGTGGCAATAGCAACTTTAGCTACTGTCCTAAAGATAATGCAAATTTATCAAGAGGGGTAGAAGTATCGTTATCTGGGCGGGTTTATGCTACATCTGACACAAATAATGATGGCAAAGATAATAATAGAGATGGTACAGCAGTTTCATGTAGTTAATAACTAAGTGCCCAGTATAGTTACTGGGCATATTAATTAACAACAAGCTTGCGGAATTAAATTAATTATATAAATTAATCAAAGCGTTAAAAAATAGGCAGGCAATATTTCTCCATCCCCTACTCTAACGCGGTTGCTTTTCAAATAACTCATTCGCTTTTCTTGAGTTAAACTTTGATTCAAGCAAAACACATTCAAATGCTTTCTGAACCAGTTGCTTCTTTGCAGTATAAGGTGTCGGAACTTCTTTTCCTGCTATAGTATCAACTAATGTATTAATTTGGTGTTCTTTAACCGTAGCCAAATAAATTAATTTTTCGCCATCCTCAAGCTCTACATAGCACTTAGCATCAACACTATAATTCTTACCGGTGATATTCGCCGCAGTAACATCGAAACTAGCATTTATTAAAATGATTAAGGTTATTAAGTATATTTTCATATTACTGCTCCCAACAGGCACTTGCCGGTAGTTTTTTTCCTGTTTCATTAACAGATAAAGTCTGACAACTGCTATCATTAGTGCTTTGTGGCGCTAATGCTGTTGCCGTTAATACAAAGCCACCATTGGCTAAAGCAGCATCTATGCTGTAATAACCATTTTCAGTAATAAATGGGTCATTACTAAGCCCTAGCTTTGTCATATTCGAGGTATAAGCTCTTGTATCGACAAAAAACTGCTCTTGTAAATTAGCTATTCTCAATAACTCACGCTGAGCTTCTGTGCGGTTTGAGCGTGCAACGAAGTCAGTATAAGAAGGAAAGGCTACAGCTGCCAATATAGCAACTATAGCAACGGTTATTAACAACTCAACCAATGTAAAGCCATTAAACACTTTCATTTTTGGCATTACTGTTCCTCTTTAATGTACATATATGTTCTCATTGTTTGTAGGGTAAAAGGTGTATTTACCACTTTTCGTCCCACAATGATATTACCAACCGTTTCACCTGTACCATCTGGAACAACAATTAACGTAGGTGCTCCAAGAAACTGTTCACTAATAATAGTAGTTCTTGTCGCATCATCAGGAGGACCTTCTGAAGTCTCGTCGCCATCGCCGTCTCCATCTCCATCTCCGTCGCCATCCCCAGTATTATTCTTCCAATTATATACTGCAGTACCTAACGCTAAATCAACGCCATATAGTAAACCAGTACCATTAGGTTGTTCACAACGCACAATATTAGGGTCTAAATTAGGGGGAATGAATGTTGTAAAGAAAGCCACGCCATTAATAACAATTGCATCTGCTGTACTTTTTTCACCTGCGCCCTCAAGATCAATATACCAGCCAGACTTATTGCTCACCGCAAGCGATAATGTTTCTCGAGCCTGGGTTGTTAATGTTTGATCAAAAGGGTTATTTGTATAGTTATACAAATCGCTTTTTAAAAGAGCCGCAGGGGCTGCCGGTTCAGCTGAGCTATAAAATGATTTCGTCTTAATATTTTCATCTTTAATCATAAAGAAGGTATCATTTGTGTCTGAACCTAATGGGTTTGACCTATCTCCACTACCAATAAGTATTGCATCGTATGGTTTTTCTTGGTGACTCACGATAGTTTGAGTTTCACCATCTTCATCTGTAACGGTTGTTTCGATAGTTTCACTAATAAAAGTCCGCACAATAGACGGTTCATTGAAAAATCGTAAATCAGTATTATTTGTTGTTCCACCTAAGTTTGCTAATTTAAAAACTGTCCATGGATCTTCAGTGTCGCTGGGATTAGCGCTTGGCATATCTACACGCCAAATATTACCACCTGTATCTCCAGTATACAGGCGATCGGTTAACCCATCTCCATCACTATCTAAAATTCCTATACTAGAGGGAATACTATCAGTACCACTAAAAGCTGTGCTGCCATTTTCTGGTGCTAAGCTCCATAGTAATGTCCCTGATTGAGCATCTATCATATATATAGCACGACCTACTGAGTCAGTCACACCAGGTGTATCTGCATCTTTACTTTCATCATAACCACCGCCGAAAAATAGTACAGGTGCTGCAACAGCGGTTTCTCCGGAACCTGTTATATTTGCTTTAGAGTAACCTAACTTTGGCTGAGACCAAGATTGGCCTAAGTCATCAAACCCTGCTGACGATGCATCAATGTGCCAAAGCTTGTCTGGCGTACTCGGGTCACTAATGTCTAATGCGTAGTATGAAGTGCCACCACGTCGCAGACCAAAAAACACCCATACTTTATCAGTACCATTAATGATCCCATCACCATTTTTATCTTGTGTATATGATGTAATATTGCCATCTACACCATAAACTTTTTCAGCTGTAGAGTAGTTTTGACGTAACGGTTTAATCTTCTTAAAAAACTCTTTTGGCATAAAAGCCCAACTTTCATCAACTGTTCCACCATTATCTTCAAACATGTGAAGTACACCGGCATTAGTCCCTATCAGTATTCGAATACTGTCACCGTAATTTACAACGAGAGGTTTTGAGTGCAGAGGGTCGGCAAAAACATCGGGACGAATACTCGGCACAGTGCCATCTGACAGTTTTACATTATCGACATTTTGCCCTTTTGCCCAGTTTAAATAAGCATCAACATCATCAACATGTACATCCATTTCTGTAGCTAACGCAACATTACCACCAAACGATACTTCCGCTTGCGCTTTAGTTAAAAGCTCTAAGGAGCCGCTTGCACCAATATCACTGTAAATAACACGATTACTTTTATTACGTAACATTTCAGCCACGCCGCCTTCAGGTACTTTATCACCATCTTTAGCGTTATCTGGCGACCAAAAACTTGTTACACTTGAAGAGAAATGTCCATTACTCGAATCAAGCGCTAACTTGTCATGCTTACCCACTTGATTGCCATCAACCACCTTATATTTCTTAAGGTTTCCTTGCCAGCGAGGCCCATTTTCAGGTTGAAACATTGCATAATAAACAGAGTTTAAAGTTTCGGTTCTGTCAAAGTTGTTGGCAGCCACAGAAGCTGAAGTTAAGCTGTCATTACTAGGCTCTAAACTTTCTAAAGCATTTAACAATGCCGAGGTGAGCTGAGCACTATCGGTAGCTGGATAATAATCTCCACCACCTAACTCTGCTGTTCTTTTTAATAATGGTGCGGCATCAAGTGCACCTTCACTAAAGCCAATGGTATAGGTTGAAACTGTTTGTCTGCCAGGTAAAGAAGTGTTGAGATCATTTTCATTCATCCATTCAGCAAGGCCTGCTAGATAATTACCACCAAACTTACTGCCACTAAAATTAACTGTTTCGCCTTCATCAATAGTTGTTAATGCTTCAATTTTACTATCGGCACCATTATCATATGAAGGTACGCCATCGGTAATTAAGATAACAAACGCTTTGCTACTACAATTTGAAAAAGGGCTAATATATTTACCAGATGATTCAATTGAAGTATCTCTTGGGGGGACATTTTTTCTGTAAGTAAGAAATCCAAAGCGATTATATAGATTTACATCATCATTACCAAAATCGACACTTTTTCCCGCAAAATATTGTTGCGCTTCATAAAGTGATTCACATAAAGGTGTCCAAGTTCTGGCCGACACTTCGTTATTTACTATATCTAAAAATTCAGCTTCACTGGCACTTGTCATCGGTTGAATACCAAAAGCAACACGCCCACCGTTGGCATTATTTGCAGCATCGCCATAGTCATAATTAAAAACCTGTAGTCCGAAATCAATCGACGGAGCGGCTTTAACTACATTAGATATACTTTTTTTCGCAATTTCCATGCGAGTTGTCGATTTTTGCGCAATATTCTCGCCATGGTGCCAGCGTAAGTAATTATCAGAGTAAAGCGTAACAAACTGACCTGACCAATCCACATCAGAAGTTAATTTAATTGGGCTATGGTAAATAGGAAGAAGTTCAGTCCCAACATAATTGATTGGGTAACCATCAGGAAGGCTGTCAATATTTGAAGGATCAGACTTTAATACATCATCTTCACAATCAATAACGTTAATATTAGCGCCATTGTTATCTGGAATTTCACTCCAACTACCCGATGCGCCTTTAAAGCTATACTCTCTAATATGACCAGAATAAAAACCGTTTTCAGCTAAAATGTTTTTGGCCGTTTCACAACTATTAATCGACTTTAAAAAACGTCGAGTCTCACTGTTACTGTCAGGAACGGGTAAACCGGAAGTTCCATCAGCTCCACCTTTACTAAAGTAGATATAACGTTCGTTAAGTAAGTTATCACCACCTACAGCGGGGTAAGTTTTTGTAGGATCATAATCTTCTTTCACGGAAAGCGTTGTTCCCATACTGCCTGAATTATCAAAAATTATAAGCACCTGAGTTTTACTGCCAGCAAGCTTTACCGCATTACTTATGTATAATTCTATATCCTCACCAAATGAGATACATGAGACTAAAAGAAGTAGGCTTGTAGATAAAATCTTTTTCATTTTTTTAACTCCAATATTTAGCTAAACACCAAAAAGTTATCGTAAAAGTTGCTGAGCAACGCCTGTATTTACTTCAACTTCATTGCTGTTTTTTCGTCCATACGTACGGACCACTTGAACGCGTATAACATTACAAGTAAATACTTGAGCTGATGAAGCAGATCTGGAGTGGGGGCAATCTGGTTCTAACTCGAGTTCATTATTGGCAATATTTATATTTGCCGTGGTATCAGTACCGGTGTTTGTTATATTTAAACTGCCAGTAACATTTCTAAAATCATCGTCTTTAAAGCGAACGATGGGTAAAGCAAACTTATTATTTCCAACTGCAGCATTTACTTGTCGAAAAATCACTTCATCACTCGCACTTATTGCTTCTTGTGTAGCCACAACCTTTTCTTCACTTGCACCGGACATTTTCATATCAGTGGTTGAGTTTTGCATTAATGCAGCAGCAACAGCCGTTAGTGCAATCAAAAAAACAAGCGCTACAATGAGCACAACTCCGGTTTGATTACGTAAATTACGACGGATTATAAATCCATTACGCTTATAGTTATAAGCTACCATGAGTCGACCCCCGCATTATATAGAGTTACTGTAGAATTAAAGAGTAGACGACGGTAATTATCATTAAACGTAACGGCAACATCACCTAAATTATAAGTGTTGGTATTAGTATATTTACTATCTGGGAGAATACTACGAGACAATACATAAATTCGTACGGCTAAAATCCTATTATTATTCCCGTTATCCCATTGATTGAGTGTCATGTTCTCCGCAGAAACAAAGGCGTCAACAATTCCGTATCCTGCACTACCTGGTATGTCGGTATCTATGCCATACATAAAACGAATCCTTTCAATACCGTCAATAATAGGAGCAAATGTCATATTTGTCGTCAAGCGACCTTGCATTAAAACGGGTACGGTATTGTTTCCTTGCGCCTCATCTCTAATATAGTAAATATGATGTTGATATTCCCAAAGCTGGCTATTCGGTATAACTGGGATAGCGCCGCCAGTGAAAATTTCAGCTTCATTTAAATTTGAAATAATATAATAATTGTTGTTAGAACTAACGGTTAGAGGATTAGATACCGCGCGCTTTAGTTGTAAGATGTCAGAACCTGTTTTTGCATCATCAATACAGCCCATAACAGCGCTAGAAGATACTTCTTGGCCCCATATAGTTCTAAAGTGTCCAATAGGGTTAGGAAAAGTACCGTTATTTAAGCCCTCACCTACACACTCATTACCTGGCAGTCCAGGAACACCATTCAACATTGAATCATCTAATGTTCCGGTATAGTCTCCCCAAAAATTTTGCCTTAGTAAATCATCACTCAAAACAGACAATGCAAAACGACCATTCTCTTGCAATTCGCCATAAGTTGCAGTTTCTTGGGTTGTGGTCTTCATACCAACGAAAACACTTAAAACACCAGCAAAAAGCGCTAATCCAATAGCCAAAGAAATAAAAATCTCAATTAAGGTATAACCAAGTTGATTCTTCATATTAATTTATAAACGCCTCAACGATAACTTGCCGCCTTTTTTTACTCGCCGTGCCACAGCTATCTTTTACAGCATCAGCAATTTCGGTTCGCCCTTCCCAACTCACAACAACCGTAATGGCATTAGCGACTTGGCTTATACAGCCACGAACGCCAGTTAAACCCGCACGGTTATTACCGTCATTCACAACATCAGCCCCCATAAGCGAAACTTCCCACTCGTACCTATCATTAATCACCATTTCAGCTGGAGAACATAATCCAGCGATAGTACTACAGCGTTTATCGGGTGCAGAATCGAGCGCTTCACCGTAGTTAGTTGCGGCATACCCGCCCAGTGCGGTCGCATTATTACTGCGCATTCGCTCGACAATATCTTGCGCTAATGCAGAAGCAACCGATCGTTGCATTGCGTCAAAGCTACCTTTTTTGGCAGATGCTTGCATAGCCACAGCACCTAAAATCCCTGTAACTAAAATAAAAACGGCAACTAACACTTCAATAAATGTTAATCCTTTATTTAAAGAGGGCCTTTGTAATGAGGTAGAAATAGTTGGATTATTCAATATTTAATCTCCCTTCAAATATGAATAAATATAATCGAAATGATGTCATAACTGTTAAGCGCTGAACAAATCTTAAACAACTTGCTTTAGGCGCAAAAAAATATAAGTTAGCTTCAATAGCCTTCTCATTTAACAGTAACTTATATGTGTTAAAAATCACATTTGTGAACGGCATTAACCCATACCTTAATAAATATGGCGAGTAAGTTCCTTTAATTTCTGCCTTTTTACTCGACAACGTTAATTTGCGGTTACAAACGACTTTACGAAGTTAATATTTCACAAAATCAATACAGGCAATAACCACAAATAATATTCCCTTAGACTAGCGCAATTCTATCGGCACCGCAAATACCGTATTTTCTTCTTTGCCAGGATACTCAATAACCTCTTGTCCACCAAAGGATTTTAGCGCTTCTATAACCTGTTGAACTAATATTGCTGGTGCCGAAGCCCCTGCTGTTACTCCTATTTTTTTCACGCCTTCTAACCATGTAACATTAATATCGGCCGCGGTATCAATTAAATAAGACGTGGTACCAATTTTTTCAGCGAGCTCGCGTAAACGGTTAGAGTTTGAGCTATTTTTAGCGCCTACAACGAGGAGTAAATCAACTTGCTCCGCAATAGATCTTACGGCATCTTGACGATTTTGCGTCGCATAGCAAATATCATCTTTACGAGGACCTTGAATTAAAGGGAACTTTTCTCTTAGTGCATCAATAACATCACTTGTATCATCAACAGATAGCGTTGTTTGACTGCAATAATATAGTTTCTCAGGATTTTTTATTTCTAATGTTGCAACATCTTCAGTAGATTCAACCAAATAAATGCCACCTTCTGTGCTTTCGTATTGCCCCATGGTCCCTTCAACTTCAGGGTGCCCTGCATGGCCAATCAAAATACATTCAATATCTTTTCTACTGGTTCTTGATACTTCCATATGTACTTTAGTCACTAGCGGACAAGTGGCATCGAACACCTTTAAGCCACGATTTTTTGCTTCATTACGAACAGATTTAGACACGCCATGAGCACTAAAAATGACGGTACTATCGTCTGGTACTTCATTGAGTTCATCAACAAAAACGGCGCCGCGATCTTTTAAACCATTAACCACAAATTTGTTATGGACAACTTCATGACGAACATAAATTGGTGCTTCAAACAAATCTAAAGCTCGGTCAACGATACTAATCGCTCTATCAACCCCTGCACAAAATCCGCGCGGATTGGCTAAAATAATTTCCATAACATTCTCAATATTGCTTAACTTATTAAATTGTTTTACTCGCGTAAACTCGTTATTTATAGCACTTCGACTACGTCAATGACAAAAGTAACGTCTTGACCTGCTAAAGGGTGATTAAAGTCAATGGTCACTGAACTACCTGAAACGTCTTTTATCATACCGGGTAATTCTCCACCTGGTTGACTAAAAGTAATAATGTTACCTACTACCGCCGGCGCATCATCGCTAAATTTACTAATATCCATATAGTGAATATTTTCAGGTAATGGCTCGCCAAATGCGTCAGCTGCAGCCAAAACAAACTCTTTACTTTCACCAGCCGACATGCCGAGTAATTGTGCTTCAAATGCAGGAGAAATACTGGTATCGCCCATAATAATTTTTGCAGGTTTTTTATTTACTTTTGTACTGTCAGCCGCAGAGCCATCTGATAATTTCATGGTGATGTGGGCAATTATTTCTGAGGCGTTTGTTACTAAATTTGTCATCTAATGTTCTCTTTAAGCGTTAATATCTTGTTTGTTTTCGTTTGACTGACCATTTTTAAATGAATCAAAAATCATTAAAGCGGCACCAATAAAAATCATTGAGTCTGCAACATTAAATGCTGGGAAGTGATAGCCAAAGCCATAGAAATCTAAAAAGTCGATAACATAACCAAATAATACTCGATCAATAAGGTTACCTACCGCACCACTTAGCATGCAAGCAAATGCTACTGATAACAACACTTGCTGTTTTGGCGTTTTTGCAAGCCAAACAATAAAAACAATACTAGCAATAGCGGCTATTGCAGTGAAAAACCACCGTTGCCAGCCCCCTTGGTCAGCCAGAAAGCTAAAAGCTGCGCCTAGGTTATGCACGTAAGTTAAATTAAAAAAAGGCAATATATCAATAGATTGATATAAGTCCATATTACTAACTATTAATTGCTTAGTTACTTGATCAGCAATCAAAAAAATAGCAGTTAACCACCACCAACGTAGGCCTGTTTGGGTAAATAAATTTTTCATAACACAATAACTTCACTTTTATTATTCACGCTTGAAACGCAATACTTCCCGCTATTAAATACTAAAACGTGCAGACTTCTTTAAAGCACTGCACGTTTTAGTTTTAATTAGCATTAACTCGAAAAAATTTAAGCGAATTTACGTACTTCGCCTTCACCATCGACGTTACTAATACATCGTCCACATAGCTCTGGGTGTTGCTCATTTTGACCTATATCTTCAGTAACATGCCAACAACGATCACATTTAACACCTTCTGCTGATGCAACGCTTAACCACAAACCTTCAACTTCAGTGGCTAATGCACCTTCAGGAGCACTTTCAACAACATTAACAGTCGCTTTAGAAGTAATTAATACAAAACGTAGTTCTTCACCTAATTGTTGAAGCTTTTCGGCAAGTTCACTTGTTGCGTATAGTGTTACTGCAGCTTCAAGTGCTTTACCTACTTGTTTTTCTTTACGCGCGTTTTCTAATGCCTTGTTAACTTCTGTGCGCACTAATAATAGCTCGTTCCAGAAATCGTTATTTAACGCACTATTAGTCGAAGTTTTAGGTAAGCCGTCAAACCAAACACCAGTGAATACAAACTCATCGCGTGTTTCACCTGAAGCCGTTGGTAGTGCCTGCCAAATTTCTTGTGCAGTAAAAGATAAAATCGGTGCCATCCAACGTGTCATAGCTTCAGCAATTAAGTACATTGCCGTTTGACATGAACGACGAGCAACACTGTCTTCTTTTGCTGTATATTGTCTGTCTTTAATAATATCTAAATAAAAACCACCAAGCTCTGTCGTACAGAAGTTCATTAACTTATGCACTACTACATGGAATTCATATTCATCGTAAGCGGCAATAATGTCAGCTTGTAGTTGAGCAGCTTTATCAAGCACCCAACGATCAAGGGCAACCATATCTTCTAAAGCAATTGAATCTGTTTTAGGGTCAAAGCCATTTAAGTTAGATAATAAAAAGCGTGAGGTATTACGAATACGACGATAAGCATCAGCTTGGCGCTTAAATATTTCATCGCCAGCAGTGATTTCTTGTGTGTAATTTACCGATGCTGTCCATAAGCGTAAAATATCAGCACCTAAGGTATTAGTAATTTCTTTAGGGGTAATTACATTACCTAAAGATTTAGACATTTTATGACCTTTAGCGTCAACAACAAAGCCATGTGTTAACACTTGTTTGTAAGGCGCTTTACCATTCATGGCAACCGATGAGATCATTGAAGACATAAACCAACCACGATGTTGATCCGAGCCTTCTAGATACAAGTCAGCAATGCCATCGAATTCTTCACGGGCATTAATAACAGAATAATGTGTTGTGCCTGAGTCAAACCAAACATCTAGTGTATCTGGTACTTTCACGTATTCTTCTGCGTCAGCGCCTATAAGCTCTGATGCTTCTAAATCAAACCAGGCTTGAATGCCTTTCTCTTCAACACGCTTGGCAACGATTTCAATCAACTCAATACTGCGAGGATGCAAAGCACCGGTATCTTGATGAATAAACAATGCCATTGGCACACCCCAAGTACGTTGACGTGATATACACCAATCAGGACGACCTTCAACCATAGATTCAATACGACGTTGTCCCCAGTCAGGGATCCACTGTGTTTTTTCAATTTCGTTTAATGAATCTTGACGTAAACCTTTATTATCCATGCTGATAAACCACTGCGGTGTAGCACGGAAAATCAATGGCGTTTTATGGCGCCAGCAATGCGGGTAAGAATGTTCTAGGGCATGATGATGCACCAATGTGCCATGCTCTTTTAACGTTTCAACTACATTAGCATTAGCCTTAAAAACATGTTGTCCGGCAAATAAAGGCGTATCTTCTAAATAAACACCATTTGCGCCAACAGGATTAGCCACTTCTAAGTTATAAAGCTTACCAACAACAAAATCTTCTACACCGTGTCCAGGGGCTGTATGAACACAACCCGTACCTGAATCTGTCGTTACGTGTTCACCTAAAATAACCGGCACAGTAAAGTCATAAAATGGGTGCTTAAGTTCTACAAGCTCTAAATCGCTACCTTTACAAAAACCTAACGCGTGGTATTTGCTAATACCAAAACGGTCCATACACGAAGTTACCAAATCAGAAGCTAAAATAAAGCGCTCTTTGCCTTGTTCGGTTTCACATTGTACTAAGGTATATTCGACATCAGCATGCACTGATACGGCACGGTTAGCCGGTAGTGTCCAAGGTGTAGTTGTCCAAATAACAACAGAAACTAGACCTTCTCCTGCATGATCTTCAGGGTGATTAAATTTATCAGCAACGCTTTGATCTACAACAGTAAATTTTACATCTATAGCCGGTGACTGTTTATCTTTGTACTCTACTTCAGCCTCAGCTAAAGAAGAGCCACAATCTGTACACCAATGCACAGGTTTGAACCCTTGGTGTAAATGGCCATTTTCAGTGATTTTACCTAACGAACGAATAATATTAGCTTCGGTATCAAAATCCATTGTGCGATAAGGGTTATCCCAATCAGCAAAAACGCCTAAGCGTTTAAAGTCTTCACGCTGCGCGCTAACCTGCTTTGCAGCATATTCACGACATTTTTCACGAAAAACGCTAGCAGAAACTTTATGACCAGGTTTACCTACTTTTTTCTCTACCATTAATTCAATCGGTAAACCATGACAATCCCAACCCGGCACGTATGGCGCATTGAAATCTGATAACGTTTTAGACTTAACAATAATGTCTTTTAAAATTTTATTTACTGAGTGACCTATATGAATATCACCATTGGCATACGGAGGGCCGTCATGCAATATAAATGACTTTTTGCCTTTTTTTGCAGCACGAATTTGACCATATAAGTCTTTTTCAGCCCATTCTTTTAGCATGTTAGGTTCACGATTTGCCATGTTACCTTTCATTGCAAAAGATGTAGCGGGCAAATTTAGGGTTTGCTTGTAATCAGTCATTAAAATAAATATCCGTTGTCATAGTCTCACTGAAGCTTAATTCAGTGTGGTGTTATATTTTTTACTTAATATATCGCTAGTTATAAATTCTGCGTTAGCGATTATATCGTTAAGTTGTCGATAAATTTTGCACATAAGTGCGAGCTTGTTCTGTATCGATACCAATTTGCTCAATCAATGCAGGCAACGAACTAAACTTTTGTTCGCTTCGTAGTTTTTTCAACATAACCACTTCAATGATCGCACCGTACAAATTATTATCGAAATTAAATATATGTACTTCTAATTGCTGCCTAATACCAGCAACCGTTGGTCTTGAACCTATATTGGCAACACCAAAGTGTTCACCAAACTGGCTTTTAACTTGCACCACATAAACCCCTGAAACAGGAGAAACACGGCGTTTTAATTTTATGTTAGCGGTTGGAAAACCCATTTCTCGGCCACGTTTATCACCATGAAATACTTTACCAATAATAGAGTAAGGACGCCCTAACATAGCTTTAGCGCCACATAAGTCATCATTTTCTAACAACTGCCTTATAGCGGTACTACTGACTCTACAATCTGCTAATTTGTGACTTGCTGTATCTGAAACCGAAAAATTAAATTTTTCGCCTGCCACTTTAAGCATGGAAAAATCACCTTGACGATATTGCCCAAAATGGAAGTCATCGCCAACAATTAAATGTTTTATCGCTAAGCGTTTTACTAGCAGTTCTTCAATAAATGTTTCGGCAGTTAGACTAGCAAATTTCTTATTAAAATTGATACAAATTAATCTATCTATACCCAAGTTTTTTAATAAGGCATATTTATCACGTAATCGGCATAATCTTGCAGGTGCAGTTTCAGGAGAAAATAGCTCTTGTGGCTGTGGTTCAAAAACCAGTACTGCGGCTTCACAATTTAACTCTTTGGCCTTGGCAACTAGCGCTAGAATAACTTGCTGATGGCCTAAATGTACGCCGTCAAAATTTCCGATCGTTAACACGCAACCTTGACGATCTATATCGTCATTAATTTGCATATTATGAATGCCACGTGTTAATTGCATGAAATTATAAAACCTTACTGCCAAGTGCACTTAGCTACTTACGAAACCATTAAAGAATAAAAACCGCTGAATTATATATTAGTCAGCCATAAGAATCAGCCCTTAGGGGCACTTATTTTAAGTTAAACAGCAAGCTAATTAGTTGTTTTTTTGTGCCACTTTAATATCTGAAAGTCGAACACCTAATAAAATTAAACAAATGACATAACTTACTACCCCGCATGTAATACAAATTAATAGTTGTGTTACTTGCATAATAAAGTCGTATGCAAGCCAAGTATTAAAATTTGGTGACAAATAATTCACAATCAAGGCCATTACAACAGCCGCAATGATAAGGCGAGCAAAAAACCACCAAGTTTTAGCTGATAATTGAAAAACATTGGCTGACTTTAAACCATGGTAAAGCATCATGGCATTAAGCGTTGCAGATAGCGTTGTTGCTATCGCTAAACCAACATAGCCAAAAAACGGCGCTAGCATTAAGTTAAAAGCCATGTTTGCCACCATAGCTTTAATCGCAATTTTCACTGGTGTTTTGGTATCTTGGCGCGCATAAAAACCAGGTGCTAATACTTTAATAAACATAAAACTTAATAAGCCAGAGAGATAAGCAAATAAAGCGTACGACACCTGTAAAACTTCAAACTGTGTAAACTCACCGCGCATAAACAGCACCATAATAATCGGCTGTGCTAATACCATTAACCCCGCTAAAGCTGGCCAACCAAATAGCGATACAATTCTAAGCCCCCAATCTACCGTGTCGTTAAACTCTTGCGTGTCTTTTTTTGTATGCAGCCTAGCTAAACTAGGTAGTATTACTGTTGCTATCCCTATACCAAATAAACCTAATGGAAATTCTAATAGACGATCGGCGTAATACAGCCAACTTATAGAGCCTGTGATTAACATACTAGCGATAATGGTATCGAGCAGAAGGTTTATTTGCGTAACCGATACGCCAAAAAGTGCAGGAATAATTAACTTGCGGATTTTAGTAACACCAGGAGCATTCCAAGACCAAGTAGGTTTAACTAAGGCCCCTGCACGGTAAAGAAAAGGTAATTGAAAAGCGAATTGAATAAAACCACCTAAGAATACTCCCCAAGCCAACGCGAAGGCTGGATCTTCCATACTAGGTGAAAGGTAGATTGCGCACGCTATAATACCAACGTTTAATAATACCGGTGTAAAAGCAGAAACAGCAAAGCGGCCATAAGTGTTTAATATGGCACCTGAAAGAGCGGTAAAGCTAACAAACCATAAATACGGAAAAGTAATTTTTAATAAAGTACTGGCTAAGTCAAACTTATCACTTGCGGGTCCGTCATTCAGCCAATCTAAAAACCAACCAAAGCCAAATAAAGCCACAATTAATGGTGATGCGATCATGCCAAATAAAGTGACTAAAGTGATAATAACACCTAACGTTCCTGACACTTGAGCAATTAGCTTTCGTGTTTCGTTAGTTGTGTGCTCTTCATCTAGCGTGTGATATTCGCTTAATACGGGCACAAAAGCTTGAGCAAAGGCACCCTCAGCGAAGAGTCTACGAAAAAAGTTTGGTATTTTATTTGCAAAAAAGAAAACATCAGCCGATGCTGACGCGCCCATAATATTAGCTATAACAATATCTCTTACTAAGCCAAGAACTCGCGAAATTAATGTCATTGTACTGACAATTAGTCCCGACTTAATTAATTTTTTACTCAAACAGATAACCCCAATATTATTTTTTAAACTTTTTCTTTGCGCTGTTTTTGCAAAAAAATAACGAATTTATCAGCCAGTATAAATATTGTTTAAACAATAAAACCGTAAAATGTCGTATTAATGGCTAATATGCCTCTATTATGCGACTTTTATAAACTGATAGACAATACTTTAATATCTGAATAAATTAGCTCAGCTATTATTATAACCTCCCAGTAGCTATGGCTTAGCTGTCATTTCTTCGCTAAAAAACAGTTTAAAATAAAAAATATATAAAAAAATGTTTAAATCAAAGTACAACAACTCTTCCAACTTTTGACTAAAAACTTTAGAATGCGCCATTGGTTTTATTTATACAAACGGGTAATTATCCGAACGGTCAAATTAAAGCAGTAAATTATTTGACAAACCAGTTAAAAACAGGCATATTTCGTCGCCTTAAATTTAGGCAATATTTATTCAATTTTAGGAGTTCACCTTGGCTAACTCAAAGTCTGCTAAGAAGCGCGCATTACAATCTGAAAAGCGCCGTCAACACAATGCAAGCCGTCGCTCAATGATGCGTACTTTACTTAAAAAAGTAATTTCTGCTATCGAAGCCGGTGACAAAGAAAAAGCATCTACAGAATTTGCTGCTGCTGCACCGATTTTAGATCGTTATGCAAGCAAAGGTCTTATTCATAAAAATAAAGCCGCTCGTAGCAAGAGCCGTTTAAACGCTGCTATTAAAGCGCTTTAATTTTTTGTACAGAATTAAAAAACCGGCTTATGCCGGTTTTTTTATATCTGAAAATCCTCAAACATAATATTTTATTTCCCGTGAAACTTGCGCTTATCAAAGATTTTGTTAATCTCTAGCCGGTATTTATAAAGAGAATCCTACATGAAACTTTCAAAAATAGCTTCAATGCTACTCATCGCTGGTGCAATAACCGCTTGTGGTGGCAGCAACACAGAAACAACAACGTCGACAACGGTTGATCTATTACCTCAATATCAAGATCGCTTAGATATATATAAAACCGTTACCTTAACAGCCGACCTATCGCATTTATCAAGTAATCAGAAAAAAATGCTGTCGTTACTCATTGAAGCTTCCGACATTATTGATGGCTTATTTTGGCAACAAGCTTTCGGACAAGACAAAGAGAGTTTTTTAGCCTCAATAAGTGATGAAAAAGTGAGAGAGTTTGCGCGTATTAATTATGGTCCTTGGGATCGACTCAATGGCGACCAAGCTTTCTTAACTAACACACCTGCTAAAAGCCCGGGTGCAGAATTTTATCCTAGTGATATGACCAAGGCTGAATTTGAGAAAGCCACCTTTGAAGATAAAAACGGTTTATATTCTTTAGTATTAAGAAATACCAATGGCGAACTCAGTAGCATTGCTTTTTCAGAAGCTTACAGTGATGAAATTAATCGCATTGCTGTTATTTTAGAGAAAGCCGCAACTTTTGCTGATAACAAAGAGTTTGCTAACTATCTAAACATGCGCGCAAAAGCGATTCGAAATGACGATTTTCAAGCGTCAGACTTTGCATGGATGGATATGAAAACTAACCCTATTGATATAGTAATAGGTCCAATTGAAACTTATGAAGATCAGCTTTTTGGTTATCGTGCAGCGTTTGAATCTTATGTACTGATCAAAGATATGTCATGGAGTGAAAAACTGGCAAAATACGCTGAGTTCTTGCCTGAATTACAACGAGATTTACCTGTAAGCAAAAAGTATAAGGCTGAAGTACCGGGTTCAGATGCAGATTTAAACGCTTATGACGTTATTTATTATGCGGGTCACTCAAATGCGGGTGGTAAAACCATCGCCATTAATTTGCCAAATGATGAACAAGTTCAGTTAGAAAAAGGCACGCGTCGTTTGCAATTAAAAAATGCTATGCGAGCAAAGTTTGACGCGATTATGGCGCCGATAGCCGAAACCTTGATTGTACCAGAGCAACGTAAAAATGTTACTTTCACGGCATTTTTTGCTAACACTATGTTTCATGAAGTAGCTCATGGTTTAGGGATTAAAAATACCATTAATGATAAAGGCACGGTTCGTCAGTCTTTAAAAGAACATGCTTCAGCTTTAGAAGAAGGTAAAGCCGATATCTTAGGCCTTTACATGATACGTCAACTACTCGCTAAAAATGTCATCACAGAAGGCACTTTAGATGATTACTACACCACGTTTTTAGCCGGTATATTTCGCTCAGTAAGATTTGGCGCAAGTTCTGCTCATGGTAAAGCCAATATGGTGCGATTTAACTACTTTGCTGAACATGAAGCATTTACACGTAATGAACAAGGTTTATATCGTATAAATGTAGAAAAAATGAGTGCTGCAATTGATTCATTATCTGAATTAATTTTAATGCTGCAAGGCAACGGCGATTATGAAGGTGTTGATAAATTAGTTGCGAAGAGTGGCATAATCAATGCCGATTTAGCAACAGACTTAGCCAGTTTAGAAGCAGCAAAAATCCCTGTTGATATAACCTTTAAACAAGGTAAAAAAGTACTCGGTTTAAAATAAAATTGAAATAGGTATGAAATAAAAATCATATGGTTTTATAAAAGCTGAACTTAAGTTCAGCTTTTTTTTATCTAATTTCATGCGACTTGAATAAATAATTATTTTATATCATAGTGATCCGATGTGTTATAACAATTGAAACAATAACTTCGCAAACTAATAGCCTCAATATCGAGTAAAAGCAAACATAAGATATTAAGCATAGCCATTGCATGTTTTATATTTTTTGCGAATGTGAACAATTTACTACTGAGCTTAAGCGTGTTGATTCAATTAATTAGTATTTACAACAATAACAATAACAATAACAATAACAATAACAATAACAATAACAATAACAATAACAATAACAATAACAATAACAATAACTAATGAGCGTAAGCCGATATAGGTGATAGAGTGGAAGCATTTGATTTTATAATAATCGGCGGTGGTTCTGCTGGCTGTGTGTTAGCTGATAAATTGTCTGCCAATGGCGAGCACACTGTTTGCTTATTAGAAGCAGGTAAAGCTGATAAAAATTGGTTAATTCACTTACCTATTGGCATTATCGCCCTGCTACAAAGTCACACCTTAAATTGGCAATTTAACTCTCATCAAGAAAAAAACCTCAATAACAGAAAAGTTTTTACACCGCGCGGAAAAACCTTAGGCGGTAGCAGTTCAATAAATGCCATGCTTTATGTCAGAGGGCAACAACAAGATTATGATCACTGGCAAAACCTAGGCAATGCCGGTTGGAGTTTTAATGATGTTTTACCTTACTTTAAAGCACTTGAACATCAAGAGCGTGGTGCAGACAAGTTTCATGGTGTTAACGGCGCTTTAAATGTGGCTGACTCTGTATCTAAACCGGCAGTTAATGAAGACTTTATTCAATCGGCTGTTGCAGCAGGTTACCCTAAAAATAATGATTTTAATGGATGTTCTCAAGAAGGTGTTGGTTATTACCAAGTTACCCAAAAAGAGGGGTTAAGGCATAGTGCCGCAAAAGCCTTTCTAACACCTAATTTACACCGAAGTAACCTAACCGTAATTACTCAAACACAAGTTGAAAAGGTGCTAGTTGAAGATGGTACTGCTACAGGTGTTATTTACAAGCACCAAGGTAAGGTTAAGCAATTACTCGCCAACCGTGAAGTTATTGTAAGTGCTGGTGCCATAAACTCTCCTCAAATATTGATGCTTTCTGGTATTGGGCCGAAAGCTGAATTAGCGAAACATAATATTGAACTAGTGCATCAACTAGAAGGGGTTGGTAAAAACCTACAAGATCATGTTGATGTGCTTAATGTTGCCAAACATAAAAGAACTGAACTGCTAGCATACCGACCCAAAGCTCTGTGGTGGGGAGCAAAAGAAGCATGGAAGTTTATTGGCCAACGTAAGGGTTTATTAACGACGGTTATTGCCGAAACCGGTGGCTTTATCAAATCTGAGCCAACATTAGCTGAGCCTGATTTGCAACTGCACTTTGTACCTGCTGCAATGGACGATCATGGCAGAAATCATAAGTTACTTTTTACTTATGGGGTCTCATTACATGTTTGTTTACTCAGACCTAAAAGTCGTGGCTCAATAACTCTTAACAGCAATAAAATAACGCAACATCCTCGTATTGATCTCAACATGCTAGACCATCAAGACGATATTGATACCATGATTAAAGGCGTAAAAATCGCGAGAAAAATATTATCTACTCCACCGTTATCATCTACCCATATAAATCATATTTTTCCTCATGAAGGCTGTAAATCGGATCAAGAGATCACGCAGTTTCTTAAAGAAAAATGTAATACTATTTACCACCCAGTGGGCACCTGTAAAATGGGACAAGATGAGCTATCAGTAGTCGACGAGCAATTAAAAGTTAGAGGCATCAAACAATTACGCGTTGTAGATGCGTCAATAATGCCAACACTTATTAGCGGCAATACTAACGCCCCTACCATGATGATTGCAGCGAAAGCAGCAGATATGATACTGGCTGAACAACGTTAATATAGATTTTATATAGAGCTTAGATAAGTAATTTCATGTTAGTAGCTTCATGATACTAACATTAAGTTAATATTGAATAACTTCTGAAGTTCAAGTCGAATTAGGTCAGAATTAACTTTATTTTAATCCTAATGTTAACTTTATTTATCAAGCCAAACGTTAAAATAAAATAAATTATTTGAAACCATAATCGAGTTTATAAGGTCAATTTAGATAAGTAATCATTTATTCACTGAGTAACTCAATTGATTTATCTAAAAACATTATACAAAAATTTGCTCTCTAGCGCGTTTATCGTCCTTACTTTACTGTCTGTTAATGCCAACGCAAGCGAAGCAGCTATTGCGCCACAAGCTCCAAGCTGGCAACTTAGTACTCAATCTGGCGAGGCTATTTCGTCTACACAATTGGCTGGCAAAGCAACAATACTTCATTTTTGGGCAACTTGGTGCCCTTATTGTAAGGTGTTGCAACCAAAGTTAGTTGAGCTTGCAAAGAAGTATCAGGCGCAAGGTGTGGAGCTAGTCGCTATAAGCTTTAATGAAGACGAAGGTGCGCTTCCCCAGGATGAATTAGCTGCTCGGGGTTATACCTTCCCTACAGCAGTAAATGGTGATGAAGTTGCAATGCGCTATGGCGTAAGAGGTACACCAACTACCTACTTTATCAATAAAAATAACCAGGTAATTTTCAAATATACCAGTTCTGATACCACCGACCCACGTCTTGAGTTAGCGGTTAAAGAGATAATCAAAGTTCTTGATAAGTAAATAATAGTTACAACAGTAGATATTCATCCTAAGAAATACTAGGCAGCTAGCCATAACATAAATTAAATAGCTGCACTGAGTTGATATAACTGTTTTTTATATTTTTGTTTTTGTTTCGGCTCATGTACCCAAGGAAGAGATGCTTCTAAAATTGAAATAGCATATTGTACTTTACCCTGTACAAGATAAATTTCGTGCAGCTCTAAATAAGCTTGCTTAACATATGGTGCTAACTTAATCACTTTACGATAATAACGCTCTGCATCGCTATACTCTTTGTTATAGCTTGCTAACTGAGCTTTTTCTAACCAATGATACGGGTTGGGATCGTAAATATTTTCTATTTGAGATTTAACCTTTTTAGCATCCCTGAATCTACCTTGCTGTTTCAATAAAGTAACATAATTATCGAGTACACTAATATTAACATCATTACTGGCCATCGCGGCTAGGTACAAACGTTCTGCACTTTTTATATCGCCTTTTTTCTTATGTAACAAAGCAAGTAAGTTTAGCGATGAGACATTGTTTACATCTAGATGATAAGCGTGTTTTGCATATGCAAATGCGTTATCAAACTCTTCTTTTATATAAAGTTCAGCCGCTTTATTGACATAATACATAGCTAAAAATTCATTTGGATTAACCGTTTTTGAACGAATATTACTATCTTGTGGAAAATAGTCGATGATAATAGCAGGACGATAAATGTAATACGTGTTCTCTTCAGCAATAAAACTTGGATCGTATAACAAAGATTGAACATGGCTTGAAGACAACAGTACATTACCGTGCTTTTCGTAAACAGGCAGTGAGTTCATTTTCCGATAGTCAATTTCAACCCCTACCAATCGCGAAAATGCTGTGGTTAAAATAGCTAAACTCATACAATTACCGCTACTATTTAACATAGCTTCACTGGCGGTGTAGGTTTGTCCGAAATAAGTAAATTGATCTAAGCTACTTTCTAAGAACAGCTTCACAACTTCATGTGGTAAATAACCTTGAGAAATTTTTTGCTGATAGAATGTTAAAAATAATTGTTGTTGTTGCTCGCTAAGTGCATAGAGGTCATTTTCGGAAATCACCATATTATTTGGCGAGAATAAAGCACTATTTAAGCTAACACTTACTTGCTGTTCCCTATTAGCTTTTACGCTAGAGCAGCCTATGCATAAAATGAGAGTGAAAATAAAAAACCATCTACAATATGCCATTAAACATTCCTTATGAAAAATATAGTATCTTATATGCTTTCTCTTACTTATCTCTTACTCAATTACGAAACCTATCGTAATTAACATTACAAACTAATCAGCGCTTTGTCGAGTAAATTTTAATCACTTCAAGTCACACGAACAATTTAATGACGTTTGAAAACGCATATATTCTTTTTATCGCAGGGTTTTAACGCCAATTCTGAACCACTCACCGAATTTTTAACTCATGCACTTGTACCTAAGGCTTGTGCAACATAGAATCAATGCAACTTCATGGTGATATATCGCCTTGAATAAACCTTATCAGCCCTTGGGCATAAACTAATAAAGGTCATTTAATGAAGATTCGTTATTTAGCACCACTAGCAATTGCCATTGCTTTAGCTGGTTGCCAACAAAATGTAGCAACATCTAACGTTGTAAAAGTAGAACAAGCAGACGTTACAGCCAGTAATCCATTTTTTTCAGAATATGATACACCTCACGGTATTCCTCCTTTTGATAAAATTAAAAAGAGTCACTACTTACCTGCTTTTTATCATGGTATTGAGCAAAATAAACTAGAAATAAATGCTATAACAAGAGCTAAATCTCGTCCGACTTTTGAAAACACTATTGTAGCAATGGAGAAATCTGGCGATTTTCTAACTAAAGTCAGTAACACTTTCTACGGTTTAATCGGCTCAATGTCAGACGATGAAATGCGTGCCATTGCAAAAGAGATATCACCAAAACTTTCTGCTTTAGGCGATGACATTGCACTTAACGATGCTTTATTTATGCGCGTTAAAGAAGTTTATGACAACCAAGATAAATTCAATTTACGTACAGACCAAAAGCTTCTGTTAGAAAAAACCTATAAGAACTTCGTTCGTGGTGGTGCTAACTTAAACGATGCTGACAAGCTAAAACTACGTGAGTTAAATGAAAAACTGAGTGGCTTAAGCTTAAAGTTTGGCGAAAACTTGCTCGCTGAAACTAACGGCTTTGAAATGGTGATTGACAATAAAGCTGATTTAGACGGTTTACCTGAAGATATTATTGCTGCTGCAAGCGAAACAGCAACAGCACGCGGACATGAAGGTAAATGGGTATTCACCACGCATCGTCCAAGTAAAAATCCATTTTTAACTTATTCAAACAATCGTAAGCTGCGTGAAACTATCTACAAAGGTTATACCATGCGTGGTAATAACGATAATGCGAATAACAACCAAGCTATTGCGAGTGAAATGGCAAGCTTGCGTTTTCAAAAGGCACAGTTGTTAGGCTATAAAACTCATGCACACTTCGTGCTTGAAAATGCCACAGCAAAAACCCCTGAAAATGTTTTTGGATTATTAAATAAAGTTTGGCCTGCTGCGTTAGAACGTGCAAAAGAAGAAACTGCTGATATTCAAAAAATGATTGATGCACAAGGTGGCAACTTCAAAGTAGCAGCTTGGGATTGGTGGTACTACTCTGAAAAAATTCGTAAGCAACGCTTTGATATTGACGCTTCAGAAACTAAACCTTATTTTTCACTGGAAGCGACCTTACAAGGTGTTTTCTTCACCGCTGAAAAACTTTGGGGTGTTACTTTTAAAGAGCGTAACGACTTACCTAAATATCACCCAGAAGTACGTACGTTTGAAGTATACGACCGTGACGAAAGTTACATTGGTGTATTCATGACCGATTATTATGTACGTGAAAGCAAACGTGGTGGCGCTTGGATGAGTAGCTTCCGTAAGCAATATCGTATGAATGGTGAAGATGTTACGCCTATTATCTATAATGTTTTAAACTACCCTCGCCCTGTTGGCGACAAACCAACGCTATTAACCTTTGATCAAGCGTCTACCTTATTCCATGAGTTTGGTCATGCGATTCAAGGCTTATTGTCAGATGGCTACTACCGTTCACAAACAGGTACAGCATTGCCTAGAGACTATGTTGAATACCCTTCTCAAGTGATGGAAAACTGGATGACCGAACCAGAAGTATTAGCAAATTTTGCTAAGCACTATCAAACAGGTGAAGTTATTCCTCAAGCACTTGTTGAGAAAATTCAAGCTTCTGGCAAGTTTAATCAAGGTTTTGGCACCACTGAGTATTTATCAGCGGCCCTGCTTGATATGAGCTGGCACTCATTAGAAACAGCTGAACTTCAAGATGCTAACGCTTTTGAAAAAAATGTTATCAAGGAAATAGGCTTAATCGAGCAGATAGCACCTAGATACAAAACAGGCTATTACTCTCATATATTTGCTGGTGGATATTCAGCTGGCTATTACGGCTATATTTGGTCAAATATTTATGATGCTGACACTTGGTTAGCCTTTAAAGAAAATGGCATATTTGATCAAAAAACGGCTGAGCTATACCGCAAGCATGTATTAGAAAGTGGCGGAACAGACGACCCAACAGTTATGTATCGTCGTTTTAGAGGTCAAGACCCTAAAGTAGAACCATTACTTGAGCGTCGCGGCTTAACAAGTAAGTAAAGTTTAACTTACCTGTCAACCAAACGAAAAAAGGGTCGCTAAATAGCGACCCTGTTTAATAAATTTATTATTACACATTTATATTAAACATTTGTATTTAATACAGTAAACTTAATACAATGTTATTTTTAATAAGCGCTTATTAAAGCGTTTATCAAAATCATTACTGCAAATACATACTGCCTTCAAAAAAAGCAAATACCGTTTCAAATGCACTTTCTTGATATTGCTTTAAACCCGTATCACGAAAATCAATATCCACTTGGCTACGAGTTAATGCTTTTTTAATAAAAGTACCGGCTAAAATTTCTACCGGTAAATCTTTAATTAGCTGAATAGCTGCTTCTAATTTAAAGCCAACCGGCCCACCTGAGAACTTTCCTTTTAAGGCACGACCTCTGATAACTACTTTATCAACTTTGTAGTCTTCCATCAGTTTAGCAAAAGCAAATTGAAAGTACTGCACTTGCTCAGCGTCGGCAGCATCAACAAGACTAATTTTTTGTACGCGCGTTTTTGGTATGTCGTACAACCCATTTTCCCGCGACATAATACAAATAATTGCATCGTTACCTTTTAATTCAACACCACATATCTTCATAAATTAACCTCGTTTCTATATTGTTCGTTATTATAACCTGAGCTCTGGATAAGCAGCACTTGCTCAATGCTCCCTTTTAAGCCATTTTCTGCGTTAAAACGTCGATAAATAGCGCGCTATTCATAAACGTTTTGCCTTGGAAATGGCATAAAATGAAGCATTGATGATATCTATTCGTGATGTGCACCTGGCTATAGCATTTACTTTATTACCTAAGCTTTTGGTTCACTTGAGTTTCAAGCACTCATTATCCAGAGTTCAGGTTATTATAAAATAGTTTTGCTTAAGCTGCAGTGTTTTCATGCATTTAAAGTAAGCTTTTAGAGCAAACCTATTTATAGTGAAGTTAGCGCTAAATATCTTTTGCCAATTTAATGTTATTTAGGTCAGCAAACTTAGTGTAATCGGCAACCGCATTTGGGTTTGCTTTATTTACTTGGCATACACCGCGTTGGTATTGATAGCTAAAAACATCGAACCACAGATCAAGTAAGTCGGCATTGGTTTGCTCACCCATTAATGACAATACCTGCGCAGCAACTTCAGCCGTGGCTAATTCCGTATTATTTGCCGCCAAACGTATTTGGTAGCGAGAGCTCAACTCAGCTGAGTCTGATGATGTTTTGGGCGTAAATGACACAACAGGCAAGTCTTGCAAATATGGACTACGCCGAAACATTTTTTTAGCTTCTCGCCAACTGCCGTCTAGCATTATAAATAATGGCCGTTTTCCTGAGCTAAGCGTAATTTTATTATCAAATATCTCACGATTTTCACCCGCATAGTCTTTTGGAAATACGATCATCGGTTGCCACATAGGATCATTTATTATGGCAATAATCTCAGGGTTAACTTCGGTTCTCGACCAAAGAAAAGCAAAACTGTCAGGGATTAAATCTGCAATTAACTTACCGGTATTACTCGGTTTTAATACTTCAGTGTCGTACATTAGCATCAAAAATCCAGCATCAGAGTTCACTTTAGGTGCCAACTCGCAAATACAAAAAGGTACGGCTAAACGACAAAGTTCGCAGCGTATAACGCGCTGACCTCTTGATTTATAGGTAGTGGTACTTAAGCTTTTACGATATTGATGAAGTTGCTGTACAGCGTGCATAAAATATTTGTCAGAACGATTGAGGGCGCTACTTTAACGTGCACCTAATCCGTTGGCAATAAAAAAGCGCAACCTAAGTTAGGTTACGCTTTTAAAAGGGTAAAACTACGATATATTAACCTTTTTAGTACAATGATTTAGATCAAATTGTTATGTTTGCTTGTACTCGCTGTAATAAAGTCATAGTCAGAGATCTCATCAATACTATTTTTTAATTGCGCTTCCATTTCATCGATAACAATAATTGACTGACATAAAGCTTCACCACGCTTTTCTATGTCGGTACTACGATTCTCCATTTCATTACCTATAAGCTCGCCAAAATTTTCCATTTTAGCTTCAAAGGCATCCATGTCTCCACCAGAAAATAACAACTCTTGGCCTACCGCAATCATTACGGTCCCTAAAGAGTTTTTAATCGTGCTTTCTACTGCTGATTCAATTCTTTGTTCGAAATCTTCACCGAAAAAGTCTTTGCCAGAAAAGCCATCTTCATCGATATAAAAGTTATTTTGCTTACCAAATTCAGCTTCTACTTCAGTTCGTATGTAAGTTAATTGCGTGGTTAGATCAGAGCTTACGTTGTTACCTTTACCTAATAATTCATTAAAAGCTAAATTAACTCCGTCAATAGCTAAGTCTATCGCGTCTAAGGCAATATTTTTAACTTCAGGCACAACTTCTCTGATATGACTAGAGTAATCGTTTAACATTGATTTTTGATGAGTTGTTAAAGCAATTTCTTCACCGTTAATCAATAAAGTATTGTTGTTTGTTATGGTATAAAGGGGCGATTTATTTTTAGAGAATACAATTTCATTTGCACTGATATTAATGCCGCCATTTAACTCAACATTACATGAATCACTAGAAAAAGAATTATCGTGAGCATAAGTTAATGTGCTGGTCATTATTAGTGCTGTTGCAATCAATGTTTTCATTTTAATCTTCCTTATAAATTAAAGCTTTCTAAAGCGACTTAAGACTTTTAAAACCGCTAGTTAGTATTCTATTTACAAAACGGATGCCAAAATTAAAAACACATAACTATCAATAGGTAAGAAATAAAAGTACTTTTCATGGCAAATGTAATTAACTAAAATTTAGTGGAATTATTAACTTTGTGGTGAGTTTAACAAGTAGTATATTTTCAATAGTAACTTTACTTAAGAATAAGATAATCGCTGCATTTCAAAAAGACGTGACATGCAACGGGCAAACTCGAAACTCAACTGTGTGCCTTGATAAAGTTCAGCAATATCAACTTCTGCGGTTATAATTAAACGAATACCTCGATCGTAAAATTCATCAACAAGTGCTATAAAGCGTCGGGCTTCATCATCTAAACCTCTTAATTGGCCCATTACAACACCACTTCGTTGATAGCCATCTTCAACGCCCGAAAATACCGCCGGAATTAATTTTCCACTAAATTGAGGGACATTACTTACAAGAATAATCTTAAAGTTATCGGCTAGCTTAATGTAGTCTCTTTGACTTCTAGGTCCAGAGCAGAGCGCCATAAAATCAAACCAAATGGTGTTATCACTGCAGGCTCTAAAGTTAATAGTTCTATTATTAATGACTATATTATCGTTATTACGAATATTACCTTGAGATAGTTTATTAAAATAATCGAGTAAAAAGTTATTCTCAATGTCGTTACCACTATAGTAGTCACGATATTTATATTCTTGAGCTTCTGTAGTTAATAGCCGATGGTCAGTAGGCCCATCAATTGAAATCACCTGGCAATAATGATTAATGACATCGATTGTTGGTAAAAACCTTTCACGTTGTAAGCCATTTTTATAGAGTTCTTTCGGTGGACAGTTTGACGTTGCTACTAAAGTAATACCGTTTGATAACATTGCTTTAAGTAAACCAGCTAATAACATAGCATCGCCAATATCATTAACAAAGAATTCATCGAAGCAAAGTATATCAACTTGTGTAGACCAAACCTTTGCTATCAACATTAACGGGTTATCTTTACCACTAAAGTCTTTTAACTGTTGGTGTACATCTTCCATAAAGTGATGAAAATGAATACGCCTCTTCCGTTTTATCTTTAGCTGTTGATAGAATAAATCCATTAGCATAGTTTTTCCACGGCCTACTCGACCATGAAAATATATCCCTTGAATGGACTCATGTTTAGTGAATAAGTTATTTATTTTGGAAAGGATTGATTTTGGCTTTTGTGCACAAATTAATTTTCTAGAAAGATCATCTAAAGCGAGTGCTGCTTTGTATTGCTCGTTATCGGACTTAAGCTTGTTAAGTTCAATGAGTTGTTGGTATTGTTCAGTTACAGACATACAAGTTATGCCAATTTTATTAATTAAGTATTCTACTTTTTCATCATTAAAAAGAGGTAATTACAAGACCTAAAGCTTAGTCAGTAGCTAGGCACATATATAAACTTTATAACGCCGTACTTATTCATTTTAACCATTAATACCAATTGAAATAAATAATCGATCATTTTAAGGCGGTTTAAATCGTCAATAACTTATTACATTTGCTATAACAATGAATAACTAATTAATCAATTTATTACAGACACAAAAAAGGGCAGACTAATGTCTCCCCTTTTTTTTAACACTGTTAATATTTTAGCTAGTAAAACCAGCTAAGAAATATTAATTAAAGTGCTACGATGTTCTCAGCTTGAGGACCTTTTTGACCTTGAGTAACAGTAAACTGTACTTTTTGGCCTTCAGCAAGAGTTTTGAAACCGTCGCCAGAGATTGCAGAGAAATGTGCGAAAACGTCTGGACCAGACTCTTGCTCGATGAAACCGAAGCCTTTAGACTCGTTGAACCATTTTACTGTACCAGTAGTTGTATTAGACATTTTATTATCCTATTTATTCGTAATTGATGCCTCAAAAATAAGGCGATGTTGCAGAGAGTGTTGCTATTACTTATTAAACAGGACGAGCTACTTACTAATATAACTGCGAAACTTTGTACATAAATATAGGTCTTACTTTCTAGCTGCAGGTATTGTATCTAGTTTCTAACAATAGTCAACCCGTTTAATATAAAAGTATCAAATACTGATAAATAATATTTTAACTGGATAATTAGATCTTCTAGTTACCATTTTTTAGGCTTTCACAAAAACCTTATTATTAGTATCTCGACTACGTTTGATGAGTTCGTCATTAGCGACTAAATGCTTCGATTTTGCTAATCGGTCGTATAGTAATACATTTACGCTCGCGGCTAAATTCATGCAACCAATTGTAGGTACATAAACTACGGCATCTGCAGCATCAATAACATTCTGCGCTATAGTGCCATCCTCAGGGCCAAAGATGTAAAGTGCATTTTCTGGGTGTTCAAATTCAGGCAAAGGTATTGCCCCTTCAACCAAATCAACACAAATAACACGCTGTTCTTCAGGTAAGTCAGTGATTAAGGATTCAACAGCGTTTAATGGAATTTTTCTTAGCACATCTTTTGTGTCGGTATGAAACTTTGCTGCACGCGTATATCTAACACCGGTATAACGAACTTCATCGGCTTGGTAGCATCCAGCAGCACGCATTACGGCACCAACATTTGATGGGCTTTTAGGATCGGTTAAGCCAATAACAACTTGCTCTGCTTTTAAATTCATTTCACATTACTCTATATTTACCTCTGTATTTTTCGCAATTTTGCGCTGCCAATGACAATACTACAAGATAATTTTTAATAACTGAGCATTGAATAACACCTTACTTAGCCTTTTCAATTATCTATTAGCGTATTATCTGATAGCATCGCTATGAAGCTTTTAAAAATAAGTCAATTTAGGTATATAAAATGAAAACTAAAAAAAGCATATTAACCCTCATACTTTCAAGCAGTATTTTCTGCTTTAGCAACGCTGCTATGGCAACTGACGCACCATTAGTGTCTATCGAAACACATGATAATTTTTTTAACAGCATTAAAGCGCTCTGTGACAAAGCCTTTCAAGGTCAAGTAACTATTGATAACGCACCTGGTGACAGCTTTGCCAATAAAGATTTGATTATGCATGTTAGAAAGTGCTCAGATGAAAAACTCGAAATCCCCTTTCACGTTGGTGACGATGCCTCGCGTACTTGGATTATTACTAAAACAGGGTCAGGGTTATCTTTAAAGCATGATCACCGTCACCGTGACGGCAGCCATGATGAAAGCACTATGTATGGAGGTCATACCTTAGATGCCGGTTGGTCACAAGCACAGTCTTTTCCTGCCGATCAATACTCAAAAGAGCTATTTGTTAGTTCAGGGATCCCACAATCTGCGGGAAATACTTGGCAAATGTTTATCTACGCAGACAAATTTACCTATCGATTAATTCGTCAGGGACGAGAATTTCGTGTCGACTTTGATTTAACAGCCCCCGTAACTCCACCGCCAGCGCCTTGGGGATATTCAGACGAAAACAATGAATAAGCAAAGTGTAAAAGGTGAATGGGTGAATAGATAAATAACGTATAAAACGTCAGACATAAATAATTACATTTAACTGTCTTTAGCGCCTTTAAGTGAAGGAACTTTAAAATAACGACTTGGTCAAAAACTAAGTCGTTATTTTTTTAATTGTATTTTAATTCTGCTATTTATTTTATTTAGCATATTACCTATTACTTCAGAGGCTTGCATGAAAAACAACATAAAAAAGAGTATCACCCGAGTATTAAAAGCAAACGCATCATTATTGCTTTTTGTTAGCTTAATGCTAGTTTTTCGCAGTGCCGTCGCTGACTGGAATGATGTTCCTACCGGCTCTATGAAACCAACTATTGTCGAAGGTGACCGAATTTTAATTAATAAGATGGCTTACGATTTAAAGCTGCCGTTTACTCAGTATTCATTGATAAAGTTTTCTGATCCTTTACCGAATGATATTATTATTTTTGAGTCAAAAGTGGCAGAAAAACGTTTAGTTAAGCGTGTTATTGGTGTACCAGGTGATACAGTTTCAATGCATAAAAACCAGTTATTCATTAACCAAGATACAGCGAACTACCAGCTCATTACAGAAAATGCTAATTTTACTTTAAGCGAAGAAAGTATCGGGGGTAATCGCCATTTAATTAGAACTTCAGTAATGCCAGGACACAATAACCCTTACCCATTAGAAAGCTTTAAACCGGTAACTATTCCAGAGGGATATTATTTAGTTATGGGCGACAACCGAGATAACAGTGCCGACTCTCGTGCCATAGGACTTATTCCAAGAGCAGAAATTATAGGTAGATCAAGTACTGTGGTTTTTTCTCTGGATTATGAAAACTACTTATTACCCAGAGCTGAACGATTTTTGAAATCCATTTAGTTAATATCTAAGCTATTTGTCGAGTAATAGCGGGCTATTGGGATTGAAAACAACGCAGTTATTGACGATTTAAACCGCCTTAAAATGAGCGATTATTTATTTCAATTGGTATTAAAGCCTCTTGTTGTTATCCTCAAAGCCCATTACTATTCAGGCACTTCTTACTAAAATGGCTATAAGTAATTAACCTATGAATCGCTCAAAACTTTCGAAACTATCAATTGCTGCATTAATTTTTGCTAGCACCTCAAGCTTTGCTACCGTTGTTGAATTCACGACTTCTCAAGGTAACTTCAAGGTTAACCTTCACGATGAAACAACACCAGAAACGGTCGCTAATTTTTTAAAATATATTAATGATGGTGATTACAACAATACCGTTGTTCATCGTGTTGTACCTGACTTTGTCATGCAAGCAGGCGGGTTTGAGTTTACTGGAGGGTTTCCGTTAACCCCAATAGCTACTGATAGCGCTATTATCAACGAGCCTGTTTTTTCCAATGTACGTGGTACTATTGCGATGGCTAAAGTGGCCAACAACGAAAATAGTGCTACTAGCCAATGGTTTGTTAATTTATCTGATAATAGTGGCGGCACTGCTGAATTAGATACACAAAATGGCGGTTTTACTGTATTCGGTGAAGTAATTGAAGGGTTAGAAAATATCGATAATATGTCAGATATATTTCGTTGTAGCGATGTCCCAATGCCTGGATATAACGCCACACAATGCTCTGATAGTAGCTTTGTACCCGGCGTTGAAAACTTTGTGACCATAGAAACCGTAACGATAGTCGATGCAACAGTTAACACGGCAGCAAGCTTAGCTGGTGTTAGGAACACCTCATTAAACACTACGCCACCAGTATCAGAGCCTTCAGAGCCAACAACGTCAAGTAGTGGTGGCGGCTCAATGACCTGGTTCAGTTTAATTTTTGTTGGCTTAATTACCTTAAAAAGACGCTTTAAATAGCGAGCAATAATAAAACCTAGTTGCCATATTAACAGCAACTAGGTTTAAGTTTACTGACTATTAGCCTGATGATTGACTTAATTGCTTTTGACACCATAAGTCGATTAACAACCTTGATATTGACTCTTTTCTTGGTAATTTAGGTCCGTCACTCTCATCTCCCCATTCACCAAAGTTAACAAGTTCTTGCGCAGTAAACCAGTCCGCGCTGCGAAGCTCTTCCTCTTCAAGGCATAGCTCTGTATTTTGTGCTCTAGCAATAAAACCTATCATTAAAGAGTGTGGAAAAGGCCAAGGTTGCGAGTCAATAAACTCAATATCTGTGGTTTTAACACCTGCTTCTTCGAAAACCTCTCTAGCGACTGCTTCTTGTAAAGACTCGCCTGGGTCAACAAAGCCTGCGAGTGTAGAAAAAACTTTTTCGGGTATTCTATGATGCTCAGCTAATAAACAAACTGCAGGCCCTGATTTTGGTTGATGCTCAACCAACATAATTACTGCAGGATCAGTACGAGGAAAATGCTCTTTTTTACAGCCAGTATTTTGACAAACTAAACGGTGACCGCCATCCATAAGCTTGGTTTTTTCACCACAATGCCCACAAAATGAAGCACTTTTTTGCCAATGTATTAACGCCTTTGCATAACTTAATATAGCGCCTTGATGTTGGTTTAATAGTGTTAGTGAACTTCTAAAATCAATAAACTTTAGCTTTTGTATAGCAAGTTTATCCAACCATTGCTTCATCTCAACATCAGTCAAAAATGAAAGGTCACAAACAAAATATGCTGCATCTTGCTCTGTTCCTAAAAAGGTAACCCGATTATCACTAATTGCTTGATTAAATAATGCCGAACTTGAACAATCAAGCGTTAAATCCGCTGTTGATGCTTTGCTATAAACAAATAGACGTTCTTCAAGATAAAGGTACTTGCCGCGCCAATAAAAATAGAAACAACTTTCAGTTGCTGCTAGTTTTTGCTCCAACCAAGACTGATTTTTTCTTAACGTTGATGCTCTATCAAGCGGCATTTTACAAAACGTTAACTCATTGTCCATATTACTTCCCAATGCTTATTGTTATTCAACAAATGCTACTTTTGAATATATTAAAAATTCATACTACTCACGATATATGGCTAACACATGCGTTAATGATCGACTTTTGCACGTAGTAACTTATTAGAACTGTTCTTCTTTTTAGAGTCCAAACGTCTGAGGTTTGAGCCCTTTGTTGGCTTGGTCGCTCGTCTGACTTTTTTTACTATCATGGCCGCATTTATTAACGCTTTTAAACGTTTCAATGCATCATCTTTATTCATAGATTGCGTGCGAAAAGATTGTGCTTTAATAATGATAACACCGTCACTTGAAATACGACTGTCTGAGAGCTTCAATAATCTATCTTTGTATATAGCTGGTAATGTAGAGCGCTTAATGTCAAAACGTAAATGTATTGCAGTTTCAACTTTATTAACTCTTTGCCCACCGTTTCCTGTAGCTCGTATGCCTGTTAGCTCAATTTCCCAATCAGCAAGCATGACATTGTTGGAAATTTCTAGCATATACCCTCTTTTTTGTATCTTTTAATAAATATAGTAAGGCTATTTCATTGTAATGCCAAACTAAGTGAAACTTTGCAGAATAAGATGAGCATTTCTGAGCATAAAAAAAGGAGGCAATTGCCTCCTCGAGTAAGTTACTAATATCGTCGTTTAACTTAAACTCATTTCTTGTACTTTTTCGTGAGCAATCTCTGGTGCAGTAATTTCAGGCTTACTATGCAGATTGGCTTTTAACAAACCTTTACGGTGTTTTAATGCTGCGTCTAATTTTTTCGCTGCTGCTGCAATGGCAGGATACATAACATTGTCGCTTGCTGAGGCGGAAATACGACCACCTTCATAAGTTGTTCGCAACTCTACACTATGTTGGTTATGTTCGTGCGATAAAATAACATCGAGTGAAATTAAGGTTGGGAAGTGTGTCGCTATTTTTGAAAACTTTTCGTTGATATGTTCTTTAATTGAATCTGAAACTTCAACATGGTGACCAGAAAGATTTATTTTCATATTTTTTCCTTTTATTGTCTACTCAATAATAATACTTGGGTCAAAAGGTTAAAAACGCAAGTTAATTAGTATTTATTTTTTTGATTAATAATTTCAAAAATCAATTTGTAAAATAAAACTTAACAATAAAACTTCGCTATAAGCTTTATAAACATTAGTATTTAATCAGTTCAAACAACATCACCATTTACTTATTTTCGATTAAGTTAATATTTTTATTAAAGCTAATCTATTAAACAAAAAGCACATTTTTTAAGATGATTCGGTTATAATAATTGCTTATAAACTATTTATTTTCGACCAAAGAAGAGAATTTTGAATGTTTGATGATATTCGCCCTTATCGTGATGATGAGGTAGTTGACGTAATCGAAAAATTAATCAATGAAAAAGGCTTACAAGCTTCAATTGCTAGTCTTAAAATGCCGCGCTTATATCAAGTTTTTCCTTCGCTTGCTTGCACTATCGTTAAATGGTCTTTAAAAATTCGCGTGCAAAAGTTTCACAATATTGAGCAAATTCAAATCGAAGTAGCTAAATACCTCCATCATCTGATCAAAAGCAGTACAGCTGGTTTTAGCTTTAGCGGTATGGATAATTTTGACAACACTAAGCCTGCACTTTTCATTAGTAATCATCGTGATATTGTTTTAGATGTTGCTTTAGTAAATTTAGCGTTATACAAAAGTGGTATCAGCACGGTTGAAGCTGCCGTTGGTGATAATTTATTAGATCAGCCTTGGGTCGCCGACCTTATGCGTATCAATAAAAGCTTTATTGTTAAACGCAGTGAAGACACTAAACGTGCAATGCTGACAGCATCGAAGCAACTTTCGGCTTATATTCACGACACAGTATCTAACCGTCAACAAAACATTTGGATTGCACAACGTGAAGGTCGTGCTAAAGACGGTATAGATAAAACAAACTCTGCATTAATTTCGATGTTGTTGCTTAATAAAGATAAACAAACCCCCATAGCAGACTACCTTGCTGAAATTAATATAGTTCCGGTGTCGATTTCTTATGAATTTGACCCCTGCGATACTGACAAAGCCATTGAGCTTGCTGAAAAAGAAGCAACAGGCAGTTATCAGAAGAAAGCAGGTGAAGACTTAAGGAGCATTACGCAAGGTTTAGTTGGGCAAAAAGGTCGCGTACACATAGAGTTTTGCCAGCCAATTCAAGGCGACTATTGCGACAGCAAAGCCATTGCAGCCGCAATAGACAAAGAGATTATAAGCCACTATAAATTATACGACTCTAACCTAGTAGCGCACGCTAAACTCAATAATTTATCGATCAACGATACTGTATTAAAGCTTTTAAATAAGCGTATGGAAAACCTTAGTACAGCACAACAACATTGGTTATTAACTATGTATGCTAACCCTGTTACAGCTAAGCAAAATTTGCAACTATAAATAAGACAACCTTCCAAACAGACGTTTTTCAAGTACTGTATTGCTCGTCTTAAATTGTGTAAACATTTAAGGCGAGAAAATTCTCAGATAACGGCGTAATGTATCCTAAAAGCACAGTTCAATGGTTAGACGTAAACGATTAATAAGCTATACGCTTAACAAATATCGACTTAAAACAAAGGTAATTAAACCAATAAACATGGTGAAATAAATGCTTTTAGTTTTGGCTGCGGTTAATACTGCCAAGGTCGCTGAAATTAAATAAGGGTTTTGTAACGAAACACTTAACTCACCCTGTTGAACAAAAATAATAGGCACCCAAATAGCCGTTAATACTGCGGGTGCACTAAAGCTTAATAGTTTTGCCATTTTTGCGCCTAGGCGCACAGGTAAACGTGGATGAATGAAGAGATAACGGGTAGTAAACGTGATCAGCGCCATCAACACAATCGTCAGTAATGTCATAGCTTATCCTCAACGGATAAAGATGAATGTTTTTTACTTGTTACATTGTCACTGCTGCTCTCATTATGTGTCTCGTCAAGGCTGTCGTTATCGTCAGGCTTATCGACTCTTTTATGTTTATGCTGAAATCTGTCGGTAAGGTAACCGCAATACATGGCAATTAATGCCGCAGCAACTAAATCTAATTCAAATGCCATTAACTTAAATACAACAGACAAAATAGCAGCCACTATTACTGTTACCAAAATAGGCAAATTAATAACCGTAGGAATAACTAGGGCAATAAAAGTCACCGCAATGGCAAAATCTAAACCTAAATGGGTTAAGTCAGGAAGGTAACTGCCAGCAATAACCCCTGCTACATTCCATAACAGCCAAAACACATAGAAACTGCCACCAGCCACTACGGCATAAATCAGCCTTAATTGCCCAACAAACGACTTACTATGACTCGACAGCGCAAATAATTCATCGGTCAATAAAAAGCCAAGTCCATAACGCCACTTCGTTGGTAGAACTTTTAACTTATCTCGTAACGCCAAGCCATATAAAAAATGTCGCGAACTAATAATAAAAGTAGTAAATAAAATAGTCGCCAGCGAAGCGTTATTGGCGATTAATTCAATCGCAACAAGCTGTGCTGAGCCAGCAAAAACTATCAAGGGCATGAGGATAGCTTCGAGAGCCGAAAAATCACGTTGAACAGCTAAAGAGCCACACAGAATTCCCCAAGGCAAAACTGCTAAGTTGAGAGGTAACATGTCAAAAAAGCCTTTTCTTGCCATCAACCAGCGCGCTTTTTTCTTGCTAAGTGCCATTAAACTAAAAACCTTATAGGTACATCTAACTAAACGATAAATTACAATTTATATCTACATAGTAAATTGCTGAAACATACAACTTGGGTTTAACATTTCAAAGAGATAATAAAAAAGAGGCTTATTGCCTCTTCATCATTGTTTTTCAATGCTATAACGCTTGGGCGTAAGCACGTGCTTTTTCTAAGTCTTCTGGTGTGTCTACACCTTCCACTTCCAAACGAGTATTAGCTACCGCAACGTGAATTTTTTCACCTTGCCAAAGTACTCGCAGTTGCTCTAAAGATTCAACTTGCTCTAATTGGCTTGCTGGCCACTGAACATAATCTTTAATAAAACCGGCACGATAAGCATAAATACCAATATGACGGAGATAGTAGTCACCAATGGCATTTATATTGTCATTATTGAGAAAACGTTCACGGTCGTACGGTATAGTCGCACGGCTAAAGTACATTGCATAACCATTTCTATCGCATAACACTTTAACCGCATTAGGGTTAAGTGCTTCTTCGACATTATCAATTTTCATCGCTAACGTTGCCATTCTAGCTTGGTTTTGATTTGATAAGTTTTCTGCAACTTGAGCAATATTTTCAACTGGAATAAATGGCTCATCTCCTTGCACGTTAACAATAACTTGCTGATCTGAAAACTGATAAGTTTGCATAACTTCAGCTAGACGTTCAGTGCCCGACTGATGATCAGCACGGGTTTTACAAACTTCACCGCCAAAGCTTTTAACCACGCGAGCAACTTCATCGTTATCTGTTGCTACAATAACTTGCTCTGCGCCACTCGCTAAGGCCTTTTCCACAACCCATTGGATCATCGGCTTGCCAGCGATATCAGCAAGTACCTTACCCGGTAAACGTGACGATTCAAACCTAGCAGGGATCACTACCACAAATGACATAAAAACCTCTTTAAACTTATATTTTTTATACGACATAACTCAGCATAAATTAACTCAGCATGGCATTTCTAATTTTAGTAAAAAGTTAAACGTCATCCGCGCTAATGCGACGCGCTTCACTTTCAAGTAACACGGGAATATCTTTTTCTATTGCATAAGATAAACGGTCAAACTTACAAATTAACGTTTGTTGCTCTTTGTTGTAATCTAACTTTCCTTTACAAACTGGGCACGCTAGGATTTCCATTAATTTAGTATCAAACGCCATTATTCTCTCTCTTAAGTCTCTTATTACCTAATAAATAGTTATCAGGTGTTAATGTTGATTAAAGCTCATAATTAATACGAATAGCTACTGCATAGCGTTCATGCGTTTAATTTAAGCTCAATTTTATTTATTGTTATGCATAAGGCTTTATTTTTAACATTGGCAATAGCCTATATGCTTTTTGGAACAAGCCTTACAATATTATTAATAACGTTTGAAATTAATTCGTTATTAGTTGAGAAATCTGCATCTACAGGCAAATACCAAAAATTATCTTGAGCAAATCCAGCACATTTAACCGCATCTTTTTCTGTCATTAATAACGGTATATCTTGAGAAAACGCCTGTAAATCATCAGCAGTAAAAGCTTGATGATCAATAAAGCCCTTAGCCAAGGCTAAATTAAAACCGAGATGTTCAAGCGTATTAAAAAACCGCTGAGGATCGCCAATACCTGCTAAGGCATTAATGGTTTTATCACGGGTTAATTGTGTGGTTAAAAAAGTTTCTAGCGCAATTACCACACCACTTTTAACATTAATAACTTGCTTAGCTTTTAACTGCATCGTTAATACAGGTATCGAAAGTTTACTGCCGTTACACGGCCATGAACTCTCGCCATTTACAATCACACAGTTAGCACTATTTATTCGTGAAGTTGTTTCGCGCAATGGTCCTGAAGGTAATAATAAGCCGTTGCCAAACAAGCGCTTGCCATCAACTACAACAAATTCGAAATCTCTTGCTAAGCGATAATGTTGCAAGCCATCATCTGCAATTATTAATTCGCAGCCTAAATCAACCAAGCGCTGACATGCTTGCACTCTATCAGCGCCAATCACCACAGGAACACCCGTTCGCTTAAAGATTAATAAAGGTTCATCGCCAGCCTGTTCTGCATTACTTTCATGACTAACTTGATAAGGGTAGTGCGGCGCTTTTGAACCATAACCACGACTTACCACCCCAACCTTTAACCCTTGTTCAGTAAGCTTTTCAACCAAATATAACGTGGTAGGTGTTTTCCCATTACCGCCAATGCCAATATTGCCAACCACCACAATAGGAACTGAAATCTTAATACGCTTTAGTAGTCCAACTTGGTACGCTATTCGGCGCAAAAAACTGATGATGGCGAACATAACCGTTAATGGAAACAATAGCGGCACGTATAGCCATTTAGCCACATGCCCTTGAAACCATACTTTTTCAATTAATCGCATTATTATTTGCCGCAACCATTCAAGTAATACATAACCTGTTAATCACCAAATTGAAATTTATGTAGTTGAGCATAAGCGCCGTTTAACGCTAATAATGTTGGGTGGTCGCCCTGCTCTTTAATTTTTCCTTGCTCCATAACAATAATTTTATCGGCACTTTCTATGGTGGATAAACGATGGGCAATAACGATACAAGTACGATTCTTCTGTAATATGCTTAAGGCATCTTGAATGTGGCGTTCAGACTCAGTATCAAGTGCGCTGGTAGCTTCATCTAGAATTAAAAATGGTGCATCACATAATAAAGCTCGTGCTATAGCCACGCGTTGACGTTGTCCACCCGATAACATAGCGCCATTGTCACCAATATTTGTCTCTAGCCCTTCAGGTAACGCTTCAACAAACTCCATAACATGCGCTTTACGGGCAGCATCTTCAATTTCTTCACGTGTAGCTTCAGGTTTTCCGTAAGCTATATTATTGGCAATAGAGTCATTAAACAGCACAACTTGTTGCGAAACGTAAGCAAATTGTTTACGTAAATCTTTTAATTTGTAGTCTTTAATATCTTGCCCATCAATTAAAACCTTGCCTGATGTCGCATTATAAAATCGTAACAATAACGAACTAGCCGTAGATTTACCGCTACCTGAACGCCCAACTAAAGCAACCGTTTCGCCAACATTTGCCGTAAAACTTAAATCGGTTAGTGCTTGTTTTTCTTCGTCATCATTATAAAAGAAATTAACATGTTCAAACGCCAATGTACCTTTTGCTCGTTCAATTGATAACGTGCCGGTGTCGTGTTCTGTTTTTTGATCAAGCACGCCAAAAATACTGACACAAGCGGCCATACCCTTTTGAAATTCGCTATTAACCGTTGTTAGTAATTTAAGCGGACGAAGCAGCGTAACCATACACATTAATATTGTCATAAATACACCGGCAGAAATGTCAGCTCGCATCGAGTCTAAATTAGCAACATACAAAACAAATGCTAAAGCAAACGACGCTATAATTTGAATAACCGGAACACTAGCCGCTTGGGTTGCTACCATTTTCATACGTTGTTGACGATTTTGTCTATTAATTTTAGAAAAGCGAGCAAACTCTCGCTCTTGGCCATCAAAGGTTAATACCACTTTATGGCCATTAAAAGTTTGCTCTGCCGCCGTGGTCACTTCGCCCATGGCATTTTGAATACCTTTACTTATTTTGCGAAAACGACCAGAAACCACTGTGACTATGCCGGCAATAACAGGTGTGATCAGTAAAAAAATCGACGCTAACTGCCAACTGTTATAAAACATAACAATAAGCAAACCTAACACAAAAGCCCCTTGCTGAACCAAGGTCAGTAAAGCTTTAGAAACCGCACTAAGCACTTGCTCTGTATCAAAGGTTAATTTTGAGATCAAACTCCCTGTTGATTCTTTATCATGGTAAGCAACCGGCATTGACATAACATGTTCAAATAGCTCTTGGCGTATATTAGCAACAACATTATTCCCCAACCAAGCCAAAGTATAATTACCCGCAAAGTGACAAATACCGCGAAGAATGAACATAATAACAATGACAAAGGGTGCCCACTTCATAAATTCAGGATCTTGGCCGTCTAAGCCTTTATCGATAAGGGGCTGAAGCTGTGAAAAAACAAAACTGTCGATAGCGGCATAACCAAGCATGCCTAGAATAGATACAACAGCAGCCGCTTTGTAAATTTTGGCGTAACCCAAAAGGCGCTTAAAGTTTTTTCGCGTGGTATCTTTTGTAGTCAGTTGTTGGGGTTTTGTCGACATTCATACTCTCAATACGTTATCAAAAAATATCATCCCTAAGGGATTACTTTAATTATAGATATTAAATTATCTGAGTATTTTAACGCTATTTTACCAATCAACCAACCGATAAACTTTCATCAGCGATAAAAACCTATTAATTACGGTAAAACTATTGCCCACCTACCTAATTTACAAACCAGTATGGGCGCATGTTCTCACGATAACTCAACACTTCAATATGTTTCTCATCGTTAGTTTTTTTCGCTTTATCTGGACTAAATTTAAAAGTGACCATGCCGACCTCAGCAGTATTAAAGGTTTGTATATTAAACCTATTATAGCGCTTGGTTATTTCGTCTGTTGGCATATGCCAACGGTTCAAGTAACCGGCACTAAATACCGCAAAACTAGGTGAAACAGCAGTTAAAAATTGGCGACTCGACGATGACTTAGAGCCATGATGGGGAACAATCAATAAATCACTGCTCAAGCTTTTACGAATGCTCTTTATATTTAATAACCGCCTTTCTTGCTTTACCGAAATGTCACCGGGCAATAAAACACTATGTACACCATCACCAACAACAACCACACATGAGTCATCATTTTTATCGCCATCAGGTTTTATAGGCGCTAACATTTCAAAACTTAACCCCTGCCAACTAAAACGTTGCCCCATCAAACAAGACCTATCAGGATTAAGTTTACTGTCATTTGCTATAACGTGATCAATACGCATTTTTGCTCTTAATTGCTCTAAACTGCCCGCATGATCATTATCATTGTGACTAATAATAACGCCATCAATCGATTGATACCCCTGATGGGCTAAGTAAGGTAATAGCGCCGCATCGGCCATATTAAAACCGCTCGGGTAACTCGCACCAGTATCATAAATATAAACATGGTTATTTTTCTCAATAACAATGGCGAGCCCATGTCCAACGTCTAGTACCGATAATTGCCAAGTCTGTTGTTGGCTATTTTTAAATAATTCTAGAGAGACGGCGATTACAAATAAGCCCAAAGTAGCAATAAACTTACCTTTACTGAGACGAAAAAATAACGCTAATGCAATAAAAATAAAAAACATCATCAATAATTGAATTTGCTGATATGAAATAGCAACCATAGCCCACTTTGCATCAGCTAAATAACTCAACCACTGCCAGACAAACGACAAACAAAGCAATGCAAAATCAACAATAAAGCCTGACAATACACTACTAAATGGCGATACCACTACCGCCAGCAGTGTTAAAGGAATAACACTAACACTCATCAAAGGCACAGCGATAATATTGGCAAAAAATGCCGCAAGTGGCAGTTGATAACTTAAGGTGCCGGCAATCGGTAACATAGCCATAGTTAACGCCAATTGCATAATAAGCAGCGTTTTAACCCACAACCAGGCTCGAGCTTTAATTTTCCGAAATTTTCTATTTACCGGGTTTTCTGGTACCTTTTCAAGCAATACATTGGAGGCTTCTTCTAACGGCACTTTAGGTATTGAAAAGCGTGCGAATGTTGAAAAAATAATAACTAATGCTGAAACTGAAAGCCAAAAACTGGCACTAATTAAACTTAACGGCCAAATCAACACAATAATGACAATAGCGAATAAAAACCAACGTATTAAATTAAGCCTAATATGCAAAACCTTAAGCGCCCAAAACAACAGCAACATAACCAATGCACGTAAAGTCGGAATAGAAAATCCAGCTAAATAGGCGTAATACCATGCCATAAAACAACTACACAGCACGGCAATATAACTAAAGTTTTGTTGCATCAATTTTAGCTGCCAACGTTTAGATAACAGTAAATTCAACGGTAACAGTCGAGTAAGTAATCTTATAAGCATCAAACTTGCAATGGCGACAATACCAATATGTAAACCTGAGATAGCGATAAGATGTTGTGTTGCCGTTGCTGACAACACTTGCCAGTGCTCTGTCGTTAATTTACCTCGCTCGCCAAACCCTAACGCTAGAATTAATCCCCCAAGAGGTTCATCTGCCAAAGCAATAGTTAACTTTTGGTATAAGGTTTGACGCCAACTCACTTGTTCATTAAGCAAAACATTGCGCTTAATGTTTATTAACTTAGCTTTAGGTTTTTTATCTGCCTTAACATAGCCCGTAGCAACTATTTGTTGTTGCCTTAGCCATACTTGGTAATTAAACCCACCTATATTTGCTAGCCCATGCGAAGGTTTTAATTTTACCGCCAATTGCCATTGTTGACCTTGTAACAAAGGTTTTTCAGCATTTTTCCATGATAAACGCACCAAAAAGGGAGTAGTTACTGGTTGCCCTGCCCAATGGCTTATAAGAAAGTTAAAGCGACTATTGCCCGACTTTATATGCACAATGTTACGTACTTCACCTTGGATCAGATGAACTTGCTTATGTAACATTATATGGTCAATATTATTGTGACTTAAGGTATGTTTGTATTGGCTGCCGGCAAGTAAAATCCACACTATTGCAATAGCAGAAATAGCCATTAATCTAAACTTGGCTGTAAAAAGAAGTGCTAAAGACATCATCAATATTATCAGTAACAAAGAAAACTCTGGCACTAAGGGTAAGAATAATGACAAAATAGCGCTGATAAAAAATGTTAGTAGCCACCATTCCATAGTGATTAATATCCATTTAACCATATAAAGTTAAGTATATTTATGCCGAAAAAATTGATTCAACGTTTGATGCCTGATCATCAAAAAATCAAAAGTAACAAACATTTAAAAATTTTCGGTGCATTACTGCATAATGCCAACTTGTGGTATTTAAACCGTAACTCCGTTAGTAAAGCATTTGCTGTAGGGTTGTTTTTTGCCTTTATGCCAGTTCCATTTCAAATGATATTAGCGGCAGGCATTGCCATTATAGTACATGCCAACCTACCTTTATCCATTGCGCTTTGTTGGATCACTAACCCTTTGACTATGCCTGCAATTTTTTACTTTTGTTACGTCGTTGGCACATGGATTGTTGGTGTACCAACTCGACAATTTGCTTTTGAAGCAAGCTGGCAATGGTTAGCAGAAAGCATTTCAACTATTGGCCCAGCTTTTATCGTAGGCTGTGTGGTACTTGGCATTATATTTTCTATTTTAGGCTATATCTCAATAAATACCATTTGGCGATATTCAGTAGCAAAAGAGTGGAAAAAGCGTCAAGCACGTAGACGTTAATATCGAGTAACTATGAGCACGTAAACGGATGAAAATGGACTAAAAAATCAGACAACAAGTCTGATTTTTTTGTTTTATAAAACGGATTTTTTAAAAGTATTAATCGTGTTTTAAAAGCTATAAATGTAGTTTTTATAATATCGGCTTAGTTTTAAGCTTGCCCTAACACTTTAGCCGGCTCAACTTTTGTCGCCCGCCATGCTGGGTAAATAGTTGCAAGTAAACTCATCATTAATGCGGTAACAACCGTATTAATTACATCTTGCTCTCGCAGTAATGTCGGTAAAAAATCAATAAAATATACATCAGCCGATAAAAACTCTACAGATAACGTTGCTTCTATCGCACGGATAATATCGGTTAGATTAAGCGAGATTAAAATCCCTAAAGCGGCACCTAGCGCACAACCAACAATGCCATTCATTAACCCCTGAAACATAAAACTAGCCATAATGGTGCTCGATTTTGCCCCCATGGTTTTTAATATAGCAATGTCAGATTTCTTCTCGTTTACAGCCATAATAAGTGTCGACACTATGTTAAAACTGGCTACTGCAATCACCAAAACTAAAACGATAAACATCACTAAACGCACGAGCTGAATATCGTTAAATAAATGCCCGTGGCTACGTGTCCAATCCAACATATAAACATAAAAATCAAAATTGTATGCTACCTGTCGAATAATACTTGGCGCGGCAAAAACATCGTCTACTTTTAAACGTATTCCTTGTACTTCATCTGCTTTATAACCCAGTAACTCACCTGCTTTAGCCAAATTAATAAAGACTTGTGTATCGTCAATAGTACCGCCAAATTTAAACACCCCAACAATAGTCGCTTGCTGAGTAACTGGTACTGGAAATTGCTGATTTTTACTCGTTTGTTGATGACTTAACGTTGCAGGAGGTAATAGTAACTGAACCTTATCACCTACTTCTACTGCAAGTTTACGAGCAACACCTGCGCCAATCACAACGCCATTTTCAAGTGATAAATCTTGCCAACTACCGGCAATTATATAACGAGATATTGCTGAAACTTGTTGTTCTAATGCTACGTCAACACCACGTATTTCTACGCCTTTTAACGCTGCCGACTTTTGCATCATGCCCTGTGTTTTTATAAAAGGCGCGGCGGCAATAACATTAGAGTTTTGCTGAATCAGCGCAACATTTTTAGGCCATTTATTTATTGGTTCATTAACAGTCAACACTTCAGCATGAGGTACAATCGATAATAAATGTGTCGCTAAAGCGCGTTCAAAACCATTCATTGCCGATAACACAACAATCAACACCATTACACCAATAACAATACCTATAGTTGAAGAAGCTGAAATAAAAGAAGAAAAACCCTTGCTATGACGACTTCGCACATAGCGTAAGCCAATAAAAACACTTAATGGTTTTCGCACCTAAGTATCTCCATCTTTTTTACTGTTCGTGTTCTGGGTATTTTCAAGCAGCTTTAAATGACCATGATCTAACGTTAACTGGCGGTCCATTTTGGCAGCCAAAGTTAAGTCATGAGTTACAATAACAAAGCTCGTATTTACTGTGCGGTTTAACGCTTGCAGCAACTGATAAATTTGTTCTGCCGTATCAAAATCTAGATTTCCTGTTGGCTCATCAGCCAGTATAAGTGAAGGTTTTGTCACTAACGCTCTGGCTATAGCAACACGCTGACGTTCGCCCCCTGAAAGCTCAGACGGTCTATGGTGACTACGATGTGCTAAACCAACCTGCTCAAGCATTTCTTTTGCAAGCTGCCTAGCAACTTTTGGTTTATCACCTCGAATTAACAACGGCATTGCCACATTCTCTTCGGCGCTAAACTCCATCATTAAATGATGAAACTGATAAATAAAGCCAATGTGTTGATTTCTAAATTTCGCTCGCTGCTTTTCAGACAACTGATGAATATTAACACCGTTAATAAAAACTTCGCCTGAACTTGGGGTATCTAAAGCGCCAGCTAAATGCAAAAAAGTACTCTTACCACAGCCCGAACTGCCAACAATTGCAACCAACTCTCCGGCTTTAACTGCTAAATTTAGATTGGATAATACTTGGGTCGTTTCAGGACCTTGTTGGTAAGATTTACTGAGTTGGCGACACTCCAGCCCGAGTGCAAGCTCAGATTGTTGTGAAACTTGATTGTGGTTTTTATTCATCTGGTCATTCAACTCACTATTCAATTCACTGTTCAACTCGCTATTCAATTCGCTATTCAATTCATTGTCCATTTTACTATTCATTTCTAAGCACCTCTGCAGGCTGTGTTTGTGCCGCGCGATAAGCAGGATAAAGGGTGGCTAAAAAGCTCATAACCAGCGCAGAGGAAACTATAATTAATATATCCATTGGGTTTATTGCCACAGGTAGTTCTTGTCCTGCACCCAAGAGGTTGACACCCAACAAGCTAAATAAGGTATTTAAATTTAAGGTTAATATTACGCCGAGTGTTACGCCCAAAATAACGCCAAAAATGCCGTTTGTTAATCCTTGGGTGATAAATATTTTAACAATGCCACTTCGGTCTAAGCCTAAGGTTTGTAAAATACTGATCTCGCCTTGTTTATCAATAACCACCATCACAAGGGCAGAAACAATATTAAAAGCAGCAACGGCAATAATAAGACTGAGCATCAGCCACATCATGTTTTTTTCCATACTCACCGCGGCAAATAAAGCGCCCTGACTTTCTTGCCAGCTGACAAATTTAAAGTTCGGATACTTTAGCGATAACTGCGATATTAGATGTTCAGCTTTAAAGGCATCATCTAAATAAAGTCTCAGTTGGTTGACTCCATCACTTTTATTTCGATGCAACTTAGCACCATCTTTAATTTCAATAAAAACCATGGCTTCATCTACTTGCGAGCCGACATTAAAAATACCAACCACGGTAAAAGTACGATGAACAGGTACCCGCCCCATAGGAGTAAATATAGTTTTATTCGGTAAGGTTAGTCGCACAGTATTGCCTAAACTAACATTTAACTTTCGGGCTAATGCTTGCCCCAAAACTATACTAAAGGGCTGCGTATCTAGCTTCGATAGTTGGCCATATTCCATGGAGCTGTTAATAATATTATGCTGTTCAAACTCAGGCATAATGCCATGTACTAAAACACCTTGTAATGCGGTTTTAGACTGAATTAATGCTTCGCTTTCTTGAAAGGGGGTTACTTGAATGACCTCAGGCAAGGTAACTATATCGCGCTGTAAGTCGCGCCAATTATCGATATGCTTTTGATCTGTTGACATTAATACATGCGGCACTAACCCCAACACACGCCTTTTTTGCTCCTGCTCTAAGCCATCCATAACAGAAACCACGGTGATCAAAGAAGCAACACCTAGCACAATGCCAATAATGGAGAAAAATGTAATAAAGGAGACAAATCCTTTTCCTTGGCTGCTACGACTATATTTTAAGCCGATATAAACACTAACTGGCTGAAACATGAACTCTTTCTTAATTGATAATGGCAATAATACCCAAACTATTAGCCTAAAATAATAACACAGCTCTTTAAAATATATCTGCTGACTTTAGTAACTTTCTGTCTTTTAGATAAATACGTCCTAAATAAAAGTTTTTGGCTTTCGCTAGAGATAAAAAACGACGACAAAATAGCAAAGAGCCGACACAAAATAATGAAGTAATAGATCTCAGAGACTCATATTTATTTGTCGCTGTAAATTTAAAACTACATTACAAGTTAACAACTTGTTAAAAAATAACAAATTTAATCTAGCATATCAGCTTAATAGCCTTTAATATCGCCTACTTTACATAAAAGCTCGGCAACATTCTGAGCATTCTTACCAATTAAATAGTGAGTATTGAATGAAGAAAATATTAACAAGTGCCGTTTGCACATCTTTACTGTTCATTGCTGGTTGTAATGAAACCACCTCTCCAAAAGCAGAAGTTGCAGCCCCAGTAATGCAAAAAACGGCATTAGCCTCTGGTATAGATAAAGCTAATATGGACCTTTCTGTTCGTCCACAAGATAACTTTTACCGCTACGTTAATGGTGCCTGGTTAAATAAACATGAAATTCCTGGTGACAAAACTTCAATTGGTTCATTTTACGACTTACGCGATGAAGCCGACGATAGCGTAAAAGCCATTATTGAAGAGTTAGCCGCTACTAAAAACTTGAAAATGGGCAGCGATGAGCAAAAAGTTGCTGACTTATTTCGTTCATTTATGGATGAAGAAGCCCGCAATGCTTTAGGCACTGCGCCAATTCAACCAATATTTGATCAAATCAATAACCTTAAAAATAAAACTGAACTAGCGACATTTTTTGGTGAAAATCAAAAAATTGGTATAAATACCCCTTTAGCATTTTACATCAGTGTAGATGCTAAAGATTCAACTCGCTACGCCACTCATGTCTGGCAGAACGGTCTAGGCTTACCTGATAAAGACTACTATTTCAACGATACAGAGCGCTTTAAACAATTGCGTGCAGGTTATGTTGCTCACATTGAAAACATGTTCAACTTAGCTGGTTTAAAAGATGGTAAAGCAGCGGCACAAACTATTATGGCGCTTGAAACAAAGTTAGCCGGTTTTCACTGGACAAAAGTTGAATCTCGAGATAGCACCAAGCGTTATAACAAATTTAACGTTAGCGAGTTAAACACAGTTACTGATGCCTTTAACTGGACTGCATTTCTTGAAGCACAAGGTGTTCCTGCTCAAAAAGATCTTATTATTAACCAACCTTCGTTTGTTAAAGGTTTTGGTGAAACTTTCGCAGCAACTTCTTTAGCCGATTGGCAAACTTACTTAACTTTTCACACACTAAGTAATTTTGCTAATTCACTTACCACGGCCTTGAATGATGAGAACTTTGACTTTTACTCAAAGCAATTAAGTGGTCGTGAAGAGCAACGTCCAGCATGGAAACGCGGTGTTGCCGTGGTAAATAGCAACTTAGGTGAAGTTATTGGTAAAGTTTATGTTGGCCGCCACTTTAAGCCTGAAGCGAAAGTGCGTATGACAGAGTTAGTTGAAAACTTGCGTGGTGCATACGGCGCTAGTATTGATGATCTTGAGTGGATGTCAGACGCCACTAAAAAAGCAGCTCATGTTAAGTTAGCTAGCTTTGATCCTAAAATAGGTTACCCAGACAAATGGGAAGATTACTCTGCATTAGTTATCAAAAGTGACGACTTAGTCGGCAACAAAATTCGCTCTGGTACTGTGGCTCATAATAAAGAAGTGGCTAAACTAGGCGGCCCAATTGATCGTCAAGAATGGGGCATGACACCACAAACCGTCAATGCATACTACAACCCAACCAAAAATGAAATTGTATTTCCAGCGGCTATTTTACAACCACCATTTTTTAACTTAGCTGCAGATGATGCAGTAAACTACGGCGGTATTGGCGCAGTTATTGGTCATGAAATGGGCCACGGCTTCGACGACCAAGGCAGTAAATATGATGGTGACGGCAATATGCGTAATTGGTGGACTGAAGATGATTTAGCAGCCTTTAAAGTACGCACAGACAACTTAGTAGCTCAATACAATAATTATGCGGTATTTGACGACTTAAACGTTAACGGTGAACTTACTTTAGGCGAAAACATTGGTGATTTATCTGGGGTTTCTATTGCTTATAAAGCCTACAAAGCCTCATTAAATGGCAAACCAGCGCCAGTAATCGATGGTTTAACGGGTGATCAACGTTTCTTTATGGGCTTTGCGCAAGTATGGCGTGGAAAAATGGTTGAAAAGTCTTTACGTAACCGTGTTGCCACCGACCCACACTCTCCTGCTGAGTTCCGTGCTTTAGGTTCTTTATCAAACATGCCTGAGTTCTATCGTGCCTTTGATGTTAAAGAAGGTGACGCTATGTATATTGCACCTGAGAATCGCGTTAAAATTTGGTAATATCGCTTAATTTATACCATAACTTAACACGATAAATTGAAAGGAGCTTCGGCTCCTTTTTTATTAAATTTATCTCAACTCAAGACAGTCACAGGTTTTCATTGTAAAGCGCTGTACTTAACCGTAAAATCTCCCGCTTAACAAACGATACTTTAGCCAAGCATGCTAATTACTTTTGGCTAATTTATAGGGAACACGGTTTAATGCCGTGACTGTACCCGCAACTGTAAGTAACTTTTCTTTAAAAGTTATAAGTCAGGACACCTAGTATCAACATGTTTAAATAACACTATTTGAATAAAACTAATAACACCGTGCGGGAATACACGTGAGTTACACTGTCTACAAGACACTTGTTTCCTATTATTGTCGCGCCTTAATTAATTTAATATTTATTTAAATTCATCAATTTGGTATCACTTTTAGGCAGTAATGAAAATACTCTACTTTTACAGTATGTTAAAAAGCACCGCCTTAGTTATTAACACTCAGGGCTGCTTGTAATGGCAAAATTACTCAGTGTGGCATCATTATCTTGGTCTGTTGATAAACAAGTTATTATCAAGAACATTTCATTTGACGTTAATAGCGGCGATATTATTGGCATTATCGGCCCTAATGGCGCAGGTAAAACAACCTTATTAAAGTGCTTATTAAACCATTACAAGAATTGGCAAGGTACTATCAAGCTAAAAAATAAGGCTCTGTCTCAATACAAGCCTAATGAATTAGCACAAACATTCGCTTTAGTGGTGCAAAATTCCCCACCTATATTTGATTTAAAAGTTTATGACGTGGTTCGCATGGGCTTGTTACCCTATAAAACCCTATTTGCTCGCGACAGCGACACTGATAAAAAAAATATTATTAGCGCGCTTGAAAAAGTGGGTTTAGCCAACAGCCAAGCTAAGTTTTTCAATACCTTATCGGGTGGTGAACAACAACGGGTTTTAATTGCCAAAGCCTTAGTGCAAAAAGCAAAAGTATTAGTTCTAGATGAACCAACTAATCATTTAGATATTTACTATCAACATCAAATATTACAATTAGTTAAGGCGTTAAACATTACGGTTATTATGACAATACATGACCTTAACCTGGCTGCCCATTACTGTAATAGGTTGCTTTTGTTAGATAAAGGCCAATTAGTTAGTGACAACAGCGTAGATAAAGTATTAAAGCCTGAATTACTCACCAAAGTTTTTGGCTTACCTTGCTATCGAGACGACGCGCAACATTGTGGAGTACCTCGAGTATATTTTTATCCAGCTTCACAAACTGCAAGCAATATACCGTTGGCTAATAAACCCGATAACTCGGCTAACCATGAAGGTGAATTGTCTTGAATGCTAATCTAGGTAATATTCTACGTTCTGTTAGTGCAATAAAAAGTAAAAACTCTTGGGTATTTTCAGGCTTAATTATTTTTACTTTCCTCTCAATTATTATGTCAATTACCTTTGGACCGGCAAACATAACTGGTGACGATATACTTCAATGTGTTATGTATGAATGTATGTCACCTATACACGACATGGTAATTTGGCAAATTCGTATTCCACGCGTTTTAGTCGGCTTAGTTGCCGGCATGGGCTTAGCTTGTGCAGGTGCTATTTTGCAAAATGTAACACGCAATCCACTCGCCGATCCCTATTTATTTGGCATAATTTCGGGCGCTGGCTTAGGCGCAACTATTGCTACATTTGCCTTTAATGATCAACAATCTCTTGCCTTACCGCTAGCGGCATTTCTTGGTGCGTTGTTTTCCGTCGTCATTGTTTTTGGTATAGCAACTTTATTACGTAATATGAATCACCTCCTACTTACAGGTGTTGCCGTTTCTTTCATGTTAGGCTCAATCAGTCACTTTATTCTTTATCTTGGCGATCCTTTTGCTACCAATCGTGTTATTTTTTGGCTTATGGGTAGCTTAGCGCGCGTTGAAATGTTTCACTTTTATTTGATTGGCGCTATTGTGCTGATCACCTTGTTAACTATTTTTGCCTTACATCGACAAATTGACGCTTTATTACTTGGCGATGAAAGCGCAGCAAGCCTTGGTGTAAACATTGATAAACTCCGTTTAATATTATTAGCTTTGTGTGCGGCAGTTACCGCAACAATAGTAGCTTACTGCGGCGGCATTGGTTTTGTAGGCTTGATGATCCCACATATTGTTAGACAATTAGTTGGCGTTACAACTATGCCACTCATTATTGGTTCAGCACTGGTTGGCGGCTGTTTTTTAGTTTGGGTTGATGTTGCAGCACGCAGTGCGTTCAGTAATGTTGAAATCCCCATTGGTATCATTACCTCAGCCATCGGCAGTATTTTCTTTTTAGCGATTATGTATCGCACGCGTAAAACAGGATAACTCTCATGACAACAGAAACAGATAAAACACAAAAACACCAAGCTCGTATGCAACGTATTAAAGAAAAAGTTGATGCTCGCATTGATTCAGCTCAAGAAGAGCGTGGTTTATTAATTGTAATTACCGGCAATGGTAAAGGTAAGTCTACCTCAGGATTTGGTACGTTAGCGCGCGCCGTAGGTCATGGTTATAAAGCAGCGGCATTACAGTTTATTAAAGGCGATTGGGCCTGTGGTGAACGTAATCTTTTAGAAAATAATGGTGTTGAATTTCATGTCATGGCAACCGGCTTTACTTGGGACACACAAGATAAATCTAAAGATATTGCCGCCGCCACAAAAGTTTGGCAAGAAGCTAAACGATTGTTACAAGATGAAAGCGTTGATGTGGTTTTGCTTGATGAGTTAACTTATATGCTGTCATACAAATACCTTGATTTAGACGAAGTTATTGAAGCCATAGTAAACCGCCCAGCTATGCAGCATGTCATTATTACCGGTCGCGCATGTCATCGCAGCATTATTGAGCTTGCCGATACCGTTAGCGAGGTTCAACCGCTTAAACATGCCTTTGATAACGGTATAAAAGCACAAAAAGGTATCGACTGGTAAATTAACTAACAGCGACATCAGCAATGATAAGATGGAATTTTATGAAATTAACACATGTGTTCAATTTGGCAATTATCTGTATTTTAGCCCTAGCTAGCGTAGAGGCTTATAGCAGTAATAATGCCGTTAAAGCCAATATAGAAACAACTAAACCTAAAATAATTGCGCTTGCTCCGCATATTGTTGAAATGCTATTTGATATTGGCGCAGGTGAACAAATTATTGCAACCACTGAATATGCCGATTACCCGTTAGCTGCACAGAAAATCCCAAGAATAGGTAGCTCAATGCGCATTCAGTTAGAGCGCGTTATTGAGTTACAACCTGACGTAATTATTGCTTGGGAAAGTGGTAGCCCTAGTGATGATTTAGCACGTTTAAAACAGTTAGGCTTCAAAATAGTGTATTCGCAGCCCGATAGCTTTGCTGAAGTGGCTCAAGAGCTGCGCTTATTTGGCAAGCTATCAGGTCATAGTGAACAAGCAGAACGAGTGGCTAATAAATTTTTAATTGATTTAGCAGAAATAAAAAAGCAATACGGCCAGAAAAAACCGTTAACAGGCTTTTATGAAGTATGGTCAAGGCCATTAACGACCATTGCTCAAGACAGTTGGCCACAACAGTTTTTAGAAATATGCAGTATAAAAAACCCATTTGAAACTGCAAAAACTAGCTACCCGCAAGTAAATATTGAACAAGTTCTACAGCACTCTATTGATATTATTATTCAACCACTGTCAAAAAAACAGCAAGGCGGAGATGAATACAACTGGAAGCAATGGTCAATATTGCCTGCAGTTAAGCACCAACAATACATTATTTTAGATGCTGATATTGTCCATCGCATGACAACACGCAGTTTAGTGGCACTCAACGACTTATGCCAGCAAGCCGAAAAAAGCAGAGCCTATTACCACCAAAACTCAAGCACGCATTAGTGCAAGTTTAATCAGAACAAACAAAGAAGTAATCTCTGCTATTATTACTTCTTTGTACTACTACCGATGTAACTTAACACCTTAGGTTAAACGCAAATTCGATTTAAGGTGGTGTCAACTTGTAATGCCGTTTGTTGTTGCATTTCAGCAAGCTCTGTCACATTAAGCAAATTACTATTAAGCTCTCGACTTAAGTTCACCACTATTGACATATTTTCACTGATTGAGGCTGTGGCCTGTTTTTGTTCGGTTGTGTCTTGCGCCATTTGCGATGTTAACACGTCAACATCGGTGAAAACCTGCCCAATTTTACCTAATGCCTCAGCTACCTCAGCAGAATGTATTAAGCTTTCACGTGATAAGCCTTGGCCACGTTCAATAGCATTAACCGCATTGGTTGACTTATCTTGTAAACCTTCAACCATGGCATGAATTTCTACGGTAGATTCTTGCGTACGGTGGGCTAATGCACGCACTTCATCAGCAACCACCGCAAAACCTCGCCCTTGTTCACCTGCTCTAGCGGCCTCAATAGCAGCATTTAATGCCAATAAGTTGGTTTGGTCTGCAATGCCTTTGATCACTTCTAGCACCGAGCCAATACGAGAACATTCTTCCTGTAATAAAACTAAATCTGAGGCCATTATAGTCACTTCATTATCGAAGTCTTCAATGGTATTTTTACTTGTGGTTGAAGCATGAGCGCCCTGCTTCAATAAAGCAGACACTTGACTAGTTGTTTCACTTACCTTAGTTGCGCTATCAGAAAGAGTGGTCGATGTTAAAGCAACTTGCTCGATTGAACTTGCCATTTGCTCAATTTGATTTACAGATTGATCAACCGCCCCTACCGAGCCATGCATTTGTTCTGTTAGGGAAGATGAACCTTGTTTTAAAGCATCAGACTCCGCTCTAATTTCATTAATTACATCAGCTAAATTAACAATGAATTTCGAGAGTTCATTGGTCACCTTTGCTAATCCATCACGATTATCATCTTTAAGGGCTACACTTGGTGCCTCGTTAATACTTGCTACTTGATCAATATAAAGTTGCAATTTAACAAGCCTTTGACTGAGCTTTTTTTGTGAATAAATATAACTAACGATTATTTGTGTAGCTACCATCGCTATTAAAAATAGCATGGTGGCATTTTGGCTAAAGTCGCCGATAAGAGCAAAAGCAATAATGCTCACAAAGCCAATTGATATAGTAGGTATAAGTAATTTGATACTGAGACGATTAGACATCATTATTTCCGAATATTGTAAAGTAGTAACTTAGTGAACTTTTTTATGGTTTTTGAATTAAGCTGTTCTTGTTCACGTGTTTGAGCTTACAATTAAATTACATGCTATTGTACTCTTTGGCTATTTGTTTTTATTTGAATTTTAATAATGCATAACGTACAAGCTACTTTTTAAAAATATTTTCTTTGAGGTTAACACCATGAGTATTACCACCATTTTTATTATTGTTATTGCTGTTGGCTCTGTAATAGCGGGAATATTATTGATAAAACAATCTGCTCGTAAGTTTGAATTGTCAGAAGAGCAACAGCAAAAAGTAGCACAGCGTAAAGAAGAACAATTACAAAAAGACCAAGAGCAAAAGTAGTTTATCTCTGAACTTGTTATATAAATAATCTGAACTCTGACTCCTCCCTTTTAAGCCATTTTCGGCGTTAAAAGGTCGATAAATAGCGCGCTATACATAAACGTTTTGATTTGAAAGTGGCATAAAATGAAGCATTGATGGTGTAAATTCGCGATGTTCAGCTTGCTATAGCATTTACTTTGCCACCTAAGCTTTTGAATCACTTGTGTATCAAACCCTCATTATCCAGAGTTCAGGTTAACTAATTATATGTCTATTGAACCATGAAACCGATAAACAGTATGCTTTATTTTAATGAGTCTAATGCCCTTAAGTAGCTATTTACAAAGCTTAGACCAGTTTTTTCTTTACTTGTCTGGCTAACCACTTAAAATCACCTTATATTTTCTTTAGTTGATTCTATTTATGAGTTCAATACAACACCTTTTTGACAATAATCAGCAGTGGTCAGATAACATAAAAAAAGATAATCCTGACTTTTTCAAAAATTTATCTGAGCAACAAAACCCTGACTATCTTTGGATAGGTTGCTCTGACTCAAGAGTGCCAGCAAATGAATTACTAGGCATGTTACCTGGCGAAGTCTTTGTTCATCGCAATATTGCCAATCAAGTTATACATACTGATTTAAACTGTCTTTCTGTTATTCAGTTTGCTGTTGACGTACTAAAGGTTAATCATATTATTGTTTGTGGTCATTCTAGCTGTGGCGGTGTAATGGCATCTCTTGAAGATAAAAGCTATGGGCTTATCGATAATTGGTTACATCATATTAAAGACGTGTATCGTTTCAATAAAGAGCAACTAGATGCGGTTAAAGATAAAGAAGAAAAAATATCACTGCTTTGTGAATTAAACGTAATTGAACAAGTCGCCAACGTATGTAACACCACCATCTTAAAAAATGCATGGGCAAATAATCAAGACGTTACCGTACATGGTTTTGTTTATAACTTAAAAGACGGTATTTTGAAGGATTTAAACGTATCGGTTGACGGTAGTAAATAAGCGTTATTTTGCATTTATGCAGACTTCTATCAATTAAAATAACAAATTTTTCAAAGAGATAGTCGTTAATTTTAAAGTAATGAATGCTTCAAGGCTTTAATTTAACGACCTTTAATCTTATAAATTCTCAATGGTTTACTTTACGCTTTCTACTGTAAAGTTCACTTGCTTAGTTTTAAAATAACCGCCCATAAATTTACAAATAAGCCTACTAACATGCAAAAAATATTTATAATTGGCTTACCTAGAACAGGCACAACCAGCGTTTGTGTAGCTATGCTTGAATTGGGCTTTCATGTTGCCCACACCGCCTATACCGACCGTTCTTTTATTGAAGCACAAGTAATTGCTGATACACCTATTTTTTGTGATTATCAGGCATTAGATCTAGCCTACCCTAATGCTAAGTTTATCTATTTAGCACGCAGCTTAGATAACTGGTTACCTTCTATTAAACAACTACTTGCCCGCATGCATAATAACCTTATTCGCGAAGATGGTGGCTTTAACCCCATAATTAAGCGTTGTTATAAATCAATATTTTCACCTTACAATTTAGAAAACATTAATAATGATGAGTTTTTAGCTCTTTGTTATCAACAACATAAAATTGCAGTCGATAATTATTTTCAAAACAGACAGAGCGATTTTTTATCTATTGATATTAGTAAAGTGCACAGTTATGCACAATTGTTAAATTTCTTAGAGTTGGATACAAAAGCTTCGGCAGAACAAGGTTTTAAAAAGCTGAATGTGGGCGGTAAAGTTACCGCTTGGAAAGATATAAAAAACATTTTAAAAGTTGATTCGACCAATAAAGGCCGAGTAACAAAGTTACCTTATTTAAACTAACTTACTTAAGCTAACTTACTTAAGCTAATTTTATCAAAACAGCGATATAAAAATCTTGATATCGCTGCTGCTTTCAGTCCCCCTTCCACTAAGTACTTAGTAAATGCTATTTTAACCTGAACTCTGGATAAGCAGCACTTGCTCAATGCTCCCTTTTAAGCCATTTTCTGCGTTAAAACGTCGATAAATAGCCCGCTATTCATAAACGTTTTGCCTTGGAAATGGCATAAAATGAAGCATTGATGATATCTATTCGTGATGTTCACCTGGCTATAGTATTTACTTTATTACCTAAGCTTTTGGTTCACTTGAGTTTCAAGCACTCATTATCCAGAGTTCAGGTTATTTTAATGATTAAAATTCAACCTGTATAAATTGCAAAATAAATGATGATATTTTTCAGGAAAGTAGTAAAAAAGATCAAATTAATTGTTGAAATGAATCCAAATAAGAACTATTATCAATCGCGTTATCAATCTTGAGCGAAATTTTATTATGTTTGTTTGTATTTGCAAGGGCATTACAGATCATCAAATTAAACAATTAGTCACTGAATCTGGTGTCGGGTCTATTCGTGAGCTAAAGCAGCACTTACCGTTAGGTTCGCAGTGTGGCACTTGCGTTAAAGTTGCTCAAAATATTATTGATACCACCATTATGGATGAAAGCTTATTTAAAGAAGTGGGCTAAACCAATCTCTATTAAAAACCTAATTACAACTGATAACGATTAACATTATCAAACCGTTGTTTTTAAAGGTATTTTACAATTTAACCTTTGCAATTTCTGTGTATCTTTCTATACTTATAGCCAATATTTAAACCGTTTAAATTTGAGGCTATTATGAAAGGCAATTCAACTGTACTGGCAATACTTAATAAAGTGCTTACCAGTGAACTTACATCTATTAATCAATACTTTCTGCATGCCCGTATGTATAAAAACTGGGGGATCAATGCCTTAAACAGTAAGTGCTACAAAAAATCGATCCTCGATATGAAGCAAGCCGACAAAGTTATTGAACGTATATTATTTCTCCAAGGTTTACCTAATTTACAACAATTAGCTCCACTTGCTATTGGTGAACATACCCAAGAAATGATCAACTGTGACAGTGGTTTTCAAACGGCTCAAATTGCCATCGTTCGCAACGCTATTACTGTTTGTGAACAAGAGCAAGATTATGTCAGTCGTGAAATGTTAGACGGCATTTTAAATGACGAAGAAGAGCACTTAGATTGGCTAGAAACTCAGCAATATCAAATTGATGCTATGGGTATTGAAAAATACATTCAAGCGCAGCTTTAATTTTGTTATCGCCAAAACAATTAGAAGGAAAAGTAAAATGAAAGGTAATACACAAATAATTTCTGCGTTAAATGGCCTGCTGTCATATGAACTAGCCGCTATGGATCAATATTTTATACATTCACGTATGTATGAAGACTGGGGCATTAATAAACTGTTCGAACGCATTGATCACGAATTTGACGATGAAAAGTTACATGCGTCTATGCTAATACAACGCATACTCTTTTTAGAAGGCATACCTGACATGCAAACACGCGCAGGTATTACCATTGGTAAAACTGTTCCTGAAATGCTGCAAAGTGATTTAAACGTGGAATATGACGTAGCTAAGGCACTAAGATCTGCAATAGCACTATGTGAACAAGAAAAAGATTACGTTACTCGCGAAATCCTTGAAAAGCTACTTGATGATACCGAAGTTGACCATGCTTTTTGGTTAGAGCAACAACTAGGCCTCATTAAAACTATCGGATTACAGAATTACATCCAGTCTCAGTTGTAGTAAATCTTCAAACACCTTTTATGAAAGCCTAAAAGCCAGCTAATTTATTAGGTGGCTTTTTTATTGCGCCCACCTACGTACAATAAACTGAAATATCACCAAGAGTCGATAATTGCGATTTATATAGGCTTTACTATAGTTATTGATGATGCAGTTAAGGATAAAAAGGTGAAAAACATGGATACTCATATTCCAGCTGAACAATACACACTGTATGCGAAAGCGGCTAATCGTTACATAGATAGCACAAAATCAGGTCTTAGCTTCTATCTGAAGTTTCAAATTACATTATTAATCGCGTCTATTATCTCAATTATTATTATTTTCTACTTACTTGTAACTAGCTCTTTAGTCGATAAAATCACTGAATTACTCGGCACAGGCACCATATTTTCTATTGTGTTAATGTATTCTCTGTACCAAATTCAAAAGTGTTGGTGCTGTAAAAATTCCTGCAATATCGCAATTTTTCATATCGATATAGAACAACCCCAAGTTGCCTTCGAATTTATGCAAAAAAGCGCCTGTTTAAAACAGGGTGGAGAAGAGCTAATTAATAAAATGTGTCAATCTAAATAAACTGAACTCTGGATAAGCAGCACTTGTTCAATGCTCGATTTCAACCCCTTACCTGCGTTAAAACGTCGATAAATAGCGTGCTATTCATAAACGTTTTGCCTAGGAAGTGCCATAAAATTAAGCATTGATGGTGTAAATTCGTGATGTTCACCTTGCTATAGCATTTACTTTACTACCTAAGCTTTTGATTCACTTGAGTATCAAGCACTCATTATCCAGAGTTCAGGTTAATTAAAAAGGATACTATGATGAAAACCACAGGTTCTGAACTTCAAACAGTACAAAAAATAGATGATTTGTACAAAGAAATGAATATAAAAAGTAAACAACAATTCAAAGTTGAAACGCTAATATTCATTGTTGTTTTACTGATACTCATTGGTTTATTTGGTATCTCTATTTCAAGTTTAAACAACCAATTAACACAGCAAATTACTGAAAATAAAAAGTTGGTCGATCGTTTAGATCAAATAGAAGTTGAAATGAGAGCTATTAGACAAAATATTTATGAAAAAAGTGGCATAACCGTTAAAGAAATTCAACAGCAATTAATAACCGATGTTATTGCTAAAAAGGTTAATCGTCGCAGTTCACCTGAGCAACAAAAAGCTTTAGAGTCATATCAAAAAGATAAGAGCTATAGCACCCTTAAAGATAACGTTTACTATTTAACCCAAGCAGCGGAGTTGTCAGCTGCCAACAAGCTAGCCCCTGCCCTGCAGGCTATAAATAGATCGATTGAACTTAAGGGCAATATCTCAACCCCCTACTCAGTAAAGTCAGAAATTTTGGCGAAGCAAGGTAATATTGTCGCTGCCACAGAAGCTCAAACGACCGCGATTAATATTGAAAGTGAACTTCCTTTTAGCGAAGTACTGGCAAACTATTTCAATACCCGAGGTTTTTTATACATTGAGCAGAAAATGTTTGCTAATGCCCTAGATGATTTTCAAAAAGGTAGCAGTATTGCCAATGGTGAAGAGGAATCGTATATTTTAGAAAATGCTGTTTTAGTGGCGTTATATCAAGAGCAATGGCAAAACGCCTTCGATATCTCAACGAGGTTAATTGACTTTAAGGTTGATGGTGGCTGGAAGTGGTTTTTACGGGCGATAGCCGCAGATAAAATTAAGAACAAAAGTGAAAGAAAAAAAGCCAGAGCAAAGTGGCAACAAAGTATTAATGCAGACCCAAATGCTAATACAATAAAATTGCTTAAAGCAGCATTAGAACAAAGTAACCTTAGTGAATATCAGAAGTGGTTATAAAGCTGTAAATATACATTAATGATTGCTAATAAAAAACGGCTCGCATAATGCGAGCCGTTTTTATTTTTAGAACACTGAGTCTTAAAAACCTAGAAAGCTAAACCCTTAAGTTTATTAAGGTCTCATTTCTTCTTGATCAGCGCCTTCTTTTTCAATTACTTCAGGAATTAAGTCTTCTTTCGAAATACCTAATGCTAATGCAACCGAGCTAGCAACATAAACAGATGAATAAGTACCAACAAAAACACCTAAAAGTAATGCCGTAGCAAAACCATGTATTAATGCTCCACCTTTAAAGAATAAAGCAGCAAGTACTAATAGCGTAGTAATTGAGGTAATAACCGTACGTGATAATGTTTGCGTTAACGAGATATTAATAACATCTTCAGGTGTGCCTTCTCGCACTTTTCTGAAGTTTTCTCGAATACGATCCGAGACAACAATAGTATCGTTAAGTGAGTAACCTATTACCGCTAATATTGCCGCTAGTACGGTTAAATCAAATTCAAGTTGCAGAACCGAAAACAAGCCCAGGGTAAGTAAAACATCATGAAATAATGCGATAACCGAGCCTAAAGCAAAACGCCATTCAAAACGAAATGCAACATAAACCAAAATACAGATAAGCGCCGTTAGCATAGCTAAACCGCCCTGCTCTGCTAGTTCATCACCAACACTTGCACCAACAAACTCGATACGACGCATGTCGATAGTTTGCCCGGTACCTGCTTGAAGAATATCAAGTACTTGGTTACCTAGCATTTCAGCTTTTACGTTTTCACGCGTTGCTAAACGAATAACTACATCACGACTTGAACCGTACAATTGCACAACAGCGTCATCGTAGCCGTTTGAGTCCATCATAGCGCGAATTTTGTTCAGGTCTGCCGCTTGTTCAAAACCAACTTCGATTAAGGTACCACCGGTAAAATCTAAACCGAAGTTAAGTTTATTGGTCGCTAATGAAAAAATAGAAGCAGCCATCAGAATAAGACTAAATACCACCGCAACTTTGCGGAAGCGCATAAAGGCAACAGTCTCTTTTAATTGTAAAATTTGCATATTATTGAAGCCTTATATTGACAATTTGTCGAGACGTTTACCACCCCAAACAGCGTTAACAACTGTTCGAGTACCCACTACAGCAGTAAACATTGAGGTAAGAATACCAATTGATAATGTTACCGCAAAACCTTTAATCGGCCCGGTACCAACGGCGAATAAAATCAGCGCAGCAATTAACGTGGTAATGTTGGCGTCAATAATGGTTGAGAAAGCAGCATCGTAACCTTGATGAATTGATTGTTGCACCGATTTACCTGCTCGTATTTCTTCACGAATACGCTCAAAAATAAGTACGTTTGCATCTACGGCCATACCAACAGTTAATACAATACCAGCCATACCTGGTAGGGTTAATGTTGCGCCTGGGATCATCGACATAACACCAACAATAAGTACTAAGTTAGCACCTAGGGCTAAGTTAGCAACAACACCAAATGCACGGTAATAAATCAGCATAAATAAGAAAACTAAACCAAAGCCCATCATAATGGCTTGGAAACCTAGCTGAACGTTTTCTGCACCTAATGTAGGTCCAACTGTACGCTCTTCAACTATTTGAATTGGCGCTATTAACGCACCAGCTCGTAACAATAGCGCTAAATTATGTGCTTCAGCTTGGCTGCCAGCACCGGTAATACGGAAGGTTTTACCAAGTCGAGCTTGAATCGTAGCAACACTGATCACTTCTTCAACTTTTTCGAAAACAGTATTACCTTCAGAATCAACACGATCAGTGGGCTTGTATTCTATAAATACAGTCGCCATTGGCTTGCCAATGCTATTTTTAGTGCCGTTAGACATTTTGCTACCGCCAGCAGAGTCCAAGGTAATATTTACTTGTGGGCGGCTGTATTCGTCAAAGCTAGAACCGGCATCAACAATGTGATCACCCGTTAGCATGACACGTTTTTTCAATAATACCGGTTGGCCGTTACGCTCTTTTAATAACTGAGAACTACCCGGAACACGACCGTTAAGCGCCGCACCTAAGTCACCATCAGTATCAACTAATCGAAACTCAATAGTTGCCGTTGCGTTTAAAATTTCTTTTGCTTTTGCAGTATCTTGAACACCCGGTAATTCAATAACAATATGCTTTTGACCTTGGCGTTGAACTAATGGTTCAGCAACACCTAGCTCATTCACACGATTACGAATAATCGTTATGTTTTGCTGAAGAGCATATTCGCGTGTTTCTTTTAATTTTTGCTCAGTCATTCTAGCCGTTAGCGTTAAAGAATCTTCATCGCTAACAAATAATAAACTTTGATTTTGCTTTTCTAAAAAAGATTCTGCTTGGTCTAAATCTTCGATATTACGAAATTTAACAGCTATAGCGTCATCAACTTGTTTTACTGAACGGTAGCGGATTTTTTCACCACGTAAACCCGTTCTAAAGTCGTCAACTAAACTCTCTTGCGCCTTATTAATGGCTTCTTTCATGTTAACTTCCATTAAGAAGCTAACACCACCACTTAAATCTAAACCTAACTTCATTGGCGTACCGCCAAGAGTAGCTAACCATTCAGGTGTAGCAGGCGTTAAGTTTAAAGCAACAGAATATTCATCACCAATGCTTTCATCTAGTAAATCACGTGCACGTAGTTGTTGTTCCGTATCTTTAAAGCGAGCTAATATTTGACCGCCTTCCATTTCGATACTTGCGTATGAAATTTTACTCTCATCCAATTTCGCTTTAACTACGTCTAAGGTTGCAGCGTTTGTTTCTATACCGCGCAAGCCAGAAATTTGTACCGCAGGATCTTCACCATAAAGGTTAGGAGACGCATACAAAGCACCAATAGCAACTATAAATAGCACCATTAATGTTTTCCATAATGGATATTTGTTTAACACAATATCACCCTATTTTCTTTTTGAATCACGCAACAACACTTAGATAAATGCAAACGCGAAAGTTTATTATAATTTTATTATCGCTAACGCCATAAATTACAAAAGGCACTCTATTGAAATCTATCAATGAGCACCTTTCAAAATTATAGCGAAAAGCCAACAAAACCTCTTATAGAGACTTCATTGTACCTTTAGGTAATACCGCATTAACAGCACCTTTTTGTACTGTTACTTCAGTACCTTCAGCAATGCTAACTACAATAAAGTCTTTTTCGTCAGAAACTTTAACAATTTTACCTACAATGCCACCTTGTGTAAGTACTTCATCACCTTTTGATAACTCAGACATTAAGCTTTTATGCTCTTTCACACGTTTTGCTTGTGGACGATAAATCATAAAGTAAAACACTAAACCAAATACCGCTAGCATGATCAACATTGACATACCATCAGCGCCTTGAGCAGGTGCAGCAGCAGCGTGGGCTTGACTAATAAATAAACTCATAAATACCTCTTGTTATTGTTTCTAATTAAATTTTATAAAGTGATGGTTTAAATTTTTTATTTTACTCTGTTGCTTCAGCAGCTGGAGAACCAGCTAATGGTGGCACAGGTAAATCGCGAAGCGCGTAGAATTCGGCAACAAACTCTTCTAGTTTGCCTTGCTCTATAGCATTACGCAATCCTTGCATAACACGTTGGTAAAAACGTAAATTATGCAACGTATTCAATTGCGAACCTAAAATTTCATTACATTTATCTAAATGATGTAAATAGGCACGCGAGTAATTTTTACAGGTGTAACAGTCACATTCAGCATCTAATGGACCCGGATCTGTTTTATGACGTGCATTTCTGATTTTAATTACGCCATTAGTAACAAATAAATGTCCGTTACGTGCATTACGTGTTGGCATAACACAATCAAACATATCAATACCGCGGCGAACACCTTCAACTAAATCTTCAGGTTTACCTACTCCCATAAGATATCGGGGTTTATTTTCCGGTATCAAGGGTGCGGTATGATCTAATATTCTGATCATATCTTCTTTAGGTTCACCTACCGATAAACCGCCAATGGCATAGCCATCAAAGCCAATACTTGTTAAGCCATTAACCGATACTTCACGTAAATCTTCATACATACCGCCTTGAACAATACCAAACAAAGCGTTTTGATTACCTTCATGGGCATCTTTAGAGCGTTGTGCCCAACGTAATGAAAGCTCCATAGAGACTTTAGATTCTTCATGACTTGCTGGGTAAGGTGTACATTCATCAAATATCATTACAATATCTGAATCTAAACTCTGCTGAACTTCCATTGAACGTTCAGGGGTTAGCATGATTTTCTCACCATTAACTGGCGAGCTAAATTTCACACCCTCTTCAGTAATTTTGCGCATTTTGCCTAAGCTAAATACTTGAAAACCGCCTGAGTCAGTTAAAATAGGTTTATCCCAGTTCATAAAACCATGTAAGCCGCCATGCTGCTCTATAATTTCAGTGCCCGGACGTAACATTAAGTGAAAGGTATTTCCTAAAAGGATTTCTGCACCCGTATCAGCTACTTCTTCAGTTTTCATACCTTTAACTGTGCCGTATGTTCCAACCGGCATAAATGCAGGGGTTTCTACTGTACCGCGATCAAACGTTAGGCGACCACGTCGAGCTTTGCCGTCAGTTTTTAGCAACTCATAACGCATCGGGGTTTTATCTTTCTTTTCTGTCATATTATATCCTTCGCCCACTAGCGAAACAGGCTAGCAGCTTTTTCGTTTAAAGTGTTAGCACGCAAGCTAACTCTACTTGTAATGATTAATTTTTTACTTGTCTGACGTTAGCTCTTTCTTCGTTAACAACATAGCATCGCCGTAACTGAAAAAACGATACTCTTGTTCAACAGCATGTTTATATGCAGCCATTATGTTTTCATAACCCGAAAAAGCACTCACTAACATTAATAACGTTGATTCAGACAAATGAAAATTAGTGATCAACGCATCAACAATCTGAAATTCATAGCCTGGAGTAATAAAAATATCGGTATCACCATAAAACTCACTAAAAGGTCTACCCTTTTCTTTGGCAACTTTTGCCGCGCTTTCTAAAGAACGCACCGACGTTGTGCCTACCGCGATAACGCGCTTGCCATTTGCCTTAGTTTGCTCAATTTGTGTAACAACGCTAGCCGGAACCTCGACGTATTCAGCATGCATAATATGGTCAGCCACTTCATCAACTTTTACTGGTTGAAAAGTTCCCGCGCCAACATGCAAAGTTACAAAAGCAAAATCCACACCTTTCGCTTTTAGTTGCGCCATTAACGCATCATCAAAATGCAAGCCGGCTGTAGGAGCAGCTACCGCGCCTGGCTTTTCGTTATAAACGGTTTGATAACGTTCTCGGTCGCTGTCTTCATCTGGACGGTCAATATAAGGCGGTAATGGCATGTGGCCAACGTCGTCTAATATTGATAAAACGGACTGTTCACCATGAAATTCAAGCTCAAAAAGTGCGTCATGTCGAGCAACCATTGTCGCTTTAACTTTACCTTCTAATAATATTTCACTGCCTGGTTTAGGTGATTTACTACAGCGAATATGCGCTAACACTCGATGCTCGTCGAGTAGCCTCTCGACTAATACTTCTAACTTTCCACCGCTGTCCTTTTGACCAAACATGCGAGCAGGAATAACACGAGTATTGTTAAATACCAATAAATCGCCAGCTTCTAAATGGTTAATCAAATCTGTAAAAGATTCATCTTTACGTTCACCGCTATTACCGTTTAGCGTCATTAAACGACTAGCTGAACGATTGGCTTTTGGGTAACGAGCGATAAGCTCTTCGGGTAATTCAAATGAAAAATCAGCAACGCGCATGAGTAATAAACTAGTTTATAGATAAAAAACGCGTAATTTTAGTGCTGCACGGCACGAATAGCAAGCATTAACTTGAATAACTCAGTCTCATTATTTCACCAAATATCCTTGTTTAGCTCTGTAATATCACACGTTTTTTTTGTTCAAGGTATCACGATAATAAATAGCGACTATAGTTTAAAAATAATCACCTAAATGATTCATTTTAACGTATGCTGAAATCAAACAACTAACGAAGATATGCTTATGAAAAATCTCGCTTTCGCCATCGCAAAAACTATCATCAACGGCTTTGAACGTCATATTTATCTTTATAGTGAAATTACACAAACTGCAAAGCAACGCTTTGAACTTCGCCTATGGCGCGAGATACAAATTGCCGCAAAAGATCGTACCGACTTTTACGACCAGCGCATAGACGAAACACTCGCAACACTTAAAGAAGGCTTTGCCATCGGCGAACTTGATGACCAACTTTGGAAAATCGTTAAAAGTTGTTATATCGAGTTGCTAAGTAAGCACCCACAACCAGAACTAGCCGAAAGCTTTTACAATTCTATTTTTTGTCATTTATTTGATCGCGAGTATTACCACAATGCTTATATTTTTGTGCAGTCAACGGCAACACGCTTAGATGCATTGCCTACGCCAACCATATACACCAGTTATTTCCCTGAAGAACAAGGCTTATTTAAAACCATCAGTAAAATCATGCAAAGCAGAAATTTTTCTGTACCTTTTGCTCACTTAAAAAAAGATATTAATACTCTAATTGCTAAGTTTCGTAAACAAGCGGATAAAACACACTATAAACCTTCAGATTTACAATTCGATATTTTAGATTCTGTTTTTTATCGCAATAAGGGTGCCTATATTATCGGACGAGTAATTTCACCAGCAGGCGAAACACCATTTATTATCTCTTTGCTAAACACCGAAAAAGACGGGCTATTTATCGATGCCTTAATCACAAAAGGTGAGCACATGGCTGTAGTATTTGGTTTTGCTCGAGCTTACTTCTTTGTGAATTGTCAGCACCCGCGAGCCCTAGTTGAGTTTTTAAGTCGCTTGATCCCTCACAAAACTAGTGCTGACTTATATTCTGCCATTGGTTTTCATAAGCAAGGCAAAACACAGTTTTATCGTGAGTTTTTAAATCATCTTGAAAACAGCGACGACAAACTTGAACTAGCACCGGGCATTAAAGGCATGGTCATGTCAGTATTTATGCTGCCTTCTTATCCTTATGTTTTTAAAATTATTAAAGATAAATTCTCACCCAGTAAAAATATGAGTAGAGACGACGTTAAAGGCAAGTATCGCTTAGTTAAGCTACATGATCGAGTAGGCAGAATGGCCGATACCATGGAATATTCAGAAGTTGCCTTTCCTAAAGACCGTTTTTCAGAAGAGCTGCTTGACGAATTAACTACGGTTGCCCCATCGTTGCTCCGATATGAAGATAATTTAGTGATCATTAAACATATGTACATAGAACGTAAAATGACCCCGCTTAATTTATATTTAGCCAAAGCCACTGATGAACAAATTGACAGCGCAATGTATGGCTACGGCAAAGCCATTAAACAATTAATTGCCGCTGATATATTTCCTGGTGATATGTTACTGAAAAATTTTGGTGTTACTCGACACGGACGGGTTATTTTTTATGATTATGATGAAATAACTTACATGAACGAAGTTAACTTTCGCGTTAAGCCAGAACCTGTAACAGAAGAACAAATTTATGCGGCCGAGCCATGGTACTCGGTAGCCCCTGGCGATGTATTCCCAGAAGAAATAGCAACCTTTGCCCTAGCAAACAACCGCTACCGACAAGCCTTTTTAGGTCATCATGCTAATCTATTAGAGGCAAAGTATTGGCAAGACTGCCAAGCCAATGTTGCCAAAGGCGTATTTGCTGATGTTTACCCATATCCTGAGAAGTCGCGCTTTTGTTATTGGCGAGCTGGCTAATAAACCAACAAAACCACTTGATAAAGTGTAAAAATGCGTAAATGTGCTGTTTATTTAGCCGAACGGTCATTTATTTTAAAATTGCGCTTTACCTTTGGCTTGGCATCAGTATAATTCGAATCCGTTGCAGGGGTGTAGTTCCAATTGGTAGAACAGCGGTCTCCAAAACCGACGGTTGGGAGTTCGAATCTCTCCACCCCTGCCATTTTCTTTTCTAGTATTAATTTATACTATTCTCTGTATTACTTTCTATCTTACCGTCTTACATCATCTTTTATACTTTTTTAGGTTACGGTGTTGGGGTCTTAATCTCAAATGACATAATCTGTCGTTTTGTCAGCTAATTGCTCTACTTTTGCAGATTCTAGTTTTTCCCATTTAAAAATTCTGTCATGATAACCGTGATTTTAACCATAGCTAAATTATACCAAATGTAATAAGTTATTGACCAATTTTAAGCGAGGATAATTGTTCAAGAATAAGGCGTTTGATTGAGTAATAGCGGGCTATTGGGATTGAAAACAACACAGTTATTGACGATTTAAACCGCCTTAAAATGATCGATTATTTATTTCAATTGGTATTAATATGAGCATTAACAAACGACAGTTTAATATATTACAAGCCATGGGCATTACTGTTTGGCAAAGACGTGAGTTGACCAACACTAGCTCAACTTCATCAAACGCTGTGCAAAGCAAGAAAAATAGCAATGAAATCGACCAGGCTAGCTCTGCACCTGAAAATACATCAGCTTCATCGGTAGTACATTCTGATTCTAACCCTAGCCAAACTCAACAGACGAGCATCAGCGATAAAGTAGCCATAGACTTAGATGTTTTACTTAAACAGCAACTTTTTAAAGACATTATTCTCAGTATTGGCGCCAGCAGCGCTGATATATCGATTGCTAATGATCAAATAGATCTCGGTATTATTAATTGGCAATTCAGCGAAAATTCAGCGATTGAATTCAAACATAACTGTCTTAAAACCCCTGTTTTAACAACACTTGCTAACTCACCTGCATTAAAAAAAGCCTTATGGCAATCACTAGGATCTTTAAGTTCAACATGACACAAGCAACCAATACCACATTCCACCCTGTAACGCAGGAAATAGTAGAAAAGCTTATGGTAATCGAGCTTGCTTGTCATCCACATCCGTGGAGTGAAAAAACATTTAGAAGCTGTATTGATGGCCGATATTTTGGTGAATACTTAATTGTTGACCAAGTAATTGTCGGCTTTTATGTTGGGGAGCATGTGGCTGGCGAATCTACCTTGATGGACATTTGTGTTGACCCAGAGCAACAAGGTAGCGGCTATGGTAAAGCATTATTACTACAGTTTTTTAAACATTGTAAACAGCTTACTACTTCAACGATTTTCTTAGAAGTGCGAGCAAAAAACATTAGTGCTCAAATGCTTTATATCAATCAAGGTTTTAAAGAAATATCACGAAGAACCGGTTACTACCCAAGTAACAGCGGATTTGGCTATGAAGACGCTATTGTGATGTCGAAAAAGATATAACTTACCCTACGCACTTTCCTAACGTTTGCATAAATTCTAGTGCCGATAACAAAGGGCACTAGCTAGTTTACTTGTAAAACTTGCTTTTACCCTTTTTGAGCAGATCTTATCTGATATTTTTTTGTGAATATCAAAACAATAACCGCCAGTAATAAAGGCACAAAAGATGCCCACAAAACGGTGTGCCAACCGTAAGCACTTAATAACCCACCCGATGAAAAAGAACCCACAGCCATTAAGCCAAATACAATAAAGTCACTAAACGATTGAGCGCGGTTTTTTTCCTCTGGTTTGTGAGTTTCGAGCACCAATGCTGATGCTCCTAAAAAGCCAAAGTTCCAACCTATGCCTAACAAAATTAACAACGCGTAAAAGTGATATACACCTTCGCCTAAAAATCCTATAGCTGCTGATATTGCGGTTAAAATAATACCAAAAATAGAAATACGAGCAGCGCCAAAAAGTGCAATGAGTTTGCCGGTAAAAAAGCTAGGTGCATACATAGCAATAACATGCCACTGCATTCCTAAATTGGCTGACTCTTGGCTATGCCCGTGCATATGCATTGCCAGAGGTGCCGATGTCATCAAAAAATTCATCACCATATACGACGCAGCTCCACAAATAACCGCGCTTATAAAACGTGGTTGCAGGGCAATTGTGCTCAATGGCCTTCCTAAATATGCTTGATTTGCTGCTGGCTTAGTTAATTTAACTCCAAACAAAATAACACCAGCTAGAGCCGCAACAATGGCTTGCGCTATAAATGTGGCAGCAAACATTTTGTCTGACCAAAGGTGCATGGTATGCGTGACTAACTGCGAGCCAATAATACCTGCGGCTACGCCCCCTGCCATTACCATAGAAAGCGCTTGCGGGCGCTTATTTTCGGGCACGCCATCGGTTGCAGCAAACCGAAAAGACAAGGCCACTGCCGCATAAGCGCCGCCCAACAGCGCAGATAAACAGTACAGCCAAAAGCTGTCTATATACAACCCAATAGCAGCTATTAGCCCGGTTAAAACACCAGCGCCAGTTCCTGCCATAAATGCTGCACGTCGCCCATATTTTCGTGCTAATTCACCGGCGGGTAAAACACACAAAGCCATGCCCAAAACAAAAATAGAAACAGGTAATGTGGCTAAAAGTGCAGTAGGAGCAAGCAAGCTCCCCACTACTGCACCTGTTGCATACAGCACAACGCTATTAGCTCCAGAAAGTGCCTGCGCTAACATTAAACGCCATAAGTTAGAGGTTTGAACTTGAGGGTCGCTCGGCTCAAATATATCTGAGTCTATAGCGTTTAATTTTGGCATGGTTTCACTTTCCTAAAAGTATTAAAGGAGCTAAAAAGAGGGTTATGGTTGATATATTTAAATGTCTAACGCCACTAAAAAGCGCGATACCATGTTGTAAGCAGCAACAGTTGCTACAGCTTCTACAGTTTGCGTTTCCCCAAATAGCGCTTTTAAACGCTCAATAACGCCGCCATCAACATTTACTTTAGTGGTTGATTGCTCAGTAAGTTCAAGCAGAGCCAGCTCCTGCTCAGAGAATAATTCAGCATTTACTACCACGCTTTTAAGTGCAGTTGCTTTTTCATCGGTACCGCCAGCTTGTATGTATGCAGGGTAGTGCACATTCCATTCAAAATCGGCTTTGTTTAATACCGCTACACGCAGCATAATAAGTTCGCGGTACTCAAGCGATAAGCCAAAGTTTGCTCTAACGCGCCCTAGCAACTCGTTCCAGCCTTTAGCTAAAGGAAAGCTTTTTAGTAGTACTCTATCTATGCCTATTAGTTCACCGTTTGGACGACGACCTTGCATTTCGGCTAGTAGTTCGGCTGGGGCTTCATCGCCATCTTGCCATGGCGTTACTCTTACTTGTGACATAATGTTTACTCCTAATTAAACGCCACTTAAGTAATTAAAGTGGCTAACTTGGAGCGAAGCTTACGGGGAATGAATGTGGTTAACCACAGAGATTATCTTTTACCATGGTAAATATTTTCTTTACTGCTGTAATTTATAAAAATACTGCTGAGTTTTAATCTCTTTTAGCCTGTGGGTTTTCTACCTCTTTAAACAGCCATTCTTTAAATGCGTGTATTCTTGGCAGCTCAGCACATTCGGGGCGGTAAACAACGTAATACGCCAAAGGTGATTCAAAATAAATATTTGGGAACAACCTGACCAACCGCCCTGCAGCTAGGTCATCTTTAGCCATAACACTGCGCGCTAAAGCTACGCCGTGGCCGTCAATAGCTGACTGCAATACAGCCGCTGAATTATTTATTTGAATGCTTTTAGTGGTTAAAGGCCCTGTTACTCCGGCTTTTTTTAACCACGCTGACCAAGATGGAAAACCCGTATGGTCATCCATTGACTGATCGTGTATCAGGGTTTCGTTCAATAGTTTATCAATGGTATTTAAGCGGTTTGAGTCTTCTAAAAATTTAGGGGAGCATACCGGATATACTTCTTCATCCATTAGTTTTTCTGCGCTCAAGCCTTGCCAATTACCTACGCCAAAGCGTATGCCTACATCTATACGCTGATCTGCAAAATCAACCGGTTTTAAATTAGTATTTAAATTTACATTGGTTTGCGCACATATTTCTTGAAAGTGATGCAACCTAGGTAATAACCATTTCGCAGCAAATGCAGGACTTACTGCAACCGTTAATACACCGCTAATCGCATTGTCTTTTAAAACGTCCAGCCCTTGGGCGAGTTTATCAAACCCTTCGCGTATTAATGGCAAGGCACTTTGTGCGGTTTCAGTGGCTACTAGCCGTGTTTTACCAGAAGTCATTCTATGAAACAGCGGCGTGTCGAGCCACTCTTCCAAAGTTTTAACCAGTTGCCCAACGGCTGCAGGCGTTACGTTTAGCTCATCAGCTGCCGCTGAAAAACTTTGGTGTCGTGCGCTGGCTTCAAACGCTTTTAATGCATTGAGATGTATAGGTGATTTCATGCGATAAACTTTTTCTTTATTGATGATTCAGATTATCTCGTTTGTTAAAGCAAGTAAATAAGTAAAAAATACCTCCCAAGCCAAACAGCAAGCTACTTGTTATAGGCAACTCAATACTTTTATTTATATAACAAATACAGCGCATAGTAGCGCTTGGAGAAATAATCATGACTAAGCAATTTTCAGGTAAAAAATTACTCGTTGTTGGTGGTACTAGCGGCATGGGTTTTGAAACGGCTCGATTAATTTTAGAGCAAGGCGGCCAAGCTGTCATTGTTGGCCACCGTAAAGAAAAAGCCCAAGCAGCAAAAGAACAGCTATCAGCTTTAGGCACTGTTGAGGTGTTAACCGCTGATTTAACCAGTTATGAAGGCGTGCAAAACTTAATTAACACACTTTCACAAGACCACGCAGACGTCGATTTACTGGTAAATGCTGCCGGTGTGTTTTTCCCTAAACCATTTTTAGAGCACGAAGCGGCTGATTACGATCAGTACATGCAAATTAACCGTGCCTTGTTTTTTATTACTCAAAAAGTCGCCGCTAATTTAGTGGCAGCAAAACGCGCCGGCGCCATTGTTAATGTAGGCTCTATGTGGGGTAAGCAAGCTATTGCCGCTACACCATCGTCAGCGTATTCAATGGCTAAAGCAGGTTTACATGCGCTAACTCAACATTTAGCAATGGAATTAGCAGCACACAATATTCGCGTTAATGCAGTATCGCCAGCGGTTGTACAAACGCCAATTTATGAAGGTTTTATCCCTAAAGCCGAAGTAAACGATGCGCTACAAGGTTTTAACAGCTTCCACCCAATTGGTCGTGTAGGTACAAGTGAAGATGTAGCCAATACCATTGCGTTTTTACTCAGCGACAAAGCCGCTTGGGTAACGGGTGCAGTATGGGATATTGACGGCGGTGTAATGGCTGGTCGTAATTAATACGTAATTTTAAAGCCCTCAAAGGGCGTAAATTTATACCAATTCGCTTAATTAAGTGATCTATTTTGAGGTTGGAGAAACGTGTTGATAGTTAGGCAAAAAATTCGCTATTTAGTTGTTCTCGGCAATTGCTCCTGCATTGCTCTACCTTCTGCATCCATGCAGTCGTAAATGAGAATTTTTTAACGCAGGTAGCGACACGTTTAGCCCCGCAAAATGATTAAGTATTAGTGCGGATTGGTATCATAGAGCAATAACATACATTATTGCTCTTATTTTATTTAGGTTGGATAAATGCGAGTCAATTCAGATTTTTCACAACACGCTTTAATGCTGCCAAGTCAATATAGTTGGCAAACATCGCCTCAGGCGGGTGTTGAGCGCGTAATGCTCGACAGAATAGGCGCTGAAAAAGCCAGAGCAACAAGCGTAGTACGCTACGCGCCTGAGTCTACTTTTCCAAGTCATGCTCACCCAGGCGGAGAAGAAATCATGGTACTTTCGGGCACCTTTTCAGATGAGTCGGGCGACTACCCACAAGGCTTTTATTTACGAAATCCGCCAGGGTCTTTACATGCACCTAAGAGTAAAAGTGGCGCAACAATTTTTGTAAAACTGTGGCAAATGTGCGTAACAGAAACCGCCCCAGTGCGCATAAATACACACGATCCGGATACGTGGATAACACAAAACAACCGCACTATATGCCCGCTTTATAAAAATGATAATGAAGTAACTAAACTGGTAAAGTTAGCACCGCAACAGCCCCTATTTGATAATGTAAATGCACATAATGCCTTAGAGTTATTTGTACTGAGCGGCAGCGTAGTACATAACGAGGTAGAATATTCAAAAGGAAGCTGGCTAAGGCTGCCAAGCAATAGCAAAGCGTTAATATCAGCGGGAAGCAATAGCGCTAAAATTTACCTTAAAGTAGGTCATTTTAACAATATAGGTTGTGGAGGCTAAATAATGCGTACAAAAATTGCGATCATAGGCGGTGGGCTTAGCGGCTTGTATGCCGCTTACCAGTTAGAACAACAAGGCATTACCGATTACATATTGCTTGAAGCCAGAGACCAATTAGGTGGGCGCATAATGGACTTTACGCATCATTCGCAAGCTACAACAAATAACTTTGATCTTGGCCCAACTTGGTTTTGGCCAGAGTTTCAGCCGCAATTAAATGCCATTATTAAAACGCTAAACCTAGAAACATTTGCCCAGTACGAGCAAGGCAATACCTTAGTAGAACGCTCACATACGCAAGTGCCAACAGCAATGCCCGGTTATACGCATTCTCCTACGTCTATGCGGTTAAAAGGTGGCATGGGCATACTCATTAATGCCTTACATGCAAAACTTAACAACAAACAAATAGTTATCGGTGCTTTGGTAAAGTCAATTACCCAACAACACGACAATATTGAAGTTAACTTTAGCACCTCAAATACAGCAAATAACCAAGTAAATAATCAGGTAAGTGTGGAGCATGTAATGCTTGCGCTGCCGCCACGCTTAGCCGTAAGCCAAATAACATTTACCCCAGCATTGCCAAGCGACTTACTAACACAGTGGCAGAATACCGCAACCTGGATGGCACCGCACGCTAAGTATATTGCTGTATACAACAAGCCATTTTGGCGCGAGGAAGAATTATCGGGCAGCGCCCGCAGCAGCGTTGGGCCAATGGCTGAAATACACGACGCATCAAACCCAGAAGGCCAAGCCGCATTATTTGGCTTTATTGGTATACCTGCCTATGGTCGAAAACGCATTAGTAATGAAGATTTAATCACACATTGTAGAGCGCAATTGGTCAGGCTTTTTGGCGCACAAGCCGCCACACCAAAAGCCGATATTATTAAAGACTGGGCACAAGACCCACTCACAGCAACGTCGCTAGATACACACGCAGCGAGCGCACATGCGCCAGCACCTGACATAACAGCGCAAAATGGCCCGTGGCATCAAAATTTAGTAGGTATTAGTAGTGAATGGTCGGTGCAATTTCCGGGCTATGTTGCCGGTGCAGTTGATGCAGCAAACATAGGTGTTGAGCATTACTTAAAAATGTTAAAGCGTGATTTGTAATGGCTGATACTTGAGCTTATATTAAGTAGGGTCAGGTACACTTTATTAAAGATCAGGCTACCCATAACAATTGCAATGACCAACTCGAACACTCAAATATCTAGTTACTTGGGTTAAAATCGTCCTTAATATGTTCAGGTATAACAAAGCTTACGCCCTCTTTTGGCTTTCAACTGACGTAAAGAGAAGTCAGTCGTTAACAATCCTGACATTAACTACTTATCACTAACAGTCGCCAAAGTTTTATTTACTCTAGTAATAGCACGCAATTCCTTAATCTATAAACGGCCATTGTACCTACTAAATGTCACCAATCTCATCCTGCATCATTTCAATAAATTTATTGACTAGCAGAGTGGGATTGCGATGAGGATATACGGCATAAATTCCTCCAAAATAATCCGGAAACTGATAGTTCGTTAACAGTGGAACTAAACCTAACTCACTCAGCGGTTTATCCAGCATATAGCGCCCCACCATCGCAAAGCCCAAGCCTGAACGCACGGCATCAATAATCAACTCTGGCTCATTCACCCGATAATGCCCCTGAAATTCCCAAGATTTAGCCTCACCACTGCTCAGGCTTTCAATCATTGGAATGCGATTCACTACCAAACCGTCACTGGCATAAAATACCGCAGGTAGTTGAATCAATTCTTCGGGTGTTTTCGGTTGGCCATGTTCTTTAATAAAGTCTTCTGAAGCTAATATCACAGGATGGTTATCTGCTAGCTTTTTAGCGATTAGGTTAGAATCACCTAGGTTACCGATTCTAAAAGCCAAGTCGTAACGCTCTTCAATGAGTTTTAACTTTTGATTATCCAGCGTGAGATGAATATGCGCTTCGGGGTAAGTACGCATAAACTTTTTAACAACTTTATGCACGTACAACTTGCCAAATAAGGTGGGGCTGGTAATACGTAACAACCCTTTAGGTTCGTTGTTAAAACTTTCCACAATTCGATAGGTATCCGAAACAGTTTGCCTGACCGATTCGGCCTGTTTTAGCACTTCTTTGCCTGCCTCGGTGAGTGATAAAGAGCGCGTAGAACGGTTAAGTAAACGAATGCCCAACTCCTTTTCCAAAATCATAATCTGCTTTGATAAGGCTGAGCGGTCTATCTGTCTTAAATTGGCTGCTTTAGTGTAAGAGCCTTGTTTTACTACATCTAAGAAGAGATCCAATCTTTTGGCAATATCCATTTTAATCGTCCTGCTTGAGTTTATTTGTTTTTGGCTATCTGGAGTGATGCCGCTATTACCGCAATCATTTTCAAGTGCACTTTAGGCTAAGTTTCAAGGTGAGCATATTACACCATAAACTTTCATTGTTTCCTTTTTTACCACAATGATAGGTAAATATCTCTGATTATCTCTTTTCGTAATTACGCCACAATAAGCTCAATGATTAATTACATTCAATATAGAGAGGCGGTTAACATGGAAAAAATTAGAATTGATTTTGTGTCAGATGTGGTTTGCCCGTGGTGCGCCATTGGCTATAAACGACTTAAGCAAGCAATAGCAGAAACAGGCTTGCAAGATAAGGTAGACATTGTTTGGCACCCATACTTTCTAAACCCTGATATGCCACAAGAAGGTGAAAACAATAACGACTATGGTGCGAGAAAATACAATCGTAGTTTGGAAGAGAGTCTCCTTAATCGTGAGCGGATCACTGCAATGGCTAAAGACAATGGCCTGACGTTTAACCTTGATGACAACACACGAGTGATAAATACCTATAAAGCACATGTAACTTTGGAATATGCCAGACAGCTTGGTAAGCAAACAGCATTAAAGGAGCGATTATTTACTGCCTTTTTTACGGAGAAAAAAGACATCTCTAAAACAGAGGTGCTAGAGCAAGAAATGCGAGCTGTTGGCTTAGAATTAAATGACTCGGCAGATGTGTTTAATAACCAAGATATACAAAGTTACATTGAAGCGGAGGTTTCAAAGTGGCAGGCCGTGGGTATTTCCTCTGTACCAACAATGTTTTTTAATCAGAAATTAAGAGTTAACGGTAGCCAAACCATTGAAGGCTATAAACAAATATTAACTGAAGCTATGGCTCATTAGGCCTACTTGGCTCAATGATCGCTACTTCAGCAAACAAACAAACCAATTAAGAGATTATTAAAAATGACTACATTTACTATCCATAACCTTGAAACAGCACCAGAAAAAAGCAAACCACTTCTGGAAGCATCACTTAAACAAAATGGCATGATTGCTAACTTACATGGTGTGTTAGCTGAGTCGCCAGAATTACTTATTGCTTACCGCGAACTTAATGACCTATTTATTGCTTCTTCTTTCGATGCAGAGGAACTAACGGTGGTATGGCAGACAATTAATGTTGAGCATGGTTGTACTTACTGCGTACCTGCGCATACGGTTATTGCAGGTATGATGAAGGTTGATCCGGCGCTGACCGAAGCGCTGAGAGATCAAAAGCCAATGCCAACAGCAAAGCTACAAGCACTACAAGACATGACACTGAATATCGTGCGTAATCGTGGCAATGTGGATGATGCGGCAGTTGCTAAGTTTTTCGAAGCTGGTTATGCGCAACGTCAAATATTGGACATTATTTTGGGACTTTCTCAAAAGGTGATCAGTAACTATGTGAATCACATTGCAAAAACACCCCTTGATACACCATTCCAAAAATTGGCATGGCAGAAGAAAATGTCATAAGTATTTACAGAAAATGGTCTCAGTATCCCTGTTGTACTGAGATCATTAATCAGTGAAGCCAAATAACCTAACCTAACCCAACAAAAATTAAGTATGGTCAGATACACTTTCTTAATTAACAGGCTACCCATAATGACTTCAAGAACCGCAACAAGCTTAGATCAGACCATCAGGTTACCAACTTTCAAGGTACGTTACTCGCCCTCAACGGTCAGTCATGTTTGCTCAATCGGGTGATGGTTTTTGGCTCAATATGGTCTGCCCGTTCGAATTCTCTTCCGTCGACTTTGTGTTGTTAGTTTTCGCTTTAAAAAGAACATAAAAAGGTCTGCAATTTGGCAAATATCCTGTCAAATTTGACTACTCCCTATCAATCAAATCTAACAGCTCAAGTTAATACTTACCCTATTATTACAGCGCTTCCCCCTCACTACATTTAACAACAAAGCCATTTACACATTCGAGCGCGTTGACTCTATAAACCCTTTAACATAATCAAGCCCTAAATCGTCATTCCGCAAACCAACATTGACCCTTTTCTTCAGCCCTTTATTGCTTATGCCAGTGCCTTTTATACCTAAACGACTTTCGTGCGACGAGACTAACCACTCAGGTAACGCTGCATTGGTTAGCACTAATTTCGTTAAATTTACGCACATGTTTTTCAAAGCCAGTTATTGACACTTTTATGTTTAAAATGTAAATTACCGCAATTAATGACGAATCGTCACGAGAGATATGTTCCCTAAAGTACTTGATAAAGCAGACTTACAGGCAAGAGAGCTAGATATAATCGATGCTACGATTGCTCTTATTGGTAAATCCGGTGTTGAAAATATCACCATGGATAAAGTAGTTGCGGCTGTGTCGTATTCAAAAGGTACGGTTTATAAGCACTTTCTGGGTAAAGAAGATCTATTTCTAGCGGTAAGTAATCACGCAACTAATATCATGCTTGATTTATTTATGCGTGCTGCGAAATTTGATGGCTGTTCTCGCGGACGTATGCTTCTATTACATGTCTCATACCTTATTTATGCGGTTTTGCATCCTGCGCTCTTTCAGTCAGTTCAATGTGCCCGCAGCCCATATGTTCATGCTAAAGCTAGCGAAGAACGCATTGCCGAAAAAGATCATTTAGAAGAAAGGTTAATGGGGACCGTGATCAGCATTATTGATGATGCAGTATCTGCAAAAGAATTGGTTATCCCTTCTCATATGACGGCGTTGCAGGTTTCGTTTTCATCTTGGTCGGCGAGTTATGGCGCTATTTCACTATTAGCTACAGAAATTGAACAATGTTCTGGCAGTATCGGGATGATAGTTGAACAAGAGTTATATAATCAAAATAATTTGATTTTTGATGGTTTGCAATGGCTACCATTAACGAAAGATGGCAATTATAAGGCAACATTGGTCAAGGCAATTAAAACCGTATTTCCTAGCGAGTTAGCATTATTGAAGTCGCTTGGCAGAGATTTTAACTTTGGTTAACAGATAATTTTATAACGTGTATGTTGTCTGAATATATACACATAAATAAATAAATAAATAGAACTCGGCAGTTTCAAGCCGTTTTTTTTAAGCACTTAGATGACGTTTCGTCACTTAAGATTGTATGAATTTACTGGTCGTTGGGGCCATTTTTTAACACTATAAAGTGACGTTTCGTCATTATGGAGAAGTTATGAAAGATAAACTGTTTGATTTTATCGGGAAATATCCCTTTGGAGTCATACTACTTACACTATTGATTACACTAGCAGCAGGAGCTGGCGTTAAAAATATAGTTTTTAAAGCTGATTATAGAGTGTTCTTCGGCGAAGATAATCCACAACTAGTGGCCTACGATAAAATGCAAAATGTTTACAATAAAAGTGACAATGTTTCTTTTATTGTTGTACCTAAAGACGGGAATGTATTTAGTAAAAAACACTTAGCAGCAATAAAAACGTTAACTAAGCAAAGTTGGCAAATACCTTACTCTACCCGTGTCGATTCAGTGACTAATTTTCAGTACACCCATGCTGAAGATGACGACATGATTGTTGAAGATTTAGTTATGGACACCGCTAACTTAACGGCAGCAGCTTTAGAAAAAATTAAAACAATCGCGATTAATGAACCTTTATTAGTTAATAAAGTTATATCGCCACAAGGGCATGTATCTGTTGTAAATGTTACCGTTCAATTTCCAGGTATTGATTTAAATACTGAGCAACCTGAAGTTGGGGCATTTGTTAAACCATTAGTTACCGACTTTTTAGCGAAGCACCCTGATATAGAAATACACCTTTCTGGAATGGTCGTCATGAATAACACTTCTGCAGAAGTGGCAATGAGTGACGGCTCTACTCTTGTACCACTAATGTTTTTGGCGGTTATTGTTTTTATCGGTTTAATGTTACGCACAATTTCTGGAACGTTTGCGACAGTTCTTATTATTATGCTAAGTATTGCCGCAACGATGGGAGTTGCAGGCTGGATGGGCGTTTACTTAACCGGTCCATCATCTTCTGCACCAACGATGATTTTAACCCTGGCTGTTGCCGACTGTATTCATATTCTGTCATCAATGTTTTATGAAATGCGCCGAGGCGCTGATAAAAAAACCGCAATAAAGCGCAGTTTGCAACTTAATTTTCAACCCATTTTCTTAACCAGTATCACAACCGCCATTGGTTTTTTAACAATGAACTTTTCTGATTCGCCGCCATTTCACGACTTAGGGAATATGGTTGCACTTGGCGTTATGCTAGCGTTTATTCTATCTATTACTGTTTTTCCTGCCTTACTAACGGTATTACCTATCAAAGTTAAGTCGACCAAAGAAGGTAAAAACACAATGATGATGTCGTTAGCTAACTTTGTTATTGCTAAAAGACGTATATTATTGCCATTAACGAGTATATTGATTATCGGGTCAACCGTATTTATTACACAGAATGAGTTAAATGATGACTTTGTAAAATACTTTGATGAGTCTGTACCCTTTCGTGCAGACACTGATTTTATGCAAGAAAACCTTTCAGGCATGACATTACTAGAAATGTCGATTGAAACAGGTGTTTCTAGCGGAATTAATAATCCAGAGTATCTGAAAAAGCTATCTAATTTCACCGATTGGTTACGATCTCAGCCAGAAACAGACCATGTGAATACGATTACAGATACGCTTAAACGTTTAAATAAAAATATGCATGGTGATGATCCAACTTGGTATAAATTACCTACCGATCAGGAAATGGCAGCACAATACTTATTACTTTATGAAATGTCATTGCCGTACGGTTTAGATTTAAATAATCAATTAAATGTAGATAAATCATCCACTAAAATTGTAGGTACCTTTAAAAACCTGACAAGCAATGAGTTAATTGAATTAGAAACTCGTATTAATGCCTGGTTTGCTAACAATGCTTCGCAATACAACATCATAATTGCAAGCCCAAGTTTAATGTTTGCCCATATTGGTCAACGCAGTATTCACAGTATGTTACTGGGCACAACACTCGCTTTCTTACTTATTTCGGCTATTTTGGGCTTTGCACTTAAAAGCTGGCGTTATGGTTTAATCAGCTTACTACCTAATCTTATCCCTGCTGGTGTGGCATTTGGTACTTGGGGGCTACTTGTTGGACAAGTTGGTTTGAGTATCTCGGTTGTTGTGGGCATGACACTTGGCATTGTAGTCGATGATACGGTTCACTTTTTAAGTAAATACTTACATGCACGTCGAGAAAAAAAAGCCGATCCTAAAGCGGCTGTACGCTACGCATTTGAACATGTTGGAACAGCGTTGTGGACAACTACTTTAGTTTTAGTGGTTGGCTTTAGTGTGCTGGCACAATCAACTTTTAGTCCGAATGCCGATATGGGGCTGCTCACTGCAATTACTATTTTCATTGCGCTTGTGGTTGATTTCTTATTTTTACCCCCGCTTCTTATGTTACTTGAACGCAAAAGCCAAGTTAAAGAAGTGCAATTACCCTTTCAAGAATCTAATACTTAATGGTATTTGATTTAAAAAAATTTACTGGAGAAATTAATATGTTACAAAAATTATTTACGACGAAAGCGGTTGCAATTACCACTTTATTACTTTGCACATTTAATATTAACGCAGCACCACTTTCAAAAGAAGAAGCACAACGTTTGGGGCTTGAGATTTCACAAGAAGCTAAGCTACGTGATACCGGTTGGACAGATAGTACATCAGATATGTTAATGATACTGCGTAATAAACAGGGTCAAGAAAGTATCCGTGAAATTAAAAATAAAACCCTTGAGTTGTTAGATGATGGTGATAAAAGTTTAACCGTTTTTAATAAACCTAGGGATGTAAAAGGAACGTCATTTTTGAGTTTTTCTCATGTTGTTGGAAATGATGACCAATGGTTGTACTTACCTTCGTTAAAGCGCGTTAAGCGTATTTCATCTCGCAATAAGTCAGGTCCTTTTATGGGCTCTGAGTTTTCATTTGAAGATTTAAGTTCATTTGAAGTTGATAAATACCGTTATAACTACTTAGGCGATGAAAAAATTAATGGTCTTGATAGTTTTATGGTTGAGCAATTTCCAGTCGATGAAAATTCAGGTTATACACGTCGTATTGTATGGATTGATAAAGCCGAGTATCGCGTACAAAAGGTTGATTTTTATGATCGAAAAAACGCCTTATTAAAAACACTATCATACACAGACTTCAAGCAGTACTTAGATAAGTATTGGCGCCCGGCGAGTGGTTTAATGACTAATCATCAAAGCGGTAAAAGTACTGAACTTAAGTGGAGTAATTACGCTTTCAAAACAGGTTTAGTTGACGGTGACTTTAATACAAACACATTAAAACGAGCAAGGTAGAGATAAGCGTGAGCATCAACAATAAACAGTTATTATTGTCTGGCATACTCGCGCTCAATGGCGTTTTGTTACCTCAGGTAACAAACGCCGCTGAATTTGAGCTTTCAGGGAGAATAGGCGTTGAGCAACGAGTTTTTTCTGAAAAAGGTAACAGTCCAGAGCAACTAGAACACACACAAATATCAGTATTAGTTGAGCCTGAACTTTATTGGAGCTGGAATAACGGTGATGATAGTGTGTTATTCAAGCCTTTCTATCGCCAAGATGAACGTGATGATGAACGTAGCCATGGCGATATTCGTGAATTTTCTTATATACATGCTGGTGATAACTGGGAATTAAGAGCGGGTATTCGTAAAGAGTTTTGGGGCGTAACAGAGTTTCAACATTTAGTCGATGTTATCAATCAAACAGATAATGTTGAAGATTTCGACGGCGAAGATAAACTTGGACAACTTATGGTTAATTTATCGCTTGTAAAAGAGTGGGGAATTGTCGACTTATATTTATTGCCAGGCTTTAGAGAAAGAACATTTTCGGGTAGTAATGGGCGTTTGCGTGGACCTGTTGTAAGTGACAGAAACGTCACTTATCAATCTTCTGCTGAAGATAAGCATCTTGATGCTGCTGTACGTTGGTCGCATAGCGTTGATGTTTTTGATTTTGGTGTTCATTGGTTCCATGGTACTAATCGAGACCCAATTCTTACTCCGGTTACGGTAGGTAATAAAGTAGAGCTTAAGCAATATTATAACCAAATGGATCAATTTGGTCTCGATGTTCAAGCAACAATTGATGATTGGTTATGGAAATTCGAAACTATTTTCCGCACAACCGATGATGATGATTTTTGGGCATTACAAGGTGGCTTTGAATACACTTATGTTGGCGTGTTTGATACTAATGCTGATCTAGGCCTGTTAGTTGAATATGGTTGGGACTCTCGTGGTGAAGGCAGCGTTAACGAGCCAGGTGCTAATATACAAGACGATGTGTTTTTTGGTAGTCGTATTGCATTTAATGATGTACAAAGTAGTGAGTTTTTAATGGGATTAGGTGCTGATCTACACCACAATGCATTTAGCTTTATTGTAGAGGCTAACCGCCGTTTTGGTGAAAGTGTAAAGGTGAGTTTAGACCTGCGTTTATTTCAAAGTACAAAAACAACTGACGCGTTATATTTTGTTAAAAACGATGACCACATGCAACTAGCTGTAGAGTGGTATTTTTAGACTTTCAGACGGATAAGAGCCTACGAGGATTACTTATCCGTCGAATTCGATACCTGGTGCAGCTAAAAACAACAGCTAATTATTTCGTGATCATTAACCAGCAGAAAGGGATTAATGATAATCAATAATCCCCTTTTTTATCTACACTCGCTCCGAACTTACAACTAAAGTTAATACTTACTCCATTATTACTACGCTTTCACCTCGCAATGATTAACAGTAAAGCCATTTACACATTCGAACGCGTTGATGCGATAAAGCCTTTTACATAATCAAGCTGTAAGTCGTCCTCGCGCACGCCTACATTAACACTTTTCTGCAGCCCTTTATTACCTATGCTGATGCCTTTTATGCCTAAACGGCTTTCGTGTGATGACACTAGCCACTCGGGTAACACTGCCACGCCGCGATTAGCCGACACTAGTTGCAACATCATTTCGGTGGTTTCTATCGGTACTCTGCGTTTAGGTTGCACGTTAGCGGGGTCTAAAAATCGGGTATATACATCTAATCGGTTGTAACCTACGGGCACGGTATACAGTATTTCGTTCTCGAGATCTTGTGCTGTAACAAACGCTTTATTGTAAAGCGGGTTTTGCTCGCTCACTACAATACATAAATTGTAGTTAAACACCGACCTAAAGTGTAAACCGTCTGTATTTAAGGGGTCGGGGGTTATTAGCACATCTATTTCGTTGGCTTTTAGCGCTGCAACGCCATCAAACCTAAAGGCGCTTTTTATTTCTACGTCTACCTCTGGCCATGCTTTTAAAAACTGCTGAATTTTACCCATTAGCCATTGCTCACACGGGTGGCACTCCATTCCTATGCGCATTATTCCTCGGCGGCCTTGGGCAAACTCTTGCAATACTCGCTCGGCATATTCAAATTCAACCAGCATTTTTTCAGCAAGCGAAAGTAAATAAAGCCCCGCCTGAGAATACACCAGTGTATTGCCTTTACGGTGCCACAGTTTAACGCCAAAGCGGCGCTCTAATTTAGCAATAGTATGGCTAACAGCCGACTGGCTTAGGTGTAAACTTTCGGCCGCGGCGGTCACGCTTTTAAGGCGATTAACCTCTTTAATAATGTGTAGATGATTACGCTCAAGCATTATGATTTAAATTCATTCCAAATCCAGCTTTCACCATTAGTGTTCATAATGGTGTTTTGGTAATATTATCACATTACATAGGCAAGTCTACGCGCTTCGCTATTTGTAACATGTATACATAGCTGTAAAACGCCTACCAATTTACCTATCGTCGGGAGACACAACACATGATCAACGACTCTATCTATACTTTTATATTAATAGGTATAGGGGGCACAATAGTGTTAGATATTTACGCGTGCTTACTCACTAAGTTTTTTGCTTTACCCGCCACAAATTGGCGATTAGTCGGTCGCTGGGTAGGCCATATGAAGTCGGGGCAATTTTATCAGCCTGCGCTAACTAAAGCCGAAAAAATAGCTGGTGAGCTTGGTATTGGTTGGGTTGTACATTACCTAATAGGCATAGTGTATGGCTTAATATTAATGGTGTGTGTTAACACCCAATGGCTTGATTTTCCAACCATACTACCTACATTGCTTGTTTCGTGGTTTGGCATAGTTGCCCCCTTTTTTATAATGATGCCAGGCATGGGCGCAGGTATGGCCGGTGCAAAAACACCTAACCCGACTGTAACGCGCATTAAAAGCTTTGTCGGACACACCATATTTGGCCTTGGCATGTTTTTAACCGCCCTTGTGTTAGCATAATTCAAAAAAAATTAACGTAGGAAAGCAATACCCATGAACATTTTAAACTTAACCACCTACTCTACACATATTAAAATAGTCGGTTTAATAGCTATTGTTATTTCAATAGCTGCGTGGAGCACAGACCTATCGGGCATCGTTTATGTCTGCCCCTATTGTAGAGTTCAGCGCTCAGTAATTGGCCTTTTAGGTTTATTATTAATAACGCCCGCGGTTACACATTGGGTAGGCAAATATTTTGCTTTAGTGATTGGTTTTTTTGGCGCAACAGTGGCCGCTAATCAGCACTTTATGGGCTGGAAAAAAATATCAGCAGGTACCTTTGAATTTAAAGATAACTTGCTGATTGACCCATTTATTTTATCGGCCTTTGCATTAACAGGTATTATTGGTTTGACTTACTTGGCTGTTACAGCAACTAAAACATCTGCCAAAGTTATTTAAATCACAGCACTTAATATCAAGACAAGGCGTAGTTTTCATATAAAACATACGCCTTTTTCAAACGTACAGCCACCCAGAAAATAAAGACCCAAGCAATTGATAAATAAAAGTATTACAAATAATAACATCCAACTTAATATTACTTATTACAAACTTAATTAAGCATATTAGCTCTACATCTAAGGTAAAATCAGACAGAAACTCAAACCTAAACTCAGGCATAAACTCAGGCATAAACTCGGACATAAACTCGGACATAAATTTATCTAAAACTAGCTCAACTTTGACTTACCTGAGACTAACAAAGTGATATTTTTACAATAATTAGCGTGTAATCAGCCCGTAATTTAAAAATAAATTTAGTTTGCTCGATATTGTTACTGCCCTTCGCACTCGTTTTCGCTATAATGTTGCGCGCTCAAATTTAAGCTAATTTTTCATCCACTTTAAACAGGTAATTTGCATGTCTGTACAACAGCAGGAAGTCGACCTACGACGCACCTTCGCTATTATTAGTCATCCCGATGCGGGTAAAACAACGATCACTGAAAAAGTTTTACTTTTCGGTCAAGCGTTACAAAAAGCCGGTACCGTAAAAGGTAAAAAATCTGGCCAACATGCAAAATCTGACTGGATGGAAATGGAAAAAGACCGTGGTATTTCAATTACTACCTCGGTTATGCAGTTTCCGTATAATGACTGTTTGGTAAACTTGCTTGATACTCCAGGCCATGAAGACTTCTCGGAAGATACTTACCGAACGCTAACCGCTGTTGACTCTTGTTTAATGGTTATCGATGTAGCAAAAGGTGTTGAAGCCCGAACCATTAAATTAATGGAAGTTACGCGCCTGCGTGATACCCCTATTATTACCTTCATGAACAAAATGGACCGCGACGTGCGCGACCCAATGGAAGTCATGGATGAAGTTGAAGACGTACTAAAGATTAAGTGCGCCCCTATTACTTGGCCAATTGGCATGGGTAAAGAGTTTAAAGGCGTTTATAACCTGTTAACTGATGAGATATTTTTATATCAAACAGGTCAAGGCCACACAATTCAAGAAAAGCGCGTTATTAAAGGTATTGATAACCCTGAGCTTGATAAAGTTATTGGTAACTATGCTGAAGATTTACGTGAAGAGTTAGAGCTTGTTGTTGGAGCTTCACATGAATTTAATCAAGAAGAATTCTTAAAAGGTGAACTAACGCCAGTATTTTTTGGTACCGCATTAGGTAACTTTGGTGTTGACCATATGCTTGACGGTTTAACACAATGGGCACCTAAACCATTACCTCGTGAAACCTCTACTCGCACTGTAAATGCCGAAGAAGAAAAGTTTTCTGGTTTTGTTTTTAAAATTCAAGCCAACATGGACCCGAAACATCGTGACCGTATTGCCTTTATGCGTATTTGTTCAGGCAAGTATGAAAAAGGCATGAAAATGAAACAAGTACGTATTGGCAAAGACGTAAAAATTGCTGATGCGGTAACTTTTATGGCTGGTGATCGCTCTAACGTAGAGCAAGCATACGCTGGCGATATTATTGGTTTACATAACCACGGTAGCATTCAAATTGGTGATACCTTTACCGCTGGTGAAGATATGAAATTCAGTGGTATTCCAAACTTTGCGCCTGAAATGTTCCGCCGTATTCGTTTACGCGATCCTTTAAAAGCTAAGCAATTGCAAAAAGGCTTAATTCAGTTATCTGAAGAAGGTGCAGTACAAGTATTTAGACCATTCAATTCTAACGACATGATCGTTGGTGCGGTTGGTGTATTGCAGTTTGAGGTTGTAGTACAACGCTTAAAAACCGAATACAAAGTAGACGCAATTTACGAACCTATTAGCGTAGCAACCGCACGTTGGTGTAAATGTGATGATGAACGCACATTAGAGCAATTTCAAAAGAAAGCTTATGACAACCTTGCTCTTGATGGCGGCGATAACTTAACTTACATCGCGCCAACTATGGTGAACTTAAGCCTAGCGCAGGAACGTCATCCGGATATTGTGTTTCACAAAACACGTGAGCACTAATTTGCTGCATATTAAGTTAAGCATCAGTGAATAATGTCTGATGCCAAACTTAACGATAAGTAACTGATGACAAAACAAAGTCAATCACGTAATTTACCTATAAGCCTAATGCCTATCATTAGGCTTATTCATTCAAGTTAACACCACTAACTTGAACCTAAATTGAATAAGAGTTAAATAAAATGAATATTAGTAACATCCTAAGTGAAAAAGTTAGTGCAGCAATGACAGCAGCAGGTTTACCTGAAGGCACAAACCCTGCAATAAGTTTATCTAACCGTGCAAATTTTGGTGACTACCAAGCTAACGGTGTTATGGGTGCGGCTAAAAAATTAAAAACTAATCCGCGTGAGTTAGCAACAAAGGTTGTTGAAGCGCTTGATTTAACAGGTATTGCTGAAAAAGTTGAATTAGCAGGCCCTGGCTTTATTAATATTCATTTAGCCAAAGATTGGTTAGCTGAGCAGTTAAATAATATATCAACCGATGCAAACTTAGGTGTTAGCCAAGCAGAAGTGCCACAAAATGTGGTTGTTGATTATTCAGCGCCTAACTTAGCTAAAGAAATGCACGTTGGTCATTTACGCTCAACCATTATTGGCGATGCAGTTGTTCGTGCACTTGAGTTTCGTGGTGAACATGTTATTCGTCAAAATCACATGGGTGATTGGGGCACACAGTTTGGTATGTTGCTTGCGCACTTAAGTGATAAATTAGCGTCAAATGAAGTTGCTGAAACAGCGCTAGCTGATTTAGAAAACTTTTACCGTGAAGCAAAAGTTCGTTTCGACGACGAAGAAGGTTTTGCTGACCGTGCCCGCGACTACGTAGTAAAACTGCAAAGTGGTGAAGCGCAATGTGCGGTACTTTGGCAACAATTTATCGACATCTCTATTGCTCACAGTGAAGACATTTACAAAAAACTTAATGTTACGTTAGCGCGTAAAGACATTATGGGTGAAAGTGCTTACAACGATGACTTATCAAATGTTATTGATGAATTAATGGCACAAAAAATAGCGGTAGAAGATCAAGGTGCTAAAGTTGTTTTCATCAATGAAATGGCGAATAAAGACGGCGACCCTTCGGTATTTATCGTACAAAAATCAGGTGGCGGTTATTTATATGCCACAACCGACCTTTCAGCCTGTCGTTACCGTGTTGGTGAATTAAAAGCAGACCGTATTATTATTTTTACTGATGCTCGCCAAGCTCTACACTTTAAACAAGTCGAAATTGTTGCCCGCAAAGCAGGTTTCTTACCTGAACATGTAGGTTACGACCATTGCCCATTTGGTATGATGATGGGAGACGATGGCAAGCCATTTAAAACCCGTACTGGTGGCACCATTAAACTGGCTGAATTACTTGATGAAGCTGTAGTTAGAGCCAAAGCGGTAATCGCAGAAAAAAATCCAGATTATTCAGAAGCTCATTTAACTGAAATTGCTGAAAAAGTAGGTATTGGCGCAGTTAAGTTTGCTGATTTATCGAAAAACCGCACCAGCGATTATATTTTCAACTGGAAAACCATGCTGAGCTTTGAAGGTGCTACAGCGCCTTACTTACAATATGCTTATTCTCGTATTCAAAGCATTTTCACCAAAGCAAGTTTTGCTATTGCAGATAATATCCCTGCTATTGATATTAACGAACCACAAGAAAAGGCTTTAGCACTAAAACTATTACAATTAGAGAATGTTATCGACTCGGTTATTAGCGAATGTACTCCTAACTTACTTTGTAATTACTTGTATGAACTTGCCAGTCTGTACATGAGTTTTTACGAAGCTTGCCCGATATTAAAAGATGATATTGCACTTGAGGTTAAACAATCACGATTAGCACTGAGTTACATCATTGCGAACACCCTTAAACAAGGTTTAGATATTTTAGGTATCGACGTAATGGAACGTATGTAAATTTCACGGAAATATAAGCTGTAGATGAAAATATTACTCATTGATAACAACGAGAACCAACTGCTCGAACTTAAACAAGAATTCGTTAGATCTCGAGCTAAACTTGCTCATGTAAACGGTTTAAATTCAGCGATTTCAGCCCTTTCAAAATACAATTTTAATGTCGTAATATGTGCCGCCATCGTAGAAAAAAACGATGGCGATACGATACTTGACATGATCGCGAAAAAATTCCCAACGATTGTTCGGATTTTAATTAACGATAATGAACAACAAGCCAATACCAGTGCGCATTATCGTTTCGCTCAGCCAATAGAATGTAAAACAATTATTAGCACTATTGCCAATTTAGCGAATAACAATAAAGCAATCACTAAAGATATTATTGTTAAAACCGTTGCTAATACTAAAACGTTACCTAGCCCACCTAAAGTTTACATGCAACTTAATGCGGTTTTAAAAGAGAATAATACTGACTCACAAAAAATTGCCCAAATTATTCAACAAGACCCTGCGCTAACCGCCAAAGTATTACAGTTTTCGAATAATGCCTTTCCAACTGGCGCAAAACCTATGCTGAATATTACTGAGGCGATAACAAAAATGGGCATTGATACTCTGTGCTGTATCGTGATGACCTCAGAGCTCTTCTCTTATACACCAAAAATTAAAGGTTTTTCGCTTCAAGACGAGCAAATGCATTGTTTAGCTACGGCAAAATTAGCGGCTTCGATGGTAAAACCGCAATTAAAACAAGACACCATGATTGCTGGTTTATTGCACGACATTGGCAAGGTTGTACTGTTTGAGATAAATGAAAGATTAACGGCATCATTTTTCACTCATCGTATTAACCAAGAAAACAACATCGAATTAGAAAATAAAATATTTGCTAGTGATCACTGCCATGTAGGTGGTTATTTACTGCACATGTGGGGGTTTTCATATCAAATTATTGAAGCCACTATTTTGCATCACCGACCAGAAAAGCTATTACACAAAACCTTTGGCGTGGCGCAAGCTGTTTACCTTGCCAATGTACTTGTTCATCAACAAACACCAGATGAAGCCTTTATAAACCATTATAAACTCGCTAGTGTTATTGATGCGCTTACGCTGCGGGCAAAAAAACTAATTTAACCTGAACTCTGGATAATGAGTGCTTGATACTCAAGTGACTGAAAAGCTTAGGCGGTAAAGTAAATACTATAGCAAGGTGAACTGCACAAATAGACACCATCAATGCTTCACTTAATGGCATTTTCAAGGCAAAACGTTTATGAATAGCGAGTTATTTATCGACGTTTTAACGCAGATAATGGGGTAAAAGGGAGCATTGAACAATTGCTGCTTATCCAGAGTTAAGGTTATTTAATCTAATAGTGGCATACTAAAGTAACCAAGGTAATTAACATGACAAACTCTTTACGCTTTACCGACAGTCATTGTCATCTTGACTTTGAACAATTTAATGCCAATTTTCCCAAGCTACTAAAGCAATGCCAGCAAGCCAATATTAACAACATAATAATCCCCAGTATTGGTCCTAAAAACTGGCAAAAAGTGCTTACATTAGCAAATCAACACAGCACACAACAATTAACCTTGTCCCCCTGCTTGGGCATTCATCCTTGGTTTCTTAATGATTTAACAGCAAACAGTTTGGATGATTTAGCACACTTAGTACAAGGCAATATCAACGATATTGTAGCAATTGGTGAAGCAGGCCTTGATGGCGTTATTGATAAAGAGCAAAATAATTTATCATTACAAATTCAAGTGTTTGAACAACAAATTGATATAGCAAAAAAATTCAAATTACCCATCATTGTTCATCACCGGAGAACACATCAAGATATAACCCGCATTCTTAGAGCAAAAAAACTAACTCAAGGAGGCATTGTTCATGCGTTCTCGGGCAGTTATCAGCAAGCTTGCCAGTACATTGATTTAGGCTTTAAATTAGGTATTGGCGGCACTATTACCTACCCCAGAGCAGAAAAAACCATAAAGGCAATTAAGCGATTACCGCTAACGAGTTTAGTGTTAGAAACCGACGCTCCCTCCATGCCATTATACGGTTTTCAGGGCCAAGATAACTCGCCGTTACAAGTGATTAATGTTTTTCAAGCTTTAGCGAATATTCGCACCGAAACTCCTGAAGAACTTGCCTATGCACTGCAAGAGAATATAACCGCCATTTTCCCTAAGCTTAATAAATCATAGGTTATTAATAGTAAATCCCTAAGATATTCTTTAGGGAGTACATAAGGGCTGAGGTAGGAGTCACTAGCTTAACGAATATTACTTCGTTGGAGGTCTGTAACCTTGTCGACTAAAACGATTTAAACCACGAGTTAAGAGAAACCCTATAACACCTGCCACTATCATAAGTATTCGCATAATGTCGAATTGTGAACGGCTATTTTCGGCCAGATCATCGGCTAACAATGAACGATGCAGCGATAACCTAATGTAACCGTATAACTGGTCACTTCTAAGCTCTTGAACAAATGGGAATATATCGTCAGTTTTGTTTATTTTCCTAAGGCTAATACCAAATAAATCATTAATTGATTCTGCCTGCTCTGAACTCGCCATAGCTTGACCTGTAGTATCATAAATGTGCACACTTTTAACTAAAGGTTGTTGCATTAAAGAGTCGGCATATTGTTGTAATTCATTAGGTTTTTGCGCTAAATATGGCATTGCGCTTGTTGCGGCTTGTGCTAAATAAAGCTTACCAATTTTATTGGCATGAGCTTGAATGTGCATTTGTTGTGTGTCACGACTGCTAACCCAAAAGTCCATCACCAACACAATCAACAAAATCGCTATAGCTAATTGCAATATTTTATTATAAATCGACGATAATTTAGGGTATAAAGGCTGTTCTATTTGCTTCATCAAACGAATTTTTTCCTACATTTTTATAATGACAGTATAGAACTAAATTTAAACATTTTATACTAGGATAATCGTTTAAAAGCGTGTTTTTCAAATAAGGTATTTCCGTGACAATGCAACAAAAAATTATTCCTTTGAACGATATCCAACACTTAAACTTAGCACAATGGTTACCTGCTGACTCAGTCAGTAACGAAATGGCAATTGAGTTTGATCAAGCACAGCAAGCTTTTATCTTAAATGATGCAAATGAAATAACAGCAGACAGTAACTTATCAGAATTAATTGAATTGGTTGTTTTTAATGATATAAGCCTAGTCAACTTAGTTAATTTACTTAACGAGTGTGAAATAAGCTTAAATAGTTTGCACGCAATTAATCAACGAAATAACGCCACAAGCTATCGCTTTAGTGTAAAAACCAATGACATAAAACAGGCGAGAAACCGTTTATCTGCTTTTAATATTGCAGCAAAAATTGAAGCAGCATTATTAATAAACGCACCAACACTTTCTACACCCGGTTTGTTAGTGATGGATATGGATTCAACCACCATTAAAATTGAGTGCATCGATGAAATAGCTGCGCTAGCGGGTGTTGGTGAAGAAGTTGCTGCGGTAACTGAACTCGCCATGCAAGGCGAATTAGATTTTAGCCAAAGTTTGCATCAACGGGTGGGGAAATTGCAAAACTCATCAGAAGATATTTTAGCGCAAGTTGCAGATAACATTCCGCTTATGGAAGGTTTAGAGACTTTAGTTACTGCATTAAAACAACATCAATGGCGTGTTGCTATTGCTTCAGGTGGCTTTACCTATTTTGCCGATCATTTAAAAAACATGCTATCACTTGATGCCGCTGTAGCTAACGTGTTGGAAATAAAAGACAACAAACTAACCGGTAAAGTTTTAGGCAATGTAATTGACGCACAAGCTAAAGCAGATACCTTAGTGCAACTCACTAGCGAGTTTAACATTGCGCCAACGCAAACTGTTGCCATGGGCGATGGCGCTAACGATTTAGTGATGATGGCAGCAGCACATTTAGGTGTCGCCTTTCATGCAAAACCATTAGTGCTCGCTCAAGCAGACGCTTGTATTACTAAATCAGGTTTAGACTGTTTATTACATTGGCTTAAGTAAGGCATATAAATAAGAAAACAGCAGTAGCCACTTATTGTAGCTACTCATTAAGTTTTAGGTTTTAGGTTATAAGCTAAAATGCACAGAGCCTTGCTTTAACATTTTAGCCTAACTTGTTAACCAACGCTGCAATAGCTATAGTCTTATTTCAACTCTTAACTAAACAGTTAACGGGTTAATCACCAAATTGAAACCGAAAGCCTGCGTTAACGGTAAAGCCATCATTTCTTGACCAAATATCAGTTGTCCATCTGCCGCTAGGTGCTTGTTCAGGTAACAACAAAGAATCTTCTTTAGTTTGTCGCACATTAAGCAGGTTTTCAGCATTAACAAAGAAGCTAACTTTACCCACCGTTATTTGACCTAACAAACCTAAATGCCAATAAGCTTCGCTTCGCTCACGATATGGGTTGTTTTCAAGCTGTTGTGTGCCGGTATAGTAGGCTTCAAAGCCTAGCAAATGACTGCCGTGTTCTTCCCACATAACCACTAGGCCTGCCGAGTGTTGAGGTGTTAATGCTAAAGGTACTCGATTAAAACCTTCGTTACTTTCTTTCGTCGCATCGGTATATAAATAACTGCCAGTAAACTTAATATCTCGCCAGCGATAACGCAGCAATACTTCAGCACCGCTTATTTCACTTTCACCAATAGCATTAACAATACGAACTTGTTTACCAGAAACTTGCTCCGCGGCGTCAATAACTTCTAACTCTGTAACATTATCAATTGTTGAAGAAAATAATGTCAGGCTAGTTTCTAAACCATCCATCACATAACTAATATCTAAAGAAGCTGTAGATGCTTGCTCCTCTTCAAGTTTTTCTAGTGATTCGAGGCGCGATAATCCGGTTTCATCAAGATCTTCAATAAATGGGCTAGGCGCGAAAAAGCCCTGCCCGTATGCGCCTCTAAACGTCCAGTTTTCGGGGCTATATAACACTGAAATACGCGGACTTACTTGTGTGCCATATTCACTGTGCCAGTCAGTACGAGCACTGAATGACATTGAAACAACATCACTTGCTTCATAATCGAGTTGCGAAAACAAACCTGGTACTTGATAAGAATAATCAAATTCAGCAAAGGTATCAGAAGCGAACTTTTCAGATTGTAACGCCAAGCCGACCAACCATGCTGTTTTGTCTGAATACCCCGATAAACTAGTCTCAATTAAGTAGCTTTCGTGACTATCATCTTCGAGCACAGCACCATACTGATGCTCGTGGTCTTGATTCATTGCTGAGCCACGCCAATTTAAATTTAATACCTCGCCCAGAGGTTGGTCATAAATAAAACCAATATCGGTTCTTAGCGTGTTCTGAGTCAGCGGAAATTCATTGCCATCGCTTAGCTCAACACCATCTAAAGTACCACCATCTCTTTGCTCTTTCATTACACCTAAGGTTAAGTATAAGTTTGCACCACTGTCGTTTTGCCAATAAAGCCGAGGGCGAATACTGCCTCGTTCATACCCAGCTAAATCAATCCAGCCATCGTCATCGAAATCTTGCTCTTCTTGGTGATGAATTCCGGTAGTTACTGATGCGCTTAAACTATCAGTTAATGGTGATGCAAAATACGAGGTAATATCTTGGCCATTTTTTGAAGTAGCATTGACCAATACCTCACCTTCATATTCATTCGAAGGCGTTCTCGATATTAAGTTAATTACCCCGCCAAGTGCTGAGCCGCCATAAAGAGAAGAAGCAGAGCCTTTAATTATTTCAACATTGGCAAGGTCTGTGGGTGGAATTTGTAACAAACCAATTGAAGCCGTTTGGCCACCATATAAAGGTAAACCGTCACTTAATAGTTGTGTGTAACGACCAAACAAACCTTGCAATCGAATATTAGCGCTACCTAAAGCTGGCGAAGTGTTTTGTACTCTTACACCACCTGTTTCAGCGACTAACATAGAAATATTGCCTGGGCGCATAAGGGCTTTTTCTTGTATTTCTTCACCGCTAATAATTTCAGTGCGTGTTGCCGACTCAGTAACAATACGCCCCAAACGAGAAGCACTGACTTGGATTCTTTCAATTGGCGCATCATGATGATCATGATGTTCAGCTTTATCATGCTGGTCGTGTTCTTTATTCTGAACATTGTTATGAGCACTAGTTTGCTCAGTTTTATGCTCATGCTTATGTTCATTGTTTTTTTCATCTGCGCAGGCAAAAGCAGGTATTAACAGTAATGCTGCGGGTGTAATTAATGACTTTTCAAACATGTTAACCTCAGGTAATACTTAGCAGTTAATCAGCACAATACTGTGAATTAACTTACTGTTTTTTTAAGTTGTATATAGCTGTTATATAGCTAGTAGGATAAGTATTTACGAGGTAAAAATGGGGGGGCGATAAAGTAAACTCGTCATGGTTTTTGGCTGGTTTGCCAGTGGTAACCTAACCGCTTCATTTAATGAAAAATTTTTAGCCGCATAACCTTCAGTTTCAACATACATGAATGATGAACACGCATTAGCAATGCAGTTACAATCGAGATCACAACAGTCAATTCCACAGCAATCTTCTGAGCTTTTTGAGTCTGATGCCGCTGAGCTTTTATGTTGCGCTTGTGCACTATTTGTATGAGCAGATGCAGAAGTAGTATTTTCTGATGTTTCACAAGACATAGCGCTATTAAAAGCAATTGCTTGACCAACAAAGGCAATAAGCATAAACGCTGTAAATAAAACTCGTGAAATTGCTTTGATCATAAAAAACTCTGCTTACTATCGAGGCTACATTATAAGTTTATATTTTCTATATGTGAATAAACTCTTATAAGCTTTTGAAAATAAATGCTAAAAACTAATATCAAATGTAATAAATTATTGACGATTTAAACCGCCTAAAATGATCGATTATTTATTTCAATTGGTATAAGCCCTAAAAATTAACGGTTAAAACTAGCGGCCAATTTTAATGAAAGTCATTACTGCATTATATGTACTTTAAGGTAAAAGGCCGTAATATAAACTTACCCTCGCATTAATTACAACACCCTTAATTGTTATCGCATTAACCTATAACGAAAAACCACTTCTTGAGTTATATCGAAAATTTGCGCTATGCCTGCAACACTCCATATTTCTTGCTCTATCTGTTTACCACGGTGAATGGCATAACCACTAATATAATTAAGCTCAGGGTGAAGGTGACTCATATCAGGCTCCGCTGCGCGCGAAAGTTTTACCATCACGCAAAAGAATTGTCCGCTTTTCAATGCTTGATGAATAAACCTTTGTTTTAACGCTTCGGTATTAAGTTCAGTCGAGAGTTTTATTTTTACGGCTTTTTCTACCAGTTCAATACTTGGGTCTATCGCAATATAAAGTATTTCATTACTGGCAGTTTCACTTTGTTGCATTTTTTTGAGTTTAGCGGTCAAACTCGCCATAAACCCGGCATGACCCAATATAGGGTATAAATTATAATGAGATTTACGTTCGCTCAATTGCGCCATTTCAGCCATAAATTTACTACTAGAGTCGCCACTAGCAATAACTTCTGTTTTATAACGACTACCACTTGTTTGTATTACCAAGGCCGGAATAGTAGAGCTTGCACTGTAAATATTTCTTAATGCTTTAGCTAAGCCTGGGCTGGCCATTACATACTCATCTGAGGTTAATTTATCACGGTTCTTATCAATTAGAGCTTTAAAAAACTTACGGCCAATATGCTGATGTTTTTCAACAAAAACACGTAAATTAACAGTAGTTTTAGCGCGATTAATCCGCATGACTTCATAAGGCAAAGCGCTTAAATCAAAGCTTGAGGTTATTTTTTGCAACTTAGGAAGTGCTAAATAAACAATATCACCAACAATTAAACTTGTACTTTGTTCTAATTCAACTTTTAAACCAGAAGTAGAAAAGTTGATTGAAACGCCCTTTGAAGTAACACCATTTATGTTTACATTAGCAGGGGTTTTATAAGTAAAACGCAACTCTTGTCGTTTATTTCTATAATTAATACCCACTTCATCAACACTAAAAGGTTTACTTAAACGTTTATGTCCAAACCTTTTTAGTTTTACCGTATTAACGCCTTCATAAGAGAGCGACTGATAAGCTATAGTGCTGTCGGCATGCGTTACATCTTTTACAACAACCATATAAGGTGTTTGGCTTATTAAGGCGCTAATGTCTTCAGGTATGGGAGCATTTAAGTATTCGTTTTGTTTAGTGGTGCTATTGGCTAAAGTAAAATGTGACTCTGCACGGTCAGGCGCTATATCGACTAAATTTAACTGGGTAACTAAAAAGTTTTCTTTATTTGCCGCAAAACCTAAAAATTGCAACATAAACTCTGGGTCTTCACTCAGTTGTAACTCATCAGCGGTATAAAAATAAAACTTACCTTGGCTACGATGAATAAAGCTAAAAACCAATAAAGATTTTTTTCTCAAGGCTAATTTTTTTAGTCTCACGATGCGCTCAGGAGAAAGTAAGCAGTAAAGTGTTGAGTAGCGTTTTTCGTCTTGCCAATACTGATATAAATTTTGATTGTTATTACAAGTAAGTGCATATTTTGGCGATAATACATTTACATTCTTTTCTATAAAAACAGGTAGTTCATTTGACTTTGGTAAAACAAACTGTTCAAAACTACGTGTTTGCAAAGCCCGAATGGTATTGTCTAAATTAATTTTATAACGACGCTTATTCGTTCGAATAAAACTCATTAAATATTTTGTAAAGTTTTCTGACTCTGTTCTATCTTCGATAATTCTTTGCACGCCAACGAGCTGCATATTATCTAAAACAGTTACATTTTTAACTTCGTAGAGAAATTCGCTGTCTTCAGTAAGTTGATGTTGTTCTTCTAAGCCGATAAAACGCAGCGTAATTTTTTGCCCTATTTCGATGGCGCTAGAGTCGTTAATTCTGAACTTACAGCCATGTACACTCATATCCGAGGTTGAGCATTTAAATTCGTTTGTTGTATCTAGCATGACCTTAATCGAAATAACAAAATTCATTCGTTCTTCATTACGATCATGATATGCGCCAAAACGATGAAATTTGGCTGGAAATTGCGACTTTTCAAATATCTTATTATTATCGGCAGGTTGGCTTTTTGCCGTATTCGTTTTTTCTTTTTGATAGATAACTCGAAAGTTATTCTCTGTATTCATAACTTCTTCGTAGACGCCTAAAGTATAAGCACCGTAGCGAGAAAATGCGGAGGTAAACACCGAAATAGCCAAACTGTCTAGGTAGTGAACTCTGCCTTCATGCTCAAAGGATTTGCACTCTCCATCAACATAGCCTCTTAAATCAATCAAACGACTACAAGGTGTAGCTAAACGCTTTATTTCCATTTTTAAAAGAAAACGCTCAGTTTTAGGAATATCTTTTGTGACAGCATTAAACCTAGCTTCAAAGTCATTATTTAAGACTTGGCCGCTAAGTTCAGTAATAATTTTTTGGTATTTTGAAAAATCTTTATTCATTTACACTTCAATATCTTTACAATAAAGAAAACTACTCATCAAATATTGCGCTAGTATATGCGGCTTGTAGTAAATATTCACTACCCGCTGTGCACAATATTGAAAAGTAACTCGTTTATATTTAACTGTTTTAAAGCAATAACCATACCTTTTAAATTATTATAGAAGCCGAGAAACAATAAATATAAACTTAATACCTAAAAGTATAACAAAAAGCTTTTAAGTTATTAATTACAAAGTGAAAAATAAATTTTACACGCAATACAAAAAGTCGTTATTGATTAATAAATGGTATTGTCATCATTTTGACTACCTTAAATCAGAAAGAAAATAATTTAAGAAATAGGCAGCCAAATGGCAAAGTTAGCAAAAATAGAATTCGTTTGTACCGATTGCGGCATGAACTACCCGCGTTGGCAAGGTCAGTGTCGATGCGGCGCATGGAATACCTTGGCAGAAATGAAAATCTCGCCAAATCAAAGTAAAAGTGCCACCAAAAGTCGTACGGTATCTGCTGGTTATGCAGGCGGCACGGGTGGCGGTTCAAAGAAAATAAACGATGTTGAAACCACCGAGGCTGAAAAGCAGTTAACCGGCATAGGCGAGCTTGACCGCGTATTATGTGGCGGCGTTACCACCGGCTCTGTCAATATTATTTCAGGGGATCCGGGTGCAGGTAAAACCACCCTACTTTCGGATTTAGTGGCTCGCATGTCACAATTAATGCCGTCGCTTTACTGTACCGCAGAAGAGTCGCTGTCGCAGTTTAAAAACAGAGTGCAGCGCTTAAAGCTTGATTATAATCCTGAAGAATTATATTTATTATCTGAAACCAGTGTTGAAGCGATTATTGAAGAGCTAGAGCAAAAGAAAATCAAGTTCGCGGTAATTGACTCCATTCAAGCGGTAGTTACCGACAATGCCAATGGTAGCCCAGGCTCACCTTCACAAGTTAAAGGCGCGGCGCAAGCATTAACCCAATACTGTAAACAAAATAACGTTACTATGTTTTTAATTGCCCATGTGAATAAAAACAACGAAATTGCTGGCCCACAAACTTTAGTACACATTGTTGATGCCCTGCTCCACATTGACACTAACGACGGCCAAATACGTACCTTACGCGCTAATAAAAACCGCTTTGGTGATATTGATACCGTTGGTATTTTCAAAATGTGTGAGCGCGGCATGCTCAGTGTTGATAACCCAAGTGAGATATTTTTATCGGGCTCAAGCACTGAATCCCCAGGCTCTGCCATAACGTGTATTCGCAAAGGTAACCGTAACTTATTGCTCGAAATTCAGTGTTTAACCACTGAAACTGAGGCTGAGTTTCCACAACGTGTTTGTGTTGGCTTGAATATGAATCGCATAAAAATGTTAACCGGTATTTTGCGTAAACACACCAAAACAAAAATTTATCACGATACCTTTTTCAACATTATTGGCGGCTTAAAAATAGATGAGTCAGAAACCTGTATTGATCTTGCCTTAGTCACCGCGCTTCTAAGCAGCTTAAATGAATTTGTTATTCCAAGAACCACCTGCATTATGGGTGAACTTAGTTTAAATGGAGATGTGCGCCCAATAGACAGCGGCGTACCACGAGTAAAAGAAGCCGCCCAACATGGCTTTCAAGAGATATTTATTCCATTTCGAAACTATCATAAATCAATGGAAGGTTTAGGGGCTAAAATCACCCCAGTTAAAACTATTCATGAATTAATTGAGTTGATTAAGTAGCGCTTTAGAAAATGAGTGGCATGATTACTGATTATAAAAACTCGTATTCAGCGCCATTTGATTGATATTAGCGCAATATAAATTACAGTAGCCCATTATTTGGGTGTTCAATATTATAAAAGGAAGTTAAATGAGAATAGCCGTATTAGGGGCAACAGGGATGATTGGACATCATACCGCTATAGCCGTTGTCGCAAGAGGCCATGAGCTAACCATTGTTCATCGTGAGTCTTCAGATATGAGTAAAGTCCAACACTTACCTTATACCTCTGCGATAGCAGATTTATCTGATGAAAAAGCCTTAAGAGAAGCCTTTGCAAATGTTGATGCGGTAATTAACTGTGCTGCTCCCTATCCAACGGTTCCTATTCCATGGCAAGAGGAAGTTAAAAACTCACTTGCCAAAATGGAAAGCTTTTACAACGCTTGCGAGCAAAAGCACCTTCAAAAAATAGTGTATTTGGGCGCTGCTATTGCGTTAAAAAAACATCCTGAAGGTTTACCAGCCAATGAAACGCTAGAGTACTCAACGGCACCTGCTAATAAAAACCCTTACATTCAAGCTAAATGGGCCATGGATGTGCAAGCAATGAACAAAGCAAAAGCAGGATTACCTGTCGTTATTGGCATTCCTTCAATGACCTTTGGAGAATACGACTATGGCCCTTCTACGGGGCAATTACTGGTGGGCGTAGCGAATCAATCGTTACCGGGTTATGTAAAAGGCGACCGTAATCTAATTTATGCTGGCGACGCCGGCTTAGGCCTTACCCTTGCTTGTGAAAAAGGTGTGCCGGGGGCAAGATATTTATTTACTGGCAACAATATCGCTATGGATGATTTAGTGTCGTTAATGGCTAAAGTCAGTAAAGCCCCAATTCTTAAAAGCACACCTTTGTTTGTTGCAAAAATTATAGCGAAAATTCAGTACTTTAAATACAAGCATAGTAATGCAGATTTACCTAAAATTAGTGATACGGCCATAGCAGTGATGTCCTCAGGACAATTTTTAGATGGCACTAAAGCACAAAAAGAACTTGGCTTTAAGACCACCCACTCAATAAAAGAAGCCATTCAAAAAGCTCATGATTGGTTTGTTGAAGTTGGGTATATTAAATAAGAAAGCACTAAGTTACATATTTGCAGCTAGATCTCATTTCCTCCCAAGTCACGTAATGAGGAAAATAGACAAGTTACCACCTATTCAGTTATTTTTTACAAGGAATTACGACTTAAAATGAAAAACTTAGCCATTCTGCTTTTTATTTTTATAGCATTTTTATCTCTCGCAGAAGAAAGGTATATCTCATATGAGGAGTTAACTCTCGGTATGAAGCCAAGTGAGTCATATGTAACTGGAGCTAATAAACTAATAGAGTATGCTTCTTTTAATGAAACTTATGCATGTAAATTTATGGTTAGTTTAACTTACAGCGCACACCTAAAAAAATTGCATGACGTAGCTAAAGAGCACTACAAACAACAAAAAACAAACGGTCAACTTACAGAAACTGAAATCACCAAATTGTTATCTATTTCAGATGAAGAAATGATGTTTAATACTTGTATTAAGATGAATTTGGCCGATGAGGCAACAAATGCTCGTGCTAGTATGGATAATATTAGTAAGGAGCTAGTACAAGAAACTAAGGCATTTTTTAGGTCTAAACTTCCAGACGGAACAGTTAAAACTGTATTAATGAAAAAAGAGAAAAATGTTTGGAAAGTTGCAGCAATTCAATAAAACCATACAAGCTAATTAACAAGAAAAAACAGTTAGCTTTTTCGTTACTCAACATTGTAACCAACAACTTCATACCCGTATGTTGAGACATTTCAACCAACCTGGCCCCGCAGAAACCATGAAAGAGTTGGCAGGGCAAGGATTGACGACTCAGAGCAGTTTTGATGGTGAAATCTATGTACTTAATGGCAAAATTATGCAGAAAAGCTGTGCTTTAATAGCGTCATGCGCCTGTTTACTTAGCAGCAGTGCCACAGGACATTGCTGCTGCGTGATGGATACTTGAGTAAACTTTAATTCAAGTATCCTTCGAGAGCTTAGGGTGCTCAGTTCGTGTCACCTGTATGTATTACTGTAGGCTCTGTCAGGCGTGTAACTAAAAGCTGCTCGACTTTGAAACCATCAACGTCTATGGCTTCAAATTTATAACCGTCGAGGATCACATAATCAGTACGTTTTGGTAGACGTTTCAATGTATAGATCAAAAACCCGGCAAGAGTTTCATACTGGTTAGCGTTGGGAAATATATCTATCTCTAACAGCTTCATCAAATCGACTATCGGCGTTACGCCGTCAACTAACCAAGAGTTGGCATCACGTTCAACAATTTGCTCTTCGCCGTGCATCGTCACTAGGTTACCCATAAAACTACTCATTAAGTCTTTTAACGTCACTAGACCAACGACCATACCATATTCGTTAACCACTATCGCAAAAGGCTGCAGCGCTGTTTTAAACTCGTTAAGCGCTTCTGACAGGGTTAAGGTTTCCGGTAAGTAAAACAGTTCAGTTTGGATCATACTGTCTTTCAAATGAGCGGATTCGCCCTTAAGCAGTTGGCGTAATATTTGTTTCGACTCAACCGAACCTATAACGCGTTCTAAATGACCATCACATACTAAGAAGTTATTATGCGGGTGTTCTAGGATTTTAGCGCTGATGGTTTCGCTGTCATCATTAATGTCAAAATAAACGATAGAATCTCGTGTCGTCATCGCAGTAGGCAGAGTACGCCCTTCAAGTTCGAACACATTACCCAGAAGATGATATTCCTGTTGTTGCAACGAGCCGTGCTCTGCCCCTGCGTCCATCATGGCGACGATATCTTCGGTAGTAACCACGTCTTCACGTACTGTCGGCACCTTAAAAATACGTAAGATCAGGTTCGTAATGCTGTTAAATAACATCACAAATGGCTTTAACGCGTAGGTGATTGTATTCATCAAACCAACGATTTTTACAGCAACGGCCTCAGGCATGATCATAGCAATGCGTTTCGGCAATAAATCAGCGAACAAGATAAATAACGATGTAATGGCTAAAAAAGACAGCACGAAGCTAATTTGTTCTGCCAGTGCGCCGGTATACACCAGCGCCACTAATTTAGCGGTATAAGGCGTTAGAGTTTGTTCACCAATAATACCGCCTAGGATAGCGATGGCATTGAGGGCGATTTGGATCATGGCGAAGAAATTTCCGGGCTGCTCTTGCAAGCGAACAACAGCTTTGGCCTTTTCATTGCCTTCATCAGCCATAACTCTTAATTTGATTTTCCGCGCAGCGGCGATGGAAATCTCCGACATAGCAAACAAGGCACCAAATAATATCAATATGGCAATACCTAATAAATCACTCATGTTTTACTCCAATTCACCGAGTTGACTGGGCGCCAACTATCGTCTTACGTTACAAAAAAAGCGAGCAATTATTATTGAATATTAGTTAGACAGCAACAAAATTTATCATAAACAATAAAAAATAAAATTATCAAATAAAAATCAATGTGTTATATTGATATTTAGTTTTATTTTTTTTCTGGTTTTGTACAAAATAATGTCATAAAGTGACTATTAAAGGCGCAGGTCTTGGCACTATTCAAACTCTTGCCTGATATTATGGCTCATTAACAATTTATTATGGGTGGCTTAATAAATTCTTCCTTGATTATCATCGCTTAGTATACTAATAACTTTGCCAGAGCCTTGAACTTGAACATTACTTTTATGATTTTTATAAGCTTCATTAAGAGATCTAGAATTTGAAAAATTTGACCACTGTAAAAAAGTGAAGCCTACTAAAATAAATATTAAAAGTTTACGCATACACCAAATTTTCCCTAGCATTATAGACACAATGACCTCCAAAAAGTGCTAGCTTCTGAACGTGGGTTAATTTTACAAACCAGAGCCATAATATATGTATCAACAATATAAAGCAGAGGCTAGCATGACAAAAGATAACATATCTTTCATTGGTTTAGACACTGAATAGCTGAGGCCAAGGTTATTGAAATTAACTCTAGCAGACCCGCTTAATTTTCTTATATGTGTTGATTGCACTAATCTAAATGTAATCAATGATTACCTTTTTATTAATGTTGTAATACTTTATTTAGAGTGAGTGTCCAAATTAATCTAAGTGTCCAAATTAATCTTATGCATAATTTAACACTACATGTTGAGCTAGTGTTGGTACTTCAAGGTATTCGTATGCCGCATTAACTTTTTTAATAAAGTTTTCATCATTAGACATCAAAATATGACAGAATGAAGCTATAGATGCATGGCTATTATCACTAACGGCAGCAATAAACCTCCTTTCTTTATGAACTTTTGAGTCAGGATAATACCCCAAAGTATTCAACATATTATAAATACCGATTATTTTTTGGTGTTTATAATATGGCTGTTCTGGATTAATTGGGTTTTTATTTAATTGAAACAAACCGTCTACATCAAGATTTTTTTGGCTATAAGTTGGGAGTTCTTTTAACGTATCCCAAATTTTGATAAGTACATTTGGCGGCTCAATATTATTTAGTTGTTTGGGACCAATACCTACTTGTGAACGAAAATCTTTAATACCATCCCAATTTTTATCATCTTCAATATTTTCAATCATCATACTTTCTGTTTTTTCTAAAGCTGTTTTAAATTGAGTAGTCATTTCCTGAGTATAAACACTCAACTGACTTTGAATCTCTGGGGATAATTCGTCAGAGTTATCCATTATTGATTTCATTAACTCAGAAAATGCAGAGACTTGTTCGCTGTTAATATCTGCAATACTATCGCCTTTTCTTCCACCTGAGAATTTGAATAGCCATTGTTGCATTGCATGTTCCATGTCGATACCATCATCGGCATTGTCACAATACTCTGTGTATACTTCAAAAGGGTCACGATTACTTATTAAGGCTTTATCTGTGATCGTAAAACTAGGCTGTTCAACAATTAATTTCAAATAGTTTGCTTTTAGGTCTTTAAGTACCTTGAGGAAGCATTCTTCAAAGCCTTTTGAACGTCTAATTTCTTTGAGCGTTTCATCTGAATAAACTACTTGATAGTCGTTTATTAAAATCTGACCAAATTTCCCCAACCCTTCTTTGGTGAAAAAATCTAGAATATTCTGATCAAGATAAACGGTAGGCTTTCCTTTATATGCTGGAATTGACTCCATTGCTTAATCCTTTAGGCATAATAGCTTATTAGACAGATCAGATCCCACGTCCACAAGCAAGACAACCCAACTAATGAATATTTATTCAAATCAATATACATAACCAACCTTTTACATTCAATAAGTTAATACCGTCCGTTGAATATCCTATGTAAAAAAGCGGATTAACTTGCCTTGTCAAGAAAACAGGAAACACACGGAATTTATATAAAAAAGCACATTAAAAAAAAGTGACATAACCACTTAAGCTATGTCACTTTCTATTGTTATTACAAAAACCATAAATCTAAGGTTTCTAGAAAACAACCTACGATGGCTCATAATCCAAATTAGCCGACAGCCAACGTTCAGCTTGTGGCATGGTCATTTCTTTACGGGCGGCGTAACTTTCTACTTGGTCTTGCGCTACTTTGGCTACCGCGAAGTATTTAGATTCTGGGTGGGCAAAGTACCAACCGCTTACCGCTGCGCCTGGCCACATGGCAAAGCTTGAGGTTAATTCCATACCAATGTTTTCTTCAACATTAAGCAGCTGCCACAACAAGCCTTTTTCGGTATGTTCTGGGCAAGCAGGATAGCCGGGAGCTGGTCGAATGCCCTGGTATTTTTCACGAATTAAATCGTCGTTCTCTAGGTTTTCGTCTGGTGCGTAGCCCCAATATTCTTTACGGATTTTCTCGTGTAGATACTCAGCGCTTGCTTCGGCTAATCGGTCGGCTACGGCTTTAATTAAAATGCTGTTGTAGTCGTCGTGATCGGCGTCAAAGGCTTTGACTAAATCTTCTACGCCAAAACCTGCCGATACCGCAAATGCGCCAACATAATCGTTAATACCCGAGGCTTTATCGGCCACGTAATCGGCTAAACAGCGATTATATTGCCCGCTTGGTTTTTTACTTTGTTGGCGTAACTGATGCAGCTTCATTAATGGCTCTGAGCGTGTTTCATCAGTATAAAGTTGTAAATCGTCTTGCTCGCGATTCGCTGGAAACAAACCAAAAACGGCTTTTGCGGTTAGTTTTTTGTTGTTGATAACATCGTCTAACATGGCGTTGGCGTCATTAAACAATTTAGTTGCTTCTTCGCCGATAACTTCATGTTTCAAAATTAACGGATACTTACCTGATAACTGCCAAGTCATGAAAAATGGCGTCCAATCGATATAACCTCGAACAATGTTTAAATCGATATTATCAAGCACACTGACGCCTAACTTGTTTGGCACGGTTGGCGTATAGTTCTCAAATGTAATTGGCACGGCATTGGCGCGAGCGTCTTTTAATGAAATTAAACTTGAGCGTGGGCCTTTTTTATAATGACGTTCGCGCACTTTTACGTATTCAGCATTTTGGCGTTCAACAAAAGCGTCTCTGTGCTCGTCTGAAAGTAGCGTACTAACAACCGATACTGAGCGCGATGCATTAGGTACATACACTACAGGATGATCATACTGCGGCGCTATTTTTACCGCAGTATGTGCTTTTGAAGTAGTCGCGCCACCAATTAATAACGGCAACTCGAAGTTTTGTCGCTTCATTTCTTTGGCAACATGCACCATTTCGTCAAGCGATGGCGTAATTAAGCCCGACAAGCCGATAATATCGACCTTTTCTTCCCGGGCAACCCGCAAAATATCTTCACACGACACCATTACGCCTAGGTCGATAATTTCGTAGTTATTACATTGCAGTACTACACCAACAATGTTTTTGCCAATGTCGTGAACATCGCCTTTTACGGTTGCCAGTAATATTTTACCGTTCGATTTAACTTCGGTTTTTTCAGCTTCAATAAACGGGTTTAAATGCGCTACCGCTTGTTTCATTACTCGTGCTGATTTTACCACTTGCGGCAGAAACATTTCACCAGCGCCAAATAAATCGCCAACGACATTCATGCCGTCCATTAACGGCCCTTCAATAACATCTAAAGGTCGTTTAGCCTCTAACCTTGCGGCTTCGGTATCTTCAATAATGAATTCGTTTATGCCTTTCACCAATGAGTATTCTAGGCGTTTATTAACTGCTAATTCACGCCATGAAAGATCGGCTTTACTGTTTTGGCTACCGGCTTGGCCGCGAAATTCTTGGGCGATATCTAATAAACGCTCGGTTGCGCCATCGTCTGAGTTTTGAATAACATCTTCAACCGCTAAGCGAAGGTTGTCAGGAATATCAGAATAAATTGCTAATTGCCCAGCGTTAACTATGCCCATATCCATGCCATTTTTTATTGCATGATAAAGAAATACCGCATGAATCGCTTCACGTACCGGGTTGTTACCACGAAACGAAAACGACACGTTAGATACGCCGCCTGAGATCATCGCATGGGGTAAGTTTTGCTTAATATCGCCTACGGCTTCAATAAAGTCGCGCGCATAGTTGTTGTGCTCTTCAATACCGGTGGCTACGGCAAAAATATTCGGGTCGAAAATAATATCTTCTGCTGGGAAGCCAATTTCATGCACCAAAATTTGATAAGCACGCTTACATATTTCGTATTTACGCTCGCGAGTGTCAGCTTGGCCTTTTTCGTCAAACGCCATAATAATAACCGCTGCACCATAACGACGTAGCAATTCGGCTTGTTCGCGAAAGTTGTCTTCGCCTTCTTTTAAGCTAATGGAGTTAACCACCCCTTTACCTTGAATGCACTTTAAGCCGGCTTCTAAAATATCCCATTTAGACGAGTCGAGCATAATCGGCACTTTAGCAATATCTGGCTCGCCGGCAATTAAGTTTAAAAAGCGTACCATGGCGGATTTTGAATCCAACATGCCTTCGTCCATGTTGATATCAATAATTTGCGCGCCGTTTTCCACTTGTTGCAAGGCAACAGCAATGGCTTGGTCGTAGTTTTCTTCGGTAATTAAGCGTTTAAAAATAGCCGAGCCAGTCACATTAGTACGTTCACCCACGTTAACAAACAAACTGTCTTCTTTAATGGTTAGCGCTTCTAAGCCTGATAAGCGACAGGCAATTTCTTTCGGCTTAATTTCACGCGGCGCAATGTTAGCCACGGCTTCAGCCATGCCTTTAATGTGATCAGGCGTAGTGCCACAACAGCCGCCAATAATATTTAAAAAGCCAGAGTTTGCCCATTCAGCAACATGTTTGTCCATGTCTTCAACGGTAAAGTCATATTCACCAAAGGCATTAGGTAAACCGGCATTAGGATGAGCAGACACAGCCGCGTCTGAAATACGGCTTAATTCTTCAACATATTGGCGTAACTCAACCGGACCAAGTGCACAGTTTAAACCAAATGAAATCGGCTTAGCGTGGCGCAGCGAGTTATAAAAAGCTTCGGTGGTTTGGCCCGACAATGTGCGCCCTGAGGCATCGGTGATCGTACCTGAAATCATCACAGGAAAGCGCTCACCACGTGCTTCAAATACGGTTTCAATAGCAAAAATAGCTGCTTTTGCGTTTAAAGTATCGAATATAGTTTCAATTAAAATAATGTCACTGCCGCCATCAAGCAAAGCATTAGTTGATTCAATATAAGCGTCTTTAAGTTCATCAAAAGTGACATTACGATACGCTGGGTCGTTTACATCAGGCGATATTGAACAGGTACGGTTTGTTGGCCCTAACACACCAGCAACAAAGCGCGGTTTATCAGGGTTTTGTGCAGTAAATTCGTCAGCAACTTCACGCGCTAATTGCGCTGCCGCTAAGTTAATAGCTGCGCTGTAACCTTCCATGTCGTAATCAGCCATGGCAATGGTGGTGGCATTAAAGGTGTTAGTTTCAAGAATATCAGCGCCAGCGACTAAATATTCACGATGAATGGCTTTAATCACCTCCGGTTGCGTTAGCACTAACATATCGTTATTGCCTTTTACATCACTATGCCAGTCGGCAAACTGTTCGCCGCGATAGTCTTGCTCTTCAAATTTATACGCTTGGATCATAGTACCCATTGCGCCATCTAAAATAAGAATACGTTTATCTAACTGCGCTTGTAATAAGCCATAAGAAGCTGATTGAACTACTGAGGTTTTTAATTGAGTGTTTGATTGCTTAGACACGAGATTTTCCTGGGTGAATGGCTTTAATATGGTCTGCATCTAATTGATACGGCGTAATTTGATAAACGTAGTAGTTTAACCAGTTGGTGTAAAGTAAGCTGCCATGGCTGCGCCACATGTTAATTGCTTCTTTTTCTGGGTCATTATCGGTAAAATAATTAACCGGTATTGTAACATCGCCGCCAGCGGCAATATCTCGAAAGTATTCTTCGCTGAGTGTGCTTGCATCGTATTCTGGGTGGCCAGTTAAATAGACCTGCTGTTTATTTTTACTCGCGGCTAAGTAAACTCCACCCTCTGCAGATTCAGCTAATATTTCAATATGTTCAAGTGACTGATAATCAGCCTTGTCGATATAACCATAACGAGAGTGCGGTACACTAAAAGTTTCATCAAAACCGCGAGTAAGCTGTTCATCTGGCTTTAAACAACGATGGCGATAAACACCTGATAGCTTTTGCTTTCGCAAATGTCGCTTCAAACCATAATGATGATAAAGCGCGGCATGAGCTGCCCAACAAGAGAACATGGTTGAGGTAACGTTTTGTTCTGCCCAGTCAAACACTTCGCAAATTTTATCCCAAAAGGTTACTTGCTGATAATCTAATAACGCTAGCGGTGCACCTGTAATAAGCAAACCATCATATTGTTTGTGTTTAATATCATCGAATAAGCGATAAAAATTATCTAAATGCGCTTGCGGTGTATTTTTAGATTCGTTTGCATGAATACGAACGAACTCAACATTTATTTGCAGTGGCGTATTCGCCAGCATACGCAGAATTTGCACTTCGGTTTCAATTTTATTCGGCATTAGGTTAAGAATTGCCACTTCCATAGGACGAATTTCTTGATCGGCGGCACGACGTTCAGACATGACGAAAATATTTTCTTTGTCTAAAATCGTTAAAGCAGGTAATTCATTGGGGATTTTTATGGGCATAGCACTAACCTAATATCTGAAAACCGTTATAGCTGTATTAATTATAAGTGGACTTAATCAGTATAAAATAACGCTGAGAAACAGCTTTTATATTTACTAATTTTATCTCAGTATAATGTGACTTGGATTTCTAGCTATGTCAACCTCTAAACGTATAGACGTCTAAAATAAGTATAATTTAATAAACTACTACCTTCTTATATAATATATAGCGATGTAATAATCTCAGACGTCAATTAGGACAATAAATGCAAAATGGATTTACAGAGCCGATTCAGTACCTAAGACGCTAGCACTTTGTGTACTTACTATCGGGGCTTATTTAATATATAAACTTTACCGTTTTTCTTACCAAATAAATAATCTAACAACGTTTAAAATATCTCCACTATTTATGGCTACCAGTATTGCGTTATTTATAATTTCATTAGGGAGCTTAATTTACGGTTTGGCTAATTTTCATGACCTCACTATTTTAAAAAGCTCGATTGGTATTCATATGATCTCAAGTGTTTTTGATGTAACTTGGATAATAATGGTACGTAATCGTATGAATATGAATATGAATATGAATATGATTGCAGGAGTTAAAAAAGGTGACAAGCTTTGGTTAAATCCATATATAACATCAATTTTTCATGTGATTTATATGCAACATAAAATAAACCAAGGCTCAGATAAAGTAACAATTTAATAAGCTAAAACAGGGTTAAACGATAATTAAACAGAATTAAAAAGAAGTGAGCCTTTACGTTATTTTAGCCAATAACTCTTATCACTTAACCTATCATTATATAAAATGGAGTTTACATGAGACTACTATTAATTTTATCAATTTTTGCATCATCAGTTTCAGCTACACAGTTTGATCTAGAAACCTATTCTACATCTACTGACTTTGCACAAGTTAAGGAAGTTTTGGCTACCCAAGAAGCAAATGGTAGTTGGTGCTTTGGAACGTCTGTAATACATAATGATGAAGGTTGGGAGCATTACGCAAATGGCTGGGAGATAATAGATCTAGAAGGTAATCAACTAGGCACTCGCAAGCTTCATCACCCCCATGTTAATGAACAGCCCTTTACACGTAGCCAATGTAATATAAACATACCCGCAAACATCTCTAAAGTTATCGTACGTGCAAAGTGCAATCAGCACGGCTTTGGCGGCAAAGCTATGCTTGTAGAACTGAACATTAATTGAGTTTTTAACATGCCGAAAATTAATCGAGACTACTCATAATTCGCTCCACCTAGTTTTCAAACAAATATCAGCCAACATTATTTAGTCTGCTATATTAGATGCTATATTTTTAGGAGAGTACGGATGCTTCCAACCATTATGTTTATTTTTTGCGCTTGCTTTATTCTTGAAAGAATAATGCCTGGCTGGCCCTTACCACATATTAAAACATGGCCTATTCGTGTGTTATTAATTAATGCAGTTCAAATAGGTGTTGTATTATTGGCAGGTGTATCATGGGAGTTATGGCTGGCATCTTGGTCCGTTTTTAACTTATCGGAATCGGTTCCTCCTGCTTTAGATGGATTTATAGCTTATTTTATTGCTACATTTGTTTTTTATTGGTGGCACAGATGGCGTCATGAGTTTGATTTATTATGGGTTGGTTTCCACCAAATTCACCATAGCCCGAGAAGGTTAGAGGTTATAACTTCATTCTATAAGCATCCTGGCGAAATGATTGTAAATTCAATACTCGGTAGTTTATTGGTTTATACATTACTTGGGCTTTCACTAGAAGCTGCTGCAATTTACACTTTTTTTACTGCTATTGGTGAGTTCTTTTACCACACTAATGTAAAAACACCTCGTTGGATTGGTTATATCTTTCAGCGTCCTGAAATGCATAGAATACATCATCAAACAGGTCGTCATAAAAACAACTATGGCGATATTGTCTGGTGGGATATGCTTTTCGGTACTTATGAAAACCCTAAAGAATGGAAGCACTCTTGTGGCTTTACGCCAGAAAGAGAGGAGCGTTTAGCTGATATGCTTGTATATAAAGATGTGCATAAAAAATAAAATAAGTTACTCAAACCCACTAAAAAATCATCATTAATTTGGTGAATATTAACAAGCTTTGTTAAAAGAGCTTCAGCATCAATGATAACTATTAAAAGGAGATATTATGAGAGTTAGTTTTTTATTAATACCATTATTACTTTCAGGGTGTGCAGGTTTGCCAACATATATTGAGCCGCCAACAAACACACCATCAGCGCAGTTAACAGTAATTAGCAACTTTGATGCTCCTTTTCTTGGATATTCTACATTTATAAATGTTCACACTGAAGAAGATACATGCGGTAAATCATTTGGTTCGAAGAGTGCTGCAAAATTAATTGTACTAGATGATAGCAACCCACTAATTTCTGAATTGAACCCTGATGGTGTAAAGCTTTCAGTTGGCAACAAGTACAGTTTCATGATTATGTCGGTGGCAGGCATGGATAATTGTACTATTTACGCATCATTCAATCCGGAAATTAATCAGTACTATAAAATGAATGTTTCTGGGGTTTTAGGCTTAAGCGGCAATATGTGTAAGGCAGAATTATACACTTATAATGAAATTACTGATATCGCTATACCCGTTGACTTTACATATTATGGGCATTGTAAAGATTGAATAATCAACGAGCTAGCAAATTAGACAGAACTAAAAAGTATGGCTATTGCTATGCGAATTTAGCTAAATGATTAATAATAAGTTATTTCAGGGATCGTTATATCAACGATATATAGTAAGGCGATGTTCGAGTACATTCGAATAATTAGGCGAGAACGAAAATCGCTTTCAAAAAAGCTCAAAGTTATAACTGATACTTTAAATGTTACAAGCATTGTTTGTGGTGGTTTATTGTTTGTTAAATCTTTTTCTATACTGCTAGATTCGTCTTTTGGTTATTATGTCACTGATTTAAAAGAATTCAGCGACATATTATTTTGGTCGACTTATATCAGCACAATTTTTATTTTTTATTATCTTGGACAATTTTTAGTGCTAGGTATTACAACGTCTATTTTGTGTATCTTAGGCAAGATAACAAGCAAAGAAGCGCTAAAATATACCTTTTATTACCGGTTACCCGAAAGCTGGTTAGCTAAGTAATGAAACAGAAGTTTAGCTAAAGATGCTTGCCTTAAAAAAACAAGCTCCCAAGCTAAAGTTTAAACTGCTTATGCGTCGCGTAACCAACCGTTTTCTACGGCTAAATCAATTTGCTTAGAGACATAAGTCCAAAGTTTTGGGGCTAGCCCATCTAATAAATTATTACGGGCAATAACTTCAGATTTACTTACTTTATGTTTTGCCCAGCTGCCACCGTTATTTTTCATATTTTGTAATAATGGTAAAACTCGGTCCATGGCTTTAGCAAATTTTGCGTCGTTGGTTTCTGCTGCTTCAAACTCTAACCAAAGGTTTAACATTTCTTGATATTGCTTTGCAGGCAATAAACCAAAAATACGTTCTGCGGCCGCTAGCTCTTTCGCTTCTTGGGCATCAAGATCAGCCTGCTGTGCAAAGGCAAATGTGTCACCAGCATCAATCTCAACGATGTCATGAATAAGAAGCATAATAGTCACTCGTGCAACATTTACCGGCTCTGCAGCATAACCGTTTAATGTTTGTGCCATTAATGCAATATGCCAACTATGCTCAGCACTGTTTTCACGTCTGTTATTATCAGACTTTACCGTGACTTGTCGATAAACGGCTTTGAGACGGTCTAACTCTAAGATGAAATTTAATTGCTGCTCTAAATCTTGCATTATTACTCCTAATTAAAAGCATTACGGTATTTATAACCACAATGATTGATATGGGGACTACTCACTGTAACAGCAACCTTATTATGCAATTGCGTTTGTTTTATAATGTAAAGTTTGTGTGGGCTTTTACATTAAGTTTGCATACAAAGCATATATTTTTATTAAAATATCTTACTGCCCGCTTGAAAAAAAAATTAACGCCCTAATATTAGGCTTATTCATGGCAATTTAACTTATCGATATGTGGCGTTTTATCACAATAACTTTGGTGTTATTTTTTCTAGTACAAAATGCTAGCGCTTTATCGAACGCAGAATATGCTCAAAAACATAGCATACAACAAAGCAACCTTGCCCAAGATGAGCAACACGTTAATGTAAATTTAGACGAGCATCAGCCAGAGCATTTGTTTAATTTACCTAGAATTAATACCTTCAGCCCTGCTACCTTTTCAGTTGAAGCGCAAACAGCGCCAATTTATGTTTTGGTTATCGAGTTTTTTAAAACCGAGAGCAGCGCTAGAGAATATAAGAGTTTAGCCCCACCACCTTTATTAGTTAGTTGGTTTGAACAACTGCATAATCAAGCAAGTTCATCGCGTATTTCCGGCTGGAAAGACGGTAACTTTTTATACACTGCAACATTAACCTATCACAGCTAGTTCATTTATCTTCTGCACAAGCCTTAAACATTAGCTTTATTGGCTGAGCACAAATCGAAAATTTTACTTTTAAATTACTAATGCCATTGATGGTATTTAGTCACTTATCGCATGCGTTTAGTTTTTTAGCTTAACGTTTGAAAAAAGTGTAGATAACGAGATTTCAAAATGAACACACGCAACAAATCAACTATTAAAAGCTTTAGCTGGCGAAACATTGTCATACTTATCACGCTGATATTTATGATCGTCAGTGCATTACCAAATTTGTACCCTGAAAAATCAAACATTCAGTTAATCAGCAGTGGCAACGACATTGAGCAAACGACTCCAGAGCAATTAAACACGCTCTTGCTAAATAACCACTTAGCTTCAGAGCAGATAATTACCAATGCCACCGGCACGGTAATTACCCTTAAAAACAAATCAGATGAACAAGCCGCTAAAGCACTTTTAAGCAAAGCGCTAGACGGTAAATATAGCGTAAGCAGCAGTACGACAAGTGATGCCCCAGCTTGGTTTAAATCGATGAAAATGGAGCCAATAAAATTAGGTTTAGATTTAAGTGGCGGCGTATTATTTGTTTTAGATGTTGATACCGACAGAGCAATGTTCGAACACTTAAAAGGGCTTGGTAACGACTTAAAGACTCAAAGTATAGAAAAACGTATACGCGGCGTTAATTTTACTCAAACGAATAACAACTCAATTGAACTTAGTTTTCCGATTTCTATGCAGAATAAAGTTGAATCTCTGCTTAGTGATATCACCAAACAGTCGCCTGAGCTGAGTGTTAAAAATATTGGTAATACGCATAAATCATTATTTTACTCGCCTCAAGAGCAAGTAAGCTTTAGACAAGCCACCATGAAACAAACCTTGAAAACTATGCGTGGACGTATTGAAGAACTAGGCATTAGTGAAGCGATTACCCAGCAACAAGGTAAAAATAGAATACGCATTGAGCTACCTGGTGTGCATGATCCTGAAGAAGCTAAACGTATTATTGGTGCTACCGCTACACTTGATTTTTATCAACTTGCTGATGGTTCACATACTGCTGGCGTTTTACAAATGGCCGATAGCAGCGGCCGTAAGTTCATCCTAAATAGCAAAGTTGTTTTTTCTGGCAGTAGCATTAAAAATGCGCGCGCAGGACAAGATGAAATGGGTATGCCACTGGTAAATTTAACCTTGGATAGTGTCGGCGGTAAAAAAATGTCGGCTTTTTCAAAAGAAAATATTGGTAAGCCCATGGTAACGCTGTTTTCTGAATTTCATCGTGACAGCAATAATGAGATTGTTAAAAAAAGTAAAATTATTAATGTTGCCAATATTTCTCAGCACTTAGGTTCACAATTTAGTATCACCAACATGTCGAGTCCACAAGCCGCGCAAGAACTGTCACTTTTGTTGCGAGCAGGTTCATTAAATGCACCCGTAACCATAGTAATGCAACGTAATATTGAAGCAACACTAGGCGCTGACAATATTGATAATGGTGTTAAAGCGCTCAGTATAGGTATTGCATTTACCTTGTTGTTTATGGCCGTTTGGTACCGCACTTTAGGGCTTATTGCTAATGTTGCTTTAGCGCTAAATTTAGTCAGCTTATTAGGGTTAATGTCTTTATTACCCGGCGCTGTTTTAACCTTACCCGGTATTGCAGGTTTAGTGCTTACGGTTGGTATGGCGGTTGATGCAAATGTACTTATTTTTGAGCGTATTAAAGAAGAGTTAAGAAGAGGACGTAAAACTTTATCGGCGATTGAGGTTGGATATAAAAGTGCCTTTGCCACTATTTTAGACGCTAACATTACCACTATGATCACCGGCATTATTTTATACACCATAGGTTATGGGCCGGTAAAAGGCTTTGCCATTATTTTGTGCTTAGGCATTCTCACCAGTATGTTTACCGGCGTATTCGTTGCAAAAGCATTAACCAATATGGTTATTCGAGATAATAAAAAACAACTTATGGGTATTGCGCTAGAAGACGACACTAAAGCTTCACGAATAGCTCAATCTTCTACAAAACTAAACACTAAAAACAAATCTAAAAAAACAACTAAAAGTAAAACAGAGCAACTTACCGACTTAGGAGCTAATTCATGAACAATACCAAGGTAAAACCAACATCTATTATCAGTAAGCTTCGCTTTGCGAGTTTTTATTTTGCCGCCGCACTTATTGTTATTTCTTTAGTCGGATTATTTACCAAAGGCTTAAACCTTGGTTTAGATTTTACCGGCGGTTATATAACCGAGTTTTCAACCGAGCAATCGTTTGAACAAGCCGAGATGCAACAAAAGCTAAGCAGTTACTTATCAGAAGATTTTCAATTATCGTCTGCTGACAACGGCACCCATTGGAGTGTGCGACAAGCGGACAATAATGCTGGGCAACAAAATAGTACTTGGTTAACCGAGTTTACTCAAAGCAGTGGCTTATCGATAACCCCACAAGATGCCATGTATATTGGTAGCCAAGTTGGCGATGAATTAATCGAGCAAGGTGGCTTAGCATTACTGACCGCGGCAATAGTAATTTTGGTGTATTTATCGCTAAGGTTTGAATGGCGACTAGCGGCAGGCTCAGTGGTAGCACTTATGCATGACGTAGTGGTGGTATTGGGCATATTTGCTTGGTTTGAAATCTCTTTTGATTTAACCATTTTGGCGAGCTTATTGGCTATTATTGGTTATTCGCTGAATGACTCAATAATTGTTGGCGATAAGGTCAGAGAAATTATCATGCGTAACAAAAACAGTAATGTTGATACCACAATTAACTTAGCGATTAAATCAACCTTAGTGCGCACTTTAATTACTTCGGGTACAACGCTAGCTACTGTTCTAGCCATAGGTTTATTCGCTGGGGAGTCTTTACAAGGCTTTGCTATCGCATTGTTTAGCGGAATATTAGTCGGTACGTATTCTTCAATTGCTTTGTCGGCAACTATTCCACAGCTTTTAGGTTTAAGCCCTGATCATTATCATAAACAGGCACAAGAAATTTGTACTTTACCGTAAGTGATTAACTTTAAGCTTTAAGCTTTAAGCTTTAAGCTGTCAGTTATAAGCTATTAGCAGCACAGCGGTGTAATCGAGGTTTTTATCAGCACTAACAGTTAAGCACTATTGCCAAATGGGATAACGACTTCATTAGAAGTGGAAGTCGCCCATTTTTTGAATTGAGATGAGTTGAAGTATGTTGAATTACCTTAAGTAAACTTTAGCTTAGCTGACTATGAACTCGACCTTAAAATAACGGGAAATTAATCGAAGCTTAAGTCTTATTTTTAGTCAAGCTTAGTTAAAAAAGCTTGCTAACCAATCAAAGGTTAACACGGTTGTAAAAATTTTTAAGCCAACCAAAGCTATACATATTAAGATGAGCAACGCTTTTTTTTTCTTGCTTTTAATGTTAAGCCAATAGCGCCATTTTGCTTTTATTTCTTTATTTATTTCGGCACTAACACCGGTTTCATCTTCTGACTTTAGTGGTTTATTCTGTTCGTTCATTTTAAGGTTTTTCTTAGTAAAGTACCGTGTTGCTGAACTTTATTTGCTTGGCTAAAGTAAACTCTTGTACAAAAAATTAAGAGTAAAAATATGAAGTAATAACTAATTGACCCGCCACTATAGCCTGCTCTGTGCTCAACTTTAGCAATTTTTTCTTCTTTTACTCGGATTTTAAAGTTTGCTAATTCAGCTTCTAAGTTGCTGGTCATATCGGTAACAGCTAAACCAAAACCTTCTAATGACTTTTGCGTTAAGGTGTCGTCAACGCCAACTGCTGTGGTACGTTTTTCAAGTTTGTTTAAACCTGGCGCTCTAAAAAGCATTTTTTTACTTTTAATATCAAAAACCGCAGTATCAACAAACGTTTGAACTGAGTTTTCATTACCCGGAATTATGTACATGCCAACAATAGTCCAATATAACAAAGCGGCATTATTCTCTAGCGATTGAGTAACTTGGTCGTATGAAACTAGTGCCATAACATCAACATCGTAAAGGCGGCCAACTTGCTCTAATGTGGTAAAACCTTCTCCGCCATTTAAATAGCTGCTTGGGATAATTTCAATGCGATCGATGTAATCATATTTAAGGAATGTTTTTTTTACTTTTTCGAGTAGTTCAATTTGATCTTTGTTATGAATACCATCTCGTTGCCAATTTTTTGATGGCACAAAAGCTAAACCCACTTTAACGGGTAAAGTTAACACCGGAATTTCAGGCTTATGTGCAGCCCTGCTCTCGTGATTAGGGTAAAGAAAGTCCATTAAACTACTTGATTGAGTTTTCTTACCTGTATTGTTGCTCAAGAAAGCGCTACACGATGTGATGCATAATACACTCAATATACTGATCAAAATTTTAGCTTTCATCGATATTCCTTTTGTTGTAATTGATAAGCGACTTCCCTTATTAATAATTTATCGTAACACGCTAACGAGCTTAATATAAAATTAAAATATAACCTTTAGGTGTATTACATTTTTAATCAAAAATTTATAACAAGGTAATATAGTAGGTGATAGAAAAAGGGTAGATAGAGTATTTAACCTGAACTCTGGATAATGAGTGCTTGATACTCAAGTGAATCAAAAGCTTAGGTGGTAAAGTAAATGCTATAGCAAGGTGAACATCACTAATTTACACCATCAATGCTTCATTTTATGCCATTTCCAAGGCAAAACGTTGATGAATAGCGAGCTATTTATCAACGTTTTAACGCAGGTAATGGCTTAAAAGGGAGGATTGAGCAAGTACTGCTTATCCAGAGTTCAGGTTATTTATACACCTACCCTATTGATTAAATTTTAGAAAAACCAACCCGTGGGATCGGGATGTGCAGTTTTTGCATCTAATGACTTCATGCCTTTTACACACCTGACAATAAGCCAAATAACCCAAAATAAAAGCACTAACCAGCCAACAAGAATAATAGAAAGTATAGAACCAAGAATAATATACAAAGCTCCTATCCAGAATGTTCTAATTTGAAATTGATAATGTGTTCTAAGCCATTCGGGTGCATCATCTTTATTGATATAAGCCATAACGACACCAATAATGCCTGTGATACCAAAAAAGATACCTACCATATACAGTATATATACAATCTTAGCTGTACCCTCAGTTGAAGGCCCCTCGTTTATAACAACTTCACTCATTTATTTTCCCCTTTTATGATGTTTTTATTTTCGTCAGCTTTACTTTAGTTTTGAAATGCCAATTAAAAGCGCAATAACGCCACCAACCATTCCACCCCAAGCTTCAATAGGCGTATCGCCACTTACTACCCGAGTAACTTGCGAGGTTGCAGAATCATAAATGTTATAGCCCCACAGTGCTAAAGCTACACCAACAACAACTAGCACTATACCAATAATTTTATTATTCATTTTCGCTCCAAACTTGTTTAAAGTTATAGTCAAATATTTTTGTGCTAAAAATATAATTAACTGAAATTTCAATTGTTAACAGTACGATTAGCATTTAGTTATTTAAGTAAATATACAGCGCTTACATAATGACTTCAATGACTTAGTTTCTTGGATATGTTCAAAACATTGTCAGTAGTTTTTTATTACATAGACTTTACAAGTAATGTAATCACTGTACATTAACTAGCTGATATACTGACAAAAAAATATATAAGCACTTGTTATTAAGTTATTTAAAGTTACAGAATTGATTTAAGTTAATAACAAACAATTTAAAATTGCTGAGCAATGAGTAACTGTTAAGGAAATTTATGGATTTAATGCAAGGTTTAATACTGATCACTTCCATTCATTTGTTGGCTGCGGCATCTCCTGGGCCTGATTTCATTTTAGTGTCGCAACAAACCTTGTCTAATGGCAAACGCTCTGGTTTTATGGTCAGCATTGGTATCGCCTTAGGCTTATCGGTACATATAATTTACTCAGCTTTAGGCTTGGCCGCGGTAATTGCCAGTTCAGCAACCGCTTTATGGGTGATAAAAATAATTGGTGGCTGTTATTTACTTTATTTAGGAGTGCAAGGCTTAAGAGCTCAACCTCAAAGTAAGGTTGAGAGTTCATTAACAACGAAAAAAATTGTAAAACATTCAAGTATCAAAGCGATAGCGAAAGGCTTTTTATGCAATGCACTAAATCCGAAAGCGCCAATATATTTTGTCGCATTATTTACTGTGGTGTTATCACCTAATTTACCATTATTACATTTGGTTATTTATGGTGCGTGGATGATGTTTTTACAACTACTTTGGTTTTCTACCGTGGTAGTTTTATTGTCTAGGCCTAGTGTTAATGAAAAATTTCAACGTTTAGGTCATTGGATCGATCGCATACTTGGCGGCGCTATGATATTAATAGGCTTAAAAGTACTTACTAGCAAAATACATTAGGGAATTATTATGTCTACCAATACAACAACTAAAGAATATAGTGATTTTAAGTCTTTCTACCCTTTTTATTTAAGCCAACATCAAAATACAACCTGTAGGTTATTGCATTTTATTGGCTCTAGTTTAATCCTAATAACATTAGCCTATATATTTATAAGTGCTTCTTGGGTGTTACTTTGGACAATACCTTTATTGGGTTATGGCTTTGCTTGGGTTGGGCATTTCTTTTTCGAGAAGAATAAACCCGCAACATTTACCTACCCCGTTTATAGCTTTATAGGCGACTGGGTTATGTATAAAGATCTACTTATAGGTAAACTCAAGTTTTAGCACTTTATTTGAGTTTAGCGCTAAATAGCTAAGTACCCACTAGGTAATTATCTCGTAAAATCTTTCTTATCAAAATTATTGTCATAGCATTAAGTACTATCGCATCATGCCAAGTCAAATATTTTTAACATCAAGTATAAAGTATTTGACTTAAATTCCACCTTCAACTAAAGTCAAAATTACATGACATCATGTCAAATATTTTGTACTCGTTTAAGCGGAGTTATAGCGTGGTAGTATTTTTATCTGGCGATAATTTATGGAAGGGAAATGGTTATGTCATACAAAGAAAGAAGTATTTGGGTCTCATTGGCCATCACGATATATATTTGGTTCAATTACTTTTCAACTATTTATCATTCAGTTCAAAGTCAAAACTTAACCATTAGTATTATGCAGTCAGCCTTGTTAAGTGTTGTAATAATGACTGTTGTTTTAGAGATTTTACATCATATAGTGATAGCAATAATTGATAATAAAAATGCCAATTATGATGAAGATGAGCGAGATAAAAAAATAGCACTTCTTGGTGCTAATAACGCTTATTACATTTTAAGCTTTACGACCATTGTTGCTGTGGTGCACTTACTTTTTCCTTTTATGAGCCATCATATAGAAGCACTAATTAATCTACCCAATGAGTATGTCATCATCAATATTATCATTATTGGTGCGCTTATTGCCGAGATTTCAAAGTTTGCCACACAAGTATTTTATTACCGAAAAGGCTTTTAAGGTGTCGAAAAAAATAACCAATAATATTAGACGCTTGCGATTTAATAACGATGAAATGACCCAACAAATGTTGGCCGATGTAGTGGGGGTTTCTAGACAAACAATTGTTGCCATAGAAAAAGATAAATACTCACCGTCTTTAGAAGTGGCGTTTAAAATAGCCGAGTTTTTTCAGGAGCCTTTAGATACAGTATTTCAGTATAAATAAAGTCTTGTAAATATAGCGGCTATTACCACAGCACTTTGTCTATCTCATTAAGTAACTCTTGGGTGTGCTTGTTAATGCCATCACTATCGTTATTCTTAATCGCCGACTCTAGGCCAATAGCATATTTAGATAAGTCAGCAAAACCAAACATTTGTGCGGCGCCGGCAATGCGATGCGATAACTTTGAAAGCTTGTCATTGTCATTATTGTTAATATGCAGAATAAGATCTTGCTGCTCTAACACTAGGTTAGATTTAAACTCTTTAACTAGATCTGACATATCAACCTGATCAAAACTTTCGTTAGCTTGCTCTTGTGTGATACTGCCGTCATAGTATTTTGCGATGGTGGGGATAAATATATTTCGTTCAATCGGCTTAGACAAATGCCCATTAAACCCTAATGATAAGTAGTGCGCTATTTCATGCGACATTGCATTCGCTGTTAAGGCAATAATCGGGGTTTGATAACCTTTCTGGCGTAAAATTTTAAACGCTTCAATACCATCCATTTCTGGCATTTGAATATCCATTAGTACTAAGCATGGTTGATGCTGCTGATATAGTGTAATAGCTTCATAACCATTACGTGCGGTTATAACATCTAGCCCTATTGAGGCAAGCAAACGAGCAATAAGCCGACGATTGTCGTTGTGGTCTTCTGCCAAAAGTATGGTACCTTGCAATTGTAGCTCAAGTTTATCTTTAGCTATTTGGTTCGATGATATTTTTTCTTCGCTACAATGTTCACTGATACTTGCATTACAAGGTAAGCTAAAAACAAAAACACTGCCTTGGTTTAACTCACTCTCTACTTCAATTTCTCCCCCCATAATTTTGGCTAATTGATCAGATAAACATAAACCTAGGCCTGTGCCACCAAAACGTCGATTAATGCTACTGTCGCCTTGAGTAAAGCTTTCGAATAAGTGTTGTAGCTGTGAGCTACTCATGCCGATGCCACTGTCGGTAATTTTAAACATTAAATGCGTTTCACTCTGGCTTATTTTTAATTCCACATGCCCTTTAGGCGTAAATTTAATGGCATTAGCACATAGATTGATCAAAATTTGTTTGACCCGAAAACCATCAATATCGATTAAAAATGGCTGAGGTAAGCAATGTACAATATCGAATGTTAAGCCTTTAGACTTAGCTTGCAAAGAAAACATATTAGCGAGCTCTTGCAAAATGTTATGTAAGTTTTGCCTTTGTATTTCAAGTTCTATTTTGTTCGCTTCAATTTTACTTAAATCGAGAATATTGTTGGTAAGTTCCAATAAATGTAGGCTGTTACCAAGAATTATTTCCACCTCTTTACCGATAAACTCCTCTTCAACATCGCCATCAATAATAGCTTCAGCTTGTCCAATAACTGTGGTCAACGGGGTTCTTATTTCATGACTCATATTCGCTAAAAACTGGCTTTTAATATTATTGGCGTTTTGCAACTCTTGCATCAAATATTCAAGCTCGGTGGTACGTTGTTTAACTTTTGTTTCAAGCGCGCTTTTAGAACGACGCTCAATAATACGGTGGGTTATTAAAAAACTTATTAATAGTGTGGCAACAATGGCAATAATAATAATAGTTCGAGCCTGTGATGCTCGTTCCATTTCAAGCTCTTGTAAGCGCTTTTGCTGCTTTAGTTGTTGCACCTGTTGCTTTAGCTGCTTAGAGTTAAATAAGGCTAATTTGGAGTTAAGTTCACTATTAGACAATTCAAATTGTGCTTTCAAAAAGTCATACTGGCTAGATACTGCTTTATAATTTTGATGAAGCGCTGCGTATATTAGTGCTTTTAACGAAAGGTTATATTGTATTTGGTCTTTGATTTGTCGCTTTTCAGCAACCTCGTTTGACTGCTCTACTAACGTAAGTGCAGATTCATAATTTCCTTGATAAAAGTTAGCTTTAGCTAGGCTATATAATGTGCCTGCATAAGCATTGTCATGCCCTTGTTCAATACTGAGTTTAATTCCCTCTTTTGCATAAGCCATTGCTTTGTCGGAATTTTGAAGAGCATTGTGCAATTCAGCTAAATTATGTAAGACTGTAGCAAGATAAAAGTCGTCTTTGTTTTTTCGTGAAGAATTTAGCGACAAGAGCAAGTAGTACTCTGCTTTTACAAAATCTCCTTTATAGCGATAAGAAGTACCTAAGTCACAATAGGCCATCACAAGGCCTTGAAAATCGCCAATTTCTGTTCGTCTTTCTATTACATCGAGGTACATAGATATAGCAATATCGTAACGTTTTAATTCTAAATGAAAACCGGCAATATTAAATTTAACATCGATTTTATCGGCTTCACTACCATATACCTGATATATTTTCTCAGCTTTTTGGTAGCTAAGTAACGCACTTTCAAATTCACTAGTAACGGCATGTACTAAGGCTATATTATTGTATAAATTGGCTTGGGCAATAGGTTCATTAATGGTTAGGTAATAATTTAGTGCTTGTTGATAAGCGCTTAAAGCTAGCTCATTATTCCCCTTATAATAGGCATAAACTCCTACCCTTTTATAGGCGTCAGCTTCGAGTCGGTTAAAGTGAAACTTTTTAGCTAGCTCTTGTTCTTTTTGAGCAACAGTGATGGCATTTTCTAGTTGACCTAGTTGCTGTAGCACTCTGCTTTTAGTTGCTAATACAGCCAGTTTATTGAGTATCGGTAATGAATTATCTTCGCTTAGCGTGGTAATTAACTGTAAAGCTTCATTATTATCCTTCATGTTTTCAATCGCTAGTAGCCGTTGATTGAAGTTGTTTTCTCTATCAGGAAGTGAATTTTTATTTTGGCTATGTGCTGTAAAGCTGACGAAAAAAGTAACAAATAAAAATAATGCAGTAGTTAACACCCTACTATTGGAAATCGTCATCTATGACACCTTAAATACTTTATTTTTATTATAATTTAACTATCTGTAAGTTATATCACTTTACGTTTCTACTAACAATGCTGTACGAAACTGGCATTGATATATTCACAATGATACCGTGTTAGGTTCAATGTTATTTATTTAGCTCAATGGCTAAACGCTTGTTCTAGGGTTTTCAGAGGTATTCTCAACATTATTTATAAGACGCATTAATAATTTTTATAAAAAATAATTAATGCATGTGGCGTATACAAATAAATACGCTCGCACGTTTTTAATTTCTAAATGCTTTAAATATGTACTTCCCCCTGGTTAAACAATTCACATATTGTTAAATAACCTGAACTCTGGATAAGCAGCACTTGCTCAATGTTCCCTTTTAATCCATTTTCTGCGTTAAAACGTCGATAAATAGCGCGCTATTCATAAACGTTTTGCCTTGGAAATGGCATAAAATGAAGCATTGATGATATCTATTCGTGATGTTCACCTGGCTATAGCATTTACTTTATTACCTAAGCTTTTGGTTCACTTGAGTTTCAAGCACTCATTATCCAGAGTTCAGGTTAAATAATTACCATAATACTTGGTCTATTTCGTTAAGTAGTTTTTGAGTATATTCATTAACTTCTACGCTCTTATTATTTTTAATCGCAGCTTCTAGTTTAATAGCATATTGAGAAAGTTCAGCAAAACCAAACATTTGTGCTGCGCCAGCAATACGATGCGATAGTTTTGAAAGCTTCTCAAAGTTTTGATTGTTTATATGTAGTATTAAATCTTGCTGCTCTAATACTAAATTCGATTTAAACTCTTCAGCTAAATCGGTCATATCAACACTATTGAAACCTTCATTCGCTATTTCCAACGTAATACTACCATCGTAATACTTTGCAACTGTGTTTATAAACACATCTCGTTCAATGGGTTTTGATAAATGATCGTCAAAACCTAATGATAAATAGTGTTCTATTTCATGAGACATAGCATTAGCAGTTAGTGCAATCACAGGAGTTTGAAAGCCTTGTTGACGTAAAACTTTAAACGCCTCAATTCCATCCATTTCAGGCATTTGTATGTCCATTAGTACTAAAGTTGGATTATGCTGTTTAAATAACGTAATTGTTTCATGTCCATTTCGAGCGGTAATTACATCTAGTCCTATAGAAGCTAGTAGCCTTGCTATGAGTCGGCGGTTATCATTGTGATCGTCAGCAAGTAATATGGTGCCTGTTAGATTTTTCGGCGATACTACAGTGCTAATATCGGTATTAACATAAGTGTCAATTACCGATATTTTGTTCTCAATAAGTTGCTCATTAAATTTATTTTTACAAGGTAGACTAAAAGCAAAAACACTGCCTTGATTTAGCTCACTTTCTACTTCAATTTCCCCCCCCATAATTTTAGCTAATTGATCAGATAAACATAAGCCTAGCCCTGAGCCGCCAAAACGACGGTTAATGCTACTATCGCCTTGAGTAAAGCTTTCAAATAAGTGCTGTAATTGTGAGCTACTCATCCCAATACCACTGTCGGTAATTTTAAACATCAAATGTGTTGCCGTTTGACTTATATTTAATTCAACATGCCCTTTGGGTGTAAATTTAATGGCATTGGCACAAAGATTAATTAAAATTTGTTTAACACGAACACTGTCAATATCGATAAAAAATGGCTCTGGTAAGCGATGAACAATGTCAAATGTTAAGCCTTTAGATTTCGCCTGCAAACAAAACATATTGGCCAACTCTTGTAATATGTCATGCAAGTTTTGATTTTGTATTTCAAGCTCAATTTTGTTCGCTTCAATTTTGCTTAAGTCGAGAATATTATTGGTGAGTTCTAATAAATGTAAACTATTTCCGAGGATTATCTCCACTTCTTTACTGATATAAGCTTCTTCAACATCGCCATTTATTATTGCTTCAGCTTGACCAATAACCGTGGTTAACGGGGTTCTTATTTCATGGCTCATATTCGCTAAAAATTGGCTTTTAATATTATTGGCGCTTTGCAATTCTTGCATTAAATATTCAAGTTCAGTCGTACGCAATTTAACTTTTGACTCTAAAGCAATTTTCGAACGATTTTCTATTCCACGTCTTGCTACCAAAAATGCTATAACCGAGCTCGCTATAACAAGAATGATAATAATCATACGTGATTGAAACGCCCCTTCAACTTCAAATTGCTGTAATAATTTTTGTTGTTTTAATTGCGCAACTTGTTGCTTAAGTTGTTCAGAATCAAAAAGTGCTAACTGGGTGTTAAGTTGCTTATTTTCTAATTCAAGTTGTGTTTGTAAAAATGCTCGGTGGCTGGCAACCGCCTCAAAACTTTTATTCTGTGCAGCATAAATAAGCGCTTGCAACGACAAGTTAAATTTAAGTTGCTCTTTGTAATCTATTGTTTCGATTACCTTAGTAGATTCTTCAATGTGCTTTAATGCTAACTCATATTTCCCTTGATAAAAATAAGCGATAGCTAAACTATATTTAGCACCAACATAAGCAAGGCTATGACCTTGAGCAAGCGCAAGCGTAATACTTTCTTGTGCGTAATTTATCGCTTGCTCAATATTATGAAGAAAATTATTTAACTCGGCTAAATTATGTAATGTTGATGCGGCGTTATAGTCATCTTTATTTTTCCGATGAAGACTTAATGCTAATATCATGTAATGTTCAGCTTGTTGATAGTCTCCGGCATTTTTATAAGACGAACCTAAATCACTATAAGCTTTGGCAATGGCGACTTTATCTGACGTTTCTGACAGCTTTTCAATAATGTCATAATACATAGGTATTGAAGTATCAAACCGTTTTAAGCGTAAGTGCAAATTAGCAATATTACTTAGCACATCGATGTTATCTTTCTTACTGCCATATTTTTGATAAATAGGTTGAATTTTTTGGTAAATAGCCAATTCACGTTGAGGTTGAGAAGTTCGGCCATAAACTAAAGCGATATTATTGTATAAATTTGCTTGAGCAATAGGTTCATCGAGGGTGAGGTAATAATTAAGAGCTTGCTGATAAGAGAGAAGTGCCAACTGATTTTTGCCATTATAATAAGCATAAACACCCACTCTTTTATAGGCATCGGCTTCTATTCGAGTTAACTCAAATTGGTTTGCTAATTGTTGTTCTTGTTGCGCTACTTTAATCGCGTTTTCAAGTTGACCTAATTTATGCAGAATTCTCCCTTTACTGGCTAAGGCAGAAAGTTTTTCTAATGTTGATAGCCTTTCATCTTCACAAAGCACTGTAATTAGATTCAAGGCTTTATTTTGGTCTTCCAATGCCTCAATGACTAACAATTGCTGACCTAAATTTTTACCTAAGTATTGAAATGAGTGTTTACTTTGACTTTGTGCAGAATTATTAATTAAGAAGTTAGAAAGTATAATAAGCAAGTAGAATAAAAATGTTCGGTGAGGTACAGCCATTCATAACACCTTAAAATGCAATTTTTTTATTATCAATATCGTTATTTTTTTAGCTATTAACTGTAATCTATTATTTCAATTGATAAATTTATTTTTATAAGTCATTTATAGCATTTTAAAATTGTACAAACAACGCTATGGCTATTTCGATCATAAATTAGCTTAATGGCACAAGTTGTAAAAAAATGTAGTCTTAACATTTTTCATAAGTTGTTACTAAAAATTTTATTAAAATCTTAGCTAAAACGACGACAAAAAGCATATAATCCGACCCCTAAGCTATTTGTAACGAATTTAATTTAATTACCTCAATGTATCAAAATATTAAAACGACTTTTACTAAGTTAAGAAACAATAAGATTTTCGAGTTATCGGTGATCTGTGTGATCATAATTTCTGCTCTTGAAATTGGCGCAAAAACCTTCCCGCTTTCCAATACTGCTGTCTCTGTAACATCAGTGCTAGATACATTCATCACACTGTTTTTCTTATTTGAAATATCTTTACGCTTTCTAACAGAAGAAAACAAAAAACATTTTTTTAAGTCAGCATGGAATGTCTTCGATACGCTAGTGGTAGTAATAAGCCTTATACCCATTAATGATTCTGAAATGGCCTTACTCGCAAGGCTAGTGCGAGTATTTCGCGTATTACGTATGGTATCTGTAGTGCCGGAGCTGAGAATATTAATAAATTCATTGATAAAAGCCATGCCACAATTAGGTTATGTTTTGCTGCTTATGTTTATTATTTTCTACATCTATGCCGCTATCGGCAGCTTCTTATTTAATGCGATTAATCCAAAGTTATGGGGCGATATAGCAATATCTATGTTAACACTTTTTAGGGTGATGACCTTTGAGGATTGGACCGATATTCAATATGAAACAATGGAGGTATATCCTTATAGTTGGATATATTATATGACCTTCATCTTTTTCACCGCATTTGCATTTTTAAATATGGTTATCGGTATTGTTGTGAACGTTATGGAAGAAGAACGCTCAAGAGAGAAAAAGAAAACTGAGCCAACTTTAGGCGAGCTAAAACAAGAAATTTCTGAACTCAAGAGCCTTGTTATACAACTTAACGATAAAGCTAAATAGCCGCGTTTCATTAGTACAACAAATGATGTAAGTTGCACTTATAAAGACCTTAAGTATTATTAGTTCAGCTCTAGTAATTAATAAAACACCAAGAAAAGCCACTACAGTGGAGTTATTGCGAACTGTATTTTACAGACTTTTAATTTAGATACGTAAAGGTTAGAAGCATAAAATTAAGGCCGCTATTAATCAAGTCAACAGCGGCCCTAACAAATATTTTTAAATCAGCGTGATCAATTATTCACTTTGTATGGGTTCATCCCAAGAAAGATGATGATCACCTAAAACAACTAGATTTTCACTATTGATCAAACGCTGTGATGCCGTATATCCAAGTATGGTCTTTACTGTTTCATCTGGACGGCTTGAAATAATTGCAGTTTCATCTGATGAAAAATTACATAAACCGCGAGCGACTTCTTCACCTTTTTCGTCATAGACATGAAGGACATCAGCACGTTCAAAATTGCCATGAATTGAAACTACATCATGACAATAAAACCCGTCATCGCCACCAAACAATGCGTCTGCTACTTCTTGCTTTATGACTAAGCTACCTGCCATTTGAAGGCGATCAGTTAACCAAATATTCCAGGCAGAAGAAGGTGATGAGTGTGCAATACACTTAGTGTGTTTACGATCACCATTTAATACGCCTGTTACAGGTGCTTCCATGGTTCCTCGGGCAATAATAGTAGTACAACCAGCATTTTGCGCCATGTTTGCCGCTTGTAATTTTGTAAGCATACCGCCAGTTCCTAAAGAACTTGTGCCGCTAGCAGCTTCCATATAACTACTTACATCTTCAATAGAGTCTACGAAAATAGCCCCCTCTTCAGAAGGGTCGCGGTCATAAACACCATCAATACAAGTCAGGATAAATAATTGTTCAGCGCCGATCATTTGCGCTACTTTAGCGGCTAATCGGTCGTTGTCGCCAACACGAATTTCTTCGGTGGTTACGGTATCGTTTTCATTAACAATTGGCATTACACCTTGTTTGATTAAACGATGAACCGTGTTTTTAACATTAAGGAATCGACGTCTGTTTTCCAGATCATCTAGGGTAACTAAAACTTGTGCAATATCAAAACCATACTCTAATGCTATTTGCTTGTATGCGTGCATTAAAATAGGTTGTCCGCAAGCAGCGGCCGCTTGCTTATCTTGAACACTTGCGTTTTCAATTGTGCTGCCAATGGTATTTAGCCCTAAAGCTACAGAGCCTGATGAAGTCAATACAACTTCATAGCCTTGGTCGCGAAGATTAGCAATATCGCTGAGTAAGCCATGCATAAAAGCAAAGCTAGGGGTTAAATTTTTGACATTTGCTAGCAGGCTAGAGCCGACTTTAATAACTATGCGAGGTTTGTTTCGTGGTTTACTTTCTGATTTTGGTTGTTCTAATGTGGGCAAAATGACTCCGTACTTTGATTAATTAAAATAAATAACTGCACCGGCAATAACATCATCTAATAAGGCTTGTTGCTAAAGGAGCTACAATTATTCTCTGGAAACTTTCTCTAACTCGATTATCGCTCAGTAATTTTCTTAACACTTTAAAAGTTTACTGGTACTTTCCACGTTAAATAAGAAAAAAAGATCTAAAAATGTTGAAAATAAACGTTATTAATTGACAACAATCGACAAATGAGTTTGGAGATCATATACTAATCACCCTTTTTTTTCAATTGAACTTAAAATTGTCTCATGAAAATTTGAGCTTTAAGCTTTCAATAAAGTTTACATTCAGTGCTTCAAAGCTATTTATAGCACTTTGAAAGTGAGCTAAAACAATAGGAGATTTATGTCTTTACTTATGATTGGTTGTGGGAAAATGGGCAGTGCTTTACTGTCTCGCTGGGCAACCTCTACAGATCAAAATATCACCATCATTAATCCTTCATTAGTTAAAGCACCTGCTGGTGTTAAAGTTACACAAACCCTTGAAGAACTTTCTGGCCAACGTTTCGATTTTGTTGTTATTGCCATTAAGCCACAATTAATAGCGCACTTACTACCTGCTTATCAAGCTTATCTCAAAAGTAATGCCTGTGTAATTTCTATTGCTGCTGGCTACTCGGTTACTTCATTAGTAAAGCTCATCGGCGAACGTGCTATTGTGCGCGTAATGCCGAGTTTACCGGCACAAATTGGCCGTGGTGTTAGTGGAATATACGCTAATGCAATCTGCAGTGATGCTCAGTTAACCATCGCAAAACAATTAACAGATGCGGTAGGTTATACACATATTACTGATAACGAAGATGAACTTGATAGAGTAACGGCCGTTGCCAGAAGTGGCCCAGGCTACACTTTCGAAATTGCCCGTTGCTGGATTAACTCAGCGATTAACTTGGTTTTTTCTCCTAAAGCAGCTAAAGCTTTGGTGCTCAACACACTGGGCGGTTCAATTGAGCTAGCCATAGAAAGTAAAAGTAAAGTTACCAGTAAAAATGGCGCTACTCAAGCAGGTCTAGATACCTTAATGAAAAGCTCAACATTAGAAAGCTTACTTGATTCGACAGTGTTGTCGGCCTACGAACGCGCAATAACTTTGAGGTAATGATTAACACGTTATTATACGTTGTTTTAGTCACGTTTTTAATCAACAGCCATTAATAGAACATTCTCAACAGTATGCTAAAAAGCCATATTGTTATTTTAAATAAACTGAATTTTTAATATTGCTTTTAACAATTTTAAAGTATAAATGTTATTAATAATCAATCAAAAATTGACTCAATTCAAACACATTGAATTTTACTAAACAGTTTACAAGTAATCGAAAAGAAACAGGAAATTTTATGTCAGACAGTACAGTGAACGATATTGAAACTATGATCAACACCCTTGGCAAACAAGCTAAAGCAGCAGCAAAGGCGCTGGCCAGTGCAAGCACTGAACAAAAGAATCAAGCATTAACCGTAGCAGCTGATGCCCTGCGCCAAAATACCCCTGCTTTACTTGAAGCAAATGCACTTGATGTACTCAGTGTTAAGCAAGCGGGAAAAGCAGACTCTTTTATTGACCGATTAAAACTCACGCCTGAAAGAGTTGAAGCTATGGCTGTTGCTCTTGAAGATATTGCAAAGCTACCTGATCCTGTTGGCCGTTCATTAGCTGAATTTGATCGTCCAAACGGACTTAAAATATCTCGCGTATCAACACCTATAGGTGTTATTGGTATGATCTATGAATCACGTCCAAATGTCGGTGCCGATGCAGGCGCTTTGTGCTTAAAGTCTGGCAATAGTGTTATTTTACGTGGCGGCTCTGAAAGCCTGAACTCAACTCGCATTATTGTTGATTGCATGGCTACAGGTCTACGTGCTGCTAATTTGCCTGCAACATGTATACAACTTGTTGATACTGATGACCGTTCAGCCGTTGCTGCTTTATTACGTTGTGCTAAATATGTGGATTTAGTGATTCCTCGTGGTGGTCGTGGCCTTGTTGAGTTAGTCAGAAATGAAGCCCAAGTTCCAACATTACTGCACTTAGATGGTAATAATCACATTTACATTGATAAAGATGCTGATTTAACCAAAGCTTTGAGCGTGGTTAATAATGCTAAACTGCGCAGAACTGGAGTTTGTGGGGCAACTGAAAGCCTTGTCGTGGACCAAGCAATAGCAAATGAATTTCTGCCTCAACTTGTTGACACTCTCTTAGGTTGCGAAATTAGAGGTGATAAAACAGCACAAGCTTGTGACAATAGAATAAATGCAGCTAACGATGCTGATTGGGGTACTGAGTACCTTGATGCCATTATATCTGTCAAAGTTGTTTCAGGATTAGAAGAAGCATTAAACTTTATTGATGAACATTCATCAAAACATACTGATGCCATCATCACAGAAAACCAAGACGTCGCAGAAGTATTTATGCGCGCCGTTGATTCAGCTATTGTTATGCATAATGCATCAACCCAGTTCGCTGATGGCGGTGAGTTTGGCATGGGCGCCGAAATAGGTATTGCTACAGGAAAAATACATGCCCGTGGACCTGTTGGTTTAGAACAATTAACAATTTTTAAATATCGCGTAGCTGGTCAAGGACAAATTCGTCCTTAATGTTTATATCACGTTGATTAATTAGCTATTCGCTTTAATAGGTAAAATACAAGTAGCACAATAAATTAACTAAATGGGTATTGGCTTTGCTCAACACTATAAACAGAAAACGTAAAATGGGTTTACCATAAACGTTTTCTGTTTTTTTTACCTAAAATAATGTCTATGCTCGGCCAAGAGACACGATTAAGCCGAAATAAGTAAATACACAAGAAGTATTACTTCCTTATAAATGCGTTAAGAATGGGCATGATACATTTCATTTTTGTCTAATTTATTCTGCTAAAAGCATATATCTCAGAGTTATTTGCGATATTTGGAAAATCTAAGGTAACTAATCGTTAAAAACGCTTTGCTAACGAGTCTGAACTAGGTAAGCTCAAACCAAAGAATTAACCACAATAATAATTATTATTTATGAGCAATATTAGAGATTCATTTCATTCGCGCATTGGCTTTGTGCTCGCAGCAGCAGGATCAGCAATCGGACTAGGTAACATTTGGGGTTTCCCTACTCAAGCTGCAAACAATGGCGGTGGTGCATTTTTATTTGTTTACCTTGTCGTGACGATTTTATTGGCATTTCCAGCGCTTTATGCAGAAGTGTATATAGGTAACCAAGCCCAAAAAAATCCGGTTTCTGCATTAGAAGATGCCTGTAGAGACACCTCACCTAAACTGGGTAAATATGCTGGTTTAATTGGTTTATGTGGCGCAATTATGATGTTGAGTTTTTATACCATAGTTGCCGGCTGGATGCTCTCGCATGCTATATCGCCGGTAGCTGAATTACTTGGCTATCATGAAACCTCACAATGGCTTGCCACTTCAAGCACCTCACGAAACTTAATGTTTACGCCGATATTTATATTACTGGGGGCGGCTATTATTCATCAAGGGGTTAACGCCGGAATAGAAAAATGGTCATCACGATTAATGCCTGTTTTGTTGATCATGTTAGTAGCACTGATCATTTATATACTGCAACAACCCGGTGCAGAAAAAGGCTTAAAAACTTATTTAATTCCAGATTTTACGCAAGTAACTAATCCAAAGTTAATTATATCGGCAATGGGACAAGCCTTCTTTTCATTGTCAATTGGTGTAGGTGGCATGATGATATACGGCTCTTATATGAAAAAAGACCGTGATATAGGTAAACTCGCTATTTCGATCACCGCGCTTGATACCTTCATCGCTTTTATGGCGGGTTTATTAATTATCCCCGCACTATATGTAGCAGAAGCGGCTGGGCAACAAGTGTTTCAAGGCGACAAATTAATTGGTGAAGGTCAGTTAATATTCAACATTTTACCAGAGCTTTTTAACTCTATGGGTAGCATTGGTATGTTGGTGGCAATTGGCTTTTTCTCGTTATTATCTATTGCCGCACTAACTTCGACAATTTCTTCAACCGAAGTTCCGGTGGCCTACCTAGTTGAAGAAAAAAAACTTTCTCGCCCTAAAGCAACTTGGTTGGTTTCAGCGATTGTACTCGTTGCTAGTATGACCTTAATCGCATTTTTTGATAGCCTTTTTGGCTTGGTTATTCGACTACTTACCACTATTTTACAACCGTTAAGCTGCCTCTTTTATTTTATAGTGGTTGGTTGGTTATGGAAACGTGGTAATAAATTGCGAGATGTGTCTTTGCAAGAAGGTAGAAAATGGCTACCAATTTGGGGCAATTATTTACGTTTTGTTTGTCCGCTGTTGTTAACCATTGTTTTTGTTAATGTCGCAATTTTAAACTAAAAAATGGATTTTTTTAGAGCAAAATTAATAACTTCTTCATTGAGTTAAAAGTATTATATCAATTGGTATTAAATCGCCTTAAAACAATTACCCCAAAATAATTACTACAAAAAAGCCCGAGATAATTAGGTTATCTCGGGCTTTTTTATGTCAGATTTATACCAAACGTAATAAGTTATTGACCAATTTTAAGCGCGGATAAATTGTTCAATAATACATCTTTATTGTTCCAGACTAAACATAAGTACCTGCGTCCCTGCAGGCACATGTTTATTGTTCCAGACTAAACATAAGTACCTGCGTCCCTGCAGGCAAGGGTTTGATTGACTCTTACTGGATGTAAGTCATTAGCACAATGCAGGAGCATATTGTCGAGTAATAGCGGGCTATTGGAATTGAAAACAACGCAGTTATTGACGATTTAAACAGCCTTAAAATGTTCGATTATTTATTTCAATTGGTATTACTTGCTGATTAATATCAAAACGTATTGCAAATCACTCTTTAGGTTCAACTATTTAAAGTATAAGCAATACTGTTAATGTAGTTTTAATAACTTAGTTGCCTTGGTAATGTTTCAACTTATTCACTCACGTTATTACGGCCAGATTTTTTCGCTCTATAGAGAGCTTGATCAGCTAACTTTAACGTTTGATCAAAACTTAATTTTGATTTTCTCGCGGCAAGCCCTATAGAAATAGTTACACTGACCGTTTTAACTTGGCTATTTTTCTTTTTAGAACGCGCTTCTTTGGTTTTACGCTGCTCTTGACGAATAACAATGTCATAGTCTTGCACCGCCTGCCTAACCGCTTCTAACGCCGGCAGAGATTGTTCAATGGTTTTACCTGGAAATACAATCGTAAACTCTTCACCGCCATAGCGAAATACTTTGCCTGAGCCTTTAACTTGTGCCAGCTTACTTGCTACTAACTTCAACACCTGATCGCCAATATCATGACCATAGGTATCGTTAAATTTTTTAAAGTGATCAATGTCTAACATGGCCAAGGTATATTTTCGCCCTAACGATAAAGACAATTGATTAAGCGCTCGTCTCGAAGGCAAGGTTGTTAATTCATCACGATATGCTAAAAAATAGGAATCAACGACAACCGCAAATAAATAATGCATTAACATCAAGGTTAATAACACGCTCCACGGTAATGTAACTAACTGATAGTATTGGCCAAGCCAAATACAAAAACTTGTTAGCAATGCTGTCGTTACTAAACTTTTTTCTCTTAAAAAACGCCAAAATAGTAAAAGCGAAAAACATGCTAATGGTAGCTCTAACGTTAGGTACTTTAACCAAGGTTCAAGCCACTTAATCGCAATTAATTCGCGGATAAGGATATCAGCATTATCTGACCAAACATAACAGCCCCCTATAACAACTAGGATCAGAATTAAGCGGAAAATGCCATGAACTGACAATAAACCTCGATCTTTAATCACACTTAATACCGAAAACACAGCAGCACCAACAAGCACTAACCATGGGCCGTTAGAGAAAACCCAAGATTGCCAAGGGACATCATGCGACAAAGTGAGATAAAAAATAAAAAGCGTGATAGCAGCTAAAGCGAGACGACTGCGATTGAAGTAACTTGCAAGTATAATCGTAATGCAAAATAAACCATATAATACTTGCTCTATAAGATTAATTTTTGCAAACCAGTAATGTTGAAATTCACTAATAAATATAAAGGCAATACAAAAAATAATTAAGCTGACAATGCTATTTCTAAAACCGCTGAAAAACTGAATCAAGCGTAACTCCAAGATATAATGTCGAAAAGTGCGAGCTATACGCTGCTAACATCAGCAGCTAAACGTTAATAACAATATTTTATTGAACAAGGCTTTGCAGTTAATCTGAAGGTAATGCAATACCTGATTCTTTTTTTTCTTGTTTCAATTCTACCTGCTCTATTTTCTCAAAACGACTACTAATTTTATCGGCCGAGGTATGAATTTGCTTCACGTCACTGGCGGCTTGATCTATATGTTTTGCTAAATTTGCGAAACGGCCTTTAAAACGAGCGAAATCTGCAGAAAGATGTGATAAATGCGCTTGAATAACATGAATTTGTTTCCGGGTTGCTTCATCTTTTAGCACTGAACGCGCCGTTGTTAAAATCGCCATTAAGGTTGTTGGCGAAGCTAACCAAACACGCTTTTTATTAGCATAATCAACCAAATCACTATGATGCGCATGAATTTCGGCAAAAATAGCTTCAGCCGGAATGAACATTACCGCGCCATCAGCCGTTTCCTTTTCAATTAAATATTTAGCACTAATATCATTAATATGCTTTTTAATGTCTAGCTTAAATTGGCGTTCAGCCGCTTTTCGTTCAAATTCACCTAGCGTGTTATCAGCCATTTTTTTGTAACTTTCGAGAGGGAATTTAGAGTCAACCACCACATTCCCTGTTGGCGCAGGTAAAAATAAAATACAGTCGGCTATTTTACCGTTTGACAAGGTGTGCTGCAGCGCGAAGTGTTGCTCTGGTAAAACATTGCGAATTAAGGCATTAAGTTGTACCTCACCAAACGCTCCACGCGAACGTTTGTCTGACAATACTTCTTGTAAGCTAACCACATTAGTAGAGAGTTCAGTAATTTTTTTCTGCGCGTCATCAATTAACGCTAAACGCTGGAGAATATCATTAAAGGTTTTAGTGGTTTTTTCAAAGCCATCAGCTAATCGTTTTTCAACTTGGCCACTAATATCTTTCAGACGATTATCTGTTGAAACGGTAAGTTCATCAATTCTTTTCGCCATTTGCTCACTGGATAAATGCAAAGACTTAGCCATTTCTTCACGCCCAAGTTTGGCCGTTTCAGTGAGTTGGGTGATAAGTTGCTCGGTAGCTTTACGCTGATTATCGCTAAAAGCAATATGGTGCTCGTATAAGGTTTTTTTCAACGCTTCATTGTGGCTAAACAATTGTTGTACTTGTTTTTCACCTTGCTCACCATGTTGGCGTAATAATTTTAATTTAAAATCTGAAATTTGCTGTTCAAAGTAAGTTTTTAGCTCGCTTTGTTGAGTAGCTAACTGTTGATGATTAAAGTTTAATTGTTGCTGTAATTGTTGTTGGTGACTGGTATTTACTTCATAGCTCAGGTTTACTTTATCAGTTAACTGCTGCAAAAGTTGTTGCTGTGCATTAAATGAGTTTTGCTGAGTTTTAATCTGTCTAAGCAGTAGTAATATGGTGATAACAACGCTCACCAATAACATTAACGCAGTAAAGATTAAAATAGGGAAGTTTTCTAATGCTAACCATGGAGAATTTAATAAAGAAGTCATTACGCAGCCAAACACTGTAAATATGAACAGTTATTAAAGCATACTTTATTGATAAGGTTAATAGTTATTTACTTTGTATAGGTGGGTAATGAAATAATATCTTGCATAATAGTCTTTACTACTTTGATAAATTAATGACATAAAAAAACGCCCATAATGAGCGTTTTTATTGCTAGTAAATCACTAAATTAGCATTTATTTACCTTTTAATTTACTGTCAAGATCTTCAATTTTTGCTTGCCAAATAGCAGGGCCAGTTACATGCGCTGACTCACCTTGGCTATCAACAGCAACTGTTACAGGCATATCTTCAACTACAAATTCATAAATGGCTTCCATCCCCATATCTTCAAAAGCAACAACTTTCGCTTTCTTAATTGCTTTAGATACTAGATATGCTGCGCCACCAACGGCCATAAGATAGACCGATTTGTGATTTTTAATAGATTCAACAGTTTCAGGACCACGCTCTGCTTTACCAATAGTACCTAACAAGCCCGTTTGAGAAAGCATCATTTCAGTGAACTTATCCATACGAGTTGCTGTTGTTGGGCCTGCAGGACCTACTGCTTCTGTTCCAATAGCGTCAACCGGGCCAACGTAATAAATGAACTTGTCGGTGAAATCAACCGGCAGTTTTTCGCCCGCAGCTAACATTTCTTGAATTCGTTTATGCGCAGCGTCGCGACCCGTTAAAATAGTACCGCTAAGTAGCACGGTTTCACCTGTTTTCCAGTCGCTAATATCTGCTTTTGAAAGCTCATCGACATTAACTCGGCGAACATTTTCGCCAACTTCCCAAGTAATTTCAGGCCAATCTTCTAGTTTAGGCGGTGTTAAATCTGCTGGGCCTGAGCCGTCGAGGTGAAAGTGTACATGGCGCGTTGCAGCACAGTTAGGGATCATTACAACCGGTTTAGAGGCAGCATGTGTTGGTACCGACATAATTTTAATATCAACAACCGTTGTTAAGCCACCTAGTCCCTGAGCACCAATACCTAATTTGTTTACACGATCGTAAATTTCTAAACGTAATTCTTCTTCAGCATTCTCTGGACCACGATCAATAAGCTCTTGAATATTTACCGGCTCCATCAAACTTTCTTTGGCTAAAACACCGGCTTTTTCAGCCGTACCACCAATGCCTATACCTAACATGCCTGGTGGACACCAACCTGCCCCCATTGTTGGTAGCGTTTTAACAACCCAATCAGCAATAGAGTCACTTGGGTTTAGCATCGCCATTTTCGATTTATTTTCACTACCGCCGCCTTTTGCTGCGATCATCACTTCAATGTGATCACCTGGCACCATCTCAATATGCACTACAGTTGGCGTGTTATCTTTTGTGTTAATACGTTTACCGGCAGGGTCTGCAACAATTGAAGCACGTAATGGATTATCAGGATTTAAATATGCACGACGCGTTCCTTCATCTACCATTTGTTGTACTGTTAAATCAGTATTGTCCCACTGTACAGCCATACCGACTTTTACAAAGCAAGTTACAATGCCAGTATCTTGACAGATAGGTCGTTTACCATGAGCTGACATACGCGAATTTATCAGTATTTGCGCAATAGCATCTTTAGCTGCCTGACTTTCTTCTTTATGATACGCCTTTTCTAGCGCTTGAATAAAATCTAGCGGGTGGTAGTAAGAAATATATTGCAATGCATCTGCAACGCTTTCGATTAAATCTTGTTGTTTAATAATAGCCATAACGGTCTCTTTTTTATTAATTGGGCGCGAGAAAAGTTGAAAGTTATAAATTTGCCGATATCATACCTTGCTTGTTAAATAGCTACCAGTATCAAATGCTCTATTAATTTACATTGTAATATTGTTATGAGATTTAAAGTCTTGTCATAACGCCAATGGCATTCGCTATAGGTATAATGACTAAATATAAATTGTGTGAGAATACTTTGCCAGCCAAACCAGTAAATAAACTATCAAGTACGTTATCAGCTAAACCGTTAACAAATATATTAGCGTTTAATAGTCAATCTCTTTTTGCCTCTATTGCCGATCAGCCTTGGGCTATGTGGTTAGACTCTAGTGAAAGTGAGCATATTGATAGCTGTTACGATATTTTAGTTTGGCAACCTACTATCACAGTAACTACCTTGGATAAAATAACCACGGTTAAAAATCTTCACACTAATAAACAATATCAAAGTGATCAAGACCCACTATTCATTGTGCAGCAAGAACAAAAGACGTGCTTTAATAACATTAAGCTACCGTCAATTGAATTACCATTCAAAGGTGGAGCTGTAGGTTATTTTTCTTACGATTTAGGTAAACGTTTTGAAGTAATAAAACAAAAAAATAATAAAGATATAGCTATACCCGAAATGTCTGTTGGTATTTATCAACAAGCGATTATTTTTGAGCGAAAATCTCAACAAGTTTGGTTGCTATGCCTTGACGAAAAAAGATCAGAAATAGAAACACTTATTAATGGCTTATTAAGTAAAAACCTTAACAGCGATAAAGTAAGAACCGAAAATTTACACCAAACTGATTTTCAACTTACCACACCTTGGCAGTCAAATATGCAGCCTGAACAATATCACGAAAAATTCGAACAAGTGCAAAACTATTTGCTCTCAGGTGATTGTTATCAAATCAACTTAGCGCAGCGTTTCAGTGCAGAATATACGGGCAATGAATTTCAAGCCTATTGTGCCTTAAGACAAGAAAACAAGGCTCCTTTCTCCGCTTTTCTACGCTTTGAAAATAGTGCTATTTTAAGTATTTCACCTGAGCGTTTTTTAAGATTAGTTGATAATAAAGTACAAAGTAAACCGATTAAAGGCACTCGGCCTCGCCATGAAAATGCTGCAATCGATCAAGCCAATGCTGACGAACTCCAAAATGCCAGTAAAGATAAAGCAGAAAACTTGATGATCGTTGACCTATTGCGTAACGACATCAGCCGAGTTTGCACACCGGGTTCGGTCAAGGTCCCAGCATTATTTGTTATTGAAAGTTTTCCGGCAGTACATCATTTAGTGAGCACAGTAGAAGGCGAACTCAACCCAAAATATGATGCAAATGACCTACTTCGCGCAGCATTTCCAGGGGGTTCAATTACGGGTGCTCCCAAAATAAGGGCCATGGACATTATTGAAGAGTTAGAGCCAAATCAACGCAGCGTTTATTGTGGATCAATTGGTTATATATCAGCTTGTGGCAATATGGATACTAGCATAACTATTCGCACCTTAGTTTGTCATCAACAACAAATTCACTGTTGGGCAGGCGGCGGTGTGGTGATAGATTCAAACGTTGACAGTGAGTACCAGGAAACTTACGATAAAGTGAATAAAATTTTACCGATACTAAGTAAGTTAAACTTGTCAGAATAACTATAATAAGTTTATTTACTGAAGCTCTCATCAATTATTTCCTGCTATCGCTATAGCTATACTTAAGTGACAAACGTTGTATGACAAAAGAAGAATTTATTCAGCGCTTTCAAATGCAATCTTTGCCTGTTTCAGCGCATAAATTTCGTTATCAACAACAGTTAAAAAGTGCGGCTGTATTGATCCCTATTTTGAGTTATAACAATCAGCTAGAAGTAGTATTAACGAAACGTGCTAGTCACTTAACTCATCACCCTGGGCAAGTGAGTTTTCCGGGCGGAAAAGTCGAAAAGTTTGATCTAGATATAACCGCAACAGCGCTGCGAGAAACACATGAAGAAATAGGGCTAGAACCTTCTTGTATAGATGTTATTGGTCAACTTCAGCCTTATCAAACCATTTCAGGTTATGAAGTAACGCCTATCATTGCGATGGTTTCTAACCAAAAAAGTTATCACATTGACAAAAACGAAGTAGCAGAAGTTTTCCATGTGCCTTTAACACACTTTCTACACCGACAACATCATATTCAAATACCTGTATATCATTATGGTAAACAACATAACGTACATTTTATGCCTTATAAAAAATATAATATTTGGGGCGCAACCGCCGCTATGTTACATGATTTAAGTACCCTACTAAATCAAGACAATTAATCCCGTTTAGGCTATGTCATTCATTGAGTTATTTTACAGCCTAGTCATTAATTTTAGCTATAATACATTCCACCTAAATATACATTTTGTTATCAATGCTGAATTCTTTCAGCTACAATAACCGAACAAAATTTTATTTACCTCTACATTTAACAGTATTTATTCAGGTTTTCTTATGATTAGTGTATTTGATATGTTTTCAATCGGAATTGGTCCATCCAGTTCTCATACCGTTGGTCCAATGAAAGCAGCAAAATTATTTGTTGATAACCTTATAGCTGAAAATAAGCTAGTTAAAACGGATCGTGTGAAGTGTGAGCTGTTTGGTTCGTTAGGCCAAACAGGTATAGGCCACGGTACTGGTAAAGCTGTTATTTTAGGATTAACTGGAGAAAGTCCAGAAACTATTCCTGTAGATTCTATTGAGTCTATACTGGCTGATGTGGTTGCAAGCGAGAAAATAAACCTCAACAAAGAACATTTAATCTCGTTTCCTAAATCGAACGCTATTATTTATCATCGAAGAAAAACCTTACCTGCACACGCTAACGCAATGACATTTTTTGCATACAGTAATGATGAGGTGATCTTTGAAGAAACCTATTATTCAATTGGTGGCGGCTTTATTGTTAAAGACTGCGACTTTGAAAAAGAAAAAGATAAAGCATTATCAACCCATGCCAACATTGACCGCCCACATCGATTTTCTAGCGCCGATGAGCTATTGAAACTAGCGAATGAAAAAGGCCTAAGTATAAGTACTATTATGATGGACAACGAGAAATGTTTGCAAGACGAGTCAAGCATACGTTCAGGTCTTATAGAAATATGGGATGCTATGAAGGCTAGTATTTCTCGAGGCATAGTAACAGAAGGAATTTTACCCGGTGGTTTAAAAGTTACGCGAAGAGCACCCGCATTGCATAGAGCACTGTGCGTTGAAAAAAACACGGATCCTCTTTCAGCTATGGATTGGGTTAACCTATTTGCTTTAGCAGTTAATGAAGAAAATGCCGCTGGCAGCAGAGTGGTAACAGCACCAACAAATGGTGCAGCAGGTATATTACCTGCAGTTTTATCTTACTACGATAAATTTATTAAGCCGGTTAATGATCAAGACTGTATTCGTTATTTATTAACCGCTGCGGCAATTGGTATTTTATACAAAACCAATGCAACCATTTCAGGTGCAGAAGGCGGTTGCCAAGCAGAAGTAGGTGTAGCATGTTCAATGGCTGCAGGTGCACTAACCGAAATAATGGGTGGCACACCTCAACAGGTAGAAAATGCTGCAGAAATTGGCATGGAACACAATTTAGGCTTAACTTGTGACCCTGTTGGCGGTTTGGTACAAGTTCCTTGCATTGAGCGAAACGCTATGGGCTCAGTAAAGGCAATTAACGCTTCTCGTTTGGCTCTTAGAGGCACAGGAGTACAAAAGGTATCATTAGACAAAGTAATTAAAACTATGTGGGATACAGGTAATGATATGAAGACTAAATATAAAGAAACATCGCGCGGCGGTTTAGCGGTTAATATTACAGAATGTTAACGTGTTAAGTTAATAAGTTAATAAGTTAATAAGTTAATAAGTTAAATACAATATTGCATTCGGCTATTTATAAACATAGCGTGTAAAATCTTATCAACTAATGTCGAGTTATAATGCACGATAATTCGCCCAATATTCCTCTTAAAAAACAATAAAAAAACCGTATTTAAAATACGGTTTTTTTATGATGTAAACTTAATCAGTTGCCTAGCTATTAACGCATAGGTAATTTAATGTTGGCAAACATTTCATCTATCTCAGCATTATTTTTTAATAAAATAGCTTTGGTCACTAAATCACGATTTAAGTGCGGAGCAAAACGTTCAATAAAGTCAAACATATAGCCTCTTAAGAAGGTGCCACGTCTGAATCCAATTTTAGTCATACTCGGACTAAATAAATGGCTCGCATCTATAGTAACTAAATCATTATCTAACTTAGGATCCATTGCCATAGTAGCAATAACACCAACCCCAACACCTAAACGAACATAAGTTTTAATAACATCAGCATCAGTAGCGGTAAAAGCAATTTTTGGTTCAACACCTATTTGATTAAAAGCAATATCTAACTCTGAACGTCCGGTAAAACCAAATACATAAGTCACTAAAGAGTATTGTGCAATATCTTCAATAGTAATGTTTTGTTTAGTCGCTAAAGGGTGATCTGCTTTAACAATTATACTGCGATTCCAGCGATAACAAGGCAACATAACTAGGTCATTGTACAAATGCAAAGACTCTGTCGCTATAGCAAAATCTGCATCACCTTTGCTTGAGGCATCGCTAATCTGTGCCGGTGTCCCCTGATACATATGTAAAGATACTTTTGAGTATTTTTTCATAAACCCCTGAATAACTTCAGGTAAAGCATATCGTGCTTGAGTATGCGTTGTCGCAATACGGAGCTTACCTTCATCTGGCTGAGTATGCTCTCGAGCAACTGCTTTAATTGCTTCGACTTTAGACAAAATTTCTGTCGCGATGTTGATCACTTCATTACCCGCAGAGGTAACATGGGTCAAGTGCTTACCGCTTCGACCAAAAATTTGAATACCAAGTTCGTCTTCAAGCATTCTAACTTGCTTGCTAATACCAGGTTGTGAGGTAAAAAGACTTTCAGCCGTGGCAGAAACATTTAAATTATTATTGAGTACTTCGACGATATAACGGAGTTGTTGCAGCTTCATAATTATCATTCAGAGTTTTCTTAGACGAAAAATATATACTTAATTGCACATTTATTCCATATTTTTTTAAAATTTGCGTAAATAATATTCTAAATTCACCTATATAGACTTAAATCAGATCGCATTAATGAACGAATAAAATCAAACTAAGGTAACCATTTAGAGAAATAATCAAAAGAAAACGCTTTGTGCTTTGCTTCACCTAACAATTTTTGTAAACTGCTGTATTAGAATTTGTATTTTCAAAAAACTGAGTATTAAACATGGGCATTATCATCGCTTTAATTATCGCTTTAATTATCATTGTAGTGGTAGTGAGTGCTATACAGCAACATAGAGAAAAAGTAGAGCAAGAAAAGCGCGGAAAAGCAGCTAAACAAAAAGCTATTATCGATGAAACAGAAGAACTCCTACTAAGTATTGCTAATTTACCTAGCAACCCAAATTTAGTTGTTATATTAAATAATCGAAGCCTAAATGCTGCCAAAACCATGGCGGAGATATTGCCAGAGAATAAACAATTAATAGCCCGTGTTAAAGAAATGGAAACTCGAGTTAATGCGAGTAAATCCAATAAAGCTGAAGCCGCAAGCGAGCAAAGTTTTACCTTACCCGACAGTGAACAACAACTTGTTAGCGTTTTACAGTGCATAAAAAAATTACGAATAACATTAAAATCTGAGCAAACTAAAGGCAACTTAGATCCACAAACTTTTACGCAAGAAGATAATAAGCTATCTGCAATGCAACTTAAAATAGGTGTTGAAACCTTACAAAAAAGAGGCATGATCGCGTACCAAAAAGAAATGTTAGGTTCATCTAGACAGTATTTAGAGAAAGCACTTCAAACAATCGCTGAAAACCCAATTCAAACCGAGTATTGCACTGTAAAGAAACAAGAAATCAGTAATATACTCGAAGAAATAACCTCTGCTTTAAAAAATACTAATGCGAAAGATGCCGCTAAAAAAGCAAAATCTGAAGAAGATGATTTAGATTTATTATTCCAGCCAAAGAAAAAGTGGTAAACAATACACTGAAGTAAAACCAATAAATACATTGGTTTTACTTCTAGCTAATGATGAAAACACCTAAAAGCAACATTCCTTATATAACGCTACCGTCTTTTTTACGCCGAGTATTAAAAGCTTACGCACTTAAATCATTAATAAGAGCGCAAGGTTGCGAACTTAATCGTATTGGACGCTCACGCAATTGGCAGTTAAAAGCTACTTTCGAACAACTAGAAAATATAACCAGCCTCATAGAACAAAGTGAAGAATCAAGTTGGCAATGGGTTGCTGTTCATATATCCAAACAGAGTAAAAACTTAGGCTTTGATATGTTATTAGCAATTGCTAAAAAGAATTCAGGAATTACTGTGTCAGAGTTAATGCAACGCACAGATTGCACCATAGCAGAAGCTAGAAGAGTTATTGATGTATTGGAGTTTGGCGAGAGCCCGTAATAACCTAAGTACATTACACCAAAATCATAAGCACACGCTTCTATTCCTGCCACTGTTTTTAGCTTGATACAAAGCGGTATCCGCTTGTTCAAATACTGCAGTCCAATTTAATTCTTCTTGGCGCTCAGCAATACCAATAGATACTGAAATTTTGGGTAAGTAAGCTTTAGAGTCTCGTTGCATTAACTTCAATTGCGAAATGGCTAGCCTAATTTTTTCTGCTACCTCATGCGCTTGTGACATAGTTTTATTAACCATTACAACAATAAATTCTTCCCCACCAAAGCGAACAGCAATATCTTGAGCTGATATTGATGTTTTAATTACTTTCGCAATGCGCTCTATAACCTTGTCACCAATAAAGTGACCGAATTGATCGTTTATATTTTTAAAATGGTCAATATCAATTGCTAACGATGAGTGGACTTGTTCTATATCGAGCTCTTTTAGCTTTATATCACAGCCACGTCGATTATATAAACCAGTTAAAGAATCTAGTATTGCCTCATGACGTGCCGCCTCAAGCTTCGCTTTTAAGAAACTAACTTCACCACAAGTGCGTGTTAACTCCAGAGAAAGATCACTGTGTTGTTGCTGTGAGGCAGTTATATTGTTCATTAAAAATGAAACAATATTTTGCATGGATTTATGGTATTCATGCTTAGTTAACGCTTTTTCAGCTTTTTTTAGATTTGAAGCTACTGTTTTATCACTGTCGACTTGTAGATTAATTTTTTCTAACGTTGCTGTTAAAGACTTTTCAATGGGATCTAATATTTGCTTATCAATAGCATGAGAATTAGAAATGTACTTTTCAAATAGGCCTTCAATAAACGTTAAGTCGACTTCTTGAAATGTTTGAACATGTCTTTCCAGCTCTGCACTTAGTTTTTCATTACGGTTACTAATGTGTAGATAAATGACGGAATAATTAACTGGGCTTGGTGGTATTTGATAATGAGATAAAAATTCATTAGTTGATGCACTGTACTTCAGTGCCTCATCAAAGTTATCTTTAATAAGCACAAGCGCTCCTTGAGAGTCTATGTTTTATTATTATTGTTTAATAACACAGTCTCCCTAGAGATTGCGCTATTAAAATTAGAATATCTAAATTCAATTCATTCAACAAGTAATAAAAAATTTAACTTATCATTCATCTTTATACTAATGATTAAATGGTTAATTATTTCAGCATAAAATTGTTGGTAGGAGATGTGGGGACGAACTGTAAGATTTAAGTAAGTTTAGTCAAAGCTGTAAGTTCCAAGCTGTCAGCTTTCAGTAAAGATCTATTAGTGACTTTAGTCAAAGCTGTAAGTTCTAAGCTGTCAGCTTTCAGTAAAGATCTATTAGTGACTTTAGTCAAAGCTGTAAGTTCTAAGCTGTCAGCTTTCAGTAAAGGTCTATTAAATAACTTTAGTCAAAGCTGTAAGTTCTAAGCTGTCAGCTTTCAGTAAAAATCTTTTAGTAACTTTAGTTTTTAAACTGACAGCTGATAGTTCAAAACTGATAGCTATTATTTGATGTCTTAAACTGACAGCTGACAGCTCAAAACTGATAGCTATTTTTTGCGGATTTTAGACAGCAAAAAGCCCGTCACTTTCGTAACGGGCTCTTCTCAATAGAAGCCTAGCAATGTCCTACTCTCACATAAAAGAGAAGAACACCCACACGCTCTTTACCACCGGCGCTAACACGTTGACGTGCATGGATGCACTAATTCCGCGAAGACAGGCTGTCTAAGAGCGGTCACTTCTGAGTTCGGAATGGGATCAGGTGGGGCCATTTCGCTATATGTATTTTATCAAATTCCAGATAGCAAAAAGCCCGTCACTTTAGTAACGGGCTCTTCTCAATAGAAGCCTAGCAATGTCCTACTCTCACATGGGAACTCCCACACTACCATCGGCGCTAACACGTTTCACTTCTGAGTTCGGAATGGGATCAGGTGGGGCCATGTCGCTATTGTCGCTAGACAAAAAAGGT
>NZ_NBOE01000001.1 GCF_002104515.1 Colwellia polaris | reverse complement strand
CTGTGCAGTTATCTTCTTGGTTGGCGGCTCGTGCTATGTTTTCGTTGATATAGCCCATAAACCAGCTAATTTTCATTAGACGCTTTCGATACACTTCAGCGGTAGCTTCAACGATAGCCATTAAGTGTTTTGGCAGTACATCACCACGACAGTACTGTTGTGTGAGTAATGTGCCTTTGTATAAGCGGTGCCAGCGCTCAAGCACCTCTTTCATACTCCATTGCTTGGCTTTTACTTCATCAATAAATAACACCACATGATAATGATTACTCATTACTGCATAAGCACAAACGTCAATGGCAAACACTTGGCTGAGAAAGTGTAACTTCTCTTCTATCCATTCACGCCTGTGTTCAAAGCTTTGTCCTGATACGGTATCTTCACCGCATAAAAAAGCACGTCGAACACAACGCGCCACACAATGATAATACGGGGTATCTACTAAACTGATTTGCTGCTTCCTTGGCGTAGCCATAACTCACCTGAGATAATGTTGTGGGGGTTTTCTTAGTTTAGTTCAGTGTTCTGTAATTTCAATTTAGGATGGGTGTCCTGTTAATTCCTTCTGACTTGTTGACTTTATGGTGTTTAAAATCGGTAAATCTGGAGTTTACGCAAAGAGTTTTTTGCAGTGGCTTAAGTTTTGTCGTCGTTTGAGCTGTTGGTGTTCGCAATAATCACTGAGTACATCTTCGCGGCCTATTGCACCATGAAACTGTGTTTTAAATTCAGTGGTGATGATTAGCCAGTTTTCAGGTGATATGTTTAATCGGCTCAGTATGCTTGGTAGGTTTTCGTCGATGTAGCCGGGCTTATCTTCTCTAATGCAACGCCCGGTGAGTTCGATTAACTTTAAATAGTCAGTCAGCTCAAACGGTAGGCCTTTGGGCATGTTTTCTCTGGGGTTTCCAACAAAGGGCATGAGTGTTTTGGGTTGTTGGCTTTGTGTGGCTTGCTCGCAGCGCAATTTAACGCTGGTGTGCGCTGAATCTTCTGGGGTGTTGGCGATATTGGCGCGAATGGGGTTTAAGTCAACATAAGCCATACAAGCAGCAAGTGCGGCTTCATCAAGTAAAGCTTGAGATTTAAACCGACCTTCCCAGAACCTGCCTGTGCAGTTATCTTCTTGGTTGGCGGCTCGTGCAATGTGTTCGTTGATATAGCCCATAAACCAGCTGATTTTCATCAGACGTTTGCGATACACTTCAGCGGTGGCTTCAACGATAGCCATTAAGTGCTTTGGCAGTACATCACCACGACAGTATTGTTGTGTGAGTAATGTGCCTTTGTATAAGCGGTGCCAGCGCTCAAGCACCTCTTTCATACTCCATTGTTGGGCTTTTTCTTCATCAATAAATAACACCACATGATAATGATTACTCATTACCGCATAAGCACAAACGTCAATGGCAAACACTTGGCTGAGAAAGTGTAACTTCTCTTCTATCCATTCTCGACGGTGCTCAAAGCTTTGTCCTGATAAAGTATCTTCACCGCATAAAAAAGCACGTCGAACACAACGCGCCACACAATGATAATACGGGGTGTTTACTAAACTGATTTGCTGCTTCCTTGGCGTAGCCATAACTCACCTGAGATAATGTTGTGGGGTTTTCTTAGTTTAGTTCAGTGTTCTGTAATTTCAATTTAGGATGGGTGTCCTTTTAATTCCCCTTAGTTTAGTTCAGTGTTCTGTAATTTCAATTTAGGATGGGTGTCCTTTTAATTCCCCTGAGATAATGTTGTGGGGTTTTCTTAGTTTAGTTCAGTGTTCTGTAATTTCAATTTAGGATGGGTGTCCTTTTAATTCCGAAATTAATAATGACACTCATTCTAAATAAACCCTAATCACATACCAGCGATATTATAATATCTTGCTCTTTGTCATGACCAAATGACTGATTTTGTCTAAAAATAGATACGAAACTACCACTTTAGACCCAAACTATACTTATACATCAATTTTCTGGCAAGTAGCAACCTCAAGTACTGACTTGTTAACTTTATGGCGTTTAAAATCGGTAAATCGTGAACTTAGGCAAAGAGTTTTTTGCAGTTAGGGTGAGTGTCCTGTTAAATTCTTTCTTAATGCCTCTCCGTTGATTTCATAGGTTGCATTTGGCCACGGCCAAAATCCAAACAATAGAAGAGGAATAAACGTAACGGTATTTACGCCATACATATACATAAAAAGCGACGGCATCTTTTTACCTGATTTGAAAAAAAGAAAAAGCGTATTCAAGAAAAACTCCATTTTTACTACAATCCTTAAAGAAGCCTAACGCCCTAATCAGTCGAGTAGCTGTTTGGCGTCGGCTGCATTTGATTGTTAGGCTTCTTTATCAGAAGGTACAAAACTAAACTTGGTATCGCCAAATACCACAAATACTCAAAGTTACTTCCAGTGTATCTACCGATAAATTGAGAAAAATAGTCAAAAATTACAATTACTAAAATCGGACAGAAGTAAACTAACAATCCTAACTTACTACTCCAATTTAACTTTTTAACGCCAAAACCAATTACTGTTGCAGATAGAAAAGAAGCAATAGAAAAATCAACTGTCGCTAACAATATGTACAAACCGTCTACTAACCAAAAAGCATCTTTTGACCACTCATACTGAACGATAAAGTTTACAAATGAACTTGTTACTGTTGTTTGCCAAAAAGGTAGTAAGTGCCAATAGAGTCCAAGAAAAACTAAAAATAATATTCCATGGAGTATCCCAATTAACAGTTTCACTCAAATTCCTCTAGGAGCCTAACAGCTTATTATGATGAAAAAATCCTTGTTTAAACAAGGAAAAAATCCTTCTTTCATATTTTATAATAATCAAAACATACCTGGTTTATTCACTATCTACAATAAGTTACTAATAAAACATCTCGTTATGCTAAAGACATAAACGAGAATATTTCCTTTTTATTGGATGAAAGCAGGAAATCGCACTAATCTGTACAAATACACAGTTAAATTTGTGACGTAACAAAATAAATAAGGATAAATATAAACTGCGGAGTCAGGCTCATTGAAATATCACCAATGTGCTCAAACAGAGATATTAATCGAGTTATACTAAGCCAGTTTTAGGCTCATAACTGCTTGTCAGATGAAGTCAGAACCTATACACACTTAACATTTTCATGAAATGTTAAGTGCTGTACTCGCTTTTCACCGATGTAAAAAATGCTTTTAAAGTTAACCGTTCAATAAATATGTTTTCAATTCAGGAATACATGAGCCACAGTTAGTACCACATTTTAACTTTTCACCTAAACTGTTTACCGACTTACAATCGCCAGATTTAATCGCTGCTTGTATGGTTTTTTCACCCACCTGAAAACAAGAGCATATCATGTCGCCCACATCGCCTTTGCCATCACTATCAATACCTGACATTAGCTTAAAGCGAGTTTTTATTGGTAGAGTTTTATTTAATTGATCTTCGATGTATCGGCTATTAAATTTCAGGCTTAAATCAGTACTTGCCGCAAAAAAGCAATGCAGTTGGTTATCGATAAAACCGGCAATACGTAATACGTTTTTTTGATGGTCTTTTAATACTATCCAGTCGGTGATCTGCGGATACAAATTAGCCAAAAAAGTTTCATCTTCGGCCAACGCTTGCTGGTCAGACAATAAATATTTGTGACCTTGTTCAAGCTGTATTTTACTCCAGTACTGGGTTGAACAGTTTACTGCTTGTGAAGAAACTAAATAGCCAGACCATATTGTATTAAAGGGCTTGAGGTTAACGGGGCTGTGCTTAAATTCAGGCTGTCCACAAATGTCATCAGTAATAGGGTTTACCAACGCAGATGCGCGAGCAGATGCTGAAAAATTATCATTCCAGTGAATAGGGACAAAAATTTCACCTACGCGTTGTTCGTCAGTAATATTGACTCTGCCAATATATTCAGCGTCTAAGTTAGTCAATATCGCGAGTTGTTTATCTGCTAATTTAAAGCGCTGAGCATCTTCTGGATTTACAGCAATATATGGCTCGTTTGAATGTGTCATTAATTTCGCCACACGACCCGTTCTGGTCATGGTGTGCCATTGATCTCGAATTCGGCCCGAGTTCATCACTACTTGAGTAGAGCTTGGTAATATTTTAGGCAGTTGCGCAATAATGGGAATAAAATTAGCTTTTTGATTTTTTGTCGCAAACACACCATCGGTAAATAAACGCTTAACACCATTTGGGTTTGCCTGATTAATCGGCCATTTCGTGGGTATAAAGTTTTCGTAATCAGCTTGTGAAATGTTAGCTAAAGCTGAAATATCAAAAACGCGGTAAACATCATGTTTAGCTCTTTTATCAGCATAAGGGTGGCTGTTTTCAAAACCAGACAAGGCAGCATGTTCTTTGAATATATCAACAGGGTGTTGATAATTAAACGCGGATTTAAAGCCTAACTTATGTGCAACATCGGTAATTATTTGCCAATCATGCCTTGCTTCACCGGGTGCTTTTAACATGCTTTTGTGCACAGAAATGGTTCGGTCAGAGTTGGTTACAGAGCCATGTTTTTCACCCCAAGTACTCGCGGGTAACACCACATCAGCATAAGCTACCGTGTCAGTGTTTTCATAACATTCGCTCACCACAACCATAGGGCATTTTTTTAATGCGCGTTTAACAAGGTTAGCATTAGGCATACTAACTACAGGATTAGTCGCCATGATCCAAATAGCTTTTATCTTTCCAGAGTCTACCGCGTCGAATAAGTCTACCGCTTTTAACCCTTGCTTAGTCGCAATGTTAGGGGCTTGCCAAAAACGTTTAACTAAGTCTATTTCATTGGGGTTTTCAAAATGTAAATGCGCGGCAAGCTGCGTTGATAAGCCACCTACTTCGCGCCCCCCCATAGCATTGGGTTGACCGGTAATTGAAAACGCAGCAGCACCTTCTCGCCCTATTTTCCCTGTCGCTAAATGACAATTAATAATGGCATTACCTTTATCAACACCACTTGATGATTGGTTAATGCCTTGCGAGAAAAAAGTAACGACTTTGTCTGTTTCGGCAAAAATTTGGTAACTCTCAAGCAACAATGAAAGCTCAATATCACAGGCTTTTGCTACAGCTGAAATATCAGCAAACTGGCTTTGTGCGGTTTGTAATGTTTGTTCGAAGCCTTGACAATGCTTGGCGATATAATCGTTATTTAAATGCCCTTGCTCAGCCAAATACATTAACAAGCCGTTATAGAAATAAGCATCGCTGCCAGGCTTTATCGCCAGATATAAGTCGGCATCTTTCGCAGAAGCCGTTTTACGTGGGTCGATTACCACTATTTTACGTGTTGGGTTTTCTTCCCTCGCTTTAATCATGCGCTGATAAACAATGGGATGAGCATAAGCGGGGTTAGCGCCAATAATAAATATAGCTTCGGCGGCGCTTAAGTCGTCATAACAGCCAGCCACAATATCTTCGCCAAAGGCACGTTTGTGAGCTGTACTGGCAGACGCCATACATAATCGTGAGTTGGTATCGACATTGGCTGAGCCAATAAAGCCTTTCATGAGTTTATTGGCGACATAATAGTCTTCGGTAAGTAACTGCCCTGATAAATAAAAAGCGACTGAGTCTGGGCCGTATTGCGCAATTGTTTCTTGAAAATGTTTGGCTATTTTAGACGTTGCTTGGTCCCAACTTACAGCTTCGCCATCAATACGCGGACTTAAGATTCGATTTTTTACCCCTTGTGTTTCATGAAGTGAAGAGCCTTTAACGCATAATCGGCCTAAGTTTGCAGGGTGCAGTTTATTACCTTTTACGGCAATAACCTTATTATTTTCAACAGTGGCTTCAATACCGCAACCTACCCCACAATAAGGGCAATTAGTTTTATTTGTGGTGAGTTGATTGTTTAAAGCTGAAGGTTGTTTATCGGTAAAAATAATATCGGTCATGAAGTTCTCAAACGTTAACTCACCAGTGCAATTATTATTCGTTTTTTGCAAAAAGTGCGTTGGTAAAATTTTAAATTAAGCGGCTTATTAATATCAAAGTCGTGTGCGCTACTGCTAAGCTAAAGCAAAACTAGCCTTTATGTTGCAAAAGTAAGTTATGCGATACTGACTTGCTTTTCGTCATCGCTTAGGCTGACAAACTCTTCGCCAATTAAAAGCTCTGGCAACATAGGAGTAACTGTTGTTGCTTGTTGCATTAGGTCAAAATAAGCCATACCAGAGCTCACATCACCAAAGAGCACAACACCACTTATTTTGCCGTTTTTAACGATGATTTTTCGGTAAATAAGCGCTTTTTTATCTAATAGCGTAAAGCATTGGCTGTCTTCTGATACTTCAACATTACCTGCTGAAAATAACTGAACACCCGACACTTTCAATTTGGTTGCTACAGGAGCGTTATAAAATGGTTTTTCTAGGCTATTACACAAACGCTCAGCAAGCGTAATACACTGTGCCCAAATAGGATCAACCAAACCAAAGGTGGCTCCTTTATGCTGACAACACTCACCTAAAGCGCTAATCGAAGGTTCACTGGTTTGCATGTAATCGTTAACTAATATGGCACGATTAACCTCAATATTACTGGTTTGAGCTAATTCTTTGTTTGGCGTAATGCCCGTGGCAATAACGGCCATTTGCGCACAAATAAACGCACCATTAGTTAACGTAACACCTGATAATATTTCAGTTTTCTTATTATTAGGTGTTACGCTTTTATCGATGTTACTTTCAAAAGCGGCAACTTCATGGCCCAAAACAAAGTTAATATTTTTTTGCTCCATAATGGTTTGCAGCATAACGCCGGCCACTTTATCAAGCTGCCTGTTCAACAACCATTTGTTACGATGCACCAAGGTAACTTCTACACCACTAAGCGCTAATCCGTACGCAGCCTCTAATCCTAGCAAGCCACCACCAATCACAACCGCTTGCTTTTTACTTATGCTCTTTTGTTTGGTGAAGGCTTGAATTTTTTCGGTATCGGCAATATTTCGAAAATTAAATATTCCGGTAATATTTTGATTTTTGGCTGGAATTTTAGCGGTGCGAGAGCCTGTAGCGATAATAAGTTCGTCGTAATCTATTTGCACACCTGAGGCTAAATCAACGTACTTTTTTTCTTTATTGATATAACTAACAACACCGCCACTTAAAAAATTAATATGATGCGCTTTGTACCATGCTGGTGGTTTTTGCATAATACTGTCTATGGTTGCTTCACCTGCTAAAACAGCTGATAACATTATTCGGTTGTAGCTACCAAAGTGCTCTTTAGAGATCACCGTAATCTGGTATTTATTCGGCGTACGTTTGATTATTTCGTCGAGCAGGCGACCTGTTGCCATACCGTTTCCAACGATCACCAATGCAGGTTTTATTTGCACAACTGACTGAACAGGCTTGCTGCTTGAACGCTTAATTATTGGTTTTTCGGTATTAGCCATTTTACTGCCTATATTTGTCGCGTTATCATCGTAGCGAAGGTAAGTTACTCAGTTCGCCATTCTTTTGTGACTATAAAAACTTTATATAGAGCTAAATGCAGGTAATGTGCCATGAGATTTTTAATTCTGCACTCCCCTTTACCTTATTGTAATTAAAGTATTTTCTTTAAAGTATTGTTCAAAATAATAATAACTATGCTGATATTTATATAAGTTTATGCACTGATATGGTGCTGGCATGCATTGTTTTATAAAAAGGCGGGGTGGGTAACTTATAACTTAAAGTAACTAGAGTTAGGTACCTCGACTTAAAGTAACTTGTCTTAAACTACCAAGCAAAGGCTTTTACGAATAAGATGAGTAAACTCCATAATACTTAAGCCAGCATTCAAGGTAAATACAACGGGCTAAGCGCAAACCATTGCCACAAATACTTTCCACAAATAACTTCCACAAATAATAAGATTAAAATTGAGATCTTAGCTGTTCATCATTAACCCCCTATTTTACCTGTTACGCATTTTACCTGTTACGCATTGCTTACCATTTTTTCTGCACTTAATCTGTGCGTTGGCGCTTTTGTATCGTGCAGTCATAACCTAATAACATTTAGAATTAGCTATATAAAACACACTAAAAAACAATTAAAACAACACCATAGTAATATCCGCATTGTCTGGCATTGCATTTGCAACTCAGTGCTCACTACTGTTATTGGCACTCTATTAAGCCTGTCTGATGACAAAAATAACCAACCCATTATTTGTTATTAACACAGAAAAGCGTCTCTGGTTAATAAAAAGCATAGATTTTAATTTTTAGGAGTTGTTGCATGAGCGGTCAAGATAGTCTTAATATTTTTTCATTTAAAGGAAAAATGAAAACCTTACATATGAGTTGGATAGCATTTTTTATCACCTTTGCTGTTTGGTTTAATTTTGCGCCTTTAGTGTCGGTTATTGCAGACTCACTCGGCTTATCTAAAGCGGAAATTAAAACCTTAATGCTATTAAATGTGGCCTTAACTATTCCGGCCCGCGTAATTATCGGCATGTTAACCGACAAATATGGCCCTCGCTTAACCTTCGCCGTATTACTTGCCGTATGTAGCATCCCTTGTTTTATGTTTGCTTTTGCAAGCTCGTTTGAACAAGCGGCATTGTCTCGATTCTTATTAGGCTTTATTGGCGCTGGCTTTGTTATCGGTATTCGAATGGTATCTGAATGGTTTCCGGCGAATGAACTTGGTACTGCTGAAGGCATTTATGGTGGTTGGGGTAATTTTGGCTCTGCTGCTGCGGCAATGACTTTACCGACTCTGGCATTAGTATTTGGTGGTGAAAACGGCTGGAGATATGCTGTTGCCTTTACTGGAGCATTAAGCTTACTTTTCAGTATTATTTGGTATAAAAACGTTACCGATACCCCAAAAGGTTCAACCTACTTTAAACCTAAACAAACTGGCGCAATGGAAGTTACGTCAACTGGCGACTTCTTTCTGTTATTAATTATGAAAGTGCCAATGTATGGTGCTTTAGCTTTACTTACTTGGAAATTATCACCGGCTGGCGTGAATTTGTTATCAGATCAAAGTGCATTGTTGGCTTATATTGGTTTAGTGGTTTTATTTGCGATTGAAGTTAAGCAAACCATTAAAGTAAACGGTCATTTATTTTCAAAGCCCGTAGAAAAAATTCACCAATATAAATTTAAACAAGTCGCGGTATTAAACATTCTTTACTTTGCAACTTTTGGTTCAGAATTGGCTGTTGTTTCAATGCTACCGTTATTTTTCGCTGAAACCTTTGAGCTAAGTATGGTTTATGCCGCGATGTTGGCGTCAACTTATGCCTTTATGAACTTAATGTCTCGCCCTGGTGGCGGTTGGTTGTCTGATAAATTTGGTCGTAAAAAAACCTTATTAATTTTAACGGCGGGTTTAGCTGTTGGTTATTTTGCTATGTCGGAAATCACCGGTGAATGGCCATTAGCGTTAGCGGTAGTAACAGCGATGGCTTGTTCATTCTTCGTACAAGCAGGCGAAGGTGCCGTATTTGCCGCCGTACCACTAATTAAGCGTAGGTTAACCGGGCAAATTGCGGGTATGACTGGTGCTTATGGTAACGTCGGGGCTGTGGTTTATTTAACGGTATTAACCATGGTTGATTATTCAACCTTCTTTATGGTGATAGCCGCTACTGCAGTGCTAGGGTTCACAACGTTACTCTTTATGGAAGAGCCCAAAGGCACTATTACTGAAGTACGAGAAGATGGTACGGTAGAGTTAATTAATGTCAGCCATTAAGAAAATATGAGTAATGAAACCCAGCGAAACCAAAGCACGGTTGCAGATTTGCAATTGTGCATTGGCGGATTTTCTTCAAAAGGTTTAAAGGCCGAAAACCAAGACGCTTTCGCCGCTATTGTGCCCCAAAGCCACGAATTACGTGCTAAAGGTGCTGTTGCGGCTATTGCCGATGGGCTATCAAGTGCTAATAAAGCGGCAGATGCCTCGCAACTTGCTGTTACTCAATTTATTCAAGAATATCTCGCGACCCCTGAAACTTGGTCAACGCAAAAGTCAGCTGCCAAAGTATTAACCAGTTTAAATAACTGGCTGTATTCACAAAGTGATTTTGTGGAGGGTTTAGCCGATGAGAATTCTCCGCAATGGCTTACCACGTTTTCAGCCTTAATTGCTAAATCTAACACTGGCTATATTTTTCATGTCGGTGATACTCGCATCACCAAGTATCGTAATCTTCAATTAGAGGTTATTACACGCGATCATAATCGCAAGCAAATTGGCCAACAAGCTTTATTAACCCGTGCCTTGGGTGCTGATAACCGTTTAGAAGTTGACGTGCATCAGGTTGATTTACAATCGGGCGATTTATACATGCTAAGTTGTGATGGCGTTCATGACCATATAACAAAGCCGGTTTTTAAAACCCTGTTTGATGCTTTACCCGTATCACCAGAAAAAGGTGATTTAGAAGCCCTCTCAATTGAAATAGTTAACACGGCACTTGAGCAAGGTAGTAACGATAACCTCACCTGCTTATTAGTTTATGTTAAAGCCGTACCGAATCGTAAACTGGCTGAAATTCAGCGTGATCTTAGTACAAAAGTAATACCACCAGCATTAAAAGTTGGGCAGAAGCTAGACGGCTACCTGATCAAAAAAGTGATCCACGCTAGCATTCGATCACATTTGTATTTAGTTATAGATACGGAAACAGATAAACCTTATGTTTTAAAAACACCTTCAGCTAACTTTTCAGAAGATGCTATTTATTTACAAGGGTTTATGCGAGAAGCTTGGGTTGGCGAACGTATTAAGCACGGTAATGTAATGCGAGTGCTGCCCGGCAGAAAAAACAGCCAATTTTTGTATCACGTTTGCGAATACTTGCAAGGCCAAACACTAGGTGAATGGTTACACGACAATCCTAAACCGAGCATTGCCCAAGTACGCGATATTATGAAACAAGTTATTAGCGCATTACGAGCCTTTCAGCGCTTAGATTTAGTGCATCGTGATTTAAAACCCGACAATATTATGATCGATCAATATGGCCACATTAAATTGATTGATTACGGCACTGTATTTGTTGCTTCGCTCGATGAAAACCAAGAAACCATTAAAGAAGAAGTGCCATTTGGCTCTTTAAACTATATTGCGCCTGAAACGTTATTACACATGAGAGCAGACAATCAAAGTGACTTATTTTCTTTAGGCGTTATTTGTTATGAAATGCTCTCAGGCGAGCTCCCCTATAAACCCATGCAGCGGGCTGAGGTAACGATTAAAGATTATAACAGCATGCAATATCGCAGCATTAAACAGTTTCGACCTGAATTACCTTTATGGTTAGATTTAAGTTTACAAAAAGCAACCCAGGCTGACCCTAAATTGCGCTATAACGCTTTTTCAGAGTTTTTTGCTGATTTAAGTAACCCACAAACAAATGCCGTTGAAGAATACAACAGTCAGCCGTTATTAAAACGTAACCCCATTTTATTTTGGCAATCATTATCAGCCTTATTATTTATTGGGCTAATTTTTGCGTTACTCCACTAAGCTTTCTGCCCACCACTTATCAATATTAGTTTAAACTTTTTTGCGCACACCCTTGGTGCGTAAACATCTTCAATACAGTGCAAACCTCTACTTTTAATAAGCTACAAAAAACTTAGCCAATTGAATTAATTGAAAAAAGTTAACTGGTTCGTTTATTGCAAATATCTAAATAATATCTAGTAAAAATCTAGCTACTTAAATATAGCGCTAATTAAAAGCAATAGGACTGTAAAATATGAACACAGCACCTCGAAAAATCGTCGTCGTTGGTAATGGCATGGTTGGTCATCACTTTGTTGATGAAATGGCAAAGCATGAAGGCTATGAAATTACCGTACTATCAGCAGAAGATCGCTTAGCTTACGACCGTGTTCACTTATCAGAATATTTTTCTGGCAAAACGGCTGAAGATTTAGCTATGACTTCGCCAGCCTATTACAACGAAATTGGCGTGAATTTTTTCACCAACGCGAAAGTCACTCATATTGATAAAGCAGCAAAAGAGGTAACCACTGAGTCGGGTGAAACCTACGCTTACGATAAGCTTGTTATGGCGACAGGTTCGTACCCATTTGTTCCGCCTATTCCGGGTAAAGAGCGTGAGCATTGTTTGGTTTATCGCACTATTCAAGACTTAGACGACATTCAAGCATCAGCTAAAGCGGGCAAAGTTGGCGTTGTGGTTGGTGGTGGTTTGTTAGGTTTAGAAGCTGCAAATGCACTTAAAGAACTGGGCTTACAAACACACGTAGTTGAATTTGCACCACAATTAATGGGCGTGCAATTAGACACCGACGGCGGCGCATTGTTACGCTCGATGATCGAAGGCATTGGCGTACAAGTGCACACCCAAAAAGCAACCAATGAAATTGTTGATGGCGAAGAATGTGTTCATCGCATGAACTTTGCTGATGGCTCGCATTTAGAAACTGATGTTATTTTATTTTCTGCGGGTATTCGCCCATACGACAACCTTGCACGCGAATTTGATTTAACCGTTGGCGAACGCGGCGGTATTGTAGTTGATAACAACTGTAAAACTTCTGACGACAGTATTTATGCCATTGGTGAATGTGCACTTTGGAATAACTTTATTTTCGGTTTGGTTGCCCCAGGTTACACCATGGCAAAAGTTGCGGCCGATAACATTATTGGTGGTGAACAACAGTTTACCGGTGCCGATATGAGCACCAAGTTAAAATTAATGGGCATGGATGTTGGCTCAATTGGCGATGCACATGCCAGAACCGAAGGCTGTAAAAGCTATGTGTATTCAAATCAGCCAGATCAAATTTATAAGAAAATTGTCGTTAGCCCAAATGGTAAAGAATTAATCGGTGCAGTTTTAGTTGGCGATACCAGCGAGTATGACTCATTACTGCAATATGCTTTAAATGGCATTGAATTACCCGAAAACCCTGACGGGTTAATTTTACCAAGTTCAGGTGAAAAGCCAACATTAGGTGTTGACGCCTTACCCGATACCGCAACTATATGTTCATGTTTAAACGTTACCAAAGGCGACATTGTTGCTGCCATTGATTGTGGTGCTGTTGATGTTGGCCAAGTTAAATCGTCAACACAAGCTGGTACGGGTTGTGGTGGTTGTGCGGCTTTATTGAAAAAAGTTACCGATCACGAATTAGAAAAACGCGGCGTTGAAATCAGTACAGATATTTGTGAACATTTTGCTTATAGCCGCGTTGAGTTATTTCATATCGTACAAGCCGAACAAATAAAAAGTTTTGACCTGTTACTAGAAAAACACGGCTCAGGTTTAGGCTGTGAAATTTGTAAACCCGCTGCCGCTTCTATTCTTGCTTCGGTATGGAACGACTATATTTTAAAACCAGACCATGTGTCGCTTCAAGATACTAACGACATCTTCTTAGGTAACATGCAAAAAGATGGTACTTACTCTGTTGTACCACGTATGCCTGGTGGTGAAGTAACACCTGACAAGCTGATTGTTATTGGTGAAGTAGCGAAAGAATACAACCTTTACACTAAGGTAACTGGCGGCCAACGCATTGATTTATTTGGTGCCCGTGTCGACCAATTACCCGCTATTTGGAAACGCTTAATTGATGCAGGTATGGAAACTGGCCATGCTTATGGTAAATCGTTACGTACGGTTAAATCTTGTGTCGGTAGCACTTGGTGTAGATACGGCCAACAAGACAGTATGGCAATGGCGATTCTTTTAGAAGATCGTTACAAAGGCTTACGCTCGCCACACAAAATTAAATTTGCGGTTTCAGGATGTACACGCGAATGTGCTGAAGCCCAGAGTAAAGATATCGGCGTAATAGCCACCGAAAATGGCTGGAACTTATACGTGAGTGGTAATGGGGGTATGAAACCACGCCATGGCGATTTATTTGCCACCGATTTAGACGATGAAACACTGATAAAATATATTGATCGCTACTTAATGTTCTACGTAAGAACCGCGGATAGATTAACCCGTACTTCAGTTTGGTTAGAAAACTTGGAAGGCGGTTTAGCTTACATGGAAAAAATCGTTAAAGATGATCATTTAGGTATTAATGCTGAACTAGAAAAACAAATGCAAAATGTTGTCGACACTTATCAATGTGAGTGGAAAACCACCATTGAAAGCGAAGAGCAATTAAAGCGTTTCCGCCAATTTGTTAACTCAGATGCCATCGATAGCAACATTGAATTCGTTACCGAGCGCGAACAAATTCGTCCCGCTAAGGATGAAGAGAAAAAATACGGTGTAAAAATTCAAGCAGTTGACTTAACGCCTGCATAAACGTTTACGAACAAGAAAGGACAAAACCATGACAACAGAACATAGCTGGCAACCTATCTGCTCAACAAGCGATTTAATAAAAAATTCAGGTGTTTGTGCGTTATTAGCAAACCAAGAGCAAGTCGCTTTATTTCAAGTTGGCAATGACAAAATATACGCCGTTTCTAACTTTGACCCTTTCGGTAAAGCGAACGTTTTATACCGCGGTTTAATTGGCGAAACCAAAGGCGATGTTTACGTAGCTTCGCCGTTATTAAAACAACGTTTTATGTTAAGTTCTGGCGTTTGTTTAGATGATGATGCTTATACAATTAAAACCTATGAAACACGTATTACTGATGGCGAACTAGAAATATTAGGCTAATTGGTTACCGCTATTATTTACCTTAATTGTTGCTGAAAAAAAATCCCAAGTTAGGAGGCTAAATTGGGATTTTTTATAGATAACAAATATATAAACAGCTAATCAATAACCAAAATAAAAAGTTATTTGATAAGTTAAACATTATGTTGTCCATAATTAAAAAGTGTTCAATTAAATAAATATTTAAAAAACCTTAAAGTCACTCAAGTGATAAAGACATTATTTTAGGGCAGCATTGCATCATAAACTAACAAAAACCGCTTAAAAACCAGAGCAAAACAAAAGAAAACAAAGCAAATCATTGAAATGAAAGAACTTTATATAGTGGCATGAATGCTGCTCTATATTTCGGTTTACGTGGGTATTTATTTTAATGTGAATGAGTTGAAAAAAAGCACTTTATCATTAACTAAGCATGATCACATTTTGCACAATACTGTAAAGTTAAAAATATTACTTGCAGAGAATAATCATGCAAAAGCTAAAGCATTAATCAGTATCCTCACCAATACCGAATATGACATCCACCATATTGCACATTCTGGTGTTCCCCTATTAAAAGATGTTGAGCAATTAAACCCAGATATCATCATTATTGATATAGAGTCTCCCGACAGAGACATGCTTGAAAATCTCAATAAAATATCTCAATTTGCGCCTAAACCTATCATTGTTTTTTCAGAGCAACAGCACCCAAACCCTACGATTAATCAGTTAGTTAAATCTGGAGTAAGTGCCTATGTAGTTGGCGAAGTTAGCCAACAAAGAGTGAAATCAGTTGTTGAAGTAGCCATTGCCAGGTTTGGTGTTTTTCAAGGCCTTAAACAAGAGCTTGCAGATACAAAACAAAAATTATCCAGTCAAAAAAATATCGATAAAGCGAAACGCTGGTTAATGGAAACTAAACAACTTTCCGAAGTAGATGCCTATAACTTTATCCGAAAAATAGCGATGGATAACAGTCAAAAAATGGATGATGTTGCCAAGAATATCCTATCAGTTGCCAGTATATTTTAGAGAAAAAAAAGATGTTTAATGTTGAAAAGAAAAATATAACGCTTGGCTTTATGCCATTAACCGATAGTGCACCGGTAATTATTGCCCATGAAATGGGCATGTTTAAAAAGTGGGGGCTTAACGTAAGCTTAAACAAGCAAAACTCTTGGGCAACATTACGAGATAAATTACATTTAGGGGTTATCGATGCTGCACAAATGTTAGCTCCAATGCCTATAGCCAGTCAATTGGGTTTATATGGTCAAAAATCTCAGGTAATTACCCCAATAATATTGAGCCGAAACGGCAATGGCATCACCTTATCCACGAAGCTTTATAAAAAAATATTAACACAACAAAACACCACGAAAATAGACATGCCTTTTTCGGCAAATATTCTGCTTAATGAAATAGAAAAGCGCAAAAAAGAAGGTAATAAATTAACCTTTGCTGTCGTTTTTCCTTATAGCTGCCATTATTATCAACTTATTGAATGGCTTAACAGAAGTAATATTGCACTGTCAGATATAAATTTATTAATAGTCCCCCCTTCTGACATGATGCCATCAATGCAGTCTGGCGACCTTGATGGTTTTTGTGTTGGTGGCCCATGGAATGCGAAAGCCGTTCGCGAAGGTGTAGGTATAACAGGTGTAACGTCATCAGATTTATACCAAAACTCTCCAGAAAAAGTTTTAGGCTTAATGTCTAATTGGCAACAGCAACACCCTCAAACAACGTTAGCTTTGGTTTCGGCTTTATATGAAGCATGCCAATGGCTTGAAAATATACCCAACCGGTTTGAAGCAGCAAGATTATTAAGCCGTTCATGTTACCTAGACACAAATATTGATGTTATAGCACCTTCGTTACTCGGTAGTTGTTTAACCTTTAACAATACAACACCGCGAAAGATACCCACTTATAATCAATTCTCTACCTTAGGCGATGCAGAATTTAACAACCCTGGGCAATATAGTGGGGAAAATATTGCCAACTTAATGAAAGAGTCTGGCCATATTAGTAGCCAACAACGTGCTGAATTAAATATTGCCGCTATCTTTAGAAAAGATATATATGAGCGCGCGATTAACTCGCCCAAATGCAATTGAATATAATCCATTTTGAAGTCTGCCACTTTGAAGTCTGCATAGTAAAAAAGTCACCAAACTTGTGCACTCGTTTCACATTAATGAGTCAATTTTAGATTATAAATTAAAATCACCAACCAACAAAAACCTAAGCTATTGATTTTCAATAATATTAATTTGTGGCACTATATATGCTTTATAAAAATGGAGTTTTTACGTTAAAGCAATCAACAGCGGTTGTATTAACAAACAAGTAAAAACCTATAAAACTAATTTCGTTAAAACTAATTGCACTGCAACGGCGTAGTCATTATTAGTTTGGCATTGTAGCCCACAGCACTCGGATTGTACCGAAGTGCTGTGGGCTTTTTTATTTGGAGAAAAGTATGTTGAAAGTACGTATAAAAAATGAATATAAAAAGTTATGCCATGCTGTAATTGCAGGTATTTGTATCTCAGGTGCATTATTAACGTCATCTATACAAGCTGCAGAGTTAGGCGAGCCAGAAAAAGAAGAACTAAAATTTGGTTTTATTAAGCTAACAGATATGGCCCCCATAGCCATCGCTTATGAAAACGGCTACTTTGAAGATGAAGGTTTATACGTAACTATTGAAGCACAAGCTAACTGGAAGGTATTGTTAAATGGTGTTATCGACGGCACCTTAGACGGTGCGCACATGCTGGCGGGTCAACCTATCGCGGCAACCATGGGTTATGGTACTAAAGCCAATATTATTACGCCTTTCTCAATGGATTTAAACGGTAACGCGATTACTGTATCAAATGATATTTGGGCAAAAATGAAGCCAAACATTCCTAAAATGGCTGATGGTAGACCTGTTCACCCAATTAAAGCTGATTCATTAGTGCCGGTTATTGAAGCACTTAAAGATGATGGTAAACCATTCAAAATGGGGATGGTATTTCCGGTTTCTACCCATAACTATGAATTACGTTATTGGTTAGCTGCTGGTGGCATCCACCCTGGTTACTACGCACCTCATAAAGGTGACACATCAGGCCAAATTGATGCACAAGCATTGCTTTCTGTAACACCGCCACCGCAAATGCCATCAACCATGGAAGCCGGTACTATTCATGGTTACTGTGTGGGTGAACCTTGGAACCAACAAGCTGTTTTCAAAAATATCGGCGTACCTGTTGTTACAGATTATGAGATCTGGAAAGACAACCCAGAAAAAGTATTTGGTATTACTGAAAAATTCGCTGAAAAATACCCCAATACCACTATTCGCTTAACCCGTGCACTTATACGAGCGGCTAAATGGTTAGATGATAACAGCAATGCTAACCGCCCTGCTGCCGTAAAAATATTATCTCAATCTAACTATGTTGGTGCAGATTATGATGTTATTGCTAACTCAATGACAGGTACTTTCGAATATGAAAAAGGCGACAAACGTGCCGTGCCTGACTTTAACGTGTTCTTTCGTTACAACGCAACTTACCCATACTATTCAGATGCCATTTGGTACTTAACGCAAATGCGTCGTTGGGGACAAATTAGCGATGATAAAAGTGACCAATGGTACAAAGACCTTGCTGCAAAAGTTTACCGTCCCGACATTTATGAAAAAGCGGCTAAATCTTTAATTGCTGAGAAAATAATTCCTGCCAATGAGTTTCCTAACTTCGCTACCGAAACAGGTTTTAAGCCACCTCAACAACACTTTATTGATGACATTGTATATGACGGTAACAAGCCAAATGCTTACTTAGAAAAATTTAAAATTGGTCTTAAGCAAGGTGACAAGCTTTAAGTCATTTGTGTGCTAACCCTGATTAAACTCATGGTTAGCATCAACACTTAACGTAGGTATTTAGAGGAATTAAACATGAGTTTAACAACCGCAACCATCAATCGTTTAACGGTCAATGAGAAAATAATGAAAACCTTAAAAGGCGTACTTAACACAGTATCAAACGCACTACTTTTACCCGCTGTCGGTATTGCTATATTTTTAGCATTATGGTCTATAACAGCGCAAAGTATCCATACATCTTTAGGGGAATTCCCAGGCCCAAATGCCGTTGTTAAACAATTTTCTACACTGTACGACGAACATATTGCTGAAAGAAAAAAAGCTGAAGCTTTCTATGAAAGACAAGAAAAACGCAACGCGAAAAAACTTGAAAAAAACCCAGATGCTGTTGTAAAAATCAGAGCATACACAGGTAAAGAAACATTTGTTGACCAAATATTTACCAGTTTAGTTACCGTAACCAGTGGTTTTTTAGTTGCTGCAATTATTGCCATACCGCTAGGTATATGGATGGGACTCAGTGCCAAATTAAACTCTGCCATGAACCCTATAGTACAAATATTTAAACCGGTTTCACCACTAGCCTGGTTACCGCTGGTCACTATGGTTGTCAGTGCGCTTTATGTCTCAGACGACCCTTTAGTATCTAAATCATTTCTAACCTCATTAATCACCGTTAGCTTATGTAGTTTATGGCCCATGGTAATTAATACCTCGATCGGTGTTTCTTCAATCGACAGTGATCTACTTAATGTCAGTAAGGTTTTACGTCTACCGACATTAACGCACATTAAAAAAATAGTATTACCTGCTTCAGTGCCCATGATTTTTACCGGCATGAGATTGTCTTTTGGTGTGGCTTGGATGGTATTAATTGCGGCAGAAATGCTCGCACAAAATCCTGGTTTGGGTAAATTTGTTTGGGATGAATTCCAAAATGGCAGCTCAAATTCACTAGCACGCATTATGGCCGCAGTAATCGTTATTGGCTTTATCGGCTTCTTGTTAGACCGAATTATGCTGATGCTACAACGCAAAGTATCTTGGGATAAATCAAGCGCAACGGTTTAAGGAAATTATGATGACTACAACACACAATTCAGAAGAACATTTTTTAAATATTAGCCGTATTGATATGGAATTTCCGACACCAAGCGGTAGTTTTACTGCCTTAAAAGATGTTGATATTCAAATTAAACAAGGCGAGTTTATTTCACTAATTGGCCATTCAGGCTGCGGTAAATCTACCGTTTTAAATATTGTTGCTGGTATTCACCAAGCCACTAAAGGCGGAGTATTACTGAAAAATAAAGAAGTGAATGAACCGGGCCCTGAACGTGCCGTCGTGTTTCAAAACCATTCATTATTGCCATGGTTAACATCTTATCAAAACGTTGAGCTAGCCGTTGACCAAGTTTTTCGTAAAACCATGACAAAGGCTGAGAAGAAAGATTGGATTGAACACAATTTAAAATTAGTGCACATGGATCACGCCATGCATAAACGTCCAGATGAAATATCAGGAGGCATGAAACAACGTGTTGGTATTGCGAGAGCATTAGCAATGCAACCTGAAGTATTACTGATGGATGAACCCTTTGGTGCTCTTGATGCGCTTACCCGTGCACACATGCAAGATTCGTTAATGGAAATTCAAAAGGAATTAAACAATACCGTAATTATGATCACCCATGACGTAGATGAAGCCGTTTTATTATCTGACCGCATTGTGATGATGACCAACGGACCAGAGGCAACCATAGGTGAAATTTTAGAGGTTAATTTACCGCACCCAAGAAACCGTTTAGCACTAGCCGAAAACCCTGAATATAACCGACTTCGCTCCGCCGTTTTAAAATTCTTATATGAAAAACAACGCAAAGTTGAAGTAATACCGACAACTACAACAGCCGAAGAAGACCAAGAAAAAACACCCAATGTTGCGTAGACAACAGCAAAATAAAAAATAATAAACCAATTTAAAAATAAAATATTAAGGGATAAACCATGCAATCAGCAGATAAACTTTCAAAAATTAGCCTATTAATTTTATTGGCAAGCACCAGCATTTCGGCTAACGCAAATAGCGAGACTGAAACCGAAGCCAACACTAGCCTAGATTTAAACTTACGCTATGAAGCCGTTGATCAAGACAATGCATTAAAAGACGCTTCCGCATTAACATTAAGAACGCGTTTAACCCACACCACTGCTAGCTACAATGGCTTTACCGGTGTTGTAGAGTTTGAAGATTCACGCCAAGTTTTTGGTGTAGACAACTATAACGATGCCACTGGCAATAATACCCAATACTCAGTCGTTGCCGATCCAGAAACCACTGAATTAGATCAAGCCTATATTCAGTATAAACAAGGTAAAGTAACCGCTAAAGTGGGTCGCCAAGTAATCACCCTAGACAATCACCGTTATGTCGGTCATGTAGGATGGCGTCAAGATAGACAAACTTTTGATGCAGCAACCATAGTTTATAAGGCATCAAAGCATTTAAAAGCTAGCTACAGTTACCTCACTAAACGTAATCGTATTTTTGGCGAAGTTAAAGATATAGATTCAAAAGATCATTTACTAAACCTTTCTTATAAAACAGATCTCGGACAATTAACGGCATACAGCTACTTATTGGAAGTTGATAATGGCACCTCAAACAGCTTAGACACTTTTGGTGCTAACTTTAAAGGCAAAAAAGATAAATTCTCATACTACGCTGAAATTGCTACGCAAAATGCTGACAGTAGCACAACAGACTATTCTGCAACCTATATGGCGCTTGAAGGCGGCTACAGCTTTGATGCAGTAACCGTTAAATTAGGTGCTGAAATACTGGGCAGTGATGATGCAATGTTCGGTTTTTCAACACCTCTAGCGACTTTGCATAAATTCAATGGTTGGTCAGATCAATTTTTAGGCACACCAAAAGAGGGTTTAGTCGATTTATATGCCTCAATTTCAGGCAAAGCATTTGGTGGCGGCTGGACAATTGCCGTACATGATTTTTCTGCTGACGAGGCAACAGAAAATGTTGATGATTTAGGCACCGAAATTAATGCGGTTTACGCGAAGAAGTTTGCGAAAAAATATAGTGCAGGTATAAAGTACGCCGCATATTCTGCAGGAGACTCAACCGCAGGTAAAGTTGATACAGATAAAGTTTGGCTTTGGGTAGGTGCTAAGTTTTAATCAAAGAGTAAAGCATTAATCTAGCCTCAGTTTACTGTGTTATATAAAAAGGGGTTTTGAGGCGCTAAAAAAAGCATATTGCTTAATTAATTATCTGGAATTTAGTAACCGATAAATAATAACCCGCAGTTTACCAATATATGCTGTTTTGATATTTTTTTTAGCAATGCTAATCTAGCGCCATTTAAACGTTAGATTAGCATAACTAACTTAGCTTATTGATTTAACGCCTAATATTACAAAAATTTAGTTTGTATACGAAGCGCATTTCTTATACCTCAACCCCCTTAATTGAATGCCAAAATATATCTGATCATTTCAAATTATTTTTAAACGCTTTAATATAAAAACAGCAAAACATCTCTCAATATGCATAAAGTTATAACAGCTAAATATTATATTTGAGCTATATCGGCAATCTTTCCTCGCTAAGTACAGTAACTAATACCAATACAGAAACAGCCAATAAAATCGCCGTTAAAAGTACCTGCCTCTAAAATACTTTCGCTGAGATATATTCCATTGTTATTAATTACTTGAAAACTTTTAGAAATAACCGCATTGTTATTCATATCAACACCACATGTATTTGAAATATGACTATAAAAGTTTGTATAGATTTTAAGTGCGAGGTAAATATCTCCAATACTGCGCTAACAGCGCTTAAGCATGAATGACATTATTTGAATTTATAGTTCAGTTAAGAAGATATTTAGGCGGGAAAATTCGTAATACCTAACAAAATGTTAGGCTCGATAACACTTATAGCTAATACATAACTAGTCAAAACAAGTGCTAAACAGGATAAAAAGTAATGACCGAAATAATAACAAAAACAGCGTTTACAGATACTTTTTTACAACAAAAAGAATACTTTGCCAGTAATACTTACCCAAGCTACCAAACTCGCATTAGCGACTTAAAAAAATTAAAAGCACTACTGATAAATAACCAAGAGGCTTTTATTGAAGCCATGAGCCAAGACTTTGGTCATCGCAGCGCCACAGACTCAAGAATAGGCGATATTCTTACCACGGTAATGGGTATTAACTATGCGATTAAAAAACTCAAAAAATGGATGAAGCCCGAGAAAAAACATATCGGTATTTTATTTCAGCCCGCTAAAGGTGAAGTAGTTTATCAACCTAAAGGCGTTATCGGCATTATTGCGCCGTGGAACTATCCTATTTTTCTTACCTTAGGGCCATTAACCACAGCACTTGCCGCAGGTAATACGGCAATGATAAAAATGAGTGAATATACCCCAAAAACCAATACGTTATTAGCCACCTTATTGGCTGAGGTTTTTCCCCAACATAAGGTCGCTATTGTGTGTGGCGAAGCTGATATGGCGGCGACTTTTTCAAGTACCTGTTTTGATCACATTTTTTTCACCGGTTCTACGGGCGTAGGCAAATTAGTGATGAAAGCCGCGGCTGAAAACTTAGTACCGGTTACTTTAGAATTAGGCGGTAAATCACCAACAATTATTGATAACGACATTGATATAAAAACCGCTGTTAACCGTTTAATATTAGGAAAAGTATTAAACGCAGGACAAACCTGTGTGGCACCTGATTATATTTTCTGCCCAGAAAACAAGGTCGATGAACTAAGCGAAGCTTTTAAAACCGCTTACCAAAGCATGTACCCAAACATTGCCGAAAACGACGATTACAGCTGCATAATCAATGACGGTCAAAAGTCACGTTTAGATAGCTTATTAGCTGACGCTAAAGCACAAGGGGCAAAGGTTATGCCTTTAGCTACAAACACAAATGACAAAATGCCCCGAAAAATGCCTTTAACGCTAATGACTGATGTTAATGACGATATGACCGTAATGCAGCAAGAAATATTTGGTCCGCTATTACCGATCATAAGCTATAAAGACCTTGACGAAGTGATTAGTTATATCAATAGCAAACCACGTCCACTGGCTTTATATATTTGTAGTTTTAATAAGTCTGTTCAACAAAAAATATTATTGAATACCCATGCTGGTGGGGTTTGTATTAACGAAGCAGCGTTTCATGTTGCCGTAGACGACTTACCTTTTGGTGGCATAGGTGCATCAGGCATGGGGCAGTATCATGGTGATGAAGGTTTTAAAACGTTCTCACATGGCAAGTCGGTATTTTCACGCGGAAAGATAAGCTTAGGGTCATTATTATTCCCACCATTTGGTAATAAAATTCACCAGCTTTTATTTAAACTATTTATTCGTTAATTAACTTACTTTGCTTGTTTAACTTTAGTTTTCAAGCCTAAATGCAACCCGTTGCGAAAGGAAATAACATGACTAAACCTTGGATGGAAAATTATCCAGAAAACGTAGCGCATGAAATCGATTTATCGCGTTACGATTCTTTATTAGACTTATTTCATAAAACAACCACTAAGTATGATCAGCAAACCGCCTACAGTAACTTTGGCACTGAGCTTACCTTCAAGCAAGTTGACGAACTTTCACGTAATTTTGCCGCCTACTTGCAAAATAAATTAGCTATTGCCAAAGGTGAACGTGTCGCTCTAATGTGTCCGAACACACTATGTTTCCCCATTGCTATGTGGGGCATAATACGCATTGGTGCGGTGCAAGTTAACGTAAACCCTTTATACACGGCTAGAGAGTTAACACATCAACTTAACGATGCCCAAGTTGATACGATAATTATATTTTCTCAATCAAGCAAAATGTTAGCTGACATACTTGATCAAACCCAAGTGAACAACGTTATAACGATAAATTTAGATGATTTAGTTGATAAATGTTTACCTTGTGCTCCGCTCGACGAACGCTTAACCAATACCATTAAATTCACTGACGCCTTAACACAAGGTGAACAACTTGAATTGACAGCGCCAGCAATAACACATAGTGACTTACTATTCCTTCAGTACACTGGAGGAACCACAGGGCTTTCTAAAGGCGCTATGCTTAGTCATGGCAATTTAATTGCCAACATTTTGCAATATCAAGAGTTTACTAAAAAACATATCGACCATGGTAATGACATTGTTATTACCGCGATCCCGATGTATCACATCTTCGCGTTGATGGCGAACACACTCGCTTACTTCTGTTTTGGGGCTAAAAATGTACTCGTTACTAACCCTCGCGATATGGAAAGTTTTGTTGAAATTTGGAAAAACACCCGAGCGACAACCTTTACAGGCGTAAATACTTTATTTAACGGTTTGCTACATACCCCAGGGTTTGATCAAGTCGATTTTTCAGCCTTAAAAGTGTGCGTAGGTGGCGGTGCTGCAGTTCAACAAGCCGTAGCAGATAAGTGGCAAGAAGTTACTGGCGCTAGACTATATGAAGGCTATGGCTTATCTGAAACCTCACCAGTGCTCACCTTAAACTTTGGCAATAGTGATCAAAGTCAATATATTTCAGGTATTGGTGTGCCGATGCCCAATACTGACATTTCGATTCGAGATGACAACGGTAATATCGTCGCCGATGGCGAGTCAGGTGAATTATGCGCTAAAGGTCCACAGGTAATGCAAGGTTATTGGAATAACCCCACTGCAACTGCCGAATGTATGACAGCCGATGGTTACTTTAAAACCGGCGATGTTGCCATGCTTGATGATGACGGTTTCTTTCACATTGTTGATCGTAAAAAAGACATGATTAATGTTTCTGGTTTTAATGTTTACCCAAATGAAATTGAAGCTGAGGTTGCCAAAATGCCCGGCGTGTTAGAGTCTGCTTGTATTGGCGTACCTGATGAAAGAACAGGTGAAGCCGTTAAGCTTTTTGTCGTAAAAGCGGAAAAAAAAATAACTGAAGAGGATATTATTGCGCATTGTCGTCAAAGTCTTACCGCTTATAAAATACCAAAGCATGTAATATTTATTGACGAAATACCAAAGTCTACCGTCGGTAAATTATTACGAAGAGAGTTAAGGTAAAGCGTTTTAAAACAAAGATTAAAGATGAAAATTAAAGGGAGTTTTTATTTTTAATTAGATGAATTTTTTTCACCTGTCAAATGAATTTATCTCGTTTGCCGCTTGAAATAAATCACTCTAAGATGAACTTGTTTTTGGATCTTCCCCGATTCGACACAACGTTTTTACATAGTTAATTTGTTTCATTTCAAGGACACCGTTTGGTGTCCTTTTTTTATGCTTTTTTTTAACGTTCCCACACAAAAAAATAACCAATTAAATTCAATAGATAAATCACCAAAAAACTTATCTGTTTAATTTTCCCTAAATAAACAAAGCAAAAAGTAACGTAAAAACAATATCGTATGATTTATCGACAAATTAATTTAATTCATCTATAAGATGAAATTATCTCGTTTGCCGAGCCGGGAAAGTGCCCTTAAGATGAACTTGTTTTTGAGTCTCCCCCGATTCTACAAAACGCACTTTACATAGTTAATTTTGTTTCATTTTAAGGACATCGTTTGATGTCCTTTTTTTTTATGTATTTTTTATATGTTTACCAAAAAAAATCACCATTTAAATTCAATAAGTAAATCACAAAAAAGAAACTTATCCGCTTTCCGCTCATATAGAAAAAAGCAAAAATTAACGTAAAAACAATATCGTATGATTTATCGACAAATTAATTTAATTCATCTATGAGATGAAATTATCTCGTTTGCCGAGCAGGGAAAGTGCCCTTAAGATGAACTTGTTTTTGAGTCTCCCCCGATTCTACAAAACGCACTTTACATAGTTAATTTTGTTTCATTTTAAGGACATCGTTTGATGTCCTTTTTTTTTATGTATTTTTTATATGTTTACCAAAAAAAATCACCATTTAAATTCAATAAGTAAATCACAAAAAAGAAACTTATTCGCTTTCCGTTCATATAGAAAAAAGCAAAAAGTAACGTAAAAACAATATCGTATGATTTATCGACAAATTAATTTAATTCACCTATGAGATGAAATTATCTCGTTTGCCGAGAACGAGAAGTGCCCTTAAGATGAACTTGTTTTTGAGTCTCCCCCGATTCTACAAAACGCAATTTACATAGTTAATTTTGTTTCATTTTAAGGACATCGTTTGATGTCCTTTTTTTTATTCTTTTTGTAAGTTAAATTAAAGTATTTAATTCAATCGCTATTACACCTTCATTTTGGTGCAAGCACACTATTATGGTGCACCCTAAAGCTTCAAAAAGGCACAACAATAAAATAAAACCCTTAAAAACAGCAAGTTAAAAGTCGGCTTGAGTTTTGCAATTGTATTCATGTCTTCATTAAAAAATATTAACTATGTCTATCCAAACTCCTATACGTGGCCTTCGCTCTTTTTGCGTAGCATCAAAATGCTTAAGCTTTAAACATGCCGCATCACAATTATTTTTAACGCCTTCAGCTGTTAGTCATCAAATAAAACAACTCGAAACACAGTTAGGTATCGTGTTATTCAATCGAGGTACACGCACCATTGAGCTTACCAGTGCAGGAAAGCAATTTTACCAATCTATTCAACCCATTATTACCCAGTTAGAATCGACTATAACTGAGTTCACCCAAAAGCAACAAAACCAAACTATTGTGATTAGTTTGCCGGAATTTTTTGCTAGTGAATTATTTATTCCTCGGTTATCACAATGGTCTGAAGAAAACCCCACCATTAACTTACAGCTAGAAACGGTAAAATCAGGCAGCGAGCCTTCACAGTCGGCAGACTTATCTATCGTACTTGCTAATGGCAAACCTAACGCGAAAATAGTGGAAGAGCTATTCCCTATTCGATATGCCCCTGCTTGTAATAAAAAACTGTATAAAAAATTAAAGAACTCTGGTTTTGACGCCTTAAAAACTACACCATTAATTTTACATAGATCTCGCCCATGGTCTTGGCATCAGTGGGCTGATAAAAATAATATTGATGATTTTGATCCTAAGCAGATCATTCAGTTTGATAGCATGTTTGGTGTTGCAAGAGCTGCACAACAAGGCATGGGTATAGCACTCGTTCCTTTACCAATGAGTAAAGCCTGGTTCAGTGAAGAGCTATTAGTAAAATTGTTTGACGAAGAATTAAATACCAATGACAAGTATTACCTTATTCAACATGAAAATATGGACAACCATGCTGAACTCACCTTATTCGCCAAGTGGGTAAAAGAAAGCTTTTCGATTTAATTTTTACGCCTATTCTCAATTCAGTAACTAACTACTGAACGCCATAAATAAAGAGAGACGGGTCAGCGATCGGGTAATTTAACGCATTAGTTACTGTTTGAGACTCGTCTAAAAGTTTAATAATCTGTTTTGCTATCTAAGCGATTCTTCATCATTAAATGAATAATGCTAGCTTTATGCGTAATGTAAAATTTGCTTGAAATTTTTATCCTATATTTTCTCATGAATTTTGCGTGTCATATTACTGAGCAGTCTTAATAAAACGAATCGACCAGTAAAACACTTACTTTAAATGATTGAAATTTAAGTAATTAGCATGACATTTCTATTAGGATAGAAATGTAGCTACTCAGTAATATCCAAATTCTAATAAAAGTAAGTTTTTTTAGTTTATAAAGCGCTGAAGTTATGGAATATTATGTAAATTAAACAAATTTTATGGGACTTACGTTATTAAAAACGTGCCATAATATGCTGTTATATAAATAAGTCTGGCAGCACTATCTCTTAGGGCGCAATGTGAATGAATAAATCAGAAGCATTATCAAAAATAAAGTCTTCGCTAAAAGGAGATGCTCAAGTCATCACGCCTAAGGGCGAGACGTACGAAGATTATGTCGAAAGACTATCAATAAAATTATTGGAAAATGTTATAGATCCCCTAGAAGCAAAAGTAGTATCTACGTGCGCAAAGAATGGCGATTTTGAAAAGTATAAAAATTGTAAGGTTTGGGCAATTGCTAAAAATAAAAATAGCTGGCTTCTAACTTTAGATAACAAAAATGAGTTTGCTTTAGGCTTTGGTGATGATCCTAATCAAATTATGATGCATGGCTTTTCTTCTTCAGATGTACTAGGAGAGTGGTATACATAACACACATGATATACACTTAAAACAAAACAAAAACAGTTAGTTAAACGACCGTCAGGTTAATAAGGGGGGCACATTGAAGTGTCCTCATTGCTCCGAACAGTATAAATTTTTTATAAATTTTAAAGTGGCTGCCATTTTATTTATAGCTGATTTTGTATTATCGTTATTTATTTTAAAGCTATTCATCATCTCACTTGGCCTCATTGGGTGTATCTCTACAGGTATTATGGGTGGGTTACTTATTTTATTATCTAGGCGTTTTAAGAAGTTAGATTAACCTAATAAAATCAACAAGGACTAACAGTTTTCTCGGTTCTGCTTCGCTTCATATTTTAGCAAACCATTAATCAGCCCCTTAACTTGTATAGCCTTCCAGGAGAATGTGGTGAAATTCATATTATTTATTCTTATTTTTACCTCTGTTATAGCTCATGCTGATATGCCATTGCCTGAACCTTCAAGTTATCGGACTTGCGATACTTTTATAAATTTTTGTGCATATAGTGAAGTTGATAAAAAGACTACTATTTATGCTGTTAACGGTAAGTTTAATATTAAGGAGCTATACCAAATACCTGGATGGCATCGCTCTATATTTATATCTCAGACAGGGAGATATGTCGCTATCGGATACTCCGGATTAAACTTAGTAAATAAAGATGTAACCTCTCAAGAAGTAATGCTTACAATTTATAAAAATGGAAAACTAGTCAAAGAGTACACATTGGGTCAGTTACTTCATACAATGGATTCTTTAAAGCCAACAAGTTCACATTATCATTGGGGTAGTGTTATAGACATTGATGATTATGGTGTGGAACTCGAAACTGTCGAAGGTTTAGTTGGAATTGAACATAGCACTGGTAAAATCTATTTACCATATTAAGTAGGGTCAAAAATTAAATTAGGTCAGCTACACATTATTTCTTATCGAGCTACTCAGAATAGTTGGAACCCTATTTAATAACACCTGCAGCGATAAAAAGTTGAAGGTGCACATTAACTAATGCGTCAATATCTCTTTGATAACCACCACCAATAACTGCAGCGATTGGTATACCCTTACGCTCACAGTAATCAAATACTAGTTTGTCACGTGTTAAAACACCTTGGGTAGAAATATCAAGATGACCAAGATCATCATTACAGTGAATGTCTACCCCTGCATCGTAAATTACTGCATCAGGCTTAAAGCTAGTAAAGGCTTCGTTCAAAGCATTTTCTACTGTTTCCAAATAAAGCGCATCTGTTGTGCCTTTTGGCAAGGCAAAATCTAAATTTGAAACTTGTTTACGGTGTGGGAAGTTTTTTTCACCATGAATTGAAACTGTAAACACATTCTGGTTATTTGATGCTAACTTTGCTGTTCCGTCACCCTGATGTACGTCAGCATCAAATATAAGTACTTTGTTGATATTATCATTTTGTAACATGGATAATGCGGCTAGATATAAATCGTTAATCATGCAAAACCCAGAGCCAAAGTTAGCAAAAGCATGATGATAACCTCCGGTTAAATTTAGAGATTTCCCATGTTGCAAGGCTAACTGTGCCGTCATTATTGTTCCTCCAACAGCAGTCAGCGTTCGTTCAATCAATTGTTGAGACCAAGGAAAACCTATTCTTCGCATCGCTTTAGGATCTAATTGATTATTTATCAACTGATGGATATAGGTAGGATCATAAACAGTTTTTACATTATCAGTATTAACCGGTGTTGGTTTTTTAAACCAATCTTTAGGAACCCCATTAGCAGCAAGTGCATTTCGTATTCCAACATATTTTTCTATTGGGAACCTATGTCTAAAAGGTAATTCAAGTTGGCTATAAATAGGGTGAAATACTAAAGGTGTCATAATTTAACTTATAGAGTATTTAAAAAGCGTTAATGATAATAACTAAAATGTTGCCTATTTTCGATATCTAAAGCTACGCAAGAACTGTTTAAAAAAACGTAGCCATTTGCTTCGACACTTTTTTGTGAATTCTATTTATTGGTTATTAGATCACTGAAAAATCATTATGTCAGCGAGATAACTATTCATAGCCTATGGTTTTACCATGAATCATATCAATAAATTGTTGTTTATTTCATCAAAACAAAGCATTCAACCTGTTCTCTTAAGCTATTGAAGTACAGATGAATTATATTCACTTGATGGGTGTAATCTAATCGTTTGTCAGTAAGGGGGCTGGACTCTATATTGATGCTGTATCGATTTGATACGCAACTAATATAGAGAAATGAAAATGAAAAAATCAATGTTAACAAGCACACTATTAGCCACTTTGTTATTAAGTACAAGTTACTCAACTTTGGCCAGCAACTCGATATTTCAAGTAGCTGTTGTTAAAGGCGCTGTAGGTACTACTGACTTAACAGAAGGCAAAGTAGAGTCAGGTATAAAGAAATTAACCTCAAGTGAAAAAACTCAAGACTTTTATGCTAATAAAATGAATTTATGTGTGGCTTACTTGCAATCTGATCTTAGTCATAGCAACAAGTCTGAATCAGCCTGTACCGACGCTATTAATACCTTAGAGTCAGTAAAACGCCAAAGTAACAAGGTGAAATTTTTAACTGCATTAAATTACAGTAACCGTGGTGTTGCTCGATATAGACAAAACCAATTAGATGCTGCATTAAGCGACTTTGAACTTGCTGTAAAAATTGATGACAATGAAATTACAGTTAAAAACTTACAAAAGATCAAGCAACTTTTACCACTTGAACAAGTTGAGACAATTGCAGAGTTAGCTGATTAATACGTCTATATTAACTATCAATTTAACTATCAATTTAATTATCTTTTTAACTAAACGGAGTTTTACATGATTAGTAACATAGCAAGCACCATCAACGAAACCATCTCTTTCTTAATTGAAATAAAACATATCTCAATTAGTCAGTGGGACGTTGAATAACACTAGCGCATTACTCATTTTTATAGCCAGTAACGCTATCATCAGTTTAATGAGTAATGCTGCCTTTCATTAATAACGCAGTTAAGTAAACATCAATAAATTTTTATTTAATTGCGTTGCAACGCTATTCATACCAGCTAAATCCTCATCACTTCAGAATAAATAAAAGAATGTGCGATTCCATTACATGCAACACAGCACTTACAAACCATTGGGTATTGAAGTCTTTTTGTGCATAATGAGGTCCCTACAAGTTTACTTCAGCGCTTATAAAGACAAAACAAGTTCTATTTATGATCAAAGACATTTCTAATTTACAGATAAAGTTACAAACATTACTTGCCGAACAACAGGGTTTTTATACTCAAGGAAAAGTTGCCGACTACATTCCAGCTTTAGCGGAAGTTAGCCCTAAAAAGATGGGGGTTTGTGTAACAACTATTGACGGTAAAACAGCCGGCGCTGGTGATTATCAAGAACCTTTTTCGATACAAAGTATTTCTAAAGTTTTTGCCTTAGTAATGGCAATGAAACGCATTGGCGATGATTTATGGCAACGTGTAAATATGGAACCATCTGGGCAACCCTTTAATTCTATTATTCAATTAGAATGGGAGAAAGGTATTCCTAGAAATCCGGTGATAAACGCTGGTGCTTTATTAGTTGCTGATGTGCTAACTAGCCATTTTTCTGCCAGTAAATTAGCCTTTTTAAGTTTTATGCGAAAATTAGCGCATGACGAGTCAGTGTTTATCGATAATCATGTTTTTCATTCTGAATTGGCTCACGGCAACAGAAACGCGGCATTGGCTTATTTGATGAAAAGTTTTGGTAATATTCAAGCAGAAATACCTGACTTATTAAGCCATTACTTTACCCAATGCTCGGTAGCAATGAGTTGCGAACAGCTAGCAACTAGTTTGCTTTTTCTCGCCAATAAAGGTGTTGACCCACTAACCAATAAAGTTATTTGCAGCCCAAGAGATGCACACCGCGTTAATGCGATATTATCAACCAGCGGCATGTACGACCAATCGGGGCAGTTTGCTTTCTCTATTGGTTTGCCCGCTAAAAGTGGCGTTGGTGGAGGTGTTATTGCCATAGTGCCTAACTATGGTGTTATTTGTACTTGGAGCCCGCCTTTAAATTCATTCGGCAACTCTGTTATCGGTACAAATTTAGTGGCGAGCCTAGCTGAAGAATTGGGCTTATCTATTTACCACTAACACGTTAAACATCCGATTAAATTATAGTTAGCGTGCAGCTTTATGACTTTACATTACTGATAAAAATCGAGGTATTTAAAGGTAATAAGTATTTTAAAAGCTAAAATCAATTGACCTTAAAGTGCTAACTATAGTCTGTTAGCACTTAAACCCTTAATGGCCTGCAGCAATTAACCTACTTACTTTTGATCTTGCATTCTTCGCTTTTTAAAATCAGAATCTGCTTGCCATTTAGGCCAGTCATTACTGTTGGCCAATGTACTGGCAATATCAGCAATAAGTTTTATGTCTTGCTCCATGCCGCCCAACGACCATGAGGCAGAATAGTCATCTTCTTCTTTATGATAACGATGCGCTATATAGTCTGGGTCTGTATCACCTAAACTCATAAACAATAAACTGGGTACACCTTGTTTTGCTAATGAAAAGTGATCAGAGCGAAAAAACAAACCATTTTGCGGTCGAGGGTCCATTTTAACTTCACGCTGTTGTTTCGCAGCAGCATCAGCTAAATAGCCTTCCATTTCTGACATGCCTTTACCGTATTGCAAAATATAATCAACCGCGTCTAACGCGTTCATACCGTCAATATTTAACATGGCGACCATATTTTTAGTCGGAACAATAGTACCTAAAGCAAATAACTCTGAGCCGATCATTCCGGTTTCTTCAGCGGTGAAATTAACAAATAAAATCGAACGCTGAAACGGTTTGATTTGGTGTTGCTTCATCAAAATACGTGCTAGTTCAACCGTTGCAGCACTGCCCGTGGCGTTATCAATTGCGCCATTATATATTTTCAGGCCTTCCGCTGTTTGCTTAGTGCCAAAATGATCCCAATGGGCGCTGATCACAATATATTCATCAGCTCTGCTTTCACCTTTAATCATTGCAACAACATTATTAGATTCAGCATTTTCGATTGCACTTTTTAACGTTAAATTAGCGGTTTGCTGCAAGTTAACCGCTTTAAAGTTTTTATTTAGGGCAAAAAGTTGCATGTCTTCAAGTGATAAACCAGCTGAGGTAAATATTTTATCGGCCACAGCGTGTTGTATCCAGCCCATAACTGGTAGCTTACTGACATTGTTTTCGTTATCTACTAAGCTATATTTACTGCCAGTATTTGAACTTTCAACAACGCTCCAAGGGTATGCTGCTGGCGCTGTTTCGTGAATAATAAAAACGGCCTTCGCACCTTGTCGAGCTGCTTCTTCGTATTTATAAGTCCAACGGCCGTAATATGTCATTGCATTACCGGTGAACAGCGCATTATCTTGGGTTGCAAAGCCGGGATCATTAACCAATACCACGACAGTTTTGCCTTTTACATCAACATTTTCATAGTCATTCCATTGGTATTCTGGTGCGTTAATACCATAACCAACAAATACCACATCAGAATTGGCTAATACAATATCGCCATTAACTTGCTTTGTTCGTGCGGTAAAATCTCGACCGGCAACAAAGCTATGTTCACCAATAACCAACTGCATATTTTGATCAGGTGTAACTTTTGCCATAGGCACTGCTTGATAGAAGCTGTTTTTATTTCCAGGTGCTAGCCCTATTGACTGGTATTGTTTTGCTAAGTATTCAATGGTTAATTTTTCGCCGGCAGTGAGTGGGCCACGGCCTTCAAACTCATCAGATGCTAGCATTTTAATATCTTGGTGGAGGTTCTTTAAGTTAACCTCTACACTACTCGCTGCCTCGGTATTCGCTACCTCAGTATGCGTTATCTCGGTACTCGCTTGTTCGCAAGCACTCAATCCTAGCAAAGCCAAAACAGCGAAGGGAAATACGATTTTAAATTTCATGATTTACTCTATGGTTAATGTCGATACTTTAGGTAATACAGCTTTACAGATTATTTGGCTGCGGTTGAAGTTGATGATTGCTCTGTGATGAACTGGTTATATTTTATTGATAATAAATCAGTTAGCCTTTTAATGTAATGTTGATACGCATTACTATCATAGTTCGGCGATAACGCATTCATAAAACCATGCAACTTTCTGCTTTGTTCAATAGTAATGTTTGGTTTTTTTTGTAAAACGCTGCACATTTCTGCAACCGAGAAATGTTCCTCACTAATAGGTAAAATAAGCCTAGTCTCAATATTCGGTGTTAACTGCATCATATGTCTAATTTGACTACTATAAAAGCAAGTAGCCAACACATTTTGCTTAGCAGTATTTTCTGCACATAACTGCCAAACAGCGCTGCCTCCAACACTAAAACCCACCAGGAAATTGATACCTGATATTTTAGAAAGTTCTGTCTTTAGGTGCTTAACGTAGCCTTGCAAAGTCACTGTTTTTGTAAAGTACTGATAAGCGTCTTGTTCAGAGTTGAACAGCTTAGGTTGCTTTTGATATGGCCCTATTAAGTGGCATTCAACATTAACTGAGTTTTTAAGGTTAAGCACTTGCTCAATATTAGAAGTTATTTGCTGACATAACGCCTTAAATTCTTCTGTACGGCCAAAAATATCGGCAACAAATATAATATTCAAATAATTACTCAAATATGCACGGCTAATAGGTAAATATTTGCATGTTATTATAAAATTTGAAAGCTCAAATGAGCTCAGCACTAGAAATAGCCGACACTACCCGTTAGAATCTAGCGCATAGAAATTTTAATCATTAGCAACGAGACGTATTCAGATGGGCAGAGCATACCAAAACCGTAAATTATCAATGGCCAAAACTGCGGGTCAAAAGACTAAAGTTTATTCAAAGTACGGTAAAGAGATTTACGTATTAGCTAAAAATGGTGGCGTTGACCCCGATAGTAACCTTTCATTGCGTCGTACAATTGAAAAAGCTAAAAAAGATCAAGTGCCAACGCATGTTATTGAAAAAGCAATTGAGAAAGCATCAGGTGTTGGCGGTGAAGATTACGTTGCCTCACGTTACGAAGGTTTTGGCCCTGGTAACTGTATGGTAATTATTGATTGCTTAACCGATAACGGCAATCGTACCATTAAAGATGTTCGTCAATGTTTTACCAAAACTTATTCAAAAATTGGTTCGTCTGGCACCGTTTCTCACATGTTTGATCACCAAGCTGTTTTCGCTTTTAAAGGTGAAGATGACGAAGTTGTACTAGAAAACCTAATGATGGCCGATATCGACGTAACCGATGTTGAACTTGAAGACGGTATTATTACCGTTTATGCACCGCATACTGAGTTTTTTAAACTAAAAACTGAATTTGCAGAAAACATGGCTGATGTTGAGCTTGAAGTAGAAGAAATTACGTGGGTACCACAAACTTATACTGAAATTTCAGGTGAAGATGATTTAGCCAACTTCGAAAAATTCATCAACATGCTTGAAGATTGTGACGACGTACAAAATATTTATCACAATGCTGAGCTTCCAGAAGACTAAGCAAATTATCAATGACTAAAACTAAGGCATCAATATGATGCCTTTTTTATATTAAGAACAAAATGGATTGCGCGTTCATATAAATACGAAGTTTTTTGCTGCTGCACGCCATTAATACTCTGTCTATTTCAAATTAATTAAAAAGGTACACCATGATTGATTTTCGCTCTGACACCGTAACGCGCCCTAGTAAAACAATGCGAACTGCTATGGCAAATGCAGAAGTAGGCGATGACGTATACGGTGATGATCCTACGGTAAACGAACTTGAATCTTGGGCAGCTAAACGTCACGGCTTTGCCAGTGCTATGTTTTGTAGCTCAGGTACACAAGCAAATTTATTAGCCCTAATGGCGCATTGCCAACGTGGTGATGAATACCTTTGTGGCCAACAAGCCCATAATTATATGTTTGAAGGCGGCGGTGCTGCGATACTAGGCTCTATTCAGCCACAACCAATCGCCAATGAAAAAGACGGTGCACTATGTTTTAAGAAGCTGGCGGCCGCTATAAAACCTGATGATGCTCATTTTGCTCGCACTACATTACTCAGCATTGAAAATACCATTAATGGTAAAGTGTTACCTTTAGAGTATATGTCAAAAGCCCGCGCCTTTACTCAGCAACATAACTTAGCATTACATTTAGATGGTGCGCGTGTTTATAATGCGGCCACAGCATTAAATGTAGATATTACAGAGATTTGCCAACATGTAGACTCAATGTCTATTTGTTTATCGAAAGGCCTTGGCGCACCAATAGGCTCAATACTATTAGGCTCAGAAGCGTTAATAAAAAGTGCTAAACGCTGGCGAAAAGTTGTTGGTGGAGGTATGCGCCAAGCAGGCATTATTGCCGCTGCAGCTAAAATAGCTTTAGAACAAAACCCGAAAAAACTAGTATTAGATCACGAAAATGCAAAATATTTGGCTAACGCTCTAAACCAGTTACCTAATGTTTCAGTTAACCTTGAGCACGTTGAAACAAACATGGTTTTTGCTACTTTTGCAGCAGCAGTCGATGTAGTGAGCTTAGTGGAAAAATTAAAGCACCAAGATATATTGCTAACCCCAGGTAATCCTATGCGACTAGTGACACATTTAGATATTGATAAAACTGACATCGATAACTTTATTCGGCAGTTAAGCCACGCTTTAAAAGCAAGTTAAAGAACAACTTAGATAACGCAATAAGTAGCTCATTTTAAGTCATTACAAAACTAATACAGGTTAAAAGCGGCAACTGACTAGCTGTCCCTTTTAAATAATTTTTTAATAGCTTTTAATAGCGTTTAATATGTCTAACTAAGTTATTTAGCCAATTTCTCAATCATGGTATTTACAGCCGTTAAATGTTCAGGGTTGTTATGACACATGCCCTGAAATACGGCGCATATATCAAGAAAGTCGGGTAACTCTGTACGTTGTGCTAATTTCATTAATCGCTTAGTTAACCGTAAGGAAGCAACAGGCTTCACCGCCATTTCATTCGCGAGTTGGTTTACTCTTTCGATTAATTCATCAGGCGCTACAACTTCTAAAACAATACCTATTTCTTTTGCTTCTTGGGCATTAATAACACGCCCGGTAAATGTTAACTCAGCCGCTTTTTGATAACCAATTAAGCGCTGCATAAACCAGGCACCACCGTCACCAGGAATAATCCCTAAGTTGACAAAAGTTTCGCCAAATTTAGCTTTAGTTGAGGCAATTCTAATATCGCACATATTGGCAATATCAAAACCTGCGCCTATAGCTGGTCCGTTTACCGCCGCAATAACAGGCACTTCTAACTTATGTAGCGCTAGAGGTATACGCTGAATACCTTCTCGATAACGTCGCTCAAGTGCTTGTACATCACCAGCAAAGTCGCCAGCACGTTCAGCCATATCTTTAATATTGCCACCTGAAGAAAAAGCAGAGCCATCGCCAGTTATAATCAATACCGCTATTTCAGGTGTTTTATTAATCCATTCAACTGTGTTTACAATATCATCTGCTATTGTCGTACCCGTTAACGCATTTCGCACATCGTGGCGATTAAAAGTTAAGGTAACAACTTTATTATGTAGTGTTATTTTGCTGTCGACTAACTCAGGTACAGAATTCATATTTACCTCAAGGTGTGGGTTGAATAGTGATGCTAATACGATGGTTTTTCAGAAACTTTCACTTGTTGCCAAAATGCTTCAAGTTCATCTAGCGTGTGTTGCTCCATACTTTTATCAGTATTATTTACTTGTGCTTCAACACCATGAAATCGCTTAGTAAATTTGTTATTCGCTTGGCGTAATAATACTTCGGGATCTTGCTTAGCATGGCGACATAAATTAACTACAGCAAACATTAAGTCACCTAACTCTTCTGCCAAAGCGCTATCATCTTGATGCAGCTCTGCCTTGACCTCTAAAACCTCTTCTTCTACTTTCGCAAAAACATCATCAATATTGTGCCAATCAAAACCAACATGTGCACAGCGTTTTTGAATTTTTGCCGCTTGCGATAATGCCGGTAAATTACGTGGAATATCAGCCAAAATACTTAAATTATTATCATTGTTTTTGTCTTGACGTTCTTTAGCTTTCTCATTTTCCCAATTGGCTTTAATTTCAGCATCAGATGTAAAGTCACTACTGGCAAACACATGAGGATGGCGGCGAATTAATTTTTCACAAATGGCGCTTACAACGCTGTCGAAATCAAATCGCTTTTCTTCTGCGCCAAGTTGGCTATAAAACACCACTTGAAACAGTAAATCACCTAGCTCTTTTTCAAGCTCAGTAAAGTCTTCTTGCTCAATGGCATCAACAACCTCGTAAGCTTCTTCAATCGTATGCGGAATAATAGAAGCAAAAGTCTGTTTTAAATCCCATGGACAGCCAGTTTCAGGGTCACGTAACTCTGCCATTATCCAACGAAGTTTATCTATTGAGGGTTTTTCGTTTAACATTATTTTAAATATTCCGCCTATAATCTTTTAACTTCAGTAACATCATCTAACTGTTTAAGTTTTGCTAATAATCGCGTTAAAGCTTCATTGTTAGCAATTTCTACTTTGATGGTCATGCTCATGCTTTGCTTGGCGTTATCAGTGTTACTTTCAATACCAATAATACTGACTCTTTCATTAGAAATAATTGTTGATATATCCCTGAGTAGGCCTTGGCGATCGCCACCGATAATATTAATGCTAACTTGATAACTTTTATTATTACTACCACCCCATTGCACTTCTACTTCACGCTCGGGTTGCTGGTTCAGCGAATTAGCAAGTTGGTCACAATCAACCCTGTGTACAGAAATGCCGCGGCCTTGGGTAATAAAACCGAGTATTTCATCACCTGGCACCGGCTGACAGCATTTAGCCATGTGGGTTAATAAATTGCCGACACCAGAAACTGTAATACCATTACTATCGCCCGTTTGCGTATCAGTTTGTTGTGGCTGACGAATTAAGCTTTGCGGATCAATCTCTACTTCAGGTTTTGATTTTTCATCTTGCTGCTGTAAACAATGAACCACTTGTAACAAACGGGTATTGCCTGAGCCTATTGCTGCAAATAAATCATCATTAGTGGTTAAATTAAAACGCTCTGTTGCTACTGACAAATCAACTTTTGCTAATGACAGTTGTAATTTACCTAACGCGGTTTCTAACATTTCTTTACCGGCAGCGAGGTTTTTATCTCGGTCAAGTAATCGGAAAAAGTGCTGAACTTTTGCCCTAGCGCGCGAAGTATGCAGATACTTTAAACTTGGGTTTAACCAGTCTCGACTTGGGTTTAGGGTTTTACTGCGAAGAATTTCAACTTTATCGCCAGTACGTAATATATGCGTAAAGGGTACAATTCGACCAAATACTTTTGCGCCAATACAACTGTGGCCAACGTTTGAGTGAATATAGTAAGCAAAATCTAACGGTGTAGAACCGCTTGGTAAATCGACTACGTCGCCGCTTGGGGTAAAAACATAAATACGGTCTTCAAACACTTGGCTACGTAACTCGTCAAGTAACTCGCCACTTTCTGAAACATCATCTTGCCACTGTAGAATTTTTCTTAACCAGCTTACTTTTTCGTCAAAACCTGAAGTTTTGCCACTGGCACTACCTTCTTTGTAGCGCCAATGGGCTGCAACGCCCAATTCGGCATCGTCATCCATTTGCTGGGTTCTTATTTGGATCTCTATCGTTTTACCTTCAGGGCCAATAACAACAGTATGAATTGACTGATAACCATTACTTTTTGGTGTCGCGACATAATCATCAAATTCTTTTGATAAATGATTCCAGCTGGTATGTACTAAGCCTAATGCGCCATAACAGCCCTGTAACTCATCAACAACAATACGTACGGCTCGCACGTCAAATAACTGTTCAAAATCCAGTGACTTTTGCTGCATTTTTTTCCAGATGCTGTAAATATGTTTTGGTCGGCCATAAACGCAGCCTTTTATGCCGCTAGACTTCAGCTGTTCTGCAATATTAGCAACAAAGTCAGTCATGTACTGCTCTCTGTCGAGACGTTTTTCATCTAGCTGTTTTGCAATGCTTTTATATACTTTCGGGTGTAAATAGCGAAAAGAAAGATCTTCTAGCTCCCACTTTAACTGACCAATACCTAAACGATTGGCTAAAGGTGCATAAATATTACTGGTTTCTTTCGCAGCAAGCACACGGGTTTCTTCATCACTATTTTTAACTAAACGTAGATGGCACAAACGTTCTGCCAATTTAATAACCACAGCACGAACATCTTCCACCATGGCTAATAACATACGGCGCACATTATCAACTTGGTTAGCACTTACTCGGCTAGATTGTGATTGGTTCAACGCTTTAATTGCTTCCATTTGGCTTACGCCCTTGCAAAGCAAATATATTTTTTTTGAAAAATTTTCTTCTATATATTCTAAGCTAATACAGTTGTATTCATACAAAGGGCAAATAAAGGCGGCACATAATGAATCGGTATCAAGGTTTAAAGCAGACAGTATTTCTACCATCTCTAAAGATTTAGTTTGGCAAGGAGTACTCGCATCAAATAAATCGTTTACTTTCGCATACAATTTTTCTAATGCTGCTTTCTTGTCATTATCTAATTCAAGCGCAACTAGCCACTGTTCAAAACTTGCTTGTGACATTTGATGCGACTTACGTACAGAAACCATGAAACTCCCTACCTGTGATTCAATGTTAGATCCGTTTTATAAGCTAAACATTACCATAGTTTCAACATGCTTTGTTTGCGAAAACATATCCATTAAGGCAATTTTTTCAATTTTATAACCATGTTCAATCAATAACTTTGCATCACGTGCTAAAGAAGCAGGATCGCAACTAACATATAACACTGTTTCGACTTTAAAAGTAAGCAATTGTACTAACGCTTCGTAAGCTCCTGCACGCGCGGGATCAAGCAAAACCTTGGTATATTTTTCTTTTACCCAGGCATGCTGCTGCCAATCACTGTTAAGGTCTGCTTGATAGAAACGACAATTAGTAATGCCATTTTTTAAGGCATTTTCTTCTGCCTTATCTACCATAGTGCTAACACCTTCAATGCCAACAACACGCTTAACTTGCTGAGCAATCGGCAAACTAAAGTTACCTAATCCACAAAACAAATCGAGTACAACGTCATTTTCATTTAATGCTAACCAAGCTTGAGCTTGCGCTATCATCTTTTGATTAACGTGATGGTTTATTTGAATAAAATCTTGCACGGTAAAACCAATATTTAAAGTATCGGTTAGGGCATAATTTAAGGCTAAATCTTCGAGTAATGGCGAAATGCTTTTTCCATCATCAAAATAGACTTGCCATTGGTTGTTACTGGCAAAGTGAGTCCAAACCTTTCTGTCTGCCGCTGTAATGTTAACCAGCTGTCGAATAACAACTACATTAACGTTAGCTGAAATCACTTCAATGTGCCCAACCGCATTTTTTCCTGAGAGTTTAGGCAAGGTTTTCTTTAACTCGGCAAAAACATGGTCAAAATCATTAACAAGAACAGCGCATGATTTAATTTCTGTTAAATGGTTACTTTCACGTTGGCGAAAACCAATAATAGGTTCGCCTCGTTTATTATATTGCACCCCTATTCTTGCTTTACGGCGATAATGCCATGGCTCACTCACAATAGGTGCTTGCCATGGTAAGTTTTGTTCGAGTGCTTGACGAGAAAACAACTGTGTTATTTTATCTTGCTTATACACCAGCTGTTGCTGGTAAACCATATGCTGTAAATTACACCCGCCGCACTGGAAAAAATGCCGGCACTTAACCTCGGTTCGATCATCACTCGCCGAAACAACCTTGAGCAGCTTAGCTTTGGCGAATTTACTTTTTTGCTCAAATACTTTTACTTCAACCGTTTCATTCACCAATACACCATCAATAAAAACCGGTTTTTTGTTATGAAATGCAACACCACAACCTTGATGATCTAAATGGCTTACTTTCAACGTTAAGTTTGGTTGAGCTGTTACTTTTTTGGGGCTTGCTTTAAAAAAATTTGCCATAGTTATCTTAGTTTGCGAACAATGAGAAGCATAAATTACCCATTTGCTGTTATAGTAAACGATTATCTATTTGGTATTGATCTTAATTGTGCCATTATAGCGTTATTAACCCGAAAATTTCACACTAAAGTTCAGCAAAAAATGCATAAAATAAGCCTGAAAGAGTGGGTAATTTTACTTACCATCTTTCCGACAGTCATACTCAGTTTAATTATTGCCGGCTATCTGTCTTATAGCCGCTATAGCGAACTCGACCAGTTTATTTACCAACGTGCTACCAGTATTATTTCTCCGCTAGCTATTAGTAGTGCTGAACCGTTAAGAGAGAAAAAAAGAGATGACTTAAGGACCTTAATCGGCTTTAGTCATCGCAGTCAGTCAGACATTATCAAAAGTATTGCGATATTTACTAAAGACAATCAAGTTTTTGTCACGAGTGCGTATCATGGCGATACGCATACTTTACGCATAAGACCAGGGCAAGGTTTACCCAAACGCATACAGTTTGATGAACAAGGTAATTACCTTATCTTTCGTGCGCCTATTATTGACGAATTTTCAACTGAAAACTCAGCGATTACATCTGATATGAATATTGTCGGTTATATTGCACTTCAAATTGACACAAGTACCATTAAGTATGCTCAACAACAGCTACTTATAACGGTATTTTTTATTTTACTCGTTGGTTTTATTATCAGTGCTCTTTTTGCCTTTAAACTGGTTAACAGCGTTACTCGGCCAATATCTTCAATGGTGTTAGCTATAGATCGTATTAGAGAAGGCAAAATCGAGAGCCGCATTAGTGGTCAACTTGTTGGCGAGCTAAACTTTTTAAAAAATGGTGTTAATGCCATGGCGCAATCTCTTGGCGATTACCAAGACGAGATGCAACGCAGTATTGATCAAACCACTATCGACTTACGAGAAAGTTTAGAGCAGTTTGAAATTCAAAACGTTGAGTTAGATATTGCCAAGCGCAAGGCACAAGATGCCAATAAGGTTAAATCTGAATTCTTAGCCAATATGAGCCACGAGTTGCGTACGCCACTTAATGGCGTTATTGGTTTTACACGCCAAGTTTTAAAAACGCCATTAAGCGATACACAACGTGATCATCTGCAAACGATAGAGCGCTCTGCCGCGAGTTTACTTTCTATTATTAATGATATTTTAGATTTCTCTAAGCTTGATGCTGGCAAAATGATTATTGAAAACATTCCGTTCTCAATCCGTGAGTCTGTTGAAGAAACACTTACCTTACTCGCGCCGAGTGCCCATAAAAAGAATATAGAACTCTCATTGCGCGTGAGTCCACAAATTCCAGACTCACTTATTGGCGACGCTATGCGTATAAAGCAAGTCATGGTTAACCTAGCCAGTAACGCAATTAAGTTTACTGATAAAGGCGCGGTTGATATTAACCTTGAAGGAAATGTTACTGAAAATAATCTCTATAAAATCAGAGTTACAGTACAAGATACGGGTATTGGTATTCCTGGAGCGCAACAAAATTCAATTTTTGAAGCTTTTGGTCAAGGTGATAAAAGCGTTACGCGAATTTATGGCGGAACGGGGTTAGGTTTAGTTATATCACAACGTTTAGTGTCAGAAATGCAGGGGAATATTGGTTTTGAGAGTATGGAAAGTGAAGGCTCTACCTTTTGGTTTACCTTTCAGTGTGAATTAAACACGATACCAACTATACAAGTATCAGCGCCTGAATGCTTAATTGGAAAATCAATACTTTATTACGAACCGCATGCCGCAAGCCGTTTAGCTACCAGCGAAATATTAGCAAGTTGGCAGATGCAAACAACAGCGGTTCAATTACGTAGCGATTTAGACGAAATTCTTCAGGATAAAGCCGCATTAGCTTCTTTTGACTTCGCATTAATAGGCCATGATGTTACGCCTGTAGCCCTTAATGAAGCAAAAAAATTACTCTTTACGCTCAAAGATATTATCCCATCAGTGCATCTTGCGATTAATAGTAATTCACCTAGTTTACATGAAGCGTTAATTTCAAGTGGCGCTAAAACTTGTATTAGTAAACCCATTACAGTTCAACGCCTGAGTAAAACACTGGTGCCTTCAGCAACAATACAAGGTGGCCATATTATTGAAGTATCAGACCAAAAAGTACCGATCAAAGTACTCGCCGTAGATGATAACGAGGCCAACTTAAAATTAATAAAAGAATTACTTCTCGAACAAGTCGTTGATGTTAGTACAGCAGTAAACGGTGCTGAGGCTGTTGCTCTTTGCCAAAATGAAAGGTTTGATCTCATTTTTATGGACATACAAATGCCTGTGCTTGATGGCATTTCTGCATTAGGTATTATTCGTCAACAAACACTTAATGAGCAAACGCCTATAATTGCTGTAACAGCGCATGTTTTTGGTGAAGAAAAAGATAAAATCCTCAGTAATGGCTTTAATTCATTTATTACCAAACCCATAGATGAAGCTATGTTACATCATAGTATTTATGAATACTGTGATTCAACTCAACTAGCCAGTTCTCCAAAGCTAGAGTTACCGCTTATCGAAACTATTGCGAGTAATAGGCCCCAAATTATAGACTGGAAATTAGCGCTGCAACGCGCTGGTCAAAAGCAAATGTTAGCTAAAGATATGTTTGTTGGTTTGGTAAATAGCTTACCTGAAAGTAAAGTTAATATATCTGAAGCACTTATATCTCAAGATATAGAACAACTGAAGGTACTCATCCATAAACTTAATGGCGCGTGCTGCTACTCTGGCGTGCCGAGTTTAGGAAAAGTAACCCATGAACTTGAAACAGAATTAAAACGAGGGATTGGCTTAGATGATTTACAGCCAGAATTTTTTGAGTTTTTTGAACAAATAGATTTAGTGCTAGAAGATGCTGAAGAGTTTATCAAAAAGATTTAAAGAACCAGAAATATTCAACGGAAATATTCAACGGAAATATTCAACTAAACCTTATCGAACTTTAATATCTGGTGAAGTATTAATATCGCCATCTTCAGTAATAACAGCAATACCGGAATTGCACATGAGTACCGCTAAACTATGCCCTTCATTATTGCGAACAAAACATAATTCGTAACCAAATTTTCCAAGGCTGCTCGCGGAAAACTTTTGCGCTAACGAGAGTTTATACCACCATACTGATTGCTCAGGGGGCTCTTCTCGTCTATCAACGATTGGGTATTTTTCCGTTTCCATTTCAACTCCTGAATCAACAGCAACAATTCAAAAAATCAATCAGCGTAATTCAAGTATAGAACATATATGTTTACAAAGACTAAATTTATTATTAAATAACCTGAACGCTGGATAAGCAGCACTTGCTCAATGCTCCCTTTGAAGCATTGATGATGTCTATTCGTGATGTTCACCCTGCTATAGCATTTACTTTACCACTTAAGCTTTTAAGCTTTTGGTTCACTTGAGTATCAAGTACTCATTATCCAGTGTTCAGGTTAACTAGAGTAAATACTTTTATAAGAGGCTTATTTTTAAAAGCTATTTTGATAAAACAACGAAAGCAGTAGCATATTTAACTTCATCTGAAAGTGATATATGCCAAGAAGTAGCAGCTAACTCATTCGCTAACGTTAGCGCCTGTGAAGTAAGTTCGAGAGTAGGTTGGCCTGATGCTAAAGATACTATTTCAATATGTTGAAATGAAACACCATTGGCAATTCCAGTCCCTAATGCTTTAGCTACCGCTTCTTTGCCAGCCCAACGTTTAGCAAGAAAACGTTCAGGCTGTTTGAGAGTTAAATAATGTTGAAACTCTTTTTTCGTTAAAATTCGATTTGCCAGACGCTGCTGAGCATTGCTAGACATTTTAGCAATACGGCGAATATCAACAATATCGTTACCAATTCCAACTACTGACAAATTATAACCCTCTATGGTGCCAATTTAAGCTAAACCGCGTGCTTCAAGCATTAGGCGCTTCATATCGCGTATTGCTTTATCTAAACCATCGATAACCGCACGGGCGATAATGGCATGGCCAATATTCAGCTCTATTATTTCAGGAATAGCTGCAATAGGTTTTACATTAAAGTAATTAAGACCATGGCCAGCATTCACTTTTAAGCCTAAACCATGGGCATATTCTATACCTTCGATTAGACGTTCCAGCTCTAGCTTTTGTTCTTGCTCAGTTACTGCTTCTGCATATTGCCCGGTATGAATTTCAATATAAGTCGCTTTACTCAATAGTGCCGCGTCAATTTGCTTTTTATCGGCATCAATAAATAAACTTGTTTGAATACCTGAGTCAGCCAAACGTGCTACCGCAGCATTAATTTTATCTTGTTGACCTGCAACGTCTAAGCCACCTTCAGTGGTTAACTCTTCGCGTTTTTCAGGCACTAAGCAACAAAAAACAGGTTTTACATCGCAGGCAATATCTAACATTTCATCGGTAACGGCCATTTCAAAATTCATGCGAGTATGCAAAGTCTGTTTTAATACATAAATATCTCTGTCTTGAATATGGCGACGGTCTTCACGTAAATGTACCGTAATGCCATCAGCACCAGCATGCTCAGCAACCGAAGCCGCATAAACAGGATCAGGATAGTTTGTGCCACGGGCTTGTCGTAAGGTGGCTATGTGGTCTACGTTTACGCCTAATAAAATATCATTCATGCTTAATCTCTTCTTAATATTCTGAATTCGGTTCTGATTACTTTTCTAAAAACTGCTCTAAAAACTAAACTGCTTTATGCTGCTGATATTAATTAGTATTTTAAAAGCACTTTGCGCTTTATATCTACATATTCAGGTTTGTAATTTTTTTACTAAATAGTTTTCGACTATTTAAAGGTACACCATTGAGCAAGTGATTTATAACTTGCCTCATTAAGGCTTTAAATGTACTGAGTATTTCAGGTGACGACAAGTCGTTTTGAGCAATAGCGATTAAATGCTCACGGTTATAACAGGTTTGTTTTAAAGCGGTATAAGCGGGTATAAAACCTTCGTCGGGTAAATAATAAAAACCTTGAGCGCTTTGTTCAAATACTAACGAAAAATCAAATGAAACACCTAATTCTTCCATTAGCGTTAACTCAAACTCTCGCAAACAAACTTCAATATTGCTGGTTTGGGCTAAAGTCTGAAGACTCGTTTGATATTGCTGAAATAGATCGCCGCAAGCAATATTATCGCCCAGTAATTTCACTAATAATTCATTGATATAAAATGCGCTAAATAAGGCATTTTGCTTTAACAAGTATGACTTGCCAATCGGCTCTACACGGAGCAAATTTTTAAGGCTACTCTGCCCTTTTAAGGTTATGCTAATCGGTAAAAATGGCTGTAGCAAGGCTTTACGACTAGATTTAGCAGAGTGCCCAATATAACTTAATGCTGCCAGCTTACCGTCATGCTCAGTCAATAAATCAACCAATAACTGGTTTTCTCGATATGGCCGAGTATGAAGTACAAAAGCTGATTGGGTAATTTCTTGCATTAGTATCTGCTATCTAAGTTGGTTCAAGGCTATCGAACTATTTACTCAGTGAGAATATGGAAGTTGAACACAAAAGTTGCTTCGTTGATGATCAGATCTAAGCAACTCTAATGTTCTGAGATAATAAAAACTATTAATCTATGCTATCGAACTTAGGTTAGTCTCTGACAACTAACCTGAATAATCATCACCGTAACCTAAACTTCTTAACGCTCGTTCGTCATCTGCCCAGCCTGATTTGACTTTAACCCACGTTTCTAAAAAAACTTTACGTTCAAATAAGTTTTCCATATCGCGTCTTGATTCTTGGCCAATAACTTTTAATTTTTCGCCTTTATTACCAATAACCATGCGTTTTTGGGTTGCTCTCTCAACTAAGATTAAGGCGTTAATATGCAAAACACCTTTATCATCAATCTTAAACTGTTCTATTTCAACAGTAGTTGAGTAAGGTAACTCATCACCTGTAAAGCGGATCAGTTTCTCGCGAACAATCTCTGATGCCATAAAACGACTTGAACGGTCGGTAATATAATCTTCTGGGAACCAGAAATCGCCTTCAGGTAGTGCTTTAAAACAAATATCTTTAATTGCAGCAACGTTGTCACCTTTACTGGCGGAAATAGGCACAATATCGGCAAAATCATGCAAAGCACCTAACTTTTGTAAATGTGGCAGCAAAGTGTCTCTATCTTGAATATTGTCAATTTTGTTCACCACTAAAACACATGGCGCACCACTGTTTTTAATTTTAGTGAGTACCATTTCATCGTCTGTAGTCCAATGCGTCCCCTCAACTAAAAATACCACGGTTTCAACTTCAGCTAACGTACTGCTTGCTGCACGGTTCATTAAACGGTTAATGGCTCGTTTTTCTTCTGAGTGAAGTCCAGGAGTATCAACTAATACAGCTTGGTTATTACCTTCAGTTAATATACCTAGTATACGATGGCGTGTCGTTTGCGGTTTACGCGAGGTAATACTTACCTTTTGACCAAGCAAAGTATTAAGTAATGTAGATTTACCAACATTTGGTCGACCAACGATAGCGATAAGACCGCAATGGGTTTGTTCTGTAGTCATAATTAAATTATCAACTTTATTGTCAAAAAAGCTATTTAGCTTTTTCGATTAATGTAAGCACTTGCAAAGCCGCTGATTGCTCAGCTTTACGACGGCTAGTGCCTTTTGTAATTACTTCATTTTCAAGCACACTGGTTGTGCAACGAACCGTGAATTGCTGATTATGCGATTGCCCAGTGGTATTAATTACATCATATTGTGGCAATGGAATTTTTCGCCCTTGCAAGTATTCTTGCAAACGCGTTTTTGGGTCTTTTTGCTCATTACCTGGTTTTATATCGGCTAATCGCTTCTCAAACCAACTTAAAATAAGTGCTTGGCAGGTTGGTAAGTCTGAATCTAAATAAACAGCTCCAAGGATAGCTTCAATTGCATCTTCAAGAATAGAGTCTCTACGATGACCACCACTTTTAAGTTCGCCTGGACCTAAGATTAAATACTGTCCTAAATCGAAGGAGCGACCCACTTCTGCTAAGGTTACGCCTTTTACCAAGCTTGAGCGCATACGTGTTAAATCGCCTTCAGCTTGTTTTGGAAATTTTTGATACAGAGATTCAGCAATAACAAAACCTAAAATTGAGTCACCTAAGAACTCTAAGCGCTCATTGTGAGCACCTTTAGCACTTCGGTGCGTTAACGCTTGCACCAATAAGTTAGGCTCTTTGAAAGTATAGCCAATTTTTTTTGATAGCCGCGCAATCGCGGTAGGATTAAGTAACACAGCTATTCAATTCCGCCGATTCGAGAAAAACGCACATTGGTTGGTATCCAACTTGGTAAAAAGCTGTCTGTTGAACGCTCGAAATCAAAGCTCATCCAGATAGCAACAGCCTCTCCGACTAGGTTTTCTTCAGGTACAAAGCCCCAAAATCGTCCATCTAAGCTATTATCACGATTATCACCCATAACAAAGTATTGCCCTTTAGGAACAACAAATTCATTATTTTGAGTGCCACCTTGTCTAAAATAGTGTTGAACGCGCGGTAAAATTTGCTCATTAACTAATAAGTCATGCGTTTTCTCACCCATGGTTGAGGTGTAACGTGATAACGGCATGCCTTGGTCGTTATAATCAGTTTTATTTTTAAAGGTTTGTTCTACTTGTTCAAAGTCAGGACATTTATCATCTGACACTGTACATGCAGGCTTAATGTATAAAATTTTATTTTTATAAATTACCCTATCACCCGGTAAGCCTACTACGCGCTTAATATAATCAATTTGTGGGTTTTGTGGGTATTTAAATACCACAACATCGCCACGCTCAGGCAAACCTACTTCAACAAACTTATTACGTGCCACAGGATCGCGTAAACCGTAGTTAAATTTATTGACCAAAATAAAGTCACCATCAAGCAAGGTTGGCATCATAGAACCAGACGGAATTTGGAATGGCTCGTAAATAAATGAACGTAGTATTAAAACAAAGGCAATAACAGGAAATATTTGTACTGGCGTATCAATAAAAGCAGGTGCTTCTACGATTTTTCTTACAACATCATCACTTAATTCGCCATCACATTGTGCTTGTGTTGCTGCTAATTTAAGCTGCCTTTGCGGTGCTAAATAAAACTTATCCGCAAGCCATACAATACCAGTAACTACGGTAACAATGACTAGAAAAATTGAAAAGTAAACTGCCATATTATTCCTATTTATTCGTTCTTCACTAAGATCAAACTGATGAGTAAATGACTTACTTGGTTACTTTTAAACACTGTAAAGTAGCAAAAAAGTCATGTTAGTAAGTCACCGGTTTGATTAATTATTTATCCAGTTTAAGTACAGCTAAAAACGCTTCTTGAGGTACTTCAACATTACCTACTTGCTTCATGCGTTTCTTACCATCTTTTTGTTTTTGTAATAATTTTTTCTTACGCGAGATATCACCACCGTAACATTTTGCGGTTACGTTTTTACGCAATTGCTTAACGGTTGTACGCGCGATAACATTGTTACCAATAGTCGCTTGAATAGCGATATCAAACATTTGTCGATGAATTAATTCTTTTAGCTTCTCAACTAACATACGACCGCGAGGAACTGAATTCGCGCGATGCGTGATCATAGCTAAGGCATCAACTCTATCACCGTTAATCATGACATCAACACGCACCATGTCAGCGGCTTGGAAACGTACGAAATGATAATCTAATGAAGCGTATCCGCGACTGGTTGATTTTAACTTATCAAAAAAGTCCATGACTACTTCAGCCATTGGTAATTCATAAGTTACCGCAACTTGATTGCCGTGATAAATAATGTCTTTTTGTACCCCACGTTTTTCAATACATAAAGTAATAACATTACCTAAATGTTCTTGTGGCACTAAAATATTCGCTTGTACAATTGGCTCACGTATTTCATCAATATTATTTGTTGCTGGCATGTCGCTTGGGTTATCAATAGAGATAACGTCACCATTAGTACAGGCTATTTCATAATTTACTGTAGGCGCAGTGGTGATTAAGTCAAGGTCATATTCACGAGCTAGTCGCTCTTGAATAATTTCCATGTGCAGCATACCCAGGAAGCCGATTCGGAAACCAAAACCAAGCGCTGATGAATTTTCAGGTTCAAAAAATAACGAGGCATCGTTCAAACTTAATTTATTCAAAGCATCACGAAAATTTTCATAATCGTCAGAGCTTATTGGGAAAATACCTGCGTACACTTGCGGTTGAACGCGTTTAAATCCAGGTAAAGCTTTATCAGCTTCTTTTTTAAGAATAGTGATAGTGTCACCTACAGGTGCACCATGTATTTCTTTAATACCGGCAATGATAAAGCCAACTTCACCCGCTTTTAAGATACCAGTATCGGTTTGCTTAGGTGTAAAAATACCTACTTTGTCGATAATATGGTTTTGTCCTGTCGACATAACCACCATTTTATCGCCTTTTTTAACCTGGCCATTCATGATTCTTACTAAAGACACTACCCCTTGGTAATTATCGAACCATGAGTCGATAATAAGCGCTTGAAGTGGTGCGTCTGAATCACCTACCGGCGGTGGTATATTTTCGACTATAGTTTCTAATACATCTTCAATACCTAAACCTGTTTTCGCTGAACAAGTCACAGCACCCGTTGCATCAATACCAATAATGTCTTCAATTTCTTCACTAACGCGCTCAGGATCGGCTTGTGGTAAATCAATTTTATTTAGGATTGGAATAACTTCTAATTCCATTTCGATGGCGGTATAACAATTCGCTACCGTTTGCGCTTCAACACCTTGACCGGCATCTACAACTAATAGCGCACCTTCACAAGAGGCTAAAGAGCGTGATACTTCATAAGAAAAATCAACATGGCCGGGCGTATCGATAAAGTTAAGTTGGTAAGTTTCACCATCCTTCGCTTTATAGTCTAGTGTTACACTTTGCGCTTTAATGGTAATACCACGCTCGCGCTCAATATCCATAGAATCAAGTACTTGAGCTGCCATTTCACGTTGTTGTAGACCACCACAATGTTGTATTAGGCGATCTGATAGCGTTGATTTACCGTGATCAATATGGGCGATAATAGAAAAATTTCGAATATGTTTCATAAATGGGAAGTCAAATAAGCTTGTAGTTAATTCAATTATGGCGAGATTTTAACGAATTTAGCGCGTTGGGGCTATCTTTTGTTGCGAATCAATCAGTGATTTCTGTAATCGCGATGTTTTGAGGTTCTTTACGGATTATTTTTGGTGCTAGTTTTGCGCAGGTAGCACTTTTTATTTGTTGCTTTTTAGCTAATAAAAATCCGCTATAACCACCAATAAAGCCAAAAATAATAGCGAAAATTTCATGAGGTAAAATGGCGTTGTTTACTAACCACTGGCCAAACCAAGACGATATTATTAAGCCTAACAGTGGCCATAAATAAACTTGCCAAGCTGATTGTAATAAAGCACTTTCATTCAAACCTAAAATAACATGGTCACCCAATGCGAGTGCTAAGGGTGACTTTATCGTTAAAGTTAGTTTTTTTTGTGGAAATGCTTTCGCTACCTGGCCACTGCCGCAGTTATCAACTTGCTGACAACCACCACAAGCTGATTTGATTAAACTAGTGACAGTAACGTTATCATTATCGATGGCGACTACTGTCGCCTTTTCTTCAATCATGGCAGTTCTTTAGGCGTGAAAATAACAGAGTCAGCAATCGCTTTTGCCGTTTTGGCTGGAATTTTACCCACTACGCTTACTTCAAAACCGTTAATAACTTGGTTTAATACAACGGTTGCGCCGTCCATAACGTAATCGGTTGCTCTTTGTCTTTCTTCTGACTGGTTAACATAAACTGAAACATCAACTAAGCCATCATTAAAAAGCATAAACTCAACAGGCTTTTTAGTCGAAGACATACGATGACGGTTCGCATTTAATCGCGTGAAGCCCTCAGGTAACCACTTCACTTGCCACTGAAGCACTTGTTCTTGATAACCGTCTGGTATTTCAATCACAGCAGGCAAGGCGGTTTGCTGAAGTTGCATTAAGCTTTCGCTTAAATCATCGGTAATATCTAAATGCGTAAATTGAATTTGTTCCAGTAATTGCCCAGTACGGTTTGCTAAGGCCAATTTCAATAACATACCGGTTTTTTGATCTAACCAAAGCCAATGACCATATCGATAAACGTCTTTAGAAACAATACGAATTAATTGAGCTGGTCGCCCTAAAACACGGCTACGCCCTACAGAAATAAAGTCATAAGTTTTGGCCAGTTGTGTAACACCTTCACGTAAAACAGCTGGAATAGGACCCGCTATTTGTTGTGAAGATACTGAGTATGGAGGTGCTTCAGGTTCAATATAACTTACCGTATTGTGCTTACGTAATACATCTCGTCGAGGGCCATTTAATAAAGACAATATTTCTAATTCGTTGCCACTTTCATCAACACCATGAAACCAATGATAAGGCTCAGCTTGATTATTTTTAACAACAACAAATGAAGTACTAAAGTTTAGCGTTTGTAAGGATTGTGCAAGGCGTTCAAGCCAAGGTTCTGCTTGTTCATTTTCATTGGCTGCTACTGATGTGCTAATGGTGACCAATAGCAGCAGACTTGATATTAATTTCATTTAGCTGATTCTGCAGCCTTATCTTGTTCAGTTGTTGAGTTTACATCAACTGAGCTTAATTTAACTTGTTGATGATGATCAGACAATAACGCTTGAAAACGTCTTTGCTGTTCAATAAACGCTTGTTTTTCACTTGTACGACTGGTTTGTTGGAAGTTTAAACTTACCGGTTCTGCAACGCCACCAAATGGCATGGTTTTTACAACTTGAGTCTCTGGTAATAAAACATCGTTGTCTGCTGAGTTTTGCTGAACTCCCATAACCATAAGACCTGCCGCAGAAGCAGCAATGGCCATTTGACCAAAAGGCTTAGCAAACTGTACAACTTTTGCCTTTAATTTATCAACGACATTATTATTTGCACGAGGTGCTAAAATTGTTGGTTCGTCAGCAATAGCGGAAGCTATAGTTGAAGAGAGATCAAGATTAATAACATCAGAAGTATCACCGCGCATAACATCACCCATTAAATGGTAGCGCTGCCAGGTTGCTGACAAGTGTGAGTCGTTGAGTATTTCATCAAACAATTCATCTGTTTGCTGATAATTATCAACAACCGACGATACATTCTCAAACTTATTTTCACTCATAAATATACCTTAAAATCTAATACTTCATTCATCACTCAAAAAAATAATTGAGTAATACTCTTTGTACTTGCTTTGCTATTCTTGCAATAACGGCCTAATTTTTTTATCTACTGCATCACGCGCTCTAAATATTCTTGAGCGCACAGTACCAACAGGACAATCCATAATCGTTGCAATTTCTTCATAACTTAAGCCTTCCAACTCTCTTAAGTTAATTGCTGTACGTAAATCTTCTGGCAATTGCTCAATGGTTTTAAATACAACCTGCTTAATTTCAGCTGTTAGTAATAATTTCTCAGGTGAGGCATTTTCTCGTAAAGCTTCGCCTGAATCATAAATTTCTGCATCTTCAACATCAATATCTGAGCCGGGAGGTTTACGTCCTCCTGCGACTAAATGATTCTTTGCACAATTAACCGCTATTCGATAAAGCCAAGTATAAAAGGCACTGTCGCCTCTAAAATTAGGTAAGGCGCGATAAGCTTTAATAAATGCTTCTTGTACTATATCAGGTACATCACTATGGTTTTTAACATAGCGTGAAACCAAATTTGCTACTTTATGTTGGTACTTAGTTACCAGCAGGTTAAATGCGTTTTTATCACCACGTTGCACCCGCTCAACCAACTTTTGGTCAACGTTCTGTTCGCTCATTTGAGCCGTATCTCCTACTCACCATTATTTAACTTATCTACAACTGGTTTACATCTGGCTCATGGCAAACGCTACAAGTAGGACTAGCCTTGTGTTAAAAAGTTCGATAAATATTGAAAAAAATTAATTTTTATTTATAAAAATAGTTTAGTGCTGTTCTGTAACTGCAATAAAAGCTAATATTGAGCTATCAATTATTGTACCTCAATTTCAAAAATATATGAATCAACAACACAATTGTGACGTTTTAATTATTGGCAGTGGCGCCGCAGGACTATCATTAGCTCTTCATTTAGCAAAAAATGCTGATGTTATCATACTGAGTAAAGGACAAATAAATGATGGTTCAACCTTTTATGCTCAAGGAGGCGTTGCCGCAGTATTCGATGAAAATGACAGTGTGGCTTCTCATGTTACTGACACTTTAATTGCCGGTGCAGGTTTATGTGATGAAACCGCAGTACAATATACTGCTGAAAATGCGAAAAAGTGCTTAGAATGGTTAATTGATAAAGGTGTAAACTTTGATCAAGACGAACCTGGTGAGAATGGAGATGTTCATTATCATTTAACCCGCGAGGGTGGTCATAGCCACCGACGAATTTTGCACTCTGCTGATGCAACGGGTCAAGCAATTCAAACTACGCTGGTTTCTCAAGTAAAAAATCATAGCAGAATACGTATATTTGAACGTTACAATGCCATTGACTTGGTTTATCAAGATAATGAATCGATTGCAAAACGTGAATGTATAGGCGCCTATGTATGGAATCGTAATGACGAACATGTAGAGCGTGTTTTTGCCAGAAAAACAATTTTAGCTACTGGTGGCGCAAGTAAAGTTTATCAATACACATCTAATCCAGATGTGGCCAGTGGTGACGGTATTGCGATGGCTTGGCGTGCCGGTTGTCGTGTTGCCAACATGGAGTTTAACCAATTTCATCCTACCTGCTTATTTCACCCCAAAGCAGGTACCTTTTTGTTAACAGAAGCATTACGCGGTGAAGGTGCAGTGCTTCTTCGCCCTGATGGCACTAGGTTTATGCCTAGTTTTGATGAACGAGCAGAGTTAGCACCAAGAGATATCGTAGCGCGTGCAATCGATTTTGAAATGAAACGCTTAGGCGCTGACTGTATGTATTTAGATATAAGCCACCAGTCAAGTGACTTCATAAAGCAACATTTTCCAACCATTTATGAAAGAACATTAGCATTAGGTATTGATATTACCAAGCAGCCTATGCCTGTTGTACCTGCAGCGCATTACACTTGTGGCGGTGTCATGATAAACCAACAAGGTAAAACAGACATTGAAAATTTATATGCCATAGGTGAAGTTGCTTACACCGGTTTACATGGGGCAAATCGCTTGGCAAGTAACTCATTATTAGAATGTCTTGTTTTTGCTCGTGCAGCCGCCATTGATATTGAAGAAAACATTAATTTAAATAAACCTAACATTGAGTTACCGCCATGGGATGAAAGTCGCGTAACTAACTCAGATGAAGAAGTAGTGATTCAACATAATTGGCACGAGTTACGATTATTTATGTGGGATTTTGTTGGCATCGTAAGAACAACCAAACGTTTAGAACGCGCCTTGCATCGCGTTGAATTATTACAAAGTGAAATTGAAGAGTATTATTGTAACTTCAGAGTAAGTAACAATTTATTAGAGTTGCGTAACTTAGTACAGGTAGCTGAGTTAATTATACGCTCTGCATTAGAAAGAAAAGAAAGCAGAGGCTTACACTACACGCTTGATTACCCTGATTTACAGGCAGAAGCTAAGGTAACGATTCTAAAACCTGAGTAATTAGTTGATTAGCTTTAGCTGAGTTTATTCAAGTGTGTTTTCAGACTTAATGTCATAGCTACTGTTTCATCGCTACTGTTTCATCGCTACTGTTTCATCGCTACTGTTTCATCGCTACTGTTTCATCGCTACTGTTTTTAGCCATACTTCTTCACCCTTAATATGGTACGAGCAATACGTGCCTGATCTTGTCTTGATATGCTGTCTTTAAAAACAAAATGTTTTTTCAAGGCAGCATCACTTTTTGTAAATACTAGCCAATACCCCCATAAATTAATCTGAGATTTTGCTGATATTTGCAGAGTTTCTTGGCTATTAAATTGGCACTCACCGGTATCTGTTAAAAAAAAGTTGCCTAATATTGAATGATCAATTGAAGTATTGTGACTCAAGCTTGGTTGGTTTGAAAGCAGTAGAGAAATCTGGCGATGAAAATAATTAAGAAAAATTAAACAGCTAACGCATAAAAGACTTAACCAAAGATAAAAGCCGAATAGCACTGTTATCGTAAGATAGATAAAAACCGTATAAAATAACCAATTAAAAATCGCCCTGTGCTTAGAGGGCGATACTTCAATATTATACTTTAACGCGCTGTAATATAATTTGGACCATGGCGTTGAGTTCTTTGTCTTCACAAATTTCGTGTCCCATAAACCAAGCAAACAACTCAGGATCTTGGCAAACTAATAAACGTTCGAAAATAGCTTTGTTTTCAGCTGAGAGATCATCGTAGGCTTCTTCAACAAATGGCATAAATAGTACATCTAACTCTAGCATGCCGCGTCGACAAGCCCATCGTAATCGAGGTTTATTATCTGTTAATGTCATACATAACTCTACTTAGGAAATATTTTTATATATTCTAACAAATCCGCAGTAAAAATAGCCACGAATTGATCATTAAATTCATCCTATGTCTTATCAAAATAGCAGAAAAATAACACCTGTGGTTGTAATTTGAATAAATGTCCTCACTTTACTTGTTAACAGACTTTTTCAGCCTTATTGCCGGATGAACATCATCATGAATAATAACTTACCAAGTTATAACGAATTACCTGAAGTATTTGCGATTAATCTCAATAGTATTGGAGCCATAACATTAACGGGTGAAGAGCAAATAAAATACTTACAGGGCCAAGTAACTTGTGATGTTGCTAATTTAGAGCAAGAGAAGTTGCTAACTGGTGCTCATTGCAATGCTAAAGGTAAAGTCTTTTCTGCATTTCGATTACTTGAGCGCGAGGGTAAATTTTTTCTTATTCAACCTAAATCATCGATTCAACAGTCGTTAGCTGAATTAAAAAAATTTGGTGTTTTCGCTAAAGTTGAAATAGCTGAAGATACTGAACAAGCTTACTTAGCAATTGCCGGGCAACAAGCCCCCGCAAAAATGGCCGCTTTATTTCAGCAAGTACCTGATGCACAAACCCCTGTTATTCATCAAGATAATACAACGTTAGTTTATATCGCTGGCAATATGAATCGCTACCTTATTATTGATAATGCGGCGAAACTATCAACTTTTACAGCAACACTAGATTGTACTGTTTATAATGATGCTGTTTGGAGCCTACTTGAAATTAGTGAAGGCTTCCCACAACTGGCTCAACAAACCATTGCTGAATATGTGCCGCAAATGCTTAACTTACAGGCGATTAACGGTATTAGTTTCACAAAAGGCTGTTACTTAGGTCAAGAAACCGTTGCCCGTATGCAATATCTAGGTAAAAATAAGCGGGCACTTTTTGCGTTATCAGGTGAAGCAACTCAAGCCAATGTAGGTGATATTATAGAGAAGAAGTTGGGTGAGAACTGGCGTAAAGCTGGTGATGTATTAGCCGCTTATCAAGCAAGTAATAATCAAACTTATATTCAAGGTGTGTTAGCTAACGATGTTGACGAAAATACCGAATTAAGAATTAAACAACAGAGCTCAAATTTAGCCATACTCCCTTTACCATATAAAACAAACACAGACATAGCATAGGACTCAATATGAAAATTACCGACAATAAAGTGGTTGTACTACATTACGCCGTTTCTGATAGCGAAGACACCTTAATTGATAGTTCATACGATCACAGCCCATTAGCGGTAATTCAAGGTTCACATTATCTTATCCCTGGTTTAGAAGAAGCATTAGTTGATCACCAAGCAGGCGATAAGTTTGAAGTTGAAGTTAGCGCAGACAATGCCTATGGTCAACGTGAAGACGGTTTTGTACAAACGGTACCAAAAGAAATGTTTGGTGGTATTGAAGATCTAGATGTGGGTAGCCAACTACGTGCAACGACCGATGATGGCGAACAAACGGTGATAGTAATTGACGTGCAAGACGATGAAATTACTGTTGACGGTAACCACCCGTTAGCTGGCATTGATTTAAAGTTTGATGTTGAAATTTTAGAAGTTCGAGATGCCACTGAAGAAGAGTTAGCTCATGGTCATGTCCATGCAGAAGGCGGTTGTGGCCATAGCCATTAATTAGTTTACGCTACACTTGAAGATCAAGGCACCTATTATACCAATTGATTTAATGAATCGATCAATTTTAAACGAGGATAAATTTTCAGTAGCAAGGCGCTTGATTGAGCAATAGCAGGCTATTGGGATTGAAAGCAACGTAGGTACTGGATATTTAAACCGCTTTAGAATGATCGATTGTTTATATCAATTGGTATTAGGTGCCTTTTTTGTTTTAAGGCAATAACTTAAAAACTTCTTTTTTTATCTCTGCATAGCGCATGGTTTGACAAATACCGAAATAACTTAATTTCCTGACTTTCGCACGCGTAAATAGCGGTATCGACATGCCTGATAAAAATCGACATATTGTTTCTATAGATACTTGCTGAGGTTGCTCATGAACAGTGGTTTTTAATGTAGAAAAATGCTGTTGTAATTGCTTAATGGCAAGTTCAATTGTTTCTGAACTTACGGCTTGAACAGTGTTTGAATAACCTAGTTTTGCTATCTGCCCGCGACAAACCGAACAATGGCCACAGTTTTTAGGCGCTTGCTGATCATCAAAGTAATGACAAAGCGCTTGCGTTAAGCACTGCTCACTTTGAAAAAATGACACTAACTTATCAATACGTTTAATTTCTGATTGCTCTTTTTCATGAAAATAATTAAACAACCTATTCGCTAAAGTATTATCATTTAATACAGTTGTATCAACACTATAGACTTCAGTGGCCTTTTTCGTTTCCAATACAATATGCTGTTGATCTGCTAAATACTCTAATGCTGCAACAATTCGTTTTCTAGGCGCTTGATAACGGCTGAACATTACATCGAAATCTGGCTCTCCCCAGATTTTTTTCATTTTAGCAGCACTAAAAACTTGCGTTAAAAAAGTATTTCGTTCGGTATTAAAGGCGCGAATTATATTTTCTTTAGGCGTGATGAATTTAAACTTAAAGTCAGCAAAATAACTAAACTTAGCACTAATGACACCAAGTAACTCTAATTGCACCAACAAGGTTTTTAGTGCTAATTGCTTAATGTTACTAGCATTTGACAGACTGAGTACTTGTAACTCCCATTGCCCATTATGCATTTCATTGCGAATATTGTTTAGCACATACTCAATACTGCTTTTTTCGGGGGTATCGGCATAAACAAAATTTTCTACGGTATGTATTCCATCAAGATTAGCCAATGTATAGCAAGCTGAGTTGTTGCTATCTCGACCTGCTCTGCCAATTTCTTGGCTATAGTTTTCAATCGACTTGGGTAAATCGTAATGTATAACAAAACGAATATTAGATTTATCTATCCCCATTCCAAAAGCAATAGTCGCTACAATTACCGGGGTATTACCTTGCATAAAATCTTGCTGAATCTGCTTACGTACATCATCTTGAAATCCGGCATGATAAGCCTTCGCAACTATGCCTTGTTGTTGCAGAAAATCAGCTACTTTTTCAGCACTTTGCTGCAAGGTAACATAAATAATACCGCAGCCTTGGTGATGTTGAATTAAATCAACTAGGGTTTTATTTTTAACTACTTCTGCAACAGGTAAAACCGATAAGTCTAAGTTACTACGATAAAAACCAGTTTGTATTATATGCTCAGGCTTAATGGCAAACTTAGCAGCCATATCCTGTTTTACTTGTTTCGTGGCTGTTGCGGTAAGTAAAAGCACTAACGGAATATTAAGCTCTTGACGATAACGTGGCAGTTTTAAGTAATCAGGGCGAAAGTTATGCCCCCACTCCGAAATACAATGTGCTTCGTCGACTACTAGCATTGAAATAGCAATTGACTCAATAAACTGACGAAAACGTTCATTTTTAAAGCGCTCAACCGAGACCATTAGAATTTTAATTTTCCCCGAACGTACATCACGATTAACTTGCTGGCTTTCTTCGAACGATAGAGTGGAATCAATACTAGCGGCGGCAATTCCTTTGCTGTGTAAAAAAGCTAACTGGTCTTTCATCAAGGCCAATAAAGGTGATACAACTAAGGTTAAATGCGGTAAATTTATTGCCGCTAATTGATAACAAAGCGACTTACCTGCGCCGGTAGGAAAAATAGCAAGTGATGACTCGCCATTAAGCAACTGCCGAACAGTTTGTTCTTGACCTATTCGAAAACTATCAAAGCCGAAGTGTGTTTTTAACGATTGCTGAAGGGGCAACATATCTAGCCTAATTATTTATTCTTTATACTAGTGTACCGAATAAATTTTATAACAGCATATATTACAATTAATTATTTTATGAATACGAACTTTAGATAACAGATATAAAAAAGCCTTACTCATAAGTAAGGCTTATTACTGATAAAATTTATTATAAGTAAAAATTTACTTTTTAAATTTACGACGGCCAACAATACCAAACAAAGCCATACCTAATAAGGCAAGAGATGCAGGCTCAGGTACACTAGTAGTTTGTGTTACATTGAAGCCAAGGCCTCTAACATTTGCTAAATCTTCGCCTGAAATATCAAATGCGTAATTAGACGTACGGCCATCAAAGTCTACTTGGCCGGCGTTACTCCATTCACCTTGAAATAAGTCACCTGACTCATAATCACTATCATACTGTGTTAATACAGCAATGTACGAGCCTATATTTAAACTACGTTCAATTAAAGAATCATAAGCAATACCGTTTGACGCTGATCTCACGCCTGAACCATCATCATCACTTTCAATTAATGAACCCGCTGAATTAAATAAGAATAATTGAGGATCAAAACCACCATCTTCAATCGTTGTACCAAATAAGTTTACGCCACCAGCATAACCCAAAGTAATTAACTCAACATCGGTGTTATCTACGGTTACATCAAATGTAATGTAATAGCGCGCATCGTTATCATCAAAATTACCCGTAAAAGACTGTGTTATCAAACCAGCGTTAGCAGCGGTTGATAGTCCAAATGCAAGAGCAATAGCGAAAAGTTTTTTCATTGTTATTCCTTTAATAAATATATAAAAAATGTGTACAAAACAACAAAGAGCAAAAAATAAGCCAACATAAAATTAAACTTAAAATACAACAAGTTACATTACCATACAAAAACTAACTGATCCGACTTGTAAAATAACCTGACAATTTTATCTATATAATGCAATGACTTACAATAATTATGACGATCAAAAAACAACCACAATGCGCTCAAATAACAAACGATAAAAAATGAGCAGCATAAAACGCACTATTTAAAAATAAATAAATGAACACTCGATAATCTAAACCAGCAATCGAAAAATTTTAAAACAAAAAGAAAATTAAACTGCTTAATTGTACGTTATTATTTAAAGTAGCCATCGCATTAATAAATTAAGGACGGCGCTATATTTCAGCGGCAACGACACTTATTTCGACTAGCAGTACATCTCTCGCCATTGCAGCTTCAACACAAGCTCGTGCTGGTGCATGCCCATCTGGAACCCATGCATCCCATACCGCATTCATTGCCGAAAAGTCAGCCATAGTTTTTAAATAAATAGTTGCTGAAAGCATATGTTGCTTTGAACTGCCAGCTTGCGCCAATAAGGTTTCAACCTTGTCTAACATCGTTTGTGTTTGCTCGGTTATATCTTTAGTTGCATCTGCACATACTTGACCACATAAATAAACCGTACCATTGTGCTTAACAATACGGCTCATGCGAGGTTTAGTTTCTAATCTTTCAATAGTCATTTAATTTTCATTCACATATAAAAAAGCCCTGTTAGATGTTAACAGGGCTTATGATTTTTCACACTAATAATTAACGTTGGGTTGCTTTCATAAAGTCAGGATCGGTAAATAAAGCACCACAAAGCTTTTGCACCAATACTGGATAGCTTAATTGGCCATTTGGAATAGCAATATTCCCAATAAATGATGAATCAAATTCGTGGGTTACCGAGATTGATTTTGTAAAGATAACGCTATCCTTATTTGAGACAACAAACTCTACGGTCATGTTACCTTCACCTACTGAGAAACCAGAAACATCAATATCATTTTCAATGAGTTTTCCATTAATAACGATTGAAGAAACACCAGAATAAAGCTTAGCTGCAGTCAACTCACTCTCTAGTGCTAGCTCTAAATAATCTCCAAAAGATTTATTATTCGGGGAAACTAAACTAGAACCACGAAGAGAAATAGAATTTACTTTTTTGCTATCTTCTATATTTCCAACAGCGACTTCTTGCATAGCACTTCGCTTTAAATGTTGTAAATTATCCATTGAATTTTTATATGGCGGTGACACCATAGTACAAGCAGATAGTAACAACACCAACAAAACGGCTAAATATTTCATCATGATCCCTCAGTATTATTCTGTAATATTGTTAAGCTCTTCAACAAGCAAGTTAATGGCTTGTTCTGAAGCGCGGCGTGCTGATAAGGAAAAGTCACTCTTAAACTCATCAAACTCTGCATGACCAGCAGACTCAATGGTTTTCTCCCAAACTAAGTCACCACTAGCAGAGATAGCTTTACATGTTAATTTGATTGAAAAGTCAGTGGCAGGCCAAGTCATAATACTATCGGAGCTTGAATCAGTTTCTATTTCTGGTACAAAAATTAATGAAATACCTTTCTCTTTAATAAAGCTACTTTCATCTAGTGACTTTACAGAGTAAACATCTTTGTATTTATTTGATAGAGCAGTATAAAAAGCGCTTTCTAAGTCGCTATATGGCAGATAAGAAATTTTATCGCCACCGCCGCCTGGTGTTGTTACTTTTTTCTTTTTGTTTTCTTCTGAAATGAAATAACCAACTATTTTATCACTTTTATTTTCTACTTGTTTAATATTTGCCATGTCGGGGTTAATTTCAATTTGATGCGCACAACCAGTAATTAGTAACGCAAGTAATACTACAATGCTTTGAATGTATGTTTTCACTGTGAATCCCTTTCAATTTATTATTTTTAATTGTTATAGTTTTGTTAACAAAGTTAACGAGCACAATGTACATATTTTTCTGCGTATTATCAATAATTAACTCTAATCGTTAATGAAAACAGCTAAGACCCAATAAGTAATATAATGTCGTGACTAATATTGAATATCGCCCATAAAAAAACCTGCTGATTACAGCAGGTTTTAAGTTTATAAACTTCATTACTTAGCAGCAATGCCACTTGAAAATAACACGTAAGCCTACTCACACTATCTTCACGCTTAAGCGCAGGTAGAACATTCAAGTTCAAGGCGGTAGCACGGAGCCTAGGTTACTAGGTGAGTACTTCCAATCGACAAATCGATTGTTACCGTAATTCACGCTTAAGCGCAGGTAGAACATTCAAGTTCAAGGCGGTAGCACGGAGCCTAGGTTACTAGGTGAGTACTTCCAACGCCGAAATTGGATGTTCTAACAAGCTTAAGGTAGGGTTACTCCCATTCAATTGTTGCGGGCGGCTTCCCTGATATATCGTAAACAACGCGAGAAATACCATCAATTTCGTTAATAATACGGTTAGACACTAAGCCTAAGAAATCGTAAGGTAAATGTGACCAGCGTGCAGTCATAAAGTCGATAGTTTCTACACAGCGTAGGCTTACAACCCAGTCATATTTTCTTGCATCGCCCATAACACCGACTGAACGTACAGGTAAAAATACCGTGAAGGCTTGGCTAACTTTTTTATATAAGTCATGTTTGTGCAATTCTTCAATGAAAATATGGTCGGCACGGCGAAGTAAGTCTGCGTATTCTTTTTTCACTTCACCTAAAATACGAACACCTAAACCTGGCCCTGGGAAAGGATGACGATAAAGCATGTCATAAGGTAATCCAAGCTCTAAACCAATTTTACGCACTTCATCTTTAAACAATTCGCGTAGGGGCTCTACTAAGCCTAACTCCATATCTTCAGGTAAACCGCCAACATTATGGTGCGATTTAATCACATGGGCTTTGCCAGTTGCAGACGCAGCTGATTCAATAACATCTGGGTAAATAGTACCTTGGGCTAACCATTTAGCATTCTTAAGTTTACCGGCTTCTTCGTCAAAAATTTCAACAAAAACATTACCAATAATTTTACGCTTTTTCTCAGGATCGTTCTCATCAGCTAGTCGGTCTAAGAAACGATTCTCGGCGTTAACGTGAATAATATTTAAACCGAAATGGTCACCAAACATATCCATTACTTGCTGGCCTTCGTTTAAACGGAGCAAACCGTTATCAACAAAAACACAGGTCAACTTATCGCCAATTGCGCGATGCAAAAGCATAGCAACAACAGATGAGTCAACACCACCAGACAAACCAAGAACAACTTCGTCATCACCGATTTGTGTTTTCATTTTCTCGATTGCATCTTCAATAATTGATGCTGGTGTCCACAACTTTTCACACTGACAAATATCAACAACAAAATGCTCAAGAATTCTTAAGCCTTGCTTAGTATGAGTAACTTCAGGATGAAATTGTACACCGTAGAATTGCTTGTCTTCATTTGCCATTGCCGCGTATTTACAACTTGGCGTTTGGGCAACAGTAACAAAACCTTCAGGAATAGCTGACACTTTATCGCCATGGCTCATCCACACATCTAATAATGCATTGCCGTTTTGACTGACATTATCTTCAATAGCATTAAAGAGTGCTGATTTTGCGATAACTTCTACCGCTGCATAGCCGAATTCTTTATGTTCAGAACCTTCTACACCGCCACCTAATTGTTCAGCCATGGTTTGCATGCCGTAACAAATACCCAATACTGGCACACCCGCATTAAATACATATTCAGGTGCACGAGGAGAGTTTTGTTCGGTAACTGACTCAGGTCCGCCCGCTAAAATTATGCCAGTAGGATTAAAACCTTCAATTTGTTCTTGAGTAACATCCCAAGCCCATAATTCACAATAAACACCAATTTCTCGAACACGACGAGCGATTAGTTGAGTGTATTGCGAACCAAAATCTAATATCAGTATGCGGTGATCATGAATGTCTTTACTCATGTTGTTTTCCTACTTTTATTTAACTATAAAATGAACAGGCTGAGCTTGCTCAAAATGAGATAGCGCTCAGCCTATTTGAATTTCTTTAGATGAGTAAAAAATCATCTTCAGTTTTATTTTTCTAACAACAAAACGTTGAGAGTATTTAAGTTCAAGTTCAGATCAAAGTACCTGTTCAACATTCGTCAATAGGTGCTCACCGAATACAAACTTAATTTAAATAACTCTACCGCTCTTACTAGCCCATGCGATAATTTGGCGCTTCTTTAGTGATAGCAACATCATGAACATGAGACTCACCCATACCGGCAGAAGTAATTTTCATAAACTCAGGTTTAGTACGCATGATTTCAATGGTAGCAGAACCCGTTAAGCCCATTGATGAACGTAAGCCACCCATTTGTTGGTGGATAATAGCGGCAACTGGACCTTTATAAGCAACACGTCCTTCGATGCCTTCTGGTACTAATTTATCGGCTTCGCCATCAGACTTTTGGAAGTAGCGATCACTTGAGCCTTCTTTCTGACTCATGGCGCCTAAAGATCCCATGCCACGGTAAGATTTGTAGTAACGGCCTTGGTATAACTCTACTTCGCCGGGTGCTTCTTCAGTACCAGCAAGCATGCTACCAACCATCACACAATGCGCACCAGCAACTAATGCTTTAGCAATATCGCCTGAAAAACGAATACCACCATCGGCAATAACCGGAATTCCGGTCCCTTTTAATGCTTCAACAGCATTAGAGATAGCGGTTAATTGTGGAACACCTACACCGGTAACAATTCGAGTAGTACAAATAGAACCTGGGCCTATACCTACTTTAACAGCATCAACACCAACATCGGCTAAAGCCTTAGCACCTGCAGCTGTAGCCACGTTACCGGCAATAATTTGTAAATCTGGGTATTTAGCGCGAGTTTCAGCTACGCGATCAAGAACACCTTGTGAGTGGCCATGTGATGTATCAATTAATAAAACATCAACACCTGCAGCAACAAGTGCATCAATACGTTCATCTGTGCCAGCGCCAACACCAACAGCAGCACCAACGCGTAAGCGACCTAACTCATCTTTACAAGCATTAGGTTTACTTTCAGCTTTTTGATAATCTTTAACGGTGATCATACCTTTAAGCGTAAAAGCGTCGTCTACCATTAGTATTTTTTCAATGCGATGTTCGTGCATTAAACAAAGTATTTCTTCTCGTGATGCACCTTCTTGTACTGTGACAAGTTTGTCTTTCTTGGTCATCAATGCCGATACTGGCTTAGTTAAATCAGTTTCAAAGCGTAAATCGCGCCCTGTAATTATGCCAACAAGCTTATTTTTTTCGTCAACAACCGGGAAGCCTGAAAAACCAAGTTCATCAGCTAGGCGCATGGTGCCTTCAATTGTTGCTGTTGGGTTAACCGTAACAGGATCTGAAACAATGCCGCTTTCATATTTCTTAACTTTAGAAACATTTTTAGCTTGTTCAGCAATGGTCATATTTTTGTGAATAAAACCTACACCACCTTCTTGAGCTAAGGTAATAGCTAAACGTGCTTCGGTCACTGTGTCCATCGACGCAGAGATCATTGGAACATTTAAGTTGATCTTTCGAGTTAATTTAGTTTTTAAATCGGCAGTATGGGGCAGTACCTTAGAATGAGCAGGTACCAGTAAAACATCGTCAAACGTTAACGCTTCTTGGGCAATTCTTAGCATCGCAACATCTCTCTAAAATGAGTGGTTAGGGAGGAAATATTGCGGCAGAATTTTAACCGCTTTCACGACTAAGGTAAACTTATAATTGCGATAAAACGAAAATAAACTGCCGATTATGGGTTAAACAAATATATAATGGTCGGCAATAACATTTTGTTACCTCTTAATCATATAGAAAGTAAAATATTTATGGCTCAACAGCATATTCTACAAGTTAGTGAACTCACCAAAAAAGTACGTTTTATTCTAGAGAGTGAGTTAAATACTGTTTGGTTATGTGGCGAAATATCTAATTTTATTGCCGCAAGCTCTGGACATTGGTATTTATCTTTAAAAGATCAAAAATCGCAAGTTCGCTGCGCTATGTTTAAAGGTAATAATCGTAGGGTTAGCATTCAGCCACAAAATGGCCAACAAGTTCTAGTGCGAGCTAAAGTATCCTTGTATGAGCCGCGTGGCGATTTTCAACTGATTATTGAGCAAATGGAGTCTGCCGGAGAAGGCTTACTACGACAACAGTATCAATTATTAAAAGACCAGTTGCATAAAGAAGGTTTATTTGAGCTTTATCATAAGCAAGCTATACCTAAATTAATTGAAACAGTCGGCATCATTACTTCGCCGACGGGTGCGGCAGTAAAAGATATTATGAACGTATTAAAGCGAAGAAACCCGCTCTTAAAAGTTATTGTTTATCCGGTGTTAGTTCAAGGTGAACAAGCTAAATATGATATTACCCATGCAATAACGTTAGCAAACCAACGCAATGAAGTAGATGCATTATTAATAGCTCGAGGTGGAGGTTCTTTGGAAGATTTGTGGGCTTTTAATGAGGAAATTGTAGCACGAGCAATCTTCCAATCGGCATTACCAATAATTAGCGGAGTAGGTCATGAGATAGATACAACGTTATCTGATTATGTAGCAGACTTAAGGGCCCCTACGCCGTCTGCTGCTGCAGAGCTTGTTTCTGCTGATACAGAAGAGCGTATCAAAAACCTTCTTTCTCTTTCTAAGCGCGCGCACATAGCTATTGGCCAACAACTAAAACGCTCAAGCCATTTGTTGGGGAGTTTAAATCATAGGTTGAGCCAAGTTCATCCTGAACAACAGTTACGAAATAAACAACAAAAATCAGACGATCTCACGCTTCGTTTACAAGGGCTTATTTCGAGGAAGTTAAATCAAGTTAAACATCAGCCAACATACCTTGAGCAGCGTCTTATTAATGCTAGCCCGGCTAATAAAGTAAAACAAAAACTTCAGTATGCAGCGCAATTAAATACACAATTGATCAGAGCCCAACAACGGCTATTAATGGCTAAACGTGAAGTTTTTTCTCATCAATGCGAACAGCTTCATATTGTTAGCCCATTAGCGACTATTGCTCGTGGCTATAGTATAACTCGAACTGAGCAAGGGAAAATGGTTAAAAGTATTAAAGATTTAGAAATTGAAACCAGTATTAAAGTGGAAGTTTCTGATGGTGTAATCGATGCTAAAGTTTTAGCAGTAAAAGCCAATTAGCTCGATGAAATTACCGCTTCATGTAATAATTTAGTCACTTCGCTTTTACTTGAATCGTTAAACTTAACCCCGAGCAATACACCAGCGGTTTGTATTCTACTATTACAAATTTCAGCCGCTAACTTGAGGTTCTTTAAACCTTGGAAATCTTCAATAATGATTTCTATCGGCTTATCCTCAGTTAATGTTAGCTTTTCACCATTTGTGATCATGAGTTTACAGCCAGAAACAGAAATATCAGAAATTACTGAGCCCCAATATTCCTCTTTAATTTTAGTTTTAGCTTTAATATAGGTTTCAATGCGCATTGAACCACGAAGATTCTGTAAGCTTACTTCCCTTGGAAATTCAAGTACTAAAATACGAGAAGGAATTTGAATAGCCATTTTAATATTAGAAATGAATGCTACTACCGCTCCTTCGTGTCCCTCAATTAAACCACGAACAGTTACGCCCATTCCGGGAGCAATGTATTTCGCGAAGGTGCCCATTTTTGAGCTATCAGGATATTGCACTAAAACATAATGCTTTTGTAAATAACCAATAAACGTTGAACGAAACTTACCTCGTTGCCCTGCAGGGGTCGACATATCTAGTGTTACAACAGAACCAGGGTGTAACAATGCTAAATTTTTATTTAACCGTTCTACTGTTTCAATCTTTGCAGAGGGATCAGACATAAGTTTCCAAAAGTTTAATCTTAATAGAACAAAATTATTCTGTTAAATAAGTTGCTTAGGGTATTTAACATTAGCGGAATACATTAACTAAGGCAATATCAATCGTATTAAAAACAAGCAAAAAATACGGATAAAAAAACTGACATTGAGTTGTCAGTTTTTTTATCACTTAAGCGAAATACTTAGTCTTTTTTATAACCTTGAGTTGCTCGGGCAAGTTTCTTTTGCTCGGTATAATTTAGTTTTTTCTTACCCGCAAATGGATTAGAGGTTTCTCTAAATTCAATTCTAATTGGTGTTCCCATTATTTTTAATGACTTACGGTAATAGTTCATTAAATAACGTTTATAAGATAACGGTAGGTTTTTCGCTAAGTTGCCATGAATCACAATAATAGGTGGGTTGTAACCACCGGCATGGGCATATTTTAGTTTTATGCGACGACCTTGGTGCATAGGAGGTTGGTGGTCAAACACCGCCATATCTAAAATTTTAGTTACCATAGAAGTAGAAATACGTTTAGTTGCTGAAATAAACGCTTCTTCAACTGACTCATATAAATGTCCTACACCTGTGCCGTGTAGCGCTGAAATAAAGTGAATTCGAGCAAAATCAATAAAGCCTAGGCGACGATCTAATTCAGATTTAATTCGCTCTTTAACGTGGTCATCTAAACCATCCCATTTATTCACTGCTAATACCAATGAACGCCCTGCTTCTAAGATAAATCCAAGTAAACTTAAATCTTGATCACTAATGCCTTCTTGAGCATCAATAATCAACAAACAAACATTAGCATCTTCAATCGCGCGCAACGTTTTAATAACCGAGAATTTTTCTACGATGTCAGTAACATTTTTACGACGACGAATACCTGCCGTATCAATTAAAGTATAAGGACGACCATTGTGCTCCATTGGAATATAAACGCTATCACGCGTTGTACCCGGCATATCAAATACTACGACTCTGTCTTCACCTAAAATACGATTAGTTAAAGTCGACTTACCTACGTTAGGTTTACCAATGATCGCTAGTTTTATAGTGTCAGTTTCTTCTGGCGCTTCTTCAATATTCTTTTTATCGAGAGCTTCAGAGTCTAAGTGTTCTTCGAAATCACCGTCAAATTCGTCATTTTCTTGTGCTTTGGGTTTACCTAACTCTTCAATGTGGGGTGTTAAGGCTAACGTTAATAGTTGCGTAACACCACGGCCATGAGCCGCAGCAATTTGATGTACTGCATCGCCTAAACCAAGTGAGTAGAAGTCAGCAACCGCAGAGTCAGCATCGATACCGTCGACTTTATTAGCAACCAAAAATACTTTTTTATCTTGTTTACGTAAATGGCTAGCTATACCTTGATCTGCAGATGTTAAACCTGCTCTTGCATCAACCATAAATAATACGGCATCGGCTTCATCAATAGCAATTAAAGACTGTTCAGCCATTAAAGCATCAATACCCTTCTCATCACCTTCAATACCACCGGTATCAATAACAATAAATGGATGCTCTTCAACTTCCGCTTTTCCGTATTGGCGGTCACGCGTTAAACCAGGGTAGTCGGCAACTAAAGCATCTCTGCTGCGTGTTAATCTGTTAAATAGTGTTGATTTACCGACATTAGGTCGCCCAACGAGTGCTACTACAGGAAGCATGTTCACCTCAAATTTCTTTTACGCTAATATGATGTTAGCGTTATTAATAAACAACGGCTCCAGCACATTTTGCACTGGAGCCGTTTATAATTTTAGTCTAAATATTTAGTTAGTCAGAATTTTTTAACTGACTCATTAAATTATTTATTTTGGAATAGTAATCGCTTCTAAATCACCATTACGTGCTTGGCTATACAAAACGTTATTTTCAACTGTTGGTGTTGCATGAATTCCGCTGCTATCCACATGATGGCGAGAGACTATTTCGCCGGTATCTTGATCTAACCAATGTAAATAACCTTCAAAATCACCAACAACAACATAGTTACCTTGAGGAACCGGTCCGGTTAGGCCACGGTTAGTGAAAGATAACTGGCTCCAAAGCTCTAAGCCATTATTACGGTCAATTGCGTATACATGACCTTTAACATCAGTTAAAAATAAACTGTTACCGCTGATCGACACTTCACGATAAGATGAATATTGACGCTGCCATAATACACGACCTGAACGTAGTTCAACGGCACTTAAATTGCCTCTTGAAGATACGCTATAAATGTTATCACCGTAAATTAATGGCGTTGAGTCAACATCAATAACACGTTCTAATTCGGTTGAGCCTGCAGCTTCACCAATATCTACCGTCCAACCTTGGCGGCCTTGTTCAAGTAAATAAACAGATAATGAACCGTCGGCAGAGCCAACAATAACACCACCGCCAGCAATAACAGGAGCACTAATACCACGTAATGTTAATGGTGGTACATCTTGCTCTATTTGCCAATCGTCTTGACCGTTTGAGGCATTGAATGCTTTCATAACACCCGAGGCGGTATTTACAACTAGCTTACCTGAGTCTAGTGCTGGTGCAGCTATAACTTCACCTTTAACTTTACCTTTCCAAGCAAGTTCGCCATTTTCAATATCCAGTGCGAAAACTTCACCATTTTCACTACCAAAAAAAGCTTTGTTAATACCGGCAACAACACCGCCACTAATTAAAGCAGGTTCTTTGTCGTCAAAAAAGCCGCGCTTATTTTCTATGTCGCTTAAATCAGCATGCCAAACTTGATCACCGCTTTGTTCGTCAAATGCGTAAGCTTCACCTTCGCGACTTACACTAACCACTTTGCCGTAAGCAACTACCGGTTGAATACGAGAGAAGTAATCTCCCACACCATTGCCAACGCTTGCATCCCATTTTACATCAGGTTCAAACAATGCTTTTATTTCAGTTAATTCTGCAACCTTTAGATCTTCGTCTTCATCATCAGTTGATGAACACGCAGAAATTCCTAGTGCTAAAAAACAAATAACAAGGAGTTTTCTATTAAAGCGTTTACTCATAAACATGCTTATCGCTCTCTATTTGTTTAAGTTAATAACTTGCGCTAGATTATCTAGTTTCATCTGTAAAGCTGGGTTGCTGCTATCATCTGCGCTGTCGATGGCCGCTTGATAAGCAGTACGTGCTAATTCAGACTTACCTTGTTTAAAGTAAATATCACCTTTAATTTCTTCAACACTCGTATCGAACGAAGCAGGTAATTTAGGAGCTAATGTTTTCAACGCTAGTTCAAATTTTTCTAACTGTAACTGCACACGCGCTAAACGCACTGTGGCTATTGCTTTAATACCGTCATCAACTGATTTTTCAATCGCTGTGCTTAGATATGTTTCAGCTTTTTCCCAGTTTTGGTTTTCAGCAGCTTCTTTAGCTAAGGCAATTGCCGTTAGCATGGTATAGCTAGAGCTTTCATTTTCAGCAATAAAAGCATTACCAGCTACTTCAAAATTAGCACCTTCTTCAGTCGAAGCTTCCATCATTGCTTGATAAGCTTCTGAAGTATTAAGTTCTTGTTGTAATTTATAATCGTTATAGTAATTAAGACCTATAAATCCTGAAAAACCAATAACTAAACCAGCAATAATTGCGTTTCCGTTGTTACTCCAAAACGTTTTGATTGCTTCTACTTGTTGTTCTTCTGTTTGATGTATATCCAAAACTAACCCTTAAAGTAAATTTGTTAAAAGGCTTGCTACTTGCTCAAGTGGCAAACTTTGTTGTTCTTGTTGTCCGCGCAAATATTTTACGGTTACCATTTTTTGAGCTACTTCATCTTCACCAAGAATCAATGCTATTTGGGCACCTGATTTATCTGCACGCTTCATTTGTTTCTTCATATTGCCACCACCACAGTGACATTGTAATCTTATTTCTGGTACTTGATCGCGCCATTGCTCAGCTAAGCCATTACCCGCTATTTCAGCTTCATCGCCCAGCATAATAACGTAAGCATCCACTTGGGCTCTAACATTATTCGCTTTTTCTAAACTGGTTAACATTAGGACTAAACGTTCAATACCCAATGCAAAACCAAAACCAGGTGTTGATTTTCCACCTAATTGTTCTACTAAACCGTCATAGCGACCACCGGCACAAATAGTACCTTGTGCACCTAAGCTAGATGTAACCCATTCAAAAACAGTGCGATTATAATAATCTAAACCACGAACTAAGCGATCATTAATTACATACTTTACGCCAGCAGCGTCTAAACGCTGACAAACTGAAGCAAAGTGTGCACTAGATTCTTCGCCAAAGTAATCGGCTAATTTAGGCGCGCCCGCTAATGCTGCTTGTACATCTGGGTTCTTACTGTCTAGCACACGTAATGGATTAGTGTGCATTCTACGCTTGCTGTCTTCATCTAAAAGATCTTCTTTTTCAGATAAAAATTCTACAAGTGCATCTCGGTATTTACCACGCTCTTCGTTCGAGCCTAAAGAGTTTAACTCTAGTGTGACAAATTCATTGATACCAAGTTCCCGCCAAAGTCGCGACGTTAACATAATAATTTCAGCGTCAATATCTGGTGTTGCTATACCAAAGGCTTCTAGGCCAAATTGATGAAATTGACGGTAACGCCCTTTTTGTGGACGCTCATGGCGAAACATTGGTCCCATATACCATAAGCGTTGCTCTTGGTTATATAGTAACCCATGTTGATTAGCTGCTCGCACACAACTTGCCGTACCTTCTGGTCGCAAGGTTAAACTGTCACCATTGCGATCATCAAAGGTATACATTTCTTTTTCAACAATATCGGTAACTTCACCTATAGAGCGCTTGAATAAGGCCGTAGACTCTACAATAGGCATACGTATTTCTGCAAAACCGTAATTACTGGCAACTCGGCGTAATACTGTTTCTACCATTTGCCAAATACCTGTTTCTGCTGGCAAACAGTCGTTCATACCTCTAATGGCTTGTAATGCTTTACTCACGTATTATTTTCTCGCTCATTTGTATTTGTTCATTTTTAATTCATTCGCTGATACAAAATATACTTTTGTTGAGCGCCATTATTTATCGCGCATAGTATAGGCAGTTTGCTATCAAACGTAAATAACAGCCGCTAGCGTAATGAATTAAGCTTAATTAATCTAGCTCTTGTATTGCTATTTGATTACTCGCATCAAGCATCTTAGCTTTTGCGCGAATTCGTTGTTCGAGCTGATCAACAAGATTAGTATTATCGAAACGCTCTTTTTGTCTTATGCCATCAAGGTAATAACCACTTTTTTTGCTACTGCCGGTTAAACCTAAGTCAGACACTAATGCCTCACCTGGGCCATTAACAATACAACCGATAATAGAAACATCCATAGGTGTCATAATATCTTCAACACGCTGCTCTAAAGCATTTACGGTAGAAATAACATCGAACTCTTGGCGAGAACAACTTGGACAAGCGATAAAATTAATACCACGACTACGCAGTTTTAAAGACTTTAAAATATCAAAACCCACTTTGATTTCTTCGATAGGATCTGCCGCTAATGAAACGCGTAAGGTATCGCCAATACCTTCAGCAAGCAATAAACCTAACCCTACTGATGACTTAACAGAGCCTGATCGCAAGCCACCTGCCTCGGTAATACCAAGGTGCAATGGATTATCAATTTGTTTAGCTAATAAACGATATGCGCCCACGGCAAGAAAAACATCTGAAGCCTTTACACTGACTTTAAACTCATGAAAATTTAAACAGTCAAGAATATCAACATGACGCATGGCTGATTCTAATAACGCTTCTGGTGTTGGTTCTGTGTATCTTTCTTGAATATCTTTTTCTAACGAGCCGCCATTAACACCAATGCGAATAGGGATATTATTATCACGAGCACATTCTACAACAGAGCGAACCCTATCTTCTCGACCTATATTACCCGGATTTATACGCAAACAATCAACGCCATACTCAGCTACTTTCAAGGCAATACGATAATCAAAATGAATATCGGCAACTAAGGGGATATTTGTTTGTAACTTTATCTCACGAAAAGCTTCAGCAGCATCCATCGTTGGAACACTCACACGAACAATGTCGGCACCTACAGCTTCAAGAGCATTAATTTGTGCAACGGTTGCAGCTACGTCTGTGGTAAGTGTGTTGGTCATTGACTGCACCGAAATAGGTGCGCCACCACCAACTGGCACATTGCCAACCATAATTTGACGTGATTTTCGACGGATAATAGGAGATTCTTTAAACATAATAAAATTTCAGTATTGTGATATTAATTAAACAAAAAATGACCGAATTAAGGCGTCATAGGTAATGAAAATTTAGCGATATTTCCAGCGTTAAAACCCGTCATATCAACCGCAAGGTCATTGTAATCTATTGCCACTAACTCAGGTTTACCTAAAGTAATAGAGAAAGGCGCTTGACCCGAAATTTTCATAACATAGCCAGACTTTTTCACACCCCAAGCAATTCTTTCACCGGTAGCATCATATATATTAACCCAACAGTCACCTGAAAATGTAAAAACCACATTAGCGATTAATGACGTTTCGCTTTCATCAGTAATGCTTTCAACATTAGTACTTTCAACATTGTTACTTCCAACATTAGAACTTTCAACAGTTTCGCTAGGTATAACAGAGCTTACACCGTTATCTAATTGCTCAGTAGCAATATCAACAGTTTCGGCATTAGTAGCATTCTCTATTGACGTATTTAATGCATCATTAACATCGAAGGCTTCACCTTCATTGGCTGCATTACTTTCGGTTATACCGGAATCGTCAAGGTTATTTGTATGAGTTAAACTGCTATTGGTTGTTGGGATAGTATTGTTCGTTTCGTTATTAGTTGACGATTTTGCAACTTGATTAGCCTTCTCAGCTTCAATAGGCTCAGGTTGCTCTGAAGGCGTTTGAAGCCACCAGACCACAGTTGCCGTAAGGAATATTGCCAAAATAAGATAAGTGATCCACATTAACAATTTATGCTCAGCTTGCTTTTCTGTTCCCTTAGAAAAACTTTGCATACCCGCACACTGGCTTTGTACTTCAGCTAACTGATCATAACTATTTAGTACGACAGTTTCTGAAATATTAACCAATTTAGCGTAACTTTTCAGATAACCACGATTGAAAGCTTCAGGTAAGCTACGGTCAAAAATGTCCACTTCTATATTTTGCACTAAGCGTAATCTAAAATTAAGCTTATCAGCAACTTGCTGCTCAGTTAAACCACCAGTTTCTCGTGCTTCTTTCAGTATTGCTCCAGGACCAACAACTAAGTTGATTTCTTCGGTAGCGACTACTGCTTCATTTTGTTCATTTTTCAATGTAGTTAACTCTTGCTTCATCAAGCGTTTCTCTTAGCGTTTAGCCGCTGATTTTGGGTCTGCGAGATAAATAACATCACCAATTTTTAACAGATATGGGCGACCTAACTTATTCCAACGCTCTAAACTTTTCATTACAATATTGTATTGCTTAGAAATAGCAAACAAACTATCACCTTTGGCCACTACATGAATGGGTAATGACACCACCGGCGCTCTATTTTCTTCATCTTTAACTTCAGTTACCGGTGCTGTATCTGTTTTTATATTTGATACATTTTCAGGCTTGTTAACCGTTAACTTGCGTGTTTTTTTATCTAACTTCTTCTTTGCTTCTTTATCATTAACAAATGTTTTTTGAACAGCCGTTTTAGAAGCATTTTTTTGCTCGTTAGCCCTAGCGTTCTCTGTTTTTACATTGGCCTCTTGTTGAGACGTTGGCATAACAGAGTTTTCCATCACAGGCTTTAAACCATAATGAGCCAAACTTGCGTCCGAAACTTTTTTATTTGTTTTTGGAGATAATACAACAACTCGCTTTTTACTTTTTTTGCTGCTTTCATCTAACAGTGACGCTCGGTATACCTCTGCTAGTTTGTCTGCATCAATCTGATAAAGTTCATTTAATATATATTGCTTTGCTTCAAATGAGTTTGGAAACATTTTAACTAACATGCTGCCATAGTTAGATGAAATACGTTTATTACCTTGCTTTTGAAAGATTTTAAACGCTAAGGCTAAAGCATCAGCACTAAATCGACGAGTCGATTTCTCATAACGATGAAGGTAAGTTTGCGCTAACTTATAGTCACTTTTAGCGTATTGTAAACGCATCATTTGTAACAAAGAGCTTGCTCTATTTGGGCTATGAGCTATAGCTTTTTCAAGGTAAGTTTGTGCTTTATCAAATTGCTCAGCTTTTAATTGGCAAAAAGCTAAGTTTTCATAACTTTGCGCGACTAAAATATAGCTAGGAATCGCTATCGCTTTTAACATTTGTTTTTCGGCGGCTGCGTATTTTTCATTACGACATAGAAAAACACCATAGTTATTAAGTGTATCAGCGTCTTGGTTATTAATACTCAACGCATACTCATAAGCTTTGGTTGCCAATTCAGGCTCGCCAACAGTATCGTAATAATGTGCAAAAGCGGTGTAAACTTGCACTAAATTAGGCGAAAAACGTTTCGCCTTTTCTAAATTAAGTTTAGCTTGTTGAGTGTTACCCATTTTTAAGTAGCCTAAACCAAGTGATATGCGGGTCATGGCTATTTCGTTGTTACTGGTTTCGTTTTCAATTAATGGCGTGTCTTTATCATTGCCATAATTTTGCGTCACACAAGCGGTAAGTGTGCTTGTTGATAGTAACGCGATAAACACCGGTAATAGTTTTTTCATAATAAAAATGAGGTCACTTAGTAAAAGTTAAAAAATTGTAATTAAACCATTTTTACTGAAATTGACTCAGCTTTCACCTCTTTTTTTCCTGCTCGCTTAGTTCTATCTAAAACATCACCTGCTAATTGCCCACATGCGGCGTCAATATCGTCACCACGAGTACGACGTGTGATCACAGTAAGACCGTAGCTTTGCAGGACTTTATCGAAGCGATCAATACGAGAATTACTTGAACGTTTATAAGGCGAACCAGGATAAGGATTAAATGGAATAAGATTGATTTTACTCGGCAAATCTTTCAAAGCATGCGCTAATTCATGTGCTTGATCAGTACTATCGTTAACATGATCCAACATTACATATTCAATTGTTGCTTGTTTATTAGCTTTTGAGCCATCAATATAACGCGCCGCTGCAGCAATAAACTCTTCTAATGGATACTTTTTATTAATAGGTACTAATTCGTCACGTAAGGTGTTGTTGCCTGCATGAACAGATATTGCTAACGCACAGTCAATTTTTTCTTTTAACATATCTAAAGCAGGTACAACACCTGATGTACTTACCGTTACACGACGTTTTGACAAGCCATAACCCAGATCATTTAGCATAGTATCTAACGCTGGAATGAGATTTTTCATGTTAAGTAATGGTTCGCCCATGCCCATCATCACGATATTGGTAATTGGACGTGTACCAGCAATGCGCGTAGCTCCAATATCATTGGCTACACGCCATACTTGGCCAATAATCTCGCTCATAGAAAGGTTGCGGTTAAAGCCTTGTTGGGCAGTAGAGCAGAAAGTACATTCTAAAGCGCAACCTACTTGTGATGAAACACAAAGTGTTGCTCTGCCATTTTCAGGTATCCAAACAGTTTCAATTTCTTGACCACCTTCAAGACTTAAGGCGTATTTTATTGTACCGTCGCTTGAAACTTGTTTTTCAGATATTTCAGGCGCTTTAATTTCTGTATCACGTTGCAATTTTTCGCGTAGCTTTTTATTCAAGTTAGTCATTAACTCAAAATCGTCGTAGCCGAAATGGTACATCCACTTCATTATTTGGTCAGCACGAAATGGCTTTTCGCCGATTGAAGCAAAATACTCTCGCATACCTTGGTGATCAAGGTTGAGTAAGTTAATTTTTTTCTTCACTGGGGTTACTACTTCGGTTACATCACTCATGATAAAAGCTTCTCAAAACTACAAAAAAATTACAGGTTAAATTGTACGCTTTTTATACAAAACAAACAATTTAGTGGTTCTACTTTAAATCATCTACAGATTTAAACTAAATAAAATTCAATGTTCTCAGTTGTATATCAACTCTGAAAGCACTCAATTTTATACGGTCTTAAAATAGACAAAAGGATTTTACCGATTAACAGTAAAATCCTTCAAATTAATTTTTAAACTACATTTAGCTGCTCTAAAATAGCTCAGCTAATCTGTAAAGTTTAAAATTAACGAGTACGTGGGCAAATTTCTTCGTCAGCGAAGAAGTAAGCAATTTCACGTGCTGCTGATTCTAAAGCATCAGAACCGTGAGCAGCGTTTTCGTCAATTGAATCAGCAAGGTCAGCACGAATAGTACCAGCAAGAGCTTCAGCAGGGTTAGTAGCACCCATGATTTCACGGTTTTTAAGAACAGCGTTTTCGCCTTCTAAAACTTGAACCATTACAGGACCAGAAGTCATGAATTCAACTAAAGCACCAAAGAAAGGACGTTCGCTGTGCTCAGCGTAGAAACCTTCAGCTTTTTCTTGTGATAAGTGAATCATTTTAGAAGCAACGATTTTTAAACCAGCAGTTTCAAAACGGTTGTAGATTTGACCAATGAAGTTTTTAGCAACTGCGTCTGGTTTTACGATAGAAAAAGTACGTTCGATAGCCATGATAGCCCTCTCAATAAAATTAGAATTAAAATACGGTATAAATTTTGGCGCGATTATAGACGAATTAAATGCAAATGCCTAGGGTTATCATTTTTCACTGTAGGGTTTGCATTAGGCGATATTACGTTGGGGGAATATATAACTGTCGGTTTGTGCTGACTATACCTGGCGTTTTCTTGTGAGTCTTATGGTAATTTTGATGAGAGTGGCGTCTCAAGCAAAAAAAACGCTCATCATTGTGAGCGTTTATCAACCGTTTAAATAATTACGACAAGCAATAGATTTAAATACTCACTCGGCGATATTGACGGTACTGAGGTGTCCAAAAATTACGTTCAATATGCTCTAAAAGTTGTTCATCGCTAAGTGGTAAGGCTAACTCTTGTTCAAAGGCAACTTGAGCAACGGCGAAAGCAATTTTTTTACTTAAGTCGGCAATTTCTACTAAAGGAGGCAATAACTCACCTGTGCCATTATTCGCTAAAGGAGAAGCTTGCGCTAACATCGCACTTGCTGCCATTAACATTTCATCAGTAACACGATTAATATTTGCTGATATCACGCCTAAACCAATACCTGGAAAAACATAGCTATTGTTGCATTGGGCAATTGGGAATAGCTCGCCTTTATATTCAACTGGCTCAAATGGACTACCAGTAGCAATGATAACCTCACCATCAGTCCAGTTAATTACCTGTTCTGGAGTCGCTTCAACTTGACGACTCGGGTTACTTAGCGGGAATATAACCGGTAAATCACAAGTTAATTTCATTGCTTTAATAACCGCTTCAGTGAACAAACCTGGTACACCTGAAACACCGATTAAAATGGTTGGCTGCGCGCCATGCATTACTTCAAGCAAAGAAGCGTATTCACCGGCAATATTCCATGATGCTAATGACGCTTTTGGTTGTACAAGTTGAGCTTGAAAGTCACGTAAACCTACCATGCCTTCAGTTAACAAGCCAAAACGGTCAACCATAAATACTTGGCTACGTGCTTGTTGTTCTGAAATACCTTCACTGACCATTTGCGAAATAATTTGCTCTGCAATACCACAACCTGCTGAGCCCGCACCAACAAAAGCGACACGTTGTGTAGATAATGCAACATTTTTAGTTCTACACGCCGCTAACAAGGTGCCAACAGTTACAGACGCAGTACCTTGAATATCGTCGTTAAAACAACAAATCTCATCGCGATAACGGTTTAATAATGGCGTAGCATTTGGCTGAGCAAAGTCTTCAAATTGTAATAACACATGCGGCCAACGGCGTTTAACGGCATTAATAAACATATCTAAAAACTCATCATATTTATCTTGTTCAATACGCGGATGACGCCAGCCCATATACATAGGATCATTTAATAGCTTTTGGTTATTCGTCCCTACATCAAGCATCACAGGTAAGGTATAAGCTGGGCTAATACCACCACAAGCGGTATAAAGCGAAAGCTTGCCAATAGGAATACCCATGCCGCCAATACCTTGATCGCCTAGACCAAGAATGCGTTCACCGTCGGTAACAACAATAACTTTAACTTTGTTTTTTGTCGCATTACGTAAAATGTCGTCAAGCTGGTGGCGCTGATCATAAGATACAAACAAACCACGAGAGCTGCGATAAATATCAGAAAACTGCTCACAGGCATCACCAACCGTCGGGGTATAAATAATTGGCATCATTTCAGCCAAATGCGCCTGCACTAACTTAAAGAATAAGGTTTCATTATTGTCATGAATAGCGCGTAAATAAATATGTTTATTTAAGTTAGTATCAAAACTACGATACTGCATATAGGCGCGTTCAACTTGTTCATCAATACTTTCAAATCGTGGTGGTAATAAACCCGTTAAATTAAAATGCGATCGCTCTTCTTCGCTAAAAGCACTACCTTTATTCAATAGTGGTGTTTCTAGTAAGCTAGGGCCTGCGTAAGGGATATATAAAGGACGTTGATTTTTTTCAGATGTCATAGTTGAATCTTTTTATGCTTTAGGTGAATGATGAAAATTCATCATGAAAATAATGGTGTGCGCATTATAATCAAATATCAATTTTAAAAAAGTTAAAATTGGTTATTAAATAATATTAATGTAAACAGAACAAATTATGGCTAGTCGCTCTCAGAAATCCACGCTAACTGAATCGCTTCAAGTACACGCTCGCCGCAATGTTTAGGATCATCATCAAAATTTTCTAAGGCGAGAACCCACTGCATTAACTCAGGAAAATGTAATTTCATCGGATCAACATCCGGGTGTTCTTCAATTAAATCAAGCGCAATATCTAGAGAATCTGTCCAGCGATAAGTCATAGTGTTACCTTATTTTATGCTATTAGTGAATAATTAAACCAAACCAAAGCCCGTCTGCAACTAACATCAAAATTAGCCAGAAAACAATCATTCTAGATTTTCGACAAAACTGACAGTCGGTGTGCCACCATTGCTTAAAAGTTGATTTATTCACTGCATATTACTTAAATTAATGTCTGTTTCACGAGTATAATACCAATTAACCGCGTTTACCCTCACAAAATTAATTTCAAGGAATATACTATGTCGCCAGTTCAATTTTCTCAGGCTGAAAAGTCACTGTTAATCGACAAACTACAACGTTACTTCAGCCGGGAGTTAGATCAAGAACTTGAACAGTTTGATGCTGACTTTCTACTTGATTTTTTTACCAAAGAACTAGGAGCCGTTTATTACAATCGAGGTTTATTCGATGCTCAAACATTAATGTCTCAAAAGCTTGAATTGATTTCCGAGCAAATTGTTGAATTAGAATTACCGGTAGGTTAAACAACACTTACTGATTAATAATGGAGTCGCTCGTGTGTATAAAGTGTTATAAACTTAGAAAAATTTTCCTTCTGAGTATGTAACATGCACGCGGTATTTTTAGATTATCAAACCTTTAGCCATTCGCTTGATTTATCAGCACTTAATAAAGTTATTAGCAAGTTTGATTTTCACTCAACAACGACACCCGACCAAGTACTAAATCATTGTTCAACCGCTGAAGTCATATTGACTAATAAAGTCGTACTAGATAGCACGACTTTAAAACAATTGCCGCATTTAAAGCTTATTTGTATAACCGCCTCAGGCTATAACAATGTTGATATTAACGCCGCACGTGAGCTTGGCATAGCCGTTACTAATGTTAGTGGCTATGCCAAGAATTCAGTCGCACAATATGTGTTTGCGCAACTGCTGTCGTACTATAGCCATATTGAAGATCACAATAAAAATACCCGTGAAGGCCAGTGGCAAAAAAGTGAAACGTTTTGTCTGCACGGTAAAGGCAGTAGTGAATTAGCAGGGAAATCAATTGGCATTATTGGTTACGGGGCATTAGGTGGCCAAGTAGCAACTATAGCCCATGCTTTTGATATGCAGGTGCTAATCGCTGACCGACCTAATGCTACAACAATTCGTGCTGATAGAACCGAATTTAAAGAAGTTATAGCTCAAGCCGACATCATTACCTTGCATTGCCCTCAAACAGCTGAAACTGAAAACTTATTCAACGCCGAAGTTTTTAGCCAAATGAAAAATAGTGCTGTATTAATTAATACCGCCAGAGGAGCATTAATTAATAATCATGATTTATTAACCGCACTCAACAATAATCAATTAGCTTGTGCAATTTTAGATGTACTGGAACAAGAGCCACCGCCAGAAGATCATATACTTTTAGCTGCTCAGTCGAGTAAATTAAAGATCACCGCTCACATTGCTTGGGCAAGCGAGCAAGCACAACAAGCTTTACTTAACTTAGTTTCTGATAATATCGTGGCGTTTCAACAAGGTAATCGTGTTAATCGCCTCGATTAACGCCTAGCTTATTTCAAAGCTTTTAAAACCACTGGTCTTTAACTTTACCGTAATGAAAATAGCCCCATTGCCCTACGCGTCTTAACGGCGCAAAGGGAAATTTAGGCAGCGCCTTATTGTACAAAGGTAAATTCGGTACCGTTTTTTCAGCCACTTTCTCCGCTAAACGTTTGCCAGCTTGTACCGAGAAGGCAACACCACTGCCACAATAGCCCATACTATAAAAAACCGATTGCTCATCATTTTGATAAATATGAGGTAAGTCGTCTAACGCCATGCATATCCAGCCCGACCAAGCATAACTATATTTTATATTCGCCAAGGCAGGAAAACTGGTTTTAAGCACAGACAATAAACGTTGAGCGTAATAAGGATCTTCAGCACTTTTGCCGGTAATAGCCCCACGACCGCCAAATAAAATGCGATTATCAGGCAATTTGCGATAGTAATATTTTAGCGCCCGAGTATCCATAACCACATTTGAAGTTAAGAAATTACAGGCAGCAATTTGTGCTTCAGTTAAAGGCTCTGTAACAATAATTTGTGAAAGTACCGGTAAGGTTCTATCTGTGGTTAAGGAATGAAAGTTTTTCGGTGTATAACCATTAGTGGCTATTACAACCTTTTGTGCGCTAACCGTGCCATTAGGCGTATGCAGTACTTGTTTATTACCCTGAGTTTGCCATTGCGTAACGGGCGAAGCGCAATGCACCTTTGCGCCAGCCTCACGCGCCAATTTTTGATAACCCCAAGCAAGCTTTAACGGATTCAAACCAAAACCGTCTTGATAACGAATAGCGCCATAGGCATTTTTGTCATCCATATACTGTTCGCGTACTTGGCTTTGTGACAGTATTTCAACGTCATAACCAAACATATTCTGTTGAAGTTTTGCCAGCTCAATTAGCTCTTTTAGTTTATTAGGTTTATGTGCAACTTTAATATAACCCGCACTTTGCCTGTCGCAATCAATGCCTTCGGCGATTAATCTATTAACCGTGTCGACCCCTGCCGCCATTTCTTGGTAAATGCCGCGCATCACTTCTTCGCCCCATTGCTTAGCCATTTGGCCATAAGACTTACGACCAGAAGACTTCAAAATAAAGCCAGCATTACGACCACTGCAACCCCATGCGGTTTGATTAGCTTCTAGCACATGCGCTTTAATACCGTGCTCTCGCGCTAAGTGCAGTGCGCAAGAAAGCCCAGTATATCCAGCACCGATAATAGCCACATCAACATCAAGATCAGCCATTACAGCACCATCATGCTCTGGCGCTACGCCTGATACATTTGCCCAATAACTTTCAGGGTAAGGTTCATTACAACCGGGGGATAAATCATGCAAAGGATCGTACATTTTCACTTCCAACGTTTTAAATTATTTTTCACTATAAGAGCGCTTAAAGTATCTCAAAAAACACAGTACAATGCTGTAATAACTAACTCAATTAAAATAACTTTATGAGCATAGCGCTTAACTACCAACATTTAACACCAGCTGACTTTGAACTTGTGATTAAATTAGCAACTGAAGTACACGGTGCAGGCTACCTAGATCAAAATAGCATGCAAGATTGGTATAACAAAGGTCTTAAAAATAGCATTAATGCCGGTTTTGTGGTTTATCATGACGATAAATTAGTCGGGTTTAGAATTACTTATGCTGCCCAACAGTGGCAAGTAGACAAGTGGTGTTCGCCAACGCTATGGCCGGTTGCTGTTGATCAAGTCTGCTATTTTAAATGCAATACCGTTGACGAAAACTACCGTGGCCATGGTATTGGCGGCGAACTATTAAAGCGCTCGATTACAGCAGCAAAGCAACAAGGTGCCATTGCTGGTGTAAGTCACTTATGGAAACAAAGCCCGGGTAATAGTGCGGTAAAATATTTTACCAAATGCGGCGGCAAACTCATTAAAGAACACCCAGATAGGTGGCATGAACTCAGCCTTGCAGGTTACGAATGCCCTGTATGCCAGCACAATTGCCATTGTGAGGCCGCTGAAATGATGGTTACTTTTGACTAACAAAATAGCGAACAAACGATTAATCGCTATTACTCGCGATTAATCGTGTTTACGAATATTCCTGGTAGCTAAATTATCCAAAAAATTTGCGTAACATTGAGGGTGCTTCGAAGCTGTTTGTTTTATCTTTTAATCTTGAAGCTCCTAAAGCATTAAAATTAGCTAAACTCGGAAACTCTACGTCATGTTTACAGTGCTCATAATCACCTAAAGCAGGGTTAAAGCGATACGCTTTGCTCCATTCGACTATGTTTTCTGTTACTTTATTAATAGCATCAACCACAAACGCCACTTCTTGATCTGAGGTTGTAGGATGAAACGACGCGCGAATCCAACCCGGCTTTTCAGCAAAATCCCCCAAATCTATTTGTTGGGTAATTTTTGATGACGTATCTTGATCAACATTCAATAAAATATGGCCATAAGTGCCGGCGCAAGAACAACCTCCGCGCGTTTGTACGCCAAACTTATCATTGAGTAAGCGCACCACTAAATTATAATGAGCACCAGGTATGTAGAACGACACAATGGCTAAGCGATCACGAATACTAGGCTCTAACATAACAACGTGTTCATTTTTAGCTAAGTTATCCATTACATAATGAGTTATTTCAGCCTCGCGCTTTGCAATATTATCAACTCCCATGGCATCTTTTACTTTGATCGCTAATGCGGTTTTAATACATTGTAAAAAGCCAGGGGTCCCACCATCTTCACGCATTTCTATATTATTAAAAAAGCTATGTTTTCCCCAAGGGTTAGTCCAAGTAACTGTGCCACCACCCGGATGATCAGGCACTTTGTTTTTATAGAGTGCTTTATTAAATACCAACACGCCTGAGCTACCAGGCCCACCTAAAAATTTATGTGGCGAAAAATAAATCGCATCTAGCGCTTGCTTAGGGTTACTAGGATGCATGTCAATATCAACATACGGAGCAGAAGCGGCAAAATCGACAAAACATAAACCGCCATGCTGATGCATTATTTCGGCTAACTCATAGTAAGGTGTTTTAATACCCGTAACGTTTGAACAAGCGGTAAATGATCCTATTTTAACCGCGCGATTTTGATATTTTTCTAGTAATTGCGATAAATGCTCAAGCGAAGGTAAACCTTGCTCATTAGGGTTGATAATTTCTAGTGTTACATCACATTCATACCAAGAGGTTTGATTTGAATGGTGTTCCATATGGGTGATAAAAACTACTGGTCTATCATTTTCTGAAAAGCTGACCTGTGCTTGCATGCGCTCAGGTATACGTAAACCTAAAATGCGTTGAAATTTATTTACCACAGCGGTCATACCTGCACCTGCGGTGATCAAAACGTCGTTATCACAAGCATTTACATGACGCTTAATGACATGCTGAGCATCATGATAAGCGTGGGTCATCGCACTGCCCGTTAAATTAGTTTCAGTATGAGTGTTGGCAACATAAGGCCCTAATTCATTGGTAAGGTAATCTTCAACAGCTTGGTATAATCGTCCACTGGCGGTCCAATCGGCATAAATTATATCAAGTGTTTTCCCATTAACTTGATGTTGTAAATTTTGACCTATGACTTGCTGACGAAAAGGTAAAAAATAATTTTCTAAAGACATTTGCTAACTCTCAACTTTTGCTAATAAAAATATACTAGCACTTAGCAAATATCGAGCAATAAAAAACCAACCAATCAACATAAATAGCAAATAAATTTCAAAATAAAAACATAAGGCAAATTAAAAAACCTATATTGTTATATTTTATCTATTTTCAGAAAATAAATTTTATAAACCCTACTGAGCTGAAATTATTTTCTTAATAGGCAATAAAAAATTAAAGAAATTTAATTGTTTATTTGCCAGTTAATCATGCTTTTATTTTGTGCTGTTAGCCATAGGTTGGCTTTTGAGAAATGTTGACAGCCGAAGAAACCACGATAAGCTGAAAGCGGTGATGGATGAGGCCCATTAAGTACATAATGCTTTTCTTGATCTATATTCTTACCTTTTTTTTGTGCATGGCTGCCCCAAAGTAAAAATACACAACCTGCGTTGTGCTTATTGAGTTCAGTAATAATTTTATCGGTAAAAGTTTCCCAACCTAACTTTGCATGAGAGTGCGCCTGTCCTTGTTTAACGGTAAGTACAGTATTAAGCATCAATACACCTTGAGCAGCCCATTCAACTAAGTAGCCATGCTCTGGTGTTTTAAAACCAGGAATATCTTGCGTAAGCTCTTTATAAATATTGACTAATGAAGGCGGTACTTTAATTCCTTTACGTACAGAAAACGCTAAGCCATGCGCTTGTGACTCTCCATTTTTTCCTAAGCCATGATATGGATCTTGCCCAAGTATAACCACTTTCACATCAGACAAATCAACACTAGAAAAGGCAGAAAAAACGTCTTCTTCAAGGGGAAATACCACCTCGCCACTCGAACGCTGTTTATTTACCTCTGAGGTTAATTTTTTAAAATAATCTTGTTGTTGTTCATGAGCAATTATTTTTTGCCATTGGGGTTTTAACGTTGTCATATTGGGTAGCGCATCAGGTAACTTATAGTATCGTGCTATTATGCGGCATTCTGTGTAGGTATGTCATCGAGTGAAATGAAAAATATTTACTAAGGGCAACTATGCATCGTACTATTTTCAACACTATGGTGAATAAAAGTTATCAGTGAGGTTTTAGAGATGAAGTTAAATTGCCACGCGTGTTATAACATTTCGATAGCTAAAAGCTGACATCAACTTTTATTTATTATTGACCATATATAGAAGCTTATTAACCATAAATTTATTATTTATCGTCACACAGGTTCAAGCGGTGAGTAGATTTAGTCGCTGTAGTTATTATGGTTGGCTTAATAAGGAGTAAAGTGTATCTGACCCTACTTAATAAAGTATAACCACTTTCACATCAGACAAATCAACACTAGCAAAAGCAGAAAAAACGTCTTCTTCCAGAGGGAATATCACCTCGCCACTCGAACGCTGTTTATTTACCTCTGAGGTTAATTTTTTAAAATAATCTTGTTGTTGTACATGAGCAATTATTTTTTGCCATTGAGGTTTTAACGTTGTCATATTGGGTAGCGCACCAGGTAACTTTATAGTATCGCTCTATTATGAGGCATTATGTGGGGGTATGTCATCGAGTGAAATGAAAAATAGTTACTAAGGGCAACTATGCATCGTACTAATTTTCAACGCTATGGTGAATAAAAGTTATCAGTGAGGTTCTAAAGATGACGTTAGATTGCCACGCTTGTTACAACATTAACTAATACAACAAAGCTGTCATTATCTGTAGTGTATTCTTGATTATATTTAGAAGTATATTAGCCAAATAATTCATCATCCGCTGTGAGTTCATTCAGACTGTGAACTTAATATGGCTAGCTTAATAAGTAATAAAGTGTCCCTGATTATGTCTTATAGGATTACTTCTCTGATGCATAAAATCCACATGTTGCTTTTGCGAGCTTCAGCGCTATAGCTATAGCGCCAGTAAATAATATCAGGTAATCGATACTGTCACTCACACCGTAGAATTTCTGGAAAAAACCAACACAAAAAGCTAAAAGCACGATAGAAAGCATTAGTAAATCAAATACCTTCCAAACGTGTTTACTAACACTACCCATCCTAATTATTAACAACGTCATAGTAATGAGGTAGGTGAAAGCTAGTAATCTAAAAAAACTAAGCACTAGAATAGTGTCGTAGCGGCTTTCATTGTTCGAAGTTTGGACGAAAAAATGTATGAGATTAGATATGTAAACGAAAAACATTCCAACAACTAAAAGCTTACCCAGAAATAAGAACTTGTTATTAGGCCTTTTCAATACACAAAAAATAGCAAATACAGCTGAGCAAAAAGAAACTATAGAGCCTCCTTGCGCGATCATAAGTTGCGTTTCGAGAATTTCCCTTACAGCCAATGTATTAAAGATATATCGATCTAAAATTGGTGATAACAATGCAGGTAGAATTAGAAAGCTGATAATCAATAAGAGAAAAAAAGATACACCAGGCAATTCTTTTTGGCGTAAAAATCTTTCAATTGCTCTAAGATTTCGCATTTTCAGTTTCATAAGAGTCTATCTTTCTTTCGTAAGCGAACTGGACATAAGCTTTGCTAAAGGGCAAATAATAGTTTTGTTAAAAATACGCGGAGTGCGAGCTGTTATTTGACCGTTTATTTAACTCATTGTTATTAAACGCTAACCACTAGCGAATGGCAAGTATATTAAGTGGGATAAGATGCACATTATTAATTATCAAGCTAGCAATAATAATGACAACCTAAATTTAAAGTGGTCGTTAAAATTACCACTAACCAGCTTGCGTAATGCATACAAAGTAAACGTTAATATCGCCCAATTTTAATAGTTTATTTGTAAATATATTCAAATATAGTTACCGTCAAAAATAAAAGCCAATAAAAAGGCAGTAAATACTGCCTTTGAATCTAAACTAAAGTTACGCTAAGTAGCTAACTATGCAAGTAAATAAGCTCTAAGTTCAGCAAAATCAGTAGAGCTTGTTGTTGAAAGAATAGTTTCACTTGCACAATCAGCGAGTTCTTTTGGTAAGCCAATAGGTTGGCCTAAAGTGCTTTCAACGATGTCTTTAAATTTCGCCGGGTGTGCAGTCCCCAAGAACACACCAAACTCAGTATCCGTGGCATTGTATTGTAATGCTCTGTATGCCACTGCAGCATGTGGCTCACTTATGTAGCCAAGTTTTGCTAGTTGGATCATCGACATTTGTGTTTGCTCTTCGTCTATTGATACAGAGCTAACACAGTCTTGTTCAACTAAGCCTGCTTTTAGCATGTGCTCAACACGTGGCCAGTTATTCGGGTTACTAACGTCCATGGCATTAGAGATTGTGGCTACGGTATCATTAGGCGTCCATTCGCCAGTTTCTAAATAACGCGGTACGGTATCGTTGGCATTGGTTGCAGCAATAAAGCGCTTAATTGGCAAACCTAAAGCTTTGGCAAATAGCCCAGCGGTTAAGTTACCGAAGTTACCACTTGGAATTGAAAATACGATGTCGTTCAACGCTTCAGCACCTTTTTGACGGTAAAGTTGCGCCACGGCTTCAAAGTAATAACAAATTTGCGCTAACAAACGACTGATGTTGATTGAGTTAGCCGAGTTTAACCCAATAGTTTCTTTCAATTCTTTATCTTCAAAAGATTGCTTTACTAAAGACTGACAATCGTCGAACGTGCCTTCAACCGCTACCGTACGGATATTTCCGCCTAAAGTAGTGAACATTTTTTCCTGTAATAAACTGATCTTGCCTTTCGGGTATAAAATAACCACTTCAATGTTCTCAATACCATGAAAAGCATGAGCTACCGCTGCACCTGTATCGCCAGAGGTCGCGGTTAATATTGTTATTTTTTTATTCTGACTGAAAGCTTGTAAACACTTAGCCATAAAACGCGCACCGAAGTCTTTAAACGCAAGTGTTGGCCCGTGAAACAGCTCTAGTATCGCGCGTTTTTCGCTAATAGGTTGTATTTGAGCTGGAAAGTTAAAGGCATCGGTTACTATTTCAGTTAACTGCGCTTCAGTTAAATCGTCACTAACAAATGGGTAAAGCACTTTAACGCTGCGCTCGACCATAGGTAACGCTAGTATCGCTTCAATATTCTCAAGGCGCGGCATTTCTTCTGGAAAAAACAATCCTTGATTACGCCCTAAACCTTGTTTTACTGCACCAGCAAAGCTAACTTTTTCATCATTTTCTTTTAAATTATAAAATTTCACACTCAATTCCTATATCGGGTTTCTTCAGCTTGCTTTTAACTAGCAAGCTGAACTAATAACTCACTCAGGTAAACACATTGCACCTTGAGTATCAGCTTGGCAAATATGAACAAATCCTTCACTTTTACCTGTTGCTGATGTTTGTAAATAATTTTCGTTTAGCCAGTTTGCAAACTTCTTCGCTTTTTCTTCATCGTCTGTCACGCAGAAAAGTGTTGGCCCTGAGCCTGAAATACCCACCGCTAAACAACCTTCTTGGGTTAAGTAACGCGCTGCATCGCTATAACCGGGTAAAATTGATTTACGATAAGGTTCTGCAACTACGTCGGTTAGCACTGAAAATGCTTGGGCTTTATCACCACGATGACAAGCATCGACAAATGTTGCTAAGTTTTGTCCAAAACTAATTAAGTCTGCACGAGAATATGACGCTGGTAATATTTCTCTGGCCGCTTTTGTTGATACTTCAATACCTGGATATGCCATGACAAAATAACAATCGTCAAACGGTGGCAAATTACGGGTAATTATTTCAGGATTAGGCACCATCAACTGCATACCACCTAAATAACAAGGCGCAACATTATCATAGTGTAGACTACCACTAATTTGCGCTTCCATTTGTCCCATCATTTTTAATAACACTTGCTCTGAAAAACTAAACTGATGGTACTTTTCATAAAAAGCATTTAAACCTGCAATAGCTGCTACTACAGAACAGGCACTAGAGCCTAACCCGCTGCCTACTGGCATGCGCTTGTCTAAAGTAAGTTTAACAGTTGCAATAGTTTGTTCGTTGGCTAACAACGCTTTGTTAAACAACAATAAACAATGCCATACGATATTTTGCTTTACGTCGCTAGGTAATTTTTTAGCAAAATCACCTGTTACTTCTATTTGATCGCCGTCATTGCTGTGTGTCACCGTTACAACGTCGCCAAGTAATGTGCCATCAACAGGCTTAACCGCTAGGCCTAAAACATCAAAACCAACATTAACATTACCTATTGATGCCGGTGCAAATACAGATACACTCATTAGTGTTGTTGCTCCCACGCTAGAGTTCTTAACATATCACCGAAAACACCGGCAGCAGTAACTGCAGCGCCAGCGCCATAACCACGTAAAACAAAAGGTAACGGTTGATAATAGCGACTATGAACCGCTAAGGCATTTTCGCCATCTTTAATGCTATATAATGGGTGTTCAGCGCCAACCGCTTCAATAGACACCTGACATTTTCCATCAACAATATTACCAATATATCTTAGTACTTTCCCTTCCGCTTTAGCGGCAGAAATACGCTCAGAAAATGCTTTATCTAACGAAGGTAAATTATTCATAAAGGTGGCTACATCACCGCTATCATCAAATGACGGGTCTAGCACTGGTTCAATGGTAATATCCGTTAACTCTAATGCCATACCTGCTTCACGTGCCATAATGAGTAGCTTGCGCGCAACGTCCATACCACTAAGATCATCACGAGGATCTGGCTCAGTAAAGCCCTGCTCTTTCGCTAACGTTGTAGCTTGAGATAATGTCATACCCTCATCAAGCTTACCAAATATATAAGATAACGAGCCTGATAATACGCCTTCAAAACGCACTAACTCATCACCTGCTTTTAATAAGTTTTGTAAGGTATCAATTACCGGTAAACCTGCACCAACTGTTGTTTCATATAAGAACCGACGATTAGTTTTTTGAGCGGCTGTGCGCAGCGCCTGATAATATGCCCAAGAGTCTGTATTGGCTTTTTTATTTGGCGTTACTACATTAAATCCAGCTTCTAAATAATCAACATATTGTAAAGCTAGCGCTTCGTTAGAAGTACAATCAACCAATACTGGGTTGATTAAATGATTTTCACGGACAAACTGTTTAAGGTTTTCAACCGTAACAGGCACGGCTTTCTCGCCAATATTCGCTTGCCAATTTGCTACATCAATTCCATCACGATTAAACACCATACCTTTACTGTTTGCTAAACCATAAACGTTAAGGGCTATATTATCGGCGGTAAGTTTTTCTTGTTGGCGCGCAATTTGAGCTAACAACTCACTTCCAACCACGCCACATCCAACCAAAAACACATCGATTGCTGGTTTGTGTGAGAAAAAGTTTTGATGACTCACTTTCATTGCATCGGTACATTTTCTGCTTTCAATAACCACAGAAATACTGCGCTCTGACGAGTCTTGTGCAATCGCTACGACGTTAACACGTGCCTGTGCCAGCGAGCTGAAAAATTTAGCGGCAACACCTTGCTGATGATGCATACCATCACCAACTAACGACACAATAGATAATTCATGAGTAAGCGAAAGTGGCTCTAATAAACCGTTTAATAACTCTAATTCAAATTCTTCTTGCAGACTTTGCTCTGCTTTCTCGGCATCAGAAGAATAAATACAGAAACTGATACAATATTCACTTGAAGATTGGCTGATTAAAATTAACGAGATATTTTCACGGCTCATAGTGGCAAAAACACGACTCGCCATGCCTACCATACCTTTCATACCGGGGCCTGAAACGTTAACCATCGTTAAGTCGTCAAGGTTTGAAATAGCTTTTACGCGTTTTTGTTGATCATTTTCATTCGCGATTAACGTACCTGGCGCATCAGGATTACCCGTATTTTTAATAAGGCAAGGAATATGATGTTGAGCAATAGGGCCAATGGTTTTCGGGTGAAGCACACTCGCACCAAAATAAGATAACTCCATAGCTTCTTGATAAGACAAGTAATCTAAAAGTTGCGCTTCTTTGATCAATCGCGGGTCGGCATTATATACGCCATCAACATCTGTCCATATTTCACAGTATTCTGCTTCACTACATACCGCTAAAACTGCTGCAGAGTAATCTGAACCATTACGACCTAAGGTTGTCACATTGCCACTGCTGTCAACGCCGATAAAACCTGGCATAAGTGCAATATTATTAAGGTCATTATAGTTATTTTGGAATTTCTCTTTACATAACACTAAATCTGCGACGGCATTCATAGCCACATCGTTGGTGCGTAAAAACTTTTCTGGTTCAATGACGCTAGCTTCGATTGTATCAACTGCTAATACAGATTGTAATAACGCAACGCTTAGGCGCTCACCAATACTAATAATACGAGCACGCACATGTTCAGGACAAAAAGACAGTAATGTTGCACCGTGCAAGTACCGGCTTAATTGATGTTCCCAAGTGGCAAGAGCTTGCTCACTGTGTTGTGGACAAAAGCTAGGTAAAGTGGCTGATAAGTCTTGAATAATGTTTTCAATAGCGTGTTTAAAATGCAATAAGTCACTTTTCAACTTATCTTCGTTAGAAATATTTTCTGCCATGGCCACCAAGTGATTAGTTACCCCTTGTGGCGCAGATACAACTACTGCAAGACGAGATGACTGGCTTTTGTTTTTGATGATGTTCGCAACTTCAATAAAACGTTGCCCTGAAGCCAATGACGAACCACCAAATTTTAATACACGCATTTTTACCCCTTTAAACCCTAAAAACAAAAAAGCCCGTAACCTAAATGGTCACGGGCTTTATAAAATTGCTAAATTCTACACGTCAGCCGATGACCACCATCCCGGTGAGGGTGGTAATGGTAATAATTGTAATGTTGCGACGAAATAGAATATTCATAGGTATAAAGTGCCTGATATGGTTTTTTGTGTCAACTGCTTTTTATGAATAAAAAAAACTAATATATGTATAAAAGTTAGGAAGAGTGAATATTTTCTAAAATTATTCAGGAAACGCTTCGTTCTTTAGCGACACAAACTTGGTTTCGACCTGAGTTTTTTGCTTTATATAAAGCTATATCTGCTCGACTAATAATGTCTTCATAGCGGGTATCATATTCATTCATAACGGCAATACCGATACTAACCGTTACATTAATGTTTTTCCCTTGATACTCAATAGCGTTATTTTCTATAGTTTTACGTATTCGCTCAGCTACATCGTATGCACCTGTCAATTCTGTATTAGGCAAAATTACAGCAAATTCTTCGCCACCATAGCGACCAAATAAATCCCCCATGCGTAATAGCTCATTAATGACTTCTGTCGTTTCAATGAGTACCTTATCGCCTCCCTGATGGCCATAAGTGTCATTTAAAAGCTTAAACTGATCTAAATCTAACATTACTAAAGCGAGTTCTTGCTTATAACGAGTAGCACGTGAGAATTCAGAGGCTAAGCATTCTTCCCAATGTTTTCGATTAAACGCTTGGGTTAAGCCGTCTATTCGATTAGATAACGCTAATTCATTTAATGCTTTATTGAGTTGTGTTTGGTAGTGGCAAACATCGGTAACATCTTCTATTAGAATACAAATACGCTCAACTTCACCTTCAACCTCAATAGGTAAAAAAGTGCAGTTTTGCGCCATAAAGTCACTGTCGGTAGTAATTGGCCGAGAATGAGAAAGCTCAAAAAGGTGATGTCGTTGCTCCCAGCCACAAAAAGTTTGATTTTTTAACTGTATTACGCTTGAAAGCTTTCGCTCAAACCACTTCCTAGGTAATTCAGGAAAAATAGTAAAAATACTTTTACCAATAACTTGTTTGTCGCTTTTATTGGCATGCACTTCTAAAAACCGATTCCACATAAGGATATTGAAATTTTTATCTAAAATTAAAATACCGGTATTAAGACGATTTGGCAGGTCTGCAAAAAGGTTATCTAACATTTTTAAAAGTCTGCCAGTATGCGATCAATAACTGCTTTAATATTACTTATAGCTTCTTCAGGTATTAGTAATACCATGTCACAATTGAATGAGTAATCAGTTACTTGGTAACTTATTCTCACTTTTAGAGCATAATCCCAATTAAAAGATTGCTGCTGAATGTGCTGATTTATTGTGTTTAAATTTGTCGATAAAAGTCGTGGGGCACTGTATGACATTTGATTATCAATTTGACTAGCAAACACATTCAAAAAAGTCGTTGTTAAAATTGAACTTAAATCTATCATTTGTTCATCAAATGATAATTCATCGGCTTCATAACCAAGTAAGTCAGCTAAGCGACTTGAGTCAAGTGGCTGATACATTAACAAAGCCTCTCCACGAATGCCTTCATAACCAAAAAAGCCTTGGCTAACAATCGACGTTGCTTTTAAGTCATGATTAAGGCTGTCGAATAAGAGCTCAGAGCGAACTTGTTCGATACTAGGGACTTTTAAATACACAAAGGTATCTAAATATCGAGCAAGTTGATCGCTCGCTTGCCCCATGGCGACATTGATCAACTCTTGTAAACAATCGTGTTGATCTTCTGTTAAGTCAAATGCGTTCATAGGAAACCGTGACTTTTTAAGTGTTCATTTAATGTATCTAATTGCATAGGCTTACGCAAAAAAGCTTTTGCACCTAACGCTAATACGCGGTTTTGCATTTCAGGTTGAACATCGGCAGAAATAACAAATACCGGCAGGTTAATTTCTTCATCTTTTAGTGCTTGAAGTACGCCCAGTCCATCAATAATAGGCATAGTTAAATCAAGAAAAAGAATATCAATGTGTTGATTACGTAAAATATCTAGTGCTTCTTGGCCGTCTTTGGCTAATTGCACATCAGTTGATAGGTTTTCTGGAAGGCTTCTAAGTACTTGCTTTCTTGCTAAGTTAGAGTCATCACAAATAAGAACACGGGTACTCATTTGGCGCGATTCCTTAATTATTTTTTTTATTAAAGCCTAATTTACCTTAAATTTACGCTGCTGTTAATTGAAAAACGCATAAAGGCGACATTTTTATGCAACTTTAGTAACTAATAATACTGACTTGCGACATATTTAAACGGGTATTAGCGCTATTAATTAAGTTTATAGCTATAGCGCTTTAGCAAAATGTAAGTTATTGCCTCTTATTATTGCTTATACTTTTGTGGGCTCATAAGCTTAACCACTATATGTATTATCTTATTTCAACGCATTTAATTACATTTAATGCAGCTTGTAATTCCATAAAGTAAGTACCCGTAAGCAACTAGCAATACGGGTTATAAGTTTATTAATAACTCTATAAACGTTACTGACATAACGGCAGATATCAAATAAATGCCTATGGCCTTCCAACGGTAATTTGTTAATTTCATCATCATCCCCTAACTATCAATGTAATCAACAATTGTGGGTAATTATTGATACTGAAGCACATTAAATTTTATTGTTTTGATTTTTTAATCGCTTAATTGTTTAGTAATAAACAGAAGCAGATTTTGTGCCAATCATTTTTATTGAAAAGATAGAGAGAACAATACATTAGGAACTTTCTTTAGGGTTGTTATTTTTGAAGGGCTGTCAGGTGCTCAGAGTTTTAAAACGATTAAGACCATTTAAGGTTAGGCTGATTTTTATGCATCCAAATTTTAGCATTTTTATATTCAGGGCAATATATGGCAACTAGCTGCCAAAATTTTGTCGAATGGTTCATGTGCTCAATATGGCATAACTCATGAACAATAACGTAATCAACCACCCACGTTGGTAGCATTTTTAGTAAGTAATTAAAGCTTAGTTCAGCCCTGCTATTGCAACTTCCCCACCGGGATTTGTATTTTCTAACTTTGACTGATGAAGCGTGCAACGACATTTTGTTTGAAAAAATCGCTAAGTGGTTTACAAGATAATTCTCAATGCTGACTTTAAACCAACGCTCAATTTGCGACTTAATTTTCGACACAGTTATATCACAATGCAAACCGAGCGCATGGTAACGTTTATTAATAATAACCGTTAAACTTTGCTCAAGTGGATCATGAATAACATTTGGGCTACCAAAGCTAACAATAATGCGATGGGGTAAGCCATCGATAAAAACAGATGGCTGTTGCTTAGTGTTTTCGCGCGTAAATTGCTCGCTAAAAGAAGGGTTTACTAAAGAGTTTTGCTGTTGTTCAGCAATTTTTTGATTTAGCCATTGTAATTTAGCTTGGATTAAGCTTTCAACATAAGAAGTTTTAACAAATGTTGGTGCTCTGACAATAACTTGAGCATTTTTAACTTGTAAGCCAATGGTTTTTCTTCGCTCACTGCGTATTAACTGATATTCCAAAACAGCACCATATTACATCCAGTTTAACTGAGCGTTAATCAAATTAAATACACCTAAGTATGGTGATTTACTTCAGAAAACACGCTTAATTACGCTCGAAAAGTTAGCGACTATGCAGCAGATTTAGCTTTCGCTTTTGCTTTAGTATTTGTTGTTTTAGCTTTTTTAACGGTCTCAGAACCTGTGCTAACACTTGGTGCTTCAACAGGTTCTTCAGCAACTTTTTCTACTGCTTTTTCTACTGTTTCGTTTTTAGCTTTATTTGAGCTAGGCGCAACAACTTTTTTGCTCTCTGCTTTAGCTTTTTTAGCTTGTAATGCAATAAGCACGTTATCTCGGTTTTGTGCTAAATAAACAGCAAGCTCTTCACGAATACTTTCAGAAAGCTCTACAGGTGCCTGTTCAAACATTTCAGATAAATTGTCTGCCATATCAAGCATTTTATCGTATTCATCTGCGGCTTTTTTATCCATGAATGTTTCTACCTCCACACCTTGTCTTATGACGACAAATCGACTTTCAACTGCCATTGTTATCCCTTATTTAACTATTTACCAAACTCTAGTTATTGCCAAAATGTATTTGTAGCACGCCGTATACACCCAAACAATAACTGTACATATTAACAGTATCATACCTAAATTTTATCAAATTGCCAGACAATGTTATCTGGCAACTGATAATTTATAAGGTAAGAAAATTTAAGTTACTTTAATTCGCGTATTCTAAATGTACGGCCTTTCAATTTACCGTGCGTGAGCTTATTTAACGCTTTTCTCGCTACCATTTTCTCAACGGCAACATAAGCCCAATTTGGTCCAAGTTGTATTTTCCCTACTTGCTCAAATGAAATGCCATTTTCGCCCGTAAGTGCACCAACAATATCACCCGGTCTAACTTTTTGCTTTTTGCCGCCATCGATTTGTATTGTGGTCATTTTCGCGCTGAACACGCTTTGCTCTAACACGTCGCTACTCGGGAGATCTTCACCTTCAATGGTGCGCTCTAAATAATCTTCCAATAAACCAATTTTATATCTGTCTTTATTATTAAACAAAGTAAACGCCTGTCCAGTACTGCCTGCACGGCCCGTTCGGCCAATACGATGCACATGCACTTCGGTATCATGAGCAAGGTTATAGTTAAATACCGCGTCAAGCGCTTCAATATCTAAACCACGAGCCGCAACATCTGTGGCAACCAGTATTGAAGCACTTTTATTTGCGAAACGTACTAGGGTTTGATCTCGGTCTTTTTGCTCTAAATCGCCATGCAATGCCACAACACCAAAACCGTATGCGGCTAATTTGTTCGCAACATTTTGAGTTTCAATTTTGGTATTACAAAAGATTACGCTCGACTCTGGCTTGTGTGTTAATAACAGTAAACGAATAGCCAACAGACGATCTTCATCGCTTTCTACTTGATAAAAGTGTTGTAATATTGTGCTGCTTTCGTGATTCGCTTCTACTTTTATCACCGCAGGCGTATGCAAGTATTTATTGGCAATTTTTTGTATTTGATCAGGGAAGGTTGCACTAAACAATAAGGTTTGTCTTTGCTGTGGCATGGTCGCAATAATATTATCTAGAGCTGCTTGAAAGCCCATGTCTAACATACGGTCAGCTTCATCTAGTACGAGTGTATCAACATGCTCTAGCGACAAAGTACCACGTCCTAAATGATCTTCAATTCTACCCGGTGTACCAACAATTATATGCGCGCCGTGCTCCAATGAGCCCACTTGTGGTCCAAAAGGTGTGCCACCGCAAAGTGTTAGCACTTTAATGTTATGTATAGCACGCGCTAGTTTTCGAATTTCTTTAGCTACTTGGTCAGCTAATTCACGTGTTGGACAAAGTACTAAGGTTTGAATTCTAAACTTTTTAACTTGTAGTTTATTTAATAAACCTAGGCCAAAGGCTGCTGTTTTACCAGAGCCTGTTTTACCTTGAGCAATAACATCTTGCCCCGCTAAAATAGCCGGCAAGCTCTTAGCTTGTATCTCTGTCATCTCGTGGTAACCAAGAGATGAAAGGTTTTCTAAAATTGCAGATTGCAAGGTAAGTGATGAAAATTTGCTGTCGCTCAACGTCAAAGTCCTAACGTAAAAAATAATTGTCGCTATTTTACACGCTTTCGCTCACGCAAGCACAGCTTTACGCAATTATATTAGTCGTTAAAATAAAAGCATGAAAAATAAGCTTAATTTATTATGAGGTTTGCGAGTACTTTCGCTAAGGCTTCTGGCGATTCTAGCGGTAACATATGGCCGGTATTAGCAACGTCTTCTATAGTAATATTTTCTGCCGTAATAGGCGCTTGTGTTAACTCTGCTCTTAACGCGACCAGATCGACTAAGTTATCTTTATCACCGACAAGAAATGTAATTGGTAAGGTTAAATTTGCCAATAAAGGCAATAAATCAGGCCTGAGCAAAGAGACCTCAATTTGATGCAATAATACATTTCCGCCAAGCTCTTGGTCCATGACGGTAATAATGTTTTTAATATCTTGGTAGCGAGACAAACTGAACGCTTTAATATTTGGATGCAACAAGTCATCAATGCGCTTATCCGGAATGCCGGAGTAACCCCGTTGCTTTATCCAATTAACCGTTCGATTACGTTGCTTAACTTCTGCTGCCGGCAGGTTTTGCGGAAAGTTTGACACTATGAGCAAATGCCTAAGTTTATTGCCAAGTTTTAACGCGATTGCACTCGCAATATAACCGCCAAGTGAAAACCCAACCAATATTGCATTATCGTGGGTTATTTTGTTAGCCAAGTTAGCAACCACTTCATCCATGCTGCCCGAACTGGGTATCACTAAATGAATTAGCTGATAGTCGCAGTTACATTCAACACTTTGCTGCTGTAGCAATTGCCAAGCGGGTTGCCACAGTTTTTCATTGCACATAGTACCTGGAATAAAGTAAATGACTTTTGACAAACTTAATCCTACTTTTTTAAAATTGGCTTTGGGCATAACTACAGATAAACAATCAATCACAAACGTTTATTTAGAAAGCATTTACCGGTGACTTCCTGAAAATAACGTCATAAAAGCGATCAAGCAAAAAAGCGTTCAAATAAACGAATATTCACTGTTGCATTCGCTTTAACTCGACCTTGCTCCGCTGGCAGAACAATATAACAATTAGCAGCAGCAATACTGGTTAATATGCCTGAACCTTGGTTGCCAGTGCTTGTTACCATTAACTCACCTTGCTCGTTATAAGATAAAACACCTCGCTGAAAATCCATACGTCCTGGTGCTTTTCTTAAATCGGTTACCGTTTTTGCGTGTAAAGTAATTGCAGGGTTAGCTTGGCAGTTTTGCAGCTTCATTAATGCTGGCATTGCCAATAAATCAGCGGTAACCATCGCCGAAACAGGGTTACCCGGTAAACCAAAGAAAATACTGTTTGGAAGTTTACCAAAAGCGAAAGGCTTGCCGGGTTTCATTGCTATTTTCCAAAAAGCTATTTCACCAATTTGCTCAAGCACTAACTTAGTATAGTCGGCGTCACCTACTGAGACACCACCCGAAGAAATAACCGCATCGGCTTGGGCATCGGCTTGTAAAAATGCCTCTCTAATCGCCTTTTCGTCGTCAGCAATTACCCCGAAATTAATTACATTTACGTTCAGGTTTTTAAGCATTGCTGATAAAGCGTAACTATTACTTTCAAAAATATCGCCACTCTCTAGCGGTTGCCCTAAGGCTTTTAATTCATCGCCAGTAGCAATTAAAGCCACATTAAGTTTTCTATAAACACTTAATTCGTTAATACCAAGCGATGCTAATACGCCAATATCGATAGCTGACAATCGACGTCCTGTTTTAAATACAACTTGGTCACGACTTATATCTTCGCCTGCCAACCTAACATTATCGCCACGATGTCTAGGTGCTAAAAAATGAATATTTTCACCATCTACTTGACAGTTTTCTTGCATTTCAACCGTGTCACAATCAGCGGGAATTTTAGCGCCAGTCATAATACGAATGCACTGACCTTTTTTACACTCACCTTCAAAAGGTTGACCCGCCATAGAGCGCCCAACTAACGTTAAGCTTTGTTGGTTTTGCAAGCTTTCATGGGCAAATGCATACCCGTCCATAGCAGAGTTATTGTGCCCTGGTACATTAATCGGACTCGTAATATCGTTTGATAAAACCCGGCCCAATGCTTGAATTAGGGTAATATTTTCAACATCAGTTATTGGCTTAATAGCGGCAAGCATATTCTCTAATGCTTGCTCAAAGGGTATTAATCCGGGTGCAGAGCAACAATCAACCATAATAAAACGCTTCCAGTTTTGTAATTTTATTCATAAATTTAATTTAAGTAAGAACGTTAACAATAATATTTCCATCAGTGAACACTATTTAACATAACCACGGTCTTTATCTGTTATATTAAGTCGAATCATACTATGCTTGCCATTGTATGATATAAAATATTTAATCATTTATTATTCGCCGAGCTTTCTTAGCTACACCTAATAATTTTAGGCATGCTACTTAAGCCGTAAACCAAGTTGTAAACTTGAGTTTGCCAGGGTTAACAAGGAAACTTGTTTGCCTCCCGACTTTGGAAAGGTGACATGTTAACAGACAACTTCGGCCGCAAGTTTTATTACTTGCGCCTATCGATCACTGACGTTTGTAATTTTCGTTGTAGCTATTGCTTACCCGATGGTTATAAATGCGATCACGATAGACAATTTTTAACCTTGCCTGAAATAACCCGTTTAGCTTCAGCATTTTCAGCTATGGGTACGGAAAAAATTCGTATTACTGGCGGTGAACCTTCACTGCGTAAAGACCTGCCTGAAATAATTGCAAAATGTAAGCAAACGCCTGGCATTAAGAAAGTAGCTATTACGACTAACGGCTATAAACTTCCTGAGCACTTACCTGCTTGGCTAGCTGCAGGTATTGATGCCATCAATATCAGTATCGACAGTTTAGACCCAAGACAATTTCATGCTATTACCGGCCACGACAAACTTGATCATATCCTCAAAGGTATTGATATGGCGCTCGAAGCCGGCAATGTCGACATTAAAATAAACACCGTATTAATGCGTGAATATAATGGTTACGATATTGCGAGTTATTTAGCTTGGTTAAAAGATAAACCCGTAACATTACGCTTTATTGAATTAATGCAAACAGGCGATAATAAAGCGTTTTTTGATGCGCAACATGTGCAAGGCTCTCGTATAAAGCAGAACTTAATTTTAGATGGTTGGTTGCCAGTAATTAACGATAAAGCAGCAGGTCCAGCACAAGAATTTTATCATCCAGATTATGCCGGTAAAATCGGTTTAATCATGCCTTATTCGAAAGATTTCTGTAATACCTGTAATCGTTTACGCGTAAGTTCGTTAGGTAAATTACATTTATGTTTATTTACCGAGCAAGGCTTATCGTTAAAAGACTATTTACAAACAGATGATGTAGAGCCACTAAAAACGGCAATTACCAGCATGCTAACAGATAAAAAGCAAACTCACTTTTTACATGAAAAGCTCACTGGCGCTACAAAGAACCTCGCGATGTTGGGCGGATAATGGCTCTCTTTCAATCATGTTTAGGGGTGGTTTTAGCGGGAGGGAAATCTTCTCGAATGGGCGAAAACAAAGCTAATTTACTGCGCGAAAATCAAGATATGCTCAGTTATAGCAAGTCGCTACTTAACGCAGTGGGAAGCTCGCAAGTTATTGTTAGTGGCGGCGAACAAGGTATTAAAGACCTTGTTGCCGACATGGGCCCGCTTGGCGGCATTCAAAGCATTATTGAACAATTTAAACCGCAAGCACTGTTAATTTTACCGATTGATTTACCCTTAATGACCTCAAACGAGCTTTTGGCCTTAAAGCAAGTGGGCGAATTAAGTCAACAAGCTTGTTATTTTACTGATCATTACTTGCCGTTATATTTACCGGTGAATGCTTTTGTTGAACAGTTCTTTCAACAACCGTTATCCGTAATGAAGCCTAAAGTAGCTACACAAAAGGCTCAGGGTAATCGTAATTTATCAGGACCTTCTGTACGCAGTTTACTCGCGCAAGTGCCACACAAGGTCATTACGCCTAAAAACAGTCAATGTTTATTTAACACTAATACGCCTGAGCAATGGCAACAGGCAAAACAACTTTTATCTTTGCAAAGGAAATCTCATGTCTAGCAACTCATCTATCCATTGTGGCGATGGTTTCGTGCCATTAAATATCGCCGTATTAACCGTTTCAGATACGCGCGAAGAACACAACGACACTTCAGGGCAGGCCTTAGTTGAGCGTTTACAATCGGCTGGTCATAAGTTAGCCGCTAAAGCCATTTCAAAAGACGATGTATATCAATTACGTGCTGTTGTTTCTCAATGGATTGCCAGTGATGATGTACACGTTATATTAACCACAGGTGGCACTGGCTTTACGGCCAGAGACAATACTCCCGAAGCACTATTACCTTTATTCGATAAAAACATTGAAGGCTTTGGCGAAGTATTTAGAGCAATATCTCTTACCGAAATAGGCACGTCTACAGTGCAATCTCGTGCTTTTGGTGGCATGGCAAATAGTACCGTTATTTTATCAGTTCCAGGGTCAACCAATGCGTGTAAAACAGCCTGGGATAAATTAATTGTAGAGCAATTAGACGCTAGCCATCGTCCATGTAACTTTGTGCCGCATCTAAAGTTTACATAAGCTTAATGGCTAGCACATAACTTATAAAAACCTCTTATAAATATGCCTTATAGAAATATCGATGTTGAAGATCATGGGTAAATTAATGCCAACATTTTTATCAAAAGTGAGCTTAGCATGCGCTATTGGTTGCATGTTATTCGCTAGCACTACTTTTGCGATAACGGAAAAGGCTCAAGCTAAACCTTTACGCATTGCAGTCGCCGCTAATTTTGCCCCTGCACTTAAAATACTGCTCGATGATATGCCTAATAAAGAGCAATTTAACCTGCAAATTATTAGCGCCGCGACAGGCACATTGTATTTACAAATAAAGCACGGTGCTCCTTTTGATTTATTTTTATCGGCTGATGCAACACGCCCAGAGTTACTTGAGCAAGCACATTTAACGCTAGAAAATAGTCGTAAAACTTATGCACTAGGACAAATAGCCTTGTGGTCGGCAACTCAGCCAGTTAGTCATTTAAATGCCTTAACGCACTATGCAGGAAAATTGGCCATTGCCAACCCTGAAACTGCACCGTATGGCACAGCGGCTCAGCAAGCACTTACCTACTTATCGTTATGGCCAAAAATAAAAAGCAACTTAATCACCGGTATTAATATCAACCAAACTTTTCAACAGGTTCGCAGCCAAGCCGTTCCTTTAGGTATAGTGGCGAATAGTCAACTGGTGATGAATAAGCTCAGCGGTGTTATTATTCCAACGCATTACTATCAGCCAATAACACAACAATTAGTGATTATTAAATCTAGCCGTCAAGTCGCCCTAGCCAAAAAAATTAGTGACTATATTCTCCAGACCAATAGCCAAGCAAAATTACAAAGCCTAGGTTATTTAGCGGTAACTTCATCAAACCCATTAGATGAGGCCAAGCGATAATATGACTGACATTTCAGCGGATATTCTCGCCCTTGTTACCACCTTAAAAATGGCGGCCGTAACTGCGGTTATTTTGTTACTAATAGGCACGCCACTGGCATGGTATTTAGCAAAATGGCAAAGTCGCTTTAAAGTGTTTTTTGAGGCAATAGTCGCCTTGCCATTAGTGCTGCCACCCACGGTATTAGGCTTTTATTTGTTATTAGCGTTTTCACCAACATCATTACCTGGTGAGCTATGGCAAAGCGCAACAGGTAGCCAACTTGCATTTAGTTTTAGCGCCATTGTTATTGGCTCTGTGCTCTACTCTTTGCCCTTTGTGGTGCAACCCTTGCAAAAAGCTTTTGAACAATTAGGTGATCATCACCTTGAAGCTGCCGCTATGTTGGGCGCAGGTCCAATAGACCGATTTTTCAGTATTGTTTTTCCATTAACCAAAGCCAGTTTTATTACCGCAACCGTATTAGGCTTTGCGCATACCGTTGGCGAGTTTGGCGTGGTGTTGATGATTGGCGGAAATATTCCTGGTGAAACAAGAGTGCTGTCTATCGCGTTATTCGATCATGTTGAAGCCTTTAATTATGCTAATGCTCATATACTTTCTGCTGGGCTATTAATCGCCTCTTTATTACTGCTTTCATTGGTGTATTTATTGGGTAATAATCTAAATAGCAACTTAAACAAAAAGCAACGAGTCACTAAGTTATGAGCCTTTCAACGTTGCCAAATAACTCGCCTACGCTTAACAATACGATTAGTACTCTATCATTAGATTTTACAGTCTCATTTAGTCAATTCGAAACGGCTATTAAGCAAAATATTAGTATCGATAACATTACTGGCATTTATGGCGATTCAGGCTCAGGAAAGTCAACTTTACTGCGGGTAATTGCTGGGCTTGAAAAACAGGCAAAAGGCCAAGTATCGTTCAATGAAGTAACGCTACAAAACAGTGAAAAACGCGATTTTGTTAAAGCTGAAAGTAGAAACATAGGCTTAGTTTTTCAAGACAGTCGATTATTTCCTCATTTAAGTGTTTATGAGAACCTCGCTTATGGTGCAAAACGACGTAAAAATCCTAAGCTAACCATAGAAGAGGTGCTGACGTTAACGCAATTAACATCTTTGCAGTACCAAAATGTATCGCAACTTTCTGGCGGTGAAAAACAAAGGGTATCCATTGCTCGAGCTTTACTCGCTGAGCCTAAATTGCTGTTATTAGACGAGCCATTTAGTGCGCTAGATAAAACCACAAAATCACAAATGCTGACATTTTTAAAAACCATTCAGCAGCAACTACAATTACCCATGCTTTATGTCAGCCACAGTTTAAGTGAATTGCAATATATAGCGGAGCAATTAGTGGTAGTTTCAGCTGGAAAAATAAGCCATGTAGCGCCAATTCATCAGGCTATTCATTACTTAAACAACCGTGGTGAAACGAGTGTTAAAACGAGCTTGTCGCTGACGATTGCCGAGCATTTACCTGAATACGGCCTGACACGACTGAAATTCAACGAGTTACAAAGCACAGAGCAAAGCATTTATTTACCGTTACTCGCACTCAATTCTCAGCGCTCAGATGAAGAAAGCTTAATAGGTCAGCAACTCCCTTGTATGATCTACGCTCGCGACATCAGTCTCTGTTTAACCGAACCCGAGCACAGCTCAATTGTGAATCATTTACCCGCAACTATTACCGCTATTGATTACAATAATACTAATGCTTTAATTACCCTCAAATGTGCAGAGCAGGTTTTCTATGCACAAATAAGTTTATGGTCAGCAATACGTATGGCGCTAGTAGTCAACGCCAACATCTATCTTCAGTTTAAAGCTAATGCGGTGCATAGCTATCATTATACAGGCTCAATAACTCATGCTTAGTGCAAACGAAAAATTACGTTTCAGTCGACAAACCATGTTGAAAGGCATTGGCGAACAAGGCCAACAGGCGCTAAAAAATGCGCGGGTTTTAATTGTTGGTATCGGCGGTTTGGGTAACCCTGTAAGTGCTTATTTGAATGCCGCTGGCATTGGTAATATCTATTTGGTTGATGGCGACACTATTGATATAAGTAACCTACATCGACAAATATTGTTTAATGAACATGATATTGACACAAACAAAGCTGATATAGCCGCCGAAAAGCTCCAGCAACTTAATACGAGTACCAACATTGAAGTGCTCGATGAAATGCTCGACGCTGAGCTTGCCGACTATTATTTGCCATTAGTCGATTTGGTACTTGATTGCACTGATAACATAAACACACGCTATTTAATCAATCAAAAGTGTATCGAACATAAAAAACCCTTAATTATTGGCGCTGCAACAGGGTTTGACGGTCAATTTATGTTTGTAAATCCAAACCAAGTAGACAGCGCCTGTTATCAATGCTTATTTCCTGCAGAGAAAAAAGCCCCTGATAATAACTGCCAAACCCTAGGCATATTAGGGCCAGTACTCGCGGTTATCGGCGGTATGCAAGCTTTGCAAGCCATTAAGTTTTTAACCGGTAATACTGTGAAAACTAATCAATTAAATATTTTCGATGGTTTAAATAATTCATGGCAACAATTTGCTTTAAAGAAACAGCAAAAGTGCCCTATTTGCGCAGGGTAATTCAAGCTTAGCATGGTCAATAAGACGAAACTAACATAACAATAAAGCTATTAAGCTCAATTATAACTCTTTAAGTTAAATAAGCCCCTAGCGCTCAGCGTAGCACTAAGAGTTTTAAACTGATTAGTGCTACCGTAATACTACATTAGCGCTTAACTCCTTAACAAAGGCCTTAACATATCCTCTAAGCCATTAAGTTTTACTTCATAAATAAGTGCTAACTGCTCGCCAAGTTTGCCCTCAGGTAAGCCCTTAGCATGAAACCAAACTAAATATGGTTCGGGTAATTGAAGTAACTTTCTGCCACTATATTTCCCAAAGGGCATCAATTGTTATCAAGAGTAAAAAACATCTTTTTTGTAAGTTTTTTCATTTACGAGCAATAAAATCAAGAATCACAGAAGAGCCCAACAACTTACAACTTCTTACTTACAAAAAAACTATTGTATCATTGGCTCAAAAACACTTTCTAAGCCATTTAACTTTATTTCATAAATAAATGCTAACTGTTCACCAAGCTTTCCTTCAGGAAAACCCTTTGAATGAAACCAAACCAGATAAGGCTCAGGCAAGTGCAATAATTTTCTGCCTGCGTACTTACCGAAAGGCATTTTCATATTAACAGTTGTGATAATTTGTTCGTTGCTTAGATTCATATTTTCTTATGGTTATAACGGCAATAATAAGTAATTTAATAACAATATGATTTTACAATCACAACCAATATTTCACCAGCCTATTTAATTACGAGTAAAATATTACCGATAACTCTTATTATCATAAGTAACATTCAATTATTTTAGCCTACGGCTAAATGCAATATACCTTTTTCATTCTTAGTTATTGTTGCATCCATTAGCATATAAGGTGACTTTATAGATAAATCTGATGTAGCTGTATTATAGAAAGAGCGCAAAATAAAATTTATAAAGTTCGCAGGGCAAATAGGCGCAAAAGCAGGAATTCTACAATTTTTATATTGCCCTAAGCTCACATGACATGCGGGATGCTCTAATTCTGCAAAGTTAGAAGGGTCAAAATCAAAGCGTACTGGTACAGGTAAAATGGACTTTAAGATAACATCGGCATAATAAACACTTTCGTCCAAATATAAACTTGGATCATTTTGAAATATTTCAAAGTTTGGTGATGGAAAGTAGCACAATCGGTGCTTTAACAGCTCTTGATTACCGCCAAAGCAATACATTATTTGTATAAGCCCACCATCTAATAATCGAAAGTTAAATTGCCGCTTCGATAACAAATATTCATAAAGCTCTGAATATGGTATATCTTTCAAAGCAATAGACACATCCGAGAAGCCTGAAAATGTAATGTGTGTTTCATTATTTGTATTCAGTTCTGTAGCAAAGTTCTGGTCATCGCATATTCCCAATTCTATTAGTTGGGTTGTTATGCTACTGATTGATGCCATCACTTCTTTAGGAGTCAAATCACTGCCCTTGTGATAATTTAGCTAACAAAGCTTTTCGCAGGTCATCAGGGATATCCTCTAAATTAACTTCTCCATCTAGTAAATTAGATAAGTTTTCAGCACTACGTTTAGCAGCATTTACACGCCTTTTTTCAGATTTTGTCATATCACGATTAACAACTTTCATTTTTAATCGTTCAGCTTCAGTTGGATATCTAAACTCTAATGAAAAGCCTTTTTCTACTACCTTATTATATTCTTGAACTATTCCATCAAATAATTGACCTACCCCACAAATCCTCAACCAAGCTTTAGTTCTAGTCATTGCAGTAAAAAGAATGTTTCTTTTCTTTGATAGCTCATATTCAGCGTTACAATATTCAGCGTGCATAATATAAACCATTGCAGCTTCATTACCTTTAGCACGGTAAATTGAGGTAAACGTTATACTATTATCTGAAAAGAACTCATCTGGTGAGGCTGTTACTCCAGCAATAGAAGTACCAATTCCACGTTCATGTAATAAATTTCTTAAGTATCCAACCTCATTTCTTAATCTCATAGCATTAGGGTGAATTACTAATATATCGCCAGCTAGAATTTCATCTTCTTTAATATTTTTATCAATTTGTGCTGCAATCCATTCTGCCTGTTCAGGCAATGAATTGAATTTATTCACCTGCAAAATATCTTCGGGGGTATTGTGAGCCTTCAACAAAGCAGGGCTGGAGTGGGAGCTTCTCGACAACCTCACGTGAGCATTTTCATTTAACTCACCTTCAATAACCTTATATCCAATTTCGCCCCACAAATCAGGATAATCAAACATTTGAATCATAGGTTCATGGTATATTCCAAACCCCAAGGCATGTGCAGCCGTCAAAATGCTACCTGGATTTCGATAACAAATATCTAAAATAATATCCTGTGCTGACTTATCAAAACTAACAATAGGTTCTCCGTTCTCGTCAAGCCCCCATATTTCGTCAGGTGATAACATTCCACTATCCCCTAAGTTTTGTAACTCATCATACGCATAGATTAATTTTTTAGGTTCATTGAGCATCAAATAACACATTTTTAAAAATGAGCTTGAAAAGTCTTGCGCCTCATCTATTAAAATCAAATCATATATATGCTTAATATCAGTAACTTGCTTTAAAAACAAATCACATACTGCTTCAAATTCTTGTCCATAAACAGAGGTAAGGCTTTTAGCTGCTGAATAATCATAATATTTAACATTATTTGCACAACAAGCCTCATAATACATGCCTGTATTACTAGGACTTCCCCATGCATGTATAATATTAATCATATCCCAATCAGGTAAATCACCAGTTGCATCTTCATAAAACTGAGTTATTAGTCTTTTAAACTGAGTTTTCAATGACCTGCTATTAAAAGTAACAGCAATTTTCCAATTTGGATTCTGTGAATGTATATGGGCGACCTTTCTTGCTAACACTACAGTTTTACCAGAGCCAGCCAATCCTCGTATACGCTGAACACCATCAACATTCTCTAATACAGCTCTTGTTTGACTAACATCAAGTGTTGCCAGTTCATTCTCTAATTTTTTGAGAACAGCCCCTTTTGAGTCAGCTTTAGTGATGTATGAACGTTTTTTTGTTTTCTTAAGGCTTGATAGCGACTGTAATCTAGAAAGAGTAGGCTTTAACAATTCAGGTTGGGTAAGTGTTTCACTTTTAACTTTAAGTAAAACTTCTTCTGGTGTTCTACATACCTGAATTGCTTCACAAGCCTCTTCATCAAACCCAACGGGAACAAGTGGAGCAAAGGTAATCGAATTAACAGGTACTACTAACTTTCTGTTTTTAGTTAATTCTTTCAACTCAGTTAAGCGAGCACATATTTTAAGGTGTACTTCATCGACATGTTCAATATAGTCTTCCGAAACAATACGCTCATTGTTAAAGTGAATAATACTGACACCACTTTCTTGCGTACATAAAAGCGCATCTAACTTTATACCGCCTTCACTAGAGGATATGATGGGAAAGCCGCGATAAAAGTGACCTGTCAAATCTACATCTTGACTAAATATTTGATCAAGTTGATTTCCTATAACTTGATCAATTGCTGGCGTACCCAAAAAAGTAATCATATTCCCTAGCCTATATAATAATTTGTTAATTAAAACAATTAACTCATTATACCCTTATATAAACGAGCAAAAGAATACCTAATATCAATAGTGTCGTATTTTATAAATAAATTATATAACCCCCTTCGCTTCTACCTTTAACAGCGATTTTAACTCTTCTAGCTGCCCCTGCTCATTTTCTTCCAGCGCATTTAAAGCTTTCAACGTGCAATAAATTTCTGTGATTTTGCAAAAAGCTTCAAAATAATCTCTGTTAACTAATTTATCCCCGACTGAACCAACACGCATGAAAGAAGTAACGTATTGTCCTGATGTACTCTCTAACCTAATGTAGAGATTTCTAATTTCAATTTCAGCTTCCGTAAAATTTGGCATTATTCACCCTTGTATTTGATTACTGTAATAGTGTGGTTATAAACTTTTGTTTTAAGTTCACGTATTCGTTTTATATCTAAGCTAGTAGCTGTAGAGTCACAGCAAAGCTTTAAGTAAATGTCGTGAATAGCATTCCAAGCATCCCAAAATTGAGATCTGATGATTTTTATTTTAATGTCATGAAACTGAAGTTCTCTTTTTACTTCTGCGCTCAAAAACCGAGTTAGTCTTTTATAGTCACAATAAAGAGGTAAATTTGTAACAACCATTTTTTGACCTCGTGAAAAATATCATAGACTATGTATAAGCCTTTACTTGAGGGGCTTCAAGCAGAATAAATATGAAAAAAATACTTTTTAATGTTTTAATAAATAAACATTAAATTTCTTTTTTAGAATGATTTTTGTGAGGAAAATTAGGCTGAAAAAATAAAGTGAAGAATCCACCTAAAAAGATTGAATATTTGAAAAATTATACTGCTAAATTAAAATTCTAAATTTGCTCCATGCTGCTTCAGCCAATTTTTACATTCAGCATAATCTGGCATTATTCGTTCAACTTCACGCCAAAATTTAGGTGAGTGGTCATGGTGAATTAAATGGCAAAGCTCGTGAACAACCACATAATCAACAATACGATTGGGAGCCATGATAATTTTCCAGTTAAAAGTTATATCACCTTCAACACTACAACTTCCCCAACGACTTTTATAATCCTTTAAACCAACAGATTTAAATTTAACGTTCATCATTTTACTGTAGCGTTTTGCTTTCTCGTTAAATTTGAGTTCAGCATGTTGTTTATACCAACTAAAGAGTGAATCTTGAATTAAGTCAGGGTTTTCTATGCCAGCACGTAATGTAATGGCAAAATGCCCATTGATAAGCTTTATGGGTTGGTAATTACCTTGATGCACTTTTAAACGGTAATTACGACCAAGATATGAAAAACTTTCGCCAGAAACAAACTGTTTAGTGCTAGTTGGTTGAGCATCACGGTGTAGGGCTATTTTTTCTTTAATCCAACGATTTTTATCTTTGAGCAGTTTGGTTATTCGCTCATGTTCTAACTGGCGAGGCACTACAACACACACCTTACCTTCTTCCACTGTGATCGTGGCTGACTTTGTGCGGTTGGTGCGTTTAACTTCAGCAACAATGCCATTGCTGTCGATGTATTCACTTACTTTGGATGTAACCTGATTTGTTGGTGACATTTATATGATACTCAGACCTAACGTTTGTTAAATTTAGTTTTGCCAAGTTCCATAAAACGCTCTTGCACTACTTTAACTAAGCTAGGTTCACCGAATGATTGGTCTATGATTGCGCGTTTAATTTCTTTTTTCATGCGTTTCACTTCATCTTGCTTATTAAAGAAATCAACAATTTCAGTAGCCTCATCAAATGTGTTAACTAAGGTTTGTGTGGTGGTTTTCACTTCTTCCATGACGCTATCGTCAACCACATAATCACCAGAACTTTCGGCAACTTGTGATACTTCAGCGGTTAGGATGTTATAAAAAGCATATTCTGTTTCAGATAAGCCAACATCTTGTGCAGCTTGTTGATGCTCACCTTCAATGTTATCGACCATCTCTAGCAACAACTCTAACTGACGCTCCCAATTACCAGCATTTTTAACAATAATATCTCGTAAGCGTAAACTGAGAGATTTATAGTATTCAGGGTCTTCTTCAAGGTTAACAGTTATATGGTGCTTGATGGCACTTTCAACTTCAGAGGCTTTTGATTCGGTTGATTTAACTTCTTTAAGCTTTTCTTTAAAGTTAGCAGCTAATAAATCAACAGGCGGTATTTTAGGGTCTACACCTGTGCTGATAATATGTTCATCTACTAACTGACGAACCTTTTCACCAACACCTGATAAATCTAACCCCTCTTCACGATAACGTACTCTGGCAGCGTTTAGCACTTTACCTAGAAAGGTTAAATCTTTAACAAAAGGTGATGCCGCTTTATCTGGCAATATCACATTCATTTGCTTGGCAAAGCGTTTAAAGGCTATTTCAAACTGTGCTCTAATATCTTCATCTTTTAATGTCAGCACATAATCATCAACATCTGTACTTGGTTTACCATTTACTAGCACATCTTTGAAAAAGCTCATGGCTACGGTGTGTGTTGCTTTTAGCTTTGGTATTTCATCTTTAAGCGATTGAATTGTGCCATCGACATCTTCACTAGTGAACATATCTAGTGCATCAGTTAAGTGTTGAGACAGCCCGTAGTAATCAACAACAAAGCCGCAGGTTTTACCTTTGTATGTACGGTTAACCCTAGCAATTGCTTGCATAAGCGTGTGGTCTTGCAGTTTGCGGTCTATGTACATTACTTGCGCCAAGGGAGCATCAAAGCCTGTTAACAGCATATCTTTTACTATTAAGAATGCTGTTGGGTTTTCACTTAATGGTTTAGGAAAATCATCAATCGCCTTTTTCTGAGCAACTTTATCTGTGTACTTAGCTAAATAGGCTTCATCATTATGATCGCCCGAAATAATAACTTCTGACGGTGGCGCACCTAATTCATCAAGTGTTTGCTTGTATAGTGCAGCAGCATGGCGGCTACCTGTAACTATCATGGCTTTAAAACCATCGGGTTGAATATGCTCTCGGTAATGTTTTAATAAATCTATACAAACCCAACGGATACGCGCTGGTGCTTCACGCACCGCACGTTCAACGCCATATTTCTTCTTAATTTCACGCTGTTCTTCTTTGGTGTAATCAGAAAAGTACTCTTCAAATAATGAATCAAGTGATTGGCTAGAAACATCGGTAATGACTTCTCTACCTTCGTACAAAATAGGTACTGTTGCACCATCTTCTACGGCTTCATTAATTTTATATTGGTCAATATAACCACCAAAGGCTTGTCCCATTTTTTGGGTTTTAAGTAATGGGGTTCCTGTAAAACCAATTTTTGGTGCGTTAGGTAAGGCTGCATTAATTACCATAGCTAAACCACCGAATTGAGTACGGTGAGCTTCATCGGCAAGCACTATGATTTTTTCACTAGGGTTTAAATCGATAAAAGCTTTATCTAAGCCACCGTTAGCGGCTTCTTTTTCAGCATCTTGGAATTTTTGCACCATTGCCGTAATTAAGTCAGACGAATCTTTTTTAAGTAACTCCCTGAGTTTGGCTACTGATGTAGCGTTATATACGGTTTCACCTTGAGCATCACGGAAGGTTGAAGATAACTGCTCATCAAGTTGGGTACGGTCAGTAATAAATACCAGTTTGTATTGCTGAAGTTCAGGGTCTCTTCGCATTTTAACGGCAAGCATTACCATAGTTAACGACTTACCAGAGCCTTGCGTATGCCAAACAACACCTGACTTATCTTTACGGGTTTCACCTGTTTTTAAGCGTTCAATAACTTTGTTTACTGCTCGGTATTGCTGATAACGCGCCACTTTTTTAATTAATCTGCCATCAACGGTTTCGTAAATAACAAAATTTTGTAGTAAATCTAAAAAGCCTTGTTTGTTGAACATACCAGCCAGTAGGCGTTGTTGTGCGGTTGTGTCCTCGCCAGCTAAATCATCATCGGTATACGGATAAGCATCTTTCCAATCACCATAATGTTGTGAGCTTGAGCTAATAGTGCCAACTTTAGCTTGGTCACGACAGCTAGATACCATTAATTGATTATACCAAAATAGCTTTTCTGCACCTTCATCATCATGAGGATGACGTAAATTGGCATAGCGTCTTAATTGGTTGATGCCTTCTGACATAGGGCTGGTGATATAAGGCGATTTACATTCAATAATTGCCAGTGGCAAGCCATTAACAAAACAAACAATATCAGGGATTATTTTTTGATTAGCCCCTTCAACTTTAAATTGGTTGGTACAAACAAATTCATTATTTTCTAAATTATCAAAATCAATAATTTTAACGGTTTGCCCTTTACGACCTTTACCAAGGTCTTGCTCTACTGATTGATAGTTAACTAAAGTTTGATAAATAGCGTGGTTATATTCCATTAAAGCAGCAAAATTAGGGTGGGTTAATTCACGAGAAACCTTTTTTAAGTTTTCATCACTGATCCAAGGATTTATGCGCTTAATAGCGGAATTTAAGTGTTCGACCAACACTACATCACGCAAATAAGCTCGTGCGCCAGCCTCTGGCGTTAAATAGGCTCCGTGAATGTATCTCCAACCTAGCTCTTTAAGCTGCTCAATTGCTGGCAATTCAACCTTGTTTAACTCATCCTGATTCATACTAATCCTTAATTGGCTTATTCCACTGCTGCATTTGCTCTGAGAATGGTTGCCAAGTTTCCCTAGAGCTTAGTCGTGCTATGTATTCTGAAGCTGATTGTTCCCAATTATATTTATTATCAAAGTCATTCAGAAAACCTAGAAAATGATAAAAGGCTTTATCCGACATATCGTAATGAAGTTCTTCACCAATATAATCACCATTCAATCCTTTATATTCGTAGGCTTTTTTATGCAATAGTTCCATGAAAAGCTCTACAGTTTCCGTAACATCATCTCGGCTCTTACCTAGCAGTGTCGCTACTTCGCATGTGATATTTTTATTCATTCAATTACTCCCATGTCTTTTCTTTCAGCAACTCAGCTATTTCAACGCAGCTCGGCAATTCTTCTAATCCAAGTTCGCTACCTAAATCAAAAAACTTAGTCCGTTGGATTGGGTATTTAGTGATTTTGTTAAAGTCTGTTGGTATAAATTCGTCAACAATAAAAAACTGGTGGTCATTAAAAACATTCCAACCATTTTCTACATAAGCTTCATCCATAATAGAGAGGATTTGCTCTTTTTCTTGCTCTGTAGCTGGTTCACCTTGTTTGCTTTCAACTTTAGTAAACTTTCTTTTCTTCATATCGGCATTTGCCAACACAACTTTTTTTAACCTGCCTACTGCTCGAACAGACTTGTCATTATAAAGTCCTAGGTATTGATGAGCAGCATAACCACGATTTTTGGCATCATAGTAGATGTTATGTTTCATGTTCTGCGTAAATGAACCGCTAGAGGTGATAGCTCGCATCATAAATTGATGGCGAGGTAGTAAATCTTGCCCTTCGCAAAATTCACGGTAATCATCGAGCATTTCGTTAAATTCAACGTCATATTCAAATAACACATTATCAAGTGCATCAATCACTTCTTTGAAAGTCACCGAACAAAATTCGACTCGTTTATTATTGGTTTCGTTAAATTCATCAACTAATTTATGCACTTTCACATTAAATTTTTGCTTGGTTTCAGTCGCATTAACCAGTAATAATACTTGCGTATCTTCGTTATCAAAACCGTCAAGGTGACGTAATAACTGGTTGCTGTCGTTATTGTCATAAAGCTTAGTTTCAACCAGCACTTTCATGCCTTTTTGAATGATGGAACCATCAGGAATACTGGAGCCTGATTTGTTACCTTCTTGTTGGCGAAAACGTAAACCGATTTCTAAATTTACTCTGTTGTTTTCATTAGTTAATAACGAATTAATGAAGTCTTCAAAGCGTGACGGACTATCGTTATATAACCGTGAAAACAACAATAGCGTGTTGTTGGTAACAACATTTTCTTTTTGTGAATAACGCTGAAAATAATGAATTTTACTCAATGATTCTTCCTTGATTAGTTATCTATCAACTTTGACTCGTACTTTACCTGTGAGTAGGTCTTGCATGAGTGCTTTTTTTAAAGACTTAAAATGCTGTAATTTGTTTTGAGTCGCATCAATGCGGCTAACTATTGAATTTAGGTTTTCTGATATTTTTATTTGCTCATCAATAGGAGGTACTGGAAGTAATACTTTCCTAAATGTACTTTGTTTTATTCCTGCAACCGTTGAGCCAGTGGATTGAAGGTCTAGTTCTTTTTTAAACTTTTCACCTTGCAGTATAAACAATAGAAATTCAGTACAAATTAATTCATTAGGTCTTAAAGTTAAAACTCTTTGTCCAATCGCAAATTTATAATTAGGTACTTTAGCAACATTCCCTAAAGGAGCTTCGGTTGTAATGAAAACATCCCCGTACTTTGGCATTCCCCTAACCATCCAGCTATCAAACTGCTCTTCAAAAATATACTCTCTAGGCTCTTGATTAATAAAACCATTACGAATATTTTTAGCTGTAATTAGTGGAACACCCACTTCGCTTTTAGGTGGAGCCTTACCTCGATAATCAATAATTTCAGCAAGAACAGATTCAACAGCCTTAACCTTCCACTCAGCAGGGATTCTGCCAACGGGTGAGTCTTTGAATTCAGTGTGACCGATGCCGTTGGTTAGTAACTCTTGCATCATGCCTATTTTTAGGTCTTTTAACTTGTCGATTTGCGCTTGTGTTTTTTCAATCACTTCATCAACAGAGGTTAGGATTTTGGCAATTTTTTGTTGTTCGGGAAGTGGAGGGAAATTAACCTTAATCTCTTCAAGCTGCTTAGTACTTAGGTTAGGTGGATCAGTACCAAAAATAGTAATTTCAATTTCACGAGAGATTTCTTCATATCTCATCATTGAATATACAAAGTCATTATCAACCAATTGATTGTTAAACTTAACTTTTGCCACTCTTTGATTTAGCAATGACGGTGAATCATAAGATTTTATTTGAGCTACCTTTAGTTCACCTCTTATTATTGGGCGTGTTAATGCAACTACACAATCCCCTTGATTCAACACATAGTTCGGGTGCTCATCAATAAAGTTAGAAGGAAGGTAGCTACGTTCTTCCCATTTTACTTTCCCTATTCCAACATTTGCTATTTTTAACCAGCGAGTACCACTATCAACACTATCTAAACTTTTAAAAGCATAGCCACCTAAAAATTTAAACTTTTTACCGATGACACATCGTTCCCAACCATCAGGCACTAAATTACTCATAACCCAATTCCTTTAAGTAGCCTTTCATTTCAACTTCTGCGCTGATTACTTGATCATCTAGCTGATGTAACGATACTTGATATTTATCCCACCAGCGTTCCAGTTGCGTGATTACTGCCGTTTCAACATACTCATTCCCATTAGCAGCACTTTCTTCAACAACAGCTCTAATTAACTCTTTATTGGTGATTTCAGGCTTAAATACAAAATAGTTTTCATCCTGCTTATTAAATACCGTTGATACATCAAAGTCTTTTAAAATCGCTTCTTGGACATAGTCGTTTTCAACTTCACGCACTGGAATACCACCATGTAATATGGCACGAACATCGAAAATTTCTGGTGGTGGTGAGGTATCTGCGTAGCGTCTGATATTTAAGTTAAAGTCGTTTTCTTGAATTTCGCTAAGTTCAACAACTTTGGCGTATCGTTTAATGTCTTGATAGTCATTGAAGGTAGCAATGATTTTTTCAATATCTTGTGGGCGTAGTTTGTTTTGGTTTTTACCTTCTTCGAACTCTAATTCTGAATTGATAAATAACACTTTGTTTTTACGTATCGCTGCTTTATTCTTATTGATGATAAGTAAACATGCAGGAATACCTGTGCCGTAGAATAAACCAGATGGTAAACCGACAACCGCCTCTAATAAATCATCTTCTAGTAAACCTTGGCGAATAGTTTTTTCACTAGAACCACGGAATAACACACCATGCGGCATTACTATACCAGCCATGCCCTCATCGTTTATAGAGGCAACCATGTGTTGCACAAAGGCTAAATCGCCAGCATCTTTTGGTGGTGTGCCGTAGGGGAAACGTCCAAAACCGTCTTTATCACACTCATCTTTACCCCATTTCTTTAAGCTAAAAGGAGGGTTTGCGATCACACGGTCAAAGGTCATTAGCTGACCATGCTCGGTATGCTGTGGGTCACGTAAGGTGTCACCTTTGCGAATATCAGCACTGAATACGCCATGAAGGAACATATTCATTTTACAAATAGCCCACGTATTTAGGTTCATCTCTTGTCCTGCAAGGGATAAGTTAGCGGCATTTTCACCGTGAGATTCAAGGTAATTACGGGTTTGTACTAACATACCACCAGAGCCAGCCGTTGGGTCGTAAATTCGCATACCAGCATGAGGTTTTAGTAATGCCACTAATAATTGCACTACTTCACTTGGGGTATAGAATTCACCACCTTTTTTACCAGCGGAATCAGCAAACATTTTAATTAGATATTCGTAAGCTGTACCAAGTAAATCAGGACGTTCAAAATCACTATTACGCAAACGGTGTTGGTTAAAGTGCGAAAGTAAATCACGCAGCTTAGTATCTGATAATTTGTTTTTGATGTTGAAATCAATACTCACCAATACACCTTCAAGCGAGCTATTGTGCTCTTCAATGGCTTCAGTGGCTTTATTAAGCTCTGCGCCAATATCGTGTTTTAAATCTTTTAAAACGCTCCAACGGGCGTTTTCAGGGATAAAAAAGGTACTGTCGTATTCATCTTCATCTTGAGCGAGTTCTTTCGCCTGAGCTTCGGTTTTACCCTTTTGCGTGTAATAGGCAATAACCTTTTCTTGTTCTTCATCAAACGAGTCTGAAAGGCGTTTTAAAAACATCATACCGAAGATGTAGTCTTTAAATTCTGAGGCATCCATATTGCCACGTAAAATGTCGGCAGTTTCCCATAAAAAAGATTCTAATTGTTGAAGCGTGATTTGGGTCATGTTGGTGTGTTCTTCCGTGTATTAACGCTTATTTATGGTAAATGGGCGGATAAAATAAAAGCGTAGAGATAATTAATTTTTATGAGATGTAATTTAGCAAGTTGTTGTGGTTAGGGCTATTTATTTCAATTGTATTTGCATTTTAGTAGCAAAGTTATACAACTTTAGAGGTTATTAAAATAAAAATGGATTAGTAACTTTCATTAATAATCCATTTTACCTAGCGTTCACGATATATCCTTATAGTTTTCACCGTCTAACTCGTGTGGCAATCGTTAGAGCAGTAGTAACAACCGTTTGATTTAGAGTAAATTCGCTTTGCCGCCTGTACTGCTGGACGACAAGTAGCAAAGTCACCTAAATAAGTACGGTTTGCTGGATCGGGCATGTAAGAGCAGCCTTCTCGATGTACTTCGTGATCGCCATTGGTTTGCGCTTTATCGCGCACATAATATCTAGCCATGATTTGGCTCCTTAAAATTAGATTTATTTAAATTGAGTTACTGCTGTTATTTTTCTTTTCTCACCCCCTTAAATGGTTTGCCATCAGATTTAACATCCATAAATCTACCTGTATCTGCATCACGTTTAACATAATGTCCAGATGGTGTTTGAGTTTGTGAACGTTTACGTACCATGCCTTTGCGGTGTCCATCACCAGTAGGAGGATTTGTAGCCATAAATAATATTTCCTATAATTAAATTAAAATTAACTGCTGTTAACACGATTATCAACAACGGTTAAATTATCACTTTGTTGGACTTTTATGTCAACAGTAATTAAAATATTTATTAACAGAGGTTAATAAAATGACATCCAAGCAAGAACAAGCCAAAACCATTAGTAGCAATATCAAAGAGTTAAGAGGTAAGATTGATTGGAACCAATCGAAATTAGCTCAAGAAGCAGGTATTACTGGTGCAGCTTTAAGTAAAATAGAGCAAGGTGAACGTGTTCCAACTATTGTTGTACTAAAAAAAATAGCATCAGCTTTAAATGTTGAAGTACATGAATTAACAGGTGAACAACCCGTTGAACGTTCAGAGCAAGAAGAAAGGAATCTTGAGTTTTATAGAAAATTCAAAAGTATTAATGACTTAGATGATAAAGACCAACAGCTATTACTAGAAATGGCTGAAAGATTAAAAGGATTGACTGATAAGTGATTGCAGAGCAGAAAGGAAGCACCGAAGCTGAAGATACACTAGAAGATTTAGGATTTGATACTTTGCCGATCAACCCTGAAACCGTTTGTAATGAAATTAACAGTGATGACTTTAATCTGATTTTTGAGCATAAACCTTTTAATAGCGAGGCAATTTTAGGCAAAGCCATCGGCAATGAAAAAGGCGCAGTAATCTACGTAAATAGTAATATTCCTGACAAGGGACGGTTAAATTATACGGCTGCACATGAAGTTGGTCATGCTTGTATGCATATTATGCCAAGTATCACTCAACAATCTTTTAATTGCGGCTCTAAAGAATTAACAGATCAGTTTAATGATCCCATTGAAAAAGAAGCCAATGGTTTTGCTTCTGGTTTATTAATGCCGAAACAACTTATTAAGCCATTAACTGATGGTGATATTAATTGGTTTAATGTCAAAACTATTAAAGATAATTGTTTTACGTCATTAGAAGCATCCTTCAGAAGAATGACATCTATTTATAAAGAACCTGCTGCGATGGTAATTCATAAATCAGGGCAATTTTATCGGTTTGTAACGTCTAAAAGCTTTGAACCTTATATCAACCGATCACCATTATCCAGTGAGCAAAAAGAGCTGTGTTATGACGGTTTAGCTGATAATTTATCAACTGATTTTGAAACTGTTGATGCTATTGATTGGATTACGCCTGAATTTAAAGGAAATAAGCTGGAAGCCATTTATTCTAGCTCTATAGCTTTAAAAAATGACTTTACCTATACAATTTTACGATACGATGATGATTGTTTTGAAGAGATGGAGTAATCTCTTCAAAAATATTTCGCATTTAAGCTTGTTGATAAAATAGCGGTAAATTTAATTTTTCGTATATCCGCTTTATAGGTGCTATATCTTCAGTAGCGTTAATTTTAGTGATAGCTAGATTATAATGAGCCACAGAAGTTAACGTATTGATTAAATAATCAAAATAGTCATCAAACTCTCTATTCGTTAGGCTTAGGCTACTTCTTACTTGTAGTAAAAATTTACCAATACCATTATTAAACTTGTTATTTATCACATCTGCTGCCAACAAGAATCTTGGATTAAATCGCTCTGACTCATGTTCCTGAAACGTCTTACAAAACGTCCCTAAATTAAGCACCTCTATACTTTGTTGATTTATGGGGAATTTTTCATTGATAATTGCCGATAAATCAAAATAATACAAAAACGTACTATCTGTACCTAAAAAGATATCAGAAATTGAAGCTAATCGTTGATAGCCATCAATAACATATTGCTGTGGTGCTGGTTTAAGGTTTGATGTTAATGCGGTGTTTAAAGGTTGCGTTGGGAATTTTTTTGACTCTATTGGCATTGTAACTATTGAAGTGATTGGAACACCCCTGATAATTGAATCGCCTAGTTTTTCGATATCTAGTACATCCCAAACAAAGTTTCTTCGACCTTGAAAATCTAAGGTAACGTAATGATTGTTTTCTATATTTTTTACTAATGTTTTTAAACTAATTTGACTATGGTTCATGACTTCTCCGTGATTGCGTTAATATCAACTTACTAGTAAAAAAAGTTAAATCAAGTACCTGTCTGTTAAAAAGTTTGGAGGTTGAAAATTAGATCCTATAATTGATTTATTGAAGCTTAAATCTGATATACCAGTGTAACTCCTTAGATTTAAAGCTTATTTTTTGGACGGAAGAATTAATAGTGACTGATAACATTAAAGAAAAATATGAGGCAGAATTAGAAACGCTACTTTTAATGATTAAGAGCGAACATCCATGTGAATATCTAGCAGTTAACCAACTAGCGGATGAGCTAATTCTCATCAATGAACATAATATTAACTCGCCATATGAGTCTGGTGAAGTACTTGAATTTAGCAGCAATGAGACAGAGTACATTCATAACAACTTGCAACGTTTATTAGACGACAAACAGATTGTTTTAAGGCATCGTCCTTTGAACTCGAATCAAACCTTTAACTTTCAATCTATGGTAGCATTTTTTGATATTTGGCGAGATGAAGTTGATGAACAAATCTATCAATACCAGTTTAAGTTTAAAGAGCTAGGTTAATTAAAACCCTAACGCATTCTTTAAATTTGGGTCTATCTTCTCTAAGATTAGATCCACTTGCTTCTTAACATTAGCTTCCTTAAGCTTTCCATTTTCATTTTTTAACCTATCATTTTCTTCTACCAATTCGTCTTTGTTATAGGCGACAGCACCACGGGATTTACGTTTGGCGGTAGTTTTTAATCTTTTATCTTTTAACTCTTCCAGTTCTTTATTGGTAGCATCTAAAAATGCTTTAAACCCTTCAGAATAGCTAGATTTTTGCGATAGCGTAGTATTAGCTGCGCCAATGTTATCGGCAACATTTCTAACACTTATTTGGTAGGATTTTTTATTCTCAAAATGGGATTTTCGATTATGCCGTTCAATATAATGAAGTCGCTCTTCTTTTAGCTTCAATACTTCTAAATACGCTTTGTACGAAACATTTTTTTTAGATACCCATTCTGGCAACTCATCTTTATTTTTTGCTGGTTCTTGAAAAAACTCTAACATGTTAAACCCTCGACTTTTTCATGTGTTCTGCAATAACATTTTCTATTACAGGCAAATACTGACTATTAGGCTCAAGGTCTTTTATATGATTACGTGCATTACGTAATGTTTCATAGGAAGAATTGACATACGCTTGAGGCAAATTATTGCTTTTAACAATATTAATGTCATTGGATAAATTCAAAACAATGTGTTCTAAATTAGTTGATTGCGTTAAATTATTGCTACAGCCTAAGCATATCTTAGGTGAAGCATTTTGCCGCTGCGGAAGACCGTCTTGAGCACATTTGGCTGTATGCTGTTGTCGCGTTTTAAGAATACAATACCCCCAAGGGTTTGACTTTATATCTTTAAATTCAAACTTGGCAAATTCTTCGATTTTTTTATCAAAATCATCGAGTGTCGATATGCTAGTATTTTTATAAAGTCTGCGTAAAAAGACATGTAACTTCCCTGAATACCCTTCAGAGTTGTTCATTAAGTAGTTTTTAAGTAACGAAGATATGACTTTTACTTTCACCTTATCATGCAGCCTACGGTTATCTTTATTTTTTATATAAGCTAACCACATTGATGAGCTTATATGTTTAAATTGGCTTCGAATCATCCAACCAGCATCACCGTCAAACCTTCTATATACAGCCTCTGCCCACATGTGCCTCAAAGCATGAGGAGTAGGGTAAATACAGCCATCAATTAATTCATTGGTTACTTGCTGAGTATATGTTCCCGTTATTTCTGCTTCAGATTTTATCTGACTAATTGCCAACCTAGTTTCTTCTGATAAGTGTCTATCTAGCATGTCTAAAACATTCGTAGGTAAGGTTCTTAATTTATATTTATAAAGCCACCCTTTTTTCAAAGCATTGCCGCTAGGGGTTAAAAAGAAAGATACACGTTCAAATTCAGCTTTAATTTTTTTCCAAGTAAAAAGTAAATTTTTGTCATTGGCTGTTTGTACTGTTCCTTGGGTATTTTCTGAACTTAACTTCAGTATATTAGCTTCATCAACACTAAGGCATACTCCTGCACTAAGCTTACCTTGAATATCTTTTATCTGAGATTGAAGCTCTAGCTCTTTAAAGGGTGGATAATGCTTAACAAAGTGTTCCCACATCGCTGGTACAGCAGAAAGAATTGGGTTACTTGATTGATGAATGTCTTTTTTCAAGCCTGTGTCAGGATATACACACGGCTTATCATTCTGTGAATTATTTAATAACGACAACATTTTAAGTAGCTTGTATGCCGAATATGATATTTCACGATTTAACTTTGTTTTACCGTTAGTTTTTGGGACATGCCATAAAACGTTATACCTTAATGGCATATATGATTGGTCTAGGTAGTCCTTATTTTCAAATACTTCAATGGCAGATAAAGGGAAACCAAACTCGCTTTCTCTCCAGCCTAATAGAGCTACAACTGAAGTAATTCCTGCATTTTTTACCATAGTAGCAAACGGTTTTAATAGCGTATTGTTTCTTCGTTTGGAAAAAACACCTATATTATTTAGGTATTCTTCAGTTGGAAAAGTGACTTTAACAGGTTCATTTTTTTGAGTAATTGAGTCAAGCAATAAAGAAAATTCGTCAATAGTAATGCTAGAGTTTAAATCATATAGCCATTGCTTAAGGTATTCTGACGTTCTATTTTCAACAATGAATTTTAATTTATCTAACACTGTCTGTGAAATATCACCGCTTATTAGTTGTTTCGCTAAATGCAATATTGCTTCGGGACTGGTTAATTGCTTTTCACGAAAAAGCTTTAAATAGCACTCGGTATAACGTTTATTTACCTCTTCAATTAAGGCTTTTATTTTTACTAAGTTTACCTTTCTATCTTTGACTAATTTTTCTGGTGGGATACCGATTAACGCTAAAGAAACATAATTAACTGTAGTAGGTGAAAGATTCCAGCCAATTTTTGAAACCAGCTCAGGCGCACTATTTAAAACAGCATTGGTTGCAATAGCTATTTCTATGTTTTCATTAAAAAAGGTAGCACAATGTTCTATGTAGTACTTTCCCTGATCTAGTGTTAAAAAGTTAAACGAGCCGCCTTCTATCCAATCTCGATAGGTTAAATCCTTACCGCTTAAGTCTTCTAAAACAGATGTTATTTTCTTTTTGATATTTCTTTTATTGACGGACTTAGAAAAAACAAAAGCTAAGTCATCCCTGTAACGAGTTAATTGCCAAATTTCTGTAGTATCTTCAGCCCTATAACTATGGAAAGTTTTTGGTGAAAGTCGTTTATGAAAGCTATTTTTTTGCCAAGAATTTAATAATGTGAATTCAAATAACTGGTATAAATTACCTAAGCCAATTTCTTCTTGGTCTGTTGTTATTAGATATGTAGCTAATAAACATAAGCCTTTAAATTTATTCTGATAACCTGCCGTACTAAAGCATTTTTCTGTTGCCTCAAGCCATAATAATTTTATGCTGAATATCAATTCATCTTTTTTATCTGCCCAACTAATTGATTGTGTTGCCATGCCTTTTAGCGGAGAAAAGTCTAATGTGATTATTTTGCTTTCACTTGTAAAATACCATTTATCAGCATGTAAATTATTCTTTTCAGAGCCAATTTTTGCATTAAGTTGAGATTGCAGGTCATCTAAATCAATATTACTATCAAGACTAATTTTCGCTGTATTTAACATCATGACGTTACTCCTCCTCTAAGTTCATCATCAAAAATATTGGGGAAATTTTTAAAGTTAGCGGAGTAAAACTTTTGAGCTTCTTTTACCGTACTAATTGAAAGTTTATCAAGAACATAGTGCATCCACTCAACGTTTACGAGTAAGGTTCTTTCAAAAAATTTGGGGTTTTTATCTAATAGTTTTTTAGCAAACAAATCTGCCTGTTTAATATAATGCAGCATGTTTACCGCTGTCTCTACGGAATCAACTACCATAACTAGTCCACTATCGTCAGCATCCTCAACCTCTGAGCCTTTATATTGCCCAATAGCGTTAACTTTCCCATCGGTAGTACCTGTCGCCTTTAATACCTTAGTTTTTATGATTTGTTCGTTTGTATGAATGTCGACAACTTTAACATTGGGTTTATAGATATTGGTTTCAATCTCGTTAAAAACTAAACGAGAGATTCTGCCACATTGATTCACCCAATCTTTATTTGAATCAGATAAATAAGACATTTTTTCTGTGTGAGCAGTATGGGAGTTATAGTTAACCAAATCACCTTCACGATATAAATCCGTTCTTGAATATACTGCCGAAGTTTTAATATGAGCAGGTCTAAAAATATTAATGGGTAATGGCTCATTTACTTCTTTTATATACTCTTCCCTCGTTTTATTTGAGTTTTTTCGCCATGTGTCATAAGAAATAGAGGTCGACTTATTTAACCCCAAGAATGATTTGTAGAAAAGGTTGCTAACGTCTCTAGAGATGAGCGCATTGGTTATTGTTTTAGATAGGTCATCGGTTTCTAAAAGCCTAAACAGAAAGGCAATCATAGAGGGTTGTGCTGTTCCTTCTATATAAGGCGTAACCAATCTTGGGCTTTTAGGGCATGCTTTTGAAAATAGTTCTTTTCGATCATCGGGTAAAATACTGAAATAATCGATAAATGCACTCAACTCAACATTGGATTTATTGAGCAATGGCGTTTCTTTATTGCCTCCTGCTCTACCTTTGTAATAAATACATTGCGCTAAAATAACGGTTCCTTGCGAGTTTCTTTCAAAAAGGAAGTCACTTTTCTTTAACTTTAAAACATCTTCTGGCTGCACCATTTGCGATGAAACTAACCAACTAAATAATAACTCTTCAATCGGTGAAGGTGAGTTTAAATATTGAGGTGTAAATAAATTCGATTTTGTAAAATTGATTTTTTTATTAGTTTTAGCGTGAAAAATAAAAGGGATAGCTTTTACCCCTTTGGTTTTGATTAATTCCATAATTCGCTTAAATGGGACTTGATTTACCAAGTCAATAAGCATGCACTGAGTTGATTTATCAAGTGGTTTTTCAGAATCAAAGTTAGCAGTTAACTGAAATAAGTTTTGACTGTATTTCGTTTGTTCTCTTGGTGTGAGCTTAGAGTATTCCTCTCCGCCTGAACAAAGCTGCTCCACGCTAATTTGGTTATTTTTGATTTTTTCTTTTAATTCCTTTTTCGCACTAATCAAATAAGACAAAGTTGTGGCAATAGTGACATTAAAGCCACCCATTAATAATTTTGGGCTTTCTAGCTTTAAAAATACCTCTTCTCCGATATAGCTTTTAAGCCAACTAATATTAAACCAATGGTTTAGCGTATGTGGGTCTCTACATGAGCTTTTGCTTGGTTTAGTCGTATTAATCAGTGTTACTAAATAAAGTATTTGTTCTTTTGGAAATTGATTACTTTCAATGCTATTAGTTATCAAACCCAATAAATTTGATAAACCTGTTGATTGTGGTTTTAAACCTTCTTCATTAACTTTAAAACTCTCAAAATCTTTTAAGACTTTGTATCTGTTAACACTGTCAAAACTATAGTTATTTAAAAATGAAACGAACTCTTTAATATGTCTTAAAAAATGACGTGTATCTTTTAATCGGAAAAACCAATCAGTTAACGTACCTTTCAATAAAGCTGAAAAGATATATTCAGCAAACGGACTGGCATTTGATAATGTGGCAAATTCTTGATTATCTTTACTTACGGATATTCGATTAGAATTAATTTGCAATTTTGATATTGGTGTTGGCAAAACCTGAGCAAAAGGGTCTATACCATCATCATTTGTCACAAAGCCCTCAATGATTTCATCGTTATGCATGAAACTCTCCTTGTTCAACTTGTAGCATCTGTTGTCTCATTCTAATATATCGAGTAGTCGTTTCTGGAGCTAAACCTTCTTTAGTAAACGCATGCCCTAAACGTTCTGCGACAACTATTAGTGCGGCTGATTCAGATCTAGTTTCTCTCCCGTCACTCGACATTAATTCCTCATGAAAAAGCTCTGTTCCAAATGTATGCCGTAATGCTTGATAACTTATGTGCTTATCAAAGAAATATGTTCTTTTTTTCACTCGGTTAAAAACATTACTTCCATGCTCTACAGATATATCCTTTCCTAAGCAGCAATTTGCTGCACACAAAAATAACATATCGCTATCTTTTTTCGACTTTTCAACAATGTCATTTCGTTCAGTTTCATAATAATCTTTCATTGCCAAAATAAGCTCCTTATCCAGAAAAATTTGCCTAGATTTTTTTCCTTTAGTGAACTTACCTTTGAGATAATATGCGAACTCACACTGTTCGTTATCAGGGTCTGATGCTTGCTTGAATAAATCTAATAGATTGCCATCTTTCTCCAACCGTAAACCACAATTTTCGCTTGTACGTAAGCCTACTTCATAACCTAAACGTAAAATCAGTTTTTCTGCTTTACTATTGCATGCATTTAGCAATTCAAAACGTTGCTGTTTCGTTACGTATTGAATGCTTTTTTCAACATCGGAGTTATGCGCGGCTTGTTGTTTAGTTTTACGATCAATTGTTATTTTTTTTGCTGGTTTGATTTTCAAATAATGTAAAAAATCGAAGTATGCGACAAATGAAGCACGATAAGCTTCTATGGTAGCTACTGACTTACCTGCCTCAAGCAAAGCCTCATTCAAGAATTTGTTTAAAAGTGTATGAGAGATTAAATGTGAATTGTGTACTGAAGGAGTATTGTGTTCTTTACGTAACTTGTTAATGTAAATTAATAAGTGTTTTAGGTGCGACAAATATGAGTCAATAGTGTTATCTAAAATATTACTATCGATAATTTCTATGATAGCCTCATTATTTATGAGGGTTTGTTTATCCTTGCGAACAACTTTTTTAATACAACCTGTTCTATTCATATATATAGAAAAAAGTAGCGGTAATATAATGACGTTACTTTCATCATCTAACAGAATATTTAGGTCTGTTAATTCCACTTCATTAATGGTTATTTTGCTTAAAGTTACTTTTTTCATGATTAATACTCCTAAGTGGATATGAATATAGTAACTAACTTACGTACTTACAAATTCATTACTTAGTAGTATATCAGCATTATATTTGATTAATCGCAGCAATTAATTCTGTATTATTTTCTACCGACATAAAGTTTGTTTGCTCAACCGAGCCCTCATATATTATTTATTATTGCTTAATTTACTGACATAAAAATGTCATGTCTGCTGCTTATAATCACATCATATTAACGAATTGGTATCAGTGTGATGCCTCAATTTGATACAAGGAATTATGATGTCAATAATTAGGAAGCGTAACGCAGCAGCTAAAACCTACATACCAACTAATGCGCGCGACAATCAGTATATCTTGGCTGAATTTGCTTTAACAGACGAACTGCTCGCAAACTTGCCTGCACAAATAGCAAAAGACGGCAGCAATAATTATTATGGCTGCTATCAAGCATTAGCTAAGTTATTGTTTACGCTAAGTGATGAAGGCGGCATAAAAAATAGCGTATTGGTAGCCAACAATAAATTAGTGAGAGTGCGTTATAGCCAAGAAATGCATCAATGGCAAACAAAACAACAAATCATATTTTATTACGATCCAAATCAACACGTATTACAAAATGCGTTTTTTGACGCCAATGTCAGAGCAAAAAAAATCACCTTGTTATTTTTAGCTTCAGGTACTGAGATTAGAATTGGTGCGGCCAGTTTTCACCAACGGGTTAAAACCCTACTTCAAAGCTTTGCAGAAAAAATTAAACTGCCATTAAGCGAAATACGTATGCGTGATCATCAGCATTTAACCTACGATATTTTTGCTAAAAACAAAGGCTGCAATACAAGTACAGCACATAAATTTAGACCTATTGCCCAAAGATATTCAAGTGAAAATGTTGATTTGCCTAACAATGTAGCTTCTATCACTTATGCCATTATCGACTTAACACTTGATCATAGAATTTCTCAATTGGTAGATATTGACGCTACAGCAAAAGACCCTTACAACCCACTTTATACTTACCTAACAGATACTTTTTCTTTAGTGGCGAAACGTTTTAACTTGAACAATGGTGCTTTAATTGCAAATGGATTAGTCCCTATTGTTAGAAACAGCTTACATGATTTAGTCTCTAAAGTAGGCGAATTACAAATGTTAGGCTACAACCCAAACCAGAGTCCTTGTGGCATAGTTAGTCGATGGCAGGCAGCTGAACTAGTTGATAATGTTCAGTTTATATTTGTTGCTAACAGTGAGAATGGCGAAGAACAAAACTATGCTAAATTTGTTAATCAAATTGAACAAGCTATGCGTTTATTAGCGACTGAATTAGAGCTTCCAACAGCAAAAGATGAACTAACTTTACGCTTTCATCAGCATATTGCTTTTAATCTAACCTCAGATTAATTTTTTCTAATTTCATATTGTAAACCTAGTGCTAACTAAGGCACTAGGTTCTCTATGTTTAATCTTATTGGCTTTAAAGTATAAGCTTTAATAAGCCGGTAAAAATGTCATCAATTTGTCATAAAAATAACTATTTTCCTAAACCTCGCTAAATAAAAAACAAACTCTAGCATTTGTTTTTTTGCTTTATACACGCTCACTTTAGTACTACTTCAACAATGACTCAGCGACAAGACTCCTGATCAAATCAATTTAACGAATAAATTATTTAATAAATTAACTCACAAAACATATAGACATCTAAACGGCTAGGTGATATCTTCTGAAAAAGTTAAACACATAGACGTCTAAACGTCTTATGTTTTCATCACGTAATTATGTTGTTCACTAGCAATAGTGAAGAGGAAAAGAAAATGAGCATCGAAAAAATAACTTTAGGCGCTGGCTGTTTTTGGTGTATTGAGAATATTTTTGCCCGAATTAAAGGCGTTGTTTCTGTAACCAGTGGTTATGCTGATGGCGATATTGAAAACCCAAGCTATGAACAGGTTTGTACTGGCACGACTAATCATGCAGAAGTAGTTCAAATCACATTTTCTCCTGAGCAACTTAGCGTTGAACAAATATTAACCGTGTTTTTTGCCATACACGATCCTACATCGATCAACCGTCAAGGCGATGATATTGGTAGCCAATATCGCTCAACAATTTTGTTTCACAATCAAGCTCAGCAAAAATTAGCTATCGCTCGAATTGCAGAGTTAACTAACAAACAAGCTTTTGAGCAGCCTATTGTTACTACAGTGAAGGCCGCTAATAACTTTTATAGCGCTGAAAGTTATCATCAAGATTACTTTACTAACAACCCAGAAAATAAATATTGCCAGTTAGTGGTTGTGAGAAAAATACAAAAGTTTCTGAATGAATTCTCTTATCTATTAAAAGATGAAGACTTAATACCTCAAGCAAGTTAAGTGTCAAAGCTTTCAGGCAAGTAAATGTTTGATAGCAAAAATTTTTCTATAAAAAACGCATAACAATATAATTGCTATGCGTTTTTTAGTTTTTATTAACGTTAAGTTTTAGCGTGAATAGCTGAGCTTAAGAATAGTCACAAACGGTGTTAGTACATAAGGGTATACAGTTTACGTCGATATTTTGTCGCTAAGGCATCGCCGTCTGGCAGTGACTTCAATACATCTAATAATAAATCTTTACTGGTAATATCTGCGCCATTACTTTGCACTAGCAAAAACAAAATTGCCAAAGCTTCTTCATTTCGGTTAACTTGGCTGTATTGCGCGGCTAACTTCTGCTTTAACTCTACATTTTCAGGATTACTTTGTAACTCTTGCTCAAGCGCTTGAATTTCTGGAGAATCGGCAGCTTGGCTTGCTAATTCTAACTTAGCCATTAATGATTTGAAGTGACTATCTTGATCAATCATTTTAATGCTATTTAGCAGCGTTTCAGCCTCAGCGATTTTACCTGTTTGAATATAAACATTTGCCAGCACTAACTTAATATCAGCACGTTCACTGTCAAGTTGATAAGCCTGGTTGATCACTGGAAATGCTTCTGTAATTTTATTCTCTAAAATTAATTCGTTAGCTTGCGCTAATAAAGCGTCTTCGGCTTTAGGTAAGTATTTCGCTAAAAATTCACTAATACTTTCATCAGTTTGAGGCCCAGTTAATCCATCTAGTGGCTGACCATCTTTAACTAAAATCGCCGTTGGTAAACCTTGAATACCAAACTGTTGAGCTATTTGCCCTTGAGTTTCACAATCAATCGTAGCGTATATAATCGTTTCGCCAGCATTCGCTAATGCGATAGCTAACTTATCTCGTAACTCCACACTTTCTGCTATTTGCTGGGCCCAAAAATCAACCAATACCAGTTTAGTTTTTGATTCTTCGAGAATAACTTGCTGAAAATTTTCTAAGGTAATCGCAATAGAATTTGCCATCAATGCAGTTCCAATAATAAAGACATATATTTTTAAGTGGGGTCAAACCCTAAAGATGCAAGCAAATGCCTTAAATATTTATTGTTGTCATCTAACGCCTGCGTTACAGGTGTGTTAGAAACTAATTACTTTTATTTTTTAATTCACATATCGTTTGGATTGTCGTGTATGCAACAGGCAAATAGCATTACATTTGACCAACATTATTAATAAGTTCATAATTTATCTAATTTTATTATTAAATAAGTCATGAAATGTCATTAGAATTTTTTGTTATAGTTTTCGTCATAATTACCTCGGTTCTCTGGTATTTAAAGCGAGGAAGCAGCACTAAAACAATGAGAAGAACTCAAAAAACTGTTGCTCAACGAAGTCAATTATCTACAGCGAAAATACGCAGCATAAACACAGTTATTCAAGCACCTGTACGCCTGATTCCAGAAATAAATAATAATCAGAATAGCGTTGTAAAAAATTCAAATGACTTAATGAATTTTACCTTATTACCTTTTGATGCTCTTGATCGTAATCAGCAACAAAAAATTAATGAAATAAGTCAGTGCTGCCGCCAACCAAATCCTTTATTGCTCAATTTGACCAGCGGTGAACTGGAGGCTAAAGAGCTAATATCTTTGATTAAATCTGATCCAGAAATGACAGCCAAGATCATCAATACCGTTAACTCTTCACTTTTTTCGTTACGACAGCCAATTGAAAGTATTCACCATGCCATAGTGTTTATGGGGGTTACATCTGTTAGAAGTATCGCTTTACAATTTATTTTACAACAAAGCGTTCCCTTTAAAGATGAAGCACAATCAGCAGCTTATAAAAGAATTTGGCTTTCTAGTTATATTGCGAGCTCATTAGTCTTTTTAATCGCTAAACACTTAAATAAAGAAAATGCGGCTGAATTGTCTACCTTATGTTTGCTTATAAGTTTAGGGGATATGACAATGCTTTCTTATCAACCTTCAATAGCCAATACATATTTAGGCAAAACATCACTACTTGAAAGAGTAGAGAATGTACAATCTTCTCTAGGTTTAAACTCCGCTGTAATCGGTAAAGCTTTGGCCGAACAATGGCAACTGCCAACGTCAATTGTGTCAGGAATTGCTACTAGCTTAACCCCTTTGATTAATAAACAATTAAACCGTGTTATGCCGCACGAAGAAGCGCAAAATACATTACTGTGTTATTTGTCTTGTCGACTAGGTGACTTAATTGCTTTTGAAGGTGTGAGTGATATTTTTAAAGTTGAAGATGACGGGTTGGCAGCTTTATGCGGTTCAGATTTTGCCTATATACAAACCAATATTGAGCAACTAGCACTTGAACAAGTAAGTCAATTATTTCGGGATGCTAGCTTTATTAATAAAGCTAAGCGACTGATCGCTCAAGTGGCCGCCTAGCCTATAATATTTATGCGCACTAAGTTTTGTATTTAGCGCTTAAATAACGCTCTAACCCTCGCTTAATTTCAAGCGTAAGTATAAGAGGTCAGAGCGTTTAGATTTTTAAGACTTAGAATTTTAAGACTTAGAATTTTATGGTTTAGGTTTTCAAAACAAGGTTAACTATTTAAACGTTTTGTAATAATTCACGAGCAATAATAACTTTTTGAATCTCACTTGTACCTTCATAAATTGCCGTTACACGCACATCACGCGCCATGCGCTCAACAGGGTATTCTTTCACATAACCTGCCCCACCCATTAACTGTAATGCGTCGTAACAAGCTTTGTTGGCATTTTCTGTGGCAAATAACTTTGCCATTGACGCTGCCATACCAAAAGGTTGACCTTGATCTTTAGTATACGCTGCTTGCATTAATAGTAATCGAGCCGCTTCCATTTCAGTGTAGCGTTCAGCTAACTTCCACTGCAACCCCTGAAAATTTGCGAGTGATTGACCAAATTGCTTACGATCTACAATATACGCTTTAGCATAATCAAGTGCAGCAAGACCAACACCCAGTGCTAATGAGCCTATACCAATTCGACCACCTGCAAGTTCACCAACAGCAACGCCAAAGCCTTTATTTTCTGCCCCCATTAACGCTGAGGCTGGTACGCGACAGTTCGTAAAGTTTACTTCGTTAGTTGGTGATGCTTTTTGGCCCATTTTCTCTTCGGCTTTACCTATGGTTATTCCGTCGGTATTGGCTTCAACAATAAAACATGAGATGCCTTTACCTTTTTTAGCTTCTGGGTCGGTAACTGCCCAAACTACGAATACATCAGCAAAAGAGCCACTGGTAATATAAAGTTTACTACCGTTAATAATATAATCATCGCCATCTTTAACCGCTTGCGTTTTCATACCTGCGGGATCTGAACCTGCTGTAGCTTCTGTTAAACAGAAACCACCAGCTCGGTATTCGCCACTACAAATTTTTGGTAGGTATTTATTTTTTTGTTCTTCATTACCTACCGCTTGAATAACTTCTGCAACCATATTAGTTACAGACGTTGTTACCGCTGTTGAAGCACAAGCGCGAGCGAGTTCGGTTATGGCTAAACTAAAAGCGACCGTACCAGCTTCAACTCCGCCATATTCAGCTTTAATATTTAAGCCCATAAAGCCTAATTCATTTAATTGAGCTAAGTTTTTTAAAAACAAGCTTTGATCTCTTGTTTCATCAAGCTCTGCCGCTACGGGGGCTAATTCACTATCGGCAAACTTTCTTGCCATATCTTGAATCATTATTTGTTCTTCAGTTAAAGACAAATCCATCAAAAATCTCACTTTTATTAGTTTAATATTAAGCGCTGCCGGTAATGGCTGGTGTTAATAATATTAGGACTAACGCTATTATTATGTGTAGTAAGCTATGCTGTTAATTACAGTTTCTAAACTCTGTTTTTTCAGTTCACTTTATTAATTACGTTTGTTAAACCGAATAAGTTTAAATTTTGTAAAGCATGGCTTTTTGGTTATATAGCAAAAACGCGCCAGGGCGCGTTTTCTATTAAATAATATTGTAACAACGATTACAGTACAAACCAAAGCAGACCAGCGCCCAAAACTAAGCGATAGATTACAAATGGCATCATACCTATTTTATTTACCATGATAAGGAAGTAATGAATACATGCATAGGCACTCACAAAAGCTAAAACACTGCCTAAGCCCATGGCTGACCAGTCAACCGCACCCGCCTCTAAAATAAGTTTTAAGGTTAAATAACTGCCCGCCATAGCAATTGCAGGTATCGACAATAAAAAAGAAAAGCGTGCAGCGTTTTCTCTACTTAAGCCTAACATTAGGCCGATAGTCATCGTAATACCAGAGCGCGACGTGCCAGGAATTAACGCAATGGCTTGTGCTAAACCAATTAACATTGCGCCTTTAAAGCCTAAGTTCTCAATACTTTTATTTTGCTTAGCTTTAATATCAGCAAAACCAAGTAAAAAGCCGAATAATAATGTGGTTGCCGCAATCACAAGTGCACTACGTAAGTGCTCTTCAATAAAGTCTTTACCTAATAATCCAAATAGCCCAGCAGGAATAGTGGCAAAGATTATCCACCAAGCTAATTTTCCATCAAAATTATTACGTTCGCCTTTTAAAGTACCAAACCAAGCCACAGCCATGCTGCCTACTTCTTTACGAAAATAAAGTACAACGGCTAACAAAGTACCTACATGAACAGCTACGTCGAATGCTAAGCCTTGATCTTGCCAGCCTAAAATAGCTGAAGGTAAAATTAAATGCGCAGAGCTAGAAATAGGTAAAAATTCTGTTAAACCTTGAATCAACGCTAAAATAAAAACTTCTACAGTGCTCATATTACTTATATTTCCTTATTTTTTCTTGCCCAAATCAAGGGCACTATTTGTAATTGTTGTTGGTCTTTATCATATTGTTGCCATAATTCTTGATAACAAAGCCCAAGACTAGGATGAACTAGATGCCCCGCTATTTCGGCTAATGGCCATAAAACAAAGGCATTTTTTGTAATTTCTTCTCGTGGTATTTGTGCTGGGCTGTCTGTTATAACATCATCATAAAGCAGCAGATCTAAATCTAATGTGCGCGGGCTAAATTTTTTAGCATTTTGACTACGCCCATGAGCAAACTCTATTTTACGTAAAACTGAAGAAACGCTGCCTAGACTTTGGTCTGTTTGTAAGCCAACCACCATATTGTAGAATGCTTTTCCAGCAAAGCCGACTGCTTCACTTTCGAATAACGAAGACAATGTCAGCAAACCAAATGCTTCGGTTAAGGCATTCAGCCCTTGTTCAATATAATGCTGGCGATTAATGTTACTGCCAATTGAAATATAAATTTCAGCCATTACATTGCTTGTTCAAGTCGCTGTGAACCACGTTCTATTTCAACACCTACTGTAGTAGCGTTATGTACAGCGGTTGGTTTCATCAGTTTTAAGCGTAACCAAGGTATTTGATAATTCGCGATAAGAAAGGCTGCAATTCTTTCTGCTAGAGTTTCAATTAAATCTACCGGATTAGCGTTTGCGAATTCGACAATAGCTTCAGAAATAGCGGCGTAATCAAGTGTTTTAGCCAGTTCGTCATTTTCAGCGGCTTGTGCTGTATTCCATCCCATGGCCAAATCAATAACAAGTGTTTGTTTAATTTCTTTTTCCCAGGCATAAAAACCAATGGTTGTTTGAAAAGTTAACCCTTCAATATAAACTTTATCCACACTCAAACCTTATTTATGTAATGGCGTTTCATGAGATAGTACAAACAATCGCCACAACTTACTTTACAAAATAAATGGCGAGTTTACCTGTGCAGGTCTAGAAAAACTAGTAAACAACACGCTACAATGACAAAAAGCTAAAATAATAGGTTATTTTTACAGCTTACTTTGAAAGGAACTATGTATCACTAGTTTACTTGTTACGTTTTTAATGGTGGTTATGGCCTACTTAGTAGGTTCAATTTCGAGTGCCATTTTACTTTGCAAACTATTGAGCTTACCTGATCCCCGCTCTGCTGGTTCTAATAACCCTGGCGCTACAAATGTACTAAGAATTAGCAATAAATTTGTTGCTGCATCAGTGCTAATTTTCGACATACTAAAAGGTACTTTACCCGTGTGGGCTGGTTATTTTTTAGGTATAGAACCCGTTTACTTAGGTGTTATTGCTCTCGCCGCTTGTTTGGGACACATGTACCCCATATTTTTTAATTTTGAAGGTGGCAAAGCAGTGGCTACTGCCTTTGGGGTATTGTTACCTATTGGTTTAGATTTAGCCGGCTTATTAATATTAACTTGGTTAATTGTGGCAAAAACCACACGCTACTCAAGCTTAGCTGCCATTGTAACTGTGTCAATGGCACCTTTATATACATGGTTGCTAAAGCCTATTTATGTTATTCCAGTGTTGATGCTGTCTGGTCTGATAATATTTCGCCATAAAGAAAATATCATCAGACTGATACAAGGCTCAGAATCAAAAATATCTTTTACAAAAAAATAAGCCTGTTTAATGCTATACATTCAAAGCAAATAAATTAAATTGGCTCTAAAGTATCAAGTGGCCAACGTGGTGTCGCTTTAAAAGTTAAATCGGCATCTACGCCAGATTTTAAACGCTGTAAACCTGCATAAGCGATCATGGCACCATTGTCAGTACAAAACTCAGGTCGAGGATAAAATACTTCTCCTCCCAGCTTTTTAGTAATCTCGGCTAACTTTTCTCTTAATGCACTATTTGCACTTACACCGCCAGCAATAACTAAACGATTTAAATTACACTGTTTTAGTGCGCGCTTACATTTAATAGCTAATGTATCAACGACAGCTTCTTGAAAAGCATAAGCAATATCGGCTTGAGTTTGCGCTTTTTGTTCTGGCGTTAATGCTTCCTTTTCTTCTTTTCGAATAGTATTAGCCGCTGAAGTTTTTAATCCACTGAAACTAAAGTCTAACCCAGGTCTGTCAGTCATTGGACGCGGAAATTTATAACGCCCCTTGCGACCACTTTCAGCCATTTTAGCTAATACCGGGCCACCAGGATAATCAAGTCCAAGCAACTTAGCGGTTTTATCGAATGCTTCACCGGCGGCATCATCTACAGATTCACCTAAAAGCTCATAATGACCAATACCATCAACACGCACTAACATGGTATGGCCGCCTGATACCAACAAGGCGACAAACGGAAAGTCAGGGACATTCTCTTCTAACATTGGTGCTAATAAATGCCCTTCCATATGATGCACAGGTACTGCCGGTAAGTTCCAACCATAGGCCAAACTACGCCCGATTGAACAACCAACTAATAAAGCCCCCACCAAACCTGGTCCTGCAGTATAGGCAACACCGTCTAAATCTGCAGGCGTTAAGTTTGCATCTGCCAACACTTCTTTTATTAATGGAATTGTTTTACGCACATGATCGCGCGATGCCAATTCAGGCACTACACCGCCATAATCGGCATGAACGGCAATTTGACTATAAAGCCTATGCGCCACTATTCCTTCAGGTAAATTACCTTCACCGTCATCATAAATGGCAATGCCGGTTTCATCACAAGAGGTTTCAATACCTAATATTCGCATAGCTTTAATTTACCTAGAAATGTTTCGTCAATGTAAGAAGTCGACCGAGTGTTAACATAATACTCAGCCGTCAATGGACGCTGATTTTACCTAGCCACTTAGCAACTTTCAATTTATAGCGTATAAAAGATAGTTTTATGATCAATATCAACCATTAAGCGCCAATTACCGACAATAATTTTACAAATATAAACGAAAAAGTTATTACTACTTTACATTAGCATATGCTTGGCATTAGAATACGGCACCAATTTTTAATAGAGTGGGTGAAGATGAGGCCATGTGGCTGAAATCAGACACCGATTTAATATAGATTCTAACTAAGGTAAAACAGTACATGCCAGTAATTAAAGTAAGAGAAAACGAACCATTTGACGTTGCACTACGTCGTTTCAAACGTTCATGTGAAAAAGCAGGTATCCTTTCTGAAGTTCGCCGTCGCGAGTCTTACGAAAAGCCAACTTGGGAACGTAAGCGTAAAAAAGCAGCAGCAGTAAAACGTGCAGCTAAAAAAGTTTCTCGTGAGAACGCTCGTCGCGTTCGCATGTACTAAGAATACCTTAGTAAATCCTAAGCCAACTGAGTTAACTTAAAAGTAAATTAACGATGAGTCTACTTAGCCAACTTAATGATGAAATGAAAATCGCCATGCGTGCTCAAGACAAACTTCGTCTTGGCGTAATTCGTATGGCGATATCTGCAATAAAGCAGGTAGAAAAAGATCTCAAATCAGAAGCAACTGACGACAATATCATTGCCTTGTTAACTAAAATGGTTAAACAACGCAAAGAGTCTATCAAAATGTTTACTGAAGGTGGTCGCGATGAGTTAGCAGCTAAAGAAGCTGCAGAAATTATCGTTTTAGAAGATTTTCTCCCTCAGCCATTATCTGCAGATGAAATTAACCAGCTGATAACAAAAGCGATTGCCGATACCGGTGCAGCCTCAATGGCTGACATGGGTAAAGTAATGGCGGTGTTAAAACCGCAAATGCAAGGCAAAGCGGATATGGGCGCAGTAAGCGGACAAATTCGTAAAGTTTTAAACAGCTAGTTAATCTTCCAATTTGAACTTCACTGTTCATTTTGCATATAAACCGCGACAGCTTTGGCCTCGCGGTTTTATTTTAACTAGCGCACATAAAGTTACTATTTTCCCAATATTAATTGTGTAAAAATAGCGTTTTAATTAGAAGTAATGGTATTTATGGCTGGTATGATCCCTCGACAGTTTATTGATGACTTATTGGCGCGCGCCGATATTGTCGAACTAATAGATTCTCGCGTACCATTAAAAAAAGCCGGTAAAAACTACCAAGCTTGTTGTCCATTTCATACCGAAAAATCGCCCTCATTTACTGTTAGCCAAGACAAACAGTTTTATCACTGCTTTGGTTGTGGTGAGCACGGTAATGCTATTTCTTTTTTGATGGAGTTCGATCGTTTAGAGTTTCCAGACGCAGTTGAAGAGCTAGCTTCCCATTACAATATGGACGTGCCACGCGAACAAAGCAATCGCTCTCCTGCTCAACAGAAACAAGATCAAAAAGCCTATATTCAAAAGCAAGATGACTATGAATTAATGGCACAAATCAGCCGTTTTTATCAGCAACAATTAAAAGTTGCCACAGATAAAGACGTCGCGATTAATTATTTAAAAGGCCGAGGACTCAGCGGCGAAATAGTCAAACGTTTCGGCATTGGTTACATCAGCGATGCTTGGGATGGCATGATGAAAGTTTTTGGCCGCAGTAACCAAATAAATCAACAACTTGTTGATTTAGGCATGGCTATACAAGGTGATAAAAATAGACCATATGACCGCTTTAGAGGTCGTATTCAATTCCCTATTCGAGATAAGCGTGGCCGCGTTATTGGTTTTGGTGGCCGAGTATTAAGCGATGGCACACCTAAGTACCTTAACTCGCCAGAAACACGCATTTATCATAAAGGCCAAGAACTATATGGCTTATATGAAGCCAAGCAAGCTGTAAAACAATTAACACGTTTAGTGGTCGTTGAAGGCTATATGGATGTAGTAGCCCTTGCTCAACACGGGGTTGACTATGCAGTAGCATCGCTTGGTACTGCGACTACGCCTGAGCAATTACAAACATTATTTAGAACCGTTAAAGAAGTTATTTGTTGTTACGATGGTGACCGAGCCGGTCGCGATGCGGCATGGCGTGCGATGGATAACGCCCTACCAATGATTCAAGATGGTTATAGCTTAAAATTTGTGTTCTTACCCGACGGGCAAGATCCTGACTCAATGATCAGAGAACAAGGCCAAGCCGCTTTCGAAAATACATTAGATAATGCCACACCTTTATCACAATTTTTATTCGAGCATTTGTTAAGCCAAATTAATATGAACTCGCCTGAAGGTAAAGGAGCTGCTGTTGGCGCTTTTCAACCTTATTTAGCTAAACTTCCTGCAAGTAATCTTAAAGACGCTATAGTAACTAAACTCGCAAATCAGTTTGGCGCAAGTAATGAATTGCAATTAAAAAAACTTCATACAAGTTTTGCAAACACAACAGAAAATAAAGCCAAACCGCAGCGACCAAAAATTACGCCAGTGAGACTTGCTATTGCATTATTACTAGAGCATCCCCATATAGTAGAAAAGCTGCCTGATCCAAATATTTTGGCAGATTTAAATTTACCGGGCATTCCGTTACTTAACCAGTTATTAAGGTTATGTAAACAAAACCCGAAAGTTAACAGCGCACAGCTTATTGAACACTTTAGAGATCAAGAAGCCGGAAAGCAGTTAACAAAAATAATGTGCATAGAGCATCATGTAGAAACGGATCATGCTGAAGACACTTTTCTTGATATTATTGAAAAGTTTTTGAACAAATTTTTAGAAAACCGCTCAAATGAATTAATGGAAAAGCAACGCACTGAGGGATTAACCAAAGCTGAAATAGGCGAATTACATAGTCTACTAAGTGAGCAAAAATAATATAACGTGCTGAATGTATGTCAGCATTAAATTAACAACAAAAAACAGTTACGTCTGGTAATTTAGTAAACATTTCGCTATAATTTCCGGCTTACTGTTGTAATTTTGATAGCCATAAATAGGTGGACACTCGTCAATGGATCAAGCCCCACAATCTAGACTTAAAGAGTTAATAACCAAAGGTAAAGAGCAAGGTTATTTAACTTTTGCCGAAGTTAACGATCATCTCCCTCAGGATATTATCGATTCCGATCAAGTTGAAGACATCATTCGAATGATTAACGACATGGGTATTCAGGTGTTTGAAAACGCACCGGATAACGATACGTTAATGATGAGTGAAGCCAATACTGATGAAGATGCAGCTGAAGCTGCGGCCCAAGCACTTGCTACTGTAGAAAGTGAAATCGGTCGTACTACTGATCCCGTTCGCATGTATATGCGTGAAATGGGTACAGTTGAGCTACTGACACGTAAAGGCGAAATTGTTATCGCTAAGCGTATCGAAGAAGGCATTAAAGAAGTTCAACGCTCGGTTTCTGAATATCCGCCAGCAATCAACTACTTGCTTGAGCAATGGGATAATTTTGAAGCTGAAGAAGTTCGCTTAAGCGATATCATCGTTGGCTTTTTAGACCCTGACGCTGAAGATGAAGAAATTCCTGCAGCAGCAACGCACATCGGCTCAGAGCTTTCGAAAGAAGAATTAGACGACGAAGATGATACTGACTCTGACGACGATGATGACGAGGAAGAAGAAGATACAGGTCCTTGTCCTGAAGAAGCACGTGAAAAATTCACTGCTTTACGTGAAGCTTACGAACATGCCAATAAAGTAATCAAAACTGAAGGCCGTGGTCATGCAGATGCACAAGCGGCAATCGATGCTTTAGCTGAAGTATTTAAAGAATTTAGAATCGTACCAAAAGTATTTGATCGCTTAGTGAAAAACATGCGTAGTGTAATGGACCGTTTACGTGTTCAAGAACGCTTAATCATGAAGCACTGTGTGGTTGGTGCTGGTATGCCAAAAACAACGTTCATTAAAATTTTTCCTGGCAACGAAACCTCGAAAAACTGGTTTGAAGAACAAAAAGCTGCTGGTCTGCCTCACTCAAAGAGAATGGCTGATATCGAGCTTGATGTTGAACGCTGTATTTACAAATTAAACATGTTAGAAGAAGAAACCTATCTTAACGTACATGGCATAAAAGACATTAACCGTCGTATGTCAATCGGTGAAGCGAAAGCTCGTCGTGCGAAAAAAGAAATGGTAGAAGCTAACTTACGTTTGGTTATCTCAATTGCTAAAAAATACACAAACCGTGGTTTACAATTCTTGGATTTAATTCAAGAAGGTAACATTGGTTTGATGAAAGCGGTTGATAAGTTTGAATACCGTCGTGGTTATAAGTTCTCAACTTATGCAACATGGTGGATACGTCAAGCAATTACACGTTCAATTGCCGATCAGGCGCGTACTATCCGTATTCCAGTACATATGATTGAAACGATTAACAAACTTAATCGTATTTCACGTCAAATGCTACAAGAAATGGGTCGCGAGCCAACACCTGAAGAATTAGCTGAACGCATGATTATGCCGGAAGATAAAATTCGTAAAGTGTTAAAAATCGCCAAAGAGCCAATTTCAATGGAAACCCCTATTGGTGATGATGAAGATTCTCACTTAGGTGATTTTATTGAAGATGGTAGCGGTGAATTGCCAGTTGACTCAGCAACGTCTGAAAACTTAAAAGATGCAACACACGAAGTATTAGCGGGCTTAACAGCACGTGAAGCTAAAGTGTTAAGAATGCGTTTTGGTATTGATATGAACACAGATCATACCTTGGAAGAAGTCGGTAAACAGTTTGACGTAACACGTGAACGTATTCGTCAAATTGAAGCTAAAGCATTACGTAAATTGCGTCACCCTTCTCGTTCTGAGCAACTTAAAAGTTTCTTAGACGGCGAATAAATTTACATAAAGTAATTTAAAGCATAAAAAAAGAGCATATTAGTTTAACTAATATGCTCTTTTTATTTGTCCGATAAAACCACTGCTAATACTCAGTAACGGTTATTCACACCTAGATCAATCGAACGCTATTTTTTATAAAGCTGGCTATCTATATTATATTTAATTAGCTTTAAGTTAAAAGTGCGTCGTTCCATATTAAGCTCTTCAAGAACCGCTTGAACACTGCCCTTGTGACGCTGAAGAGAATTAATAAGCATATTGGCTTCAAAATCATTAACCAGATCTTTCAAAGACGACTGTACGAGTTTATCTTGCTTGTCTTGCTCGTTTGGATTCAGCAGTTCATTAAGATCATGACAATTTTTTATAACACAACGAGTAGCAACATTGATCAATTCACGAATGTTACCCGGCCAGTCATACTCTAGTAACTGACGTTGAAGGTTAACTCCCGCACCTGACCATTCAATGTTATTTTGATTCATAAACTGACTCGAAAAGTGTTCGAACAACAATAATATATCTTCTTTTCTTTCGCGTAGCGGTGGGATATATAACTCCGCAACTTGCATGCGAAAATATAAATCTTGTCTAAAGTTTGGGTTATCTTTTAGATCTTCTTTTGTCGCTGAAATAATACGAATATCGATATCTTTAGCAACGTTGGAGCCTAAAGCTTCAACCTTATTTTCGGATAATGCACGTAATATTTTTACTTGGGCACTTAAAGGAATAGACTCTACTTCATCAAAAAATACGGTTCCTTTATTCGCAAATTCAAATTTTCCCATCCGGGTAGTATCTGCACCACTAAATGCACCTTTTACATGGCCAAACAACTCTGATTCAAATAAGTCTTTGGGGATTGCAGCACAATTTAAAGCTACGAATTCGGCTTTTTTACGGTCACTAAAATCATGTAAACAGTTAGCAACGACCTCTTTACCTGCACCTGTTTCACCGTGGATCAGTACAGGTACATCTAAATTGGCAACGGACAATATATCTCGGCGTAACTTAGCCATTTTAGGTGAAACGCCCATTAAGCGAGTTTCTATGGCATCTTTATTTTTTAAAGCATTGCGCAGACGGGCTTGGTTATAAGTTAATACCCGTTTCTCAATGGCTCTATTAATGCTTTCTAAGAGTCGCTCAGGCTCAAAAGGTTTTTCAATGAAATCATAACAACCTTCTTGTACCGCTTGAACTGCTTGAGATATATCACCGTGCGCAGTCATTAATATAACAGGAATATTTTTATCACAGCTAAGTACCTGATTAAGCAGTTCAACTCCGGTAATTTCAGGCATTTTGATGTCACTAACCACAATGCCTGGAAAATCTTTATAAATAAACTTAATGGCTTCGGCGGGATCTAGAAATGAATGAACTTTTGTAAAATGAAGGGATAAATAGTCAGAAACATTCGTCAGTAAGTCTTTATTGTCGTCAACGATGACGACCTCACAAGTTTCAGCAGTTAGATCATCAATATCGGTCATGTTGTCCTTCAGTACAGTGTATATTTTATCAATAAGTGCTTAAATTGAAATAAAGCGATTTATATGAACTTGTGTAATTTATTTTAACCTTAATTAAACCGTTAGATCTTATATTTAAAGCACTTATTATTTCAGGATAAAGGCAATGAAATGGTAAAACGTGTAGAGTTCTCCAAACATTTCACCTCAATATTTCCATCATATTCTTTAATAATATTATTCGTAATCGCTAAGCCTAAACCAAGCCCTTTACCAATAGATTTTGTTGTGAAGAAAGGTTCGAAGATATGTTCAACGACACTTTCATCCATTAAGCCACCATTGTCTTCAACAATCACAAAGGCATGTTGATCAATCACTTGAGTTGAAACAAAGACTTTAGCTTGCTCTGATTTTTCAACAGCATCTAATGCATTCCTAACTAAGTTACCAATGGCCATTTCGAGTTTAGTCGAATTCATACTCACTAGCGGTGTTTGCACATCGAGTGTGATATCAATAGTCGCAGCATTATTTTCAAGGTAAGTACTTAATAAGCGTGTAATTAATTTATTAAGATCAACACTTTCTGCTTTAGTTGAGCTACCACCTTGATAAGCAAATGATTTTAATTGAATAAGTATATCCTGCATATTATGACAAAGTGGGAGTAGGTTATTCAACGAGGTGTTTACCCCTTCCCAATCACTTCTTTGTTGTTTAATAGCAATACTTGCTAATGCACTTTTAAAGGCAACTAAAGGCTGGCTTAATTCATGTACTATCGCCGCAGCCATTCGGCCTAGAACGACCATTTTTTCTTGGCGCATGAGTTCTTTTTGGGCCGCATTAAGCGCTAAGGTTCTTTCTTGAACGAGCTTTTCTAAACGAGAGTTAGCAAAACTTAATGCTTCCTCTACTTTTTTACGTTTAGTAATATTCACAATAGTCATTAAATACAGACTATCGTTAATGTTGATAGGACTAATAATGTACATGATTGGCAATGCCGAACTACCACTTTTGTCAGTTAACGAAGCTTCAGTAAATGTTTCTTTGATGTTTATAGCTTCTTCAAATCTTTTCGGTAATCCAACAAATTTATTTATGTTTTTTCCTTTAATTTCATCACTATCATCATAATTACACAAGGCTTGGAACGTGGCATTGTTACTGAGAATGTTACCTTTTTGATCAAGTGTTAAAATTCCAACTTTCGTTTGATCAATGATCAGCTGCATTTCAGCACGATGCTTTTGATCTGTTTTTTCTTTCAAATTTCGTGTGTATTCAATAAACCGGAGATGCTTAATAAAAACATAAAGACCATACAATAAGAACGCTATGATTAAACTGCTAAAAATGGTCTTTTCAATAATAGTGTTCAAAGGTAGTGCGTAGTAAAGTCGCCAATTTTTTAATAACGTATTTTCTTTTTTCCCTAATTGAGTAGACTCCATTAGGAAGTGCTGATCATCAATTTCCCAAAGCGTTAATGAGGCCCAATTAAGGTAAAAAGAATTATTAACGATTAATTTAGGAGTTTGACCTGCAAATTGTTGATGCTTATTAATACTCTCTAGTTGGTTAGCTGAAAGTGCAGTAAGGCTATTATATTTCCATGATTTTTGTGCCGACATAATAACAACATCATTGTCATCAACCACTAACACATCACCTGTCAATTGTTGCCAAGAACGCTCAATATTATTAGGCTCAACTTTAGCAACAATAACGCCAAATCCTGAATTAAAGCCTTCGATTCGAGAAGAAATAAAATAACCAGGGATTTTACTCGTAATGCCAACACCATAATACAAGCCACTGCCTTCGCGCATACTTTGTTCAAAGTAAGGCCTAAACTCATACTGATTGTTCATAAAGCTGGTGGGTTGATCATAATTACTGGTGGCAATAACAATACCTTTATTATTCATTAAATAAAGAATGTCGACACCAGCAGAAATCTGCATAGATTTTAATAATTCATTGAGTTGAGAACCATAATCATTATCTTCAACCGCTAACCTTAAACGAGTATCATGCGATAATATTTTAGGCAGATATTGATACTTTTCTAAAGTACTAGTGAGCGTTTTTTCAATGAGAGACAATCGAAATAAAGATGCGTTTTGACTATCTTTAATCCAAATTAAAAGCACCACAATTACTAGGCTAACAAAAGTTAGCCCAAATAAAAGTGGTATGTACTTTTGTTTAAACAAGTTGGGCACAGGTAGGTTTTTTATTAAATTGAATGAATGAAAAAAGTAAATAAGCTAAGAATATTACAGATAACACTATTTTTAGTAAAACTCCGTCAAACGGCCAGAGTAATAAAGTACCGACAACCCCTAGCACCAACCTATTAGCTCGATTAATAACGTCCATTACAACTCCTTCCCAGGCTGCGATAATACAAAATAGACCTATAGCAGAAAATACAAAAATGAGAATACGTTCTTCAGCATCACCCATCACTAATCCAGTGTACGCCATTAGTATAGGTACAATATATAGCCCTTTAGCAAGCTTCCAAGCACAAAAGGCTGTTTTAGTATGATCGCCTTTAGCAATACCCGCTGCAGTGTAAGCAACTAAGCATACTGGCGGAGTAACATTACTGTCTTGTGATAACCAAAATATAACTAAATGAGCCGCTAATAAAGAACTCGCTAAAATCTCTGGTGATAACACCATGTCATATAACATAGTACGAATTTCACTTGGTGCTGCTAATAAAGCATCTGACAATGGCATACTGCCATCGGCAAAAGCAGGTAATAAGGTTGCGATCATATCCTTAGAGACCGATAACGAACCATTATTAATAACTTCTGTTGTTACCTGTAATGAAATCAGGTCACTAAGCACAGGGGCTAATAATGTTGCCACTATAATATAAGAAGCAGTTACAGGTAATCCTGCACCTAAGATAAGTGAAGCAACGGCAATTAATACGATCAGTATCAGTAAACTACCATCTGCCCACTCAATTGCCATTAATGAAAAAGTACTTCCTAAGCCTGTCGTAGTAATAGCATTTACCATTAATCCGATTGTAATTAATAGGATTGCAGTAACCACCATGCCTTTGGAGCCTTCAGCAAGGGCATCACTAATTTCTTTTAGTTTCATGGGTTTTTCTGATATCCAAGATAAAAGGATAATAGAAACTATTGCCATGCCTACAGCATATAGTGGAGTAAAACCAATGATTAAGCACGTGACCAATATACCAATAGAAACTAAGTGTCTCCAGCCGTTTTTAACATTATCATCACATTCTGATGAGTCAGTAGCCAACTTGTTCGGGATATCAATACCCCGTTTAATCGCGTACGCTCGAACAAAAAAACCTACTGTAATATAATAAAGTAAGGCAGGAAGTAAGGCTGCTGTAACAATAGTTAAATAAGGTAATTGAGTATACGAAGCCATAATAAAAGCACCAGCGCCCATTACTGGAGGCATAAGTTGCCCGCCAGTCGATGCTGCCGCTTCAACGCCACCCGCGAACTCAGCAGAATAGCCTGCCTTTTTCATTGATGGAATAGTAATAACACCAGTCGCCGCTGTATTAGCAATGGCAGAACCTGAAACTGAGCCCATTAATCCAGAGGCTAAAACCGACACTAAGCCTGAACCGCCTCTGAATCGTGATGCAAGTTTACCTGCAACTTTTAATAAGTAATCGCCGGCACCTGATACTTGTAAAAAAGCACCAAACAAAACGAACATAAAAACGAAGGTCCAAGACAGCTGAGCAATAGTACCGAACATACCATCAGTACTGAAATAGCTGCGAAAAAGCATAGTTTCCCATGACAGACCAGGAAAATTAAACACACCCGTTACGTATTGGCCCCAAACGGTTATATACGTTAGAAAAACAACAATTAAAGTTGGAATGAACCAACCAATAGCTTTAAACATTAAGACTAAAGCCAAGATAATAGCTAAAGCACTGAAAAAGAAATCTGTACCAATAAAGGTTTGTCCTCTTTCATAGAGACTGTCTTCGGCAAATATAAGATATGTTGAGCTAGCAATAATACCAACTGAAACAGCTATTTGTTGCCATAATTTTTTAAAGTGTATAAGAGAGCCAAGACAACCAAATAACGCAAAATGAGTGGCTGCAGCCCAATTTTCAGGAATAATAGCGAAGTAATTTAAGCCGACATGTATGAGGCTTGATAAAACTGCTAGCCAATATATCATGGGGATTTTTATATTTTTAATATTCATAATTTATCCAACTATTGATATTTTTAATTGATGTTTTTTTAAGATAATTATCGCTATATTGAATGAGATAATTTAGGTTACTGGCGTTTTCGACGAAGTGTTCATTGCATTTTTACATCACTTAAAACCCATTCTACAAAACACTAAACCCCTAATGAAGAATGGGTATAAATTATCTATTCAATGATTAAATGTGCCGGAATTTCAACACCTACTTCACGATAATAACGAACTGCTCCAGGATGAAGTGGTACGGTTAAACCGCTAATTGCACTCTCAATACTCATTACTTTTGTTGCCGAATGTATACTGTGTAAGAAAGGTAAGTTTTCATAAATAGCTTTGGTGACTAAGTAAACATCTTGCTCGGGCAAATCAGCTTTTACGGCTAAAAAGTTAGGTTGAGCAATCGTATTAATTGGTTCTTTTTGATTAGGGTAAGTTTCTGCTGGAATTATTTGACGAACCCATAACGGGAAATCTTTATTAATTTTTGTCAATGATTCATCTGAAATATTCAAAACTTTCAAATTATCACCTTCACTAGAAAAAGCACGTGTAACCGCACTAACAGGAACACCAGCAGGAGTGTTCATGCCTTTGATACGACCATCTTGCATGGCGCCAGCACTAGCTCCGTATCCCATATGAACATTGTTTAGTTTATCCGTATTAATGCCTACAGCGCTAAGAATATACTTGCCTGAACCTTCGGTTCCTGAGTTTCTTTTACCAATCGAAAACGACTCATTATAAAGTGCATTCATATCAGTTAGGTTGTTGCCCTTAACGGCATCTTTTTTAACCGTGAAGTGCTCAACATTTTTCCATAACATGCTCACCGAACGGAATTCCTTATTTGCGCCTTGTTTTTCAAAGGGGCCAATACCATTCCACGCCCACGCACCATATAAACCTTGTAATATGCCAAATTGTGCTTCGTTTTTACGCATTAAATTTAAGTTATCGCCAGAGCCTGCAGAGGTAATAGCAGATAGAGATAGTTTTTCTTGAGGGGCTAGTTTTATTTTTGCTAAAGTCGCTACTGCAACACCTACTGGATAGAAAGTTCCGCCGGTTGACGCGGTTGACAAAATGTAAGATCTGGGTGTTTTATTCTCAGCGGCTTGTCCTAATAAAGGTAACATTATTAATGATATACAAGTGACTGCTAGTTTAATTTTATTCATGTCATTCTCCAAAATATTAAAGCTTATGTGCTTATATTTGCACTTAAAATAAGTAATTAGATAAGGTCTTAGAAAGATATTTTCACACCGACAGTTATGTCGTCATCGCGATTTTTTAGCTGAGCAGCTTCATCATCGTAATCGGTGTATTCAATAAAAACCTCGCCATATTTGTTAAACTTCTTTGTAGCACCAATCGCTATTTGATTGCCTTTAATAATGCCATTATCTAAATTGTAAATTCTAAATTGTGGCGTTATACCAGACTCAAGAGTGTATGAATAATAAAACCCGATAGTATTAAATTCTGTACCATCTGATACATCTTCATTTTGATAACGTAAAACAACCTTATGGTTATCAGCTTTATATTGAAGTGCTGCCGCAAGAGTGTCGGCATCTGGTTTGATGGCATCGTTAATACGCAGATCATCACTACGATCAAAATAAGATACGCCCAGTTGCCATGCACCGGTTTTATACTTAGCTGCGATGTTGTAACTATCTACACCAGAGCTTTGAGTATCATTTCCATCTATCTCTGCAAGCACACCAAAACTTAACCCGTTATACGATGGTGAAAAGTAAGCCACTGAGTTGGCTTCGCGAATTGACGAGTTTTCGCTAGCATTCCATCTAATATTGTAGTGTCTAGGATTATGAAAAGTAATATCAATAGGCAACACAGTCCATAAGTAGTGTGGTGAATATTGTTTACCTAACCTAATTTCACCAACCTCTTTATTTTTCAAACCAACAAAAGTAATACGCTTATGATAATCGCTGGCATCACTATTAATAACACCATCATCTAAAACAATTCTCCCCTCAAGTTGGTAAGTACCCTTCCATTCATCAGAAAGATTAACATAGCCTTTAATACCTATACGTGAAATACCATCGGCAACATCGCTTTCTTGTTCTTTTTCTTTAGTAACAAGTGCTCTTAAGCTGCCGTAGAATTGCACTTTTCCCCATTCACCTTCAGTAGCAATTTCTGCCGATGCAGGTGCGGCTGTTGTAGCAGCTATTATCAATGCACTGAAAATGCAGTTAAATTTAGTATTCATATTATTCCCTTATATTGTGCTTTTAATTTAATTGGGTGATGAATGTTGTAAGAATTATATTATTTGTTTTCGTTTTACTTTCCCCATCACAATATATATTGCACAAGTCATGCCTAAATTAACTAATTGAATCTAAATGATATTATTTTAAGCATGAGAAAAATAATTCCTATTACCAAAAACAGAAGGAATATTTTTACCTAATTTATAGATATTTAACAGTACAAGGCATAATGGTGAAAAATTTGCTCTTCAAGCGAGAAAATAAAAACAAGTCACTAAAGCAATGAAAGATATTCAGATGTTTACCAAAGAGGTTGAAACGAAAGGCTTACATCATAATACTTATTCTGAATAACTAAAGTGTCAGACGACTGGCTAAATAGAAGCATAATTAGCATTCATCTCAAATCAAATAGTCTGACTTATTGTGTTTCCACTTTACTATGTTTTGGTGAGGTTAAAAAATTCATGTCAGTCAACGACTCAAGAAAGGCTAATAAGTCCTTTTTTTCTTCCGCGGTAAGTACAAAGCCTTTGATAAACTGGCTTTTCATTGAGTTAGTGCGTCCATCGCCTTTTAGTGGACCACTTTCAATATTTCGCCCACCTGCGGCATAAATATCAATAACTTCAGCAAGTGTCGCAACACTGCCATCATGCATATAAGGTGCTGAATGACTAATATTTCGCAGCGTTGGCGCACGAAAACGACCATTATCTTTTGCTAAGGTAGAAACTTCTGCAAGGCCAATATCTGTAACGGGATAACCATATTGTTTTGGTTTTACTTCCACATTATACAAGCCGGTATTATGAAACGGCCGACGATCGATAAGTTGCTGTTCGTGAGTAGTTGATTGTGTAAAGTTAAAGCCTCCATGACAGTGATGACATTCCAAGCGCTCAGAGAAAAACAAGTTCATACCACGAATAGCCGCTGCTGAAATTGCGTTATCATCACCTAAATAGGCATATTTATCGAAAGGAGAATTTAATGAGATTAAGCTACGTACGTAACTCGCTAAAGCTTGTACTATTAACTCAAAACTTATCGGCTCTTTTGGAAAGGCTGCATTAAAAGCCTGTTGATATGCTTCGCTTTTAAACCGCTCAATGACTTCATCTTCGTGGCCAGTTATACCCAATTCAATTGGAGACTCATCAAACATTGGTAGTAAAATTTGTCGTTCCAATGAAGTGATGCCATCGTGCGCCCATGTTAAGGTTTTATTGTAAGCAATATTAACCAATGCAGGCGCATTTCTTCGATGTACTTCACCAGTTGAACCAATAGAAATAGCCATCGGCTCGGCAAATGCATACTTTTGTTGGTGACAGCTTTCACACGATTGCTGCTTGTTTGCTGATAAATTTTTATCAAAAAAAAGAATTTTTCCCAATGCTACTTTTTCAACAGTCATTGGGTTACTGTCAGGTACTTGTGGCTTTGGAAAACCCTCAATAATAGGCCACTTATAACTACTTTTTATCGATTTAGCGTTATCACACGAAAAAAGTAAACTACTCAGAACTAAAAAGATGGTTATTGTTAAAAGCTTATTCAACCGTACTTCCCTTACTTTTATGATTGATATTCACGGCATTAAAAACACCAGTTTCAGTACTTTTAATTTTATTATTTAACAATAAATTATCAAATAGTTGTTGGCAGCTCTTATTATTTTGTTCTGACTGACAACTCGACGAAGCAGACAATTCAACACCCTTTAACAAAGCAGCTAAGTCGACGTTTAATATAAGCTGGCCTTGATTATTTTTAACCAACGGAAGTTGAAAATTAAACCGGTTTGGGTACAGGCAATTATATTGAGGTGAGCGCATTGCACTTGCTGATTTACAACCTGTAGATCCTAAATGAAATAGCCATTGTTGTTGGTTTGTAGCAAGCTCTAAACGCATGAATTTATGGCCTGTTTGCCAAATCCAAAACATTGAAGGTAAATTTAATGGGCTTGGTTGACTGATTGGATTAAGGTGGTTTATCTCAAAGGGTACGCCAAGCGTAAAACGTATTTGGCTGTATTCATCCAAAATATGATTGCTGTCTGTTGCAAGCTCAATCGCCCAATTAGCTTTGCTTTTTATTTTACTTTCTGCGGTATTGTTAACGTCTAACAACACATTATTATCTTTACAATTTGTGCCTAATAAAGCGGTATTACTTGCTTGAAAAGGCGTGTTAGCCAAATTTAATTTTTTCCAGCCCGAAGTACTAGAGCCAACTTCAATATCGCTCAGAAAAAACTGAAGCTGCTCTATAAACCAGGTTTTATTTTCCTCACCTGTGTTAAAAGTAGTTTGGCAGTCTAGTGCTGAATTTTTCCACATCAACTTTACATCGAATTGCTGAGCATTTGAGCGTGTTTCACTAAAAAAGCAACCCGAAATACTTAACGATATTATTGATACAAGTAAAAAAGCAAACCGGCTTTTTATTAACATAATGCTCACTTAATATTTATTACGGCTATCAGACTATAATTATCATAATAGTAAAAACAACGACTACTATTAGTTAGTATGATTTAAAAAATAATGTAAATGCGTTACAGTAAGTTACATTTATAACATTTTATTAACATAAGGACTATCGGATGTTTCGCATAACATTGATATTTGTCGTTAGCGCAGCCTTGTTTTACAGTGATCTAGCTATGGCTCACTCTGAGCATGACAAAGCCCGCTTTGTCGCTCAAATAGGTAAAGATACTGGAAAATGTGATCAAGTACTTAGGCCTTGTAAAAGTATTGCCTATGCTGTTCAGCAAGCGAATAAAGGCGATAAAATATTAGTATCTGCCGGGGAATATACCGTTAGTTCAAGTGAAGAGTTATTCTATTTAAAAAGTGCATTAGTGCCAATTTTTGGTGGTTACAATCGCTTCGATCACTTTCAAAGCCAAAGCCCAGATACAAACCCTACAGAATTGAAAAATATTCCGTTAGATATGGCTGAGCAGCTACGCGAGCAAGGTTTTATAGTTTTGGCCGATGGTAAGTCGTTATTTAGCAAAAACAGCCCTGAAGGCAAGGCATTACAACGTAAGCTAGAAAGTTATACTACCTTAAGTGAAAAGCAAGTTGATCTAGCCTGTGTAGACGGTAAAGCAGGAAGTTTTGACTGTAATAACATTGATTTACTTGCTCATATGCCGCTAAGTGAATTTTCAAGCCGACCAAACAGCGCTAATGATATTTGGGGCCATGTAGATTTAAATACCGGTGACGAATATGCACTCATTGGTTTACGTAACGGCATTGCGGTGATCAATGTAACAACCCCTGAAAACCCAAAAGAAGTTGGCACCATTAGTGGTCTTAACTCAACGTGGCGAGACATTAAGGTCTATCAATACTTTGATAGTGCCATTAATGCTTGGCAAGCTTATGCTTATGCAACCGTTGACGGTACCACAGACTACGTCACTATCATCAACCTAAACCAATTACCTAACTCAGTTAGCTTAGTGGAAAAAAACACTGTAGTAACCAAAGCACATAATGTTTATATTACCAATGTTGATCATACACTTAACATTGCACTACCGGGCTTAACACCCACCTTGCAACTCATAGGAAGCAATAAATTTGGTGGCGCATTTCACAGCTACTCATTAAAAACGCCAGCAACACTTACCACATTACCCAATAACTACTTTGGATCAGGCTACACTCATGACGGTGCTTCAATCAATATTACCGACAACAGAAAAAGTAGCCAATGTAATACAAGCAACGAGAGCTGCACCGTATTTATTGATTTCAATGAAAAAGAAGTAAAACTTTGGGATATTACTGACGCTTCAGCCACTCGTTTACTCGGCACTGGCGAATACAACGATGTGGCAAAGCGTGACCAATATGTACATTCAGGCTGGGGCACAGAAGACAAACAACATATCTTTTTACACGATGAATTCGACGAGAAAGATGGCGGCTTAAACTCAACAGTGAGAATATTTTCCATTGCTGACCTTAATAACCCTACCCAAGTAGGACAATGGACAGGGCCAACACGCGCGATTGATCACAACGGTTTTGTTCGAGGCAATCGCTATTACATGTCAAACTATGAACGTGGCTTAACGGTATTAGACATTACCGACCCAGCGAATCCTGAAACAGTTGGTTTTTTCGATACTTACACGCCATCAAACAATGCCGGCTTTAACGGTGCTTGGGGTGCGTATCCTTTCTTACCTTCAGGTAATATTTTAGTTAGCGATATTGGCAGTGGCTTGTATATTCTAAAAGATCGCACACAATTATCGACCCAAGGCAGCCTTGGGTTTGCTAACAACGCTATCGATACTGCCCAAGGTGAAACCCTAGCTATTAACGTGCAACGCAGCAATGCAGCTAGCCCAGATCAAACGGTAAGTGTTAATTATCAACTACTACCCGGAAGCGCAAAGGCAAACAGCGATTACACGCCTCTTGCTGGCACTTTAACTTGGGCTGCTAACGATATCGCCGATAAAACGATCGAAGTTGATATTGCAAATGATGCAACGGGTAATGAGTTGAAAGAAAAGTTTTTTGTGCGCTTAAGCCAACCAAGTAATAGCGCAACACTCAATCAACATAGTTATTTAACGGTTAATATCGACGGACGTAACGATAGTGGCGCTATAGCGTTTACATCTGCAAGTACTACCGTAGCAGAGAATCAAGGTGAGTTTTCCGTCACGGTAGCGCGTCAAGGCAGTTCAACTGGCGCTGTATCTGTTTCTTATTTACTGAGCGCAGGCACAGCAACAATTGGTGAAGATGTAGAGTCAGCTTCAGGCATTATTAACTGGGCAGACGGTGACTCTGCAGAAAAAAGTATTCAAATTAGCATTATTGACGATACCGATGACGAAGCTAACGAAACTTTTGTTATTGATTTGTCACCTGTCGCCGAGAGCAACTTAGGTGCTATTACAAAATATACCGTAACCATTTCAGATGACGACAGCAATTCAGCCCCTACTGTAACAGTGCCCGAAGATAGCGAAATTAATTCTGGCGCAACTATTAGCATAGCAGCAACCGCTACCGATACTGAAAATGACGCTATGACTTACTTATGGCAACAAACGGCAGGAGCCAATATTTCCCTAACCACTACAACGTCTTTAACAACAAGCTTTATAGCACCAGCTAGCGCAGGAGAAATAACACTTTCATTTACAGCCACAGACTCAAAAGGCCTGTCTAGCACACAAAATGTCACTTTTACTGTAGTCGTTGCCCCTATAGCAACACCTTCACCTACACCACCCGTTGAGAGTAAATCTTCAGGTGGCGGTTCAATAGGATACTTCATCTTATTTATAGTTATTTTACTCACCAGAAAACAAATAAAATAACGAAATAGTTAAGTTGGGTGAACATTGCAACAACAAATCGCTCAACTATTGAACTAACGAACTCATTTATCTGTTTTTTTAACTTTATAATGGTGACAACAAAATAAAAAATGCTTATACTTCTCGCCGCTTTGAACAACCTTTCGTGTTTTCAAAGCAAAAGTAGAAAGATGGCCCCTTAGCTCAGTTGGTTAGAGCATCCGACTCATAATCGGCAGGTCCCCTGTTCAAGTCAGGGAGGGGCCACCATTTCAACAATAAAGACGCATTTGAGCGTCTTTTTTTATGCCTAAGCTACAAATCTGCCTAAACTTAATTTTTTCACTATTCTCTATTCTCTACAATCAAAAAATTTATGGTACCAGCAGAATTAACCATATTTTTACAGTATCTTAGTTTTTTATCTCTCATAAAATATCTCCCTATAAATAAAAAATGCTGCATTAAATAAAAAACCCTTAATTTCGAATGACCGAAATTAAGGGTTTTACCTTGGTTAATCTTTGTTAATTCAATTAATATAAAAATCTATGTAAGCATAGCGTTAGCTATATATCTTAGGCATTTTTAATTGCTTCAGATGTTATAGGTAAATCTCTTACTCTAACGCCGGTTATTTGGAAAATAGCATTGGCAATAGCTGGTGCTATTGATACTACTCCTGGCTCGCCTAATCCAACAGGAAACTCTTTGCTGTCGACAAATTCAATATCTAATTCTGGTACATCATTCATGCGTAACGGTGAGTAGGTATTTAGGTTAACTTTACTTACTTGGCCGTTTTCTATTGGGCTTTGCTCGTGCAGTGCCATGCTTGTGCCCCATAACATTGAACCTTGTACTTGCGCTAAGGCACCGTCAGGATGAACGATTACCCCTGCATCAACCGTCATAGTAAGTTTTTTAACGGTTATTTTTTTAGAGTCGGGCTCAACATGCACATGTGCCGCACAGGCCATCCAAGCTGGCATGGTTTTTTCTTGTCCGGCGCTTACTGCAACACCTATAGCTTCATTTTTTGCTAATTTAACTGTGCTTACTTTTTTCTTCAGCAGGGTTAATACGTTGGCTAAACGTTTTGCGCCACCAACACTTTCAGGTGCCTTGCCAGCTTGTTTACCTAAACCGTCTAGCATAGATAAACGAAAATCAATGGGATCAGCTTTTGCTTGGTGAGCAATTTCATCTATAAATGATTCTAGCCCCCAAACAATCCAACCCTGCCCTACTGATCTTAACCAACCTGGCAGAATAGTTTCTTGTGCTAGTTTATTATTGATCGCTCGAACACGATGGTTGTCCATGCTGTACCAATGATCTGCACCACTGGTTGAAAACATGTCTATTTTGATTTTTTTATCCAGGCTTTCAGGCATAAAGCCAGGGGCCATTGTTAATGTTGGCCAGCCCGCCGCAAGGGCATGCTCCATCCCCGTAAATTTATTTGTTTTATCAAACGATGCTTTAAATGATACAACAGATGGAGATCTTGGTTGATCAAAGCGTGAGTCATCTTCACGGGTAAATACCATTTTTACTGGTTTACCTATCGCTTTTGAGGTTAATACTGCAGGTATTGCATAATCACCAAATAAGCGCCTGCCAAAACCACCGCCTAAATATTGTTGATGCATAACAACATTTTCGTCTGTTACCTGCAGTGCTTTAGCTATCGCTGGCAGTGTTAAAGATTGCCATTGATTACCTGTATAAATGTGCCATTGGCCATTTTTTTCTTCAACCGTTGCATTTACCGGCTCTAAGGCAAAATGCAAAACGGTATGAGTACGATATATTGCATCTATAGTCTTTGCCGCTTTTTCGCTAGCAGTGGTAAAGTCTCCATCATCAATAAATAAGCCGCCTTCATTCTTGTCGGCGACTAAGCGCTCGCCTTCTTTAAGAATATCGGCTTCGCTGACTTTTGCTCTTTCACCTGCTTGATAACTCACTTTTATAGCATCGGCTGCTTTAATTGCGCCGTAATAAGTGTCTGCCTCAACCGCTATCCATCCTTGAAGTTTCTCACTAGGATCTTGTAATTTATGGTAGCCGATATAACCTTTGATTTTTTTCGCAGCACTATCATCAACAGCTTTAATTTTACTGCCATATCGTGTTGGTGGAATAATGGGGCGAGCATAAACCATACCCTCTAATTCCACGTCAATACCATAAACTGCGCTACCGTTAGTTTTAGCAGGAATATCTAGCGCTGAGCTAGACTTGCCAACTAAGGTTCTTTGACTGGCTGGCTTTAAAGGTAAGTTGCCAATTTCTTCTGGTGTAAATGTACGATTAAACGTACCTTTTGCAACAATATCGCCAAAACTTATAGCGCTATCTTTACCAATTACAGCGCCATTTTCAACGCGACACTCATCAACTGAGCAATTTAATATCTTTGCTGCCGCTTCAATTAATGCGATACGTCCAGCAGCGCCAGCTTGAGATAATGGTTTAAATGACTGAAATACAGACCAAGAGCCGCCGGTTACCATGTAGCCCCACTTAGGATCAGTATCTACATGAGTTATCGATACCTTTGACCAGTCAGCGCCTAACTCATCAGCAACAACTCTGGCTAGCGCGGTACCAATATGTTGCCCCATTTCTGCCCTAGCTATGTTGATGTTAATTTCGCCCATCGGGTTTATTTCAAACCAAACGGTTGGAGAAAATAGTTTATCTTTTAGCGTTTGTTGTGCACTTTGGCTTAAACCTGTGGCACCCAGTAATGGTGCAAAAGCCATTAATAGTGAACCACTAACCGAACCTACTAAGAATCGACGGCGAGATAAGCTAATGTTGTTTTTTTCATCTTTAATCGTTTTCATTATTACTCACCTTTATGATTGTTGCGTTGTTGCACGTGGATCAAAAGTTTGAACCTCAGCTGACATAGAATCAGCGGCATTTTTAATGGCACTTTTAATTCGCACATACGCCATGCAACGACATAAATTTCCACTCATGTGGTCAACAATTTCTTGGTCACTCGGTGAAGGATTGCTTGCTAATAAAGTTGCCGCTTGCATAATTTGGCCTGATTGACAGTAACCGCATTGTGGTACTTGCTCTTCAATCCATGTTTTTTGTAATGGATGATTATTTTCTAGGCCTTCAATCGTGGTGATGTTTTTATTTTCAGCCCCGAGTAATGGAAAAGAGCAGGATCTAATAGCGGCACCATCTAGATGCAAAGTACAAGCACCGCACATGCCAATGCCGCAGCCAAACTTGGTGCCTTTAAAGCCTAATTCATCGCGAATAATCCAGAGTAAAGGTGTGTTTGCATCTGCAGTGGTGGAAACTTCTTTGCCATTTAATTTGAATTTAATCATAATTTCATCTCTTAGAACTGATTGTAAAAAATACTCATTTATTATCTAACGTTATAAACTAATTTTATTAGCTAACAACGGAGTAAGTTGGAGAGTTTTTTGTTTCGACTTTGTGCTTATTTACTCAAAGTAAAGACATTATCGCTGCTTGTTGTAGTGGGTTTTATCAAATAAGTGAATATTGTTAAACAATAAAAAATTGTTTTTTCCATTAATATAATAGCTTAGCAGGTTAGATGATTTTTGCTTAGCTTTAGCATGAACATAGACTGTAATTACACCAAACGTTTTAGTGCCAAATACAATTAGCTACTTAACGTTTTATTAGTGATAAGTTATTAAAAGGTAAGTGATAATTAATAGTTATATCGTGTATTAACGATCGGCCAACCACTTACCTTTATCTTTTACCTATTACTTTTTACTTTTTACTTTTTACTTTTTACTTTTTAGCACTAAGCAAAATCATAGCTGCCACCGGTTTTTAAGGCTTTTTTATATGCTTCACGCGCCTGAAAACGTTTTACGTATGCAACAATTGTTGGGTAATTTTGATCAGCGCCTCTATTAGCGGCCCACGCTTCTAATGGAAAGCTCATTTGAATATCGGCACCTGAAAGCGCTTCACCAGCAAACCATTGGTTATTTTTTAGGTGGTTTTCAATTAATGTTAAGTTAGCGGCAATATTTGGCCCAACATAACCCGCCATTACTTTCTTCATTATGCCTTTGGCAATGGGTTTAACAAGAATAGGCAATGAACGTTGCACTGTTTTTTCTAAAATAAGTTTTAACAATAATTGCTGCATTAATGTACCTTCAGCAAAGTGCATCCAATATAAGTACTGGCGATGCGCTTCGGTATGCGCTTGAGGTAAAATTTTATTTTCGCCGTATGTTTGCGCAAGGTATTCAACAATTGCACCTGACTCAGCAATCGTTATATCACCGTCGGTGATCACCGGAGACTTGCCAAGCGGGTGCACTTTTTTCAAACTCTTAGGGGCTAAGTTCGTTTTTAAATCACGTTGATAATGCTTAACTTCATATGGCACGCCTAACTCTTCTAAAGCCCAAAGCACACGTTGTGATCTTGAATTATTTAAATGATGTACAACAATCATAGTTTCTCCAATCTAGTAAAATATATAACTTAATTTTCGCGACCATATAGCCAAAATCAGCGAGTTAGCTTAACTAAGCGAGCAGCTAAATATAAAATAAAGTGCAATAGTGCTATTTTGACATTATTTTAGTATCTTTATTTATTACTGTCGCATAGGATTGAACCTAATACTTGTACTATCGGACTATTTAAATGCTCTGGAGCTCTAGCGTTTTATTCAGGAAAAACATTGAACAACACAGCCATAATGTTCATGAGATGATAATTTGCTTAACAGGCAGTGTTAATATTCAACTTAATGATGAATATTATAACTTGTCGCCGGGTCATTCTGTTTTTATTCCTGCACAATACTCCCATGCAATCCACGTTGTTAAATCTGCTGAAACAACATTATTATTCGCCTGCATAGATCTACCCACTTTTGACAGCTTATCAACTCCAACTAATCGGTTGTTCTTAAATACCATATCAACAGGTAAGTTTTTAATTAATAACACGAGTAAAAGTGTGAATAACAACACAAACACCTTGTTGGCTGCAGCTAAAGAGTTAGTCAATATTCCGCAATCTGCTTCTCCTTTACACGCAAGCTTGAAAGAAGCTTTATTCTTAAAGTTATTGTTTACGCATATAAGCGGTGCGGGTTATGAAGAGAATACCAATGAGTTAGCGTCATTGCGGATCAGCAAAGCGCAAAATTGGATAAATAGTAACTATGCATTAGATATAACATTAGCGATGGTAGCTCAGCAGGTTAATATGTCGAGAAGCCATTTCGCTCGTCAGTTTCGTCAGCATTCAGGCTATAGTGTTATTGATTACCTACTCAAAGTTCGCTGCGATGCTGTGGCTAATTTACTTGCAAGTTCGAATGCAGATATTACAGAAATAGCTTTTTCTGCTGGGTTTAGTAATTTAAGTCATTTTTATCGACATTTTAAACGCCGTTACGGTATTACCCCCAGAGCTTTCAGGCAAATGAATAACCACCAAGATATTACTGTTATAAATAAATTAGCTTAAGTATTTGTACAACAAAATATCTTTAAAAGTTAACTGGGTTTTAATGGCTTAATTAGACTTGGCTTAACTTGCTTTAACTTGATTTAACTTGATTTAACTTTTTATAAAATAACAAAAAAAGCTCTCACCTAGGTAAGAGCTTTTGCATTTATGAACTGTTAAGGGTTATTTAAAACTTATAACTTGCTTTAACATATACAAAACGACCTTGGCTATTGTGTGTGCCACTAACAAAGCCCATAAAGTCGTGATAAGCAAACGGCGGCTCTTCATTAAATAAGTTTGTCGCACCAAGACTTAACGTGGTGTTTTCAATACCAATATAATTTACTGTAGTATCAACTGTAGTCCATGAGTCAACATCACCCATTCCTTCAGTAGCCACGGCTGCATCTTGTTTAAATGCGCCAATATAGTTGATCGCCATACTTGCGTTCCAATCACCTTGAACCCAAGCGGTGTTGAATGTCCAACGTACTTCAGGTTGCTCAAAGTCACCTTCTTGAGTGTCAATACGCATAGAGCCATCGGCATTTGGACGCGCGTCTTCATAAGATAATACATAATTTACCACGTAGGTAAATTTGAATTCGCCCATGTCAGTATCTAAGCCGTAGTTCGCTTCAATATCTAAACCAGAAGTAGTGATGTTACCAATGTTTTCATATTGATCAAAAATACGAACTACTTCACCTGGGTCGCCAGCAATAGTAGAAGGTAAGCGCTCAACAACAGTAGGATCATTACCCAAAGTACTAAACTTAAACTGAGTATCTTTAGTGATTACGTTTTCAATATCATAATCATAATAGTCGATTGAAAAATCTAGGTTATCGGCAACTTCATAAATTAAACCTAAGTTGTAGCTTTTAGACTCTTCAGGTCCTAAATCATCGTTGCCTGATAATACGGCTGTATACTCTTTCGGGTCACAATCAAGTCCGACTGCTGCACAACGCACTGAGTCAACTAAAGTAGGCGACTCGTCAGTATTACCTAAACCAATTTGATGCAATGAAGGCGCTCTAAAAGCCGTTCCGTATGAACCACGTAATGATAATGATTCAGTTGGCTGCCAAATAAAGGCAACTTTAGGGTCGGTTGTAGTACCAAAGTCACTGTAATCTTCATGACGTACAGCAACCTGTACTTCTAAAGTATCTAGTACTGGGATAGCTAATTCGGCAAAAATTGAAGTGTTGTCACGTTTACCATTTGCTTGTGTTGCTTCAGTACCAAACACTTCACCACGCAAGAATTGGTCATCAGGGTTATCACTAATGCTTTCTTCTCGGTATTCAACACCAACAGCTAAACCAAGTTCACCATGTTCCATTTCCATGACTGAACCACTGATTTTACCGTCGAAAGACTTACTGGTTGATTTACCAATACGTGTTGTTGTGGTTTCAATAAAGTCTAATGCTTCTTGAGTGTTGCTTGATGGTTCAAACGGGTTCCATAAACCACTATCAATAGCCTCTTGAGTACGGCGAGAGTTAGGAAAACCATTTACACCACGTTCAGTTGATTCGCTTTTTATGTAGTTGTAAGCAATTTCCCAACTCCAATCTTTTATTTCACCCTGTAGGCCAATAATTGAACGGTAGTAGTCTGACGTTACGCGTTTTTCACGGTTGCCAATATCTAGCATACGTCGGCGCATGGTTAAATCTTGCTGATAAAAAGCATGATCTGGCATGTCGGCAAATGGGTGATTTATATTATCGCCCGACATAAATAACTCATTAAAGCTTGGGCTACCAGCACCACGAATGGTGGTTTTAGAGTGTTGGCCATTTAATTCAGCAAAACCACGTAAGTTGTCGTTTATTTCATATTTACCCATGTAAATAAAGCTAGCACGCTCAGTAGCAGGCACTGAGGTCATTACAGGTGCATAGTCATAACCACACAGGTTGCCAATAATATCTTCAGGCGCACAAACATCATTACCAAACGTATCTGGCATACGAATAGTAGAGTCATCTTTTAAAGCAATAGTACCTGGGAATCCTGATGAACTTCTAAAGTCAGTGGCAAATGGGTCGTTAGGTCTTAAAGCACTTTGGTTCGCTGATTTTGAATAGTCGCGATCAGCATAAAGAATTTCTTCACGATCAAAGTAATCTAGTGCAAAAGTATGGCTACTTTTTTCGGTTGAGTTACCCCAAACAAGGCTAATGCTTTTTTCTTCACCACCACCGTCGGCAGTATCACCAAATTTTGCTGAAAGTTCTGCTCCTTCAACATCGTCACGTAACACGATGTTAATAACACCAGCAACAGCATCTGAGCCATAGGTAGCTGATGCGCCATCTTTTAAAATATCAACACGCTTAATTGCCGCTAATGGAATATTGTTAATATCAACAAACGCCGTGTCGATATTATTAGCAAATGGAGAAACCGAAACACGGCGACCATTCACAAGTATTAATGTTGAGTCTGCGCCCAAACCACGTAACGACACACTTGAGCCACCATTACTGGTATTGTCACTGCTATTCCCTTGTGTTGAAAATGTGCCTTGCCCGGCCATAGGTAGCTTAGTAAAAAGTCCTATTAGGTCAGTAACGCCGCTATTGGCAATATCTTCTGCACTTAAAGACGTTAATGGCGAAGGCCCTTCCATGTCAGTTCTTTTAATGTGTGAACCTGTAATTTCTATTCGTTCTACACTGTCTTTTTCGGCGGCGATTACAACATGACTTTGAGAGGCAAATAAAGCTGCAGCGATGCTGAGCGCAAGTGTATGTTTACGACTATTTGAAACTTTCATTTTATCTTCCTTTATATATTTTTATATTTCTATGTTTTTATAATGACTTGTATTTTATAACATTTTATTAACATAACTTTGTTAAAACCCTATTTAACTTGATTACACAAATGAACAAAGTCATTAGATTTTTATAACAAATCAAATGACTTTTTAACAGGTAAACCACAGAGTTCTCTTCATAAAAATGTAAAGTAATGTAACCAATAAATATAAACTACGAAATTTATCGGAGTTTTAGCGGTTTTTTAGCGCCAGTAAAAACAAATTAACTGTCGAGAGATTATTAAGATAAAAAAAAATCCGATGAACAAGTTCATCGGATTTCGCTTTTCTTGAGTTTTGAGCTAAAAGCTCGCCACTTTCGATCTTATTGCTTTAACACAATATTTTTTGGTTGGGTCTGTTTTCGACATCATTAATGATGTTGGTAACTTATGAAAACTGGTTAGAGGTGTTTTTAGCGCCACCTGCTTTAAGTGCGTTTTCACCAGCAAAGTATTCTTTGTGATCATCACCCATGTCTGAACCAGACATGTTTTGATGCTTAACACAGGCAATACCTTGACGAATTTCTTTACGTTGTACACCTTCTACATAGCCTAACATAGCTGCATCACCAAAGTATTCTTTAGCAAGGTTGTCTGTAGATAACGCCGCTGTATGGTACGTTGGCAAGGTAATTAAGTGATGGAAAATACCCGCTTCACGTGCTGTGTCTGATTGGAAGCTACGGATTTTATCATCGGCTAATGTTGCTAATTCTGTATTGTCATAATCAACATTCATTAAGTCAGCTCGTACATAAGCAGATACATCTTTACCAGCTTCAACCATAGCGTCGTATGCTTGTTGACGGAAGTTAAGCGTCCAGTTAAACGATGGGCTGTTGTTATAAACTAACTTAGCATTTGGAATTTCTTTACGTACTTCGTTCATCATAGCGGTAATATCAGCTACGTTTGGTGTTGCAGTTTCAATCCAAAGTAAATCTGCGCCCGCTTTTATGGCTTCAATGCTGTCAAATACACAACGCTCTTCACCAGTACCTGGGCGGAATTGGTATAAACCAGAAGGTAGGCGCTTAGGACGAACAAGTTTACCATTACGGTTAAAACATACATCGCCTTCAGCCATGTCTGCTACGTCAATTTCTTCAACGTCTAAGAAAGAGTTATAGATATCACCTTGATCGCCTGGCTCTTTAACAACCGCGATTTCTTTTGTTAAACCAGCACCTTCTGAGTCGGTACGAGAAACAATAATACCGTTGTCGATACCAAGTTCTAGGAAAGCATGGCGTAATGCACGAATTTTAGAATGAAAATCTGCATGAGGTACCGTTACTTTACCATCTTGATGTCCACATTGTTTTTCATCAGCAACTTGGTTTTCAATTTGTAGTGCACAAGCACCTGCTTCAATCATTTGCTTAGCCATTAGGTAAGTGGCTTCAGCATTACCAAAACCAGCATCTATATCAGCAATAATTGGCACAACGTGAGTTACATGGTTATCAATTTTATCTTGAATTGCCGCTTTGTCGCCTTCTGCTGCTGCATCTAATTCGCGGAAAAGACCACCCAATTCACGGGCATCTGCTTGGCGTAAAAAGGTGTATAACTCTTCAACTAAAGAAGCTACTGAAGTTTTCTCATGCATTGATTGGTCAGGCAAAGGACCAAACTCACTGCGCAATGCAGCAACCATCCAACCAGAAAGATACAAGTAACGACGGTCAGTTTGGCCTGCAAAATGTTTCTTAATAGAAATCATTTTTTGTTGGCCAATAAAACCATGCCAGCAACCTAACGATTGTGTGTATTTAGAACTATCAGCGTCATACGCAGCCATATCACGACGCATAATATCTGCTGTGTATTGTGCTATATCTAAACCTGTTTTAAATTTATTTTGAGCACGCATACGCGCTATTGATTCAGGATTGATGGCATCCCAAGAACTGCCAGCTTTTTCTTTAATCTCTTTAACTGCTTCTATTGCACTTTGGTAATTAGACATATTACTTTCTCCAAAAATTATAACTGACAGTATGTAAATACTTTATAGTGTAACTCGCCATGTAAGCTGTCACACCGAACAACATAAATACTAAACCAACCCATCAAAATAAATAAAATATATAATTAACATACCTACCATTCACAAAGAAAATAATAGTGTATTAACTCTAAACTGAACTATAAAATAGAGCAATAAATTCAATAACTAAGGTTATTCACCATGACTTTTTTTATAATAAAAAGATGATATTTAATTAATTTTTTATGTAAATTTACTTGATTATCAACATTAGCCATGACATATATCTTAGTTATGTTTTTGTATTAGATGATTAATTTTATGAATATATCGAAAATTGATTTAAATTTGCTGATTTATCTTGATGTATTACTTAGAGAAAAAAATGTTACTCGCGCTGCGGGCCAGTTAAATATTACACAACCAGCCATGAGTAATGGCCTAAAACGCCTTCGCACACTATTTAATGATCCTATTCTAGTCAGAACATCTGACGGCATGGTGCCTACCGAACGTGCACGAGCCTTAGCACCTGCTATTCGTAAAATTTTATTAGAATTAGAAGAAGCCTTACAAGGTGAAGAAGAGTTTAACGAGCTAAATAGCCAACGAGTTTTTCGCTTAATGGCGAGTGATTATGCCGCTTCAACTTTATTGCCGAAATTATTAAAACGTATTAATCAAATAGCACCAAATGTGACCATTGATATTATGACGCCAAGTGACGTTAATTTTCATGACGTTGAAGCGGGTAAAATTGACATGGCGATTAACCGGTTTGATGAATTACCGCAATCGTTCCATCAAAAAACCATCTGGCGAGATTCTTTCTCTTGCTTATTAAGTGCTGATAACCCGGTAGTGTCAAAGTTCAACCTCAATACCTATCTTGATGCCAAACATGTTTGGGTTTCTAAAACAGGCTTTGGTGTTGGTGTTGGTATGGATCCAAAAGATGTACAAAAATTGGGTTGGGTTGATGAAGCGTTAGCGCGTTTAGGCAAGCAGCGTGACATTAAAGTATTTACCCGTAATTACCATGTTGCCATGCAATTAGCACTTGAAGATGAGTTAGTCGCCACACTACCTACGCGTGCAGCTTTGATTCATAAAAATGATGCTAATTACACCGTACTAAAACCGCCATTTGATATTCCTGACATAGAACTTAAAATGATCTGGAGCCCACTTTTACATCATGACGCTAGCCATATTTGGTTTAGACAGTTAGTCATTGAAGCGGCAAATGAAGGTTAGCTAAACGTTAAGTACACCCGGGTTGTGAGGTATTTTGAACAAGTTTAAACACAAAGTATTCAATGTTTTATATAGTATGTTCGCCATATTAAGTTGTGTTGCTTTGGGGAAAGTCTGTGCTTTTTATGCTCCTTTATTACCGGGGAGCTTATATGGTTTAATGCTCTTTACACTAACATTGCACGTACGCATTTTTGATGCCGACCGTATTAAAGACAGTGTAGTGTGGGGCGTAAAACATATGGGCGTATGCTTTGTACCTGCCGGTGTCGGCATTATGAATCATTTCGACTTGATCAGGCAATTTGGCATCACCATTGTTATGATTACTTTTATAACCACCTTTATTCTACTGACTATCGTCGGCCTACATTATCAACGTTACGCCAACGATCAAGATGAAAATGATGATGAGGGCTCACATGTTAGCTGAGTTATTAAATCATCATTTATTATCTTCAATTTTCGCAGTAGTGGCGACTATTGCCCTATTTCAATTTGTCGCTGTTTTTCAACGCAAATTAAATGCCATTTGGCTACAGCCAATGCTGGTTAGTATTTTAGTTATTATGTCATTTTTGCTGTGGCAAAATATTAGCTTTGATCACTACTTTGCCAGTTCTTGGTTTTTAAACGCCTTACTTGAACCTGCCGTTGTTGCGCTAGGGTTTCCGCTTTATCAACACTTATCAACAATTACTAAGCAATGGAAGAGTATTTTATTGGTACTTTGCATAGGCGCATTTATTGCCATTGTTACGAGTTTTGTAGTTACTATGCTATTAATTGGCGATTACACAATTGCGGTTGCTTTGGCCTTAAAGTCAGTTACTACTCCCATTGCTATTGCCATTGCAGGACAATTAGATGGCAATACCGCTATAACCGCTTTTGCCATTATCCTAGCCGGATTTTTTGGTGCTTTAGTTGGCCCTCCTTGGTTAAAATTTATAAATGTTAATTCACCAAAAGCGCAAGGTTTAGCCATTGGCGCAGCAAGTCATGCTATCGGCACAGCTACGGTGAGTAATATTAGTTATGAACATGCTGCGTATAGCTCATTAGCATTAATTGTTTCAGCGGTTATTACCGCTACATTTAGCCCATTTATTATTAATTTTTTAGTTACGCTTTTATAGCTAAATGAATGTAAATAGCTTTTCAGTGCAGTCATTTCTTAAGCCAAGTGTTTATGAGCAATGTGATAATTTTTATTACCAATACGATCAAAGCTTTTAACATTACTCAATCAAGATAATTCATAAAATAAATAGCAAAAATCACAATAAACAATAGTATGAATAATGGTATTTGAAAAACAACACAAAATAAATTTACCCTATATTTAACAATAAGTTACAAACCATCATTTTATTAAAGCAGTAATAAGGCTATCTTTGTCGGCTAAGCCACTAAATTGCAGCTATTGCATCAACTTCACATTATTTCTACATTGCAGGTAGTGGTTTTACGTAAATGTATTAAAAAAAGAATACTTTCTTCCAAACTTTCAAAATAGGTGTCCCATGACAAACAGAATTTCAATCGCAAATTTGCAGGTAGCAGAAGAACTTTATAACTTTGTTAACCAACAAGTGCTTCCTGGTACTGCGCTGCCTGAAGATACCTTTTGGTCTGGCTTTGGCAAACTTATAGCTGAATTAGCGCCCAAAAATAAACAGTTATTATTAAAACGCGATGATTTACAACAACAAGTAACCGCCTATCATCAAGACCATCAGGGAGATAATTTTAACTTTTCTGACTATAAACAATTTTTAACTAAAATTGGCTATCTTTCCGCTCCAGTTGACGACTTCACTATAACAACCACCAATGTCGATGCAGAACTTGCGACTATTGCAGGTCCACAACTCGTAGTACCGGTTATGAACGCGCGTTTTGCTTTAAATGCTGTTAATGCTCGTTGGGGCAGTTTATATGACGCATTATATGGTTCAGACGTTATAACTGAAGAAAATGGCAGCGAAAAAACTAAAGCATACAACCCCGTTCGCGGTAAGAAAGTTATCGCATTTGCACGCGAATTTTTAGATCAAACTATCCCGTTAAACCATGGTTCGCATATCAATGCCAAGCGTTATCAAGTTGTTGACGGTGAATTAGTTGTAACCCTAACAAATGGCGACTCAGCAGTATTATCGCAAACTAATTTATTTATCGGTTTTAATGGTGAGCAAGCATCGCCTAGTGAGTTAGTTTTTAAACATCACGATTTACACTTTATTATTGAGTTTGATCAAAACAATACGATTGCAAAAAGCGATCAAGCCGGTATGAGTGACATTGCAATGGAGTCAGCCATTACTACTATTATGGACTGCGAAGACTCTGTTGCCGCTGTTGATGCTGCAGACAAGGTAATTGCCTATCAAAACTGGCTAGGCTTAAATCAAGGCACTTTATCTGAAACATTTGAAAAAGCCGGCAAGCAACAAACCCGTTTAATGCATGCAGATAAAACCTATCAAACTCTTGATAGCAAAGAAGCTCAATTAAAAGCGCGTAGCTTAATGTTCGTGCGTAATGTTGGCCACTTGATGACCAATAACGCCATTATTGATCAAAACAATAATGAAGTGCCTGAAGGTATTATGGACGCGGTTATTACGTCATTAATTTCAATTTATGACGTTAAGCAAAAAAATACCCTGCGCAACAGTGAAACAGGCTCTGTTTACATTGTTAAGCCTAAAATGCATGGGCCGGAAGAAGTTGCATTCGCTAACGAGCTATTTGATCGTGTAGAAGACCTATTAACCTTGCCACGTAACACCTTAAAAATGGGCATAATGGATGAAGAGCGCCGCACCAGTGTTAATCTTAAAGCCTGTATTTATCAGGCAAAAGAGCGCGTTGTATTTATTAACACTGGCTTTTTAGACAGAACAGGTGACGAAATTCATACCTCTATGGCTGCCGGTGTTATGGCTAGAAAAGCAGATATCAAGTTAACAAAATGGATAACCGCTTATGAAGACAATAATGTTGATGTTGGTTTAGCCTGTGGCTTTAGTGGTAAAGCACAAATAGGCAAAGGCATGTGGCCGATACCTGATCAAATGGCTAATATGCTGGCAACAAAAATTAATCATGTAAAAGCCGGTGCAAATACTGCTTGGGTGCCATCGCCAACGGCTGCTACATTACATGCTTTGCATTATCACAAAGTTAATGTTCTGCAACTTCAGCAAGCACTTAAAGCGCGTGTTCCTGCGAATGTAGACGACATATTAACCATACCTTTAGCTGAAAATACGCAGTGGACGGAACAAGAAATTTCTGATGAATTAGACAATAATTCGCAAGGTATTTTAGGTTATGTTGTGCGTTGGATTGATCAAGGTGTTGGCTGTTCAAAAGTACCTGACATTAATAATGTTGGCTTAATGGAAGATCGTGCAACACTGCGTATTTCAAGCCAACATATGGCAAATTGGTTGCAACATAATATTTGTACGCCTGAACAAGTACTGGCAAGTTTGAAAAAAATGGCAGCCGTTGTTGATCAACAAAATCAACATGATAAACAATATCATGCAATGTCAGCTAACTTTGACAACAATGTAGCTTTTCAAACAGCTCTGGCACTAGTACTTCAAGGCCATAAACAGCCTAACGGTTATACAGAGCCTTTATTACACAAAAATAGATTACTGTATAAAGCCCAAGCTAAATAATAACGTAAAAGCAATAAAGCCGACTAAATTTTCTGGTAGTTAAGAATGAAGTTATCCTTAGCTACCGGGAAATTTTTTAATAAAAAATACCGTTATTTACTTTAATACTTTATTTACTTTAATACGTTATTAAATAATCGATTTCCGGTACTTAACCTGCAGATAATTTTCTATTAACTTGCCCTTCAAACTTCCTTCTACAATGTGAGATTCCAAACTCAGCTTTTTATACCTAACCTACTACTCAGTTAAGCCTAAAATTATCGAGTTAAAACATCTTAATATTAAAGCCATCGTTATTGGTCTGATAAAATAAACCATCTACCTTATTGTTCTCGCGTAAACACAAGTCATTATCTATATTAATTTGTAACATAATGGTACGATAAAGAAATCAAGGATTGATTCAGGATATAAATGTGATGAGGAATACAAAATGACAATACAATTTACCCCCAAATTAGTGGCTCCATTACTTGTTGGATTTAGCGTATTTTTCCTTTATTGCTCAACAGCCTACGCAGAAAAAAGAATAAAACAAAAACTAAATACAAACTTAACTAAGCAAGTGGTTACTTTCAAAGTATCTTTACCTGCCATCGATGAGTCGAGTAAATTCGCTTACCCAGCCATCACTAGCGAAGTCTATAATAAATATAAAAATATCAATGTAAAACAAGCTTCTCAAACTTCACAACAACCTATGATGGGCATTAAAGTCGCTGACTTTTCTAGCATAGTTCCTCGAAAACTTGAGAACAAAAATTCCTTCTTTGAATTTGCAGCAAAATTTAATGATAAACTGCAGCAAGTTATCGCCTACTTTAACTTTTCTTCCAAAACTGTTGAAAATAAAGATAATAACAAAGACATAAATCAGAAAAGAAAAGTGAGCTTTATTATAGAAAGCGTTAACTAAGTCGTTAATAAGCTTTATATAGCCATGTTATTACACAAAAAAACCGCTAATTAGCGGTTTTTTTCGTTGTAATAAATATGCTAACTCAGCATTATTGGTTAATTTTCATATCATTAAAATTGATAAACTTGGCTTTTATCGATTAATGTTGTCGCCGTTATTTTATCTGCTGAACAACTAGCAATATCTTGCTTAGAAAATACCAAAATACTATCTTTATATCGGCCTGCTGATTTTTCCCCTGCCGACTTTAAAATAACACTAACATGTTCATTTTTAGGTAGTTCTTTTAAACCATTACCATATAAGCACAGGGTTTCACTTAACTTGACTGTTAACTCTTGAAAGTACTGCGAACGCTCTTTTGTTTTCTTCACTTGCTCGGCTTTTTGCTTAACGGCTAATGCATTAGCCTTATCAGTAATTTTTTGCTTATCTGCGAGTAATTTAACTTCTTGTTTTGCAAGTTGTTCTAGATCTTGTTTGAGCTCGACTTTACGTTCATCACTGGCGCGAGCAAACTGATAATTTAAATCTCGTTTTTCTCGCTCAAGATCTCTTAAATCATAAGCAAGTTCGCGTTGTTCTTCTCTTAACTCTCTGGTTTTATCACGGTTATGCTCAAAAATCTCTACTATTCTTTCATAGCCAACAGCTGCCGACTCCATCGCCTGACTAACGGTTTGATTAATATCAATATCAAATTTTTCATGAAAGTCTTGATTAGCCTCTGGTGCTATTGGTGCAGCTGGAACCTCAGGCATAGCAGGCATTTCAGGCATAGAAAAATTAAAACTATAATTTCCCCATTGGCTATTACTTGCCGCAGAGCTAATAGTAAAAACAACACCTTGGCCGCGTAAATATGTACTTTCAATACTATTTATTTTTGATAACTGATCTGTCGATTGGTCTGTAACCGATGACTTAATAATATCGCTCATAATTGACATTTGTTTGTACAAACCTGAATATTGGTCTGCATTATTTTGTGCAGCAAATAATGCTGTCGACATAAATAAACAAGGTAATACTACGCTCGATGATAATAGGTTAAATTTCTTCATTCTTTATTCCTCAGTTGTCCAATTTTCAGGGGTACTTATGGCTTTACCTTGCTGTAATCCATAGCCTTTAACATTGCCGCTTTGATAAGCGTTGTTATATTTAATTGCTTGCTCTAGTGCCTGATACTTAATTTTTTGCTCCAGTAATTCATCTTTTCGCTCAGCATTGATGTACTGAATAAAGTCACCCAAATCTTCTTTTCGTTCTTGTCGAGAAGCGCCCATGATATAACTGGCCAGTTGTAAATTATTGTCTTGCTGCTTAACCTTAATATCAGCGGCGTAATTCGCTAAAACCACTTGTTGCTCTTGAGCAAAACTTTGTAAACGCTGATCAACTAATTTAGCCAGGTTTTGCTCTTGTAACTTATTATTACTACCGGTAAAACTCAGTAATATCCCATTGTCTTGAATGACTAATTCAACTTTAAACACTACTAGTGCTAACGCGAGAATAGAAAATGCCATTGATAATGCAGGTAAACCTCGCCATTGCCAAAAAGGGATTTTATCACTTTCAAAGCCACTGGCTCGGTCCCACTCTGGCACTTTTTTATCAATAGACATGGCGACTTGGTGTTCAATTGCATTAACGGTATTTTTACGTTCTTGCCATAACGGTTCATTATCTGTCGGACAATCAATTGACTTATCATCTAGCCAATCTGCAAAAGCTTGCTCTGTTGATTCAGCTTTGTTCGCGTCTTTGTTTGGCACTTGCTTTGAGTCATTATTTGACATGTTCTAACTCCAAATGATCTTTTAATTTATCTAAAGCACTGTACAAACGTGACTTTACCGTATTAACAGAAATCCCCAGCTGCTTAGCAATTTCATCAAAAGTACAGTGTTGAAAAAATTTCAGCTCCACCACTAGTTTTTGATTTAGCGGTAAAGTTTTTAGTGCTTTATGCAGAGCGCTTGATTGTTGTCCTGAATAAAAGTGTGCCTCAGGGCAAGCATCGCTACTCTGCTCTTCTTGTTCGGGTGTATCATCTAAAGATTGCGTGGGCTTTTTTCGACGATAAAATTCAATGCAGCGATAATGTGCAATTTTAAACAGCCAGCCTTTAAATGGACTATCACCACGAAACGACGCTAAATTACGAAATACCGCCATAAAAACATCTTGCATTAAATCTAAGGCATCATCAGGGTTACTCACCATGCGCAGTGTGTAATTGTATAAATTTTTTTCATACCGCTTTACTAAGGTAATCCAAGCTGATTTTTTACCTTTTAGCGCTTGTTTTACTAGCGTTTCATCGCTTCTCTCAAACACGCAATATCCTATTTATTTATCTTCTTATATTAAAGGTAGAGCCGGGCGTGAAAATAGTTTGAAAGTTTTCAAACTATTTTAATAAATTAACTAATATGGTGGATAATTTTTGATAAACCGGAGTGGCAGCACTGGTAGAACGACGCATTAAAGCAATTTCTCGATAAACATCACCCGAGAGTTTATCTATCGTTAACCCTTCGGCTTTAGAGAAACCTTTTTTAACCGCCATTTCAGGTAGAAAGGTAAAGCCTTGATGATATGCGGTCATTTGCACTAAAGTCGCTAGACTTGAAGCCGAGAAAGCGTTTATACGGCTGGTATCTGCTAATTTACAAGCAGACAAAGCGTGCTTAGTTAAGCAATGCTCATTTGATAATAAAAACACGCTATGTTCGGGTAAGCATTGATAATCTTGCTTGAGGCAAAAGCTCGTCATTAATTTGGGATCGCCGGCAGCATAGAAATGATCTTTACCAACCACCTCACTTTCAAAACCTCTTTGTGCTATCGGTAAAGCTAAAATAACAACATCAAGTTCACCATTTTTAAGCATATTTAATAGATTGTCAGTGGTGTCTTCTCGAAAATAAATTCGTAAATTAGTTAGTTCACGTTTACAAGCGGGTACTAAATCGGTCAATAAATAGGGAGCTATGGTAGGTATACAACCAATATTAAATACACCGCCATCACTTTGACCTTGTTGTTTAGCACCATTTACTAGGTCATTAGCATCTACTAACAACTTACGGGCTTTTTCAACAAAGTCATTACCTTGGCTAGTAAATAAAAAAGACTTATTGTCTCGTTCAATTAGCTGACAATTAAGCTGCTGTTCAAGTTTCAAAATTGCACTGCTTAATGTTGATTGGCTAACAAAACAAGCCTGCGCTGCTTGATGAAAATGCTGATGCTGATGAAGTGCAACTAAGTAACGTAAATGTTTCAGGTTGGGTAAGTACATGACAAGCTCATTTATTATGATTTTCAGTAATTAACTTTTGTCGTTAATTTTTGTATTAATTTTTGTAATTGGCTCTTGCAATTAGTTTTAGCAAACAAATTTACTCGCTAATTAATTTAACTTATCAATGAGGTGCATTTCAATTAATTAAATCGATAACAATTAATTCTATTGTAGTTATTAATGTAAAATGCGAACATCAAAACCACATTCACGGGCTTATTTACTCAATATATTACCTGTATGTATTGAAACATTTAGAAATTTATTTTAACGAAATGAGTCTATTATTTTTAAATAAAATACGCTAAAGTCTTGAGATATTTAAATAAATCAGAGGTAATAAAATGTTAAGAGCGTCAGCACGTCATTTATTGGTAGATACTGAAGAGCAATGTCTAACATTGAAGCAACAAATCGCAGCTGGTGAAGATTTCGCCGCCGTTGCACAAGCCCACTCAAATTGTCCTTCTAAAGCACAAGGTGGCGCATTAGGCTCTTTTGGTCGCGGCCAAATGGTACAAGAGTTTGATGAAGTTGTATTTTCAGCTCCATTGAATGAAGTACAAGGACCAGTAAAAACACAATTTGGTTATCACTTACTTGAAGTAACTGCTCGTAGCGAGTAATGTTCGATAAGTTAGAATATCACTGCTCTTTTTGAGTATTAAAAGCGAAAGTAAGCACTTTCGCTTTTTTTGTATCTGAAACTTTAGTTAAACCCTCAACCTTTAACTCTCAAGCTTAACTCTCACTTAAGCATTGTAAAAGTAGCTGCTATTTAAACCAACGTTTTATTTTGTCTTTGCGTAAAGCTAAAAGAAATAGCGCGATAGTAAAATAAATCATGGGTTCAACAATGTCAGACTTTACCGACCAAAAAAAGTGTAAGGCAATAAGCAAAGCGGCGATATAAACCCAGTTATGTAATTTTTGCCACTTCTGTCCCATTCTCCTCCTCAGTGCAGTTATCGATGTTATAGCTAAAGAAAGAAGAATAATTAATGCAGCCATACCTACGGTTATGTAAGGTCTGTCGAGTATTTCATTAAAGAATAACTTTAAGTCAAATTGTACTTCAAAAGCTAAAAAATTCAGTAAGTGCAAGCAAGCATAAGTAAAACTATACAAGCCGATAAGCCGTCTAGTTTGCACTAAATAGCCTTGCCTAAATTTTTTAGCCATCGGCGATATCATTAATGAAAGAAGCAGTAAATTAAAAGCACCGATACCAGTAAAGTGAATAACTTCTTCTACGGGATCTGCGCCAAGTTGTTCAGTAAAGGCTAGAAAATAAAGGCCGAACAAAGGTAAAAAAGCCAATAAATGAATAGCAATTTTAAGTAGTAACACTCTATTACGTAGAAATACGCTTTTAAATGTTACTTGCTTTGTCGTATTTGCACTTGCTGACACTAATAGTTTTTCCTTAAATCCATGCCTTTATACAGTTGAGCAACTTCTTCACCATAACCATTAAAAGGCAAAGTGGCGATGCGGTTTCGTGCAAATAAACCACCTGTGGTAATGCGCCTTTCGCTGGCTTGGCTCCAGCGAGGATGATCGACTTCAGGATTAACATTGGCATAAAAGCCATATTCATTCTTAGCCAGAATATTCCACGTGGTTGGCGGTTTGTGTTCAACCAACTTTATGCCAACAATTGACTTAATACTTTTAAAGCCATACTTCCAAGGCACAACTAAACGAATAGGCGCGCCATTTTGAGCTGGGAGCGTTTTACCGTATAAACCCACACTCATAAAGGTAAGTGGGTTCATCGCTTCATCAATACGTAACCCTTCAACATAAGGGTATTGCACACCGCCGCCAATTCTGCGGCTTTCTTGCCCTGGCATTTGTTTAGGATCGTACAAAGTTTCAAAAGCGACATATTTAGCTTTTGAGTTAGGAGCAGCCTGTTTAATTAATTGTGCTAAACCAAAACCGACCCAAGGAACAACCATAGACCAGGCTTCAACACAACGTAAACGGTAGATGCGTTCTTCTAGAGGAAAGCGTTTGAAAAGATCATCGTAGCCTAAGGTGTAAGGTTTATCGACTTCTCCCGAAATTTTTAATTGCCACGGGTTAACGTTAAAGTCTTGAGCGTTTTCTACTGGGTCGCCTTTATTAGTACCAAATTCATAAAAATTATTATGCGTGGTTATTTTGGCTTCAGGGGTTAGAATTTGTGAGGACTCTTCAGCTTTTGCATAGGTAAGCGCATGACGCTGAAATACGGTGTCTTTTTTGCTACTAAAAAAATCAATTGGACTGGCTTGAGATGCTGCCGATTGTGCCAATAGGCTGCCAGCACCAAGGTAACCAAGCTTTTTTAAAAGATCGCGCCTTGAATGATAAACCGATTCATCTGTTACTTGTTGTTCAGACAGCTGGTAGCTTTTTCTAGTTTTAATTAACATATTTACCCCTAATAGACCTAATTATACTAACCAGATGAAATAAGAGATCACAAAGCGAGCCTTATTTCATCGGTTCAGTATAGATAGACCAAAGAATGGATAAAAAAATTCTTAATAAAACTAAATCAGTCTGTAAAACTAACTTAACGAGAAAATTTTGCTAAATAGTCAATAATGTCACTTGACTCATACATCCAGGTAACAGATTGATCTTGATTAATAATCTTTAAACAAGGCACTGTTCTTTTTCCGCCTTCGTTAATTAACTCTTCTCGGTATTGTTCATTCTGATTAATATTACGCAACTCTATATTTAAACCTAATCGCTTCATTGCACGACGAGTTTTAACACAAAAAGGACAAGCAGGAAGTTGATATAAGCTTAAATGGGCTGTACCCGCATCAACTTCTTTTTGTAGTTGCGGTGAACGTTTTGGCGAACTTGGTGAAAATATAAAGTTTAATAACAAAATTAAACGGCCAATCGGCCAACGAATTAAAAACATAATAAAGCTGTGCTCACTGTTAAAGAAAGAAACTAAAAAATAAACTAAAAAATAAACTAAAAAATAAACTAAAAAATAAACTAAAAATTATATACTAAGGTTATTACCACATCATATCATCGGGTATTTGGAACTCTGCATAAGGGTCATCTTCAGCAACAACGTCTTCAACAACTTTAGTGTTTTGCACCAAAATAACGCTACTGTCTAAACTCGACACTTTTTCTGCCGTTTCTGACGTTACAATATAGGTAGTTTCATCAACACCACATAATGCTAAACGACCATTCACTAATGCTTTATGTGTAACATTATCAACAAATAGTTTTTTGATTTTACTATTAAACGTGTAGTTGTACTCAGCCTCACCATTTACATTAGTAACTTGGTGATGCTTTAAAATTTGCAAAATTCTTAGTTGCTGCTCTTTAGCAACTAATGCTGACTTTTTCTCGTTATTTAAAGCAATATCGCGAGCAAGCTTTTCTTTTTTTGCTCGCTCAAGATCTTGTTTAACTTGTTCTTGTAAGCTGGCATCAACCTTAACGCCACTGCGCTTTTGTTTGCCGGTTTTGCGTTTGTCGCTATTTGCTTGTCGAGCTTTTTGTTTGGTCGTTAAACCTGCTTTTAACAATTGATCTTGTAAAGAAGCCATCTATTTTCCTGCGCTAGCCTGTTAATTGAATATATAAATTGTCAGTATTTTATCAGTTCATTGGTTATTTAACAGCATTCAATAAAAAAGCAGCAAAAGTGCTGCTTTTTAAATGACTTAACAATAGCCTAACTAATAGATGGGCTAAACTGCATGCTTATTAATTAAACAATACCATACTTTTTCAAAGGTAATTCTCGATAACGTTTGCCGGTGGCATTAAATATTGCATTGCAAATAGCCGGAGCAATTGGCGGAACGCCAGGCTCACCAACACCGCCTGGAGGTGCATCGCTGGCAATAATTTCAACATGCGTGGTGGGTGCATCGGCAATTCTAGCGACTTGATAGTCGTCAAAATTGTTTTGCTCAATTACCCCGTTTTTAGCGGTAAGTTCACTATAAAATGTTAACGATAATGCAAAGATAGCAGCACCTTCCATTTGTGAGCGAATACGCTCAGGGTTGACCGCTAAACCACAATCTACCGCCATCCAAACGTCGTGTACTTTAACTTTGCCATCAATGTTTTCTGAAACTTCAACAACACATGCCACATAACTTACAAAGCTTCGGTGCATAGCAATGCCAAGACCATGGCCTTTAGGAAGACTTCTTCCCCACTTTGCCATTTTACTGGCTTTTTCAATTACGGCTTTCATACGAGCAGTATCAACCGGAAACTTCTCTAATGTTTCACCGTAATTGCTGTAGTCGGCATTCTCTTGTGCAAAATCAATTTTACGATCCGAACCTAGCATGTTGATTAAGTTGTCTTTACTGTCTACGCCTTTCGCTTGTGCTAGCTCATCAATAAATGAACTAATCGCAAAAACGTGGTTGATATTGGTTACTGAACGCATCCAGCCAATTCGCGTATGTGCCGGAGCTTTACCAATGGCGCAACTAACATTAGCAATATCATATGGCATATCAACAAGACCTAAACTTGCTTCTGAGCCAATTAAGTCTGCTCCTTTACTAAATGTTGAGCCAATCGGCGGCTCGGCCACATGATGTTGCCACGCAGTTACTTGGTTATGTTCATCAATGCCGGCCATTAATTTTTGATAACTCACCGCATGGTAATAACCATTTTTAACTTCGTCTTCTCGTGTCCACATAACTTTAACTGGCACATTTAGCTGCTTAGATAATATTGCTGCTTCAACAACAAAATCTGGCTTAGATTTACGACCAAAACCGCCACCTAGCAAAGTTACGTTAATATTCACATTTTCGGGCGCTACAGCTAATATTTGTGCCACAGTACCTTGTGCTGATTGCGGTGTTTGCGTACATGCCCAAATATCAAAAATTCCATCATGATAATGAGCCGTTGCTGCAGGTGGTTCCATTGGCACGTGTATAAGCTCTGGCACATAATAAGATGCTGTAATTACTTGTTTAGCATCTACAAGTGCTTGAGTTACATTACCTTTACTACGTAATGTTTTTGCTGGATTGTCACAACTTTCAGCCAAAGCTTTTTTATATTCTGCGCTGTTGTAACTTTTATGAGCACTTTCATGCCATTGAATATCTAAAGCTTCACGGCCTTTAATTGCTGCCCAAGTATTTTTTGCGATAACCGCAACTCCACCTAACGGCTTGAATAGCGCGGGCTCTTCTAAGTCAGGCATTTGAACAACATCAATAACACCGGCAATAGCTTTTGCTGCATCGCTATTGAACGATTTAACTTTAGCGCCTAGAACTGGTGGTCTGGCAATAACCGCGTATTGCATATTGTCGAGTTCAACATCAAAACCATAGGTAGTTTGGCCAGTGGCAATTTTCTTACCATCGACAAGTGCTACATCTGATTTACCAATAAGATTAAAATCTTTTTTAGCTTTTAAAATCAAATCAGATTGCTTAGGCAATGTTAACTTACTTGCCGCTGACACTAAGCTACCAAAAGTTAATACTCGGTCTGACTTTGTGTGCACAATAGTGCTATTTTTTGCAAGGGTTTCACTTACATCAACTTGCCATTGCTCGGCTGCGGCTTGTTGCAGCATCATGCGGGCAGCAGCGCCAGCTTCGCGTAATGGTTGATAAAAACGTCTTACAGAACGTGAACCATCGGTATTTTGGCTACCATATTTTTTATCACCTAGGCCTTGTACAACCGCTATTTTTTGCCAATCTGCGCCGATTTCATCAGCAACAATCATTGGAATACTGGTTCTGATCCCCTGGCCCATTTCAGATCTATGTACAACAATACTCACAATATTATCAGCACTAACTTGTACATAGACACTCGGCGAGAAGGTATCTGAACTGGTAACGCCCGCTAACGCTTTGGGTATGGTCAGCATTGATGGTAATTGTACGCCCAAGACTAATGCTGTTGAACTCATGCCGAATTTTTTCAAGAAGCTACGGCGACTAACATTTTCAATATGTTTCATGGTTAGCTCCCTTTAACTTCGGTGGCTAAATCTGCAGCAAGATGAATCGCTTGTTTAACTCGTTGATAAGTACCACAACGACAAATATTACCACTCATAGCAAGTTCGATATCTTTATCGTTTGGATTTGGCTCTCGCTCTAATAATGCGACTGCTGACATTATTTGCCCTGATTGGCAGTAACCACATTGTACAACATTCAAATCTTGCCAAGCTTGTTGAACCGGATGGTCTCCTTGCTCAGATAAGCCTTCAATCGTGGTAATTTTTACATTAGCTAAAGCAGATACTGGCATAACACAAGAGCGTACAGGTTGGCCGTCAACGTGAACAGTACAAGCGCCACATAAGCCTTTACCACAACCGTATTTAGTCCCGGTATATTTTAAAGTGTCTCTTAATGCCCATAACAATGGCATATTGCCATCATCATTAAATTGATGTTCTTTACCGTTAATATTCAAGGTGATCATGCTATCTTTTCCTTTAATTTTAATCGTCACTAACAATGAGTAAAGCGTTAGATAAATACTTTATCACGCCTGCTTAACTGTGTTTATTTATTTACCCAATTCTTTATACATATTACTTAACTGCTCAGGCGTGTCTAAATCGAAAAACGCCTGCACAAGGGGAACTTTTAATAATTTATCATTATATTTCGCTAATAATGGCTTTGCGCCTTTATTGCCTGTTAAGGCGATTAATTCAGAAAAATATTGTTGAGGAAATATAACCGGTGGACCGATGTTTTCACGACCCACTTGTTTCGAAGTTTTTGTGCTTTGTGCAACAACAATAACATCAGAGTTTATTTGCCAATTAGATATATGGTTGCTCAAATCAGATGAGGTTAATTGCCATTGGTCAACTAACACAATCATAGCTGCACTTGTATCTGCAGGTAAAGCCGCAACACCAGCAGCAATTGAAGATGCCATTCCATCAAAAAAGTTATGATTAATAATAGTTTTTATAGGTAAATGGTTAATTCGAGACTTAATTTCATCGGCTTTAAAACCTAAAACACAATAGACCTTATTAGACACTTTTAACGCTTGTTCTAATTGATTTTCAATTAAGCTTTTGCCTTTAATCGACACTAACTGTTTCATTTGCCCTAAGCGAGAAGACTGCCCCGCCGCCAACACGATAATGGCAACATTACTTTGTTCATTAGATGTCATTGTCAGCAACTATCCTTATCAACTTAGCGATTAGAGAAACAATCAACATAATTGTATCACTATATAATGCAATAGGGTAAAGCTGCTAATAGCTTTTGTTTTAGCGATATTCATAAACATTTTAACGACATAGCTCAAAAAGGATCTAGCACAAGATTCAAACTTCAATTGTTTTAAGGTACTCTAACTTATCTCAATTTTGGTTTTGCTTATTGTAATGAAAAATTTAAAAAACATATTCATTGGCATATTATGCGTTCTGCTCTTGGTTCTTGCGACTGCGGGTACGTGGATATATAGCCAAATTGACAGTGCTTTACCGCAATTAGATGGCAATAAAACACTGTACGGTTTATCTGCCACCGCGATCGTAGAACGAGATGCTCAAGGCGTTGCAACAATAAAAGCTGATAACCGTTTAGATATTGCAATAGCAACAGGCTTTATTCATGCTCAAGAGCGCTTTTTTCAAATGGACCTATTACGTCGAAACTCAGCTGGTGAGCTTTCTAGCTTATTTGGCGCAGCGGCAATCGACTATGACAGCGAGATACGTCGCCATCGCTTTAGAGAACGTGCTAGTGTAATAGTCAACCAATTATCAGCGGCCGATTCGGCCCTGTTAAAAGCTTACTCTCGCGGGGTAAACCAAGGATTAAAATATCTCAAAGCTGCACCTTTTGAATACTTACTACTTCGCCAAGACCCCGTAGAATGGCAAGAAGAAGATACCATTTTAAGTGTTTTCAGTATGTATATAGATTTACAATATCAAGATGGTAAGCGAGAACGTACTTTAGGTTTATTACACACGTTATTAAGTCCTGAGGTATTTGCTTTTCTAAACCCTAAGGGCAGCCAATGGGATGCTGCCATCGATGACACAGAACTTTCAGCGTCACCACTCCCCAAAATGCCATGGCCTTCGGCGTCAAGTGAGCATATAGCGTTAACCAATAATGAAGAGACGATTCCTCGCCCCTATTTACCAACAGCTACTGCAGAAAATAAACGCATTTCTGCTGCTGATGTTACATCGCCACTTAACCGCTACGAATCTTCACAAAGCGAAGCTTTTCCAGGCTCTAATAACTGGGCCGTAGGCGGTAACTTAAGTACTACAGGTAGTGCCATTGTCGCTAATGATATGCACTTAGGTATCAGAGTACCTAATACTTGGTTTAGGGCTTCTTTTGAATACCAAGCAGATGACCAAAATCAGGTAAAAGTTACCGGTGCAACTTTACCTGGTACCCCTAACATTATTATTGGCAGTAATGGCCATATAGCTTGGGGGTTTACCAACAGCTACGGTGATTGGAGCGATGTTATTGTGCTTGAAACTAATGCTGATAATAGCCAATATTTAACACCCGACGGATATAAAAGCTTTAAAGAGCGTAAACAAATTATCGCGGTAAAAGGCCAAGAAGCCATTAACATTACACTCTCAGACACTATTTGGGGACCTGTTATTGGTGAGAATGAGCAAGGCCAATTACTAGCATATCGTTGGATAGCGCATGACAAAACTGCCGTAAATATGGCTATAACCGAATTTGAAACTGCGAAAAATGTGGAACAAGCCATCGCAATTGCTGCACGTGCAGGCATGCCAGCACAAAACTTAATGGTAGGGGATAAACAAGGTAACATTGCCTGGACCATTATGGGGCCCATTCCACAACGCAGTGCTGTTTTTGGTGAAACCCCAACCTCTTGGGCCAATGGAAAAAACAAATGGTTGGCCCCTTTATCACCTGTAGAATATCCCAAAGTCATCAACCCTAAAAATGCTCGATTATGGACCGCAAACTCGCGTGTAGTCGGTGAAGAAATGCTCAAAAAAATAGGTAACGGTGGCTATGCTATCGGCGCTCGCTCTACGCAAATAAAGCAAAGTCTTAACGCTAAAACTATATTCGATGAGCAAGACATACTCGATATTGGTTTAGATGACAGCGCAATGTTTCTAACTCGTTGGCAAACGTTTTTATTAACCGAAGTACTTAACGATTCTATGCTCGCCAAAGATGAAAAATGGCGTGAGATTAAAAGTATTGTTGATATTGAAAACTTATCAGCCAGCACTGACTCTGTTGCCTATCGCGTAGTCAGAAACTTCCGATTAAACCTTAGGGATCAGCTGTTCGAAATTTTTAATGAGCATATGACCAAACTAGATAATAGTTATAGCTTTAACACTATACGTCACCAAATAGAAACACCTTTATGGCAGTTAGTTAATCAACAACCTGAAAATTTCCTCTGGCGTGGTCACGATAGCTGGGCGGCATTATTTGAAACCAGCTTAGAAAAAACGCTAGCCGATATGACCACATCAACGTCACTTAAAGATGCGACTTGGGGCAAGCAAAATATCAGTAAAATTCAGCACCCTTTAAGCCGTGCAGTCCCTTTTATCGGACAGTGGCTAGATATGCCTGAAGTTGAGTTACCAGGTGATAGTTATATGCCAAGAGTGCAAGGTCAATCATTTGGTGCATCGCAACGTATGGCGGTTTCTCCAGGTCACGAAGCAACGGGGATTTTTCATATGCCGACTAGCCAATCTGGACATCCTTGGAGTCCGTATTACGGTTTAGGTCATGAAAGTTGGGTTAAAGGAGAGACAACACCTTTTCTGCCAGGTCCAAGTAAATACACATTAACTTTATTAAGTTATTAGCAACTTTTAACTAACTTACACGTATAACCTACAAAAAAAGGAAGAATAATGTCGACACTTATTATTTGCTTATTTATCGCAGCATTATTGCCTTACTTAGCTAAAGTCCCAATGGCTATTGCCATGAATAAACTCGGCGGTTACGACAACAACCATCCTCGTGCTCAGCAAGCAAAACTAACTGGGTTTGGCGCTAGAGCTTGTGCTGGGCATCAAAATGCCTTTGAGTCGCTTATTATATTTGCGCCAGCAGTATTGTTAGCCATAGCAACACAAAATACTGGTACTTTTATCGAGCAGTTAGCAATAATACATGTTGTAGCTCGCGTGCTTTATCATATTGCTTACTTGCTCAATGTCGCATTAATTCGAAGCTTATTATGGGCTGCTGGAATTATTAGTTCTTTCAGTATTATCTATATCTGTATTTAGTTGAATTTGAGATTAACGCATAGTTGAGCGCGGCCAAGCTCAGGCTATTACTATTGAGATACTGGCGATTAAATTCAGCCTATAAGCTTTTTTTATCCTGTAAGTTAAAAATAGGCATAAAGAAACGGTTGTACTCTTGCTTGATGGTGGCTAAAGTAAGGCTATGCAAATGACAAAACCACCTTTTCTCTTTAATACTTTCTTTTTCTCAGTTTACTGAGCGCTTTTTAGGTTTTGGCATTTAAGAAAACCTCCTTTAGGAGGTTTTTTAATTTTAGTAATGGTAATAAATAGACTTCATCAGTAAAAGTTACTAAAACACTTTATTTATAGTACGTAAATTCATATCAACTAATTAGGAAAACACGGTGAACGAAGCATTAGACTTAAATAAAATACGTGAAAAGATTACCAGCCTTGATCAGCAATTACTGACCCTTTTTGCTGAACGTCGTGCCCTAACGCTAAATGTTGCCAAAAGCAAAGCACATCAAATTCGCCCGGTGCGGGATCAACAGCGAGAGCAAGAGTTACTTATTCGCCTTATTACGCAAGGTAAAGCACTTGGGCTAGATGCACATTACGTTACCAGTGTTTTTCAAACCATTATTGAAGACTCAGTACTAAACCAGCAAGCTTACCTGCAAACACTAGCAAACCCTAATATACAAGAGCCAACCGTAAGTGTTGCCTTTTTAGGAGATAAAGGCTCATACAGCTACTTAGCAAGTCACCGTTACTTTTCTCGCCGCGCTGAAAAAATTATTGAAAGCGGTTGTCAAAGTTTTGCTGAAATTATGCAACAAGTTGAGTCTGGATCAGTCGATTACGGCATGTTACCGGTAGAAAACACCAGCTCTGGCAGCATTAATGAAGTTTATGATGTGCTTCAACATACAAATTTATCGATTGTTGGTGAAATAACTCAGCCTATTGAACACTGCTTACTAACAGCGGTGAACACTAAGCTAAATAAAATTAAAACTATTTATGCTCATGGACAGCCATTCACTCAATGTAGTAACTTCCTTGATAAACAAAACGATATTCGTATTGAATATTGTGAAAGTACCGCTGATGCTATGGCCAAAGTTTATCAATTACAAGACGATACCGTCGCGGTTATTGGTAGTGAAGAAGGCGGAAACTTATATCAATTACATGCCTTAGAAAAATCGATTGCTAATCAAACTGAAAATCATAGCCGCTTTATTTTAGTCGCACGAAAGCCCATTGACGTAGCAGAACAAATTCCAGCCAAAACCACTTTAGTAATAGCTACAGGACAAAAACCGGGCGCACTTGTTGAATGTCTTTTAGTATTAAAAAATAAAGGTATTAATATGTGTAAGCTTGAGTCTCGCCCTATTCAAGGACGACCTTGGGAAGAAATGTTTTATATTGATGTAGAAGCGAATTTAAAGCACTTAGCATTACAAGAGGCTATTAGCCAAATTACTGAGCAAACTAATTTCATTAAAATTTTAGGTTGTTATCCGATTGAGCATATCAGCCCAACAAATGTGCCAAGTAGCGCAATAAGTTAGTATTTATTAAGCATATTAAAAAGGGCAGTTTAACTGCCCTTTTTTCTATCGAAAATTTGAATTACGCGGAAATAATATCTTCACGCTAGAGTTTTACGCCTGTTTTTCAAACGAAATAAAATCGCACTAAATGTCAGAACAATTAATATTGGTACTGCAGCGAACATCACTGAAACCAGCATAAACTGACCAATAAGCAGCGTTAATGTTAGAAAACATAAAGTAGGTAATAACAACCAAAAGGTATGCTCACTCGCACATATTTTAAAAGCTTTATGCATAAAAACTAGCATGAATATAGTAACAATGATCGCACTTAACGCCGTGATTGAACCTGAATAATAATCAAGAATAAAATCGGTATGGGGATGAAGGATACTAGGTACAGGAGCTAAATTACCCACATGAACTAACCAAACTAAAGACCCCGCAATTAAACAGCCAAAGTTAAATGACCAGAGCTTTTTATTAATGTCGAACATGGTTATTTCCACTATTTATTATTATTATTTTCCTACTTTATATCTCATGTTCAATTTTTAATCAAGTCGATGTTTTTTTATACATAGCTATAGCTGTAAATTAAAGAGCGGTTAACTTAATGACCAAAAACGTTGCGCTATAAAACAAAAAACCCAACTAGCATTACTGCTAATTGGGTTTTAAAATGTTTTGTTAATCTAGATTTTATTATTGCTAATTAGTGCTTGTTGTCGGTCTATTTCTTGAGCAATAATTTGTGGTGAGCCGGTATTTTTACAAAGCCAATAGTAAGCTCCTGGTACAATAAAGAGTGTAAAAATGCTGGCTAACGATACACCAGCAAAAATAACAATACCGATAACCATTCTGCTTTCAGCACCTGGCCCTGCCGCTAAAATTAAAGGAATAGACGTAGTTACCGTTGTAAATGTGGTCATTACAATCGGTCTTAAACGCTGGGTTGCTGCTGCAATTATTGCCTCTTCAAAAGCAATACCTTTATCGCGTAATTGGTTAGCAAACTCAACGATTAAAATACCATTTTTTGCTGCTAAACCAATTAACATAACAATACCAATTTGGCTGTAAATATTCAGGCTCATGCCCATTAACTTCAGACCTGCTAAAGCGCCCACTAACGCTAACGGTACAGTCAACATGATAACAAAAGGATGAATAAAACTTTCAAACTGAGCAGATAAAACTAAATAGGTAATCACTAATGCAAGTATAAAGATAAATGCAATTGAGTTACCTGACTCTTGGAGTAATTGAGACTGGCCTTTATACGCAACTTGTACTTCTTCTGGTAAGTGTTCAGCCACCGCATTATTTAAATAATTTAACGCCTCACCAAGGGCATAACCATCAGCCAAATTAGCACTAATGGTAACACTACGAAGTCGGTTAAAACGATTCAGCCTTGAAGATGTGGCATTCTCTTCTATGGTGATCAAATTAGAAAGAGGAACCAGTTCATTACTTACGGTTGAGCGAACAAAAATATTATCAATATCTTTCGGGTTAGAGAAATCGGTTTTTTCACCTTTAACCACTACATAATACTCTTCTCCGCGCTCTACGAAGTTTGTAACTCGTCGCTGGCCCAGCATGGTTTCAAGCGTGCGCCCTATATCACCAACCGACACCCCGAGATCGAACGCACGATTATGATCAATTTTAACTAATAGTTGCGGATAAGTTTCTTTGTAATCACTGTCTATACCACTCAGACCTGGATTCTCTTGAGCTTTAGCGATAATAATATCGCGCCACTTTGCAAGTTCTTCATAAGTATTACCCTGTAACACAAATTCTACAGGCGAAGCAGAACCGCCACCGCCGCCCAAGCCTCGGCGCATCATGGCAAATGCTCTTACATCGGTTACTTGAGATAACTCGCCATTCATTTTGTTAATAAATTGAAAAGTATCGATAACACGATCTTTCCATGCCGGCATACCAACAATTGCAATTCCTCCAGTACCGCCAAAGCCTGGCACACGAACCAGCACGCGATCAAGCTCACCATTTTCTTGATGCGTTAAGAGCTTTTCTTCGATTTGTTGCATATTTCTAACGTTATTTTCATAACTTGCACCTTCTGCGCCTCGCATTACCACGAAGAAATTGCCGCGGTCTTCTTTAGGGGTATATTCTGAAGGCAGGTCACTAAATAAAGTATAAACTGCAAATAAAGATAAAATAATGACAATGAAAATAGTCAAAGGTTGATGAATACTGGCTTTTATTGCGCGGCCATAAGCCGCTTCTAAACTGGCAAATCCCTTATCCAACTTCTGACCAAATGATGAGCTACGCTTTTTATGCCTCAACATTTTTGAACACATCATCGGCGTTAATGATAAAGCAGTTAAGCTCGAAAAAATTACCGCAGCAGCAATAGCAATCGCAAATTCTGTGAATAAACGTCCGACATTACCTGATAAAAAGATCAAAGGTACAAATACAGCAACGAGTACTAAGGTAGTTGCAATAACCGCAAATGCGACTTCTCGCCCCCCTTCGTAAGCGGCAAGTAAAGGCGTTTGCCCACCTTCGATACGACGATAAATGTTTTCTAACACAACAATAGCGTCATCAACAACCAAGCCAATGGCCAACACCATAGCAAGTAAGGTTAATAAGTTGATAGAAAAGCCAAGCCACGAAAGCACCATCATAGAGCCAATAAGTGCTACAGGAACAGTAACAGCAGGAATTAGCGTTGCTCTAACATTGCCTAAGAATAAAAATATCACCAGCACTACCATTAACATAGCAATAGCTAAAGTACTGTATACTTCATCAATAGAACCTTGAATAAATACTGATGAGTCATAACTGTTGGTGATAGTTGTACCTAAAGGTAGTCCTTCACGTATTAACGTCATCTCTTTTCGTGCCGCTTTAACAACTTCTAAAGTATTCGCTTTTGACTGTTTAATGATACCTAAGCCAACCATGTTTTTGCCGTTGCCACGAAACATATTTTCTTCATCTTCGGCGGATAAAGAAATCTTAGCAACATCACCAAGGTAAACTAATGATTTAGTATCATTACGCGCCACCACCATAGTCGTAAAGTCTTCTACTGTTAAATAACTACGTTCAACCCTGATTGAAAAATCTCGTTCAATGGACTCTACTTTACCTGCAGGGAGTTCAACATTTTCAGCACGTAAAGTTTGCTCGATATCATTAACCGTTACACCTCTAGCAGCCATGGCTTTTCGGTTCAGTACTACATTCATCGCATAAGTTCTACCACCACCAACTTGCACGCGTGCAACACCATCAACGACTGAAAATCGATCAACAATATAGCGCTCTGCATAATCGGTTAGCTGTAACGTACTCATAGCGTCACTTTGTAAAACAAACCATACAATGGTGCTTTCATCATCATTCGCCTTAAAAACTTCTGGCGGTTCGGCTTGTTCGGGTAGGTTGTTAAGCGCACGTGATATTCTATCTCGAACATCATTAGTTGCCGCGTCAATATCTCGGTCTAATTCAAACTCAATAGAGATATTTGAACGACCAACACGGCTATTCGAGTTAATCGATTTCACGCCTTCAATGCCGCTAATTCGATCTTCTAGAATTTGTGTTATTTTACTTTCAACTATCGCAGCTGAAGCGCCGGGATATGTGGTGTTGATACTCACTACTGGCGGGTCAATATCAGGGTATTCACGCAGCGGTAAAGTTAAAAATGCCACAATACCAAAAGTAATTAAGAGTAAATTTATTACCGTAGCAAAAACAGGACGTTTAACCGAAAGATCAGATAAAATCACGATTTACTCTCCTGAGTAGTAACCGCAACACCATCGCGCAGCTTTAAAGCGCCTTCAATAACCACATCAGCGCCGACTTCCAGCCCACTGAGTACCTCAACGTAACCATGATAACGTCGGCCAATTTGCAATTGTTTTTTTACGGCTTTATCGTCTTCTACCACAAAAACAAAGTGATCATTTTCAATCGGAATAACCGCACTTTCAGGCACTTGTAATACTTGCTCTATTTTACGAACAACTTGCAAGTTTAACAGCATTCCGGCACGAAGCTTCCCTTCGTCATTGGGAATTTTTGCCCTTACTTTTAACGTTCTAGTAACGCTATCTACACGCGAGTCTATTGACGTGATTTCACCAATAAACACCTCATTTTTATATGCCGTGTTGGTGGCTTCAATACTATGACCAATAGATACGGTTGTTAAATACCGCTCAGGAACAGAGAAGTCTACTTTTATAATACTAAGGTCATCTAAACTTGTGATCACATCACCGACATTAATCAATGCACCTAAACTAATTTCACGAAAACCTAAAACACCTGAAAATGGTGCTTTAATAGTTAATTCTGCGAGTTTTATTTCGGCGCTCAACAATTGTGCCGAAATCGCTTTAGTTTTTGCTTCTTGTTGATCTACCAATGACTTAGATGTGGCTTTTTGTTTGTATAAATCTTGAAAACGATTCAGCTGCGACTCTGATTCTTCAAGGTTAGCTTTAAGTTCTTTTACTTTTGCAGCTTCTTCACGACTATTAAGGCGAACCAGCTCTGCACCTTTTTTAACGCTTTCACCATCTTGAAATAAAACTTCATCTATTACGTCTGAATATTTACTGGTAATAATAACTTCTTCATTCGCACGTGAAGTACCAACAGCCTCAACAGCATCTTTAAACTCAGCTAAAGCAATTTTGGTTGTTTTAACCGAAACGACACGCTGATGCTTAGTTTGATTAGATACCTGTTTTGGCCATTGTAAATAAACAATTAATGCGATTAATACGCCAACGAGTAAAAACAAAGGTATACGACGACTTATAGCGGCAGACATAATCAAAATCTCTAAATTTGCGAAAAATTACAGTAGTATTACTATAACCTAGAAAATAGTACTGCTCGATACAACTTAGCCTAAGATTTAAGGCTTTGGTCGCAAATCATAAAAAATTAATTAACTTTGTGATTATTAAGATATAATTTAATTATACATACACCAGATGAAGAATTAGCACTATTTGCTATAACTTCACACTTTACATTTAAGGATTGAATTCGTGAAAATTATTGCCTCAATTATTGTTATTTTATTATTACTTGGCGGTGGAGCTCTTTGGTTTTTAGCTAATGGCTCGCTTAACGATTATATTAAAAATCAAATTGAAACAGTGGGTACACAAGTTACAGAGCAAACTGTATCTGTAAAGGCTGTCGACATTAAATTAGCAAGTGGCGCAGGGAGTATTTTAGGTGTTAATTTAGCTAATCCAAAGAGCTATAGCCAACCTAATGCTTTCGCTTTAGAAGAAGTTACGCTTGATATTAACTTAGAAAGCTTAACGTCTTCTCCCATTATTATTGACGCTATTGTGATTAAATCGCCTCAAGCGTTTGTTCAGTTTACACAAACTGGCGGCTCTAACATTCAAGATATTTTAGATGCTATTGAGCGTAACACTCCTAAAGGCGATGCAAATACCACAGAGTCTACTGGCGGTGAAGAACCTAAAATAAAAGTCAGTAAAATTATACTTGCAGGAACTGCACTCACTATTGATTTAAGTGCTTTTGGTAATAAAGAACACAGCGCTTCATTACCTGACATTACGTTAAGCAATGTTGGTGGTGAAGCTGGCTTGCCTGCTAGCCAACTAGGTAGTGAAATAGTTAAACAAGCTTTATCTAAAATTTGGCAACAAGCAAAAGAAACACAAAAGAAAAAACTAACCGATGATGCTAAAGAAAAGCTTAAAGAAAAAGCGAAAAAGAAATTAACTGATTTATTTGGCTAATTTTAAATCTTGAGTGGTAACCCTAGCTAAATCCAGTGATGGCATTAGCTAGGATTATAAAAATAAAAACCATAGGATAAGTTGTAATGAAAGTGAACTGCCAGTTAATAGTAATAACAATGCTTTGCTCTTTAATTGTTTCAAAAACCGTGCATGCAAACCAGCTTGAATTAAGCGTTATGGTTGGACAAATGTTTGGCTCTGACCTAGTTGCAAGCGACAATAGTGATATCAGCACAGATTCAGGAAGTAATATTGCCATTGGTATTGCTTGGGAAGAAAATGTAAATGGCCAAGGCCAAGTGTTGTTAAATCGTGTTAGCCACGACTTTGTTGGCGAAAACGCTGAAAATAACTCGCTAGACATCACTTATGCCCACTTTAACGGCGTAGCTTTATTTCGCCAACAAAACTATGTAACGACTTTAAGTTTAGGTTTTGGTGGTGCGTATTTCGATGCAGATCAAGGTGGTGATGAAGTTTACCCTTCTGCAAGCGTTGCTTTTGGCACTCGTTATGAATTTTCTAAACAAGTGGCGCTAGTAACCGAGTTACGTGCATATGCAACACTCATTGATGAAGATGATGCTATGTTTTGTCAACAAGAGCTTTGTAGTGCGAACTTCAAAGATTCATTATGGATTGATAGCTCGATTACGGTTGGTATTGCCTACAAGTTTTAAACTTTAGCACTATACATATAGCCAATGAGTTTCAACTGTTTTAGTTTAAGCTCAATAAGTTAAAACTGTAAAATAAAAAATCGCATTGAAGCTGGCTTCGATGCGATTTTTTTATGTTTATTTTCTGTTGCTATAGCATGCTAGAAATATCTGCTGTTAGTGAGATTTTAGGGCGCTCAATAATTCGGCCAATCTCTTTATTATCCCGATAAACAATAAAAGTGGGCGTAAACTTTATATCATGTATTTTAGCTGTGCCTTTAGGCTCAGATTTATTATAGTCAAGACCGATTAAACGAGATGTCATATCGGCGTTTTCGCTCAAAACCTTTAAAAACCTAGGCACTTCTCGCTGACTATCATGACACCATGTGCCAAAATAAACCTCAACGTGTAAGCCTTTAGGCCAGCGCTTTATTTCAAGTATTTCTTCTTCAGACAAGTTATACATACGATAACTTTGCTGAAAGTATTGATATTCGCTCAATAGTTGTTCTTGACCTATTTCGCCTATTACCATACCAGAACTTTTTGATTCGCTATTTGCACATGCAGAAAGCACGACGATAAAAAAGCTGAACAGTATTGATGAAATATTTTTCATTTAATTCCTTAACCTTGATTAACTAAATTAACACGCTTTAGTTACTATGATTTATTTAGTGCTTTTTAAGCTGATCGGCTTTTATTAACATTTCTTTACTTTCCTGCATAAAAACATCCGCATAGTCACCAAACCACTCAGCAACTTGAGAAAACATTTTTGTAAAAGCTTCTTTATCATCAAGTTGCACATCTTCAAGCAATTCTAAAAACCGATAAGCGAAGCGTTTCATCATAGCAATATTATCTTGGTTGGCAAAAATAATATCGGTGTAAAGTATCGGATTCTGGGCGAATAAGCGTCCTACCATAATCAATTCTAAGCGATAAATAGGAGAGCTCATTTCTACCAACTGAGCAATATCGGCACCTTCAGCCATTAAATGATAACCATAAGCAATAGTAGAAAAATGTCGCATTACTTGCACCATAGACATTGCTTGGTCGTGAGTATGAGCTTCAACAGGATGAATTTTAGCGCCCCATACTCTAAACTGCTCAAGCAGCCAGTGGTATTGGTCTTCAAAACGTCCTTCACAGGCGATAATAGTTTGTTTAACTAAGCCGGTAACATCAGGACCAAACATTGGATGCAAACCCACTACAGGTCCAGCATGCACTTTCATCATTTCGTACAAAGGTGCTTCTTTTACACTCGTAACATCGGCCAGAATACAGTTTTTAGGTAAAGTACCTAGTTTTTGAATTACTGGCGCAGTTAATCGAATAGGTACCGCAACAATGACCAAACCAGCATCCGCTAAAATCTGTGCACTGTCTGGCCAATCGTCTTGTTCTAAAGAATGCACTTGATATTGAGAACGCTTAAATAAATCAACAAATATTCGTCCTAATTGCCCTTCTCCACCAATAACAACCACTTTTTTGCAATCAGGGTTTACACAACGATAACCGCTAGCATCTTGGCTTATATAAGAATCTTGCATTAACCTGCGAAGAATATCTTCTATTAACTCGGGTGATAAGCCTGCTTCTATCGCTTGCTCACGGCGAACTTTTAATAAATTAGCTTCGCGTTCTGGAGCAAAAATTGGCATACCTACCGCGCTTTTAAGTAAACCAACCTTAGTGGTTACGGCGCGACGTTTAGCCAGAAGCGCTACGAGTTGACTATCAATATCGTCAATTTCGTTACGCAACTCGCCTAGCTGTTGTTCAAATGTAAGTTCATTGTTCATTGGCAATAACTATTCCTATGCAATAACAGTTAATCGATTCGTTTCTTTAAAGCCACTTCAAGCTTAGCACTTGCGGCAGCAATAAGTTGTTCAGTGGTTTCAAAATCAATACAAGCATCAGTCACCGAAACACCATATTTAAGTTCACTAAATGGTAAATCTGCACTTTGGTTACCTTCATTAATATGACTTTCAAGCATAATACCAATAATTGTTTTATTACCGGCACAAATTTGATCAAATACATTGTCTGCCACGATAGGTTGTCGACGGTAATCTTTATTTGAATTTCCGTGTGAACAATCAACCACAATGCCAGGCTCTAAATTTTGCTTGGCTAATTCCGCTTCACATAACGCAACATTTTCCGCATCATAATTGGGCTTTTTACCACCACGTAAAATGACATGGCCATCTGGATTACCAGACGTTTTAATTAGTGCCACTTGCCCTAAACGGTTAATTCCCATAAACCTATGTGAAGAAGCCGCAGATTGTAAAGCATTTATAGCGACACCTAAGCCACCACTCGTGCCATTTTTAAAACCAATAGGCATAGATAACCCACTGGCCATTTCACGGTGAGTTTGTGACTCAGTTGTTCGCGCACCAATTGCCGACCAACTAAATAATTCAGCTAAGTACTGTGGGCTAATTGGATCTAGTGCTTCAGTGGCTAGAGGTAAACCTAACTTTGTTAAATAGATTAATAATTCTCGTGCTTTACGCAAACCACTTTCTACATCAAACGAACCATCCATATGCGGATCGTTAATCAAACCTTTCCAACCAACAGTAGTACGAGGCTTTTCAAAATATACTCGCATTACAATGTATAAACTATCTTGGTACTTATCATGCAATACTTTTAACTTTCTCGCGTATGCTTTTGCTGCATCTAAGTCATGCACAGAACAAGGGCCAGAAATTACTAATAATCTATGATCTTTTTTGTGAATGATATTAGCAATAATTGTGCGAGCATTTTTGACAAAAACCCTTCCTGATTCAGGTAAAGGTAATTCTTCTCGCAATGCATTAGGGGTAATTAAAACGTCTTCGGCATTCACATGAACATCGTTCAATCTGCTTTTAGGTATTTCGGTTGCGTTTGACGCAGTTGAGCTTGAGTTTGACATGGTTCTTTCCTGAATAGAGAGCAATTAAAGTAAGCTGTTAATATAAATAGTTAATCTGTGTAGTGAACTAAGCTGTTAAGTAAAACATTTTCGGTTAGCAGGTATGCCTGCTAATAACTAGGCCGCAAAAAGCGACTAGATAAAGTATGGGAGGTAATAATATCGGTATTGCAGATTGTGCACTTTTTAAACCTTTCTCAATGTAAATTTATGTTTACTTATTTTGTATCGTTTATATTACACTATAATTTACCTCGGTACAGCCCTATTATTAAAATTTGGATAAAAAAAAACGCCTTTCGGCGCTTTCTATAAAATTTCACTAAATGCTAGCCATGCACAATGCGATTACTTACTAAGTTATCTACAACAGCAGGATCTGCTAATGTTGAAGTATCGCCCAAAGTGTCTAGATCATTCTCAGCAATTTTACGTAAAATTCGTCGCATAATTTTTCCAGAGCGTGTTTTAGGTAAACCTGGCGCATATTGTATGTAATCAGGTTTAGCAAAGCGACCTAGCTCTTTAGCAACAAATTCAGTTAACTCTTTTAGTAATGCATCAGATTCAGCCGCGTTATTCATTAAAGTGACATAAGCGTAAACACCTTGACCTTTAATTTCGTGTGGATAACCTACTACCGCAGCCTCAGCAACCGCAGGGTGCAAGACTAAAGCACTTTCAATTTCAGCAGTACCTAAACGGTGTCCAGAAACATTTAATACGTCATCAACACGTCCGGTGATCCAATAGAAGCCATCTTCGTCTCTTCTTGCACCATCGCCAGTAAAGTAATTTCCAGGGTATTGACTTAAATACGTTTGATAAAAGCGGTCATGATCACCATAAACACTGCGCAATTGTCCAGGCCAGCTGCCTGTTACCATTAACAAACCTTGGTTTTCACCTTCTAAGGTATTGCCATCTTTATCAAATAAGGCAGGTTTAACACCAAAAAATGGTTTGCCCGCTGCGCCTGGTTTCATATCAACCGCGCCAGGTAAAGACGTTATTAAAATCCCTCCCGTTTCTGTCTGCCACCAAGTATCAACAATTGGGCACTGACTTTTACCTACAACTTTATAATACCATTGCCATGCTTCAGGGTTAATTGGCTCGCCAACTGTACCCAATAAGCGTAGCGATGATAAGTTTGCGTTCTCTACAAAACTATCACCTACACTCATTAGTGCGCGAATAGCGGTTGGTGCGGTATAAAAAATATTAACTTGGTGTTTATCACATACTTGCCAAAAGCGGCCAGCATCAGGGTAAGTAGGAACCCCTTCAAATACTAGTGTTGTTGCGCCATTAGCTAGTGGGCCATAAAAAATATAAGAATGACCAGTAATCCAACCCGCATCGGCTGTACACCAATAGATTTCGCCTTCTTTATAGTCAAAGACATATTTATGGGTCATTGCGGCATAAAGTAAATAACCACCACAAGTATGCAAAACCCCTTTTGGAGTGCCTGTTGAGCCTGAGGTATATAAGATAAAGAGAGGGTCTTCAGCATCCATAACTTCTGGCTCACAAATAGCCGGAAGTTTGGCAACTTCTGCTTGATATTTAATATCTACTTTGTCATTCCAAGCAACGTCGCCGCCAGTACGTTCAACAACAATGACAGAATGAACACTAGGACATTCAGCTATTGCCGCATCAACATTAACTTTAAGTGGTATAACACGACCACCACGAAGACTTTCATCAGAAGTAATAACAACTTTACAATCTGCGTCAATAATACGTGAACGAATAGCTTCAGTTGAAAAGCCACCAAAAACAACGGAGTGTACTGCCCCAATACGTGCACAGGCTAACATCGCGTAGCCAATTTCGGGGATCATCGGCATATAAATACAAACACGATCGCCTTTTTTAACGCCACGTGCTTTTAATAAGTTCGCAAAACGACAAACATGGTCGTGTAATTCTTGATACGTAATATTTTTATCTTCACTCGGGTCATCACCTTCCCAGATAATTGCCGTATCGTTAGCTTTAGTCGCTAAGTGACGATCAATACAGTTATAGCTAACGTTTAATTTACCGCCAGTAAACCAGTTAATTTTAGCTGATTGCAAATCTACATCTGAAACACTATCCCAAGGTTTATACCAATCAAGAAACTCTTCAGCTTGTTCTGCCCAAAACACATCAGGTTGTTCAATTGACTGCTTATACATAGCGTCATATTTCGCTGCATCGATATGCGTGTGAGCTTTGGCTTGCTCTAATACTGGATAATGGCTTTTTAGTTCTTGCATGCTTAATCCTTGAAATCTTGAATTTAATGGTTTATTTGTACCAACGAGCAATGGGTTTGCTCAACCATCTTGTTAATTTAACTTACCAACATCATAACTCAAGTTTTAACGTTGTAATACACCACTAAAGTCGAATATTAATAGATCTTTCTTATTAATATTGGACAAAAATCACGTAATTAGATTGCAGCTAAAAGTATTATTAATAGCGTTATTAACAAAAAATTGTGCAAAATTTCAGGAAGTTGAGATGCCTCAATTGAACAATTGAGGCTATAAAGTAAAGTTTTGGTTAACGTTTAATTCGACGAAAGACCATAAAAGACAGTAACATAGCAAATAAACCTAAAGTAGCAGGCTCGGGTACTGCAGTAGCAGGCAAACTAGGTCCATTAACGTTGCTTACAGGCATTGCGTTACTTTGACGATATGTAAAAAATGATTGTATGCCTTTACCTGTTGGCGCTCTAACATAATCTGCAAGTGCTACCACCCCAATACTCTGGCTGTTACTGTAGTAAGCCATATATTGCTCATAACCATTGCCTACATTATCGCTAGTGAAACCCTTAACACCAAAGAAGTTTGAGCCTTCACTCATCGATTCACCCAATATAACTAAACTATTAACCACATTAATAAATGCACTTTCAGGTGAGCTGTAATAATGATAACCATTTCCTACTTTGGCAGTGCCGAAGTCATCATTAACTTCGTCATTTAAATCAAAGTTGCTAAATAAATTTGCTACTAAGTCACTACTTGCAAAGTTCCATTCATCATTTAATGACAAAAGGTAATCTTGATATTCATTGAAATCCATGGTTCGAGTGAATGATAGATCAAGCCATTCTAATTGGCTCTCGGTGTCATAAGTAACACCGCCTGTAACACCTAAATAGTCTCGTTCAATTAATGAGGCGGAGGCGTTTAATGAGAATAAGCCCGTTACAAATAGTAACTTGATAAAAAGGATACTGCGCATGAGTTTTCTTCCTCGAATATTTTTATTTTTGTTATTAATTCATCTATATAAACATAGAAACGTTAATAAACTCGCTACCTGTTAACATTTCGGTTACGAATTTACACACATTTAGTTACACTTGCAATAGGAAGTGACTTTTCTGCTTGTAAAATCTGCAACTTACATGCGTTCATTACCGACTATAGGCAAAAAAATTTATATCATGCTGATTGATTAAGTTATACCAATTTCATTATTTAAGGTTACTTAGCAAATAAAACACACAAAAAAACCTGCTTGGTTTCCCAAGCAGGTTTTTCGCATCATCTTTCTTTACTAAAAAACTAGCAGAAATTAAGCTTACAAAAGCGTAATTATCTTTTTGCCAATTTCTCTTTGATACGTGCAGATTTACCTGAACGCTCACGAAGGTAGTAAAGTTTAGCTTGACGCACATCACCGCGACGTTTGATTTCAATTGAATCAACGATTGGGCTATGTGTCTGGAATACACGCTCTACACCAACACCGTTAGAGATTTTACGAACAGTGAATGCAGAATTGATGCCGCGGTTTTTAATAGCAATTACAACACCTTCAAATGCTTGAAGACGTGATTTATCACCTTCTGTAACTTTTACTTGTACAACAACTGTATCGCCTGGGCTATACGCTGGTACATCTTTTTTCATTTGCTCAGCTTCAAGCTGCTTAATAATATTACTCATAATACCTTCTTCCTAGGGTTCACAGTCATCAGTAGCATTTTTGATATCAGCTTTTATGGCTGTTAACATTTTCTGCTGCTCTGCTGTCAGAGCTAGGTTAGTTAATAGTTCTGGTCTTCTAGTCCATGTTCTTTCTAAAGACTGATATTGGCGCCATTGCCTTATATGTTCGTGATTACCACTTAATAGCACTTTAGGAACAGACTTAGTTTCGTTATCTGAAACGTCCATAACTTCTGGCCTAGTGTAATGTGGACAATCTAATAAACCGTCAGAAAATGAATCCTGCTCAGCTGATTGTTGATGTCCTAATACTCCGGGCACAAAGCGTGCTACGGCATCAATTACGTTCATAGCAGGTAATTCCCCACCACTTAATACGTAATCACCGACCGACCATTCTTCGTCAATTTCTGACTCAATTAATCGTTCGTCTATGCCTTCATAACGTCCTGCTATAAATATCAGTCGGTCATGTTGTGCTAATTCGCGTACACCAGCTTGGTCCAATTTCCGTCCTTGCGGCGACAAATAAATAACCTTTGCTTTACCCTTTGCTTTAATAAGCTCTGGGCTGCTATTTTCATCTGCAGCTTTTCTTGCAGCTTGAATAGCATCTCGTAATGGTTGTACCATCATAAGCATGCCTGGTCCGCCGCCGTAAGGTCGGTCGTCCACAGTGCGATGTTTATCATGAGTAAAGTCTCTTGGGTTCCACTTGTGAAACTCAATTAAGCCATTACGAATCGCTCGGCCTGTCACCCCATACTCAGTAATTGCGTCAAACATGTCGGGAAAAAGGCTTATCACCCCTATCCACAGTTTCTTATTGCTAAGCATGTCTGTTGATACACTATTACTCAAGTTAGAAACCTGGGTCCCAGTCAACACAAATTTGTTTATTTTCAGTGCTCACTGAAAGTATAACTTGGTCCATTAAGTAAGGAATTAACCTTTCTTTTTTCCCGAAGCCATCTTTCAAGTTAGCCTTTACAACCAGTACATCGTTAGCGCCCGTTTCCATTATGTCGGAAACCTGACCTAGGTCGTAACCTTTGTCAGTAACTACTGTCATGCCGATAAGATCACGCCAATAAAACTCACCCTCAGGCAAGTCTGATAACGCGTCTTCGCTAACAAATATTTCAGAGCCAACAAGCTTTTGAGCTATGTCACGATCATCAATACCTGCAACTTTAACAACAAGACCATTGTTATGTTTACGCCAATCGGTAATTTCTACTGATTGAACTTTATTTCCTAATTTTAAAGACCAAGGAAAATAGTCTAGTATGGCTTCTTGGTCATCTGTGAATGAATGAATCTTCAACCAACCTTTGATACCGTAGACTGCGCCTACTTTACCTAAAGTGACATCTTTACCTATTACTTCCACAACAAACTCCTAAAACCTACCAAAGTTAATTAAGCTGCTTTTTGAGCATCTTTAACTAATTTGGCCACACGATCAGATACAGTTGCACCTTGACCAACCCAATGGTTGACACGGTCTAGGTCTAAACGTAATTTTTCCGCTTGACCTTGCGCTGTAGGGTTGAAGAAACCAACTTTCTCGATGAAACGACCATCGCGAGAGTTACGGCTATCTGCAACAACAACCTGATAGAATGGACGCTTCTTTGCGCCGCCACGAGCTAAACGAATGGTAACCATATCGTCCTCTATATAATTTAAGTGTTAAAACGAATTTTCCAGACATTTCTATCGCCTCAGCGACAGAAAAGCTCGCGTATTTTACGCTTTCCTGCTGATAAAGCAACCTAAAGCGCGTGATTGATTAATTATTTCGCAAATCAGTAACGTTATTAGTATTATTAGCGCTATAATTCTGCCCTCAATAATATAATAATCGAGCGCAACTTCACTTACGCTTAACTTACCTTTCTGGCTGGATAAAAATGACCAAACTCGTCAACAATAGTGCAAAAGGATTAACGCTAGCTATGGTCACAGCAATAATGTGGGGAATTTTGCCCCTAGCGCTAAAGTCTGTTTTGCTTTTAATGGATGCTTATACCATTACTTGGTATCGCTTCTTGTTCGCGGCTTTCTTCGTTGGCATATTATTATCTGTAAAAAATAAAATCCCCAACTCTGCTTTGAAAAGCCCCAGTAGAATGAAGCAACTTTTATTTGCCGCCATATTACTGAGCTTAAACTACATTCTCTATTTGATTTCATTGCATTATATTCCGGCTGAAACCGCACAAATGCTGATACAAATGGCGCCTTTTTTCATGTTACTTGGCAGTGTTCTGATATTAAAAGAACATTTCAGTCGAGGACAAATGCTTGGCTCCTTGGTATTAGTTTCAGGTTTAGTATTATTTTTTAATCAACAATTTATTAATAATGTAGGCCTTGATAACAGTGACTTTTTACTGGGGTTTGTGATTATATTTGGCGCGGCAGTAACGTGGGCAGCTTATGCTATTATTCAAAAACAACTGTTGGGTTACTACAGCTCAAATCAAATTATGTGGTGTATCTATTTATTAAGCGCCGTATTCTTTTTACCGTTAGCAAGTCCGCTACAAATAGCCACATTAGATAACACCGCTTTGCTGCTGTTATTATTTTGCTGTGCAAACACGCTTATTGCTTATGGCACTTTTGCTAAATCATTAGAATACTTACCCACGGCAAAAGTAAGCGCGACATTGGCCGTTACCCCGCTACTGACGGTAATTTTTGCAACTATCGCAGAGTTAATTTGGCCTACAAACTTCCAAGCCCAGCATTTAAATATTCTTGCTTATATTGGAGCAGGTTTAGTGGTGTGCGGTTCAATGCTAACTGCTCTAGGTGACAGAATAGTGAATAGAAAAAACATTAACGCATTGAAATATTATTTGGGGTTTAAGAAAGTCAGCTAATACCAAATGGAATAAGTTATTGACGATTTAAACCGCCTTAAAATGATCGATTATTTATTTCAATTGGTATAAAAGTAACTTTCGTTTAATTATTTAAAACCAAGATATACTGGTATTTCTCAAAAAATCAAACAACAGAAAGCAAAAAGGTAGCTATTCGCTACCTTCTATCTATCAATATTAAGTTCAATACGGGTTGTTAACGGCCAAACATACCGCCGCCACCCATGCCACCACCTGGCGGCATCATGCCCTTCATTGAGCGCATCATTTTTTGCATGCCACCTTTGCCAGACATTTTCTTCATCATTTTTTGCATTTGCGTAAATTGTTTTAATAACTTATTTACGTCTTGTATTTGCGTACCTGAACCAGCAGCAATACGACGCTTGCGCGAGCCTTTAATGATTTCTGGTCGTTGACGTTCTGCTGGAGTCATAGAGTTGATCATAGCTTCCATACGTATGGTTACTTTGTCATCCATTTGACCTTTAACTTGTTCAGACATATTTCCCATTCCTGGTAACTTGTCCATTAAGCCCATCATGCCGCCCATGCTTTTCATTTGCACAAGTTGGTCACGAAAATCTTCTAAATCAAAGCCTTTGCCGCTTTTAACTTTTTTAGCTAGTTTTTCAGCTTGTTTACGATCAACTTTTTGCTCTACTTCTTCAATTAAAGAAAGTACATCGCCCATACCCAATATACGCGAAGCAATACGGTCTGGATGGAAAGGCTCTAACGCTTCAATTTTTTCGCCAACCCCCATAAACTTGATAGGCTTACCGGTAATATGACGAATAGATAGCGCAGCACCACCGCGTGCATCACCATCAGTTTTCGTTAAAATAACGCCGGTTAATGGTAACGCATCGTTAAATGCTTTCGCCGTATTTGCCGCATCTTGACCTGTCATTGCGTCAACGGTAAATAATGTTTCAATCGGTTTGATTGCTGAATGTAGTTCTTGGATTTCAGCCATCATATCGCCGTCGATATGCAAACGACCGGCAGTATCAACAATTAACACATCAAAGAAATTTTTCTTGGCGTGGTCAATAGCCGCATTAGCAATATCAATTGGCTTTTGTTTAATGTCACTTGGGAAAAAGCCAACGTTAATCTCGTTTGCTAATGTTTCAAGCTGTTTAATTGCGGCAGGACGATATACATCAGCACTCACCACAAGTACTTTTTTCTTTTCGCGTTCAGTTAAAAACTTCGCTAATTTTGCAACCGAGGTAGTTTTACCAGCACCTTGTAAGCCAGCCATTAGTACTACAGCTGGTGGAGTGGCTTTTAAGTCAAGTGCTTCATTAACTTCACCCATTGCTGCTTCAAGCTCTTTTTGGACAATTTTTACAAAAACTTGTCCTGGCGTTAGGCTTTTTGAAACATCTTGCCCAACCGCACTTTCTTTTACTTTAGCAATAAACTCGCGAATAACCGGTAATGCAACATCGGCTTCTAATAATGCCATGCGCACTTCGCGTAAAGTTTCTTTTATATTGTCTTCAGTTAAGCGACCACGGCCACTGATATTTTTTAGTGTTTTCGTTAAACGATCGGAAAGATTTTCAAACATAAATGACTCAAATATTAACTTTGCGCAAAAAATTAGCTCTATTATACCCGTACAATTAATTAGCGAAAGTAGAAGTTATGCTTTTAAGGTAAAGACTTAGCTTTAAAGAAAGTAGAAAACTGACATATCGTACGATATCACCCTGATTTTTTTTATAAACTACTGATAATCAGACAATGTATTGTGAGTGCTAACTGCAAATAGCATGGGCTCTACTTAACAATTGCAAAACAAGCTAAATGCTTGATATAAAATAAGCATTAGTTATGGTGTCTTATAGCTATTCTGCTAGAATCGCTGTGTAATCTAATTGATAACAGTTTTTCTTTTTTCGGAGCATTTTGTGGAATTTTCAAGTATCACTGCTTTTACTGCCTTTGTTTGTTATAGCGTAGCGACGATATCAATTTTATCTCGCTTGTTTCATCCTAAAGGCCCGAATATTATCATTACGTTAATTTTTGCTTCTTTAGCAATTATTTTCCATGTTTTAAGCAGTACTCAGTTTTTAAATTCTCATAATCACCTTAATTTTTCATTACCTAATGTTGTTTCGCTTGTTAGTTTAATTATTACACTTGTTATCTCAACTGTTGCACTGCGTTTTAAGGTGAATTTATTGCTGCCGGGTATTTATGGCTTTGCGGGTCTTTGGCAACTTAGTATGATTTTTATTTCTCCGGTTGGTAACCTAGAAATTGTGTCAGATAAAGTCGCAATGCTAAGTCATATTACACTTGCACTTATCGCCTATTGTATTCTGGTGATTGCTTCGCTTTATGCCTTCCAAGTTGCCTATATCAATCAAAAACTAAAGAGTAAGAACTTCCAAGCTGTTCATCATTTACCGCCATTAATGCAGGTAGAGCAACAACTATTTGTTATTTTATTAATGGGCAGTATCTGTTTGCTACTTAGCCAAATCATTGGCTTTATATTTCTTGATGGCATGATCTCGAAAGAAAACGCTCATAAAACAGTATTATCGTTGATCGCATGCGTAATTTATTTTGCTACGTTATGGGGGCATTTCAAACTAGGTTGGCGAGGACAGCGCGTGCTTACATTAACACTAATTGCGACTTTTCTGCTTACATTGGCTTATTTTGGTAGCCGATTTGTGAAAGAGTTTCTCTTATTATAAATTTTAGCGTATAAGTTACCTTTGTATTACGTTTCAACTTTTACTGTAATGCTGATTTCAATTAATATATAGGATCCATTTTGGATAACATCTCTACCGATATGCTGTTTGTCGTACTTGGCATTCTCATATTTATATCTGCCTATTTCTCTGGTTCAGAAACAGGCATGATGTCGATAAATCGATATCGTTTAAAACATCTTGAAAAACAACATCACCGAGGCGCTAAGCGAGTCAGTAAATTACTGGCAAAACCTGATAAATTAATCGGTTTAATTTTAATTGGCAATAACCTTGTTAATATTTTCGCAACCCTTATTACGGGTATTATTGCTCAGCGTTTATATGGTGATGCCGGCGTTTTCTATTCGGGCTTAATACTTACGCTAGTTATTTTAATTTTTGCTGAAATTACACCAAAAACATTAGCCGCGTTATACCCTGAAAAAGTCGCATTTCCTAGCTCATTGCTGCTAACTTTACTGCTAAAGTTATTATATCCGTTCGTTATTGCTGTTAATTGGATCACCAATGGCATTCTAGCCTTATTAGGCATTAGTTCAGAACAGCGAGAGCAACACAGTCTTAGCTCTGAAGAACTGAGAACTGTGGTCAATGAATCTGGTGCGTTATTAAAATCTAAAGATCAAGATATGCTGGTAGGTATTCTTGATTTAGAAAACGTTACCGTTGAAGATATTATGATCCCACGCAATGAACTCGTTGGTATTGATATAAATAATGAGTGGAAACGTATTCAAAAACAATTAACCCAGTCAAACCATACTCGCGTGTTGTTATACCGTGACAATATCGATGATGTTGTCGGTTATGTTCATGTTCGTGATGCTTTAAGGCTTGTTTCAAAAGAGCAATTCACTAAAGCCACTTTGTTGCGTGCCGTGCGAGAAATTTACTTTATTCCTGAAGGCACGCCACTTAATGTTCAACTATTAAAGTTTCAGCATGCAAAAGAGCGCCTTGGTTTAGTTGTTGATGAATATGGCGATATTCAAGGTTTAGTAACATTAGAAGATATACTTGAAGAAATTGTTGGTGATTTTACAACGACCATGACACCAACCACCAGTGACGAAGTTAATATTCAGCCAGACGGCAGCTACTTAGTCGACGGTAGTGCCACCGTGCGTGATGTAAACAAAGAAATGACCTGGAGCTTCCCAACAGATGGTCCAAAAACCATCAACGGACTAATATTGGAATATCTTGAGGATATTCCAGAAGCCAACTTAAGCGTTAGAATATCAGGCTACCCACTTGAGATAATTGAAGTGAAAGACAATATGATCAAAACGGTAAGAATTCTACCTGACTTTTACGACGGTGAAGCTGCAGAATCCTAATACCTAAACACTATACTTTAGAAGCACTGTTGACCTAATTCAGCAGTGCTTTTTCGCATTTGGCCAGCAATAATGTTCTGATCAAAACCTTTACTTGCTGGTCATTACATTGCTATTTATTTAGCACCACTTCGCAACTAACGCCCCTAAAAACAACATTAATAGCTAACTTTATTCTATCTCACTGTATTTTGTGGATAGAATATGCATCATCGAAAGTTAATAACAAAGTTATGCACAGCTTTAGATCTAAGGATCAAGTTTCCACAATTTCTGTGGATAACAAAAGCAAAGCCACTAAGAAATAGGCTTTGTATTTTGCAATCGATTTTTGCAAAAAAATAGAAATTATTTTTTGAAATAATCTTGCTTATTTTCTAGCCCCTATTCACGCTTGAACTGTTGAAAAAGAGTGCAATTTTTATTAACTTTGGCAAAAACTATGCAGAATTCAACAAAACCAAAATGCTTTAGTGAATTTAAAAGTAAAAAAATAGACTTGAAGGCAGTCTAACGAACTTAACTAGATCCTCTAGGGCAAGATCACGAACTTTTATTTTTAGCGTAAAGTATGACCAAATAGACTTCTAATAAATAGGAGTCACTATGCTATCTGCTTTCAATGAACATTTTTCAACAATTCCGGATGCTAGACAACAGTCTAAAGTCGAACATAAACTTCACGATATTTTATTAACATTGGTTGTCAGCGTTATCTGTGGCGCAGATGGCTGGGAAGCTATAGAAGAAGTGGCTCATCATAAAGTAATCTTACTTAAGAAATATGGTTCATTTGAAAATGGTATCCCAGTCCATGACACCATCGCTCGTGTAACTTCAGCGATAGCTCCTGATAAATTGCAGCAATGTTTTATTAGTTGGATGAAAGCAGCACATATTGCTACCAAGGGGGAAGTTATTGCGATTGATGGTAAAACAGTTCGTGGATCTTATGATAAAAAATCAAAGAAAAATGCCATTCATATGGTGAGTGCTTTTGCTGCAAATAACGGTGTTGTGCTAGGGCAAATTAAGATCGCTGAAAAGTCCAATGAAATTACCGCGATACCCCAACTGCTCGATTTATTAGATATTAAGGACAGTATAGTGACGATTGATGCAATAGGGCGTCAAAGAGCTATAGCCACTAAAATCAAAGAGAAAGAGGCTGACTATGTGATCGCGGTTAAAGGTAATCAAGGGCATTTACACCAATCTATCAAAGACTTTTTTGAGATATTTCATGAGAAAGAATTTTCAAAGGTATCTCACCAATATCATGAAGAAATAGATAGTGGTCATGGCAGAGTCGAGTCCCGTAAATATTGGATAAGTGAGACCTTAAGTATCAAAGACTTAACCTTGAAGTGGAGTGGTTTAATTAGCATAGGAATGGCTGAGTCAGAACGACATATTAATGGTAAAACCCGCAAAGAAGTACGCGACTTCATTTGCTCAATTAAAGCAAACGCTAAAATTTTTGCTCAAGCCGTGCGAAAGCACTGGAGTATCGAGAATCAGTTACACTGGGTGCTAGATATCAGTTTTAATGAAGATTTAAGCCGAGTAAGGCGCGGTAATGTAGCAGAAAACATGTCAGTATTAAGACATTTAGTACTCAATTTATTAAGAGAAGAAACAAGTTTTAAAAAAGGGCTAAAAGCTAAGCGATTTAAAGCAGCTTTAGATACCGATTATGCTGACAAGGTTCTTCAGCTTGTTTTTTTGAACACTCGTAATATTGCCCTGCTAGAGCCTCTGAATTTAGTTGCACAGGTCAAAAATATATGTATAATCCGCGGCTCATCAAAGTAATAAAAGGATTTTATACTTTCATAAGTTTCTTTTTCCTTTCTTTACTATTTAAACATCAATACACAAAGGACGCTCATGTTTAAACGAATACTACTTGCGAATATTTTATTCACAACCTTTACTACCCAAGCTATAGATAGCCTAAATTATGATAATAAACTCACTGCTTGTTCAAATATAGATGGCTATAAAATAAAGCAAGATACTGGTAAAGAAGACATACTAGGAAGTATGGTAAACTTTCATTTAATTAAAAATTCTGACATATCACATATACTATTAGGTACAAAAAAACAAATTTCAAATAAAAAACAGTACTACTGTGAGGTCCCTAACTTTAATGCATCTGATTGCTTATATGGAACAGGTGAGTACGCTTTTTGGGAAGGAAATGGGCAGCCTTACTCTACCCCTGTGTTAGTGAATGACTTCCAAAAAGATGGAATAGGTAATAGAGACGCACGAGACTTTCAGTATAAACCTAATTCTAGAGGAACCAAATACTTAACAAGTATTGTTCTTGAAAAAAACTTTAAAACTATGGTTCGTAGAGGTCAACCTGCGCCAAAGACGAGTTTGCCAGAAGATATGTCTTATGAGTGGCCACATCTGCCTTACCTCCAAAATAACGAATGGTTAAATGATAAACTTTGGAGTGGAATTGAGAGTTTAATTAGCTCAGAAGCAAGTGATGGCAGTATACCTGACCAAAATGCATTTATCCCCATGTGTGACACCATTAAAATTCATGTTCAGAACCCCCCAGTAATTACCAAAAGAACGTTACCCTCATTTGTTAAAAAAGGAGAAGCTATGTATGCCGATGTTAATTATTCATACGATACGAAATATTCTTACGCCGCCAAAAACAATAAACAAATTACTTTTACATGGACTTTTGACAATATTGACTTACCGTCATCACCAAATGAGGTAGTGATTACAGAAACGCCGTACATTAATTATAACCCACGTTACTCAGGTGAATATAAGGTAAAAGCTAGAATAAATGATGGCAAATTTTCACAAACAACCACATTAGGATATGTTATGTTTGCTGGTGGTGATAATTGTCCACGCAATCAATGTGGTGATGTTCACTAAATAGTCCACGTATTTGTAGCTTGATAAATGACTACAAATACGTGATTAAAAAGTATGAATTAGGTGGTAAATATTTTGAAAATTTTCACTAGTACAATTTTATCTTTATCTTTATCTTTAAATGCTATTGCAGAAGAAAATAGCGAGCAGCGATACTCTCTTGGCCTTGGTTTTGGCTCTGCCTATAGTGGTGTAGGTGCAAATTTCGCTTCCATTTCTCAACATGAGATGAAATACATTTCTGCTGGGTGTACTAAAATTAGTTCTAGCCATAGTTCGACATGCGGCTTTGGATTAGGATGGATTAAAACAGACCTATTCGACGTCGATAATGATAAGCACGGAATTGGTATTTATATCGGCAAAGTAGATGAAGAAACTGAAGCTATTTATAATCAAGACATATATACAACTAAGAAACAAGATGTTTACGGCGCAGGGATAAGTTATACATACTTTAAAGACGGATTATTAGCGTCTGATTTAAACTATGGCGTATCTTTTCATGTAACTAATGCTGAATATGATGACAATCATGGCTGGTACTTCCAACTTGGCTACCAATTCTAAAGCAGCCTCAATTTTATAATGCATTTGATTAAAAACTTTAACTAAATAGGCAGCAATGATGAAAACTCTATCAGTGATGGTAAGAATGAGTATTTTAATACTTTTAATATCCGGTTGCTCGACAACGCCTCCAACAATAGAAAGTTTTTTAGATACAGCTATAACGTCACTTATTACAGGTAAAAAGATATCTTATGGCAATGAAGCCACATGTAATCAGTTCAAATCTTCGTGTGGGAGCGATTATAAGCAGTGGACTAGAAATAATAAAATAGCATGTTCTTGCAAGTAACCGTTTGTTCGGGGAAAGCTTAAGTCAATATTTTCTCAGCGATTAGTTTTTTCGTTTAAGCGGAACTTAATCACAAAATCGCAGACATTGGGTACACAAGCAAGGCTAGGACAACAAAGGAGTATGAGAATTATTCAGAGGTTAAGCAATATCGTTAACCTCTGATATTTGATTAACTAGTCACCGAAAAACAAGCGCCATAACCAACTATGATTTAATTCTTCTTCACAGCTTTTAAGCTGGCTACCGTAACGCTTAGCACGATTATCAACCTTTCTTGCCACTTTAACTAGCCAAGCCTTTTTCTTATAACTTTTGCGCTTATAGCCGCCCCAGCCTTCGTGATAATTTAAGTATTGGCTATAGGCGTCCCATTTAGATACTTTATTAATCTTTTGAGTTTTAAAAATAAACCACCCCATAAAATCCATGGCATCGTCAAAGTCATCACGATCAGCACCAGAATTATCTGTTTCTCTGATGTAATCTTCCCAAGTCATGGTTTTTGCCTGTGAATAACCATAAGCCGTGCTTACACGGCCCCAAGGAATAAACCCCAACAGATAGTCTCTTGGAGGCAAAGCACCGGCTTTAAATGAGCTTTCTTGATACATCATACTCATAGGAACATGGATAGGAACTCCCCAACGCTCACGCATGTCTTTTGCAGCGAAGTACCAACCTCGGTGTTCACGAAATATTTCACAAAGGTTTTCAGGATTTTTGGGCGGGCTAGTTGCACAACTCGATAAAGTTATACAAGCTAAAGCAGAAATAAATAATGTTTTGAAAAAAGTCATGAATGCTGACACTTAGAGTTGAGTTAACAATATCATGCCAGAATATTTCAAGGTTTTCAGGTTAAAGTCATCATATATTTCACTTTTATTCTTTAAGTGTTTAAAGATAAGTTTAAATATATTTATATAATCAGTCTTATTTTATTAAATTAAACTAACTCATTTGAGTTAATTTAAATATTTTCAATGTTATTTCTTCTATACGCTAAATCTAGCATGGCGAGTAAAATAAAACTTTTCCTTAAGTAGATTGATAACGGGTAATATCTGGCTTGTTATTAGATAACCAAGAGTTAGGTATAGATAGGTATAGATAGGTGCGCTTTAATTAACAGCTTTCTGTATAAGCATCTATTAGAAAATAAAAGCGATAATTAACAATAAATTTTAATTGAACGATAAGTGAACTATTGAGAATTCCAGTGGTCCTAACTTATGAAAGCTAAACCTCCCTGGACTGCTTTCTTATTATTTACAGCGCGTTACCTTAACGCGCTATTTTTTTGCCTAAAATTTGAAAAAATATATTCTTGATCTTTAAAGTGAATGTATTGCCTAAATTAGCGATACATTATTTAAGCAAAGTAATCTTGAAGAAAAGTGTCAAAATCTACCTTGTCACTTTGTTCTATTTCCAACTGTTTTTGCAATGAGGTAGCCACTGTGTCGCTAAAATATTGTGCATTAAACGCTTGGTAGTCATTGGCTAATAGCTGTTGGCGGTAGTTTGTTGCTTTCGCTAATGCCATTTTCGTTAATGATTGATTTTCATCAACAATGGCAGATAATATTTTTGCCGATGGGGTTAGTTTCGAGTGAGTTATTTTTTCGGCTTCACAATTAAGTGCATTCATATAGCGTTTACTTTGATTCGCTTCATCTAGTAGATCTGCAACTTTAGTCATTTTAGCAAATAGCTCACCGCCCCATTGTTGTACTGATTTATCTTGCTCACCATCACGTAACAATAATTGTGGGTCACGGCCTCGCACAACAACTTCATCCATATTTTCCTCACAGATCCCCTGTTCGTTACAGCTCAAAGTAGGGCTATTTTCTAACATACAGAACGTCAGGAAAATATCTAAGAATCGAATTTGTTCAACGCTGATACCTGTTGCCGAATCGGGGTTAACATCAAGCGCTCGCACTTCTATGTATTCTACGCCTCGATTTTTTAACGCTTCAGATGGTTTTTCACCTGGTTTAGCAACACACTTTGGGCGTACTGGTGCGTATAACTCGTTTTCAATTTGTAATACGTTACTATTTAGCTGTTGGTATTTACCGTCTACTTTAATGCCAATTTTCTCGAATTTCTTCGACGGTAAGTTAATCGCGTTTTTCACACCATCTAAATACCCCGATAAATTGTTATAGCAAATTTGTAACGATGATTGTTCGCTATTAGTATAACCTAAGTCACTCATTCTTAATGACGTTGCATGCTCAAGGTACATGTAGCCTTTTTCAGACTTTTTAAACGGTAAGTCGGTCGGTTTGTTCTTTAAAAAGGAGCTGCAAATAGCAGGTGAACTGCCATACAAATAGGGAATCAACCAACAAAATCGTTTATAGTTTCTGAGCAAGGAAAAATATTTATCAGAAATATAGTCATCAAGGTTATCAGTGTTTTTTTCTATCGTTTGCATCGACTGAAAGAAGCTACGTGGAAAAGAAAAATTAAAATGAATACCCGAAATAACTTGCATCATACTGCCATAACGGTTTTTCAATCCTTGTCGATAAACCGTTTTCATTTTACCAATATTGGATTTTCCAAACTGCGCTAAAGGTATTTTGTCATCGTCTTCAACAAAACATGGCATACTCATTGGCCATAACAATTCACCGTCAAGTTGGCTTAAGGTGAATTTTTGTACATCTTCTAGCTGTGCGATTGCCATTTCAGGTACTTGGCTAACAGGCGTAATAAATTCAAGCAAGGTTTCTGAATAATCGGTAGTTATATTCGGGTGTGTTAAAGCAGAGCCGATAAGTACACTGTGTTCGCGATCAGATAAACGCCCTTGTGGCAGCACTCGTAGTGCTTCGCGTTCTATGCCTCGACCAAATTGGCTAAAACTGGATAAGTGCTCAAATTGAGAGAAAGCCGAGATATATTCGTTTAATGATAAAGTCAAAATAATTCCTGATGCGAAACGCCAGTGAGTAACCAACTATTTAAGGGTGAAAAATCAATTTTTCAATGCCTACAATGATTTATTATTGTCTATTTATGCAAAAGCACAAACCAAAACAAAACACTTTAATATTAACATAAAAATGTAGACCGACTGTTACAGCATGTTATTGCATAAATATGAAAATATTGATTGTTCTGCAATAGCTTGATGTTTTATTTTATATTAACGGCAGCTGCTATGCGCAGTTAACCATGGTGTTTCATATTACATATACATCCACTAAAGTTATCATAAATATTAATTTTTTACGTTATAATCGTCTGCACACCCAAATTCTAAAATAATAATAAAGGTTTACTATGCAAGATATGCAAGACAGCGCTTTCAGTTTACTTCCTCCCTTAGTTGCTATTGTTATTGCTATCTGGCGAAGAAATGCACTTTTTGCCCTGCTCTGTGGCGTAATGCTTTGTTATTTAATGGTCGTAAATGGCAATCCTATAAATGGGTTAACCGAAACAGTTTTTGGTATTGGCGGTGTTTTCTCATCGGTAGGTAACGTTTACATTATTAGTTTCAGTTTATTGATTGGGGCTTTAGTTACATTAATGAATCAATCGGGCGCGGTGAACGGCTTTATTAATCATCTTGCTTCGCTAAATTTGGTTAAAAATAGTCGACAAGCCAGTATTTTACCTACCGTTATTGGTACTACTATATTTACCGATACCAATTTAAGTATGTTTACCGCAGGGATGGCGAGTCAAAAACTATTTGATCAACATCGTCTTAGCCGAGCTAGGTTAGCTTATCTAATTGATTCAACCTGTGCTCCAATCAGTATTTTATTTTTAATTAATGGTTGGGGTGCTTATGTTTTGGGTTTGTTAGATGGTTATTCATTTAATGACCCTGTCGGTATTTTAATTGGTACTATTGGCTATAACTTCTACGCGATTATTGCCGTAGTTCTTGCTTATTACACTGCATTTAGTGGGCGAGTTTTTGGACCATTAAAACACGCAGAATCTGTAATTAAAGATGAACAAAAAACGACAGTTGAGCATGTTGCCCCCGCGCATATCATGTGGATTCCGATGTTAACACTACTTATTGGTACCTTTATTTTCCTGTGGTTTACCGGTAACGGTGATATTCGTCGAGGCTCAGGTGCTTTTTCTGTATTTTGGTCAGAAGTTATCGCCCTCGCGCTTTTAGTTATATTAATTATGCGCAATAAGTTAATGTCACTTTCGGTAGTATTTAAAACTATGATTACCGGCATTAAGTACATGTCGCCAGCCGTGGCAATTTTAGTGCTTTCATTTGCATTTGGCGATGCAATAAAGGCATTAGGTACTGGCGTTTATGTTAGCCAATTAATAAATGTTGAAGTACCTTTATATTTAATAGCGCCAATTCTGTTCATTGCTGCAGCGGTTATGGCTTTTGCAACGGGCACATCATGGGGCACGTTTGCAATACTTATTCCTATCGCTGTACCTATTGCGCAGCAAAGTGGTTTGCCAATTGAGTTTTTAGTTGCTGCTGTGCTAGGCGGTGGTATATTTGGCGACCATGCATCACCTATTTCAGACACTACCGTGGTAGCGTCAATTGCCAGTGGTTGTGATCACTTTGAACATGTAAAAACACAATTACCTTACGCGTTATTTGGTGGGGTTTTAACCTTATTTATTTATATTCTTATCGGTTTGAGCTTTTAATGACAGAGCACCGATTAACCATTATAGATAACCAAGCTGACTTCCTTATTATTAACAAGCCTCAGGGCATGGGCTTTCATGATGAAGACCTGATCGGCAGTGGTTTTTTCTCGACAATAAAAGCCCAGCTCAAGCGTCAGCTTTTACTTACCGAACTTTATCCTGTTCATCGATTAGATAAAATGACCTCAGGACTTATTATTGTTGCAAAAAATAGTACAACAGCCAGAGCTTTTCAGCAGATGTTTGAACAGCATCAAGTTGAAAAATATTATCTTGCTATTGCTGAAGGTAAGCCGAAAAAAAAACAAGGCTTAATAAAGGGCGATATGGAAAAAAGTCGCAGAGGTATGTGGAAGCTATTAAGGAGCATGAATAATCCTGCAATAAGTCAGTTTCTATCTTTCGCGAATATACCAAAACAAAGGCTTTATTTAATTAAACCTCATTCGGGAAAAACCCATCAAATTAGAGTGGCATTGAACAGCATAGGCGTACCAATTTTAGGCGACCCACTTTACAGTACAGGTAAAAAATCAGATCGCGGTTATTTACACGCTTTTGCTTTAAAATTTAGTTTAAATAATGAACAGTTTCAGTATTGTATTGCCCCCAACACAGGTGACTATTTCACTTGTGACAGTACAAAAGAGACTATCAGTAAGATAACTCCCCCCTGGAATATTAGTTGGCCTAAGATATAAGGCACATTGAAATAATTAAATTTTATTATAAAAAAAGAGAGCATTTAAGCTCTCTTTTGCTATTTAAACTTGTTTGTTATTAGTGGCAAACTTTCAATTAATAACCTATTTCAAACAAACTAATTTTATAATGAATGCCAGAAAACAATGCCGATAGCCGTTGGACAAACAAATTTAGTATACCAAGGCCAAATTTTCCAAAATAAGGAGTGTTCAACCATATCATTACCTTGCTTTAATTCAGTTAAAATGTCGTTTCTAAACCAAATCCATCCGACAAACACACAACACAACATCGCAATTAATGGTTGACCATAAACAGTCGAAATTGAAATCGCCAAACCAAACAAAGTATCAAAATTTAAAACAATTAAGGTGCTTAAAATAAAGATACCTAAACCAATAAAAGTAGTCGCTTTCTTACGTTCAACCTTGTGTCGCTCTACGACAAAAGAAACCGGTCCTTCTAACATTGAAATACTAGAAGTTAATGCGGCAATAGACATTAAAACAAAGAAGCCAAAACCAACAAATAACCCTATAGCTCCCATACCTTCAAATAAAGTTGGTAACACATCAAACACTAAATTAGGTCCAGATATTAATCCACCATTCGCATCAAAAATAGCAACACCTTGTGCCTGTGCAACATACATAGATGGGATAATTAATAAGCCAGCTAAAAAGGCGATTGAAACATCAATTAAGGTAACTTGCGCGCCAAGTGACACTAGATTTTCTTTTTTGGAAATATATGAGCCGTAAATTACCATCACGCTGGTACCTAACGACAATGAAAAGAAAGCCTGTCCTAGTGCGCTTATTAATAAATCAGGTTCAAATACTCGTGAAATATCAGGATTTAAATACGCTGAAAAACCTTCGCTTGAGCCTTCCAAAGTAAAAACATAAAAAATTAATAAAATTAGTAAGCCGATTAACATCGGCATTAAGCGCTTTGACCATTTCTCAATTCCTTGCTCAACACCACGGCGAATGATAGATATAGTCAGTAGCATAAATAACGCGGTAAAAATCAAATTACGCGCTATAGATTGTGATGTTAGCCAGCTTGATGTTTCATTAAAGCCTAATAATGAAGTAACAGGCTCAATTGCAAATGACATCATCCAACCAGCTAAAATACCATAAAAGCTTAAAATTATTGCTGCACATATAATACCGCCAAAGCCGACAATAAAGGCAAAACGTTTATGGAAAATATTTCGCGATATTTTTTGTAGTGACGTTACCGCGTTCGCTTGGCCATATCGGCCAATGAGCAACTCAGCCATAAAAGCAGGATACGCTAGACAAAATGCCAGCACCAAATAAACCAGAACAAATGCGGCACCGCCGTTACTTGCTGTTTGTGTTGGAAAACCCCATATATTACCTAACCCTACGGCAGAACCCGCAGCAGCCATAATAAAACCTATACGAGAACTGAACGCACCTCTAGAAGCAGCCATTTAAAATCATCATTATTATTATTGAATAAGTTAATTTACTTTTTCTATTAAGAAAAAAACAGCGTTTATTGGCAAAAATCACCTCAAAAGTACTTTTAATGAACATTTACTCCGTAAAGAATTCATTACTGGTTAAATTACAGTCAAATCATCGGTGATACTTCACAGAATAATACGGAAAGTTTTTGATCTTAAATGTTAAGCAAAAAAAAAGAGACCGAAGCCTCTTTTCGTTATAATAATGAACTGCACTAAATCGTAGGCGAGTTAGTCTTTAAAGTTATTAAATTGAAAAGATTGCTCTAACTCAGTCTCTCTTAATAACTGCATTACAGCTTGCAGGTCGTCACGTTTTTTTCCGGCAACTCGAACTTGCTCACCTTGAATTGACGCTTGCACTTTTAACTTACTGTCTTTGATCAATTTAACTACTTTTTTAGCAACCGGTTGCTCAATACCTTCTTTAAAAGTTGCTACTTGGCTAAAGTTTCGACCTGAGCTTTCCATTTTTTCTAAGGTTAATGCTTTTGCATCAACATTGCGTTTAACCAATTGCCCGCGCAATACATCAGCCATTTGCTTTAAGCGTTGCTCTGAATCACCTTTCATGGTTACTTTTGGGCTTTTCCATTCAAAGCTTGCTGCAACACCACGAAAATCGTAACGTGTCGCAAGTTCACGAGTAGAATTGTCAGTCGCGTTTTTTACTTCTTCCAAATTAATTTCGGAAACAATATCCATTGAAGGCATGATAGTTCTCTAGCTAAAAAAATTAGTGATATATTATCAATTAATTAAATTTAATTCCATTGACGATCTTTGCTATAAATTAAGTTTAATAAAAGTAATTTATTTTGTGTGGTTGAACAGTGATAGTTTTCGGTGCTTAGCCCTGATATGATGAATCTTATCTAATTTTTAAAGTTAAATGACTAACACCTCAATGAAAAGTCGCTATCATTTATCCATTCTCGCTATTATCGTTATACTGTTCTTCTGCCTTTACTTTAGCTCAGCCGATTTCAGACGAATAGCTTTTCGCAGTGCCGAAATTGATTCTATTGGCCATATTATTAGCTTTTTTTGTTTAACTTGGGTACTACATAGCATATTGAAATTACCACTATTAAATACCATGCTAACCGTGGCATTTTATGGTGTACTAACTGAGTTAGGGCAATATTACTTAGGCTTTCGTAGTGCACAAGTCAGTGACTTTATTGCTGATTTAATCGGTATTGGCTTGTTTGCTATTATTCGATGGTCAATTCTTATGTACCGTAATCGCTCTAGTCAAAGATCAGGTTAATGAATATTGTTGTTATTGGCCAAGGTGCTATTGGGCTTCTCTGGTATCATCATTTAGTTCAATCTACAGATAACCGGGTTAGTTTAAGCTGCTCTTCTAGTATTTCCTCAGCGCCTACATATTACGAATTTACTGATATTGAGCAACTGTATGGCCGCTTTGCATTAAATGTAGCGGATGAAATAGCGTTTGCTAAAGCTGACGTAATATTACTGTGTGTAAAGTCATACCAAGTCAATGCTGCTATTGAAGCGTTAAAAAATAAAATACCTACCAATGCCGTGATAGTTTTTTGTCATAATGGCTTAGGTGCCTTCAATGATTTTTCTACCCTAAAGCACACCTGTTTAGCGCTACTAACAACACATGGCTGTAAAATAAAGCACCCTTTTCATGCACAACATACTGGCTTGGGACAAAGTGACTTAGGGCTTATATATGGCAATATTTCAAACTCGGCGCTTAATGAAATAACGACGGTATTCAATAATAGCTTGCCAACGGTAACCTCTAGCGATGCCATAAAAGAAAAACAATGGCTTAAGTTAGCCATTAATTGTGTGATTAACCCCATAACAGCATTAGAAAACGTTGATAATGGTGAATTACTCAATGATAAGTTTCAAAGACAAATAGCAGCATTAATTCACGAAATTATAGCGGTTGCCGCCTTTGAAAACATAAGGTTTACATTTGATGACTTGCTAAAAAAAATACTCACTGTCGCAGAAAAAACAGCGAGAAATAGCTCATCAATGCGCAGCGATATTTTGCAAAAACGAAAAACTGAAGTTGACTATATTAATGGCTACGTTGTCGCTGTTGCGAATAAAATGGCATTTTTGGTGCCTGAAAATGAAAAACTGCTACAACAAATTAAAGCACTAGAAATAATGAAGTGATCGGTAAATAGCAAGTATAAAAAAACCCTTAAATTGTTATTTAAGGGTTTTAATTTTTCGTTATGCGTTGCGTTAACTTGAAAACTTAAGGGCGATAAACTTTTACATTAGTAAAACCTGCGCCTAATAAATATAGCGCTTGTAGTTTACTCATAACACCTTGGTCGCAATATAATAAGTAGTCTTTAGATTTGTCTAAGTCACCAAATTGCGTTGATAACTTGTAAAATGGTATATGCAATATTTCTACATCATCTAGCGCTAAAGGGTTTTCATCTTCTTCTTCAGGGCTGCGAATGTCGAGCACTATAGCGTTGTCAGGAATATTATCAAGCGTGTCTACCGCATGAATTTCTTCTTCGCTTTCTTTACCAATATCACGAATATCATAAATACGCGCGTCTTCAATGACTTTGTCTAAAATTGAAAAATCAAAATTAGCTTCTTCCGCTTCTACTTTAGATAAAACCGCTTTAACTGTCGGTTTTTTAGAAATAACACCACAATATTCAGGAATAGTTTTGGCAAAATCTTCCGTACCAATTTTACGGGCAATATCAATAATATCTTGTTTATCGTAAGCCGCTAATGGTCTAAGAATTAAGGTTTCGGTAACACGGTCAATAACATTTAAGTTAGTCAGTGTTTGGCTCGATACTTGCCCAACGGCCTCGCCTGTCACTAATGCTTGAATGCCCATTTTGTTGGCAATTTTTTCTGCAGCACGCATCATCATGCGCTTAAGCACAACGCCCATTAAACCATTTTCAATATTTTCTAATATTTCTTCTACTACAGGTTCGAAATCAACGGCAAAAAACTTAACACGATGCGACGCGCCAAATTTATTCCATAAGTAGTAACTTACTTGTTTAACACCAACTTCGTGCGCTGCACCACCTAAGTTAAAGAAACAATAATGTGTACGAGCACCTTTTTTGATCATTTGATAACTGGCAACACCAGAATCAAAACCACCCGACATCAAAGACAACACATCTTCTTGGGTAGCGATAGGAAAACCGCCCATACCTTTATGGCGTTCGGTAACGATAAATAAATTTTCATTTTTAATTTCAAGGTGTACGGTGAAATCAGGCTTTGATAGTTTTACACTCGCCGACTCTACAAGTTGGTTTAAACCGCCGCCGACATATTGTTCAGCTTTTATCGAGTTAAACTCGTGTTTGCCTGTTCGTTTTACACGTACACAGAAAGTTTTATTTTCAATGTTTTTTGCATGTACCGCTGCTGTTTTTTCATAAATATCATGCAAATCAGTAAAGTTCGTTTGTTGCACTTCAAGAAACATTGGAATGCCAGGGATCGACTTTAGTGTATCGATTAATTTTAAGCGATTTTCTGGCGTATTATTAGCAGTGTTAACTTCGATGTTATCCCAGTTCATGCGTGTTGTTACTTGGTCATCAACACGACGTAAAACGTTTTTCACACTCGACTCTAAAATCTTAGTAAAACGCTTTCGTACCGGACGGCTTTTAATCGTAATTTCAGCCTGTAATTTAACAATAAATTTCATTAACAATAATACCCACACTTAGAATGGCGCGCATTATATACCCGATCGACTGTAATTTGCAAAAGTTCAGCACATGGCGTAGTTGACAAATGTTAGTGAAATAAAAGCTCAATATAGATAAATAGTTAGGGCTTTAAATGAGTATTATTGGGCTTTGGGTATAAAAAAGGAGCACACTTTTTGTGCTCCTTGGCATAAAGATTAATAGCTAATGTTATTTAACATTACTATCGAATAACTATCGAATAGATATTGGGTCAGTTTCTTTTGCTTTACCTTGATTAATGGCAATTTCAACACGTCGGTTTAATCGTCGATTTAATCGAGTAGTGTTAGGCACTAAAGGCCGAGTGTCGGCATGACCTACAACAAGTAACCTCGATTGATCAAAACCCGGTACTTTAATGATTTCATGCGCAATAGCGACCGCACGTTTACTTGATAAATCCCAATTTGACGTAAAGAGTTCAGAGCTTATACCTTGGTTATCAGTATTACCTGAAATCATTATCTCACCTGGAACAGTATTTAATAACAGGCCAATTTCTCGCATAATAGGCTTAAACTGTGGCTGTAGAAACGCAGAGCCCGATGGAAATGAGCCATTTTCGCGAATACGAATAATCACTTGTTGACCTAACGACTCCAACTCAATAGCACCGTCTTGAATTTGTTGCTCTAGTTGCTCGGCTATTTTCTTCACAAGTTCATTCACTTCTTCTTGTGATGCTTGCTCTATTGCATCTTTTGCCTGCTGAATAGCCTCTTGCGACATTGCATCTGCCGTGCTTTGTGATTGCCCACCACGTTCAGCACCACGTTGCTCTTGTCTACCGCCCGCTTCAGTTTCATCACCCGCCTGAAATTCCAACATTTGTTGCGTCATTTCCATGGTTTGCTGTTGAATAACTTCAATCGGTGTTGGTTCCGGCTTGCCTGGTCGAAATTCTTGCGCGATTATGCTCGTGCCCTTAGGAATATCTTTTACTTCAATTTTGTTTTGCACACCAAAGGCAAACTTCATCGAGCCAGCAATTTGCTTAAACTTTAAAACGTCCATTTCTGAAAATGACAAAAGCAACACGAAAAAACACATCAGCAGCGACATTAAATCAGCAAATGTGCCCATCCATGCCGGTAACCCAGGAGGTGGACATTTACATTTATCGGCCATAATTAACTCCTGCTATTCTTCAGTGGTATTAACAGCACGCTTACCTTCAGCAAGGTAATTTTTTAATAAACCTTCAATAACTCGCGGATTTTGACCATCTTGAATACCTAGAACAGCATCTAGTACTAATTCTTGGTTCATTTTTTCTTCCGCTAAACGTAACTTCAACTTGGCAGCAATCGGTATCGCAATAACGTTAGCTAAAAATGCGCCATATAAAGTAGTTAAAAGCGCTACCGCCATCGCTGGTCCAATGGCTTTAGGATCATCCATATTCGATAACATGGCAACTAAACCAATTAAAGTACCTATCATACCCATTGCAGGAGCAACATCGGCTAATGCCATCATCATATTAGAGCCGGTTTCATGTCGTTCGGTCGTTAGGTCGATATCTTTTTGCATCGTAGCTCGAACTACATCTGCATCGTGGCCATCAACCAACATATCAACACCTTTTTGCATAAAAGCGTTCGATATTTCAGCTTCTTCTAATGCCAAAAAACCACCTTTTCGTGCCGCATCAGCCATTTCAACTGATTTTTCAATTAGCTCTTCAGGTGATTCCAGCTTAAACATAAAAGATTTGCCGATAATTTTTCCAATACCGAAAAACTGACCTAAGTTATAATTTGATAAAACAACAAAAATTGAACCACCAAATACGATGATCACCGACTGAGCATCCATAAACATGCCAATGTCACCAGCGAGTAACATTGCCATAATCAGTAAGCCTATTGCACCGACTATGCCTATTAACGTTGCTAAATCCACAAATGCCTCCGAAAAGTTTCTTAACTATATTTTTACCAAATGGTATTTCTTGTTTGATAATACCTGATGAATAGGTCTTACGCGAATACTTATAGTCTTAGTTATAGCTCTATTATCGTCCATACTGTCAATAACTTAAGTAGATATTGTGAGTATTTGCAATATTGTCTTAAATTCATCATTAATTGACCCAGCGCCCCAGCTAAGGTAAGTTTGCGCCTAGAGTTCATATCACGCTAAAAAATGCCCATGGCCAAAAAGAAAATAGAAAATCTAAGCTTCGAAGAATCATTAGTAGAATTAGAAGTAATTGTGCAAAATTTAGAACAAGGCGATCTAAACCTCGAAGAATCTATGACGTTGTTTGAACGTGGTTTACATTTGAGTCAGCATAACCAAGAAAAGCTCAAAGGTGCTGAACAGCAAATCAATATTTTACTCGAAAAAAATGGCCAAGCGACATTAGAGAAATTTAATACTAACGAGACTGAAAGCTTTGACTAAACTTGCCTTTATTGACGATGTACAAACACGCATTAACGATTACCTAACTAAAAAGCTCGACAGCTTAGTTATTAACGATGAGAAACTTTTAGACGCTATGCGCTATGGTTTGCTTATTGGTGGCAAACGTATGCGACCTTATTTGGCGTATATTACCGGCGCAACCTTAGATGCAGAACAAAGTGATATAGATGGTGTTGCGGCCGCTATAGAATGTATTCATGCTTATTCACTTTTACATGACGATTTACCAGCCATGGATGATGATGATTTGCGTCGTGGCCAATTAACCTGTCATAAAGCGTTTGATGAAGCAACGGCTATCCTCGCTGGTGATAGTTTACAAACATTAGCATTTGATATTATTGCGAATCACGATTTTTCAGCAGCCGTAGATAACAAACGTATAAACTTATTACGTTATTTAGTAAGTGCATCAGGTTATCAAGGAATGTGTGGCGGTCAGGCGCTTGATTTATCAGGAACAGACAAAGCAATTTCATTAGCTGAGTTAGAACATTTACACTCATTAAAAACGGGTGCGTTATTAGAAGCAGCAGTAAAAATGGCGGCAGAATGTAGTAACAATGCCACCGCATATGATAAAGAGCAGTTAGCACTTTATGCAAAGCTTGTCGGCTTAGCTTACCAAGTTCGAGACGATATAATTGATATTACATCAACAGAAGAAGAGCTAGGCAAGCCTGCTGGCTCAGACCTAGCGGCTAATAAAAGTACCTATCCTGCATTGCTCGGTTTAACAGGTGCGCAAGAAAAAGCTGAAAACTTATATCAACAAGCACTTCAAGCTTTAGACACTTTGCCTTACAATACACAAAGTTTGTCCGACTTTGCGACTTTTATTGTAAGCCGCAAAAATTAATTTAAAAATTTAATAGAATAATATGACTATAAACCTAGCTGAATATCCTTTACTGGCCAATATTGATTGTCCGAATGATTTGCGCAAATTAGATAAAAATCAATTAACAAAAACCAGCGAAGAGTTAAGACGTTATCTGTTAAATTCTGTCAGTAAAAGTAGCGGACATTTTGCTTCTGGTTTAGGCACAATTGAATTAACGGTCGCTTTACATTATGTGTACGACACTCCCTTTGACCATTTAATTTGGGATGTAGGTCATCAAGCATATCCTCATAAAATACTAACCGGCCGACGTGACCAACTACATACCATTCGACAAAAAGACGGTTTGCACCCTTTTCCTTGGCGTGAAGAAAGTGAGTACGACGTTTTAAGCGTTGGTCATTCAAGCACCTCTATCTCTGCCGCATTAGGTTTAGCCGTATCAGCTGAACAAGAAGCGAAAAATCGTAAAGTTGTTGCTGTTATTGGTGACGGCGCCATGACAGCAGGTATGGCATTTGAAGCCTTAAACCACGCTGGCGATATCAATAAAGACATGCTAGTTATTTTAAATGACAACGAAATGTCGATTTCAGAAAATGTTGGCGCGTTAAATAATCATTTAGCTAAAATGTTATCAGGAAGCCTATATACTGGCCTTCGTGAAGGTAGTAAGCGCATACTTAACAACATTCCGCCAATCAAAGAACTCGCCAGCAGAGCCGAAGAACACTTAAAGGGTATGGTTGTACCTAGCACTTTCTTTGAAGAGCTTGGTTTTAATTACATCGGCCCAATTGATGGTCATGACGTTAATGGCTTAGTCGACACTATTACGAATATGCGTAACCTTAAAGGGCCGCAGTTGCTTCACATTGCAACAACAAAAGGTAAGGGTTACCAGCAAGCAGAGCAAGATCCAATTAAGTACCATGCTGTACCTAAATTTGATCATACAGAAACTAGCTTACCTAAGAGTGCGCCAAGCCTTCCAACCTACTCGGCAATTTTTGGTGATTGGTTATGTAAAGTCGCAGAACAAGACCCTAAACTTGCTGCGATAACGCCAGCAATGCGTGAAGGCTCAGGTATGGTGCAGTTTAGCCAACGTTTCCCTAATCAATATTATGATGTTGCTATCGCAGAACAACATGCAGTAACGTTTGCTGCTGGTTTAGCAATTGGCGGACAAAAGCCCGTTGTCGCCATCTATTCAAGCTTTTTACAACGTGGTTACGATCAATTTATTCATGATGTAGCCATTCAGAATTTACCCGTTTTATTTGCTATTGATAGAGCGGGTATTGTTGGCGCTGATGGTGCCACGCATCAAGGCGCCTTTGATTTAAGCTTTATGCGCTGTATTCCTAATATGACCATTATGACGCCTTCTGATGAACGTGAGTGTCAGTTAATGTTTAATACGGGCTATCAATTAAATGCGCCTGCGGCTGTTCGTTACCCACGTGGTAGTGGTAATGGTGCAGAACTGCCAAGTGTTGATGAAACCATTGAGCTAGGTAAGGCCAACGTTATTCGCACAATAGACAACGACCAAGCTAGCAATAAAATAGCAATTTTAAATTTTGGCACAATATTAGGCGAAGCTAAAATTACGGCTGAAACGCTTAACGCTACTTTAGTGGATATGCGCTTTGTTAAACCATTAGATCAAACGCTTATTAATACCTTATGTGAAAGCCATGATTATATTGTTACTGTTGAAGATAATGCTATTGCTGGCGGTGCTGGTTCAGGCGTAAATGAATATATATTAAGCCAAGGCATAGCTAAGAAAATTCTTAATATTGGCTTACCAGATAACTTTATTAAGCACGGTACGCAAACCGAGATCCATCAAGAACTTGGGCTTGATGCTGCTGGTATAATTGAGCAAATAAGTCAGTTTATCAAACGATAAAATACAAATCACAACGACATAACAACAGTCACTTGCTAAAGCATCTGGCTGTTTTTTTATTATTAAAAATATTTATACTTTAAAATAAATGGGCAAGTACTGATAATTATTTTGGGCACTTGTCAGTAAATAACAAAAATCAACAGACATTAAAAGATGATTAGTATAAAAAAAGCGACTTGAATATTTTCAAATCGCTTGTTTATTTGTCAGCTAGTGTAGAACTTCTAAGTCATCAAAGCTGAGCTATATTTTATGAGTTGATAACTCTTAATCAGCAATATATTCAACCACTTCAAGGCCAAAACCTGAAAGTGAATGATATTTCGTTTGTGAGCTTAGTAAGCGCATTTTGCTAACACCTAAGTTAGCTAAAATTTGTGAGCCTACGCCAACATTTCGCGATCCAACATGACGTTTAACTTCTTTTACTGTTTCACCGCCATCAAGCTTAGCGTATTTTTGCACTTGAGCAATTAACTCAAGCGGTGATTCGTGCTTGCCTAATAACACTAGCACGCCGCCCTCTTTACCAATTTTTTCTAAAGCATTTGCGATTGGCCATTTAGCTACGCTTTCACGTTGGCTAAATAGTAAGTCCCTAAAGGTATTTTCTAGGTGTACACGCACTAAGGTTGGCTCTTCAGGCTTAATTTCACCTTTGGTAAGGGCAAAATGTGCTTGGCCGTCTATGGTGTCTTTAAATACGGTTAAGTCAAAGTCACCAAATGCTGTAGGAAGCTTACATTGCGATACACGCTCAATCGTTGTTTCATTAGCATTTCGGTATTCGATTAAGTCGGCAATAGTGCCCATTTTTATACCGTGTTTTTCAGCAATAACTTCTAAATCTGGACGACGCGCCATGGTGCCGTCTTCATTTAAAATTTCTACAATAACTGCAGCGGCTTCTAAGCCGGCTAAACGCGCTAAATCGACACCTGCTTCGGTATGTCCAGCACGATTTAATACCCCGCCATCTTTAGCGATTAACGGAAAAATATGTCCTGGTTGCACAATCGAATTATGATCAGAATTTTTACCTACAGCCGCTAATACAGTGGTTGCACGGTCGGCAGCAGAAATACCAGTAGTTACCCCTTCAGCCGCTTCAATTGAAACAGTAAAGTTAGTGGTAAATTGTGCGTCGTTTTTATCAACCATTAAAGGTAATTTTAAAATTTCACAACGTTCAGCAGACATCGGCATACAAATAAGGCCACGGCCGTGCGTTGCCATGAAGTTAATGGCTTCTGGTGTAACTTTTTCTGCAGCCATAATGAAGTCGCCTTCATTTTCGCGATCTTCGTCATCCATTAGGATAACCATTTTACCTTGAGCTATATCGTCGATAATCTCTTGTGGCGTGTGTAAATTCATGACAACCTCTTTATTTAATAAAACCATTGCGCGCTAATAACGCATGCGTAACACCTGACGTTTGAGTCTCATCGGCTGTTTGCTTTGTAAGTAATCTTTCTATGTAGCGGGCAATTAAATCTACTTCTAGATTCACTTTCGTGCCCACTTGGTATTGACTAATAATTGTTTGGCCTGTGGTATGAGGAACTATGGTTAAGCGAAATTTATCGTTGCTTAAACTATTAACCGTTAGGCTAGTTCCATCAATTGTAATTGAGCCTTTTTCGGCGATATATGCTGATAATTCTTCCGGCATTGTTAGCCAGTAATCTATGCTATTACCTTTATGCTCAATCGCACATATTTCGCTAACTGCATCAACATGGCCAGAAACCATATGACCACCAAATCGTGTTGTTGGCAGCATAGCTTTCTCAAGGTTGACACTATCGCCTATTTTATAATGCGCTAATCCTGTTCGCGTTAAAGTCTCGCTAGAGACATCAGCACTAAAATTAGCACCACCAAGAGATACTACCGTTAAGCAGATACCATTTGTGGCTATTGAGTCACCCAACTTTACATCAGATAAGTCTAGTGCTGCCGTATCGATGGTAACGCGCGCGCCGTCACCTGAACTATTGATAGCGCTTAAACGCCCTACGGCTTCTATGATCCCTGTAAACATGTTGTGTGTCTCATTTTCTGTATGCTGATAATTTAAATGTTAATTAGTGTAATACAATCTTATAAATTAACGACTGAACATGGCCGTTATTCTAATATCTTTACCAACCATACTGATATCAGTAATATTAAGGTCTTTAGCCTCTGATAACTGCAATATAGCCGGTATATCTACCAAACTTTTACCTTCGCTGCCGATAAGTTTTGGTGCTTGGTATAATATCAATTCATCGACCAAATTTTCGCTCATAAAAGCACCGGCTAACTTAGCGCCTGACTCTATTAATATGTCATTTAACCCTTGTTGAGCCAGATAAATAAGTAAGTGTTTAAGGCTAATTTGCTCGCTATCTTTAGCTTTAGAAATAACTACCTGCTCTACGAAATGCGGCCATGTTTGCTCATTTTCAATAGATGTTCTAATTAATATTATTTTACTTGCTGTATTAAAGATAGCGAGATCAGGCGTGAGCCTATTTTTACTATCAATAACAATACGAATAGGCTGCCTAACTTTAGCCTCTTCGTAGCTGTTTTTTAGCTCACCCAAAGCGTTCCAACGCACGGTCATTTTAGCGTCGTCAAAAATTACGGAATCTGCACCACAAATAACGCCACAGCTTTGGGCTCTTAGTCGTTGAACATCTTCGCGCGCATGATCCGATGTTATCCATTGGCTTTCACCGCTAGCCATCGCCGTTTTACCGTCTAAGCTTGCGGCTAATTTACAACGAACATAAGGCAACTTAGTGGTCATCAAACGAATAAAACCCGGATTTAAGTCTCGAGCATCTTGCTCTAATAAACCAAACTCTGTGGTTATACCTGCACTTTTTAAGCGTTCAAGACCACGGCCTGATACTTGTGGGTTGGGATCAACCATAGCGGCAATAACATGGCCCACTTGTGCTTTTATTAATGCTTCTGCGCACGGCGGTGTTAAGCCAAAATGGCTACAAGGCTCTAACGTAACATACGCTGTGGCACCTTTAGCTTTAGCGCCAGCTTGTTTTAATGCATGAACCTCTGCGTGACCTTGCCCTGATATTTCATGAAAGCCTTCACCAACCACTTCACCATTAAGCACAATAACACAGCCAACTCTTGGGTTAGGCGATGTAGTGTAATGACCACGTTTTGCTAAATAAATAGCACGTTGCATAAACTGATGATCTTGTAACGAAAATTTATTCATTTATGGACTCAGGGTTAAATTTTCTGCCTGCTGATGACAAAATAAAAGTTAATCAATATCACCTAAGCGGGCAATTTCTTCACCAAATTCTTTAATATCTTCAAACGAGCGATAAACGGAAGCAAAACGAATATAAGCCACTTTGTCTAAACTTTTCAGTTGCTCCATAATAATAGTACCAAGCATTTCACTCGATACTTCGCGCTCGCCGGTTGCTCGCAACTGAGATTTTAATTTGTTAATCGATAGTTCCATTTCTTCGGTGCTTACGGGTCTTTTCTCTAAAGCACGCAGCAGACCATTACGCATTTTATCTTCGTTGAAAGGTTCACGAGAGCCATCACGCTTAATAATACGTGGCATAACTAACTCAGCACTTTCAAACGTAGTATATCTCTCGTGACATGCTAAACATTCACGACGACGACGAACTTGATGGCCATCTGAGACTAATCTAGAGTCAATAACTTTAGTATCGTTAGCTGAACAAAAGGGGCAATACATTGAAATATTCCGTAGTTAACATGTCATAGACATTTTATTGTCAGTATTTTAATGGAAAACAGATCATTAAGCGAAATAACTTATTATTATTCGCAATATAACTTATACCATTGAAATAAATAATCGTTCATTTTACGGCGGTTTAAATCGTCAATAACTTATTATATTTGGTATTACTAAAAATTTAACAAATAAAAAACAGTCAAAAAAAATGGCCACAATTGTGACCACTTTTAGATGTTCATTTAGCTTAAGTAACACGGCTAAACACTCCTTTTATCTCGAGTGCTTAGCGCTAAACAGTTACTTATAAACAGGGAAACGAGCGCAAAGCTCACTAACGCCTGCTTGAACTTTAGCAATAACATCATCGTTTTCGATATCATCTAAAATATCACAAATCCAGTTCGTGGTTGTTTTAGTTTCTTCTACGCCAAAACCACGACGAGTAATTGCTGGTGTACCAAGACGAAGGCCTGAAGTAACAAATGGTGAACGCGGATCATTAGGCACAGAGTTTTTATTTACCGTGATATGTGCGCGACCTAAGGCGGCATCAGCATCTTTACCTGTAATGTCTTTGTCTATTAAGTCTAATAATAACAAGTGGTTGTCAGTACCGTTTGAAACAACTTTATAGCCACGCTCTTGTAACACTTCAACCATAGCTTTAGCGTTATCTAAAACACTTTGTTGATAAGCTTTAAACTCAGGTGCTAATGCTTCTTTAAATGCTACGGCTTTTGCAGCAATAATATGCATTAATGGTCCGCCTTGGCCACCTGGGAATACTGCACTATTTAATTTTTTGTAAACATCTTCATCATTACAACCAGAAACAATTAAACCGCCACGTGGGCCAGCTAATGTTTTATGTGTTGTCGTTGTAACTACATGGGCATGTGGTACTGGGTTTGGATATAAACCAGCAGCAACTAAACCAGCAACGTGAGCCATATCTACGAAGAAGTATGCGCCAACTTTATCAGCAATTTCACGCATACGAGCCCAATCAACCACACCAGAGAACGCAGAGAAACCACCAATGATCATCTCAGGCTTATGCTCTAAAGCTAAACGCTCTAATTCAGCGTAATCAATATCGCCAGTTTCTGGGTGTAAACCATATTGAATAGCTTCGTATGACTTTCCTGAAAAGTTAACATGCGAACCATGCGTTAAATGACCACCATGCGCTAAGCTCATGCCCAATACTTTACCACCTGGAGAAACTAACGCTTGAAAAACAGCTGAGTTAGCTTGAGAGCCAGCATGTGGCTGTACGTTAGCATAAGTAGCACCAAAAAGTTCTTTCGCGCGATCTATAGCCAGTTGCTCTGCAATATCAACATATTCACAACCACCGTAGTAACGCTTACCAGGGTAACCTTCAGCATACTTGTTGGTAAGTTGTGAACCTTGAGCTTCAAGTACACGTGGACTACAGTAGTTTTCTGAAGCGATGAGTTCAATGTGCTCTTCTTGACGAACAACTTCATTGCTCATTGCTTGATAAAGTTCTGGATCAAAATCTGCAATATTCATATCACGTGTAAACATGTTTTATCCTCAAATAGTTTGCCATTGGCAATTGCTAGGGTGGCGTAATTTCAAAATTAATTGCGGCATATTTTGCCTGAACTTAGGCTGCTTGTACACGCAAAAACTGCGCTGCGTTAGTTCATTTTGCAATCAAATATACTTTGAAGTGAGGCATAAAAACTTTTATAGCTCACTTCAATAAACAATTAAAACAACATACTTCTTATTAGGCAATAAAACAACAAATTTAAAACAGATTTTTACATAATTATACAAATTAAATTCTGGACAACCAAATAAAACAACTTTTTATTCATTAGGCGGTGTTTTTTAATTTAGCTAATTCCGCTTTTCGTTTGCGATGAAATAAATGCGTTATTCCCCACATAACACCGACTGAAACGTTCATAATAATTAAGCCGAGCCACATAGATTTGTCATTTTGTTTTGCCATTTCGATTACGTACCAACTACCTGCAGGCACTAAAAACCAACATGAAAATTTAGTTAGCCTTATATAGTTAATTGAAGACTCTATACCCTTTATGGCATTTTTAACCGCCATATCTGGGCTTGCTGAAACTTGCTGCCATGCAATTAAACGAATTTTAATTTCATAATAAACAAATATAACTGAGCCTACAGCAGCGAAAATAAGATAGGTCATCGTAGTTTTATCTTGCGAGTTGCTGAGCCACATAACAATAACCACAACAATAAAGCAAACAGTTGCCAGAATATTTAAAGCTAATAAGAATTTCGCCCAGAAAGTGCGCTTTTTGGTTTGGCTTAATAACGCCTGCACATCAACTTTTTCATAAGGTTGGCTTTGCCAGTCTTGAGTAAGCTCAGCCCAGGTATTATCAAGAGCTTCTTGCGAGCTTTCAGAAGGCTGGTCTTTTTTACTGGTTGTTGACGCTTCTATAACAGGTTTATTTTTTTCGTTTTCGGGTCTCATACTGCCTCCAACAATTGCATTAATTTAGCCTTAGCTCGTTGTAACCTAACGCCCACTGATGTGGTGGTTATTGCTAAAACGTCAGCAATTTCTTGATAACTCATACCTTCGAGTGCCAAGGTGAGCACTTGTTGATGTTCAAGTTTTAATAGCCGAATGGCTTGTGCAAGTTTTTGTTGTCTTTGATTTTGATCTAATGATTGATATGGTGTTGGCTGGGGACAAACAGGGATATTGTTATCACTTGCCTGTGCTTGATGTAATTCAGTGTCCGTTAACGACCTTGTACTTGGCTCTGTTTTTATCGTTTTAACCGCTTTTGCTACATGAGTAGCTAAAACATTATGCGCTATACGAGCAATAAACGTTTTTACTGCTGAGTCGGCACGAAAACTTGGTAAAGCTCGCCAAATATTCAAAGCAATTTCTTGAAACAGCTCTTCCTGAATTGACGGCATAGCTTCGAAACCATTAATGATATGACGCAAAAGCTTTTCGTGCTCAGTGATCCAGTTAATAAATATATCTTGGTTGTTCAATGAATAACCCTGCTTTGGTTTAACTGCTTGGAAACAGTCTTTTTTTTATAGGCCAATTCTACTGGGTTATCCATTTTATACAACATAGACGCTGAGTGACTAACTCAACGACATTACAACTTTTTCTGAGGTTAGTCTTTTTGCTAAAATTAACACTAAGCCAACTGTCAGCACTATGGTTGCAACACTTGTGAATAATAAGGCATTCCAATCAATAGGTAAGCCTTTAAAAACGTCTTCCATTAATAGCGACTGTCCTGAAATAGGCATCCACTCAACCCAAGCAGGTTTGTCATCCATCATCATTAACGCAAAAGGGATAAAACTAGGTGCCATGATCAACATGGTGACTGTTGATTGCGCTTCTTTAAAACTTTTAGCTTGAAAGGCAAATAACAATTGTAATGACGCGGCTAAAAAGCAAATAGGAATTAACAATAACAATAAAATAACGAAGGTTTGAGCATCAATACTAAAAGTTGCCCCTATTTTGGTCAGATCAACAAAGTTCATCGCTATCGAGGTTAGTACCAACATTAATATAATAGAGATAATAGAAATTGAACTGGCACAACTTAACTTTGCTAATACTATTTTTAGCGTACTCACTGGCTGACACAATAGCATTTCTAAAACATTGCGCTCTCGCTCACCCGCACTTGAGTCAATAGCAACAGGCAAGCCTGACATAAATGCCGCCATCATTAAGTAGACGCCTAAAATCAAGGTGATCATCATGGCATTACTACTGGGTAGCGCCGTATCTTGTTCAAGCAATTTAATCGGCTGTAATAATTTAATATCAACACCGCGCACTAATAAACGCTTGTATCCAATAGCTAGCGAGTGTTGGTTAACCACATCTTTAATTCGACGAATAGGGGTTGATAATGATTTCTCATTGTAATCGGCCCGTAAAGTTAACTCTATTGGTTTACCTGCCGCCATATCCGCGGCAAAGGTGTCAGGAATAGTTAACTCAATGTTACGCTCATTCCAGTTACGTTCTTCGTCTTTTGGCACGTCACTAAAAGATAAAATATTTTCGTCTTTTAATGCTTCAATTAACTTAGGTGCATGTTGTTCACCACTGTACTTTACATATACCGCAGGGTTATCCACCGCTTCTTTAATCGCTACTTTTAGCATTACCATGATCATTACCGGCATTAATAATGCCATGCTCATTGCAACCATTAAGGCACGGCGATCACGAAAGGCCTCTTTAAATTCTTTCACCATTAAGGCTTTAAGCTGCATCATGCTGCTACTCCTTCATCTGAGCCGATTAGTTTTACAAACGCTTCTTCAAGTTGCTTTTCTCCGGCTAAATCACATAACTCTTGTGGTGTGCCTTGAGCGGCTAGCTTGCCATTTGAAACAATAATAACGCGATCACATAACGCCGCTACTTCTTGCATTACATGCGAAGAAAATAAAATACAGTGACCTTTCTCTTTAAATTTAGCTAAATGATTGCGCAATATACGTGTGCTCATTACATCTAAACCGCGAGTAGGTTCGTCAAGAACAAAGTTTTTTGGTTGATGTACGAGTGCTTGGGCTAATGTAACCTTCATTCTTTGACCTTGAGAGAAGCCTACTGTTTTACGGTGCGCTAGTTCTGTCATTTCTAGATCAATCAGTATTTGCTCAATAGCAGCGTGTTTATTGGCACCTTTCATTCCATGAATACTGGCGAAATAATCAATTTGTTCATAGGCGGTTAAGCGCTCGTATAAACCAAATTTATCAGGGAAAATACCTAACAGTTTACGTGCTTTAATGGGTTCTTCAGTAACTTTGATACCGTCAATTGTCGCATAGCCTTCATCGGCGCGTAATAAGCCATAAAGTGTGCGAAGGCAGGTAGTTTTACCAGCGCCATTAGGCCCCAATATGCCGGTAATTTCGCCATCTTTAGCAGTAAAAGACAATCCATCTAAGGCTTTAACCGTATTTTTCTTACTAACAAAACTTTTATGTAAGTTATTTACTTCGATCATGACTTATTCCTTTTCTTTGCTTGGCTTAGTTGGCATATCTAACATAGCTTTCGGCGTTTTTTGAGGTAATGCACCACCATTTAAGCCCACCATAAATGACTCAGCGGGAATCTCTTCCAAGCATGACTCGTCGAGTTCTGTTGGCTTTTGTTGCTCTAAAAACTCATTCACAATTTTAATACCACAAACAGTAGAGGCGACTATATGAGCATTGTTTTTAGAAATAATGTGATGGCTATTTGGCAAGTTTTCATGCGATTTTTCGCCATTACTGACAGGCGTAACGGGATCTAAATCGCCCGACATAACCAGGGTTGGAATATCAGCATCAACCGTTTGATAAAACGCTTCACTTGGCTGGTATTTAGGCCAGACAGAACACACCTTGGCGACCATATCTAAACTCATGCCTTTAGCAAAACTATTATCAGCGTCTGCGGTTTTCATCTCATTAGATATTCTTGGTAAATCTTCATTACAAACAATATTAAAGTGCAGACCAACATAAATGCCCATGCCACCTTCATTTTGCGCAATTAGCCCCGCCAAGGGTTTATAGTTACCTAAGTAAGCTTGGTGAATTAACAGCGGCACTAACCCACGTGTTTCCATGGAGTAAAGTTGCATTTGTAAGCTAGAAATAAATTTATCGTTACTGATGTTAAAAATGGTATTGGTGCCTAATCTTGGGTGTGCAATTTCAACGCTAGCCGGTGCTTGTGTTAAGCGCTCAACAACAACATTGAACTCTTTTAATAATGCTGGATATTGCGCCGCACAACTTTTCTCATTTTGGCAGTTACTCATTAACTTTTTAAAAGATTGCTCTGCACTTTTACCAAACAAGCCAATAGGTACTTCGATAGGACCAACACTGTCGAGTACTACACTCTTTAACGACTTTGGAAACATACGCATATACACTAAACCCGCACGTGTGCCATATGAACCGCCATAAATATGTATTTGCTTATGCCCAAGTGCAGCTCGAATGGCGTCGAAATCTCGAATGGCATTCTCTGAATTATACTGGCTTAAATCGCCACTAAGCTTTGCCACACATTGCTCAATATCAGCAATGGAAAACTCTTCAGGCAAACTAATGTATGGGTCAACCTCTAGTGAGTCTTCACATTGTAAGGGGTTAGACTTACCCGTACCGCGTTGGTCAACTAAAATTAAATCACGGGTTTTTCTGATCTCATTAAAACCACGATAAATCTGTGCAGACAGTTCAGCCGCTGCCTGGCCTGGGCCGCCAGCAAGAAACATGAGAGGGAGTTTTTCTTGGCTATTATCTATCGCCGGTAAAACGACAAAATTAATATCTACTTTTGCACCGTTAGGCTTGGCATAGTTTTCAGGAGTAGAATAAGTACCACATTGTACTTGCTGTCTAATGCCTTTTATATGACAACTCTCTAATAACAATTGTGGTTGTTCGATATCTTCAGCAAAAGCGCTGTTAGATAATGCGCTACTAGACAATGCAATAAGTAAGCTCGCGCTAAATAAAGCTTTCCAATTTATCTTCATTTTGACTTCCTTTTAAAATATTAACTACTTAACCTGAACTCTGAATAAGCACATTGATGGTGTAAATTTGTGATCTTCAACTTGATATAGCATTTACTTTACCACCTAAGCTTTTGATCCACTTGAGTATCAAACACTCATTATCCAGAGTTCAGGCTACTTAGTCTGAACAAGTTAGATTTTATTACACTTTTTTAAAATTAATTTTTTATCTGGACTATTTTATCTATTTTTTTATAAAAACTTATCTTACCAACACGGCTTAATTCCAAATGTATCGCGATATTTGCCTTCATGCTACTTGCACAATAAAACACATAAAATCGGGTTCATTAGGTAGCTAAAAGTGATTAAATTTAAAATAACTAGTGTTATTAACATCGAGTGTCACTAATCTGGCTTACTCATGAATATTGATATTGGTAATCTACATTCCACCTTAGGGTAAATAATTAGTGTATGCGTTAAAAACTATTAAACGAAATAATAGAATTAATCATTCACTTACTCTTAAAATAACGATAAAGTCTATTACAGCAATTAGCCGCAAAACAAGAGGATGACTGATGGAATTAAATCAGTGGGTAGATGAATTATTTGAAGTGTTTGATGAAGATAAGGACGGCGTCATCAATAGAAGTGAATTTGTTGAATTGATTGACTGCTTGTTACAAGATAAGGGCATTCGCATGTGTGAAACCATATTCAATCGTTTTGATAAAAATCATGATAACTCAATTTCCAAAGACGAGTTACGTGACATGGTTATAGACCTAGCATTATAACGCTTATTTGCGCTTATATTTTACTCGCATTTATAAGCGCAAATTTTCACGCTGATGTTTAATCTTTGGCATTTTTACAAGGTCAGTAAAGTACTGCCATAATTACTTACACTCATTCTCTTGTAGGTAAATTTACCCTATCTCGCCTATATTTAATTATTTTTCATCTACGCTAATAACTTAAGTTTTCCTTAGTTTCAGCTTTTCAAAACAGCTTACTTAATAGCGAAACACGGCTTTTTAAAAGAATATAGCTTCAAGCTATCGACAGTTTCATTAAGCTTTATTTATACATTCTTAATCTATCTTTATTGCTTAAAATCTCAAAAGGTCAGACCACTAGCATTTCATTTTATGGTTTGATATTATACTCGGCGTACACTTGTACACTGAAATAGGAATATTAAACATGCAAAATCAGGCTTACGGTTTAGCAGAAGAAATTATTAATGCGGTTAGTCATGGGCTAGCAGCATTACTCAGCGTTGCTGGCTTAACACTGCTAGTAACCTTAGCTTGGTTACAGGCTGATATGGTAAAGGTTGCAAGTTTTAGCGTTTATGGCATAAGCCTAGTTTTATTATTTAGCGCCTCAACCTTATATCATGCGTTATTACATGAAAAAGCGAAGCGCATTTTTAAACTACTCGATCATTGCGCGATTTATTTATTAATTGCTGGTACTTATACGCCACTGATGTTGGTCACATTAGCAGACGATATTGGCCCAATAGTACTCGCTATTATCTGGGTATTGGCAATCTTAGGTATTGTTTTTAAAGTTAAATTTGGCAGTAGATTTAAAAAGCTCTCATTGGCAACATACTTAGGCTTAGGCTTAATATCACTAACTTTTATTGATAAGTTAAATGATAAACTTGCCACTGAAGGCATGTTCTTACTCGCTTTAGGCGGGATAATTTATGGCTTAGGTACTATCTTCTATGTTAGAAAGAACGCAAAGTACAGCCATGCAATTTGGCACTTTTTTGTATTTTCTGCCGCTGTTTGTCACTTTTTTATGATATTTTTCTACGTACTTTAAAACCTATTTACTTTAAAACCTACGTACTTAAAACCTAAGTGCTTTAAAAAGTTAACTGCTGAATTTCACGCTAAAGTCAGCAGTTAAACAATACCATTATCCATTGATAACAACTGACGTTCAAAAACCAATAACGTATGAGCAAAACTTTTTTGCCCCAACCCCAAACGAAAATAATTGCCAGTCATACCAAACAATTCACTTGGCAGTAAAAGCACGCCACTTTCTTGAGTAACCTGAGCAGCCCATGATGTTATTGAGCTAATATTTTTTACTTCAACTAACGATAGCATACCTGCCTTAGGTGGTTGCCAGCCGAGCTTGTCTGAATGTCTGTCTATAAAAGCCTTGAACAGTGAAATATTATCGAGAATAGTCTGATTATTATTAGCTAAAATTTCGCTGCGATTTTGTAAGGCTAATACTGCTAACTTTTCGTCTATTTTAGAGCAACAAATAGAATTGACCGCTTTAATAGCTAGCAGCTGATCACGTAGTTTGTTATTTGGGGTAACAGCCCAGCCAATGCGAATGCCAGCTAAACCCAAACTTTTTGACATAACACCAACAACAATACTCTTTTGATAATCTAAGTAACGATGCGCTAACGCTAAACCATAATAATTGCTTGCTTGGGAGACGTCATCACTTAATAGGTAGCACTGATATTGTTGCGCCAATTGCAGTATTTCTTCAGCTAGCTCTGTAGCTATAACACTGCCCGTTGGGTTATGCGGCGAGTTCATCACTATAAGCTTAGTTTTATCGTTTACTGTACGTTTAAAATCATCAATATTGACTTGCCAATTATTATCAGCACAAAGTGGTATTTCCCTAACAATAACGCCCATCGACTTTGCCATGTTAACTAATGAAGGGTAGCTTGGTGTCATCACAACAATTTCATCTTCAGCACTGAGCAACGATTGATAAATAGCCGATAATGCTTCCTGTGCTCCGCAAAAGGTTATCGCGTTATCAACACCAATTTTACTTGTATGACTATTTAGCGCTTGATGAAAATTAATGATTTCTTGGCGCAATACTAGATCCCCCTGCAAAGGGGAATATTGCAGCAGAGTGTCACCTAAGTTAGCGTGTTGAGTATTGCTTTTATCTACTTTACTGTCCGCCAAAATACAGAGCTGGTTTAGTGTTAAAGCCTGAGCGGTAGAGTCACTTAAATTATATTTTGTATAACTCGCAAGGCTTTGGCTAAAAGCAATATGCTTTGGTAATGAGTGTGTCGTCATAACGAATAATTTATACGCAACAATTTGATGATATATTTTCTCATAACGCTCGCCATACACTAAGCTGGCATTGGCTAACATTAAAGTTACGTGCAGCATCAGCAATCACCCGGGTTAAGTCTGTCAGGAGAACTTGTTCAAAACTGTCTTGAAGCTCACTGGTTAACGCATCAATGCCTGATAAATTTTCGCCATTAACTTTTATACCACTTAGCCATTTAGACTTTTCTGTGATTTGTGTTTGAAAATTATAATCTGAAACTATAATCAATAAACCCGAAGTATTTAAACGACTAACAGCATTGGCCAATAAGCGTTTAGGATCATAACTTTGCTCTAGTGCATGCTGAATTAAAATAACATCATAATGATTAAATTTATCTTTTAAATTACCGCCATCAGCTTGACTAAACAGTATGCGTTCGCGATTTACTGCTGCCACTTTATCCGCTAAAAAAAGCTCATTAAATTGACAAATATCGCCTTCAATCGTATCGGTATAACGCACGCTACCGCCCGCTTGCAACTGCACGCCATGCTGTATTGTACGTGCAGAAAAATCCACGGCATCAATATGTTGAAAATACTGACTTAATTCAAAAGCCACTCGCCCGACACTACAACCTAAGTTCAACAAACGTTTAGCTGCATTGTTTTGCTTGGTTATTGCACTAACAACGTGTTGAGCTATTTGTTGTCCGTAGTTTTCAAAGCCAAGTTTGTTAGCACCAAAATAACAGTCAAGTTGCTGACAAATATCTTTACTGGTTTCATATTTATTAACACTGACTTGCCCGCTGCTAGGTTGCTTACTGGCAATATACCTAAAACCAGCATGCTGATAAAAGTGTCGCCTAAAAGCATAACGTGAAGAGGCTAAAGTTTCATTTCCGGTAGAAATCCAAGAGCCCCCTTTGATGAGATTGTGTTTGCCATCAAAAGTTGGCGTTGAAAAGTCGTCATAAAGTGGATGAACCTTGAAGCCAGAAAAGCCATCAATGGCTGACTCGGTCCATTGCCAGACATTACCAATAACATCGAAAAAATCACCATTTTTATATTGGTTAACCGGACAAGAAGAAGCAAAGTAGGCTAAATCAATATTGCCTGGCGTTTCATGCCATTGATGTTGATCTCCTTTAACTTGCTCACGTAAACAATACCACTGCGCTTCGGTAGGCAAACGAATGTAGTCGGCACTTTTGTGTTCTAACCATCGACAAAATGCTTTAGCTTCTAAACAATTAACTTCTACCGGCCAATCTAAGGGTAATGGCATTTCGTTTGCTAAGTTACGTTGGCTATATTTACCATTATTGTAGCGCCAGAATCTCGGCATTTTCGCTTGCGTATAGGCTAACCATGCTTGACCTTCTTCACACCAAAACTGCTTAGAGTGATAGCCATCAGCTTCAACAAATTCCATGTATTCTTGATTAGACACTAAAAACTTGCCGGCACTAAATGCTTCAACGTCAACGGTTTGTTGCCCATACTCATTATCCCAGCCAAAGGTACTGTCTGTTTGCTTTTTTCCTAAGTTTAAGGATTGTGCTTTCACAGAGACAAGTTCATTTGCTGGCGCACTCGATGAATGTATACAAGGTTGCCATTGCGCATTATTTGTTAGCCACTTTAATGGCAACATTCTCATGATCACCGAAGACGTTTCAAGGTGAATACGCTCATGTTCACAACCCATTAAAATAATCCACGCCAATGAGTCTTGAGTTATCGGTAAACTTAACTCCATGGTGTCGATTAAATTTAAAACTAAATTGTACACTTCCTGGCGATACGCTCTAACTTCATCAATGCTTGGCCAATCATAGTGTTCGCTGTTGAGATCATCCCAACTCATTTCGTCAACACCTACTGCACAAATAGCTTCTATTTGGTTGTTAACCCGTTGTGGAATAAACTTTCCTAAAATCAATTTATTGATATAAAAAGTCGCCGTATGTCCAAAATAAAACACTAATGGATGTCTTAGCGATTCAGGTCGTAAAAAGTAAGCTTCATCATCATTAATTAAAGAGAACAATGACTCGTAAGTCGACCAGGTATTTTTAAAGTAAGAGCTTAACTCTGCTCTTTTTTCCTTTATTGACGTTCCATTAAGAGTTGGCGTATTTAATTGATTTATCATGTAATATTCACTAAATTTTATTATCGTTTTACCGGTGTATTTAAATCAAAATATTTATGTAACGATACTCGGCGGTTGAAAAAGTGTTAAATAATACTGCTGTAATAATTGCCCAACGGTTAACTCGCTAGCGTTATTAAAGTTTAAGTTAAGGTTTAAATCTTCAATGTTAAAACTTGTCTTACAAATTACCTGATCAATACTGCGACTGAACCATTCACTGTTAGCAAATAATGAAATAGCACCAAGCGTATTATCCATATCATATAACGAACTCGGTAGCTGCCCATTTTCATTTTGGGCTTGCGCACCACTAATTGTGGTTTCATCAATAGCATCAATCACATTCAACAAAGCAAAAATCACATTTAAGTAAGGATTATAGTGCTCGCTTGATGCCCCTAATCTATGCTCTATGCGCGCTGTTTTGTGCCAGTTATTTTGACTAGCAATAACATTATTTTTATCATCATATAGTAAGGGCTCAACCCCCATTTTCTGATTATGTTTACCTATATCACGATAAAGCGCGATGCTGCCTTGATGACCACCTGACAGATCTACAGGTGAACATAGCTCTTCTGCCAAGCCATATTTAGATTTCAGTGCTAAGCGCTCAAAAGCTTCTTCCTCAGGTAAATAAATCAGGCTACAAGCTAAACTAGTGTTTAAAAAGTGCTGCTGCAAACGTTCAGCAAAATTACCTGATACCAACAAGTTATTTCCCGCTAAGTCTTGCACACTAACATTAATTTGAACCGCATTAGGTATATGAACCGCACGATTATCACCACTAAAGATATTCTCACATCCTGTAGCCAACTTGCCGTGATCACCCGCCCAAACCACAGGTTTGATAAGCGTTCTAGTAACCCCTTGTTCGGCAAATAATTTCGGTAGATAGTAAATAGCACGATGTAAATTTCTGGCTTCTTTTAATGGCGACTGACCATTAAAAAGAGAAATATACTCCCATTGATTACTCCAATATTCAGCCACTACCTCACCATCTATTCCCAGTGTTAATAGTTTTTTATTCACCTGGCTATAATCAAGGGTTTTATTTACTGGCTTTTGAAAACACCCTTCTAACTCAAAATGTATTAATGCACGAAACCTTCGCTGGTTAATATATTCTTGTAAACTTAAAATAATGGCTTCAGCAAGCCGATGTAAATTATTCATAATTGATAAATGTTTGAATTTTTAGTTTACGTTTAACCTGAAAAACTTAACTTTTCTGTACTTTGAACTAAACAGACAACAAGTTTTTTTATTAATGAGTGGTTATACGTAATGAAGATGATTTTGGATTAAAAAACATGAACTTGATTTTTTCCAGAGTGCTTTGCCTGGTAAAGCGCCTGATCGGCATTGATATATAATTGATTTATATCTTGGCATTGAGAAGATAATGCGGCAATTCCTATACTTACCGTAATCTTATCTTGCTGACCTTCAACCATAGTTGATGATGAAACTAATGCCAAAAATCGCTCTGCTATTTTTGTCGCTTCAAGCACCGTTGTTCTTGGTAGAATGCATAAAAACTCCTCACCACCAATACGTCCGAAGATATCTCCTTGACGAAAAACATCTCGGCCCACTTGAGCAACCTTTCTGATAACATCATCGCCCACAGGATGACCATAAGTATCATTTATTACTTTAAAATCATCAATATCTATTAACACAACTGTTGTGGAAAATTTATCAGGATCACGTCCTTGAATAGCTTCTTCTAAATATTCAAAAATGTAGCGTCGGTTAAATAACCCAGTTAAAGAGTCTTTTATCGACAATAAATGCATTTTTTTGTTGGTTTTATATTGAGCGACCATAACAACGATAACGATGAAAATAGCCGTAATTATAAAAATATTAAAATAGATTTGAATGACATTATCATTCTGTTGTTTTTCGAGCTCAAGCAGTTGAACTTGAGAACGTTTTTCTGCCAGGTTTTGTGCTATTTTATGACGCTCAACTTCCATCCTTGCTCTCACTTTTAAGAGTCTATCTGAAGAGTTTTTTATCAGTAAATCTGTATGTTCAATATGATATTTATTGAGCATATTGTAGCCAATATCATATTGCTTACGTGCATAAGCTAATACGCTAGATAGTTTTATCACTTCAAGTTGCCAAGTGGTGCCTATTAACTCTGGAATATTAGCAAAGATACTCGCTGCTTCAAAAATAGCTTCTTCAGCAGCGTCAAGTTGCCCTAGTTCAATCAAACAACTGGCTTTTCGTTTATATAATTCTGCATTGTAATCAATTACACCTTTAAGCTTCAAAGCTCTATTTATTATTGTAATCGCTTCAAGGCAGTCGCCCTTCTCTGCTAAGGTCATACCTAGGCCATATTCAGCAAAGAAATTGATATTGGCATTAGGGGTATAATTAATTTGTTGTTGATACTTTTCGAAATACTCAATGGCTAAGTCATACTTTTCCCAATAACGATAAGTTGAAGCTAAACCATAAATTGCTTCGGCAATATGAGCAGGATATTGTAAATTTTGATAGGCATCATAAGCTCTGTGGTAGTACTCTATTGATTTTTTATAATCATTTAAGTATCCGTAGATAGCACCATAAGTTTCATTAATTGAAGCAATTAAAAACTGATCTTTAAGCGCAAAAGCCTCAACATAAGCCTCTTGGATGTCGACGAGTGATGTGTCAAAGAGTTCGGTTAATGTTTTGGTGTAGGCAAGCTCTTGTTTAGTGTAGATATACAGCCTACTTAGTTTAGCTTCTTTAGCCTGCATTAAGCCTTTAGAGAGAGCGACACTAGATGATTTGTAATGACCATTTCTTCGGTCTATAAGCCCTTGATATAAACTTAAACGCGCTGTAATTTCCAACGGAGTTTTCGATGAAACTAACCCGCTCGCTAGAGTAACGGTATGACTAAAATCATCGTAAAAGTAAATTAAATTTTCTGTTTGTGCTTTGCGTACAAGCCACCACAGGTAGGTTAGTTCGTTATAAGATTGTGCTGCTGACTCTACAGCAATAATTTTTTGATAAGACTGCCAAGGTTTAAGGTAAATTTCATGTTCCATGTTTTCAAAATCAATAGTCTCATTCGCTATTGATGCTACAGAGAAGCTTAACAATATTATGACGATACTTACATAAATAGCTTGCAAAGCTTGATTCATAAAAGGCCCATGGAAAGAATATATATATACGAGTAAGTAAACTACCACAAAAATATAAAATGAACGATCAAAAATCATACACCATAACGAAATATCAAATAGCGTACATATTTAATAGTGCTCATAAATAAGAGTAAACCGTTTATGCAGTTACCTGAAACTGCTTTAATTCGGGATAATGAGCCATTGATTAACAGTACAAACAACAAAAAAATTAACCACTCGTGTTAAGCAACCACATTAGTTTTAAAACCAGTGAAATATAAATTTTATACTCTCGCGCCATAGTATCTGGCTAAAAAACTCATAATGGCTAAAACTAGCGAGTACTAATGAAATTGCTTAATCATTTTTCAGCAGTTGATTAAAACGTTTAACGTCAAAACCTTTCAGTATTTGATCGCCAACTTTTACAACAGGTACACCACGCAAATTCAACTTTGAAAATTCTTTTTGCCCGGCTGGCGTTTTTATATTACACAATCGAAAAGGAATATTTTTATCTTCCATATAGCGCTTAGCCGTTTGACAATGCGGGCAGTTACTCATGGTGTAGAGGATTATACGTTTCATAATAATAAATAATTATTGAAGGGGTTAATTGAGTTTAATTATCGCATATCTTAAAGTAAAAAATATGACCTTTTCCTGCGTTAAATAGATTAAATTGCTTGCCATTGTTTAGCGACTAAAACCTCACTTCGATGCAGCACTTGTGCTTCAAAAGTGTCACCAGAAACAACTTCACCCACACCTGCAGGTGTGCCGGTCATTACAATATCACCATCTTCAAGGGATATAAAAGATTGAATTTCAGTAAGAATTTCTTGCGGAGAGTATATCATTTTAGCAACAGAGCCAGACTGTCGACATTCGCCATTGATATATAAGGCTAATGCTAAATCATCGTCAATTATGTCTAATGTAACAAAGTCACTAAATAGTGCAGAGCCTGTGAACGATTTTGCACGTTCCCAAGGTAAACCTTTTGCTTTTAACTGAGATTGTAATGCTCTTTTAGTTAAGTCTAATCCTACAGCAACCGCGCAAAACTTGCCTTGCTTATACAGAAAACATAACTCTGCTTCATAATGCAGAGTTTCTTGATGATAAGAGCAAAGTTGTGCTGATATTGCAGCATTGGGTTTAATAAATAACACCATATTATCAGGAACTTCATTCCCAAGTTCACTGATATGTTCGACATAGTTACGCCCAACACAGACTATTTTAGATGGTGTAATATTACTATTAACAACTTTAACCGAATTCATTTGACAGCCCTTTCAAATAAGTTAAAGCACCATTCTAAAGCTTAATATGATCTATTTTCTATACTTTAACTAACTTTAATTCAGGTTTAGCGCCATTAACTGGCGGAACTTTAACAATGTCTGATACTCTTTGTTTTTGCTTAAAGCGATCAAAGTTAACGGTATCTAATCCTAATTGTTGACTCATTTTTACAAATGTTTGGTAATCTTCACGAGTAAAATCTTCATCTTCCCTGGTTAATAAACCATCAATATATGCACTATTGCCATTTAAAGCAAAATTAGCAACAGCTGAATATGGTTTACCAAAATCATCTACACGTATTGCGCGTACTGACTTTACTTCAAAAATCCATTTATCAATTTGAACGTAACGAGATAATGTTTCCGAGGAAGGTTGATCTTTCATGGGGGGGCCTTAAGTTAAGTAAAAAAACCGACTGTTTGGTTGGGAATAACGCAGACAGTCGAAAAAATAATCTATTAAGTCATAAGATAGCGACTATAGCAAAGTTTTTTTCATATTTGCTAAATACTGTTTAAATTCTTCTTTATTTATCTCTTTATCGCCATTTTCATCGATTTTAGCGAAGTTTTTCGTTAAAACATCGTTTTTAGCGACTTCTGCTGTACTTAATGTATTGCTCTTATCTTTATCGTAGTCGGCTACAAATTGAGAGAAAGATGCTGCTTTTTCAGCCACTTTAGGTAATGATTTAGTCATGTCGTTTCCGGCAAATACTAAACTTGAAACTAATGATGCAGCAATAACCGAAATTGAAAGTGTTTTTAAGCTAAAATTATTCATACCTGAATCCTTTATTTTTAATTAAGACAACATATATTTAATATGCCAAATGTGTCGTGTATAGAAATACGACTAACTCCGAAGGTATTGCACATGTCATGCCACAACATAACCACATGATTTTAAAGGAAATTAAAAAAAACAGACCTATATAAGTGTCACCATTAAGCAACAACTTATTGGAATAATTAAAATAACAAAGCTTCAAAAACGATTAAAACAAACAAAAACACCTTATTAACAACAACTTAAAAAACAAAGAACATTTAAACTTCTTTGTCTCCATTTTGAGACACCGTTGTTTTTTTCGCGTTTTTAGCTAACACTACATCAGTATTTTGATGGAAATGAGACCGGAATAGCCATTTTGGGGAATTTAATTACATTGTTCAGTCAAGCGCAAAAAAGGGCTTGGTCACTAAAAAGCTTATCAATAAAGTCATTAACCTTATTAGGGTTTGGCTTAGTGGCTTTACCTTTGGTTATCGCACTAATTTTTGGGGCTTCTCAAGTTAATACCTTAGCGAATAAAAGTGCCGAGGCCATCACCGATATTACAAAAATACAAGATCAACAACAATTACTCAAAAGCAGCCAAATAAAATTAGAAAGAAGCGCGGCACAATATTTAGTTTTGCGAGATCCTGTATTAGCCGAAAATTATCTTGAGCACAGTAGGCAAATATTGCACTTAACAGAACAACTTATGCAAACAAGCCAAGATAATACACTCAAACAACGACTAACTGAGTACGGGCAAACGATCACTTTGCTGATAGAAACAACAATACCTGCAGCAGCAAAAAAAACGCCTACCGACAGCTCACTACTAAAGCCATTACAGATTAAATTTAATACTTTGAATATACTGTACGAGAACATTACCCAGCGCAGTAATGAGCTTAATACAAGTTACATCAACAATATTAAGCAGGCAGCTCAAGCCGTGCGCGATATTATGATTCAAAGTTTAGTCATTATTCCTGTGAGTGTGCTCTTAGCTGCATTATTTATTTATTTAATTACTAGCCCACTTAAAACACTCACTAGTAATATTGTGCGTTTACAACAAGGAAACTTTGATCATGAAATTAACGTGCTCGGCTCGCCAGAAATTCAAGAAATCGCGCAAGCTTTAGAAAACATGCGCACACGTTTACAAGCGCTAGAGTTACAAAAATCAAGTTTCATCCGCCATATTTCACATGAATTAAAAACACCGTTAGCTGCCATTAGAGAAGGGACTGAGTTGCTATACGACAATAGTGTTGGTGAGTTAAATGCTGAACAACAAGAAATTTCACATATTATTAAAGACAGCGTATTTCGTTTACAGCAACATATTGAAGATTTACTCGATTTTAATATTGTACTCGACTCTACAAGCTTGCAAGACTCAGAGCTGATACAAATTAATGAAGTGGTATTGCAAGTAATCTCTGATCGAAAACTAGATATAAAACGAAGAAAACTTATTTTTACTAAACATTTAAATAACATTTCTTTGATAAGCAACAGAAAACAAATCGCTGTTATTATTGATAATATTTTATCTAACGCGATTAAATATTCTCCCGATGGTGGAGAAATAAACATATCTTCTTTGCTAATAAATGAGCAATTACAGCTTTGTATTAGTGATCAAGGCATAGGAATTGAAAAAGAAAACCAAAGCAAAATTTTTGATGCTTTTTACCAAGGCCCTCCACCGAAAACAAGCATTATAAAAGGTAGCGGATTAGGTTTAACCATAGTTAAAGAGCTATTATTACGACTCAATGGCAACATCGAAGTAATAAATACTCCTAACAACGCGCAAGGCACCACAATTCAAATAACATTGCCACGCGCTTTTCAACAAGAGGAACCAGCCTAATGACTAACACTCTGCCGCATTTTATATACAAAGCGCTAGTAGTTATGACGGTTATATTGTCATCAGGGTGTCAGCTCACTTCAAATAATATCAACTCACATTTAAGTTATGGTGAGTATTACCTCTCCTTGCAGCAACTTAACCAATTACAATTAACAGATGAAATAGAAAAACAGCAAGTGAGTATAGAACAAATACCTCAAGGGCCCGCTAACTACAATGCACAAATCAAACTATTGTTACTTTACAGCCACCCTAAGTCACCTATTTATAATAGCTTTCACGCTAAAGTGTTATTAAATCAATTAAAAGCTGAACAAGATAATGCCGCATTTGCATCTATAACTCCTGATGAACAAGCCTTTATTTCGTTACTGCATGATCAATTGAACCAACGACTGTTAATGAGAAATAGATTAATTTCTCAACATAAAGAACAACAAGAAAGCCTGCACAAAACAGCACAAATGCAACAACAACATGCCATAAAAATACAACAACGTTTAACTGAGCAAGTTAAGTTGTTAGAACAAACAATTAAGCAATTACAAGACATAGAACAAGCTATTGATAAACGAGATCAATAACTAAAAGTTAATGACGCTTTAACCATAAATTAGGTTTATTAATAGCGTTAATAATTTCATTCATTTAAGGACTGAGAATTACTCATGCCAGAAGTTGAGAAAATCCCCGTAAAAGTTGACAGTAAAATTTTAATTGTTGACGATGATCCAAGTTTGTTACGGTTACTCGGTATTCGTTTGTCTGCTGCGGGTTATCAAGTAGAGTCCGCCAAAAACGCTAAAATCGCCTTGGGGCGACTTGAGAGTTTTCATCCGCAATTAGTGATCAGCGATCTAAAAATGGAAGGTATGGACGGCATGGCTTTGTTTGAACAAATTAGAGCTAAGCATCCACATATACCGGTAATTATTATGACAGCTCATGGCACTATTCCTGATGCAATTAGTGCCACTAAACAAGGCGTATTTAGCTTTCTGACTAAACCTTTTGAAAGTAAAGAGCTACTCGACATAGTACAACAAGCTATTAGATTACAGCCAGCAGAGCTAAATTATAGCCAAGTAGATAGCCAATGGCGCGATAAAATTATTAGTCGCAGCACTATAATGGAGTCACTTTTACAACAAAGTAAGCAAGTAGCCAAAAGTGATTTTAGCTTACTCATTCACAGCCAAAGCGGCACAGGTAAAGAGTTATTAGCTAAAGCAATACATTTGGCTAGTCCACGGCATAAACAAACATTTACCGCCATTAATTGTGCAGCAATTCCTGAGCAATTATTAGAATCTGAATTATTTGGTCATACGAAAGGGGCTTTTACTGGAGCTGAAAAAAATCATATAGGATTATTTCAAGCAACAGATGGCGGCACCCTGTTTCTAGATGAAATTGGTGATATGCCGATGAACTTTCAGGTAAAGCTTTTACGAGCGTTACAAGAACGTGAAATTCGTCCTGTTGGCAGCACACAATCTATCAAGGTTGACGTTAGAGTTATTTCAGCAACACATAAAAACTTACAGCAAGCGATAATAGATAAAACTTTTCGTGAAGATTTATATTATCGCCTTAACGTCGTTGAGTTAGAGCTACCACCGCTAAGTGAACGAAGAGAAGATATTCCTTTACTGGCTCAGCATTTTTTGAGTAGATCTGCCGAACAATCGCATATCAATATTACTGGTTTTTCACAGGAGGCAATGGAAATACTGATCAGTGCAGCTTGGCCAGGTAACATTCGCCAATTGCAAAACGTTGTTGAACAAACCGTGGCCTTATCAAACGAGCCGTTAATCAGTGAAATGTTAGTAAAAAACGCCTTACGTGATAAAACCACGATTTTACCTTCATTTGTACAAGCCAGAGATAAATTTGAGCGTGACTACCTCGCTAAGCTCTTAAAAATAACCGCTGGAAATGTTTCGCAAGCAGCGAAAATAGCACAAAGAAATCGTACCGAATTTTACAAGTTACTTAACCGACATCATTTGTCGGCAGAAGCCTTTAGGGAAGAGTAGCAGCGACTTACCCGGCTATTAAACCAGCGAGTTAAAGGTCATGATCTTTTCAGGCTCATGACCTTTAACTATTTACACGCCATATTTTACAAGCCACTCAGGCGCGCCAATATTTAAAAAACATGCTAATTTATCGCCAATAGCTCAACATCAAAAATTAATAATGAGCCTGCAGAAATTTTACCTGTCGCGCTATTACCGTAGCCTAAAGCTGCTGGAATAAATAAGCGGGTTTTCTCTCCAACTACCATTAATTGCAAGCCTTCAGTCCAACCTTTAATCACCTGATTTAAGCCAAAACTTATCGGCTCATTTCTATCTACAGAACTATCGAAAACCGTACCGTCGAGTAACGTACCGTGATAATGCACTTTAACTTTTGAACTTGCCTTCGGGTGTATTTCGCCACTGCCTACTGATAACACCTGATACTGTAAGCCTGACTCTGTTTCCATCACACCTTCAACTTGTCGGTTTTTCGCTAAAAATTGCTCAGCTTCAATAGCATTTATTTTCGCTGCTTCTCGGTTAGCATTACTACGTACAAAGTAACTAACGATCAAAGCTAACACTATGATTAAAAATATATACTTAGTCATTTTATTCCTTAATTTTTATTCTTCGATTACGGTGTTTTCTGGTTATTACATTTTTGTTTTATTGTAACTTTTAAGCATCAAGCGGCAAGTTATTTATATCGATGTTGTTAACTTCAATCTCACTTAATTCTCGGCTTTCTCCGACAGTTAACTGGTTATCAAGCACTAAGTTACCAATAGCACATCGATGCAATGCAACTACAGGATTGCGAAAACGCCCAAACATACGTTTAATTTGATGATAACGCCCTTCAACAAGTTCAACCTGCGCTTGATAATCAGAAAGTATGGTTAACTTTGCAGGTTTAGTGGTTATATCCTCAAAGGCAAAGTACATACCATTTGCAAAAGCAGTTACATATTCTTCACTCAATTTATTGGCTAACGTAACAATATAACGTTTGGTCACTTTTTTTTCTGGTAACGTTAATCGTTCAGACCAGCGACTATCATTAGTCATCAAAACTAAGCCTGAAGTATTTAAATCAAGCCTACCCACAATATGTAGTTCGTTTTTGTAAGGAAATTCAAGTAGATCAATAACGGTTTTATGCTGCAAGTCTTTAGTTGCACTCACCACTCCAGTGGGCTTATGCAGCATAATATAATAGGCTGAATTATCTTGCAGCACTTTGCCATCTAATGAGATGTGACTGAAATTATCAATTATTTCATCTATGTCATGCGCTACAGCGCCGTTAATCAACACTCTATTTTGAGCCAACATCAGCCGCACATTTTTGCGACTGATCTGACAATGTTGTGCTAAAAACTTATCTAGCCGCGCTTTATTTAATGCCATAGTAAATGAAGCTTAAACCACACCGAATTAAGCCAAATCTTTAATAAGATGAATATCGCGTTGAGGAAATGGTATTTTAATATTGGCATTATCTAAAGTTAGATAAATCTCTTTATAAGCTTCATATTTTGCGCTATATAAGTTTTCTGTTGGCGTCCATAAACGTACGGCTATGTTAATTGAACTATCAGCGAAAGCATCAATACCAATCAAAGGCTTACGAGCTTTACTGACGATATCTAACTTGCCAAGGGCATCTTCAAGCATAGCCACAACTTCGAGTGGGTTTTCACTATAATCAATACCAACGGTTAACTCTAATAGTGAGTCATGTTTCGAGTTATGCAGCACTTCACCAACAATATGTTTGTTGGGAATCGTAATTTCTACATCGTCTTCATCCGTTAAAATTGTGTAGGCTAACAACACCTCTTTAACTAAACCTCGAACACCTTGTACTTGAATGGTATCACCAACAACAAAAGGTCGTATGATGATGATATTAAAGCCAGCCGCATAATTAGATAAAAGCCCTTGCAGAGCTAAACCAGCCCCTAATGAAATCGCACCTATAGCGGCAATAAATGGCGTTACGCTGATACCTAATTTACCCAGTGCAATAATACCTATCATCACAACGATTACCATTTTACTGGCATTAGCCAAAAAACGGCTCAAAGTAACATCAAGTTTGTGCTTTTCACATACTTTAAGCACCAAGTTCGCTATTTTCCCTGCAAACATGAAACCAATAATCAGAATAATTATTGCGCCAATAAGTTGAAAGCTATAATTAGTAAAAAATTCAACGATTATGTTGTAGATACGACCAACTTGGTCAATTTCGTTTTTAAGCAAGTTTGCAGGATCTAACGTGTTCATCACCTGTTCCGTTTTGCCTTCTGGGCTAGCTTCAGCCATAAATTTATTCCATTTAATGTTCATTTCTTAGTTTGTCTATAATACGACAATTTACCGGCTAATTTACAATATTATTAACATTAATCTCTGTATTAGTGCTTAAATGTTGATAATCTTAATGTCAAAAAATACTGCAAAAGCCAAAAATTTCAACATGTAGAAAAGTACCACCTCATAAATTAAGCAATCATTTTAAAAATCGTAATCTACTGAATATATTGATTTAAAAACTATAAGCCTTAATAAAATCACCAGTCTTAATTTACAAAAACTAAAAATGAAATTTAAAATAGAGGTTGATTACTTTTAAAAATTAAAGCTAGAATATAACCACGTTTAAGTAGTTTAAAAACTTAAACGTTTTGACTTGTCGGAGTGCCAAAGGGCTGAGATCGCGAAAGCGGGATCCGTAGAACCTGATTAGATTAACATCTGCGAAGGGAACAAGTAGTAGCTGCACAGGCAAAATTTATTTTTGCCTCGAAGGCTATTCCTCGTTACTACCCCATACAGCTCCGCCTAACTTTTATTTAATAAAAACAGGTGAGAGAACATGAGTTCAATTTCAAGACGCGAGCGTCGAAACCAAGCAACAGAGTTTTTAAAAAACGTTGCTGATCAATCTTTTCCAAATTCTGAAAAAGTTTACGTCACCGGAGAAATTCACGATATCAGTGTTGGCATGCGTGAAATAACCTTGTCTGATACTTTGATTAGTAACAATGAAAACAACCCGAGTTATGAGAAAAACCCACCGTTATGCGTTTACGATACTTCAGGAGTTTATACTGACAATGCCGTTAATGTTGACGTACATAAAGGTATTCCTCGCTTACGTGATAGCTGGATTGAAGCACGTAACGATGTTGAGTTTTTACCCAGAATAACCTCAACCTACAGCCAACAACGCTTAGCCGACGAAGGCCTAGACCATATTCGTTTTGAGCATTTACCGACAGTACGAAAGGCTAAAAAAGGTAAAAATGTTACCCAAATGCACTATGCCCGCCAAGGCATTATCACACCAGAAATGGAATATATCGCCATTCGCGAAAATATGAAACGCCAAGAAGTTAAAGACGATATGTTACTACAACAGCATCAAGGTCAGTCATTTGGCGCCAGCATTCCAGAGCAAATTACGCCTGAATTTGTTCGCGATGAAGTTGCTAGAGGCCGCGCCATAATCCCGGTTAACATCAACCATCCTGAAGTTGAACCTATGATCATCGGCAGAAATTTTTTGATCAAAGTAAATGCCAATATCGGCAACTCAGCAGTTACTTCTTCGATTGAAGAAGAAGTAGAAAAACTCGTTTGGTCAACTAAATGGGGCGCTGATACGGTAATGGATCTTTCTACTGGCCGTTATATCCACGAAACACGCGAATGGATACTGCGTAACTCTCCTGTTCCCATTGGCACCGTCCCTATTTATCAAGCGTTAGAAAAAGTTAATGGTATTGCTGAAGACCTAACATGGGAGATTTTTCGCGATACTTTAATTGAACAAGCTGAACAAGGTGTTGACTACTTCACAATTCATGCAGGTGTATTACTGCGTTATGTACCTATGACGGCTAAGCGCGTTACAGGCATTGTTTCGCGTGGCGGTTCAATCATGGCAAAGTGGTGTCTAGCCCACCACAAAGAAAACTTCCTCTACACTCATTTTGAAGATATCTGTGAAATTTTAAAAGCTTACGATGTTTCTTTCTCTTTGGGTGATGGACTGCGTCCAGGTTCAATTGCCGACGCCAATGATGAAGCACAATTTTCTGAATTACGTACGTTAGGTGAGCTAACAAAAATAGCCTGGAAACATGATGTTCAAACCATTATCGAAGGCCCAGGTCACGTACCTTTGCATATGATTGAACAAAACATGACAGAGCAACTTAAGCATTGCGGCGAAGCGCCCTTTTATACTTTAGGACCGCTGACCACAGATATTGCCCCCGGTTATGATCACATTACCTCAGGTATTGGCGCAGCTAATATTGGTTGGTATGGCTGTGCCATGCTTTGTTATGTAACACCTAAAGAGCATTTGGGTTTACCCAACAAAGAAGATGTTAAAGAAGGTTTAATAACTTATAAAATCGCGGCGCATGCTGGAGATTTAGCCAAAGGTCATCCGGGCGCGCAAATACGCGATAATGCCATGTCTAAAGCCCGTTTTGAGTTTCGTTGGTACGATCAATTCAACATAGGTTTAGATCCTGAAAAAGCACGTGCCTTTCACGACGAAACCTTGCCACAAGAATCAGGCAAAGTCGCCCATTTTTGCTCTATGTGTGGTCCTAAATTCTGCTCAATGAAGATTTCACAAGAAGTGCGAGATTATGCTGCGGGCCTGGACAATGAAGCTAACAGCGAACAACAGATTGAAATAAAGCTTTTGGATGAAACCATTAGTATTTCTGCACAAGGTATGGCGCAAAAGTCGGCTGAGTTCAAAGCCAGTGGTAGCGAGATTTATCAACCGATTGAAAAATCACTGAGTAATTAACCTTTATGCCAACCATCGCTATTATTGGCGCAGGCCTTATGGGCCGTTTGGTCGCTTTGTCGTTAAATCGACAAGGCTACCAAGTAACGCTATTCGATAAAGATCAGAAAAATGGTCAGCAAAGCGCTGCTTATGCGGCCGCTGGTTTATTAACGCCACTTGGCGAGGCGATGCACAGCCCTAGAAACATTGTTGAAATGGGCTTTGCTGCCTTAGCTTTATGGCCAAAATTACTTGCTACACTTTCTGGCTATAGTTTCTTTCAACAAACAGGAACCCTAGTGGTTAGTCATGAACAAGATATTATTAACTACCACAGATTAACGGGGTTTTTAGCGAATAACTATGCAAGCTATGCACAGCAACAGCTTAATCGGCAAGAGTTGTCGTCACTTGAGCCAGAACTAGCGCGTAAATTTTCGCAAGCGTTATATTTGCCTCAAGAAGGACAAATTGGAAATCGCAAATTACTACTGGCTTTACATCAACAATTAGTAACTGAAGGGGTTAAATGGTACAGCGAAACTGAAGTAACAAGCATACAATCAAGCAGTTTTGATACTGGCTGTAATATTGGTTTTCAACGCTATAACGACAGTAAAAATAGCCAAAAGCAATCATTTGATCTTGCTATTGATTGTCGAGGAGTTGGTGCAAAAAGATCATCGCTAACAAATCCTCTACACCATGCTCAACTCAATGCTCAACTCAATGCTCAATTAAGTGATTTACGCGCCGTTCGAGGTGAAATATTTCAACTTTTCACCACTGAAGTTAATCTTTCACGGCCGATCAGGCTTATGCATCCACGTTATCAAATTTATATCGCGCCAAAAGGTAAAGGCCATTTTGTCGTTGGCGCAACAGAAATTGAAAGTGACGACACGGCCCCAATGACCGTTCGTTCTGCCATGGAATTACTCAGTGCTGCTTATAGTGTCCACCCTGGCTTTGCCGAAGCTAATATTCGCCAGCATCTTAGTCAACTGCGCCCGGCATTTAGCGATAATCAACCCAAAATAATCTCAGATAATGCCTTAATTCAAGTCAATGGATTATATCGACACGGCTTCTTAATTGCTCCGGTAGTACTTGCCCAAGTATTAGAGCATGTTGAAAACATTATGCATAAACAAGAAAAGCCTTACGAAAATTACCGATACGCACATTGGCTACCAGTTAGCCAAGCTATCAAGGTTTAGGTTTAGGTTTAGGTTTAGGTTTAGGTTTATAAAAGTAATGATAAAGCTAACATTATTCTGTAGGTATTAAAGGAAGTTAGAAATGAAAATATATATTAATGGCGTTATTTTAGAGCTGCCTAATGCTTCAAAGCAAAGCTATATTGATCAAGTTTTAACAAACGTTTTACCGATAAATAAGCAACAGCAAAGTTTTGCTTTAGCGCTTAACGGCGAATTTATTGGTCGGGAAGACTATCAGCATACTGTGGTGAAAGATAACGATAGTATTGATGTGCTTTTCCCTATTGTTGGGGGTTAAGCTATGTCACTTAATATTTATGGTCAAACACTCAATAGTCGATTGTTAATTGGTTCGGCACTTTATCCTTCACCAGAGATAATGCAGCAAGCTATTTTAGCTAGCGGCTCACAAGTAGTTACGTTATCGCTAAAACGGCAGAACCCTTTAGCTCGCTCAGGCGAAAAAATTTGGCGCTACATTCAAGAAACGGTTGCACAAAATCAAGGTTTTCTCCTTCCTAATACAGCAGGCTGCAAAAGCGCTAAAGAAGCCATTACCTTAGCTAAAATGAGCCGCGAATTATTTCAAACAGACTGGATAAAGCTTGAAGTTATTGGCGATGATTATAACCTTCAACCTGATCCTATCGAGTTGTTAATTGCGACCGAGCAGCTACTTGCCGATGGCTTTAAAATATTACCTTACTGCACAGACGACCTAGTGATTTGCCAACGTTTATATGCCTTAGGTTGCCAAGTAATTATGCCTTGGGCATCACCCATTGGCACAGGTAAAGGTTTAATGAACCCTTATAATTTAACCAGTATTCGCCAGCGTTTACCTGAAGCAACATTAATACTTGATGCTGGCATAGGTAAACCCTCTGATGCTTGTATTGCCATGGAAATGGGCTTTGATGGCGTGCTACTTAACAGTGCAATCGCCCTTGCTGATAACCCTGTTTTAATGGCAAAAGCTTTCTCTAGTGCAATTTCAGCAGGAGAATCAGCCTACATTGCTGGCACGATGCCTGAACGCCAAACCGCCCACCCCAGCACGCCAACACTGGATACGCCATTTTGGCATCAACCGGAACATAGTTAATGAAATCAGAAGCTTCTGTAATGAACAATCATATATCTAAAAAGCCTATTATGTGGAGCATTTCGGGTGCCGATTGCTCAGGTGGCGCAGGCATTGCGGCTGATATTAAAACCGGCCATAACCTCGGCGTTGAGGTTTGCCATTTCATAACCGCGAATACGGTACAAAACTCATCGGTATTTTATTCAGTAAACCCTACTTCAGTTGATATTTTAGCCCAACAAGCACAAGCATTACGTTTTGACAAAGCACCAACCGTGATAAAAATTGGCCTCATCGCTAATGATGAACAAATAAACTGGTTAATATTATTACTAACTCAGCTTAAATCTCAATTACCAAACTTACTTGTGGTTTTTGACCCCGTGAGTAAAGCCAGTGTTGGTGAAAGTATGTCATTTTTCTCTACCGAGGCATTATCCTTACTTATGCCCTTAATTGATGTTATTACCCCCAACTTAAATGAAGCCAAAGCGTTATCTGCTCTCAGCGCTAAAAACTCAAATATTAAAACAAAGGAAATGGCAGAAAATATTTTACACTTAGGTTGTAACGCAGTGATTATTAAAGGCGGGCATGCTAGTCCTGCTAATACTAGCCAAGACGGGCACTGCACAGACCTATGTTTGCAAAAATTAGGTGCTAGCTCAACTCAGTTATTCACCTTGCAGTCGCCTAAAATCAACACAAATTATAGTCACGGTGGTGGCTGTAGTTTTGCTAGTGCATTAGCCAGTTTTTTAGCTCATGGGTATTTATTACGCGATGCTTTTACTCTAACAAAAGCGTTTATCAATCAGGGATTACTATTAGCACCTGACCGAGCTGACCATCAAACAAAAAATAATGATTACTACGGTGCATTTCAACAAGGTAAGTGGCCAACAAAAGCGAGTGTATTTCCACAAGTTATTAGCCCCGTTTATCAACAAATTGAATCATCCCAAGGCTTTAAGTCACTTGAGTTATCTGCAGATGAGAAACTCGGTCTATATCCAGTAGTAGATTCACTTTCATGGTTAGCCCTGTTATTACCACAAAACTTAAAAATAATTCAGCTAAGAATTAAAAGTGATGACATTAACTATTTAGAACCATTAATAGCAAAAGCCGTTGCGATGGCCCGTCTCTATAATTGCCGATTATTTATTAATGATCATTGGAAACTCGCCATTAAATACGGTGCATATGGGGTTCATATCGGCCAAGAAGATCTTCAAGATGCTGATTTATACGCTATTGCTAATGCAGGCTTACGTTTGGGTATTAGTACGCATGGTTGTTACGAATTTTTATTAGCAAAGCAACTGCGACCTTCATATCTTGCCATTGGCGCTATTTTCCCAACAAAAACCAAAAACATGACAGGGCAAATTCAAGGTCTAAAAAACTTAACGCAGATTTTATCACTCGCTGACACTATTCCTATCGTTGCCATTGGCGGCATCAATCAACAACGGCTAACACAGGTGTGGAGCACAGGCGTTAGTGCGATTGCCGTTGTTACGGCAATTACCCAAGCTCAGCAACCGTTGAGTGCAACTAAAGCGATGCAAGTAATGCTAGGCTGAATTGTGCTTTACTGAGTTGTGCTTTGTTAAACTCTGCTATATAAAGCCATGCCATGTAAAAGCGAGCCATGTAAAACATGGTCACCATTATGCTCTGGTCATTGAAATAACCTCTGGATGATTAATAAATTCATCCAGTTCATCTTGAGCATTAGGAAATTGTGCACGGTGTTTTTGCAATATAGCAATGGCATTATTCATCGCTATTTTACTATTTTCATCAACGCTTGTTCTTTCATGCTTAATTAAAGTAGGCGTTTGAGCCAACTTATCACGTATAGCATGCATATTTATTTTAGTGCCAGGGCAAGATTTACTGGTTTTATATCGCGATGGAATAATATTTTTTTCGGCTAATGTGTTTAACTCGCGATGGCCAATAACATTATCAACAGAAATGGAAAATTCTGACATCAAATCAGTTATCAAGTTGTAGAGGCTTTTATATTGAGCGGGGGTAAAATCTACTTTATCACCATGACCAACACAGCAAATACCTAAAGAGCAGCTGTTTAATCCTAAAGCATGTGCTCCCGATTTATTGGTTAATCGCCCAATTTCAACTGCTCCATCGGGTTTTTGGTCATGTTTGTCGTTTAAAATAACAAAGTGATAACCAATACCCGACCATCTGCGTGCCTTATGCCATGCGTCAATCATATCACGGTCACAGTTTCTACCCGTAAAAGCAGCCGTGTGAAGCACAATGTATTCTGGAAACATAGGATTTTCCTTATCATTGAAAGTCTTGTATTTAACAAGACAAAATTCATGAAAATGAAGAGAAATAAAACTACGCCTGAAACTATAAATATAAGCCTAAAATCGCCACATTTTGTTTTATACAACAAATCGCCACATTTTGTTTTATACAACAAATAAAAGTCTAGCTCCTTTTACCCACAAAACAATGTAAATTATAAGCCTCAATGCATATCAATTTAATTGCTAGCTTATTGGTAGGGCAAAGTCATTAAATGAAAATAGGATTATTCGCTTATAATTTTAAATACTAATTTTGTAGCTTAAATGAAGACAAGGTGTATAAAGGTGGAATTGAAATCAACGTTCGGATTGAGGCTAAACCGTGATGGCGCAGGCTACAGCAATGATTAAGTTTTAATTTCCCTCATGACCCTGATCTTGAACAGCACTTTTAATGCATAGACTTCAATAAAAAGTGTGAATATAAAAGGAGCTATTAATCTCATAACTCCTTATTTTAAAAGTATTGAAAATCCCAATAGCTATATTTAAGTCGGGTTATTTTCAAATAAACTTTGGTGCTTTAGGATAATCATTTCGACGTGTAATATATAAAATACAATCGCTTTGTCCTTTTTGTTCAAACTTACGTACCGACTCAATCGGAGTTGTAAAAGTATCGCCTTTAGATAATGTAAGTGTTTCGCCATCTACCGTTATATCTAGCTGCCCTTGCTGAACAAAAATAACCTCTTCCTCGTATCTAATATGCTCAGGCACTATCGCATCGCTTAGTAATTTTAACCCTCGCACGACAAAACCATGCGACCAGCTCAACTTACTTGCGGGTAAATCTTCACTCATATTTTTATCGCCAACTAATGCGACTTCTTCAACGCCATTAAACAGTGCTAAGCCAGTATTTTTTGACCATGAAAAAGTATCAGTTCTTTGTACAATTGACTCCATTTCCTCATCGCCAACAATACGATGCTCTGCAATTTGCGCGGCTGAAGTAACAGGCATAGGATGCTTACCTTCTGGTACTTTTTCTCCTAAGGTAGTATCTACTAAGCTGCCATCATCAAGCAGGATCAAACCATATTTTTCAGCAAGCTCAAAAACTTGAGGTGCCCATAACACGTTACCTGGGTCATCACTGCCTAAAACAGCATATAAATAAGCACTGCCCTCACCCACATTTTCGAAACCACGGAAAATGTCAGTTGGAATAGAAATAATATCACCTTCATTTAGTATGACTTTACCATCATCACCATTTACGCCACTCATAAAAGCCCATGTACCGCTATGTATAACAAAAAATTCTTCAGTTAAATGGCTATGTTGCGAATTTAAGCAGCCGGCAGGTTGGCGAGCGCCACCAATGTTAAAACCATGCGGTATCGAAATGTGTATATGTTGGTCAGGATTTTCAGCTACACCAGGCCCGATAAGTGTAAAGTTTTCTTTTTTATCACTGCCTGGGCTGCGCGTGTCAATAAAGGCATTGGTACATGGATTTAAATCATCATATCTAATCAGTCTATCTGCTAATGTCATCTTTTCTATCCTCTTATATTCACTTTCGTTGAGTCATTAAAATTAATGTTTTATGTCTATTACTTACTACTGAGTGATTAATGTGCCGTCCAACCGCCATCAACTTTAATGCTAGTGCCTGTGATCATCGACGCTAAGTCACTTAATAGAAAGGTGCAGCTATTAGCGATATCTTCTACTTTGGCTAAGCGGCCGAGGGGGATCATATTAAAAACAAAGTTTTTAAACGTTTCGTCTTCAAACATTGGCTCAGTCATTGGGGTTAATACAAAGGTAGGAGCGACAGTATTTACGCGAATATTATACTCGGCTAACTCAACAGCCATCGCTTTTGTAACGCCCTCTACCGCATGCTTACTCATACAATACAAAGTTCGACCGGGTGAGCCGACAAACCCCATTTGAGATGACATATTTACAATAGAAGCATATTTGCTTTGCTTCATCGGTGTAATCGCAGCTTGAGATATTTTATAAAGTGTTCGAATATTTAAATCGATCACCGCATCAATATTTTCACTGCTTTGCTCTTCCATAGCACCAACACGATTTATGCCGGCATTATTAACTAAACCATCTAATGTGGGTAATTCGCGTAACCTTTTATAAAAAGCATCACTTGTTACGTCCATCACCCAAGGTGTTATATTTTCAGGATAAAGTTCGGTTAGTTTATCTAAATCATTTTTTGTTCGTGCTACCGCAATAACATTAGCGCCATATTTAGCCGCCATAACCGCACAGCCCAAACCAATACCTTTACCTGCACCAGCAATTAATATCGTTTTACCTGTGAATAAGTTTTCATTAAAGCTCATAACATTTATCCTAAAATCAATTATTGCATTCGAAGTCATTATTACGTAGGATTTAGATAAGTTCAAGTTAATAAGTCGAATCTTTATTAATTAAGTCAAAATTAAAATCAAATAAACTGGAGATATTGAAATGATTAAATACCTAAAGAAAGGCAAGCAAGAAGAAGAAAAAAAAGATTTTTTACAATCAGTTAAAACAACAGTAGAAAACATTCTTGAAGATATTGAACAAGATGGTGATAAAGCCGTTGCAAAATACTCTGAAACGTTCGATAAGTGGAATCCGAAGTCATTCAGACTAACAAAGAAAGAAATTAAAGCCTGCTACGAAGAACTCGATGACAGTATCATAGAAGATATTAAATGGGCGCAAACGCAAGTTCGTAATTTCGCTCAAATTCAACGTGATTCGATGAAAGACGTGGAAGTAGAAACATTACCTGGCGTTATACTTGGTCATAAGCATATACCAATGGAAAGTGTGGGTTGTTATGTGCCAGGTGGTAAATATCCGTTAGTCGCCTCTGCTCACATGAGTGTAGTTACCGCTAAAGTTGCAGGTGTAAAACGTGTTATTGCGGCGGCTCCACCTTTTAATGGCAAACCATCTCCTGCCATTGTTGTTGCAATGGATTTAGCTGGTGCTGACGAAATTTATTGCTTTGGTGGCGTACAAGCAATAGCTGCCATGGCTATTGGAACAGAAACAATTGCCCCTGTTGATATGATTGTTGGCCCTGGCAATGCTTTTGTTGCTGAAGCAAAGCGCCAACTATTTGGTCGTGTAGGTATAGATTTATTTGCGGGTCCAACAGAAACATTAGTTATTGCCGATGAAAGTGTCGATGGAGAATTGTGTGCTGCTGACCTACTGGGTCAAGCTGAGCATGGTCCAACATCTCCAGCGATATTATTAACAAATAGTGAAAAACTGGCACGCGATACTATGGCTGAAGTAGAAAGACAATTAACTATTTTGCCAACAGGTGAAGTTGCAGGAGCTGCTTGGAAAGATCACGGTGAAGTGATTGTTTGTGATACCTACGAAGAAATGATTGAAGTTGCTAACGACTTAGCTTTTGAACACGTACAAATTATGACTGAAAATATCCCCTATTTTAAAGAGAACATGCGTAACTTTGGTGCACTTTTCTTAGGCCCAGAAACAAACGTATCTTATGGTGATAAGTGTATTGGTACAAACCATACACTTCCAACTCGTAAGGCGGCACGTTATACTGGCGGACTATGGGTTGGTAAGTTTATTAAAACCTGTACATTTCAAAGCGCTACAGAAGAAGCATCGGTTGTTGTTGGTGAATATTGTTCTAGACTTTGTGCTGTTGAAGGGTTTGCTGGCCATAAGGAGCAAGCTGATATTCGTTTAAGAAGATATAAAGGGTAAACATTGACTAAAAATAAAAAGGTTACTTCTTATGATGTCGCTCGCGAAGCGGGCGTATCTCAATCAGCTGTTTCACGAGTATTTAGACCGGGCTTAAGTGTCTCGGCAAAAACTCGTGAAAAAGTAACGGCCGTAGCGAATAAAATGGGTTATCGACCTAATGCCATCGCGAGAATGCTGATTACTAAACAGTCTGGTATGGTGGCGGTTATCGTTTCGTCTCGTGCGAATGAAAACTACCCTGAAGTACTTTCGCAAGTAAGCAAACAACTTGCGGCTCGTAATAAGCGAGTTTTATTATTTACTTTAGATGACGCTGAAGGTGTAGATGAGTTATTTGAACAAATCTGGACCTTCCAAGTTGATGGCGTTATTGCACTTGCTGCTCATTTTGAAAGCCAACGTTTGGCGCAATTTGAGCAACATAAAATACCCGTAGTGCTCTATAACCGCAATGTTCCTGATGCTTCAACCAATACCGTTTGTTGTAATCATGAACAAGGCATTAAGCAACTGCTTGCCGAATTAAAATTAAATAATCCTAAATCTTATTTAGTCCTTTCAGGCCCTAAAGACTCTGATGTTGCCAATGAACGTCGCGAAATCGCGCTTGATTTATTGCAAAAGTCTGGGGAACCAAATGTGCCTGTACTTTATGGCGACTATTCGTATCAATCGGGTAGAAACTGTATTGCCCAATGGTTGAAAAAAAATCCTGCGCCAGACGCGGTAATTTGCAGTAACGATACCATGGCGATTGGCGTAATTGACGAAATAAGAGAGAAACACAACATTCATATTCCAAACGATATGTCTGTTGTCGGCTTCGATGGGATCGCTTCATCATTTTGGCAAAGTTACCAAATAACTACCGTTAAACAACCGTTAGAGCAATTGGTAAAAGCAGCTGTAGACATGTTAATAGAACACATAGAAAACCCTGACTCGCCGCCTGAAGCTCGTGTATTAACGGGTACCTTAATTAAAGGGAATTCAGTAAAGCGACCGTAACTAGGTTATGTTGTTATGCCCACTTTGCCCATATTAATTTTACCCGGCACCTTATGTACAGGTGCCATGTTTAGTCATCAAATAACTCAACTCAGCCAATATAGTCATCAGATATCAGTTGTACAATTTACCGATGAAGCAACTTTGCCAGAAATGGCAGCAAGCGTAATAAAAGCAACTGGTGATCAACCATGCGCTATTATTGGTTTCTCTATGGGCGGTATTGTTGCAGCCCAAGTCGCGAAAACTCACCCACATCTAATTGCTAAGCTCGCGTTAATTAATTCAAATTGCCATGCCGATCTTCCCGAAAGAAAAGCAGGAAGAGTTGAGCATATTAAGCAAGCCAATGCTGGTCAGCTTAGGCTATTGATCGAAAATACATTTATGCCTAATTACCTTCACCAACAAAAAGCAGAATATCAAAAAATTATTCTAGATATGGCTTTATCGCTTGGTAAAAAATGTTTTTCTGCGCAAGCAATGGCAATAGAAGATCGCCCAGACTCACTAGAAGTTCTACAAAGCCTTAAAGCGAACATACTGATTATTAGTGGTCTAGAAGATAAAATTTGCCCTGTTAAACACCAACTAATGATGCATAAAGCATTACCGACTAGCGAATTAGTATTACTTGAACAATGCGCGCACTTCTCGCCTTTAGAACAAGCAGAGAAAGTATCGCAAGCATTAATTCAATGGTATTCGTTGGGTTCAACTCAACAACATACACCAACTTAACATAAGGGATATAAAATGAACCTTAAACAAGCATTAGCAACAAAAAAGCCCTTACTCGGTACATTTATCAAAACGCCACATTTTCATAATACTGAAGTATTAGCCCATACTAATTTAGATGTTTTATGTTTAGATGCTGAACATGCCCCTTTTGACAGAGCAGATTTAGACACTTGTGTACTCGCGGCAAAGTCAAAACAAAAACCGGTCATTATTCGTATACCCGACAGTGAAAATGCCACTATTTTAAATGCTTTAGATCTAGGCGCTGACGGGGTTGTTATTCCTCATGTATTAAATGCTGAGCATGCTAAACGTATAGTAAAAAAATGTTTTTATGGACCAGACGGCAGAGGCTATGCTGGATCAACACGCTTTGCCGGTTATACCACTCATAAATTGCCCGACAACCTAGCCGCCAACAAAAATGAAACGTGCGTAATAGCGCAAATTGAAGACTTAGAGGCTATAGACGACATCGATGCTATTTGCCAAGTAGAAGGCATTGATTGTATTTTTATTGGCAGAATGGATTTAACGGTAGCATTACAACAAACAGACCCAAGCCACCCTGATGTAATAGCAGCCGTTGAAAAAGTTGTTGCTGCGACTAAGAAGTATAATAAAAATTGCGGTATGTTTGTTGGTAATTTGGCTGAACTTCCACTTTGGATAAAATCAGGTGTGAGCTTATTTTTATTAGGCTCTGATCATAGCTTTTTACTTAATGGCGCTAATCAATTGCAGCAGAGTTTTGAAAGCTCAATAGCAAAGTCAGCAGAATAGAATCTTAAACATTTCCTTATCGTATGAATAAATAAAGCCCTTTCGGACTTTATTTATTCAGAGAAACTATTAATAACGTGCTTTATTAAACTCTTTCATTCTACCTAATACATCAACGCCAAGTTGATGATAAACATGTAATAAATCAACCAGTACCCAGTTTTCACGGATTAAGCCGTTTTCACAACGCCAAAAATCTAAGCTGCGCATGGTAATTTCTTGATTCGAGGGGGCAATACCTAACCAACCATCACCACTTACTTTCATGTGCATACCAGGCCACGCCGTAAAACCAACATACTCGCCATCAGCAAATAAGTAGCCTTGCCCAACATCACCTACACGATTAGGCAAAGCATTTAGAAAGGGAATTTGATGCCAATTTCGAAAGCCTTTAATACCACGGCCAGTGCCAATGCCTGATGGACCATACCAACTACATCTTGGATGCCAATATTTTTCAAGCTGCATAGCTTCAACACCACCGGTTGCATAATTGCCTAATGAATTACACATATCTCCCACTAACTTGCCACTGCGATTAGCAACTTCAATATTGTTTTCAATCGTTAAGCCGTCTTGCTTTGCAGGTGCAGGAACATGCCATTCACGCCCTAAACTTGGCGACATTGGCCATGCGTTAGCTTGCATCATAACTTCAGGAATATCCCAAATTGCCTGCATTTCCACAATTAAGCCGTTTTCTATACGATAAAATTCATGAAAGCGCATAGCTACTTGATGCCCCGTTGGGGGAATATCTAACCAACTGCTTTCAAAGCTTCCAGTGTAATATCCACAACACCCAACCCAATGGCTTCCCTCTTCACTAGTGCCTGCCATTACAATAGTTTCACGTCGTTCAAGGTCGGGGATTGCCCGTTGCAAAGGTTTATAAACATCCTCAAATAAACGATCGGGGCCTGATAAGGTTTCAAAAGGAAATGATAGTTGCAGCTTAGCATTTGGTGAAAAAATTTGCTTAATCGCTTGGCGTACAGCAACCTCGTTAAAGTTATACAATGATTCACTAAACGGCTTAATTAGCTTTTTATTCGCATGACGTAAATCTTGCGGCATGGACACTCTCCTATGATGAAACAAATACGCTAATGAGATCGAAATATTATTATCAAAATACTATTATAAAAATATTGATGACTTCGAAGTCATTCAATGATAGCCTGAGTTCAAAGTAATTCAAGTAAAACTTATTTTAGTGGAGAAAAATTATGGTAACCGTTATTGATAAGTTGTATCAACAACTCAAGTCATCACCTAACAATATAGAGGCATATGTTCATGACCAAGTAGCATGGCGTGTTAGTGCGCCTGTTAATAACTTACTTGGTACAAACGAATTATTAACCTCGTATTGGCAGCCTTTAGTCAGCGCATTGCCCGATATAGAGCGCAAGCCATTTATTAACGTACAAAGTGAATATAACGGTAAAGAGTGGATTGCCAGTACCGGTTATTTTGTTGGCACCTTTAGTCAGCCACTTTGGGGAATACCTGCGAATAATAAAACACTTTATTTACGCTTTACCGAATTAGTAGAACTTGACGAAAATAAAATTAAACAGTGTTTTTTAATTATCGATTTTCTTGATGCAATGAACCAAGTGGGCGTTAATCCATTAAGAAAAAGCTTAGGCCATAGTGGGCTTATTATGCCGCCATCAACAATGGACGGTTTAAGCAGAGAAAAAACCAGCAAAGCTGAAGCCGAAAAATCTGAGCAACTGATACTTGATATGTTAGCCGAACTTGGTCGTTTTGACGGTAAATCGTTATCAAGCATGAAGTTAGAGAACTTTTGGCACCCCGACTTTATGTGGTACGGCCCAGCGGGTATAGGAACTACTCGTGGTATTGAGGGTTTTAGAAGGGATCACCAAGGGCCTTTTGTTTTTAGTTTTCCAGACAGGGATGTCGACCATAAAGCCACTTTGGTATCTGACGGTAACTATGTTGCAACAGGTGGTTGGCCTCATATGCACGGCACGCATAGTGTTGGTGATTGGTTAGGTCTACCGCCTTGTAATAAACAACTATCGTTACGTGTGATGGATATTTGGCGTCGCGAAGGTGATTTACTTAAAGAGAACTGGGTTGCAATTGATATTATTGATATCTGTATGCAAATGGGTCTCGATGTATTTGCTATGATGAAAGAACAATTAGGTGATAACACTTAATTATTGATTAATCAGTGAATACTGGCTTTATCAAAAAAAGGAAGCTTACTAGGCTTCCTTTTTTAATGTCTTTGATTTAAATGCACTCAGCATTAAACCTATAAATTAGTGCTGCTAATATTGCCACTAGTTAAACCGATTAATCAGACCTAAACCTCGAGCTTAACTCGGGTTATTAATTTTTCGACTACGTTCTAAAATATCTAAACCTTGCTGCTTTAACCAATAAGGAATATCAATTAACACCCAGTTTTCCATTAACTTATCACCCTCTCTGCGATAAACATCAACCACTCGCATGTCGGCCCTAATGTTACCACCAGGTAATCCTAGAAATCCTCCAATAGGTGTACTGCTTAAGTTAGGCCAACCAAAGAAACAGGCATAGTTTCCTTCTGCGTATCGGCAAATATGGCCATTAAACACTTTATCTTTTAGTCCTTGCCTAAACGGGTACGAATGCTGCTCTTGAAATTTTGGAATAGTATAAGTTGCCCCAATGCCAGCAGGGCCATACCACACCATATCTTTAGCCCATGTTCTTTCCAAAATTTCAGGTGGATATGTGTCATTGCCAGTTTGATTAAGTTGAGATAAATCATCAATCATTTGGTTAAGTACAGCCATGGTTTTCTCAGCTTCTACAGGGTCTTTGTCGTCTAACTGAATACCATCATGAGTTCGCGGACCAGGATAAATAAATGAATGACCTGTTGCTTGAGGTAAAGGATTAATCCCCACTTGATGCATAACGCTGATAATGTCACAGAAAAAACCAGCACGAACTATTTTGCCGTTTTCTATACAGTTAAAATCTGCATAGCGCACCATAGCCACTCGCCCAGAGCGAGGTATGCCTAACCAATCTTTATCAAACTGCACCATAAAGTGCCCCATACTGGTTACCCAATTAGCACCATCGTTGCCACTAACACCAGCCATAAACACATCTTGTCTGCGTTGAATATTTTTAAAAGCATGCATAAAAGGCTGCCAAAACACCTCATTTATCGCTTGTGGGCCTTTTTGCTCGTTAAAAGGATGCACACCATACCATTGGCAATCATTACTCATATATTGAGTCAAAACATCGCCAACAGTTTCCGCTGAAGACTGCTCTAAAGCTTGGTAATACTCCAGTATTAAATTTTTATTTTGCTGTTCGTTTGTCATCATTACCCTCAATATTAGCGCTGTTATAAGTTTATAAATTACAATAAATTAGTTAGTTACATACAAACAAATTCCTACAGAATTTAGTTAACTCTAGAGCAAACCTTAACTTATTATCAATTTTTTAGATAATATCTGCTTTCATATTATTTTAAACAATGCTATGTTTAAATGACTTCGAAGTCAACGATGAATAATTAACAAAAAAAGACTTCTGTAAAAAAATAAAGAGAGATAGATATGACAGAGTTTGGAACGCTTAACTGGACTATTTTAATTGTTTATATTTTGGCAAACCTGCTATTAGGTTATGTTATCAGTAAAAAAGTCAGCACCGCTGATGACTTCTATCTAGGACAAAAAACCACTCCCTGGTGGGCAATTGGTATTTCAGTAATTGCTACCTACGTTAGTGCCATGACATTTCTAGGCGCGCCAGCCTGGGCATATAAAGATGGCTTGTCGGTTATAGCGATACACCTTAATTACCCATTAGTAATTATCGCCGTTATAACCTTCTTTTTTCCATTTTTCTACAACGCTGGAGTTGCCTCAATATACGAATACCAAGAAAAACGCTTTGGCAAGAAGGCACGTGCTTTAGTCTCAGGTATTTGGTTAATATCTCAAACTATGAGCTCGGCTGCAGTGCTTTACGCCACCTCTATTGTTTTAAGTTATATCACAGGTATTCCAGAAATAACCTCGATTATTATTGTTACCATTATTGCGCTTATTTACACCGTAATGGGGGGAATAACCGCGGTAATTTGGACTGACGTAATTCAGTCCGGCATATTATTGTTGGGTGCCGGTATTATTATGTATGCATTAATTGATAATAGCACCACACCCGTGATGGAAAGCTTAGCTCAACTAAAAGCAGAGGGTAAAACTAACCCGCTTAACTTTGATTTCGACTTCAGTAATGTAACAACCGTTTGGTCAGGTATTTTAGCCATGACGCTTTATCATATTACGGTTTATGGTACCAACCAAATGATGGTACAGCGTACCTTAGCGGCTAAAAATATTGGTGACGCGAAAAAGTCGTACTTGTTAATGGGTTTCTTAGCTTTCTTTGTATATTTCTTCTTTATTATTATGGGGATACTATTTTATAACTATTACCAAGGTAAAACTTTTGAAAATGAAAACACCATTATTTTAGAGTTTGCTTCTCAGTATGGTATGCCTGGTTTAATGGGTATTATCGCCGCAGCGGTTATGGCTGCATCAATGTCGAGTTTAGACTCCGCATTCAACTCATTATCTACAGTTTCAACCCTAGATTTTTATAAAAAATACTACAAGCCGAATGAATCAGACAAACACTATTTGAATGTTTCACGTGTCTTCACTCTTTTTTGGGCCACTATTATTATCTTCCCTGCCATTATGTATCACTTGCATAGCACAGGCTCTATTTTAGAAGTGTTAAGTAAAGTAGGTTCGTATTTTGTTGGTGCGCAATTAGGTATGTTTGGCTTAGGCTTTTTCTCTAAACATGCGACAGAACGTGGTTTATTAGTAGGCACATTAGTGGGTGTATTAGCAGTAGCTTACACCGCTATTTACACTGATATTGCATGGCCTTGGTACGCTGCTATTGGTGCGTTTGTTAATGTGGTAGTAACCATTATTGCTAGCTTAGTTATCGATGGAAAACAAAAAGATTACTCGCCGTATACCATTAAAGGTCAAATCAAAGCGTTTGCCGATAGTGGCTCTGCAGAAAAAGAAAACGGCTGGTATTTAGTTCCAGGTAAAGTAGACAAAGTATGTTATGCGCTATTTGGTTTCTTTATTTTCACATTAGTATTTTTGTTCTCTTTTGAACTATTTATTTAACCAAACGAGTTAATATTATGAGTTTTAAACTAAATAACAACATCACACAGGTTCATTGGCAGCCTTTAACTAAGCTTTTAGATCCAACAGGTGTAAAGCAACAAACACTCGCGGGCTTTGATGAGGAATTCGTTGATATTGTTGATTATATTATTCGTATAACCCACCGTATTTGGGAACAGAAAAATGTTGGGCTGTGCTATAAGTATTACAGTGATATTTGCCCTGTTTTCACTTTAGGTGCTTACTCAGAGTGTGTTGAGCAAGTGGTTCAAGGTACCTTAAAAACCATTGCAGCCTTTCCAGACAGAAGCCTTATTGGTGAAAATGTAATTTGGAAAGAAGAAAGCGATGGCACCTATTATTCATCGCACCTAATCACCAGTATTATGACCAATACGGGTAACTCTGATTTTGGTTTATCTACAGATAAAACAGGCAGAGTTACTACGATTGCTGATTGTGTTTGTTTTGAAAACCAAATAGTTAAAGAGTGGTTGGTAAGAGATAATAGTTTTCTTATTAGCCAGTTGGGCATTGATTTAATTGATGCTGCCATTAACTTTTCAGCTCTGCAGCCGAATGATACCTTCAACGAATGGTATCAAAGTGAATATACCCGAGTGGTTAACACTGAGCATAGAAAAGAACTAGAGTGCATAAACTATAATTGGACTACCGATAACTTTGTGCAAGCTTGGGCACAAACCTTATTTAATCAAAAGCAGTTTTCAACATTAACGCAGTTTTATCATGTTGCCGCATCGCACCAATGGCCTGGTGGTCGTCAATCGACTGGGCTTGCACAAATTAGTGGCACGCTTATTCAATGGCTATCACAATGTCCTAATGCCAAAATGACCGTAGATCACACGGCTGTTGTAGGCTTCGACGAAAACACCATAGATATTGCTATTAGATGGTCTGTTGCCGGTAACTTTAACCCGCACATTGAGCGTTTAGCACAGTTAAAAGGCCAACGTTATTTTGTTTTGGGCTGTACTCACCTGCGAGTAAAAAACCAAAAAATAATAAAAGAAGTCACCGTTTTTGACGAAATTGCTTTATACGCCAATATTATTCGTGAATCGGGGCAATCGCTCCCATTATTAGCGCAAGGAGCATAGCCATGTTTAATCAACTTATCGAGTTATACACTAAGGGTGATTTAGCGCAATTATCCGCTAACATTCTCCACAGCACAGCTTGGAAACAGCATGATTTTACGGCATATGGAAATATGCAAATTGAAAAATTATGGCTTAAAAGTATTGAGCAATTTGGTTTTTTAACCGTAACCGAGCGCCAAGAAATACAAGGCGAGCAGTTTTCAGCACTTTATATTGAATTGTCAGACCAAGTTAAAAGTGAAAAGGTCTCAATTGCCTTTTTCTTTGAGCATAATAATTTACATATTAAAAAGTTACACTGCGTTGTAGATACCTTAGCTTTGGCAAGGTTATTACAGCAAGATGTTGCCACTATAATGCAAGCATTACCGGCGTCAGACCCTTTATTGCTGAGTCAATTTGACCATCAATTACATCCGAAAAGCTATCATGCTACGCCTGATGATATTACTGACTTACCTGATAATGTGAAAAGCACGGTGAATAAATGGTGGAATATCTGGCAAGAAAAACAACTCGCCAACTTCGATAAAATTTATCACAACAATGCCTCAATACAACTTGCAGGTTTTGGTAAGAATGAAGGTTTTAATCAGCTAAGAAGCTTTCATTTAAAATTACATAACAGAATGAATCGCAGTTATTGCCAGTTAGAAAACGTAGCCTTTGATGAAGCGAAAAATTCAGTCGCACTTAAGTGGCATGTTGATGGCGACTATATTGATAATGGCGTTATTAAACGTATTAGATTGCCGTTTATTTCTATTATCACCATTAGCGAAGGGCTTGTAGTAAAAGAATACCTACAAGCTGATTGGCTAGCACTTTGTAAACAATACAAAGTAAGTTATCCGTTTGTTTAAATATTAATTAAATTCTCTCTGAGGTGAAGTAAAACACTACCTCAGCGCTTTAAACATTAAGTTACCTTAGTTAATAGCTTAGGTAACTTTTTATTATCCCAACTATAAAACTTACTCTACGTTTACATCACAAGCTCCTAACCTGTAAAGTATACACAAGCTGCTTATAGTGCTTAAAATGCAGAGTAATCCAATTTTTTGATCCCCTTTAAAGTTGTGTAAATTCATGACCAGTAACATAAGTTACTTAAAGCAGTGGTTACAAGACAAACACTGCTAGGCCGAATAGCACAATCAATTAGATAAACGCTTATTAGCAACTATTAAGGCATTTTACTCGCTTATATTACGTGTATTCGTTGAATTTAATGTGGCCTATATTGAATAGTAATGGCCATTGGTCATAGCCAAAAATACTTCTAAGCTAACGATTAAAATAGTCTTTGAGCTAATCATTTACCTAACATTTTACCTAATCATTGACCTAGCCTTTAACCTTTAACCTCATCAGGTACATAAAATTACAGCGTAACTAAATACCCTTGGGTATTATGCCGTATATACCCAAACTACTTAAGGTATCCATTTTTTAGACATAAAAAAACCGTAGAAGCATCTACGGTTTTAAATCTAAGCTTGAATAACCTTTAGCAAATTAAAAGGTATATTTAAGGCTAGCACCCCAAGTTCGAGGATCATTCCAGTTAGCTTGTACTGAGTTTATTGGTTGTGCATCAACAATTTGAGAATGAACAACAGCACGTGTTAGCACTTCTTCATCAGTTAAGTTTTTAACAAAGAAGTCTACTTGAACATCATCGTTAATTAACCAAGTTAATCGTGCATCTACAATGGCATGAGCATCAACTTTCGTTTCAGGTGTATTAACATCAAAAGCATAATATTCGTCTGAATAAGTTATTTGAACATGTGGAATTAACGCACCGCCATTACTTAAGCCAAATTCATAGTTTGCCGCTAAACCAACCGTATATTCTGGTGCCATCGCAGGAGACCAACCAGCAAAACTAAATTGGCTGTTATTATCATTAATATCCTGACGGCCTTCAAAATTACCTAATCCTAATAACGGACGTAATTGATCATTACCCACTGCGTAATCATCCGAGAACTCAGCATCTAACCAAGTAAAAGTACCTGTAACGGCTAAATTATCGATAGGGTACCATTGCATATCAAGTTCAATACCTTTGGTATCAATACCACCACCATTTTCATAATATTCAAAGCTCTGCGTTGCGCCTGCTTCTACACACTCTAAAACAGTATCTGTAGTGGTAGTATCGCTACAAGCAACAGCAAATAGTTGCGCTTTTACATCATCATATTCGTTAATAAAAGCCGATATATTTAAACGCATGTCACCATCAAGCAATGTGCTTTTCATACCTATTTCATAAGACATAACTTCTTCATTGTCATAAAGTGGATCAGCGCCACGAGAAACAACTCGACTATCGTTTGCTCCACCTGTTCTTATGCCTGTGGCAGCCGACGCATACAACATTAAGTCATCATTCTTATCAAATTCAAGGGCCGCTTTCCACAATACTGCTGAGTCATCCCAATCAGGAATAGTATCGCCAGTGAACGACTTTTCATCTTTGTTATAACGTAAACCACCTACTAAACGTAAGTCATCAGATAGTTCATAACGAAGTTGTCCAAACACAGCAATTGAGTCAGAAGTATGAGGGTCATGATCTGGATTACCCCAGCTAGGTACAACAACTGAATCTGCTACGCCATTGCCGGTTGTATCTGTGCTCGACAGCCATTCCCAATCAGCTTCTTGATCGAAATAATATAAACCTGCAATCCACTGCAACGGACCTTCATGATTTGATGAAACTTGTAACTCAGTTGATATTGTTTTTTGATCATCTTGGCGACCAAAACCACCAACAAAATCTAAACCACCATCGCTGTAATCATTATCATAAAACTGCTTACCGCTGAGTTCTGAATAGTTAGATGTCCATTTAAAATCAGCTGAGTCGGTATACCATTCTAAAATAGCCGTTGCTGAAAATGCCTCTTGTTTATCTAACGACATTGCATTTCGATATACATCGTACGGACCTTCATCATTACGCTCTACATCGTCTCGCTGATAAATATGACCTGGCGTAACCGTTGCGTTAGGGTTATAAACACCTGGACTAGTTTCAGTAAGTGAATAACCAGCAATTTGTTGATAACCCCAAATAGCTTCAGAGTTAGCGTCTTTTTTCGAATAATCTAATCTAAAAGTTGCGTTAAAACTATCACTTGGCTCATAGCGTGTGATAGAGCGAGCATAAAATGAATTTTTTTCACGCAAGTCATCAGAAGGTCCAGCTATAACATGATTTTCAATAAAACCGTCATGTCTATCTGAAGCAACAACAATTCGAGTTGCTAAGTTATCAGCTAAAGGAATATTTAATACACCTTCATACGCACTACGATTATATGACCCCGTAGTTATTTTAATATTACCTTCAACTTCATCCATATTTGGGCGATTAGTAATAACATTAATACTACCGGCAAATGTATTACGGCCATACAACGTACCTTGTGGGCCACGTAAAACTTCTATGCGCTCAATATCAACAAAAGCGCCCATGCCAGCAGTTGTTGTAGGAACATAGATACCATCTTGGAAAATACCGACAATTTGTTCCGCAATACCTGTGCCGGCAACACCTACTTCATTCGTTCTAGCGCCACGCATAGCAGGCCTAACTTCTCCACCTGAGCTACCTACTTTTAATCCGGGAACAACCTGCTGCAACCCTGTTATATCAATAATTCCTGCACGTTCAACATCATCCGCTCCCAATGCAGTAATAGAAGAAGATACCTCTTGAAGATCTTGTGAATGGCGGTTAGCTGTAACCATTATTCTTTCAATTTTATCAGTGGCTTCTGTGTTTTTTTCTTCTGCTGCAATTGCAGATTGGCTTATACATGCATTGACAATAGCTAATGCAATAACCGATTTAACAAGCTTTTTTGATGTAACTGGCTTCATGGTAAATCCCCTTCCTTCATTTAAAGAAATAAATGCTTATATTGTTTTAGTTGTGAATTAATGTTGCTTAAATAATCTTCATTTCCATATTTGTACTTCGAAATCATTTTGATGTCAACCAAAATTGAAAGAGGTGAATATATTTCAACTGTAACTAAATAGTAAATTGAAAGACCACAAGCTAAAACCCAATGACCTACAAGGATATAAAACCAACAGAAAAATAAATATAAAAACATAAATATCAGATAGTTAATCACATAAAAATAAAATACAAAAGGATTTAACGACTATTAAAAATAGTCTTACCACAAAAATAAAGATGAATTTAATAATAAAAAAATAAAATGACTACGAAGTACTGTTTTGGTTTTTTTAGTAGTTTTAATAGTAAATAAAGGTGTGAATAAATTAAGAGGTTTCAAAGAGAAGTTGAATACTAAAAACTAATGACTAAATTAAATTAAGCATCAAAGAAGAGTTGGGAGGCGGCAATCACACCGAATGTAAGCTGTATCAACTTCGCCTTTATCTGGCATATAGAGCGATTAAATTAAAGTATAAAACAGAGTAGGAACTAAACTAAAAATGCATGTCACCTGAAAGTATTCACATGAATGCTTTTATGAATGCACCATTATTCAACATGTTAAACTATTATTTTATCAATGCATTAAACGGTAAAAGACTCTCTAGATACCTCAGAAAGTTTTCGAAGCGCAATGTTTAACAAACAATCAGCGCTTATATCACAGATGAAGATCAGGTCCGATAAAGCACTTTAATCACATGCCAACCGAATTTAGTTTTAACAAGGTGAGGTTCTAATATTGCCCCACTAAAAGCAACTTTATCAAACTGAGGTACCATTTGGCCGCGTTTAAACTCGCCCAAATCACCACCCTTTTTACCTGAAGGACACGTTGAATGTTTCTTAGCTAAGGTTTGAAACTTAGCTCCTTTACCTAATTGCTTAATAATATCTTCTGCAATTTCTTTGTGCTTAACCAATATGTGAAGTGCGTGCGCTGTAGCTGCCATGTAAAGCCTTTTTAATACTCTGTGATAAATACGCATATTATAGCGGTTCATTAATTATTGTTAATATAATCTTTTAGACATAAAAAAACCCCGACTCTTTCGAATCAGGGCTTTATAAATGATGGTACCAGCGGTCGGACTCGAACCGACACGTCTCGCGACAGGGGATTTTGAATCCCCCGTGTATACCAATTTCACCACGCTGGCATAGGCTTTACGCCCGTTTTGCAATTTGCAAAGAAGTCATTTTTTACTTAAAAGCTGATTTCTTTGAAAACTTTCTTTGAAAACTAGTTTTCTAACAATTTCTAGATACTTTTTAAACACTCTGTAAGCAAGAGTTCTTCAATAATGTAAACATCAATGAAGAGGCAGGCATTATACGAAAAATTGCTCCGTTGGCAATAGTTTTTCTTTTTATTATCACTGAGTGCTGTTTATTTGTTCATGAGGCACTAATAGCTGCAGATATCATTTCTTTTTCTACCCACAACCTTGCCTCGAATGCATTATCAAAAAAACCGTATTTAAACCCTGCAGCGCGATACATTTTGCTGAATAAATTCTCAGCTAGAAGTGAAGTTGTGCAATGTTCTAGATTCACAGCAACGATTTTCGATTGACTATGGCGGATAAAGTTTATGTGGTACTCAAGCGTAGACTCTACACTAAGTGCCTCACCTTTAAGGGATAAAATAACACCATAAGTGTGTGGGTCTACTTGTGTTAATGCCCAAAGTAGCTTTTGGTGAAGATGATCTAAATACTCGATATTCCACGGACCTTTCGCCTCAATATAGATAATATTATCTTCTATTGAGAACTTTAGTGTGCCATGTGGTGCAAGGTTAGCCATTATTTATTCATCTCTAATCTCATTAACTAAGCACCTTAAGTATGCACTAATATATAAATTAACCACTATTACTTATACTTTTATATGCCTTTTGTTAGACTATCGCAAATTTTTCTATTGATTTAGCTATGTCATTAACTTCTTATACAACTTTTCCGCGTGCAGGCTTTCGTCGCCGTGTAGCTTCATGGCTTTATGACGCTTTACTTGCGATAGCCGTTTATATGACCGCTGGTGCAGCTTCTTTTTTAATTATTTCTTTATTGGTGCATTTTGGTGTTTTTGATTTACAAGGTCATCAGCATTTAAGCGACACCATCAGAAATACCTCATGGTTACTTTGGCCAAATGAGTTATGGAAACTAGGTTGGGTCTCACTGTTTTTTATCTGGTTTTGGGCTAAAAGTGGACAAACCTTGGGCATGAAAGCGTGGCGTTTGAGGGTACAAAACCAAGACGGTAGCTTGATCAGCAAAACCACTGGCTTAAAGCGCTTACTGCCAACGCTCTTTGGGTTAGGTAATTTTACCGTTTTAGTGGATAGAAAAAACAAATTGAGTTTGCAAGATCGAATGACCAGTACTGAAGTAGTGCTTTTAACACTTGAGGCAAATCGCGGTAGGCTTTAATTAATATTAATGCTGTGTGTAAAAGTTTCGAGATGAATATTTTTTATTATTCATCTCGAAGCCATTCTAAGTTGATATTTTGTAACTTAAGCGGCTAAATTGTTACTAGCTTGCCCGTCTATTCATTAAATAAAGCGCAATACTGACAAAGATAATACTGGGCATAAAAGCGCCAAATATTGCCGGGAGCTGATAAACTAAACTCAGCGAGCCTAGTACTTCGTTAACAATAAAGAATAAAATCCCCGTTGCTACACCCATCATAATTCTAGCGCCCATAGAAACCGAACGCAGTGGTCCAAAGATAAAAGATAGTGCCACTAATAGCATTACCGCTAAGGTAATGGGTTGTGCTATTTTGCGCCAAAATGCTAATAAGTAACGACTTGGATCTTGTTTGTTCGCGTCTAAGTAGTCTAAATAGTCACTTAAGCCTCGAAGCGATAATGATTCAGGTTTTACGGTAACAACACCGAGTTTGTCTGGGGTTAAGGTTGAATCCCAAGACATAGCATCTTGGCTTTCTTTGGTTATTTCTTTTTCGCTAATTTGGGTTTCTATTACATTGCGCAGTTGCCAAGCATCTTTTTGGTAAATTGCGCTACTGGCCGATACCCAGCTAGATAATTTAAGCTGTTCATCAAAACGGTATATTTGAATATCTTTTAGAGAGCCTTGATCTTGCACTTCACCGATATGAACAAAGTAGTCGCCGTCTTTCGCCCAAGTACCAGCGTCAGATGAGATCAAACTTCCGCCTGAAATCGCCTGAGCACGCACTTGTCGTGCAGCTGCTTCGCCTTGCGGAGCTAACCATTCGCCAACAGCCATGCTTACTACTATCAATAATAAAGCCGATCTCATTACTGATTTAATAATATCTAAACGCGAAAGCCCTGCCGCTTGCATTACAATTAATTCGCTACTACTTGCCATCATCCCCATGCCTATTAAGCCACCAATTAAGGCCGACATAGGAAAGAATAACGAGATATCTTGTGGAATAGCATAAAGCACATAAAGCGCAGCATGCGCTAAATCATAATTGCCTTTACCAACAGACTTCATTTGCTCAACAAACTTGATAATACCACTTAAACTAACAAATACGGCTAGGGTAAGAAACGTTGTCGAAGCAATAATGCGACCTATGTACATATCAAGAATACGCATTAAGCTGCTACCTTATTTTTAGCGAGTTTTGCTTTAAATTTACGACCACTCGTTCGACCTTTAACCAATAAACTAAAGCCTAATATAAGCACAACAAAATGAACGGGCCACAAACCTATATATTGTGGAACAGAGCCTTTTTCTATGCCAGATCGAACAGCGGTTAATAGTAAAAAGTAACTTAAAAATAGTAAAAGTGCCGGTAACATTTTACCAAATTTACCTTGGCGTGGGTTAACAACACTCAAAGGTACGGCCACTAAGGTCATGATAATGCAGGCTAATGGAAAGGCAATACGCCATTGGCTTTCAGCACTGGCTTCAGGTGTTTTGTCTTGGTATAACTCATCGGTTGGTATTGCACTTAATTTACGACGCTTGTGGGCCACTTTTTGATCTTGAATTTGAATGTAGTATTTATCAAAAGTAACTTGGCGAAACTCTTTGTTTTTAATATCGTTTTGATAACGTGTACCAGAAGAGAGTATTAAGCGTTGCAAGCCAGTTTCTTCTTCAATAACTTGTCCTGTGGCCGCATAAACTAAGCTCGAATCTATAACACTAGAATTTGGTGTATCTTCATCAGGTAGTTGTGCAACAAATACCTTTTCAAAGGTATTGTCAGCTCGGTTTTTATCGTGAATAAAAACTACCGCCTTCTTATTGCCTGTGGTTTGAAATCGTCCGGCGATAAGTGAACTTAATCCTGAGTCAGCGGCAATTTGATCTTTAACTTGATATTCATACTCAGCCGCCATTGGTGACAAATAAAGCGTAAACATGCCGGTAATTATCGCGGTAACGAAACCTAGTATTAGCGTTACACGCACAACATACCATTCGCTTACGCCACAAGCATGCAGCACTGTCATTTCGTTTTCAGCATAAATACGGCCATAAGCCAGCAATACGCCGAGAAAAAAGCTTAACGGTAATATCATACCGGCAAGATCAGGTATTTTCAGGCCAATAAAAGTCATGACTAAATGACCAGGAATTCCCCCTTCCGAGGCGTCATCTAGCACGCGAACGAATTTATTGCTGATAAATATTGTCATAATGACAAGGAATACAGCAAGTTGTGTTTTGGCAACTTCTTTGAGTAAATAACGAAATATAATCACTAAGTGATCCTATAAAAACTTTCTATAAAACATAGTTTTTTTCTGACATACAGCCATTTTTTGCGTAAACTTGTCATTTTTAGCATTAAGTTAAATGTAAGCTTATCAGGTAATGCTGTGCAATCCGGCTATAATTATAGCCTTTAGCAGAATACAATTAAAAGCAAGCTTAGCGATTATTTACTATTTTTAGCAAGCTTATTAGTATAATTTCTATAAATTATACGCATTTGAGTCAAATTAGGAGACATCATGGAGTTCAGTGTAAAGAGTGGCAGTCCAGAAAAACAACGTAGCGCGTGTATCGTCGTCGGTGTTTTTGAACCACGTCGTTTGTCGGCTATCGCTGAGCAACTAGATGAAATCAGCGAAGGTTATATCAGTAATTTATTACGTCGTGGCGACCTTGAAGGTAAATCTGGACAAATGCTGTTATTGCATCATGTACCAAATATTCTTAGCGAACGCGTATTGCTCGTTGGTTGTGGTAAAGAGCGAGAGTTAGACGAACGTCAATACCGTCAAATTATCAGTAAAACAATTAGCACCTTAAATGAAACAGGCTCAATGGAAGCGGTTTGCTTTTTGTCTGAACTGCACGTTAAAGGTCGCGATACCTACTGGAAAGTTCGTCAAGCAATTGAAGCAACTCAAGATTGTCTTTACAGTTTTAATAGTTTAAAAACCCGTAAAGAAGAACCTCGCCGTCCGTTACGTAAAATTGTATTTAATGTGCCAACACGCCGTGAATTACCTATTGGTGAACGTGCAATTAATCATGCATTAGCAATTTCAGAAGGCATAACAACCTGTAAAAACGTTGCTAACATGCCACCAAACATTTGTAACCCTGCGTATTTAGCAGAGCAAGCACAAATTTTGGCTAACGATTACAACAATGTTACAACCCAAATTGTTGGTGAAGAAGAAATGGAAGCTCTCGGCATGGGTTCATATTTAGCCGTAGGTCGTGGCTCTGTTAATGAATCTTTAATGAGTATTATAAATTATAAAGGCGCTGGTGATGACTCAAAACCGCTAGTACTTGTTGGTAAAGGCCTAACTTTCGACAGTGGCGGCATTTCATTAAAACCAGGCGCAGGCATGGATGAAATGAAATACGACATGGGTGGCGCTGCAGGTGTTTTAGGTGCTATGCATGCCTTGGTTGAACTACAATTACCGATTAATGTTATTGGCGTTTTAGCTGGCTGTGAAAATATGCCAAGTAGTAATGCCTATCGCCCGGGTGACATTTTAACCACGATGTCAGGTCAAACAGTTGAAGTATTAAATACCGATGCAGAAGGTCGATTAGTACTATGTGACGCACTAACTTATGTTGAACGCTTTGATCCTGAACTGGTAATCGATGTGGCTACCTTAACCGGTGCTTGTGTTGTTGCCTTAGGCGCACATGCTACAGGTTTATTAAGTTCTCATAACCCATTGGCGCACGAGTTACTTAATGCTTCAGAGCAAAGTGGTGATAGAGCATGGCGCATGCCATTATGGGACGACTACCAAGACCAACTTGAAAGCCCTTTTGCAGATTTTACCAACTTAGGCGGTAAAGAAGCAGGCACAATAACGGCCGCATGTTTCTTATCACGCTTCACCAAAAAATATCATTGGGCGCATTTAGATATTGCTGGTACAGCATGGCGCGGTGGTAAAAATAAAGGCTCAACAGGTCGCCCAGTAAGTATGCTAACGCAATTTTTATTAAATCGCGCTGGCGCAGAACAAGGCGAATAGTGCTAAATAAATTTATGCCCGGAATAATGTCATGCTAACCCAAGCAATGTTCTACAGTATAGAGCAGCAAAGTAAAGTTGTAGGTGTACCTGAAGAACAGTTACATCTGCACTACGCTTGTTTGCAAGCGGCTCATTTTTACCGACAAAATATGCGAGTATTTATTTATACTCTAGATCAACAAAGCGCCCATGATATTGACGAAATGTTATGGGCTTTTGATCCTGACAGCTTTGTACCTCACAATTTAATTGGTGAAGGTCCAAAGCAAGGTGCTGCTGTTGAAATAAGCTGGCAGCCACCAAAAAATCGCCGTGCGGTTTTAATTAATTTAACCCGTGAAGTACCCAACTTTGCTAACCAATTTTCACATCTGATAGATTTTGTGCCTAGTGATGACTCCTTAAAAGAACAAGCTCGAAACCGTTTTCGTACTTGTCGTCAATGGGGGTTCAACGTAGAACACCAAGTTGCAAGTGCTGCACAAACTATCGATACAACCAGTTAAAAAATTTCTGACGGAAACTCTGATGGATAAAACATTTACCCCCTCTGACATTGAACAATCCCTTTATAAAAGTTGGGAAGAACAAGGTTACTTTAGCCCAACCGGTGAAGGCGACAGCTACAGTATTGCTATTCCACCGCCAAACGTAACCGGCAGCTTGCATATGGGCCATGCTTTTCAGCAAACCATTATGGACACGCTAATTCGTTATCAACGTATGCAAGGTAAAAATACCTTATGGCAAACGGGTTGTGATCATGCTGGTATTGCAACGCAAATGGTCGTTGAACGTAAAATTGCCGCAGAAGAAGATAAAACTCGCCATGATTACGGCCGTGAAGGCTTTATTGATAAAATTTGGCAATGGAAAGAAGAGTCTGGCGGTACTATCGGTAAGCAAATGCGTCGTTTGGGCAACTCTATTGATTGGAGCCGTGAGCGCTTTACCATGGACGACGGTATGTCTGAAGCCGTACAAGAAGTTTTTGTTCGCTTGTTTGAAGACGACCTTATTTATCGTGGTAAACGCTTAGTAAACTGGGATCCAAAATTCCATACCGCTATTTCTGATTTAGAAGTAGAAAACAAAGATAAAAAAGGCCACATGTGGCACTTGCGTTACCCGCTAGCTAATGGCGCTAAAACCGCTGACGGACTCGACTATTTAGTGGTTGCCACTACTCGCCCTGAAACCGTTTTAGGCGACACAGGTGTTGCGGTAAATCCTGAAGATCCTCGTTATAAAGATTTAATTGGCAAGCAAGTATTACTGCCATTGGTTAATCGTTTAATTCCTATTGTTGGTGATGAGCATGCTGACATGGAAAAAGGCACAGGCTGTGTAAAAATAACCCCAGCGCACGATTTTAACGACAACGAAGTCGGTAAACGCCATCAATTACCACAAATTAATATATTAGATAAAGACGCTGCTGTATTAGCCGAAGCAGAAGTTTACGACACTAAAGGTGAAGTGTGCGATGCATACGATACAGCCTTACCAGCAGAATTTTCTGGCATGGACCGATTTGTTGCACGTAAAGCCATTGTTGCGAAATTTGACGAACTAGGTTTGTTGGTCGAAGTTAAAGACCATGATTTAGTTGCTCCGTATGGCGATCGCTCTGGTGTTATTATTGAGCCTTTATTAACAGACCAATGGTATGTACGCGTTGAAAAATTGGCTGGCCCTGCTGTTGATGCAGTAAAAGATGGTCAAATAGAGTTTGTACCTAAGCAATACGAAAACATGTATTTTGCTTGGATGAACAACATTCAAGATTGGTGTATTTCACGCCAACTTTGGTGGGGACATCGTATTCCAGCTTGGTACGACGAAAATGGCAAGGTTTATGTTGGTCGTACCGAAGCAGAAGTACGTGCTAATAACACGATTGCTGACGATGTTAAATTACGCCAAGACGACGATGTACTTGATACTTGGTTCTCTTCTGCGCTTTGGACATTCTCAACACTGGGCTGGCCTAAAAACACTGAAGATTTGAAAACCTTCCACCCAACTGATGTGTTGGTTACTGGTTTTGACATTATATTCTTCTGGGTTGCTCGTATGATCATGATGACCATGCATTTCAACAAAGATGAAAACGGTAAGTCACAAATACCCTTTAAAAAAGTTTATATGACGGGTCTTATTCGCGATGAAAATGGCGATAAAATGAGTAAATCAAAAGGTAATGTTGTTGATCCTCTAGATATGATCGACGGTATTTCGCTTGAAGACTTATTAGAAAAACGCACCGGTAATATGATGCAGCCAAAGTTAGCGGCAAAAATTACTAAGCTGACCAAGAAAGAATACCCTAACGGAATTGAAGCGCATGGTACAGACGCCTTACGTTTTACTTTAACGTCAGTTGCCACCACCGGGCGAGATATCAGCTGGGACATGAAACGACTTGAAGGTTACCGTAATTTTACTAATAAATTATGGAATGCCAGTCGTTATGTCATGATGAATACCGAAGAGTTTGACTGTGGTCGTACGTCGCCAAATGCACCAGCAGGAGAAATGAGTTTTTCTTTAGCTGATCGTTGGATTATGGGTCAATTTCAACAAACCGTAAAAACAGTACATGAAGCGTTTGACACATATCGCTTTGACCTTGCTTCACAAGCTTTGTATGAATTTACCTGGAACCAATTTTGTGACTGGTACTTAGAGTTAACTAAACCGGTATTATTTAAAGGTAATGAAGCACAGCAGCGCGGAACACGTCATACCCTAGTTACTGTTTTAGAAGCATTGTTGCGTTTAATGCACCCAATTATGCCGTTTATCACTGAAACGATTTGGCAACGTGTTGTGCCGTTAACTAACTTTGAAAAAACGGGCGATAGCATTATGATACAAAGCTTTCCGCAATTTGATGAAAGCCAATGTGATCAAACCGCTATTGACGATTTAGAGTGGGTTAAACAACTTATTGTTGCTGTTCGTAATATTCGAGGCGAAATGGATATTGCCCCTAGCAAACCATTGCCAGTGCTGTTGAAAAACGTAAATGCTGACGACCAACGCCGTTTATCTGAAAATGAGCAATTTATTAGCGCCTTAGCTAAGCTTGAAAGTATTACCATACTTGCCGATGACGATAACGGTCCTGCTTCAGCAAGTGCCGTGGTTGGTAGCTTATCACTATTAATTCCAATGGCTGGCTTAATTGATAAAGATGCTGAGTTAGCGCGTTTAGACAAAGCAATTGATAAGTTATCAAAAGATGCTGACCGTGTACGTGCCAAACTTAATAATGAAAGTTTTGTTGGCAAAGCACCTGAAGCAGTCATTAATAAAGAAAAGGCAAAGTTGGCTGAAGCTGAATCCACCATAGCTAAAATGGTTGACCAGAAAGCTCAAATAGCTGAAATTTAATTAGTTAATGTAAAATAAGCTTTAAAAGCCAGCATCTTAGCTGGCTTTTTTTTATTATAAAAAAGTCTGCCAATCTTGGTATTTTATAGAGATTCCTAAATTCTATTGTGTTAACATGACTTCGCGTTGAGTTTTTGCGTTTCGGGATAAGGAGAGATCTTGTGGTCAACAGACCTATGATCAGCCTAGACGCTTTAATATGTGTTACTGGAAACCTTTCTCTACCTTCTTTTAGATAGAGAGCATTTACTCCGTATATGGCCGTTTTGGCTAAACTTTAATTTTTGACCTGCGAGAAATGTTGGTATGTCTGATACAGTAACTGGTAAAGTAAAATTTTTTAACGAATCTAAAGGATTCGGTTTCATCGAGCAAGAAAACGGCGCTGACGTTTTTGTTCACTTTAGTGCAATCTCTGGTGACGGTTTCCGTACTTTGACTGATGGTCAAACGGTAACTTTCAGCGTAAAACAAGGCCAAAAAGGTCCTGAAGCTGAAAACGTAGTTGCATCTTAATTTAAAGTGCAAAATTTTCTTTAGTTACCACTAAAGATAGATAAAAAAACGAAACATATGTTTCGTTTTTTTGTTTCTGGCTTTCAATAAAGTAGCTTATCAGCACTTATCGTTTTTAAGCTTAATCTTTTTAAGCTAAACGTTTTTAAATAACCTTAACTTTGAATTAGTAACCACTACTCAATACTTTCTTTTCCCTACTCGCTATTCTGTATTCTGTATTCTGTATTCTGTATTCTGTATTCTGTATTCTGTATTCTGTATTCTGTATTCTGTATTCTGTATTCCAGCATTAGAAGCTAGGTAGCTAAATTACCTGCACTAGATAAACGTTTAGGTTTGATATAGGGAAATTAAGTATTAATAGAACTTTGTATGATGCTAACTTAGTATGATGCTAACTTAACTATGCCTTATAAAAAAATCAGCAAAAGCTGCTGATTTTTATGCCAATAAAACGCTTATTCCCCTGATATTAGGTTAAGTAATATGAGGCTCTATCAAATCGAGCATAACGTCAATATGTGCGTCTTGATCGTTTAAAGCAGCAATGTAATGATACTTTTCTCCGCCAGCTTGAATAAATATATCTTTATTCTCGTGTACTAACTCTTCTAACGTTTCTAAGCAATCAGCACTAAAAGCCGGGCTAATAATAGCAACATGCTTATTACCTGCTTCAGCTAAACTTTCTAACGTTTCGTCAGTGTATGGTTTGAGCCACTCGGCCTTACCAAAACGAGACTGAAAGGTCATAACATAATCATCTTTGTCTAAGCCTAATGCCTCAACGACTAAACGCGTGGTTTTATGACTAAAGCAATAATATGGGTCGCCCTGCTCTAGAAAATACTTTGGCATACCATGATAAGAAAAAACCAACTTGTCAGGCTTACCATGCGCTTCTATGTGTTTTGTAATACTCTCTACTAAAGCTTTTATATAAAGCGGTTTGTCATGGTAACTACTTTGAAAGTGAATACTGGGTATCCAGCGCCAGGATTTAACCTTATTAAATACGGCATCAAAGGTTGCCCCGGTAGTTGGACCGGCATACTGAGGGTATAACGGCAACACAATAATGTTATTCACACCATTTTTTTGGAAGCGTTCTAAGGCATTGCCAATCGAAGGGTTGCCATAACGCATAGCAACATCCACCATTACGTTATCGCCATACTTTTGTGTCAGCGCAAGCTCAACTTTAGCTTTTTGTTGTTTGCTGATCACTAACAAGGGCGAACCTTGCTCTGTCCAAATACTCTCGTATAGTTTGGCTGACTTTTTTGGGCGTACTCTTAAAATAATGCCATGTAAAATTATCAACCAGACCAAGCGAGGAATTTCTACTACACGAGGATCTGACAAAAACTCTCGCAGGTAACGCCTTAATGCTCCTGTTGTAGGGCTATCGGGTGTGCCTAAGTTAGTTAGTAATACGCCTGTTTTCGAGGTGCAATCATGAATTTCTTTACTTTGCCCTGCATATCTTGACATGGATTATCTCTATAAAATTTCGTTAATTGCCTGAATAAACTCTGCTGAGTCAGGCTTTACACGACTATTAAAATGCTTAACTGTTTTACCATCTGCGCTAACGAGGTACTTATAAAAGTTCCACTTAGGTGCTGTGGTTTTATCTGCTAATGTCTTAAAAATTGGATGTGCTTCACTGCCAAAAACATGCACTGGCGAGAGCATGGTAAATGTTACGCCATAATTAACAAAACATATATCGGCGGTATCTTTTTCATTATCTTCTTCTTGGAAAAAATCATTTGAAGGAAAACCAATCACTACTAAGCCTTTATTTTCATATGCTTTATGTAAGCTTTCAAGGGCTTTAAATTGTGGAGTAAACCCGCAATGGCTGGCGGTATTAACAATTAATATGGCTTTACCTGCGGTTAGTTGGCATAAATCTAGTTGCTCTTTAGCGTGTAATTTTTTCTCATTGTGCTGCATAAACGCTAAACAAGACGAGGTTGGCTTTAACTGTTCTGATTGAGCAATATCGACATTTTTTTCGGCTTTCACCATAAATGAAGTTAAAGCCATCAAGGTAATTATTGTGAAGTATTTCATGCGTTTCCTTTCAGCACTTTTGCAAAGGCATATTATCGTAATTATTCAAGCAAAGGAATTGCCTATACCGTTGAAAATGCCTCATTAATAGATTTATTTTATATACGAAAGTCATTGTGGTTTTGATCACATAACTTACATTTAGAGATAATAAATAAAGAAGCGCTCGGAATATCTGTTACTAGCCTTTATTGAACGATATAGTATCATAAGCAAAGTTGCATTGACTGACATAAACACGCGTTAATGCTTTGCCCCTAATATCAAAATGTATCAATTAGTTAAGTGAAAAAGTTTGTCAAACCTAAATATCGAAAATAAAGCCACATCAACAAACAATAATAGCTTGTTAAGCGCGCACAATTTAACTTGTATTCGTGAAGAACGAGTTTTGTTTGAAGATTTAAATCTCAGTATTTTTCCTGGTGATATTTTACAAATTGAAGGGCCTAATGGCGCGGGTAAAACCAGTTTAATGCGAATACTTGCTGGCTTATCTCAACCTTATGATGGCGATATACAATTTCAAGGTAAAAGCATTACAGATCAGCGTGAATTATTTCATCAAAATTTATTATACCTAGGGCACTTACCTGGTGTTAAAGACGAACTAACTGCGCAAGAAAACCTAGCGTTCAACCTTGCTTTACATGGACTAGATACCAGCACGGCTGAAAGCACGTTAACTGAGGTTAACTTATTAGGCTTTGAAGATGCACTAGCTTCGCACTTAAGTGCAGGACAGCATAGGCGCATTGCTTTATCGCGATTATGGCAGAGCCAAGCTAAAATTTGGATTTTAGATGAGCCTTTTACTGCAATCGACAAACTAGGCGTAGAAAAGTTAGAGCAGCTATTTTTGCAACATGCTGATAACGGCGGTTGTGTCATTTTAACCACGCATCAAGATCTCTCATTACCCGCCGAGCGAGTAAAGAAAGTTTCTTTAGCTTATCGGTTTTATTAGGGTAATTATTCATGACACAACTTTCTTATCGTGCCGCTTTCGCGTTAATTGTTAAAAGAGATTTAAGAATCGCCTTTCGTCACCGCGACGACATTATTAACCCCTTACTTTTCTTTATTATTGTTGTAACGCTTTTTCCTTTAGGTGTGGGCCCAGAAAGCACCATGCTCTCACGCATTGCACCCGGCATTATTTGGGTAGCAGCGCTATTATCGACTTTACTCTCGCTGGACAGGTTATTTAAGTCTGATCATGCTGATGGCTCACTTGAGCAGATGTTACTTAGCCCACATCCGATATTTATTTTAGTTTTGGCTAAAATTGTCGCGCATTGGTTACTCACCGGCTTACCCTTAATACTCATAGCACCTTTGTTAGCGGTATTATTGCATTTACAAGAAAGTAGCTACATCGCACTAATGCTTACCCTATTATTGGGCACCCCTATATTAAGTTTACTAGGTGCTATTGGTGTCGCTTTAACCGTTGGTATCAAAAAAGGTGGGGTGCTGTTAAGCCTGTTGGTATTGCCACTTTATATACCGGTACTTATTTTCGCTACCAGTGCCATTGATACTGCCGGAATGAACTTACCTTATAACGGACAACTTGCTATAATCGCGGCAATATTTTTTGCCTCGTTAACCTTGGCCCCCTTTGCTGTTAGTGCAGCGCTGAAAGTGAGTACAAATTAATATGATGTGGAAATGGCTTCATCCTTATGCAAACCCTGAAACTAGCTACCATTTTGCAGGTAAAATACTACCTTGGTGCGCACGTTTAGCTTTTGCATTTTTAACCATAGGTATTACTTGGGCATTATTGTTCGCCCCTGCAGATTACCAACAAGGTGATACTTTTAGAATTTTCTATATCCATGTACCTGCGGCAATGCTTTCTATGGGGATTTACCTCGGTATGGCTATTGCTGCTTTGTCAGGCTTAGTTTGGCAATTAAAATTAGCCGATGCATCAGCAGCAGCTATGGCGCCCATTGGTGCTACTTTTACATTTATCGCTTTAATTACAGGCTCGGCATGGGGAAAACCTATGTGGGGAACTTGGTGGATTTGGGATGCTAGGCTGACTTCAGAACTAATATTATTATTTTTATACTTAGGCGTTATGGCTTTACACAATGCCTTTGATGACAAAGCTTTAGCAGGTAAAGCAGCAGGCATTCTTGCTTTAGTGGGTGTTATTAACCTACCTATTATTAAATACTCAGTTGAGTGGTGGAATACGCTGCACCAAGGCGCAACCGTAAGTAAGTTGGGCCAACCTTCCATGACTGCTGATATGTTTTGGCCATTTTTAGTGTGCTTTATTGGCTTTGCTTTTTTAGTAACCGCCTTAATATGCCTTCGCTTTCGTACTGAAATATTAAACCGAAATAGTATGCGTCCTTGGGTACGTGAATTAGTGACTACAGAGGTGAAAACGCATGCAGTTTGATAGTATCAGCGCCTTTATAGATATGGGCGGTTATGGCTTTTATGTTTGGTTATCTTATGGCGTAAGTATTTTTTCCTTAGCCCTATTAATTTTTACTAGTATCAGTAGCCATAAAAAAATTAAGCTACAAATAACTCAACGCATTAAACGTGAAGAAAAATTACGCCAAGCGGCTAAATTGCAGCAAGCACAAACCAGTAATGACAATAGTCATAACATTTAAGAGGTAATATTATGAATCCCCGTCGTAAAAAACGATTAACGATAGTAACGTCATTAATCATAGGTTTAGGTGTAGTGGCAGGACTTGTTTTGTATGCATTAAGTCAAAATATTGATTTATTTTATAAGCCATCTGAAATATACAATGGTAAAGAAGACACAGGTCTAAAAGCGATAGACGGTCAAAGGTTACGTATAGGTGGCTTAGTTGTACCAGGTAGCGTACATCGTAATAGTGAGACCTTACACGTAAGCTTTAAACTTGCAGACATGAGAATGCCTATTAGCTTCTCAGAAAGTGACCCAACGGTTACGGTTACTTATGACGGTATATTGCCTGACTTATTTCGCGAAGGCCAAGGTATAGTTGCCAACGGCATATTGGTTGATGGTAGCACAATTAAAGCCAGTGAAGTACTCGCAAAGCATGATGAAAACTACATGCCTAAAGAGCTAGCTGACGATATGGGTAAAAAACACGAAAAACCAACATATTAATTTATCTCTCGAGCTATCAAGTTTATTTTAATTAGCGACTGATAATTAATAAACTCAGGAAAACTCAATAAAAAAACGCAAAGTGTCACCACTTTGCGTTTTTTTTGTGACCGGATTAAAACCGTTTCTACTTTTATCTATGCGCTATTGATGTCGATGGTATGCCTTAAGCGCAACAACTGAAAATATACCGACTAATGCGACGATAAGAGTGAATAACAATAATGCTTCAGCCCGTAATAAAGTATTTAACCAATCTATCGGGTAACTTTTTATTGTTAGTCATGAATATTTAAGCATATTTAAATACGCTTAAGCATTCATACTAAGGATACGATTTACTCTTCGAAGTATGTGCCCCAACCATCGTATTCAACTTTACATTGTTTTGCTAATTCGTACATTTTTTTTGTTTCATCAAAAATAATGTCAAAATCTAAGGCTTGCTCGGTAATAATGTCAAAAGCAAAAACTTTCTCGCCTGACTCTAACTCAGCCTCTTCTGGCTCTTCAATTTCAAAACCACTTTTAAAGGCGGTAATCGCGGCTTTCTCAAGCACATCAAAATCAGCGCTAGAAAAGTGATGCTCTATGGTGTGGTGCACTTCTTCGTTAGTGCCATCTTCGACTAACGCTGCGATTAAGTCTTCGGTGTGCTCTTTCCATTCTTGTAATTCTTCATCGATCATTATTTTGTCTCACTTTTTTGCTTATTTTGTGAATTCTTGTCATTAACTTTTGGCAACTCATGACCCGTTTCGTCGCTTAATTGTGTTATTTTAACTAGCATATCGCTACGTGTTTGATTGGTTATACTGCGAATTTTGTCTTTATCTTCACAAGATAAATAAACCGGCGGTAAGAATTCAACAATCATTTTACCGTTATCCCAGCGATTTAAATCTATGGTTTTATGTGTATTACTCGCACACACTGGAACAATTGGCACCCCTGCTTTAGCAGCCGTTCGAAATGCGCCAGTTTTAAAAGGTAATAAACCTCGACCATAGCTGCGTGTTCCTTCAGGAAAAAGCCATACAGATAGCTTTTTTTCACGAATTTTATTGGCGGTCATGTCGATGGTATTCATGGCTTTATTTTTGTTTTTACGGTCAATTAAAATATTACCGGTTAGCCAATACATTTGCCCGAAAAAGGGGATCCACTTTAAACTTTTCTTGCCAACACTCACAGTGCCAGGTTGAACCGCATTACTTACCGTAAAAATATCATAGCTATTTTGATGGTTACAAACGTACACCACAGGGCCAATATTTTTTACTGAATCAGGTATTCTAATTTCGACCTCTAGACCTAAAATTTTTGAAACTTTACCTAAATACTTAGCTGTATGATGAACATTGTCGCGATGAAATGGTCGGATCAAACAGAGTAAAATTGAACAAATGGAGGTAATAACTAAAGCCAAAGTCATCAATATGACACGTATAACAGCTAACAAAAGACATTCCTAGAAAATTTATAAGGCGTGATTATACCTTTAATTGATAAAATAGCTAAAACTACTATGCATTCTATTCGCTGAAAAATGTCTAACGAACATATCGTCATACAGCTATCATTTTGTATATACCTAAAGACAGTAGAGTCGCTTATCGCGCCACTTGAATTTCTCGGTACTTTTTATAAAGTAGTTTTAAATACTCATACTCAAAAGCTGAGCCCGAAGCATAATACCTAAAGGGTAGCCTAGCTCTAGCGTCAATACTGTTGACAAGTGAAAGGTACAACTCTTGTTCAGCTGTCATACCAAATATATCTAGTACTTGTTGGTCAGCAAAGCTATCGAACGCCAAGCCTGTAGCATCTCTAAGCGACGATGGCCCCAATAAAGGTAAAACTAAGTATGGACCAGCCCCTACGCCCCAAAAACCTAATGTTTGGCCAAAATCTTCATTTTGCTCAACTAAACCCAAAGGTGTTGCAACATCTAATAACCCAACCATGCCGATAGTTGAGTTTACAAAAAACCGTCCAAAAGTCTCACCTGCCACGGAAAATTTAAACTGTAAAACCGAATTAATAAAGGTTGATATTTCAGCTAAATTATTAAAAAAATTACTCAGTCCGGTTTCAACAACATCTGGGGTAATTGCTTTATAGCCATCAACTATAGGCAATAATACATACTCATCAGCTTTAGCATTAAAATAATACATTCGGCGATTAAAGCCTTCCCAAGGATCGTTATAAGCACTAAAAACACCAAGCTCTTGATTATTCTCAGGCACAGGCACTATTGGGGTAGCGACATTATTTTCTAATTGAGGAACTGAGGAGCATGCCGCTAATAAAGTACAAGCTAATACCATAATATACCTACGGCATTTATTTGAAATGGCTAACATTAGTTCGTCCCTCTTTGGAATGTGGTATCAAGATATTCAACAAAATTTTGTCTATCAAAATTTCCACAATGCCCACCACGAGGAAAAATTTTTGCCCGGCTACCAAAAATATCTTTTAAATAATCAATTTCACCTGCTTGCAAAATAATATCGTCTTTACTCGTCACCAAAAATACTTTCTCTGAGCTTTTTAAATAATCTTCAATTTGGTGCAAACTATAACGCGTAATAAGATCTGCTTTAGTAATATTGGGATCTTCTTGCTGTGCTCTTGGTAGCATAGCGCGATCAAAATAATCGCCAAAGGTAATATTACTTGCCCGCTGCATAGAGTGAGTTAAACTTTCAAGCTTATCTATTTTGTGGTTTTTATAAGTAATTGCGCCGGTATTAAAGCTCACATCAATAGCAAATATCATATCCGAAGACGACATTCTAAAAGATGCGCCAATTAACAGCTTTAATTCTGCTTCGGTTAACTCAACATTTTTAAATAAGCTGTATATAGAGCTTTGATCAAACTTTGAAGATCTTTGAGCTGAATAGACTGTTGAAAATCGAGCAAATATTTCATCGAACATGGCTACAGCAGCAGGCCGGTTGTTACGCAGATCAAAATATTGGTCGAGAATACTGACCGAGTTATACAAACTCACCGGTGGGTTAATTAATAACACTTTTTCAAAATTAAACACTTGCTCTTGTTCATCAAGTAACGCCAAAAATGCAGAGTGCGCACCGCCCAAACTATAACCTGTAAGTGAAAATGACGATGCTTGTACCTCATCTTCGGCTTGAACTTGTGCCCAAACTAACTGCATTACCTTGTACAAATCTTTTGCGTCATGCGTTAAATCACCGGGCATGTATTTCGTGTTTGTTGAGTTAACAATAAAATTAGCAAAGGTTGGTGAAGATATAGAAATGACATGATAACCCTGCTGAAAAAAACTTTTTTGAAGGCTGACCATCTTAGCGCTTTCAAAGCTTGCGCCTGTCCCCGCTATAACAAAAATTAACGGCGCATCACCTTCTTGTTTAACTAGTGAGTATTTCATTTGCTTGTTAAACCAAAACACTTCAGAAATTTCATCGAGTGGTTTAATCGTAATGCGCTTATTAATTGTATCAAGCGTATCTGGAAGGTCGGCAGCGGGTATTTGACAGTAACCGGTAACTGTTGCTTGATAACGGGAATAATCTAAGTCGCAAACAGTTGGTGTATTCTCTTCAACCAAATTCGCTTCTTTACTGGTACACCCTGCTAATATCAGGATGAATAAAACACTCAAAATTCGCACAAAATATTCCTATTGCCATGTATTTAAAAGTTTATTTGTTCTCTAAAACTGATAAAACACAGCACCTTTATTGTGCTGTATTTAAGCATTATAGCTTTGCTTTTGAGTACTTGAATAATATCCGCTAGTTTATTTAACGAAAAATTATTTGATTTGAGCGCTAGGTTAAAAGTTTTATAATTACAGCGCTTAGCTATATTCTAACTTTTGACAGCAAAAAAGTATCTAACTTAGCGAAGTAATTGCTAACTAATTTTTCAGCAGTAATCTAAATAGCTCTTTCAGTGCTGTGTTTTTAAATCATAATTTTAGACATTTCTTTCAAATAGCAGGTTCAAACAGCAAGTTCAAACAGTACCTTTAAGAAATATAGCAAGCTAAAGTTCATCGTTTTATCAACGTCGATGACCTTTCTCCCCAGCAATATAAGTAATTAAATATAGGCAATAAAAAAGCCAACTCAAATTAATGAATTGGCTTAAGTAGATGTTACCAACGCTTATGAACTAATCGCAATTTTAGATACTGTGTTAGTTATTTAAGTTTAGTAACTAAAACCAGTGATATAATAAGCAAGTTGCTTAAAATAGCGCTTCGTCGATATCAAACAATGCACTTTGTCCAGACTTCGCTGATGTTATCAATGACTGACAACGTGGCAGTAATCTTGAAAAGTAGTAACGTGCTGTACGAATTTTACTTTCGTGAAAGTTTTTATCTTCACTCGCAGATAAAGATACTTCAGCCATTTTAGCCCAAACGTAAGCCATAGCGGTGTAACCAAAAACGTGTAAGTAGTCATTAGCTGCACAACCAAGTTCTTCTGGAGAAGCTTGTGCGGCAGTTAACAAATGCTCAGTTAAATTAGCGAGTTCATCTGTTGCTGCTGCCAATGGTTGCGTAAACTCTTGCATAGACTCACTGTTACATTGTGCGATATATGCGCGAACTTCTTCTAGAAACACCAAGACTAATTTGCCTTTACTACCCGCCACTTTACGCGCTAATAGATCCATCGCTTGAATACCATTAGTGCCTTCATAGATTTGTGAAATACGCGTATCACGCACTAATTGCTCTTGTCCCCATTCTCTTACGTAACCATGACCACCAAATACTTGTTGGCCAGCAACTGTACTTTCAAAGCCAAGGTCGGTAAAAAAGGCTTTAGCAATCGGTGTCATTAATGCCACAAGATGGTCTGCTTTTTCTTGCGCTTCACCAGTACCGTATGTCGCTATATCTAATTGCATAGCAATATACGTTGATAACGCACGTGAACCTTCATTTAACGCCTTCATGTTTAATAACATACGACGAACATCGCCATGAACGAGTAATGAATCAGCTTGAGCATCAGGTGATTTTACGCCTGATAACGAGCGACCTTGAATTCGATCTTTGGCGTATTCTAAAGCATTCTGATATGAACGCTCTGCTGCACCTAAGCCTTGAATACCAACACCAATGCGTTCAAAGTTCATCATGGTGAACATACAGGCTAAACCTTTATTGAGTTCGCCAACTAAATAACCTTTAGCGCCATCAAAATTCATTACACAAGTAGCAGAGGCATGAATACCCATTTTGTGTTCGATAGAACCACAACTTACGTTGTTAGACTCGCCAATGGTTTCATCGTCATTTACAAGAAATTTTGGTACTAAGAATAAAGAAATACCACGAGGACCTGCAGGTGCATCAGGTAGTTTCGCCAGCACTAAATGAACAATGTTTTCAGTTAAATCATGTTCACCGGCTGTAATAAATATTTTTGTACCTGATATTAAGTAGCTGTCATCATCTTGCGGCACGGCTTTTGTTCTGATCATGCCTAAATCTGTGCCAGCATGTGCTTCAGTTAAACACATACTTGCTGCCCAATCGCCAGCATACATACGAGTTAAATAGCGATTTTTTAATGCTTCGCTACCATGTTTAGCCAACGATAGTCCTGCGCCAGTCGTTAACCCTGGATACAATGAAAATGAGATATCTGCAGAGCACAGCATTTCTTCATGAAATGCGGTAATCATTTTAGGCATGCCCATGCCACCAAAATCAGGATCACCACCTAAAGATGTCCAACCGCCTTCGGCATAGGTTTTAAATGCATTTTTATATCCTGGTGCGGTAGTGACATTACCGGCATCAAAAGTAACACCAGTTTCGTCGCCATTACGTGATAAAGGGGCTATTTCTTGCTCAGCAATTTTTGCACAACCTTGCAAAATAGCTTCTGCGGTATCTTTGTCTACCCGTTCAGCCAATGTGGGTAATGACTGCCATAATTTGTCAGCTTTAAATACGTCATACAACAAAAAACTCATATCTTTCAAAGGCACTTGATAATCAGCCATTACATTCTCCGAACAGGTAATTTAAACAATTAATTAAAACACGTGTTTGAATATATATTAAACCCAGTAAAAGTAAAGTAAAAACGAGAAATTAGCTTGCCAGCAAAAATTAACGTAAGCTCTATTAAGGCACAGTTGAAAATAAAGGCTAGCAGTGAAGTTTATTGGTGTTGTAGTTATTTTAATATTGATTTTTTCTGAAATGGCTTCGGCTGAACAAGTACAATTCAATAAATCAGATGTCGATAATTATGTACAATTTAACTATCGATGGATTGATCAGGCGCAACAAAAGCAATCGCTAAGTTTTGCTATTGATAAAACAATGATATTTGATCGTTTTAGAAACTTTCGAAATTATGATGCGATTTACGCAAAAAAGTATGTTGATAAAAAGATTAGACAGTCATTGATAAAGTCCCCTATTCCAGGCGTAACTGTTAATTTTCTTGGTTATGGCGATAATTTACAAATAGAGTTGAAGGGAAAAAACCAAGCAGATATTGATAAAGCATATGCAACTATTGCTCAACTCGAAAAAGATTTCATGCTAGAGCAACTAGATAAAAGCTATTACACCCAATTTATGTCATTCAACAATCAGCTAGCCATCAAACCCGATCATGTACGTTTCGCGCTAGCATCTATAGCTGATTTTTCGGCGCTTAAAGAGATAATTCTAGATAAATTTCCAGAGCAAAATATCAGAGAAGTTACTAATTATGTGCTTGGTTTTGTGCAAAGTATTCCATATTCAACTTTAGAGTCTAGAACAACTTCAACAGGTGCTGGCTTTAATCCTCCTTTGCAAACGCTTTGGCAAAACCAAGGAGATTGCGATAGTAAGGTTACCCTCATTGCGGCTATTTATAGAGCCTTAATGCCACGCATTAAAATGATGCTGGTTTTTATTGATAACCATGCATTACTTGCCATGGAAATTGAGCCTAAAGCCGATGAAATAACCATTACGGTTGATAATGTAAATTATATTTTGCTTGAGCCTACCGGCCCAGCATTGATGAAAATGGGCGAAATATCAGCAGACTCAGAATTTGCCATTCGCAATGGCCGTTATTATGCTGAGCCTTTTCAGTAATAATAAGTTAGCCAGTAACGAGCGATAAAATACTTTCTCGAAGTGCATTTAAACTAATTGGCTTAGCAATGTGTAAATTCATACCTGCGGTTAAACATTGTTGCTTGTCTTCTTCACGTGCATGGGCTGTCATAGCAATAATAGGTAATTGGCCATATTGAGGTTGAGCGCGTATATGTTGAGTGGCCGTTAAACCATCCATAACGGGCATTTGAATGTCCATTAAAACAATATCAAATACTTGTAACGCTAATGTGTCGAGTGCCTCTTGCCCATTTTGAGCAATAACTACTTTTGCCTGCATTGACTCTAATAACTTAATAGCAACGAGTTGATTAACTAAGTTATCTTCTACTAACAGGACCTTAATTCCAGCTAAATCGTTAATATTTGGCTTAATAATTTCTGGTTTATTAATTTTTGCTGTTTTATCTTCATTCATTACCAAGGGTTTTAGTGCTTTAGCTATTTTAGGAATAACTTGTCGATACAAAGGCATTTCAAGTAATAAATAATGAATATTGTGTTGCGTTAGTTGTTCAAGAAGTGCCGTTGAAATAATACTACCTGTAGGTTGGCATAAGGCGAGCAAAGTTAGATTGTTGAGCATTAGCTTCAGATCTTTATCTTTAAAGCCTTGCGGATAATCACTACTATCAACGAATAGTACTTTCGTGGTTGTATCTGTCTCAGTAACTAAACATTCGAGACTAGCAACGTCGATAATTTTTTGTGAAATATCTGCAAAGTTTTCACACAACGCCTTCGGTAACTCAACGCCAAAATTAATAACCGTGCAGGTTGAAAAACTCGAGGTAAACTTAGTTAAACATTGCTCTGAATAGTCACCATGACAATGAGCAACATGGGTTTCACTCAAAGGCAGCGCCAAAATAAACTCAGCCCCTTGTCCAAGATCACTTTCTATAGATATTTCTCCGCCTAACAAATGCGCTATATGCTGACAAATTGATAAACCAAGCCCAGTACCACCATAAACCCGTGTCATTGATTCATCGGCCTGTTTAAATGCTTCAAACAAACCAGCATGCTTTGATTTTTCTATGCCAATACCGGTATCTTTGACCCGAAATAAAATCGCGACATTATTGGCGTCGGTTTGCTCGGTTATAACAGAAGATAATGATACGCTAAGCGTTACTTTACCCTGCTCAGTAAATTTAATTGCATTATTTAGTAGATTACTTAGCACTTGTACCAAACGCATAATATCGGTGTGAATGTTTAATGGTACTTGGCTATCTATGGCAACATGTAAACTTAAGTCTTTGCCCGCAAGTGCGGCAATATTTAGGTTAATAGCTTGCGATACAATACTTTCCAGCTCTATTAGTTCTTGATGAACCGACATATTGCCTGATTCAACTTTTGCTGAATCAAGCAGTTCGTTTACTAAGTAAAGCAGCGTTTGTGAAGCCGTTTGTGCATTACCTAAATACTGCTCTTGCACTGAATTTAGTCGGCTCTGTTGTAATAAATAAAACATACCTTGAATCGCATTAATCGGCGTACGAATTTCATGGCTCATATTGGCTAAAAATTGACTTTTAATTTGGTTAGCTTCTTCTGCTTGGTTTTTCGCACGCTTTAAAGCTTGGTTAATTTTAAACTGTTGACTAACATCTCGAATTAAAACAATACTGCCGAGCAATTCATTATGTTGCCCGTAAAAAGGTGCATGATAAACTTCGTAGGTATGTAGCTCTGTCGACACTGTTTTATGAGTAGCTGGTGCAACTTGGCTTTCTCCAAGACTTTGCGCAACCTCTTCACTAATATCACTCGTAATAAAATCATAAATATTACCGCCAAGAATATCGGCCTCTTTTTGTAACACTAGTTGCTCAACCGCCTGATTACAGCCAATTAACAGGCCTTGTTGATCATGAAAAAGAATATAATCCGGAATTGCATCCATTACCGAACGAAGCAAAGCATAGTCTCGCTGGTGCTGCTCACTTTTATGATATAGGGCTTGAGTTTTTTCTTTAACGCGCAAATCTAATTCATTATTCTGATCTTTCAAACGTTGCATTAAACTACGGTTTTCACCAAATAAATCTTCTACAATTTTAAACCAGTGCCGCCATTCTTTTGAGGGTTTTATTTTTCCTGGATCTCCTTCAGAGCAATGTTCAATATGATTTATAAATTTTTTAGATGGGGCAATAAATGATCGGTAAGTAAAATAGTAAACAACCACTAGCAAACTAAAGAAACCTAAAAACACCCATGCAAAAATAGTAATAAAGCGTTGGTTAATCACAGAAAAAAAACGTTCTTCCTTTTGATATTCCAGCAAAATCCAGTCATTAATAGGCAATTTTTTTCTTTGCACTACCCAATTATCAACCGTAGTGCTTTCGGGCATATTTACTAACGTTTGGTAAGTAAACTCATTTAATTTTTCCGGCGCAGCATCACTGAAAGCGGTATGCGCATTAAGGGTTAAATTAGCATTATTTTTGTGAAGTAATACATAACTATGTTTATCAATAATAATATAACCATGATCCTGATCGGTTACTTGGGGTAAATAGTGATATAGCCCCGCTGTATTAATATCAATTAGCAGTGCCCCTTTCATCTCATTGTTTAAATACACGCCCATGCCTAGTGCCGCATTTAAGCCTTTTCCCGCTGTATCAACATAAGGCTGAGACCAAAACGTTTCATCTTGGTATTTTGAGGATTTTATTTCTAACATTAAATCATTGGTTAAACTCTGATCGCTATATTGCCAAATACTTCTAGGAACCCAAGGGTATAAATTAACAAACCGGCGAACTGAAATATAATACAACCAGTTAGCCGCTTTAATTGACTCTTGCGCCGTAACAAATGCAGGGGTTAAAGCATTAGCCATAATCAACTCATTTTTAAATGATTGATTAAACACATCAATACGACCAACCCCGGTAATATTTCCGGTCATAACACGATTGTTCGTCATAAGATTTTGACGATTTTTCAGTTGATAAAAATACTTACCCTCTTGTTTAAGCGCAGGCACTGTATCGGGTAATTCTTCAGGAAAGCGTAAGTAATACTCTGCTAAATCTCGAATACCACTGAGGGTTTCTACTGTACTGGTAAGTTTATTGTTTAGCTGAGTACTATATTTGCTCATTTGAGCTAATGAAATGTCGCGGTGCTCTTCTCGAGCAACATAGTAATTATAAAAGGTAATAATAAATGTGAGCAGCATAATGCCTGAAAAAATCACGATCACTGATTTATTGTAGTGCTGAAAAATTCGCTCTTTTGAGTTTTCTGCTAACACTGAGAAGCCTTAGTGGTGTTAATTAAAACCGAATACGCCAATATTACATATTAGCTTAAGTGATATGTTGCAATTATTAACACTTAAATGAAAGGCTTAATAATAAAACAAAGTTGCTACAGAGGATAGTAGTGAAAGGTTAGCGCTGAGACACTAACCTTGCACTTTTTCTATTAACGACAAATAACTACGAGCGTCGAAAACGGTGTAATTATAAATTTTCTTCAGCAAAAGAAGCTAATCGACTGCGAACAACACCATTTAAATTAATATTACTACTACCTGGAAAGTCTTTAAAGCGCTCTACTATATATGTTAGTCCTGAAGTAACCGCCGTTACCCCATTCTTCAGTTGTTACTGCGACCTCATTCTATAAAAATAAATTAAATTGTTACCCCTAGATAATGATCGCCAGATAATTATTAACAAGTATGATAATAACATTTAAATTTCATTGAATTAATCATAGCAAATAAACTCACCAATAGATATTTGAAGCCGAAGGCTGGGATATAATAAAATGGAGAATTAAAGCAATTTCAAATTCGTCCATAAATAGTTAAACTACCTTTTTAAAATATTAAACATCGAGGCTGTAATTGGGACTTGTAGTACAGGGAAATGTAGTCAAAGTTGATCATAATAATAAGGAATGGTTAAAGACAACTCCGCATGGTAACCCAACAAAAGAAAATATTGAAGAGCTTACAGTTTATTCTTTATTTAAAAGATTATTGGCTTCGCGTAAATCTAGAAAAAAACATCGTAATAAAATTCCCGGAGATAACTGCCCAATAATCTATGCTTTAAAAGGCAAGGATAATTTAACGACAGATATAACAAGTATAAAAAAACTTCGTGAGAGCTGTGAAGAAATTGTAAATACATTTCAGGATAATGAGCCAAATGGTTACGACTTGATAATTTCTATGCCTTCATCACACAACATTAGTCTTATTATTAGCAAACGTTTAGCAAATACTTTTGCAGCGCATCACTCGTCCGATTTTTTACGTAAATTGACTATTGATGAAGCGTATAATTTACTTGATAGAGCTGATGTAAGCGTTGAAGAGCATAAAGCATTATCCTTTAGATTGAGAAAGCAAAGACAGGAAAGTGGTTTCGGCGGTTGCTTTTCACTTAAAGGAATTCCCGTATCTTTTAGAAGTGAATTCCCACCATTATGTTTAGATAACGTAGGTTCGGTGCAAGGTCAACCTCAGCGAATTTTATTGGTTGATGATTTATTGGCAACAGGTACAACATTAATAACAGCCCATAACTTAGTGCAACAAATGTTTCCTCAGGCTATAATTCATGGCGCTAGCTTAATAAGTTCATCTGCTAAACGAACTTGACGATTAGATTAATTAAGCTCATAATAGTCAATATAGAGTGTGCTTGAGTCTCCCCGCTCTTAAAATCCAGACGAGACCCGCGTAAGCACCTTGCTGAAGGTCGGTCTGTAAAAGACGAGTATTTGGCAGGTTAGGCAGCGGCTAACCCTTCAACTTTCTGTTGTCGTAAAAGTAACTATAGGAGAGCTTATTGCTCTCCTTTGTTCTTTCTGAACCTTCAGAAATGGTTATTCCCTAACGCACTTATCGGTTTCTGTTAGGTATGTTCTAGCAACATTTCACTATGTCTCACCTAGATCTAATTCGTCATCATCAAACGTAAAATCCTGTCTCAATAACGCATTGGGAATATATATTCCATCGTCCTTTTTCTCTTTTATTGCCTTATCTCGAACTGCAAATACAAATGAGAAAATAGCTGAACGCGTTAACTGTAATAATCGTTTAACGTAGGTAATAAATTCATCTTCACTTATAAATACGACTTTGCTAAGCAATTCATAAGATGAATATACATCTCCCGGTTTGTCTTGTTTATGAACAACGACAAACTCATGCTCTAAATCGTTTCTTAGTTGTTTCAAGAAGTGCCACTCGCCATCTTTTCTGTCATTCAAATCGGTAGCAATACTATATAATGCCAATAATCCCGGACTTTTTATTTTATCGAATAGTGCCCTTCTATCACTCCTATCTAGTTGCCAAAAACTTTGAAACGATACTGTCCCGCTTGGTGGATAAACATTATATAGCTCACACACTGCCACACCAATTTTATCAAGGATGCCAAAACAAGAGCGAAAGGCTGTCCTCAATCGTTCAACATCAATACCCAACAACTCATCGTTGAATAACTCGGAAAAACAAGACTCATGCAGTAAATCCAGATTTTCTTCAGACGTTTGGTATTCATAAAAAAGATGTCGTGCAAAAGAAAACTCAGATTTCAGGCGATTAAGTACCATTTCCATCGGTATGACAAAATCCCCTGCGATACCATCAGTTGTTGGTATTGTAAGGTTATCTCTAGCGCTACCATAGCAAGCACAATAGAGGCCATGCTCTGATAGCGTAAGTTTACTATCTAAACAGAAACGCCGATATTCACTGAGGGATTCATACTCTTCTTGTGTGAGTTTTTCATCATGTGGGTCAGGGCTAATATTAAGCTCTTTGCAAAGCTCTTCTATTTTTTTTTGGTGAAATTCAACCTGACTTTGGTAATACTTAATCCAACTTGGCGGGACTTCATTAGACGTAAGCACATTATCATAACCTTTTTTAATTTGAGTCAGCATTTGAATTGAGCCAGTATTGGATATCTCATTTAGCATCAACAATGTCTCAGAGCAATTCAACCAAGCTTGAGGTATATCCAAGTTAAGAAGTGTTACTTGATCATAACACTCCAGTGCTTCTACAACACGAAACTGCCTTTTTAGGCTGTTACCTAAATTTACTAAAAAAGTCGGTTCAACATTCTCACTGTTATTATGTTGAAATCTGATTGCTCTCCATAAGTCAGTTTTAATACTTACAAGTTTATCAATAGTGGAAAATGAATTTTTAAACGGATTAGGTTCTTCAATTAAAGCAGATTTTGCATTGCTAAGATTGTAGTAATAGTTATCTTCACCTATGTAGCCTATAACCTGTTCTTTATTATCATTTAAGATATCGAAGCCCACTTTTGCCGCATCCATGCATGGCATCATCATCCCAATATCAATAAACAAACTGGCAAGATTAGCAATTGAAGCTAGGTAAACATCTTCTTGTTCTGAGATATCTTCAACAATTTGTTGAAGCTCCTTAACTCCAAATAATGCATCATCAAATTGCCCCAATCGAATTAACTGCGACAAATGGTTTAACTGAGCGTTTATTTCGTTTACCTTTATCATCCTTGTCCCCCTATTTCCTTGGTTAGGTGTAATTTTATTGGGCATATCATTCGCCCATACTCAATGGCTAAATCACGACATTTTTAAATTGAATAATTTTAAGAATGAAAAATTAATACGACGAATAACTTGGCCAGGTAAACACAGTTTAGTTATTTATCTAATCCATCAACCCTTATTGTTTTCTCTACTAGCACCGATATATTGGTGGTTAAACTAGCAAAAATGATTGTTTGTTAAGTGGATTAATTGCCCTGGTGTTATAACCACCCAAGTCAAAGGCTTTGCTGCGAGTACAAATAATGCAATATAGTTTTACGAGTTAAGTTATCGATAACAATAGACTATTCCGCAGTTTTAGCCTCTACTTGGACAAAACGCCACTAAATAAATTTAGTGGATCATATAATAATTTGATTTGCTGGAGTCTTTCAAAATGATCTCCGAAATAGCACTTGCTTTCATCCAGCTCAATGTCTTCATAATTTTGATAAGCATACCCATTAAAAAAAGGAATTAGTGCCTGATAACTCTCACTCACCCAGTCTTTGATAAAATCAGGAACAAAATCTCCTGAATATAATCCTGTAACACTACAAATATACTGAGAATCACGATGAATAAACGCTGTACTTAAACTATCAATTTTATTTATTTTTCCACCTAGTGGATCTAACATGATCCCCCCAGAAGAACATGGACATCGTTCATTTAAATCTATTATCAATTTGATGAGTTTGTCCGTTAGAGGGCCTTCTATAAAACCGTGTTTCCAATAAATAGCTACACCTTCTTGATAATGTGCAGACTGTAGATCTAAATAGGGTCTAATTTTAATGTCTGATGTCAAAGGTTTAGCCCAGCTTAAAAGTTTATTAAAAATTTTCTCACTTTTTTGCACGTTGCCCAAATAGAATCCAAATACAGAGATAATAGGGTTGGAGTGCTGATCTCTGGAGGTAAATATATACAAGAATAAATCATCAGTAGCGTCTGACATAAGCTTTTGGTAGTTTTTTAGAATTAAGCTACCTGAATGAATTGGCCAACTAATCGTTCCTCCGAATATCAATTCAGGCATAGGGTGAAGTCGATAATCTACTTGAGTAATGACGCCAAATTGATTACTGCCAGCCCCCCTCAAAGCCCAAAACAAGTCTTGATGACAATTTTGATTGACCTTTATTAAATCCCCTGTTGTGGTGAGCATTTCAAATTGCACTACGTTGTCACAGGTAAGTCCATATTTTCTCGATAAAAAGCCTATACCGCCACCCAATGTTGCACCTACAGCACCTACAGAGTGACAAGTCCCAAGTGGTAAGGCGAGACCATGTTCTTGAGTTGCCTTGTCTAAATCTTGATTAAGTACACCAGCACCAACACTCGCTATATTTAAATCTTGATCAATACTGATAGATTTCAAAGCACTCATATCAATAGCGACCCCACCTTCTTTCAGACAGCTCCCCCAAATACTATGCCCTCCTCCTTTTATACTGACAGCCATACGGTGTTTCAACGAGAATTCTATAGTATGACGAATATCAGTAACATCATGGACAACTACAAGCATAAAAGGGGCTTTATGAATTGCTCGGTTGAATAACTTACACAAGTCTTGATATTGATCGTCTGTGGCTAACAACACATCACCTGAAATATTTTTTTTAAACTTTTCAATATCCGATAAAAATATCTTATTGGTCATAACAACCCGCCTTGATAGTTTCGCAAATAGCAGTTAAAAGAGACTTAGTTTTCATTTTTATTTCGCCAATATGAGTGATGCTTTACGTCATAAATATCCCACATATTTTGACTAAACTCGTTTACATTTACCGTCAACAATAACCATTTAAGAAAATCTGCAACCAAACTAGGTGCCAATAATTTATTTTCTTTAAATAATTGTGATATTGTTTCAATCATTGGAAGTTCGTTTGGATCAGCCTGCCTGATTTGTTCTTGCATTGGTGTATCCACCATCCCAGGTGAAACAAGACCAAAAGCAACTTGATTTACAGGAAACTCTGTTTTAAAACACTCGTATACCATTTGCTGCCCTGCTTTACTAACGCAATAGCTGCTTGCACCAGAAACTGGATGAATGATTGTTTCGCTAGTTATAAAAAGCACTCTACTATTATTAAATTTACTTAATAATAATTGGGTTAAGAAAAAAGGCGCTTCAACATTTATCTGCTGAGACTGTCGCCAATCATCGAGTTTGACGTTTTTAATACTATTTAACGGATGAATGGTTGCAGCAGCATGCACTAAATAGTCAATATGCGAATATTTAGAAAGAGTTGATATAACTTCCTTCCGTCCCTCAGGAGAAGCTAGATCGGCCTCAATAGTTAACACTTTTTTTGGAAAAAGTTCTTGTAATTGAGATAGTCTATTACCGCGCCTACCAATAGCGATAACTTGTATACTCAGCTCGTTTAGCAGCAAAGTTTTAGATAGCTGAAGCCCTATACCTGAACCAGCACCAGTGATTACTATAATTTTTGACATATCCTTTTCCTTATTTACACTAAGAACTTGACCTATATTTATTGTGTGTGAAAAGAAATCCACAAGCTTGTGATGATTGGCATAATCATCCACAAAACCTTCTCCCCGCCCCTTTTCAAAAATAGTGACATCATCAGCTAACAAGGACTTTGTTTTTTTCTTATGACCTTTTTTAAATTGCTTTATGAAATTGGCTGATAACTTTTCCTACATGAGTTTTTATCCCTGAGTTTTCATGATAAATGGACTTGGATAAACATCGGGAATTTGCAAACTAGGCAGCTATTCCATAGGATATCCCAGAATTTGCGTTTAATACTAGCAAAGGTAAAGTCCTTTCGGATATATTGTTCATTCATAAGACACTTAAAACTAAGTAATGAATAATGAACTTCTTAGTTTCAATACTAAGCAGAATCAAACAGGCATACTCATGATCTCTTTGTAACCTTCAATTGCCTTATTTCTAATTTGAATAGTCGCATCTGAACCTATACCAGCTTTAGATCTTGCAATCATTACATCTGCTAACGTTACACTTCTATCCCCTAATTCAAATGCTGTAGTTTTCTTTCCTGCATCTTTATGTAAATCATTTACAGTATTGAGAGCGTTTGACAATAAATCACCAAAATTATTGGTTGTTTTGTTAACAATATTATCGTTATTCTGTGGCTTTGCTATGGCTTCAAGAGACATGCTCTGCATCTGGGCCAAAAGGGAATTATTTATGGTGGTCATGATTATTTCTCAGGTGTCAATATGTCGTCATAGGTCCTTCTGTTCTTGCAACTACAATGCCAACAACAAATTTAAACCCTTAAAAATCAACAGCCAAGGTGTGAGTAAAACCCACCTTTCATTATTATCGCAAACAATAAAGAGTAATAATATTTAAACCCAAAACTCCATTTGCTCATTTTTGATAATTACTCTCAAAATATCACTTCGAGTTATTAACCCTAATAATTGATGTTTTTCATCGACTATTGGAAGTGCCCCAATGTGTTGATTAAACATTACTTGGCAAATTTCATTAATACTTGTATCCGCAGAAGCAGTAATGACATCATTAACCATTATTTGAGAAACAGGATCCGTAGCATTTTTTGTAGAAATTACTTGTTCATTAAAATTAGTATTTGCAAGCATATCTCTATCTGAAACAATTCCTATGATCTGACTAGTTCGATTAACCACTGGAAAATGACGAAAGCGATAATCTTGAAACTTAACACGCGCTTCTGAGATTAAAGTTCCCTCAAATAATGTAACTACCGGAGATGACATAAAATCATTAGCGTTATTTACTGATTGACGTTCCTTATTGGAAATATTGTGATAAGCAGTGTTTACAACTTTCCTCTTTTGGTCATTTATTTCTAGGTTCTGAATACTACTTTCTTCCATATCTATAACTTTTGTGATTTTGTTTAATGCTGTTAACGGTTTTACTCTTTGCTTTTCCAACAACTTATCTGTTCTAGCAGGAACAGCTAAACCTTGGCTAAAAATCCAATAGGTCATAGTTTATAATCTCCATGGTCCAGTAAAATAGGCAATATTTATCCCTTGCCTTGACAGGCAAGGGTTTTAGCTGTGTTTCTACAAGGTTGTTACCTGCTAATATTTTAGTTCGTCCAGCTCTTCCAAAAAAGTAACCTGTGAACAATATAATCGTTTGATAGTCGATATTTATAGGCCATTATTTTCCTTACTCTTAAATTGAATACAACTAATCAATCTTCTGTTTTTGATTGTTAACTCCGTTTAACAAACGATAAATATCACTATCTGTCGTTAACATCAAGGTTGTCTTTTCATCAATGATATCTTGATAAATTTCAAGTATTTGTACAAATTCATAGAGTTCACGTGCTGAATTGTTTTTGTTATAGGCTTTGGCATAAATTCCGGTTGCCAATGCATCAGCATCCCCTTTGATTTCTTCAGTTTTCCTGTATGCTTCCGACTCTATTTGTTGCAACTCTTTTTGCTTACTACCTATTATTCGGGCGGCTTCTCCAGCGCCTTCTGAACGAAACCTTTCTGCAATTTGTTGACGTTCACTAATCATACGAGAATAAATTTTTTGACGTACACTCTCATTATAATTAATACGCTTAAAACGAATATCCATAAGTTCAATACCAAACTCACTCAACTTGTTAGATGCTGCGGAAAAAATATCTTCTTCAATTTGACGTCTTCCACGACTAATTGGTAATAACTTACCAATACTCGCATTTGCCAGGAGAGGATCTATCGAAGCTTTTCTTTCTTTAGTAGTACGAATGATTTCAATCAGCTCATGTTTAGCAACTGCATTACGAGTTTCACTGCCGAGAATGTCCTCTAATCTAGATTGTGCACTGCGTTCATCTCTTAGCCTTAAGAAAAATTGTAGAGGATCTTTAATACGCCAACGACCAAAGGTATCAACCGTTATATAAAGCTTATCTTTCGTTGGCATATCATTTGCCGACCCATCCCATAAAAGAATCCGTTTTTCAATGCTATTGATTTTTTGGATAAAAGGGAGCTTAATCTTCAGCCCAGCAGCATCAATAACCCCACCAATAGGTTTACCAAACTGTGTAATTATGATTTGTTCTGTTTCACCCACTTTATAGAGTGATTCATATCCTAAAATTATTAGTGGAAATAATATGAAAGCGGCTAGATATTTAATCTTATTCATTATTCAATTCCTTTAGCCGTTGAAAGAGGTAATAAAGGTAATACCGATGCAACTTTCGTATCAATTACTATTTTATTTTCTATTCTAGGCAAAACTTGCCTCATTGTTTCTAGGTAAAGTCGCCTTTTGGTAACTTCGGGCGCTTTCTCGTACTCAGATAATAAAGCGATGAACTTTGCAGTATCCCCTTTAGCTTCGTTGACTCTTTGAATTGCATAGCCCTCAGAAGAGCGAATGGCCTGATCCACCAGTAGTGACTAATACTGGTGAAATGGCTCTTCAACCTCCACTTTCGTATTTATTTTGATTGAGCGATAAAAGACTTCCATTGCGATAAGCGAGGGATAAACATCGGTACTCGTTTTTGATGTTCTATATATTCCTCACCAAATTCTTTTATTACCGCTAATTCCTCGCGTTTGGACAGTCGGTAATAGATAAAGATGATAACCGGTAGTAATCCGACAGAAAAAAGTGTTGGCCAATGCACCACGCCTTCACCAAACAATGCAATAAATAACCCCGTGTATTGTGGATGCCGTGCCAAGGCATAAAGTCCATCAGTCACCAATTTATTTTCTTGTCTGGCTCGGTGTACCTGACGCCAGCCTTGAAAAAATATACCGATGCCAATGAATAGTAATATGTAGCCCAAAATCATTGAGATCATCATGCCTGTTTCACCCATCCCCACCAAAGAAGACCACAGATTGGCATTGAGACCGGTTTTGTCGAGACCACCAAAACGCGCTAGTAAGTAAATCGTTAATGGAAATCCATACATTTCTGCATATAGCGCAATAATAAAAGCTTGTACCACTCCTGCCCCTGCCCATTCGTGCCAAGACGTAGGGGCCAAATATTTATACATATACCATGAGACAAGCACGATCATGATCAGCGCTAGTACCCACATCCCTGAATGTGAAATTTCCATTATTAATCCTTAAGTTACAATTTTTTAACCTGCGGGTGCTTTATTACAACAACTCGCCACGTGCTCAGCGTTACCGTTTAAATTTTGAACGGTAAATTTATAGTAGTCTTCTTTAAGTTGATTCCATCAATCATCAGCAATATCAGATCACTTACACCAACGCTGAGTTTCATGGCAGTCAGATTAAAAACCTCCACTTTAGCTGAATTACTCTTTGGCCAATTTAACTTTATGGCCAAAATAGTTATATAACGGTACCCAAATTAACGCGATGTACCATCCGTACGCATAGCTTTCAGCCGCACCTAAAAGAAAGCTGCGCCATGATATCCACGTAAAGCCGGGTAAGAGCTTTAACCAGACAGTGTACATCGCCTGTTCTGGAAGAATGAGATCGAATACCACGCAGATTATAAAACTCATTAGCAAAAACAAACTGGTAGCATTGCCAAAAGCAAAAAGAGAAATTTTATGCTTCATTTTTGTGCTCCTCTTTAACAATAAATTTATTAGGCTTTTTGCTTAGTTGTTCAATATTATTATCAAACTCATCTAAACAAGATTTGGAACAAAATCGAAACAACTTACCATCGACCAATTCACCATAACCTTCGTTGTCAGCTACAACTTTTCCACAGACTGGATCCATAAAAACATCATTATTTGATTTTTTTTCTTCTGCCTTGTGATGGCCATGAACCATATGTGAGCCACAACCAAAGCGCATCAGAAAATAAAATAATACAGCGTAAACCAGTAACGACAATAAACCTTCCATAATGAGTATCCTAATTGCTTCTGTTAAGTAAAAAAACGTGATATTTAATTACCTACATCACGCAGCGGTGCACTTTTATTTATTTAATTGCACCATATCAAACTTTTTAATTGTGCCGGACAAAACTGAAACTTTAGCGAAGTGTTCATCTATAATTTCATCGATTATAATTTGTCCTTTTTCAACTTTACGAAAAAAATCGGCACCGTCTTCATTATCATCATTCATAGCAAATCGGTAAGTATTTAAAATTTGTCCCACTTTTGCACCGTCATCAAATCCAACACAGACAACAATATTATCTGGTGATGCAGAAACTACTTGACCACGCATTAGATATCGGTGTGATAAATCACTATTTGCACATCCTGTGAGCACTAGAAAAAATACTGTTAGTGCAAAATTTTGAAATGTTTTTATTAACATAAGTAATTCCTTATTAAGTTATTTTGGCTAGGTACTAACGCTTTCTTTTAGTCGAACTTGGTGGTGCTTTATGACAACTCCAAGGTTCATGTTCAAAATTATCTTTAACGTTTTGATCACAATATTTGTAATAGCCCTCTTTAGTATGCGTCCACCAATCGTTGTGAATATCCACTCCATGTTTTCTAATAACATTTTCAATACCATCAAGGTTCAAATTCGCCGCATCATAGGCTAAGTGAATGGTCCTCTCTTTTCGATTGAAGGAAACCTCGTCTAAGCCAAACAGGTGATCTATTTCGGCAATTAACCCATCGATGTTTTCATCTGTTACCTTGGTAAGCCTAAGATTTCTAACCACTAGGTTATTTTCTCTAACGCCAACTCTATGATCTAAATCAGTCATAATAATTTCCTCTAAAAGTGTTTATTTATTTAACAACCAAGGTACCGCTATACATTTTCATTTGACAATGAAAAGCATATTCACCTTTTTTCAAGAGCGGTAACTGGACAGCAAAGGTTTTATTTAGTGGTAAATCGGCACTTATTTCTAATTCAGGAAACAGCACGGTTGCCGCACAAGGACTGGCATCTTTACGGACAAAGTTTATCTGTAATGCTTTATTTTCAAGCAAAGAAATATGCGCAGGTTGATAAATTCCGTCTTCAACAACAACGGTTATTTCACTATTATCCTGCTCATCGCTCACTTGAGTTGATTGCGCTTGGTATAACCAAAACCACCAAACAATTAACACGATTAAGCCTAAGCCAATTAAATTAATTATTAACATATTGAACCCCTTATATTAATGCTCTTTGGGTTTAAAAAAACGTAAACGGTTGGCGTTACTGACCACAGTTAATGATGAAAATGCCATGGCAGCACCTGCAATAACCGGGCTGAGTAACAAACCAAAAAATGGGTATAAAATCCCTGCTGCAAATGGAACCCCTGCAACGTTATAAATAAATGCACCAAACAGGTTTTGTTTGATATTTCTAAGCGTGGCTTTACTGACAGCTATTGCATCAGCTAAGCCATGAAGTGATCCTCTCATCAAGGTGATATCAGCACTTTCAATTGCCACATCGGTTCCAGTACCAATGGCGAATCCAACATTGGCCAATGCCAATGCTGGGGCATCATTAATACCATCTCCTGTCATACCAACGATTTCATTTTGGGCTTGTAATTCCGCCACTTTATTTGACTTATCTTCTGGAAGTACCTCAGCAAACACTTCTTTTATACCGACTTTTTTTGCTACTGCATTTGCAGTAGCTCTATTATCGCCAGTAAGCATAACTACTCTGATACCACTACTTTGTAGCCTTTTGATTGCTTCAATAGAGTCTTCTTTGATTGGATCAGATACAGCTATAATTGCTGCAAGTTTATTATCTATAGCGAGGTACATTGGTGTCTTAGCTTCATCAGCTAACTTTTGTGCTTTTGAGACAAATTCTCCTAAAAACACGCCTTTTTTAAACATCAACTTTTGATTACCGAAGAGTAAATGATGATCTTCAAGTTTTGCCTCTATACCGTGTCCAGCTATAGCTTGAAAATCACTTATATCTTCAGGATCGATCTCTTGTGCTATCGCGGAATCAACGATAGCCTGTGCAAGTGGATGTTCAGATCTGCTTTCAATACTAGAGGCTATCGTTAAGATATATTTTTCTGTATAGGATTTATCAGCAACGAGAATGTCGGTTACCGTAGGAGAACCCTCTGTAATAGTCCCCGTTTTATCGAGAATCATCGCGGTAATTTTTGATGCTGTTTGTAACGCTTCTCCATTTCTAATCAAAACTCCAGCTTCGGCAGCCTTACCTACACCGACCATCACTGACATTGGTGTAGCCAAACCTAAAGCACAAGGGCAGGCAATAATCAGAACCGTGGTTGCAGAGACAATCGCAAAGGCTAACGCGGGATCAGGACCGAAGTTAAGCCATACCAAAGCGCTAACAATAGAGATGATCATAACAACAGGCACGAAATAGGCAGATATAGCATCTGCTAAGCGCCCAATTGGTGGCTTAGAGTTTTGTGCTCTTTTCACCATATTAATAATTTGTGCTAACGCAGTATCTTTACCTACTCTTGTCGCTTTAAAAAGAATTGAACCCGTCTTATTTAATGTTCCTGCAACGATCTCATCTTCTTCTTCTTTTGCGACAGGCATAGGCTCCCCTGTTAACATGGACTCATCTATCGAGGTGTGCCCCTCAATGACTAGGCCATCTACAGGAATTTTTTCTCCTGGGCGTACTCGAACAATGTCATTTAATAAAACTTGCTCAATAGCAATATCAACTTCTTTCTTATCACGAACTACTCGTGCTGTTTTTGCTTGTAACCCAATTAAACGCTTAATTGCTTCGCTTGTTCTTCCTCGCGCTTTTACTTCTAATGCTAACCCTAAATCAATCAATCCGATGATCATTGCAGTAGCTTCAAAATAAACATGCCTTGCCATTTCAGGAACAGCCATGGGAAAGAAAACAACTACCATAGAATAAATCCATGCAGTACCTGTTCCCAGAGCAATTAACGTATCCATATTTGCACTATGATTTACAAAAGATTTCCAAGCACCAACATAAAAATGCTTACCTGCAAAATACATAATGGCTGCACATAAGATCCCTATAAATAACCAAATACCACGTTCCAACGTAGTTTCAACAGTCATTGGGCCACCTGCAATACTATAAATCATCAACGGTACGCCAAGGCCCAAGGCTATCCACATTTTTCTCATTAAACTTGTATAGTATTTTTGGTCTGCAATCTCCTTCTCATCTAATAGTTCATCATCACTTGTATCTTCTGCACTCCTTGCGTTGTAACCTATTGATTCTATGGCTTGCACAAGATCCTCTGAATCAACTTCTCCATCAACAACAACAGTCCTCAATGCAAAGTTCATCTGAGCATTATCTACGCCATCAATACGCTTCAATGCTGTTTCAATCTTGGCGACACAACTTGCACAGCTAGCGCCCTCAATAATCAGCTCTTGGCTATTTTTATGGCCAGTGCTGTCCTTTGGTTTATTCATAGTTATCTCCTTTTTCACGCGTTTTCTGCGTTATAACCAAGTGTTTCGATGGCTTTTATAAGCACTTCAGAAGCTACTTCTCCAGTTACCGATACAGTTCGCAAAGCAAAATTCATTTCTGAACTATCGACGCCATTAATGCTCTTTAGCGCCGCTTCAATCTTACCGACGCAACTTCCGCAGCCAGCACCTTCAATGATCAGCTCTTGATTATTCTGCTTGTCAGTTATGTTCGCTGATTTATTCATTATTTACTCCTATTTGCGCATCATCTCGAATATCACCTTCGATGAGGTGGCAGATCATATGCCCAGTCGGTGTTTTATCTGGCTTGTTTTGCCAATCATTAATGGCACTTTTCAGTTTTTTTCTTAAGCGTAGTGCGGCTTGAAACTGTTTTTCGGTTTCAGCAAGCCGATACTCAATAATTTTTCTCACTAATGGGCAAGCGGTATGCCCTTTGTCAGCCTCAACTAAAATATCTTTGATCTCTGCGACTGAAAAATCTAATTGTCTAGCACTTAAAATAAACTTAAGTCTTTGTTGAGCTTGTTTACCGTAAATTTTATAGCCATTTCCAGCACTTTTTATCGGCATAATTAGTCTAACTTTAGTGTAGTACCTCACCGTATCAGGTGTTGTATTCAAAGTTCTTGCTAGTTCTGTTACTTTCATTACACATGCCCTTATTCTTAATATGCAAACACAGCATTTTTTAAAATTATACTTAACTTACACCTATGCCTTAGACACAGGTCAAGTAGTCATCTGCAAATACTATTCTTTGTTAACAAAAATTTTGAAAGTTAATCACTAACAATTGACATCGTTTCATTATCTTCAAAAAAACAACATTAGGATTTAAATATCAAATAATTAAATGACGGCAATATAAATAGCATGGCGTATAATGCCGTCAAAAAATCATCCATTGAGCTTCGGTTATGCTATTGTTTTAAGAATTCAATAATTGCCGCGATATCTTCTTTAGTCATTGGATATTTAGGCATAGCAGAAGCGGCATTATTAAATTTAGGATCGATTAATTTTTGCAATACAAATGCCTCACCTTTATCTGAAATAACATCATCTAAAACAGGACCCAGCGTACCGCCTTCTCCTTTAAGCTGATGACAGCCCTGACATCCAAATTGTGTGACTAATTCAGCACCTGTCCTCTTAGGGGCATCCGCACTTTCATGACTTGGGGTATTTCGCACATCAGCAGTTAAGGTACTCGCTAGAAAAGCTTCTACTGCCAATGATTCCTTACCGGTCATATGTGCTTTCGCACGCATGTGAGGTATAACAACAGACCATTCTTTTTTAGAATACTCTTCTGCGGGACGCGCATTGTGGCAACGAGCACAATTTTCACCATAAACTTTGGCACCTTTCGCTACTAATGATGCATCGCTTAAATGTTGTGCAGGCACTGAAAATGCGCTGATGGTTAACGTAATCAATGGTAATAATAATTTAACTAATTTCATGAGTGTGCTCCTTAAAAGCCAAACGCTAATTGTAAAAATACGCGATCATCGACTATTCCACCGTGACCGGCACCTTCGTTATCGATAGAAGTACTTTCAGCTCCCAACTTTAACACTGCACTTGGCTCTAGCCAGTAATTGATACCGTAATATATACGGCTCCCCATTTTGCCTGCATCTTCTTCAAAATCATGGCCAATGCTGCCATCAAAGTCTGACTCAATATCAGAGTAGCGAACAACTAACTCAATAGGGTTTAACCAAGCTTTACCTAGTTGACGTGCCTGCCAAGTACCTTGGATATACCAGCCATTTTTGTCAAAGTCTTTTACCCATTCTTCCCCGTGCTCTCCTTCTACTTCTGCCTCAGTCTCACCTTCGGTTTCTGCGGTAGAGCCAAAAATCTCACCCCGGACACTGGCATAACTGCCAACCCAGTTAAAATCAATGTTATAAGCGCTATAGTTTAAATCACCGTCATCACTGTACTCGCCAGTATAATAAGAAATACCAATTTCCCATTCAGGCAAAAATGCATAAGCTACACGACCACCAAAGGCCATACTGTCATTGTTGTCGCCTTTTTTAACTTCCATTTCGACGCCACCACCATGATCACCTTCTTCTTGGCGTGGTCCACTTACTGTGTAAAAGTCCGTAAATATTCGACCTGCATCCCCCATGTTCCACGTATTAGCGATACTAATACCCGTATCACCTAGGATACTCGTAATGCCACCTAATGAGCCATTACCACCGTGACCACCATAAAGACCGGGGTTACTAACTGCTTTATTGATCCAGCTAGGATGTAAATTAGCTCCAAACTGGCCAAAAGGTAATAAAAATTTACCCGCTGTAATGATAGTATTATCGTTAAGAAAGTAATGCATGTTAGCGTATTCAAGTTCTGTTTCAGTTTCACCTTCTTCATTGGTACTAAATTCAATTTCTGCTTCTATATGAATTTTTTCAGAAAGTTGAAACAAGAAAATCGGAACAAATCGTGCAACGACATTATTTTGAATATCGTTGCCTTCTTCATCTTTCATGTTGCCTTGACTGATATAAGTAACATCGCCATAACCAGCAATCGCTAAACGACCAATATCCAAAGAAGAGTTTTCTTGTGCATTAACAGTTGTCATCAATGACATTGAGAGGGCTGCTGTTACAGCCGATTGGAGAAGTACCTTTTTCATGGTATCACCTTAGTATTTTGTTATAGCGAGAGGAACTTCTCTACGCTTAATAAATTAAAGAAATGTTTTTTAAATACGAGTTGTAGAGCATGAAAGTAACTTCTAATTTGCTAGATGAGGTCAATCAACATTACAAATTATTGCTCTAAACTTTTATGGGATTACAGATTAAGTGAGCGAAAAACAGGCACACTTATCCTGTATTAGCTTGTTGTAGGAGGTCGATATGGATTGGAATTTGGTTGGGATATAAGATGTCGATTTAAATTAGCGAGTACTTTTGAGAGAAAAGGGAAATAGTCTGTTATCTTTGAATCTTGCAAAAGTGATGAATTTGTTTGTCCGGTAATATTTTGCACACAATCACAATCTACGCACTTACAATCATCCATTGCTGCTGATTCATGTTCATTATGGGTTTTATTTATTTGTTCACTGTTGCCATGATGATCATTTTTTTGATCATGGTCATGAATTTTTACTCTTGTAGTAGAGGTATATAATGCAGAAGAAGTCATCGCCATTTCGGGACATATATGAATAGCTTTAGCAAACACTTGCCCGTTAACAGACAAATATATGATAATTAAAAATAGCCAATTCAACCGAAATAACATTAAATTAGTAACCCTTTAAAAACTCCAATACTAATATTATATTGTTTCTAAAATAAAAACCTTGATTGAAATCAACTTTAAATCAAGGTTTTTAGCACAAAGTCATTATTTTGATTGCTCGTTTATGTCCATTTTATTCTTACAATATACTATTTAAAATATCATGCAGACCCTATCGATTATGATGTTCTCATCACATAGGCATCGAAAATATAGATTTTTTATGTATACATATGATCCCATCTAAAGCATTAACAGCCAATAAACTGTCATCTTCAAAAGCTACATATCCAGGTATTAAATTATGTTTATAATCTATAATTTCTAGATGAGAAGTAACCCATAATTCCTGATCTAACTTTACAATTAGCCCTAGATGACCAAAGCACCTCATTTGATTTTTGATATCATTAATTGGTGAGTTCCAATCCAAAACCCTCTTGGATACATCAATTTTTGACCAATATGAATACTCAATTTGAGGTTTGGCAGACTTATAATACTCATCAATATTCTCAAAAAAAATCCTCAGTAACTTTACTGACTCAATGTGCATCTTTATCATTAAAGTGGTTAAACTTTCATCTGTTGATTGTGGTACTTGGGACTGTAATATTATGTCTCCAGAATCAAAGTTTTCACTAATTTTATGTATAGTCACACCTGAATATTCAGGCGCTCTTATTAAGTAAGGTAATGGGGTTGGACCTCTACCTTCAGGTAATAATGTTGGGTGTATATTAATTGCATATTTTACCTTTGTAACAGGGACTAAATAAGAATATTCTGCAACTATGAACATCTCGGTTCCTTGTGAAATCAATTGATTTAGTTCACTTAAGCTAGGCTTGTGGCTATGCAAAGGAATGCAATTATTTTCACATAACCTATCTATTATAGATGAGTCATGTGTAGAGCTATTTTTATACACTCTCAGTATTTGATGACCTTCTTCCAGCAAATATTTTAAGCATGAGGAAAATAAATTATTCCCTAAGTAAACAATTTTCATAAGCTACTTTTATTGTTAAATCAAAACGCCTGAAAAATATAGATATGATTGTTATTTAAATCATATCTATAAACTTTGACACTATTTAAATTTTTAAAGAAAATAAAACCACTAAAAAGTAATAATTAATTGCATCAATTTCTTTGAGGTGAAATACATACCGATTAATGCTGATGCTCTTTCTTAGGTTTGTAATCACGCCCCGAAGAGTGACTATGAACAACTTTCCATTCACCATCTATTTTTCGAAATAAAAACGTTTGATAACCACTTTTATCAAGTTCACGGTCACTTTTTTTCAATTTAGCTTTAAAACGTGTATTAGCAATAGCCCAGGCAAAGGATTTATCATCTCCTTCAAAATGAACTTCAATATCGGTAAAGTCCAGCGTCATATATTCCATAGCGCCTTTTTCTGGCTCAACATGATGAGTAACTAGGGAATCTAAACCTTTATTTTGACCGCCCGACTCAATATAACGAGCACCATTGAAATCTAAAAAGTTTTGTCTAAAAGGCATTCCATCGCCATTTTCCCAACCGTATTTAATGCTTGCGATAATATCAGTGATTGCTTTTTTATCTTTATTACTATGGTCATTGTCATCATGTGCTATTGATGTAAAGCTAATAACGAGTGTTAATAGTGCGATAATGTATTTATTCATTTTTTAAACCTTTTTTATAATGATTGAATTTACGTTAGTGTGACCAATGAATATGAGAAATCTTCCATTTCCCACCTTCTTTTAGAAGGACCATTGTTTCCATTCCTTCTTTGTTTATATAACTACCTTTGAATTGTCCTGTTGATCTAGTACGAGAAACTGAATAAGCCATATCCCCAACCAGTGTCACGTTATGTTCAAGTACTTCAGTGTAAAGTTTTGCCGCATATTTCATATCAGAAAGCATATGATGATTTGCGTATTCATCCGCAGATTTTTCAACTTTACCGCCCTCAAATATGGTCACATTGTCGTCCAATAAATATCGAGCTTTATTCTTATTACCTAACTTGATTGCTTTATGAAACTGAGTAACAATTTTTCCAGGATCCGTTTCTGCTCCCGAACCTTTTAGGTAAGTTCTATGCTTACTGCTTGCATTGTTGTGAGCAAATGTCACTGGGCTAATAACCCAAGCTAAAAACGAAAATGCAACTAATGTAATTGGAATAATTTTCATATAATAATTCTCTTTTATCCGTTTTTTATTCTACTGCTGTAAGTACTTGATATTGCTCTGGAGTCAATGTTGGTAGCCTCTTAATAAATGCCACCATTGCCCAGATACGTTCATCGTCGTGAGTTTTCCCCCAAGCTGGCATTCCTGATGCTTTAATCCCATGTTTGATCACCCAAAAATTTTTACGATCACTTTGTGTTTCATCACCGTGCTCATGACCTTCATGGCTTTGGGCTGCAATGGTTAAATTAGGTGGGGCTGGGTATAAACCCACACTCATATCACTTTCTGTTTGCCCTGGTTTTAAGTGGCAACTTGAACACATAAAGTTATAGTCAACTCCGCCACTAAGGAGTAATTCAGGATCCTCTAAATCAGGTACTTCAATATTTTTAGAGGCTTGCTGAATTGAATTTTCACGAGTTTGTTCAAGAAGCCAATAAGTCAGAGCACTATGTGGTTCATCAGCCGCGACATTAACGACTCCAGAGTAAATAACAGCTCCAGCAGCAATTGCAGCAATTAGTGTTAGTAATATTAATAATTTTAAACTTTTCATTTTTGTTCTCTCTTAGTGAAGTCTCCTCTAGATTGATCAATCTAGAGGAATACATGGTGACTTGCATATTAATACTCGCAGTGTATTTAAAACCAAAATCTCACACCTGCAACGAGTTGAGTATCAACTGTCGCTTCGCCTGCTGTACGAAAATAATCAGCGGTTTTGCCATATTTACTAAACCAAGCTAGACCAATATATGGGGCGAATTCACGGTTAATTTCATAACGTAAGCGTAAATCGAGTTGAAGATCATTAATCCCCTTGCCTATGTTAAATTGCGGCAAGTCATTTGCAGAAATATTGACTTCAAGCCGAGGTTGAAATATCAGTTTTTGCGTGATCAGTAAATCATAAGTTGCTACAAGCCGACCCGAGATATCACCTTTATTACTAATAAACAAAGCAGGCTCCACCTCAAACCAATACGGTGCTAAACCTTGAAAACCTAACACTCCAAAATACCGGGATTCAGTTCCATTGGGGTTATGTGCCCGGTCATAACGAAGTCCAATTTGAGCATCCCAAAAAGCTGCAACCGAATGGCTGTAAAGCATTTGTAGCTCTAGTTCCCCTTCATCTTTACTACTATTTTCATTACCTTCAAATTTTGCCCAAAACTTGTCATAATCGGTGCCATACCATGATTGAGTGTCCCATCGATAAAAATTTGTCGCATCACCCTTTCTATATTCAAATTGGTCAGCAATAAATTTACCTACTTTCCACTCATCGGTGTCTTCCCATCCCGACATTCCCCTGTATTCATAGCCACCAGAATTGGCGAATGGGTCCCGAGCATTTTTGGGTGCATCTCCTCCTAGAGCAGGTGGCATAGCTTTCATATCACCCATCCCCTTCATGTCACCCATGGCTTTCGTGTCACCCATGTCCTTCATGTCACCCATGCCTTTCATGTCATCCATGGCTTTCGTGTCACCCATGTCCTTCATGTTACCCATGCCCTTCATGTCACCCATGCCCTTCATGTCATCCATGGCTTTCGTGTCACCCATGCCTTTCGTGTCACCCATGCCCTTCATGTCACCCATGGCTTTGGTGTCTCGAACTTTATCTTTACAGGTATCCTGCTTTAAATTTTCGAATACAGTTGTTGGCGACGATGTGCCCATTTTATCCATTGACGGCACTTCTGCTTGTGTGTTACTAGCAATAACTAGCACACTAGCCAATGCTAGGATTTGTATTTTTAATGATATTAATGTTTTCATGCGACGACTACCTCCCTAAACATGCCAGCAGCCATATGGTAAAGTAAATGACAATGAAACGCCCACCGACCGGGGGCGTCAACAGTGACTAAAAAACTCACTCGTTGAGCAGGCTGTACTGTTATGGTGTGTTTTCTTACTTGAAATTCCCCTTCGGGTGACTCCAAATCAGACCACATACCATGTAAATGCATTGGATGTAGCATATTGCTGTCGTTATGTAAGATAACCCTAATTCTTTCACCTAAGGGAAAATGAAGAGGCTTTGCTTCATTGAGTTTCAAACCATCAATCGACCAAATAAAGCGCTCCATATTGCCCGTTAAATGCATTTCAATTTCACGGCTAGGAATTCGGGTGTCTTCTGGTAGATGCACACTTTTTAAATCAGCATAAGTTAATGCTTTTCGTCCAGTGTCTCTGAGTCCTGGACCAGGGTCATCAAGGTTAGTACGGGGCATATTAACGCGCATATCAACCCCTGGGCCATATTCTGTGGATGCATGTCGAACTTCTTTACTTGCTGTTTTTAATGATGGCTTACTCATGGTTTTGCCATCCATGGGCATGTCTTTCATATCAGACATTGTGCCGATATTTCCATTCATGTCGCCCATCATATCTAACATTGTTAATAATGCTGGTTCGTCTAATTCTGGCCTAATGGCTGTATCACTTCTGTTTGCAGATAATGTTGCACTGGCAAAGCCAGATCTGTCCATTGATTGTGCAAATATTGAATACGCACTAGCGTCTTTAATTTCCACAATTGCATCATAGGTTTCCCCTGGACCAACCCTAAATTCATCCACTAATACGGGGTGTACTTTTTGCCCGTCGGTCGCCACAATTTTGAGTTTTAATCCGGGAATACGCACATCAAAAAAAGTAGATGTAGCCGCACCTATAAACCTTAATCTAACTTTATCTCCCTGCTTAACCTCTCCATGCCAATTTGCATTAGGTGAGGCTCCATTGACTAAATAGGTATAAGTTGAAGCGGTTATATCACTAAAATCAGTGGGACTCATTCTTGCTTTATTCCATGGTACTCGCTTATTCATTGCCGCAGCGAAACCAACATTGGCCACATCATCAATAAAATCAACCGCAGTGAGTTGCTGATAATTATAATAACCACCCATTTTTTTAAGGTTCAGGAATACGTCAACGGGGTTTTCATCCGTCCAGTCACTCAGCACAATAGGAAAGTCTTTATCTACTTGTTCATTTTCGAGAGAGTCTTTAGGCTCAATCACTAGAGCGCCATATACGCCAGTTTGTTCAGCCAAGGTATGCGCATGATACCAATAGGTGCCATGTTGTTTTAATTTGAATTTATAAGTGAATGTTTCACCTGGTTCTATTCCGGGAAAACTGATACCAGGAACACCATCCATCTCTGGTTCTAATATGATCCCATGCCAATGGATCGTAGTCATTTCTGACAAATTATTAGTGACCATAATAGTCACATCATCACCTTCCTTTAATCTTAAGACGGGACCTGGTAGCAAACCATTCACCAGCGTTGCAGCAGCTTGTTGCCCTGTAATATTGACTTCTTTTTCACCTATATTTAAATGTATATTCCTCCCACTTAATTCGGCATTGTTTGAGTCAGCCCAAGTATAAAAGGCGCTTAAAGGTAAAGTTGACAAAAAAGCTGTTGCAGCGACACCTTTCACAAACATCCGTCTTGATTTAAAAGCTAATTTATCTTCACTCATATTTGAAACTCCTGATATAAACGTTCACTTAGTACATATTTTTATACTAAGTGAACCCTTAAGTTAATTAGTGATTTTCGTGATTATCTTTATTGACTTTTTTGTCACCCGTTTTCTTCATTTTACTGTGATCCATATCTTTCATCTTGCTTTGGTCCATATCGTTCATTTTGCTATGGTCCATATCATCGGTTGACGCTTTAGATTGGTTCATGCACTTTTTCATCATGGCAATTGCTACAGGGTCTTTCATATCCATCTTGCTATGATCCATTTTGCTACAATCAGCTTTTTCTGCTTTTTTTGCATGCATTTTCGGATCATGAGCGGATGCATTCATTGATAAAGTAATTGCTGGTACTAATATCAAAGCGATTTTGCCTACAGTTTTAATAAAGTTAGTTTTCATGGTTTTCTCCTACGTTAGTGATTAAGGTTAATTTATATAAATTCATCGAATGCAATATTAGTTGCATCAACATTCTTAGTTTTCAAAAGATTTATCGTTGCCGACATCATATTCGGTGGGCCGCATAGATAAAATTCAACACCATCAATTTGACAAATCTTGTTAATATTTGATGTGAGTAAATCTTGAACATACCCCTTTGCTCCTGACCAGTTCTTATGCGGCCTAGACAAAACAGGGTAGTAAAAAAAATTTGGATATTTTCTAGAAAGCCTGTAAAGCTCATCTTTATATAACAAGTCCTCCTCAGTTCTAGCACCATAGAAAAAATAGATACCTCTAGTTTCCTTTCTTTCTTTTTGGTAGAAGCACAATTGCTCTTCAATCAATGATTTCAATGGTGCCATTCCAGAGCCTGCTCCGATAAGCATCATTGTTTTATTACTTGAAGGTTTAGCGTGAAAATCTTCAAATGGACCAGCCGCTTCTATTGTTTGCCCTAGCCCCAAATTGCATATGTAGCTAGAACCTACACCGGGATATATACTTTTATTTGGAGCATTTTGAATTTTGACGGTAAACTTTAACTCGTTAGTACCAGCTTCAATCTGCCCATCACCATTAGCTAGAGAATAGCTTCGACTACAAGCTTGATGCTCATACTCAAAATACTCAATATCACGCCAATGGTATTTGAAAGCGTCAGGAAGACGCGCTGGTATAGATATTCCTTTAGCTGGTGGTATATAGAAACGAAGATGAGCACCTGCTTTGAATTTTAATTTCTCACCACCAAGCACTTTAAAACGCAACTCTTTTATATAGGGACTAATAAACTCACTATGCGTTAATTCAAGAAGGTATTTTTTGGCTTTAGTAACGTCAATTAATGTTAGCCTCTTTGTTTCTGTTGCATCATGTTGACAAGCCAATCTGTAACCTTGTTGCAATTGTTCCTTTGTTAAAAGTACATGCTCTGCTGAAGTGACTTTAACACTGCTATCAAGACGTACTTTACATTGGCCACAAGTCCCGCCACCGCCACAGGTTGATGACAAAGCAATATCATGATCAATTAAACCGTCAAGTAAGTTGGTATTAGTAGCTAAATCGAATTCCCCGATAAGCTCCAGATCTTTATCAAATAGCGCCAAAGTTCGACTTTTGTTGCCAAAGCGAACTTTGTATTGACCATTAAAGAGCAGCTCAATAGTCCAAATAAAGCCAGTTAAGGAAAAGAAAAGCGTGAAAAGAGAAAATAAAATGATTTGAACATTATTGAAGCTTCCTTCAGTGCCATAATCCATAAAGTGAAGCATAAAGAAAATATCAACAAACCGTTTATCATCATTACTGTGTTTAATTATTCGACCAGAACCAGCATCAATATAAACGCTAGTTTGAATATAATCAGCATAGTTAACTTGCCACACTTCATTTTGCTCACGAGGTATATCTTCATATGGAGGTGATAATTTAACTGCATTTTTAATCACACCTTTACCATTGTAGGAAGACTGAGCCAGTTTTCTAACCATAGTTTCATCAATAACGACTGGCTCAGCGGTGTACGCATCAACCAAAGAGTAGTCATTGTCAAAATGGCTATATAAACCTTTATTATGAGTTAACAAATAGTAAGGGTGCTCTAATAGTGATATTTGTTTTAACGATACGACTTGTTTTGATTGAGATAAGACAAGCTGTGGTTCAACTAACCTATTAATATCAACTTGGGCAACAACGGGAGTTTGTTTATATTGATTTCCTGAAGCCTTTTGATGATCCATCAAATTAAAATATAAGCCTGTTCCTAACCATACTAGTAGTTGTAGGCCAACCAACAAGGATAGCCACTTATGTAGCTTTTTAAGGAGTAACATTATCTAGCTACTCCCATACTTTTATCTAATGTATTTTTTGCTCTGTTTTTGAAAATAACAAAGTAACTCAATACACCACCAGTAATTGCCGCAAAAATAGAAAAAAGTGTGAACCAAAAAAGTAGTTTATTACTTGGATCTTCTTCTTCGTAATCCATGACATGCAAACTAAACATCAAATCAAAGATTCGCCAAAATTCATGTCGCTTACTGACAAGCTTTCCTGTTTGAGCTGAAACATATATCGACGGACTGCCAAAATCATCAAAGTTAACCCGCCAAGCAGGTAATGCTCGACGGCTTAATTCAAACGGTGGATTATCTGTAATTAGTTCAGACTCAAGGACCGCACCATCACCACTGTAATAGTGTTTTGCAGCGCTAATAGCTACGACTTTGTTTAAGGGAGAAATCTTCTCCCCATTACTAGCATTTACAACATATTTTTCGTCATGCTCTGTAAAACGATAAACGGCTTGCTCTATAAAAACTTCAACGGCAATGTTTTTTGCGTCAGGATATTGCTTAGCTAATGCAGATAATGGGTAAGTAATTTCATCCACATTAACTTTAGCTTGGTGATTAACCACCAAACTATCACCATGGATATAGTCAATATCAAAAATAACCATATAGGCACCTGATATCGACCAAATCAAAAACTGCAAGCCTAAAAACAACATCAACCACCGATGAAGTTTCCGGCTAACCTTCAACGTTTTCATGCTCTATGCCTTGCTCGAAACATTTTTAATCGATGACGAACGCCACAAATAAAATAATGCAGGTAGAACAAGTAAAGTTAAAATCACCGCACTTAGCATTCCACCAACCATAGGTGCTGCAATACGACTCATCACTTCAGAACCAGTACCTGTGCCATATAATATTGGCAATAAGCCAACGATTATAGCTGCTGCGGTCATCATGACAGGACGTACACGTAAGCCTGCACCATGTAACACCGCTTGAAGCACATCAGCCTTCGTTGTTGAAATATCCTTTGACTGATGATCATTAATCATTTCGTGATAAGCCTGATTCAAATAAACCAACATAATCACACCTATCTCAACAGCAACCCCCGCTAGCGCGATAAAACCAACACCTACAGCGACAGAGAAGTTGTAGCCTTGGATATACATCAACCAAATACTACCCACCATAGCCAAAGGTAGAGTTCCCATGATCATTGCCACTTCAATAACATTTCTGAAGTTCAGATAAAGTAGAATAATAATAATGAACAAGGTTAACGGCACTACATAAGTCAATTTAGCTTTGGCACGTTGCATATACTCATATTGACCAGCCCACGCAATTGAGTAGCCAGCAGGAAGTTTTAACTTATCTTCAACAACCTTTTGTGCATCAACAACGTAACTACCAACATCCACACCTTCAATGTCTACAAATGCCCAACCATTTAATCTTGCATTTTCTGACTTTATTCCCGGAGGGCCGTCTTCAACGAGCACATTCGCAACATCGCCTAATGAGATCCTTTGTCCATTTGGTGTCACTATTGGTAGCAAAGATAATGTTTCAGGCGAATCACGATAGTCTTGTGGGTAACGTAAACTCACTGGATAGCGCTCTAAGCCTTCAACAGTTTTGGTGACATTCATACCACCAATGGCCGTAGCAACAACCTGCTGAATTTCGCTAATATTTAAACCATAACGAGCTGCTTTAGCGCGTTGTATATCAACTTTAACGTAACGCCCACCAGCTACACGCTCTGAATATACTGATGCTGTTCCAGGTACATCTTTCAAAATAACTTCTAATTGTTTACCGATGTCCTGAATTACCGATAAGTCAGGTCCTGCGACTTTAATACCAACAGGTGTCTTAATACCCGTAGCTAACATATCAATACGTGTTTTTATTGGCATCACCCACGCATTAGTTACCCCAGGGAGCTTAACTAAACCATCTAGCTCTTTTTTCAAACTCTCAGTAGTAACACCTTCTCGCCACTCTGAACGAGGCTTTAATTGAATAAAAGTTTCAATCATTGTTAAAGGCGCTGGATCAGTAGCAGTTTCCGCTCTACCTACTTTACCAAACACAGTTTTAACTTCTGGAACTGTTTTAATCAGCTTATCCGTTTGTTGTAACAGTTGACGTGCTTGCCCTATCGAAATACCAGGATAAGTTGTAGGCATATACATTAAGTCACCTTCATCAAGTGGAGGGATAAATTCACTACCAATCTTGTCAAGTGGATATATACCAATAGCAAGAACTGCCAATGCTGCTACTAAAGTTGTCTTTGGAAAACGTAATACCGTTTTTAGAGCAGGCATATAGATAAAGGTTAAAAAGCGATTCACCGGGTTTTTATGCTCAGGTAAAACCTTACCCCTTATAAAATACCCCATCAGTACAGGGACTAATGTAATCGCTAATGCCGCTGATGCTGCCATCGCATACGTTTTAGTAAAGGCAAGCGGAGCAAACATTCGCCCCTCTTGAGCTTCCAAGGTAAAAACAGGAACAAAACTCACCGTAATAATTAACAAGCTAAAGAATAGAGCAGGACCAACTTCACTGGCCGACTCCACTACTATTTTCCAGCGGTTTTCATTAGTTAACGGTGTTTTTTCCATGTGCTTGTGCATATTTTCTATCATTACAATAGCACCGTCGATCATGGCACCAATCGCAATTGCAATCCCTCCTAGCGACATAATATTCGCATTAAGACCTTGCATATGCATAACGATAAATGCCGTCAATATCCCTACAGGTAAACTCACAATGGCGACTAGTGACGAGCGGACATGAAATAAGAAAATGATACAAACTAGCGCCACAACGCCAAATTCTTCTAATAGCTTATAAGCTAAGTTATCAACAGCCCTTTCTATTAATGCAGAGCGATCATAAACAGGAACAATTTCAACCCCTTCAGGTAAGCCTTTCTTCAATTGCTCTAGCTTTTCTTTAACACCATTAATGACTTGCTGAGCATTTTCTCCAAAGCGCATAACGACGATACCACCAACAGTTTCTCCTTCACCGTTAAGCTCAGCGATACCTCGACGCATTTGTGGGCCAGTCCCAATATCTGCAACATCTTTTAGTAATAGAGGTGTGCCATTTTCATTGACTCCTAAAGGTATATTCTCTAAATCTTCAACACTTTTGAGATAACCAGTTGCTCTAACCATGTACTCGGCTTCTGCCATTTCAACAACAGATGCCCCGATCTCTTGGTTACCTTGCTTAATAGCCATTTGAATATGTGAAAGAGGGATCCCAAATGCTCTTAATTTTTCAGGATTAATTCTTACTTGGTATTGCTTAACCATACCGCCAAGTGCAGTAACTTCTGATACGCCAGGGACAGTTTGCAATTCATATTTTAAAAACCAATCTTGTAAACTGCGCAATTGACTTAAGTCTTGTTGACCCGTTTTATCAACTAAGGCGTATAAATATACCCAACCTACGCCTGTAGCATCAGGTCCTAATTGCGGTCGTGCATTGCTGGGTAAGCTAGGGGCTACTTGACTTAAATATTCAAGTACTCGCGAACGCGCCCAATACAAATCTGTATCTTCATCAAAGATGACATACACGTAAGAGTCACCAAAAAAAGAATAACCTCGAACAGTCACTGCGCCAGGAACTGACAGCATGGCAGTAGTCATCGGATAGGTAACCTGGTCTTCAACAACTTGTGGGGCTTGACCAGGGTAACTTGTTTTAATAATTACTTGCACATCAGATAAATCAGGCAGTGCATCAATAGGCGTTTTATTAACAGAATATAAACCAATGCCTACGAGTAAAAAGGTAGCGAGTAATACAAAAAATCGATTACCAACGGACCAACGTATTATAGAAGCAATCATAATAATCTAACTCCTATATTAGTGGTTTGAATGATCAACAACAGGTGCTTCTAATCTAGAAGTTTCACCCTGTTCATCACCTTGCCCTAGTGGGGCAATTTCAAAAATTACAAAATGTTCACCACGCACTTCAAAAGTAAACTTAACTTCCATCCCCTCAGAAAGTCCTTCAAGGCTAACATTGTGCCCTGTAATGAAATCTAAAGTAGCCGCAGGTCGTCCCCATTTTTCAATAGCAGTTCGACTAATGTTCACCATTCCATGATCGATCATTAACGAGTTAATTGTTCCAGTAACTGTCGCTGACGAGTCATCTGCCACTTCTTCAGTTACTTGGCTTGTATCACTTTCACTCATGTCGTCAGGAACATGGATGTTGCTAATTTTATAATCACCATTATCTTCTTTTGTCACTTCAACATGTAAACTCATCCCTTCACTAAGTAATGAGAAATCGACACTGTCCGATGCGATGAAATCCATCGTCATTTCTGGCCATTCCCATTCAGGTATCGCCTCATGAGCTAAAGTTAACATTTTATGATCTGCCATCATGCTCTCGATACTAGCTTGAACCCAAACAGAAGAAGGCATTGAAGCATCCGCTTCATCAACATCGCTATTCATTCGCTTGAAGTCTGAAGACTTACTCGATTCTGAATCTAATAAGAACTGTGCAGAACTAACAACTTTTTCCCCATCACGCACCCCTTCAAGTATCTCAACACTTTCGCTATCGTATCGACCTACAGATACTGCAACCGATTTAAAACTCCCCTCACCTAAGGCGAGAACAACTCTATCTTGGTTTCCTGTTCTAATAAGTGCTTCTTTAGGGATTAATAAAGCTTGTTCGTCACCTGTTGTGTGAATCGCAATTTGAGCAAACATATTTGGTTTGAATTCGCCTTCTTCATTTTTAAAACGAAGACGTACTTTCACAGTACGAGTTTTTGCATCTAGTGTTGGGTAAATATAATCAACTTTTCCTTGCCATGTTTTTCCTGGTAAGTAATCAAGAGTCATGGTTACTGGGGTGCCTGTTTTGACTTGACCCGCTTGGCGTTCAAAGACTTCAGCTTCAACCCACACTTCCGATAAATCACCAATTGACATTAAAGTAGAGCCAGGCTTAACAAAAAATCCTTCACGTATTTTTAAATTTTCCACCACGCCATTTTGTGGAGAATAAAAAGTAATTGTTTGCTGTACTTTCTTTGTTTTCTTAAGTTTTACTATTGATGATTTTGGAAGTTGTAATGCTGACAATCGATTTTCAGCAGCACTAATTAATCGGCTATTTTTACGATCTAATGCCAATAATAATTCTTCTTGGGCATTAACTAATTCTGGGGAATAAATTTCATAAAGGGGTTGCCCCTTCTTAACAGGATCTCCAATAGCCTTAACATATAGCTTTTCAATCCATCCTTGTACTCGTGGATGGATATGAACTAACTTATCTTCATCATAAGCAACATAACCGACTGTATTTATTTCAGTGTGCAATGATTTATAACTAACTATTGCTGTTCTTACACCGAGGTTATTTACAACATCAGGAGAGATACGAATTGTTCCGGGACCTTCATCAGGTCCTTTACCACCATCGTCGTAAACAGGTACTAAATCCATACCCATTGGTGACTTCCCTGGCTTATCTCTTTTGTAGTTCGCGTCCATTGGAGCTACCCAATAAAGCGGCTTCTTTTCAGCCGTTACAACAGAGCTTGCTTCCCCACTATTTGTCGGGGCCATAAAACTATAAACCCCAAATGTTAAAAAGCCACCGATAACCATGCCAATTACTATTGGCTTAATATTGTTGTTCATTATTCTTCTCCCGAAATAACAGTGAAACCACTATTATTTGATAAATTCATATTATTGTTACTAACGACAGGATCTATGCTGCCTATAAAAAGGTAATTAAGTTCTAGTAATAATTTCTGCTCTTCGACATTAAGCGTTAACTCATCTATTTCCGCATTTAATACAGCGATTCGTGAGCGAACTACTTCGGCAAAGTCACCATCATCATTGGTGTAGGCTGTTAGCGAAGCTTCAGCTTGATCATGGATTTGAGGCAGTAGCTTGTCTTTGTATAAGTTCTGTCTATCTTTCAATCGAAGTAAGCGCCCTTTTGCACTGGAGTATGATGCGAGCAATTTCCTCATCAATAATAATTTTTCAGTTTTTATAGCTTCTGTTTTTGAAATAGCTGACTTAACTTCTTTGTCCTGTCTATTATCTGTAAAAAGCGGCAAGTCAAAAGTAACCCCTACAGAGAACAAGTCCGCTCGACTATTTCCCATTGGATCATCATCACGGTAACCATAACTAGCATTAACTCCCCACTCAGGTTTGTATTTTTGCTTTGCCAATTTAATTCCAGTTTTTGTTGATTTAATTTTCTTTTCAACTGCGACAAGTGAAGGGTGGTTAGCAATATACTTTGCCAGTTCACTAGGGCGTAACCAGCTATCTGTAAGAACTATATTGCTATTTACTAGGTCAATTTGAGGTAATTGCTTAGTCAAAACGATATTATGAAGGTTAAAATCATCGTCTACATAAGTTTCACTTTGAGAACTTTTCTCTATAGAAAACTCTGTTAACCATTGAGACAACATACCTTCAAAGCGGTTTTGTTGTTGTCCTAAGACATCTAAACGATCTTCTAATCTTGTAAGCTCCAATTGCGCTCTTACAATATCTTGCTGCCTTGTTTTACCTAAAGTAGACGAATAACTTGCTTCAGCAACATCCGCTAACTGTTCAAAAAGTGTTCTGTTTTTTTCAATTAAAGCAATACTTTCTTGAACTCTGTATGCATCCAACCAAAGGCTACCAACAGTAACAGCTACTTTGGACTCTCGATCTTTTCGTTGATACGGGAATGATTCACTTTCAATCTTGAGTTGTTCTCGTTTAATCAACAATGTATCCCCACGAGGAAACATTTGAGATATGCCAACTTTCGCTTGTGTCATTCCCTCTTGTCCAAAATCAAAGCCATCTGTAGGTAAATTGGCTAACCCTATAGATACTTTCGGATCTGGTAACGTGCCTACGGCTGTACTCATCGCTTCAATAGCATTTTGCTTATGAACATTTCCCGTTAACCATGGATCATTCTTCTGCGCAGACTTGATAGCTTTCTCAAAAGTTAAGGCTGAACTAGAAGTAATAGTAGGAATATCAGCAGAATTTGCAGTTAGCACTGTAAGAGCTAACATACCCGCACAGTATTTCACGCTTAAACTTCTGATATTTTTAAATTTATTCATTAAAACTGCTCCTCATAAGATTGAACGCTAGCATAGACCTCATAAGCGCCCCCTTTCTTAAGTAATAACACTTTATAAGGTTGAAATTTATCACCTACTTCCATACCGGGAGTTCCCGCTGGCATTGCAGGAACAGATAATCCAATAACATCGTCAGAGTGTTTTTCTTTTAAAAATTTATGAATAAATTTGGCAGGAACATGCCCTTCAAATGCATAACCATCTTTTGATATAGCGGTATGACAAGAACGGTATCGAGGCTCTATTCCTTTCTCTTCTTTAACCGCTGTAAAGTTTTGATAATTATGAACTTTTGATTCGAACCCTTGCTCATTTATATGGCTAACCCATTTTTTGCAGCAACCACATGTAGGACTCTTATAAACCTCTAAAAGAATAGGATGAGGTTTAGCATTTTGTGTTTTAGATGAAGTCACTGAAACTTCTTCTTTTGAACAACTTGCAATAGCAATGACTAAAGTAAAGGCTGCAACAGCCTTTAACGTGAATTTTTTGGAAAACATAACCCCCCCAAAGGGATATCAATTAATATTTGAATTGATTAGGTTATTCTTGATTTTGCTTAAAAATACTTAAACGCAGAGATCAAAAAGCCTAATACAGATAATTTTCATATAAGTGAGCCAAATTTTAGGCACAATTATTCTGTATTTAGCTTAGTATTGGAGGTCTATATAGAGATGATGATGATTGACTTTGAGCCAAGTTTGAATATGATAATATTTTTGATGATAAATCAATAAATAGACTGTCATCTGTGTCTTTCATTAGTGTAGCGATACTTGAGCAACCTCCAGTAAAACAACTACAACTTTTAACACAACAGTCCTCTTTTGCTTCATCTGAGTCATCAGAAGAATGACTCATCATTGAATGGTCACTATGGCCCATCATTGACATATTTTGCATTTGTCCTTGCACACTATCTCCCTTCATACTCATCATATGATAAGACATAACAGTAGACGCAACCGCTTGACCAACAAAGGTCAAACAGACTAGCAGTACCATTAATGTTTTAGAGAAATTAGAATTCACAGCTAACCAACAAAATATTTCAATTAATTACATACTCGCATAACAAGCTCTATTTTTCAACAAATTAATTTTAAAAAAGTGAATGACTTGGTAGCCACTTACAAGAAAACATTAATTCTATTAAAGTCTTTAATATCCGATCATAAGACTACGATTATCATAGATATTTGATGCTTCTAAAATATTTCCCTCTCAAAAGTTTACAGATAGTTTTCATTACGTGAACTAATTCATAACCATCAATGCCTGCCAAGTGTAGTCAGCGACTTAAAATATACTTTGAGGTTTATAGCAATCCAATAAATTGAAGCTTAACGTCTAAACATAATAATCTCTGAAAATAATTTCTCTGTGCTCATGTATGTTTTTAATATTACAATTCAAAACTTAGCTTCTGAGTTAACCTGTAGCAATTCACCACTCATCGTCATCAAGAAATAAATTACTTTATTGTTGTCTTTATTAAATGCACTGACTTTGTAGCGATTATCCTGAGCTGCATATAGCTTAAATTCTTCCGTAGTTAGAGCCTTCCAACTTTCATCTAACTTACCAACCTTGTAGCCCAAATCCTTAAAGGTGAGTTTCTGCGTTACTTTGATGGCTACTTGTATCGCGTCTTTTGCACTGATCATTTTGTGATCACCATGCGCAAATGCTATTCCTGTATTTAACATTAAACCGACAAATAGCATTACGATTAAATTTTTCATTTATGACTCCACTAAACTTTCTAAATAAACACTGATAATAAAAGATGATTATTTGAGTCCATGCTCAACATATTCACCATTAACTATTAATTGGACCTTTACAGGAGCATCTGAGGTGTTCTTCCAATACCAACCGTGTGAGCCTTCAAATGGTGCGGTAAAGCTCCCCTTCATTTCATCTGATGTTGCTATGGCATAACTTTCAAAATACCCAGTGGTGTCCCCTTTTGGCTCACCATGTAAATCGAAATACAAAACAGAGCCATCGGTTATCCATTCATAAGTCAACTTTTGATATTGCTCCATCGTAAATTTGTATTCAACGCCTCTTCCCGCAGGAACAACAACCTCAATTGTTTCAGTGGTAGCCTTACTCGTGGTAGTTGATGGCTCAGTTGAAGTCGTTGCTTGTGCATTATTAAATACGGTTAAACCAAGCTTATTACCCATGCCCGTTGGGTCAATATTATATTCTGCTGGCAATATCACTGTGATTAATGTGATAACAGCAAAAACAAAACTAAATATTGTGTATTTAAGTAATTTACTATTGGTCAATGTTACTTCCTGCGTATTTACTGCTTGAGTGTTAGTTTGTTGCATGTTTTTCTCTTCTCTTAATTCTTTATTTTCGTTAATTAACTGACTGTAAAATTTCGTTTAGCTGATAAAGTAGCCTGTTAATTGAAAGCCAATCAACATAAACCCAGCACTCATCAATAAGCAGTTGGTATTGGTCGCAAAGCGATTAAAACTATTGTGCTTTCGCCAGTAGTTTATCAATAATAAAATAAATGCTAATGCACTGAACTGCCCCAATTCAACACCAACATTAAAAGCAATTAAATTGGCAATTAATCCGTCTGACGGTAATTGAAATTCTTGAAGTTTAGTAGCTAAACCAAAACCATGAAATAAGCCAAAAATCAGTACCGCAGTTTTGGGATTAGGCGTAAAACCTATTGTTTTCTTAAAGCCGCCTAAGTTATCAAAACCTTTGTAGACAACAGAAAGTCCAATAATGGCATCGATTAAATAAGCATTTACCTGAATGTCATTAATAACGCCAAAAAGTAATGTTAGGCTGTGCCCTAAGGTAAACATACTGACATAGAGCAAGACATCACGACTCTTATATAAAAAGAACAACACACCGACGAGGAACAATAGGTGGTCATACCCAGTAACCATATGTTTTGCACCTATATATAAAAATGGAATGATCTGCACTCCAGTATTGCTTTGTAAAAAAGCACGCGTTGTTTCATCTACGCCATGAGCAAATGCTCCCACGGGCAACAATATGGAAATTAGAGCGATAAGGCTGATTAAGCCGTATCGCTGGGAATAATTAAACATTAACAGTTTCCTTTGTGTGGGGTGTTTTAGTAAAGATTTCTTTGTGGCTATGTAATAAACGATATAAAGCAGGAAGCACAAATAGCGTTAAAATTGTTGATGATATAATCCCACCAATGACCACTGTAGCAAGTGGGCGTTGCACTTCTGAGCCAATTCCTGTGTTAAGCGCCATTGGTACAAAGCCTAGCGATGCAACCAGCGCTGTAGTTAATACGGGTCGAAGTCTAGTCAGCGCACCATCAATAATGGCGGTATCTAATGCAACACCTTCTCGTCGAAGTTCTCTGATAAAGGACACCATAACTAAACCATTTAATATTGCTATGCCTGACAATGCGATAAAGCCAACGGCTGCCGAAATTGAAAAGGGAATATCCCGTATTAATAAAGCGAAAATACCGCCAGTCAACGCTAAAGGAACCCCCGTAAAGATGATCATTGAATCTTTGAAAGAGCCAAGTGCTAAGAATAATAAGCCAATGATCATGATCAGTGTAATAGGCACGACAATTGATAGCCTTTTAGAAGCAGATTGAAGCTTCTGATAAGTGCCACCATATTCAATCCAGTACCCTGAAGGCACTTCAACTGAACTCTCTATTGAAGCTTGAATATCTTTAACGAAAGAACCTAAATCTCTTCCCCTAACATTGGCGGTAACAACAACTCTACGTTTACCATTTTCCCTATTAACCTGGTTTGCCCCTTCTACTAATTCAAGTTCAGCAACTTCTTGCAAAGGTACATACTGGTCAGCTTGTATTTGTATGGGTAAGTGAGCCAACGAATCAACATCACTTCTAAGGTTTTCAGGAAGACGAACAACAATGTCTGCTCTTCGATCACCTTCATAAAATTTACCAGCGCTTGTTCCACCTAAGGCCGTAGCAAGCTGATCTTGTAGGGTTTTAATGCTAACGCCATATTTTGCTAATTGCTCGTGATTAGGATTGATCGTAAGCATCGGCAAACCTGTTGTTTGTTCAACTTGAACATCAGCAATTCCTTCAACGTTAGCAATGGCCGTGTTAATGCTTTTACCTAATGCCGTTAGTGTTTCAAAGTCATCACCAAATACTTTAATGGCAAGTTCAGCTCTTACACCTGCAAGTAGCTCATTAAAACGCATTTGTATTGGTTGAAGGAACTCATATCTGTTACCGGGAATGGGTTCTACTACTGCTGCTAACTCTTCTACAAATTGGGCTTTAGCTTTTGTAGGTTCAGGCCATTCACTACGTGGTTTTAATATAATAAAATTATCAGCAACACTTGGAGGAACAGCATCAGTGGCAACATCTGCTGTACCAATTTTTGCAAATACACGTTCTACTTCAGGCATCTGCGTAATTTTTTCTTCTAAAACTTTTTGAAGTGCAACGGCTTGTGTTAGTGATGTACCTGGAATACGTAAGGCATGCATAGCAATATCACCTTCATCTAAGTTAGGTACAAACTCACTCCCTAATTTATTTACGGAAAATCCTGCATAACCAACAAGTGCAACAGCTAACATCACGACAAACCAACGAATTTTAAGCGCAAAAGTTAACGTAGGACGATACACCGCAAGTGATGATTTCATGATAATATTTTCTTTTTCTTTCACTGGGCCTTTAAATAAAATAGCGATTGCAGCAGGTACAAAAGTGATAGATAGAAGCATTGCACAACACAAAGCAATCACGACAGTAATGGCCATAGGATGGAACATTTTCCCTTCAACACCTGTAAGTGCAAAAATAGGTAAATACACCGCTGTAATTATGAAGACACCGAATAGTGCTGGACGAATAACTTCCCTAGTCGCATAAAATACCAGTGATAAACGTTCATTTAACTCCATTGAACGCCCATTTGAAGAGGCAGCACTCAGTCGTCTCATGCAATTCTCAACGATAATAATTGCACCATCAACGAGCAAGCCAAAATCAAGTGCTCCTAAACTCATTAGGTTTGCACTCACTCTTGTTTGTACCATGCCAGTGATAGTCATTAACATGGCAAAAGGAATAACAGCAGCCGTAAGTAATGCTGCTCGCATATTACCGAGTAGAAGGAAAAGCACTACAATAACGAGCAATGCGCCTTCTAACAGATTTGTTTTTACCGTATCGAGGGTTTTTTCAACTAACTTAGTTCGATCATAAACAGCAGTAACAGTGATACCTGTCGGTAAACTTCGTTTTATTTCTTCAAGTCTTAACCCAACTGCTTTAGCGACTTTTTGGCTATTTTCCCCGATGAGCATAAAGACCGTGCTCATCACCACTTCTCTACCGTTTTGTGTCGCTGCACCTGTTCTTAACTCTTTCCCTTCTTTTACATTGGCAACGTCAGATATACGGATCACGCTACCGTCAGTCGTTTTAACAGGGATTGTAGATAGATCACTTATCGTTTTTGCTTGCCCTGGAATACGAAGCAGCCACTGAGCACCATTTTTTTCTATAAAACCAGCACCTTTATTATCATTATTATTTTCAATTGCTTGGATAACATCTTGTTGAGTAACACCAAAAGCTAATAATTTTTTAGGCTCAAAAGCGATCAATATTTCACGCTTAAAACCACCAATAGGGTTAACTTCAACTACGCCTTGCACTTGCATTAACTGAGGGCGAATAATCCAGTCATGTACAGTTCTTAGGTCCGTAGCCGTGATTCGTTCACCTTTATCATTAAGTGCCTCAGGCTCAGCATCAACAGTAAACATGAATATCTCACCTAACCCGGTTGCAATTGGGCCAAGTTCAGGCTCTAAACCAGTCGGCAAATCAGATTTAGCTGAAACTAATCGTTCATTTACAAGCTGTCTTGCAAAATAAATATCCGTGTCATCGCTAAAGATTGCTGTCACTTGTGACAGCCCATAACGTGAGACTGATCTTGTACTCACTAAGTTAGGTATGCCAGCTAACGCAGTCTCCAACGGATAAGTAACCCGTTGCTCAACTTCAAGTGGCGTATAGCCTGGAGCTTCCGTATTGATCATGACTTGCACATTAGTTATGTCAGGTACAGCATCAATAGGTAACTTGGTAAAATTCCAAATACCCAAACCTGCTAACGCAAGCACGGCTAGCATAATGATTGAGTTTCTACGGATAGAAAATCTAAGTAAATATTCGAGCATAATCAATCCTTAATGGTCGTGTGAAGCGCCAGACTTTTCAACATCAGCTTTGAGGATGTAACTATTTTCAGTCACGTATTCAGTGCCTAAGGAAATACCACTTAGCACTTCAATTTCTTCACCTACAGCTCGACCTAACTCAAGCATTCTTACCTCATATTCATCTCCGACTTTGGCATATACAACAGTAAAATCGCGGAAGCTTTGTAATCCACTGCGCTTTACTGCCATAGGTACATCGTATGAACCAATTTCAATCGCGGCACTAACAAATGCTCCTTCTGACAACGCAGAATCAGCATTATTAACGACTACACGAAATAGCTTCGCCTGATCATCTCTGACTTTTAGAATACGGCTCTCAACCGTACTCACCTGCTTTTCTTCAACACCATTAATCGTTATCGTGGTTTTTGCACCAAGACGCACGGTTGGTAAGTCTTTTGGAAAAACAGCTAACTGGGCAATTAATGTTTCATCATTGGTAATTTGTAGCAGGGAGCGGCCTTTAGATTGTTCGCCTGAGGTAACGTTAACGGTACTAACAATTCCATTTTGAGCAGAAAAGACTTTGTACGACTGAAGACTTTCATTACTTTCAACCGTGAGTAGTAATTGACCTTTCTTAACTGACTCTCCTAGCTTTACATTAACTTTTTTAACTAACCCGTCAAAGCGAGCATAAACATTACTCGTTGCATCAGCAGGTAGAACTAACTTGCCATAGACTTGAACTGTTTCATGAAATGTTGATGGACCAACAATTTCAGTCGAGATTTCCATTGCTTTTGCTACATCTTCAGCAATTTTTGTCCGACCTTCAAAGTTGTCATACTGCCAGTTGAAGGTTTTACCCTGATATTTTGCAGTGAGTGAAACCATAAATGAGTGCGGTTCATAGATAACCATGTCACCTCGAAGATATTCGCCTTCTTGGTAAAAATTTATATCGTCTATGCCATCACCCAATCTAGTCAACTTTACATTAAGGTCAACCTCTGACGGATCAATTGCTTTTCCGTCTGTTGATGCCCATACACGAAATTCAGGAGGGACGCCTGTTTCAAAGATTGAGAGTTCAATGGCAAAATCACCATCACGCAACATTCGTCCACGGTTGGGACCTTTTTCAGGTTCGGCTTCTTCTACCTTCGGCTCTGAAACCGCAAAGCTTGGGAAGCTTGCACTTATGCTAACAAGCCAGACGGTGCTTATTAAGGCTAATATTTGAAATGTTGGTTTCATGATTATTTCTCTTTCTTGTCTTTATTAATGGTTAAAATGGACGTTCCGGTTAAACGTTCAATTTCAATATTGTTTAAATGTGCATTTTGATAAGCAGCTATCAAATCAGATTGAGCATTGAGTAGGGCTTTCTGGGTGTTCATCCATTCGGTATAGCTATACTTACCAACGTTATATGCTTTTTCTGCCTCTTTAAAAGCTTGCTCCAAAACAGGAATAATATTGTCAGATACCGCATGAATGACATGTTGGCTATGCTTCAATTGTTCGATAAGAACATATAACTGAGTATTGAGTTTATGAACTAACGCTAACGACTCTGTTTCTAGTTGACTTTGAGAGGCTCGCAAGGCTTTTATTTTTCCTTCATTTCGATTCCCATCACCAAAAGGAATTGAAATTCCAGCAACTAAGCCGAAGTCATCAGTTGTTTCATATCGACGTAAGCCTGCTGAAAATTGCCATAATGGTTTGCTTTCAATGCGTGCAAGCTCTATCTCAGACTGGGCAATTCGTTGTTTTGTTGCAAAAAGATTCACTGAAGGTGTTTGTCTAAGTTTCGTAAATAAAGAATCAAAATTGGTTACACTTGGTAAAGATAATAATGAACCCACTATCATACTTTTCTTATGCCTATTATTTTGATTTACTCCTTTAATTTGCTCACCCCATTGTGCAAATAATTGGTACTTACTTGCATCAACTTCGTGAGTTAAATCCTCAACTATCAACTCACGATTAGCTACCTCAGCCTGAGACTTTAATTTATCTACTAAAGAGGACTTCCCTGCTTTTACGCGTTTACTTATTGCTTCAAATGAATTATTCGCTTGCTTAAGACTAAATTGAGCTAACTTCAATCGCTCATTATTGACAAGAACTTGTATAAAGTAACGTGCCGTTTGTGCAGCTAAATCCAAAGCTTTAACTTCACGCTCTAAAGCGACTGTAGAGCCATATTGTTTAGCTGCTTTTATTTTACTCTGTACCAATCCACCATCTAATAACCAAGAAATAGAAAGTGTTGATTGTGCACTCTTAAAGCCGCTGTGCTCACCTGTACCTAAAGCATCTTCAATGGTAAAACCAATTTGTGGTCTAGATTGAACCCCTGCCTGTTGAGCATAGCCAGAATACATCTTGGCTTGAATGGCAAATGATTTTAGCTCAGGATGCATATCTATTGTCTGTGCAATAGCTGAACGCAAATCAACCGTTTGCAAAGGAACTTCTTGGGCAAATGCAATTGTTGGTATGAATGGCATCAGCACCAATAAAACATTCCGACGAATCCTTACAAAAAACCGACCGTCAGTCGGTTTTTTGTAAGAGCATATATTAAAATAAAGATTCATTATCAGTACCTTAGAGTAAGATTTTAATTAGCGGTTAATGAGTAAAAAGCGTTTCAATAACGTGATGTAGGCTATCTACAGACGTTGTTGAAATTAGAACTAAGAGGGGTATTGCAATCACAACACCTCCCGTGGGAAATGGTCTGAACTGTTTATCACTAAGCAAATGAAGCACTCTTTGTTCAATAGAATGACGACAGAAATGAACAAATAATTCACTATTATATTGTGGATGAATAGAGTAGCTCGCAGCCAATTTAGTAAACTTTACTAAGGTACTTGCAACGTTATGTGATTGTTGCTGATTTTCGGCATAAAAAGAATCAGCGGCTTGCTCCATAGATAGCGACATCATGGAAATCAATAACTGTTTAACATTATTAGCGAAATAAGCTGAGAAAAATGAGAAAAGCCATTTCTTTAATGGATCAAAATAATGAACATGAGCTAACTCATGCTGAATAATTATTTTTATGTCATCAGCAGTTGTTTGCTCGACAAGACTCGTAGATATAAAGCATGATGGCCTAAACACACCACCAGTGAATGCTGTAGGTATAGATGATTCAATGAAATAGACTTGCTTACTATTTTCAATCCCTAATACACGTAACAAATTAATTTGATGATGATTACGATAAAGAAGAGTTATTTTTCGTATAAAAATATACAGAGTAAAACTGGTAAAAATAAGTAAACTAGCACTATGCCAGCTCATAAAATAGAAAATATCAGGATGGTGCCAATGAGCAAGGTCTGTCAACCAAACAAATATTGAACCGTTTTGAAATAGTGGACTAAAAAAGAGTGTGGCACATAAAGATATCAGCCACGGAGCAAGCACTAATAACCATAATAATGATTTACGAGTTGATACCGCATAGTGTTGCAACTTACTTTTGACTAACCAAAAAGTAATTGAGACAAATATGTTAGCCACGATAAAGGCTAAAACCCCCACCGTGAGCAAATTAAATACTAATGCCCATTGGCCATAAATCATTTTTCAGAATTCTTCTGTATTTTTTGACGTTGTTGTTCAATCATTGCTTCCAATTTATCTAGCTGCTTTTCATCTAGATCTGATGAAATAGAAGAGAAAGCAGCAACAACACTATTTTCATCTTCAGTAACAAAATCATGAGTAATACTTTTAATCAACTGACCTATCAGCTCTTGCCTTGCAACTTTTGGAAAGTATTGATAAGCGTGGCCGTTTTTTACCCTACTTAACAAATCTTTTTTAAACAAGCGTTCTAGCGTACTTTGAATGGTATTTAGAGATCCGCCTCGGTCTTTTTCAAAATAGCTATGCACCTGCTTGGCATCAGCAGGTTGATTTTTCCATAGATATTCTAAAACTTGTTTTTCTAATTCACCGAGTAACATAAATTTCAATCGCCATTTTTTAAGTAATAGGATAGTGCCACACAAAAAACCGAGAGGCAATCGGTTTTTCGATTTGTTTCATTAAGAGTTCTATTTTAAGTAGCTTTTAAGAATGGAAATAACATCTTCTACCTCCTCTAATCGTTCCTCTTTTGTCATATCCTCTGCACCTAAATGTTCCCTCAAATGACCTTCTAATACTTCCTTCATCAGCCCATTAACCGCACCTTTAATCGCAGCTACCTGTTGTAAAACAGCCATACAATTAGGCTCTCCTTCTAAAGCAGTTTCTAAAGCGAGTGATTGACCTTTTATTCGTCTAACACGACTGAGGAGCTTTTTTTTCCCTGCGATTGTATGTGACATAAATTTCCTTTACTTGATAAGTAGTATACTAGGGTATAGTATATTTCAAAGTGTAAATAGATGCTATTCATAAACAGCATGAAGCAATATTTTAGGATATTTAATGAAAAACGATAGTCGTATTCAGTGGGAACATTCTCATAATTTTGGTATTGACAGTAAGCTCCATGAAAACAAAGTAAAGCTCGTTTTTTGGTTAACAACCGTCATTATGGTACTTGAAATTACCGCTGGAACTTGGTCAGGCTCTATGGCCCTGCTTGCTGATGGATGGCATATGGGAACTCACTCTGCGGCATTTCTCATTGCTATTTTTGCATACTCTTACGCTAAAAAGCATGCGAACAATAAGGACTTTAGCTTTGGAACAGGCAAGGTAAACTCTTTAGGTGGCTTTGCCAGTGCTATTGCCTTAGCAATTGTTGCATTGATGATGATAATAGAATCTGTTCAACGATTAATAGAACCACAATCAATTCATTTTAATGAAGCAATTGTTGTTGCGATTATAGGTTTAGTCGTCAATGTCGCCTCTGTTTTTATCCTACATGATGATCATCATCACCATGGAGAACCCCACCACCATCATGATCACGACCATAATATGAAAGCAGCCTACTTTCACGTACTGGCCGACACGCTAACCTCTTTATTAGCCATTGTTGCTTTATTAGTAGGAAAATATATTGGCTTATTATGGATGGACCCATTAATGGGGATTGTTGGGGCAATAGTCATTTTCCGTTGGTCTTATGGCTTAGTTAAGGAATCCAGTGAAGTTCTTTTAGATAAGTCTGTGAAAAAGCCAACTCTCGATAAGATTTCAGATGCATTAAGCAAAAAGAACACTGTGATCAACGATATTCATGTATGGAAAATAGCGACAGGTCACCAGGCTGCAATTCTTAAAGTGACATCAGGTGAACCTCTAAAGTCAGAAGAATATGAAATTATTTTAAAAAGTTTCTTACCTCAGCTCTCACATATCTCTATTGAAATACGTAGTTAACGTTTTTTCAAATGTGACTTTGATTAATTAGCTTTCTCTTTACTTTGGTTTTTTGGCAGCTTCAATGATAATAAAGTTGCCATAGCCACAAATATACTTGATATCCATAAACAGGCTTCTAGGCCATAATTTTGATATACCCAACCTGAAAGCACTGTACCAATTAATCTCCCCATAGCATTAGCCATATAGTAAAAACCAACATCAAGCGATACACCGTCACTACCTGCATAACTGACGATGAGATAGCTATGTAAAGAAGAGTTAATAGCGAAAACAGCCCCAAAAATCAGTAGTCCTATAATGATTGAAGCTTGAATATGAAAATTAAAATGCAAGGCCAAAGCAATCACAGCAGGTATTAATGTTAAGTAGCTTGCCCATAAAAATGCTGACCTACCCGTTGGCACATTACCTTGCTTTTCCCTCGTGCCTTTTCCGGTAATAATAGGCGCAACAGACTGAACTATGCCATAGCCAATGACCCAACTTGCCATAAAACCTCCAACCCACCAATGATCCCAATTAAAGGTCACAGCTAAAAAAACGGGTAACGCTACGACAAACCAAACATCTCTTGCACCAAATAAAAACATTCGAGCAGCAGAAAGAATGTTTATTGACGAACTCTTAGAGAAAATATCATTAAATTTAGGTTTATTTGTCGCCTTGCCCAAATCATCTTTTAAGGCGATTAAACTAAATACCCACACTATGGCTAATAGTGAAGCCATTAAGATGATTGCACCTTTAAATTCAAGCAAGGTTAGTAACAAACCTCCAAGAAAGAACCCTACACCTTTTAGCGCATTTTTAGACCCTGTAAGTATAGCAACCCACTGATAAAGCTTACCTTCAGCGCCTACTGGAACAAGTAACTTTATCGAGCTTTTCGCACTCATTTTATTTAAATCTTTAGCGATACCTGATAAAGCTTGTGCCGCCATTACATAGATAACTGTTAGCATTTCAGCAGGAACAACAAGCATACCAAGCGCAATTATTTGTATGGCTAAGCCAATGTTCATGGTTTTGTTCAAACCAAGTCGTGCACCTAGCCAACCACCAACAAGATTCGTAATAACACCAAATATTTCATAAAATAAAAACAGCATGGCAATATTTAAAGGGCTATATCCTAACTGATGAAAATATAGCACTACGAGCATGCGTAGTGCACCATCGGTTAAAGTAAACGCCCAGTAATTACCTGTTATCACCAAATATTGTTTAATTTGCGGTGATAACGCTTTGAGTGATAAAAGCCCCATGATTAACCTTTGTCCGCCAAACCAACCATACGTGCTAGCTCAGCCGTTCTATTGGCATAGCCCCATTCATTGTCATACCAAACATAAAGTTTTACTTGTGTACCATTTACTACCATCGTTGATAATGCATCAATGATGCTAGAACGTGGATCAGTTTTATAATCAATAGACACTAGTGGTCGTTCTTCATATCCCATGATGTTTTTCAATTCACCTTGTGCTGCTTGTTTAAGTACTTTATTTACTTCTTCAACAGTTGTAGCTCGTTCAACTTCAAAAACACAATCTGTAATTGATGCATTAGTTAAAGGAACTCGTATTGCATGACCATTTAACTTCCCTTTTAGTTCAGGAAAAATATGCGTAATTGCCGTAGCCGAGCCAGTTGTTGTCGGAATTAAGCTCATGCCACATGCTCGTGCTCTACGTAAATCCTTATGGGGGGCATCTAATATGGTTTGCGTATTAGTAATGTCATGGATAGTGGTCATTGAACCATGCTTAATACCTATTTTTTCATGAATAACTTTGACCACTGGCGCTAGGCAATTAGTGGTACATGAAGCTGCTGTTACGATAGGATGAATAGCTTTGTCGTATAAATTTTCATTTACTCCCATAACGATATTCAATACACCATCTTCTTTTACAGGAGCTGTAACCACAACACGCTTTACACCTTGATCTAAATAGGCTTGTAACAGCGCTTTCGTTTTTATTTTTCCTGATGCCTCAATTACTACATCACACTTAGACCAGTCAGTGTCTTGAGTCGCTTTGTTTTGCGTGCAAGGAATAGCCTTGTTATTGATAATTATTGAATCGCCTTCATGATTCGCCTCATGATGCCAACGACCATGTACTGAATCAAACGTCATTAAATGTCCAAGTGTTTCAGCATTTCCCGCAGGATCATTGATTTGAATAATCTCTATATCATCCCAATCAAATGCTGCACGCATTGATAAACGTCCCATACGGCCAAAACCGTTAATACCGATTTTAATTGTCATAAATCTGTCCTGAATGTTGTTAAAAATTATAAATAAGTATTGAAATAATCAAGCTGTACTGGGTGTTTTAGCGCTTTAGGCCGTATTTCCTGTACTGCTTCAATTACCTTTTCACCTGACCACCCAAAAGCTAAAAGTATAAGTCCAATCACTAATCCTGTTCTGCCAGAGCCACCTTTGCAGTGAACAGCAATGGTGCCCTTGTTATTTATCACCTCTAAAATGTTAGCCTTTTGAGCATCCCACTGAGATTCAAAGGCTTGGCTTGGGGCAGCATCATCTAAAATGGGTAATTGAACCCACTCAATTCCTTGCTTTTCACATTCAGTTGGTAAAGAGAGTGCATTGTTTTTTTCCATTTCTTCGTCAAACATCAACGTAATAAGCATGTTAGTACCTGCTTGTTTAAGTGTTGATATAGACTCAACTAAAATAGAATCTTTCGTGCCTGGGCACGGGGTAAATATAAGTTGGCTACCGTTTTCAAGTGCCAAAATATCAAAAGGATGTGACATTATTTTTCCTATCGTTAATTATCTGTGCAATGTATTGATTTACAGTTATTTGCATAAGGTTTACTTTCTATTTGAATGGTGACGTGAGAAACATTAAATTCATGTTGGATAGTAGATGTTATCTCTTCGAGTAAATTTCCATCATTTAAACAGTTAACTTTTGCTATTGCTGTAACCATAATTCAATCTCTTGACGGTGGGGAATAGAGCCACTATGCACATTAACTTCATCAATAATTACAGCAGGAGTACTCATTACGCCATACCCCATAATTACTTCAGGATCAGTTTCTTTGATTACGTGTACATCTACATTTAATTCAGTAGCTATTTTTGCAATAACTTCAATGGTTTTTGTACATTTTGCACAACCAGTACCTAATACTTTTATTTCTTTCATGATTTTTCCTTAAATAAAGGGGGTCAGATAATTAAAAATCCAACCAATTAACGTAAATGCAACGAGTAGAAGTGCAAAAAGTACTACTAGTAATCGCCACTGCATTACTTGTTTTAATAAAATAAATTCAGGAAAACTTGCTGCCACAGTACTCATACAAAAGGCGAGTGTTGTTCCAATAGGAAGTCCTTGTTTAATTAAACTTTCCATCACAGGAATTACACCTGTGGCATTGGAATATAAAGGTATACCTAATAATACGGCAGATGGAACTGACCACCATTGACCATTACCTAAATGCTCTTCAATCCAGCCATCAGGAACAAAACCATGTAACGCAGAGCCTAGCCCAACACCAATGATCACCCATTTCCATACTCGGCCAAAAATCTCTAACATTTCCTCTTTGGCAAAGGTATGTCGCTCTTTTAAAGACAAGCTTTCAACCTGTTTGGATTGAACTGTAGAGGAAGCCTTTTGACCACGCTCTAAAGCTTTCGCAGCAAAGGATTGCAACCAGCGCTCAGCCCTAATAGCATCAAGGAAAATACCGCCTAAAATCCCAACAGACATACCAACAACCACATACAGTAACGTGAATTTCCATCCTAATAAGCTTAGTAACAGCAAGACCGCAACTTCATTGATTAGCGGAGAGGTAATGAGAAATGACATAGTGATGCCAACAGGAATACCTGCTGACGTAAAACCTAAAAATACAGGAATACTTGAACAGGAACAAAAAGGGGTTATTGCGCCAAAACTAGAGCCTAATATGTAACCGACACCTTTATGTTTATCGGCTAAATAATCACGAACACGCTCTACATTTATTGATGCTCTTATCAATGCAATGACGTAAATCATCACTAGTAATAAAAAGAAAATTTTGGTGGTGTCTTCAATAAAAAAATGAAGTGCATCGCCTAATTTTGTTGCTTTCGACAATCCAAAAACATCAACGACTAACCATGTGGCTAAGTCAGTAAATACCTCAAACATGGCTTTCCCCAAACCAGCCTTGTGTACGGTTAATAATATAAACTAATGACAACATAACAGGCACTTCAACCAATACCCCAACAACGGTCGCCAAAGCTGCTCCAGAATGTAAACCAAAAAGGGATATAGCCACCGCAACCGCTAATTCAAAGAAGTTAGATGTACCTATCAAACATGCTGGAGCCGCTATGTTATGTGGTAGTCTCATCCATTTTGCTGCTAAGTACGCGATAATGAAAATACCGTATGTTTGGATCATTAGAGGAATGGCAATTAAGCCAATGGTTTCAGGTTCAGAAATGATGGTATTTGCTTGAAATCCAAATAATAACACCACTGTTGCTAACAGGCCGATAACCGACCAAGGCTTTAATGTTGATAACAATTCATTTAATGATTGTTCACCATTACCATTATTCAGGATTTTACGAGTCACTACTCCTGCAATTAAAGGCAGCAAAACATAAAGCACTACAGAAATCATCAACGTTTCCCAAGGAACTTGAATATCACTTACACCAAGTAAAAATGCCGAGATAGGTGCGAAAGCAAAGATCATGATCACATCATTTACTGATACTTGAACCAATGTATAGTTCGGATCACCTTTCGTTAACTGTGACCATACAAATACCATTGCAGTACAAGGGGCTACGCCCAATAAAATCATGCCAGCGATGTATTCTTGTGCAGATGCAGGATCAACTAAATCAGCAAAAAGGAAAGTAAAGAAAAACCAACCTAAACCAGCCATGGTGAAAGGTTTAACCAACCAGTTTATGACAATAGTTAACACAAGCCCTTTAGGGTTTTTACCCACATCTTTTATCGCTGAAAAATCAATTTGAACCATCATGGGATAAATCATCACCCAGATGAAAACAGCGACTACAATGTTAACGTGTGCAATCTCAAAGTTGGCAATCACTTGAAAAGCATCAGGTTGCCATAAGCCTAATACCACACCAAGCACAATGCTTAAGCCAACCCAAACCGATAAATAACGCTCAAAAATACCCATTATTCAATCCTTTACTCATTCTTTATAGAAAATTTATTTACAGAAATTTGCTCGATTAGGTCTATTTTGCATATTAGCTAAACGCTGAAGTTCGTTACTAACCAGAGGAACATTATTCTCTGTTGTTTGTGCAATCACAGATTTAGCCCATAACGGTAAGTCAGGATTGATACGATAAAACACCCACTGACCGTGCTTTCTATCAGTTATCACTTTAGCTTTTTTCAAAACAGCTAAATTACGTGATACTTTGGGCTGGCTATCTTCTTCCATCGCTTCCATTAACTCACAAACGCAAAGCTCACCATGATAATGCGTCAACATTAACGTTTTCAGTCGGATATCATCAGTTAGGCTTTTATAAAAGGAGATGGGGTCAAATTCGTCACTTTTGACATCAATTGAGGTTTTTGTATCACCACAACTGATCTTAGCGTCCTTTTCTTCAACCAAAATAAACATAGATAGACGGTTGTTAAGCTCGTTTAATGTTGTAGAAAAAGGGTTACTACCAGAACGCTCTTTTGGATCGGGAAAATCCCAAGCTAACTGCTTAACGGCATTAGGGTAGCTGCGACATTCATTATTAGCTTTATCGCATAGTGTAATGACGTAATCAAATACTTGACCTTCAAAGACATTCACACTTTTAGACACTAAATCGTTAGTATCTAAGCCAAACTTTTCTAAAGCATCAATCGCACGAACATCAACGGCATCAGGTTTAGTACCTGCACTAAAAACATTAAATATGTCTCCCGCTTTATGCCGCAATAACGCTTCAGCCATTTGAGATCTAGCCGAGTTTGCAGTGCAAAGGAAAAGGATTTTTTTATTTTTTAGGCTTTTCATATGAAACCTTAGTTATTTGCATGTGAATTATTATATATATGAAAAATCACATATACAAGCATTGGCATATAAAAAGATTTAAATCTGAAGCATGATTTAAATTTTATAAACGAACTTTTCGTACAAATAGATTCTTAGTGATTTCGAGGGGATGAGCACAAAACCCCTTTTAGATAAATCAGTAGATATTTCAACTTTAGAGGAAATATCTACTGCAATTAGTGCTCAATAAACTGTTATTAATGATATCAATGTTTGGAACATAGCCAATTAGAACAAACGCTATTCTTTCAGTTTCATCAAAAGAGCCATTAGTTAAAGAGGAATATCAAAAAATCCTAATGAATTCTTCACCTCAACTTTCTCATGGGTCTATTGAAATACATAATAGGTAAATTGATTTCATTTTCGAGAATATTTTAAATAATTCTCGTTTTAATATTACGATTACTTAGGTAATCGTAATATTAAAACGTTCTTTAGAAGCATCTCATTCATATAGAATTCTCCAAGTAATCCATATCACAAAATGGTCGAATACTTGCGGAGAAATATGATTGATGAAGAATGATTGGGAGTTTTCGTGCGTCTTTATGGTTTAGCAGTGTTTCTTTAATGCCATTACTAAATTCACAATAATTGATCATAGACATAGCGGGTGATTCAACATGAATACATTCGAATATCAGCCTTTGCTGCTCAAAATAAAATATAAAAACCTGCTTCTCTGGAATATCTCTAATTGATATTTTAAGTGTTGGTAAATTACTGTTGATTTCTTCTGTTAAACTTGGGGATAAAGGAAAACCATATACCGCGTACCTTTTTCCTTCAATGTGAAATACATAAGGAACTTCATCATCACAAAATGAATCAAAATTGGTAAAAAAGTTAACTGTATTTAAAAACCAGCTTTTATGCTCGTCTATAAATGGACTTTCAGCTATGGCAATTTCCGAATCTTCATTATCCTGTTCAAGATTTTTGACTAATGATTCATCAAAATTATTTTCTCTAAAATTTTTCGGATAAAAAGTAGTCGCAATTAGTCGATATGCAATTTGATTAATTTTGAAATCACAATAAAGAATTGCTTCGTTATTGTTCAACGTTTTAAAATAAGGTTTCCAGTCAAGACTAAACTCACTTGGCGCTTCAATAATGTATTTCGATTCATTTCCTAAACCGAATAGCTCATAAAGAATAGAAATTAATCGAACCTTGCTTACATTAATGACTACCATTCCTTCAAGGCGTTTTGCCATAAACTCAATGCTTTTATGTAGATCATCAATAAGCAATTGATCCTCACATTCACAGATCAGAAGGTACTTTAACCAGTGATGTTGAATTGTCCCAAAAATTTTCGCACCACACATCTCTTTAAAGAGTAGTTCAGTTAAAGAATCATAATTAGGAGTACAATATATTGCCCTGGCTAATAAATCCTTTCCATGATCTTGAGGTAGATTGAGTGAGTTAGCGAGAAATTTCGATTGAAGTCTCAATTTGTGACTTAAGGTAAGAGCTGAAATCATCTAGTTATCCATAAATTAAAACAAACAACAGCCTACTAACGCCAGTTTGTTAATTATGAAAACCAAATTTTTACGGATGCTCCGCTTCATCGTTCATACTTAAATATAAATTAAATATGTGTAGGCATAGGCTGTCCGTTCAGCCTTTTTTGCTAATATAAATGAGTAAAATGTTGTTGTAAACAGGGCGCAATTATACATATCTGTATAATTTAAAAGGATTTTATTCTACTTTTCTTTTAAAATCAGTTAGTTCAATACCGAAAATTTCAACAACAGTATTTTCATTTATTTTTATATTTTCAACCCTTATTAAAAGCGAGACAAAGTATTATTCATATCAGTGTTGAGAAATTTTAGAAGGCAGTCTTCTGCTTTTGAGAGTAAAACTGCTAATATCAGGTTTAGATTTTCAAGGAGGTCAGACTTCAATAGAGAAATTAACTGTCTATAGTTCTCACAGCCACAAAAGTATAGAACTACATTTACTGGGCTTGCCCAAGCGGAATAGATAAATTTTCGAAAGCCTTTTTGCTTGCCTTTTAACATTGTTAAGCAAGTCTTCATTTTTAAGCGACATGTATTCACCAATACAAAAATACGCAACAAAAAGCCCACGCTCTTTTTGTCGAGTAAATTTTATTGGTACACATTCGCTACGCGAATTTACTATCTATTCAAAGTATATCCGTTTCTTCATATTAGTGTGAGCTGGACTCTTTGATGCGGCCTAACATCACATGCTCTAGCACACAAAGCCTTGCCTATTATTACAATAAATTTCACTTTTGATAATATGAAAAGCAGTTTATAGTACGTTTACTACCTAATACCTTTTTCAATTCTGCACTATAAATACAAACTAATTTAAAGGCAGTATAAATGACTAGAAACAATCCACCATTAACCATTGGCCGACTCGCAAAAGCCGCTGAAGTCAATATTGAGACAATAAGACATTATCAACGCAAAGGTTTAATAGTGGAGCCTGAAAAGCCGTTAGGCGGTTTTCGTCATTACCCAGATACAAGTGTAGATCGAATTCGATTTGTAAAGCGTGCTCAGCAACTTGGTTTTTCGTTAGAGGAAATAAAGCAATTGCTAACCTTAGGCGATCAACATTGTGGTGATGTTCAAACTTTAGCGCAAGAAAAGCGAGATAAAATCCAACAACAAATCGCTGGATTACTGACTATTCAAATAGCATTAGACGACTTAATATCAACTTGTCATACTGATGATACTACTCACTGTGGCTTCATCGATGGATTATCTCAAAAAGGCTTTTTAGAAAAATAACACTTCTACCTCTCTCAAAAAATGATTTATTAACCTCTTGACTCTGTGCTACACCCCAGAGTGTAAACTATCTTATATTAGCCTTATATGAGATTGAATTATGTCGAATTCTCCTACTCAAAATCGTTCTTTACTATTAGCAATTGTCGCTGGTTTAGGCGCGTCAGCATGTTGTATTGGACCACTGCTATTGCTGTCACTTGGCATAGGCGGTGCATGGGTAGGTAACCTCACTGCAATGGAACCTTATAGCGGGTATTTTACCGCAATTACCCTCATTTTTTTAGGCGTAGTTTTTTATAAATTATATATCGCTCCTCAAAAGTGTGAGGAGGGTTCAGTTTGCGAAAACCCTAAAGTATTAAGAAATCAGCGCATTATATTTTGGCTTGTAAGCATAATTCTTATAGTGATGATGAGCTTTCCCTATTACGCAGATTACATTATTACTTAATAGCAATTGATTAACAAAAACTGACTGATGAAAATACGATTTAACAAATCCAGTTAACTTAGAACAGATATTAAAAAAAGGCAAAACAATGAAAAAATTAATTACCGTTTCAATACTATTAAGCTCAATGCTTATGTTTGGCAACACGCTAGCCATGCAACATTCTGAAGTAACCAGTAATGTTGCTACTCAAGAGGTAACTACTAAAGTTTTCTCGATTGAGAAAATGACCTGCAAGATGTGTCATATAACTGTGCGTAAGGCGATGGAGAAAGTAGATGGCGTTGTAAAAGCTACAGTTGATTATGATGCAAAAACAGCAACAGTTTTATTTGATCCGAACAAGACCAGCATTGAAGCGATTGCATTAGCGTCTACAAATATTGGCTACCCAGCAAAAGTAAAAACTACCAAGTAAGATTTAGCATAAGACTGCTTGTTGATTAGTTTAGCCATAACAAATGCACCAAACATTAATAGCAGCAAAATTTTAAGGAATTATTATGACTTCGGATCAATGTTCAACAAGCTGTTGCTCTCTGAGTGAAAGCGACCAGCTACATGTTGCAATTATTGGTAGTGGCTCTGGTGCCTTTGCTTGTGCAATCAAAGCAGCAGAAAATGGTGCTAGAGTCACAATTATTGAAGGATCAGATGTTATTGGCGGCTGTTGTGTCAACGTAGGATGCGTTCCATCAAAAATTTTAATTCGTGCAGCACAATTAGCGCACCAACAACGAAGAAACCCTTTTGATGGGCTTGAGAATAATAATCCTCAAATAAGCCGTGCTCTGCTAGCCCATCAACAAAAGTCTCGTGTTGAAGAGCTACGCGAAGCTAAATATGAAAGTATTCTAAAGAAAAACCCTGCATTATCTTTGATTAAAGGTTATGCGCGTTTTAAAAACGAAAGTACATTGATTATCCAAAAATCAGATGGCACTAATGAAGAGCTACTCGCAGATCGGATATTGATAGCCACTGGCTCAACTCCGTCAATTCCGCCAATTAAGGGATTAGAAGATACCCCTTACTGGACATCAACAGAAGCACTATTTGAACAAGAGTTACCCGAAAGCTTAATAGTCATCGGTTCTTCAGTTGTTGCGCTAGAAATAGCTCAAGCCTATGCTCGTTTAGGGACCTGTGTAACTGTATTAGCACGACATACATTATTGTATTCAGAAGATCCGCTATTAGGTGAAAAGCTTAAAGAGTGCTTTGAAAATGAAGGTATCAAAATCCTAGATAATACGCAGGCTAATAATGTAAGCCATGATGGAAGTCTATTCTCATTAGGTACTAATGAGGGAACATTAACAGCCAGAAAATTACTAATATCCACAGGTCGATTTGCTAATACAGGTAAACTTGGCTTGGAAAGTATAGGTGTTGAAACAGAAATGAATGGAGCGATCAAAGTCAATGAACGCATGGAGACATCAATAGCGAATATCTATGCAGCAGGTGATTGCTCTAACATGCCTCAATTTGTTTATGTAGCAGCGGCAGCAGGAAGTAGAGCAGGAATAAATATGACAGGTGGTGATGCTATACTTGATTTATCTACCATGCCTGTCGTGGTATTCACTGACCCACAAGTTGCAACGGTAGGTTTATCAGAAGAGCAAGCTATATCTAAAGGTCTTGATGTTGTTAGTCGAGTTTTGGATATGGAAAATGTGCCAAGGGCATTAGCTAACTTTGAAACTGATGGCTTTATTAAGTTAGTTGCTGAGAGTAAAAGTGAGCGTATTATTGGGGCACAGATATTAGCGCATGAAGGTGGAGAGTTAATACAAAGTGCTGCATTAGCTATTAGCAATCGAATGACCGTTACAGATTTGGCAAACCAATTGTTTCCATACCTAACTATGGTTGAAGGGTTAAAGCTGTGTGCTCAAACCTTTAATAAAGATGTTTCTGAGCTTTCATGCTGTGCTGGTTAATCAAAACAATATGGAAGAAGTTCGCCCTCTACTATTACCTAATATACACAAATAATGAGCTTAAAGCTGAAGTGCCCATTAAAAGCTTGTTCTTCCCTGATCACAAGTGTTGTTATCTCATACAGAAAATGGCGATTTCCCAAACTAGGTACTTTAATTGGACACTAGGGGAAATGCGTAATGTTGATTATGAACCCATTGACTATCAATACAGATATAGCGAATGTTAATTTCGCTAGTAGTGTTCTGCCGTTTTTAAATACCGTAACGAAATCAAATCTTAACGTACTTACTAGTGATTCGGTCAATATCTCTCGTTTTGGTATTGAACGCTTGCATAAAGATAATGGAGCAAAAACCACAAAAGATATCGAACAAACCTCTAACGAGGCTGTAAGTGTCACTTAAACTATTGGTCAAAATAAGTCAGCAAATAATTTAAATCACGCACAAGCTAAAGAGCTGAATAATAAAATAGCTTCTTTACTATAGCAGTTATTCAAACCATCTATTTTTCCTGCAAGACAATGACCCATCTCTTACCACTTAACATTATAAAATTATTCCGCATCAGCTACGTACCTAATACGGAATAATCTAAGTTAGGCTATCTTAGTTAACGAGACAACTCCTCAATTTTTTTCCTTGAAAACCAGCGATATAAAACAGGTAATACAAACAGTGTTAACAGCGTGGCCGTTACCAAGCCACCTACAATAACACTGGCAAGTGGGCGCTGGATTTCAGCACCTACACCATTTGACATTAGCATTGGGATTAATCCTAATGCAGATGTAATTGCTGTCATAAGTACAGGTCTTAATCTTGACGTTGCTCCTTCAAAAACTGCCTTGGAAGCCTCTAAACCATCTTTTATTCGTTGGTTGATGCTTTCTACCATTACAACCCCATTTAATACCGCTACACCGAATAAGGTAATAAAGCCTACTGAGCTTGGTACAGATAAATATTGGCCAGATATGTACAGGGAAAAAACACCGCCAATTACGGCTAGTGGCACATTCACTAAAATCAGCATAGCTTGACCAACAGAGCCAAAAGCAAAGTAAAGTAACAATGCAATTAGCGCTAAAGACAGAGGTACAACGATAGCTAGTCTGTTTTGAGCACGCTGCTGGCTTTCGAATTGGCCACCTATTGCTACCGAGTAGCCTGAAGGTAGGTCAACTTTCTCAGCAATAACTTTTCTGATGTCGGCTACTACACTGCCCATATCTCTATTCTGAACGTTTGCTTGAATAACGACACGCCTTTGAACATCATCACGCCTTACTTGAGGAGGACCTGATTCAAATGAAACAGTTGCAACATCACCTAAGCGTACCCAGGCACCTGTTGGTGACTGAATTCGAATATCTGAAATAGCTTCCTTATTTCGTCGATATTCTTCTTCAATACGCACATAAATATCATATCGCTCGTTACCATTGATGATTTGTCCAGCTTCGACCCCACCAATACCATCTCGTACAACTTCCATTATATCAACAACTGAAAGTCCAAAGCGCGATAGCTCTTGCCTATTAGGTTTTACGACAAGTTGGGCTTCACCTGAAATTTGCTCAAGCGCAACATCTCTTGCACCGTCAACACTCTTAATAACTGCTTCAATCTCTTGCCCTTTAGTTGCTAAAACGTCTAACTCAGGACCAAATAACTTTATCGCTAACTGAGCTTTAACGCCAGATAGTAGCTCATCAACACGAGTCGCAATAGGTTGAGAAAAGTTGAGTAACAACCCAGGGAATTCTTCCAAAGATCTCTCCATCTTACCTTGAAGTTCATATCGATTAGATGCACTTGACCACTCAGAAACAGGCTTCAATCCTATGTAAATTTCTATGTTATTAACTGGCTCTGGATCTCCACCTATTTCTGCTCGTCCAATTCGGCTTAATGCATAAGTTACTTCAGGAAACGCCATTAACTTTTCTTCTAAAATCGGAGCTACGGTTAACGCCGTATCCAAACTTGAAGATGGCGCAAGGGTTGCTCTTAAATTAATAGTCCCTTCCTCTAACTCAGGAACAAATTCAGTGCCAATAAATGGAACTAATGCAAATGCAGATGCAACTAAAATAAGTGAAGCTGAAATGACTAACTTAGTGTGTTTTAATGCGAATGTTAGACCTTTTCTATAGAGTTTATCTAATGGTTTAAGAACAAAGCTTTCCCTCTCTTTCACACCAGATTTAAATAGATAAGTTGCCAGTGCTGGCACGATAAACAACGCAACCACAATAGCGGATATAACAGCTAAAATGATACTTATTGCCATAGGTTGGAATAACTTTGCCTCAACACCTTCAAAGCTAAATAAAGGCGTAAATACGACTAAAATAATAGAGGCTGCAAAAAATACCGGACGAGCCACTTCTTTACCAGCATTTTGAAGACGTAATTTAATACCATGCTCATCTTGTTCTACATCATGTGGATCAGTATCAGCACTAGGCACTCTTTCTTTTACACTGTTTGAATGGGTAGAGTCTGGTCTATTTAAATGCTTAAACATGTTCTCAACCATCACGACTGAGCCATCAACTAGCATACCAATAGCGACAGCTATTCCGCCTAGCGACATTAAGTTAGCAGATATCCCCCACCAAGCCATGATCATTAACGCAATACCAATAGAAATTGGAATTGAAATTAATACCAAGAAGGTTGCACGTAAATTCATTAAGAATAGAGCCAATACAATACAGATGAAAATAAATGCTAGTGAAAGTGCATCAACTACCGTATCAACGGCTTTTTCAATCAAATCAGCCTGATCATAAAATGGCTCAAAGCGAACACCTTTAGGTAATGCTTGATTAATCAATGGGATTCTTGCATTGATACCATCAATGGTAGCTTTAGTATTTGACCCCATGCGTTTTAATACAATACCAGAGACAACTTCACCTAAGTTCTCTACTTTACCATTGGGTGATTTTCGCGTCATAGTGACAGCACCTTGGCGAATTTCACTGCCCATTTCAACTTTAGCAATATCCGAAACCGTCACAACCGTCCCATCAACTGTTTTGACGGGAACTTGTTTGATATTACTAATACCAGCGTCACCACTTTCAAACCAACCTGTACCTCTAATAACAAGCTGCTCTTGCCCACGGTTCATATACCAGCCGCCAACATTCGCATTGTTGTTATCTAGGGCACCAACAACGTCTTCTTGCGTTAGGTTATAAGAAAGAAGCTTAGATGGATCTACATTTACTTGGTACTGCCTAACAATACCTCCAAAGGAGAGTACATCAGTAACACCATCGACAGGCATAACGAGTAACTTCACAATCCAATCGTTAAGACTTCGAAGCGCCATAGCATCATAGCCTGCATCTTTATCTGAAATAAGAAGATACTGAAATACTTGGCCCAGCCCAGAGGTGTTTGGCCCCATTTCGGGTGTCCCAACACCTTCAGGTATGAGTTCTTTTGCGGCTTGAAGACGCTCAAATACGAGTTGTCTTGCAAAGTAAATGTCGGTGCCTTCTTTGAAAACAACCGTTACGCCAGACAAACCTGTTTTAGAAATTGAGCGCACTTGTTCTACATCAGGTAAGGCATACATTACCGCTTCAATAGGGTACGTAATGAGTTGTTCAACTTCTTCAGCAGCCAGTCCTGGCGCTTCAGTATTTACAGCAACTTGAACATTAGTAACATCAGGAAAGGCATCTAAATTTAGTTTTGGAATAACCATAATTGCGCCAACCATGGTGGCAAACAGCGCAATCAAAATCAGGAGTCTATTATTAACAGACCAATCTATTATTTTATTAAACATAGTTTTGCCCCTTAGTGGTTATGCGGATCGAATCCGCCTTTAGCGATTTCAGACGCAACAAAAAATGCACCTTTGGTTACAATTCGCGTTCCACTATCAAGGCCAATGATTTCTCTAAAACCACCTAAGGCTCGGCCTAGTTCTACTTCTACAGCTTTAAATTCTCCAGGGTGGTCTTCGACAAATACGGTCCAATCACCATCGGCACTACGGATCAATGCTTCTTCTGGCACAGCCATCACTTTCTGCTTTGTGGCGAACTGAAAGTAAACTTTTACAAACATGCCTGAATGGAGGTTATCATCCGAATTTTCTACTCCTAATCTAATAATTCGAGTACGAGTAATAGGGTCAATTGTATGGGCTTCTTGGATAACTTTGGCATTGTAACTCTGGCCTTCTAATTTAAGTACCGCAGGAGAGTCAATTGATAAATTAAGCTTTTTATTTGGAGAAACTTTTGCTTCAACCCATAATTTTTTTTCATCAGCTAGCAACATAACGGTATCCCCAGCATCAACACGTTGCCCTTGGATAAAGTCGTCTTGAAGTACCACTCCTTCACGCTGAGCAGTTAATGTATATTGCCCAAACGCTTTTATGTTTTTGTTAGAAATCCCATCTATCGCTTTTTCAGTTAATCCTAAAGCAATAAGCTTCCCATAGCTTGCATTGAATGTAGTTTCTGCTTGTAACAATCGACTTTCACTCACCGTCTTGTTACCCAGCTTTTTCACACGTTGCCATTCGGTTGAAGCGATTAAATAGTCAGCCTGTGCTTGTGCCATTGCTTCACTAAATAATGTAACCAACTTCTGACCTATTGCTACATGTTCGCCAAGCGCTGCATGGCGACTGATAATAACCGACTCTGTACGTGGTGATACCACATAACTTTTATAGCCATTAGCTTTTATTTCGCCAGGTGCATACACGGTGCTAAATTGATATTCAGGCTTAACACTTTCCACTTTGATGTTAGCAAGCGACATCTTCTTTGGATCAATAGTGATACCTTCTTCATGCTCTTCTTCCTCTTTATTATCACCTTCATGGCCGTGCTCGTCATGGTCACCTTTATCTTCTTCATGTCCTTTTTCGTGTTCATGCTCGTCATGGTCATCTTTTTCTTCTTCATGTCCCTTTTCATGATCGTCATGATCATCTTCATGTTCTTTTACATCTTGCTTCAAAACCTTTGCGACAGAACCAGTACCATCTGATGACTGTGCAAAAGCATCATGATTTGTAGTAAGCCCTAATAACAGGCTGCTAATTACTACGGCTAATAATTTTTTACTAAATATTGTATTCATTTTTGTAACCTATATTTTTGATAAATTTAAGATTTCGTTTTTCGTAACTGAAAAAGTAAACGTTTAAATCTCAAATTTTGATAACTGACCCATACTTAAAACGAAGGATATTTCTGCAAGCTTGAATTGATTTTCCAAACGAATTCCTGCATGAAGTCCTTCCGCACGTTGATTTAATACAAGTAAGTAATCAGACGTATTAATGTCACCAGCTTCCCAACGCTTATTTAATAAATTTGCGCTACTTTCTAATCTGCCTTCTGTGAGTTTTCGCCATTGCTCAAAGTATTTTTTACTGACATTAAGCGATTCATAATTAGCTTTTGCTTCAAAAGACTGCTTTCGATAAACCGAGCGAAAGTTGGCTTCTGCTGCGATTGCTTCTGAATAAGCAGCTTTAACAGTATCGGAATAATTATTTCTGATATTTAATGGAATTGAGAAAGTCACACCAATCAAGTCTTCATCTCCACTTTTCCCTGCGCTAACTCCAATGGTTGGGTTAGCTTTAGATTCCATAGTGGTTAATTGAGCTTTCGATTGTTGTCCTTTCCATTTCGCTCTAGCGAGTTTAACTTTTGGATGATTCTCAACCCACTGTGACTTAAATGAATAGCTTGTTACTCCAAAAGTAAATGAAGATAAATTGGCGGTATTAGGCGTCCAATCAGGCAATAACTCCTGAACTTTTACCTCTGCATTTTTCAAAGTAATTTGCGACTCAGATATTTCACTGAAAATTTGGGACAAGTTTACGTAGACCAGTTCAGCGTCAAGTGGCTCTAGAAGTCCGACTTTTCGCTTATCTTCAACAATTCCAACGAGCGTTTGCAATTGCTCTTCTCTTTCTGAAAGTAACTGAGCCGCCTTTTTTGCTGCTTGCCAATTAACTATTGCAGTTAAAGCGTTAGCCTTTTTAGAATCGAGTAGAGATAACAATTGTTGCTGGTTTGCATAAACATCAATTTCACCAATGCTTTTATTTGCTGATTGCTTATCCCAAAAATCAATCGTTTGACTGATACCAATAGAGTAATTATCAAAATCACCCTCTTTTTCATAGCTTGCTTCAAACTCTGGGTTGTATACGGCTTGAGTTAAGCTTTTTGCTCTATGATTACTTGCATTAAGTAACTCTTTAGCCGCAACAACTTCGGGATCTTTATTTATTTGACTATCAAGCCATGAAATGTTTTTCTCTTTGCCATAACTGACAACTGAAAAACTCACAGCCATACATAATGACAGGACTAAACCTGCATTTTTTAAAAATATATACATAAAACTTCTTAATTTTTTAATTTATAAACACGAACCCTTTATCCTTTTCATGGATAAATAGGTCATTAAAATTCAATCTAATTAAGAAATGGGTGGGCGAAGTATCGCTTCAAGGTAGGTATTGGTTTGAGAAACTTGATAAGGTGTTTTATTGATAATGTTTAGTTTGCCCGTGGTATTTGAATTACAGATTAAAATCCAAGATAAGTGGCTGCCACTGCAATTACCGCAGTGATGACAATCTTTTTCATTATGCTCATCATCATCTGCATTATCGTTTAAGGCATTTCGGTCATCGGCATGATCATGTTGAGTTTGAAGATGTTCTATATCAATCTGGTGATTCTCAGATGTTGAAGATGCGACAGCAGTTAACGATTGTAAAACAATCGAAACGACTAAGAGCATTTTTAGCACAACATTTAGATTCAAAGTTATTACCTGTTAAATATAGTATTTAAAATACTAGCAGAAACAATTCACTTAAACTAGATGTTTCCTTAAGTTTCAGGCTTTTCACTTAAAATAATTTTTTCATTTGACTCTATAGCCACTATAGATTTTACAATATGATAATAAATATCATTTAGATTTGAACTGTGGAACTCATTTTATGCCCTTTTCCCCAAAAGTAAAACAGGAAAACCAATACTATAACTATTTAAAGCCGCTAGCTTATTTGATCTTGCTAGTCACAGCATTTTTTTCAAAATTTTGTATAGCTTCTAATTTGGAAGAGTTTTCGCAGCATCGACAAATTATACAATTAGCAGAATATGTAGGTGTTGATTATGAGTCGGCTATTAAGGACGGCCAAATTATTAACGATGATGAATATCAAGAAATGCTTGAATTCTCCAAGTTGATAGTTGAAAAAACGTCAATTAATAATAATTATATGCGTTCACTCAATGAGAAAGCATTAGCTTTACAAACAGCTATTTCAACTAAGCAAAATGCAAATATTGTCAGGAAAATTACATCTGAGTTACGAATTTCATTATTGGCTATGATGCCAGAGCTACCTCTCCCTAAAAGGTTAATTTCTAAAGAAGCGACGTTTTCTTTATTTGAAAATAACTGTGCGAGTTGTCATGGTATTTCAGGTCAAGGAAATGGTGTTTTAGCATCGGGATTAGAGCCTGCTCCTACCGATTTTACCGATAAAACACGTGCAGAAAACCGTTCACTTTTAGGCTTATTTGATGCTATATCTAATGGGCTTGATGACACTGCCATGCCTGCATTTACACAATTAAAAGAACAGCAGAAATGGTCCCTTGCATTTTATGTAGGTGGTTTGGCATTTAAATCATCAAGTGAATTAACAAAACCATCACAATCAATTTCATTACAAAACTGGATAAATTATAGTCCATTAAAGTTATCGACAGAAACTGACGGATTAACTAAAAATGAAATTGAAGGATTAAGGGCTAATCCTACATTATTGTTTACCAATCAAAGTAGTCCTATCGCTATAACCAAAACTCAATTAGCTGCCGCAAGCAATGCGTATAAAAATGAAGAGTATGAGAAGGCCAAAACACTTGCTGTGAGTGCTTATCTAGATGGTTTTGAATTAATTGAAAATAGTTTGGATGCACGAGACACAAATTTACGTAAAAGTATCGAAGGAAACTTGATTAAGCTTCGCCAAGCTTTAAGTAACGCGCAACAGGTTAATCAACTTGAAAGCCTTATGGAAGTTACTGTGAGACAACTCAATAACGCAGAAGAACTTCTGATAGAAACCACTCTATCAAACGAGGCTCTTTTTACTGCAAGCTTAGTTATTTTGCTCAGAGAAGGTTTAGAAGCGTTACTGGTTGTACTGGCTTTAATAACAGTGTTAATCCGAACTAAACGTCATGATGCTTTAAAATATGTCCATTTTGGTTGGCTGAGTGCGCTATTAGCGGGATTTGCTACTTGGGCGGTAGCCCAGTCAATGATCAGTATCAGTGGTGCGAGTCGTGAAGTCATGGAAGGTATTGCTGCAATGCTTGCAGCGGTGATGTTATTCTATGTAGGGATTTGGATGCATAGCAAAACGAATGCTGAACATTGGCAGGCATATATTCAAAAGCACATTAATTCACAATTAGAAGCGGGTACACTGTGGGGACTAGCAGTGCTCTCATTTATTGCTGTTTATCGAGAGGTTTTTGAAACAGTCTTATTCTATCAATCACTTGTAACACAAGCCTCAACAACTCAATACTCATTTGTTATCAGTGGATTTTTATTCGGGGTAGCTGTGTTATCGATTCTTGCATGGGGAATGTTTAGATATTCTGTTAAATTGCCAATTGCTCGTTTCTTTTCTACAACAACTTACTTGCTTTTAGTTCTATCATTCATATTAATGGGTAAAGCCATCTCAGCTCTTCAAGAGGCTGCGATTATAGGAATCACTCCGTTACCTATTAATGTGGAAGTTACATGGTTCGGTATAGGTTCTACTTGGCAAGGTATAACAGCTCAGGTGACCATTCTGATATTATTTTCACTGTATATGTATCGTTCAAGGAATCGCAATGCCTCATAATTTACACAGTAGTTAGTAATCATTCATTGAGCATCACCACTAACTTAATTAAGAGCAGTTATTTTACTAGCTAATCTTAAAACTGGGATGTTATTAGAAGAGTTAAATCGTCTTAATACTTAATGTCGGAAACTCACCAATAAAGATTATAAAACCTATTGACTCTATAGTTGCTATAGATTTTATACTCAACGAAATATTGTTACGGAATGTTAAATATGTCAGAAAAATGTAGTGGTCAGTGTCAATCATCTCCTACCAACGAAGACGTAAAAATTGATACACAATTAGATAACTATGGTGGCGCGTTTGTCAGTACATATAAAGTGCCTCAAATGGACTGTCCTTCAGAAGAGAGATTGATCAGATTAGCACTTGACTCAATTGAGCCTTCTGTTGGATTGCAATTTGATATTCCTAGTCGATTAGTCAAAGTTTTTCATGATGAAAATTTAGATGAGATAACAAAAAAGTTACAACAACTTAAACTCGATGCAGAGTTAGCATCAACTAAAGAAAGTTGCAGCACAGAAGCTGCAAAAGCAAAAGATCTAGCCCAAAAAAATGAGATGAAAGAAGCGTCAACACTAAAATGGTTGCTGGCTATTAACGGGATCATGTTTTTTGTAGAAATAATTGCTGGGATTATTGCACAGTCTGCTGGCCTTATTGCAGACTCATTAGATATGTTTGCTGACGCTGCCGTATATGGTTTGGCTATTTATGCGGTAGGTAAAAGTATCAGCATGAAACTTAGAGCGGCACATATCTCTGGTGTGCTTCAGATTATTTTAGCGCTAGGTGCTTTGAGTGAAGTCGTAAGACGCTTTATTTATGGTAGTGAGCCTATGTCATCTTTAATGATGATATTTGGTGGAATAGCACTAATCGCTAACATTGCTTGTCTGTTTTTAATATTTGGCAATAAAGAAGACGGCGCTCATATGAAAGCGAGTTGGATTTTTTCCGCAAATGACGTTATCGCAAACATTGGCGTAATCTTAGCTGGCTTATTAGTTACAGTAACAAGCAGCCGTTATCCAGATTTAGTGATTGGTTTGATAATTGCCCTTGTCGTTTTAAACGGTGCTCGCCGCATCTTACAGCTAAAGTATTAGCTGAAATCAATCATGACCATTTATTTAAATTTTAAAACCATTATTGACACCTGTATAGCTAGTTTAAGTCTGGCTCAAACGGCTAAAGGTAAATGAACTTATGAAAAACAATACCTACATTCCACCACTACGATTTCATTGGTTAACGAGTTTTTATGACAGCCTCGTTGCTATCACCACGAGAGAAGCATTTTTTAAAAAGCTGATTGTTGATAAAGTTGCCAACGTCAAAGGAAACAATCTACTTGATGTTGGTTGTGGAACAGGAACGCTCACAAAATTAATAGCTGAAAAATTACCTAAACATACCGTAATAGGCTTAGATGCAGACCAAACCGCTCTAGATATTTCACAGAAAAAAGTTATAGGCAAAGATCTAAATATTTCTTTTAGACAGGGCTTTGGACAAAAAATGCCTTTTGATGAAAACTCTTTTGACATCGTAGTTTCAAGTTTGTTTTTTCACCACTTAAACAGTTCAGCTAAGCTCGCGACATTAACTGAAATTCGTCGGGTACTGAAACCGGACGGTACTTTAATAATTGCAGACTGGGGAAAGCCTACTTCAATATTTCAACGGATATTGTTCTTTGTCGTTCAATTATTAGATGGTTTCGAAACTACAAAAGATAATGTAGATGGAGTTATTCCCTCTGTGGTGGTTGAATCAGGGTTTACTCATGTTTCAGATTTAAACATAGTCCCAACGCCTTTGGGAACTATCAGACTGATTGAAGCGAACTAGATAACAATGAACCTAATGCACCCATCATATTTTAAACCATATATATCATACGTGATAATGATTTTAATCGCGGTGCAGTCTGTGTTTTTTTCGCTAGAAGAGCTTGAAATAAACTTGATAGAAAGTTCTTTTAACACATCACTAACTGAGTCAACTACCCCACTAAAAGCTTCAGAAACCTCCAATATATTTGAAGTAAATAATAGCAACAGTTCAATTGAAAATTGTAATTTTTGTTGCTGTTGTCACTTGTTTTTAAATGCAGATTCTTCTTGTAATATTTTACAAGCAATAGATCATTTTCCTACCTACGCCTTAGTTTCTCCTGAGCTAAAAGGCTATATGTCGGTGCCATTTCGTCCCCCTAAATACGCCTAATTTTTATATCAAATTTAAAAAGGTCAACATTATTGACCTAAATAACAATATAAATTTATAGGAAAGTATATATGGCACTTTATACCTGTGTGCATCGCAAGATAGAAATTTTGAGGTGTGTAACACCTCGGCTCAAATATATCGCGTTTCTCGCTTTGTCACTTTTTACATTTAATGTTTATGCATTTGAAAAGCAGTTAAATCTTCAAGAGGCAATACAGCGAACGCTTAAACAAAATCCTGAACTCAAAATATTTGATTTCAAACAAACCGCATTAATAGGACGAGAACAAACAGCAAGTTTAAATCCCGCTTATGAACTAGAACTTGAAGCCGAGAACTTTGCAGGCTCAGGTGAATTCTCTGCATTCGAAAGCGCAGAATTAACTGTCGCTCTATCTTCGGTTATTGAAATGGGAGATAAACGCTCAGCGCGAATTGGGCTTGTTTCAAACTCAAGAGCATTGCTCACTGCTGAAAAAGAGGTAGCAGCACTAAACTTGATGGCTCAAGTCACTGAAAAGTACGTGGAAGTACTTGCAGCCCAACAAAGAGTTATATTGGCAGATAATGCACTGAAGTTAGCACAAGAAACGTTAGAGATTGTATCTCAACGTAACCGCGCAGGTGCAACTCCTGAGGCTGAAGTGAAACGCTCAAAAGCAGTTATTGCTCAGGCAAATCTAACTGTTCAATCGGAACAAAAGCGCTTGGAATATTTAAAACTTTCTTTAGCAGCTTTCTGGGGAGAAAACTCTGTAACCTTCTCTGAAGTACAAGGTGATCTTTTTCAGTTTGGCAATAACAGTGACTTTAACAGCCTTTTTGCGAAGTTAGAAAAAAATCCAGCGATTCAAATCTATGCAAGCGAACAACGACTAAAAGAGGCTGAAATACAGTTAGCTAAAACAGAGTCAACTGCCAATATCAAATGGTCTGTCGGTGTTAGGCGCTCTCAAGAAGCTAATGATACGGCACTGGTCGCTGGTTTTAGCTTACCTTTGTTTGCTGAAAAGCGAAATTCTGGCGCAATCGCTAGTGCCTTAGCAGAGCGTGATCAAGTTGCTATAGAGAAAGAAGCGACTAAGTTAAGATTTAGAAATCACTTACTGCGAGCATACTCCAATAGAAAACAAGCCATACTAACGGCAAATTCATTAAAGCAGTCAGTTATTCCAATGCTTGAAGATGCACTGGAAGATACTCAAGACGCCTATCAAAAAGGTAGATATGGCTACCTTGATTATGTATCGGCTAGACAAGAGTTGTTAAATGCTCGGCGAACCCTTATTGACGCGGCATCTGCTGCCCTGATTTACGGCGCAGAGATAGAAAAACTAACAAACGAAGCGCTGTCACTCTAAATAAACATCACTTTAAGATTAATAACAATTTATTGATTCAGTTATTAACTGAATCGTTTAGGAATTAAAAATGAAAAACTATATACTCGCACTATTGATTTTTATCGGGCATTTATCACCCATTCAAAGTGCTTTCGCTAGTGAAGATGAACATGAAGGCGAAGAAGGCATTAGCAAAATTAACAATAACATGGCAAAAAGGGTTGGTGTTGAAACAGCCTATTTAGCTTCAAAAACGTTGAACCAAACTATCCCTGTATACGGCGCTACGACGATAGGCGCTGAACAATTATTTCAAGTTGGCGCTAGATATAATGGCGTTATAAAGACAATAAACTCCACTGTTGGTGATAAGGTAAACAAAGGCGATCTATTAGCCGTTATTGAATCTAACGAAAGCTTAAATACCTATAAGATAATTTCCCCTGTTTCTGGGACTGTTTTACAGAGAAATGGAAATATTGGCGGTATCACACAAAACACCAGCTTGTTTGAAATCGTCAATTTTGACACGTTGTGGGCCGAATTTAAGGTTTTTACTAGCCAGTATAATCAAATCAGAGTCGGTCAGTCTGTTAACATTGACCATGGTGATCAAGCATTCAACTCCATCATCACCAATATTATTCCAGCTATAGATCAGTCATATGTTTTGGCACGGATTCGATTAAACAACACTGAGCTAAACCTAACCTCAGGCCAATTATTAACAGGTAGCGTAAAGATAAACCGATTTGAGGTGGATTTAGCCGTCGAGAAAGTTGCCATACAAGAACTGGGAGGACAATTAGGTGTCTTTGTAAAAGAAGATGAAGAGTATGAGTTTGCACCACTTGTCCTCGGTCGTTCAGACAAAAACTATATCGAGGTCATTGATGGCCTCCGTAAAGACGCTGAATATGTAAACAAAAACAGTTATCTGATTAAAGCAGATATATTGAAATCTGAAGTAGAAGACGACCATTAGGAGACGCAATATGATTGAATCAATTTTGCGTCTTGTAATAAATAGGCGCTACTTAGTATTAAGCTTGCTGATGGTAATCATCGGCGTTGGTATGTGGAGTTATCAAAAACTTCCCATTGATGCAGTTCCAGATATAACAAATGTACAAGTACAAATAAATACTTCTGCCCCCGGTTATTCACCATTAGAAGCAGAGCAAAGGGTAACTTTTCCAGTAGAAACCGCGTTAGCTGGACTACCAAAGCTGTCTCACACCCGTTCCCTATCAAGATATGGTTTATCCCAAGTAACCGTTATCTTTGAAGAGGGAACAGGTATTTATTTCGCACGCAACTTAATCAATGCCAGACTATCTGCGATAAAAGGCGTTATTCCCTCTGGCTTAGAGCCAGAAATGGGTCCTATTTCTACAGGGCTTGGCGAAATATTTATGTATACAGTGCAAGCTTCTCCTGACGCTAAAATGTCTAATGGAGAACCTTATACCGCTATTGCCCTGAGGGAAATTCAAGACTGGATCATTAAACCGCAATTGGCTCAAGTTAAAGGCGTCATTGAGGTCAACAGCATCGGCGGCTACAACAAGCAATATCACATCACGCCGAAACCTGAAAAATTACTTTTTCATCGTGTAAGCTTTGAAGAAATATCTGATGCATTGCGTAAAAACAATGATAACCGTGGCGCTGGCTATATTGAGCAAAACGGACAGCAAGTGTTAGTACGCTCCATTGGGCAACTAGCGACAATGGATGAAATCCTCAATGTCATCATCAAAAAGAACGATGGTATTCCTGTAAAAATAAGTGATGTTGCCAATGTTGCTATAGGAAAAGAACTTAGAACAGGGGCTGCTACTCGTAATGGCATTGAGACAGTGCTTGGTACAACCATGATGCTGATTGGTGAGAATTCTCGTACCGTTGCCTTAGATGTAGAACAGAAACTCAGTGAAATACAAAAATCTCTTCCAAAAGGCATTATCGCAGAGCCTGTTTATGATAGAACAACGTTAGTAGATAAAGCGATTGCAACCGTTACCAAAAACCTCGTTGAAGGTGCGCTATTAGTTATCGTTGTACTTTTCTTGTTGCTTGGAAATTTACGCGCCGCATTAATAACAGCCGCCGTAATACCACTATCAATGTTAATGACAATTACAGGTATGGTACAAGCAGGAGTATCTGCTAACTTAATGAGCCTTGGTGCATTGGACTTTGGTTTGATAGTGGACGGGGCTGTCATCATCGTTGAAAACTCTGTTCGTCGGTTAGCTGAGGCGCAACACAACGGTCATAGGCAAGACCTAAGGGAACGACTAAATACTGTTTTTGAAGCCACTTCAGAAGTCATACGTCCAAGCCTGTTTGGTGTAGCCATTATCACAGTGGTATACATACCCATTTTCACCCTAACTGGTGTTGAAGGGAAAATGTTCCATCCTATGGCGGCAACTGTCGTAATGGCGTTAATATCAGCCATGATCCTTTCAGTTACACTGGTTCCTGCTGCTGTTGCGATATTTATGAAAGGTAAAATCAGCGAAAAAGAAAGTGTTGTTATTCGTTCAACCAAGTCTATCTATAAACCATTGCTAATTATGGCAATGAAATTTCGTTGGATTATTGTTTCATTTGCAACGCTGTTAATGGGGTATAGCCTTTGGTTAGCAACTACGCTTGGGACAGAATTTGTTCCACAATTAAATGAAGGTGATATTGCACTACAGGCGTTAAGAATTCCTTCGACTGGCCTAGAGCAATCAGTAGAAATGCAAGAAGTACTTGAAAAACGTATTAAAGCATTTCCTGAGGTTGATAAAGTATTTTCGCGCATCGGTACTCCAGAAGTTGCGACTGACCCAATGCCACCGAGTATTGCTGATATCTTTGTTATATTAAAACCACGCAAAGATTGGAATGAACCTTCAAAACCGAAGAGTGAATTAGTTGAAGAAATGGAAGAGGTATTGAAAAACATTCCTGGCAACAACTATGAATTCACTCAACCTATTCAAATGCGTTTCAATGAATTGATTTCAGGTGTTAGAGCAGACGTAGGTATCAAAGTATTTGGCGATGATTTGGATCGGTTATTACTGACCGCAAAAGATATTCTAAATATTGTGAAAACCGTCGATGGTGCAGCAGATGCCCGAATGGAACAAGTCACAGGTGTTCCATCTTTATCGGTAATCCCTAAACGCGAAGCGCTTGGTAGGTATGGTTTGAGTGTTACTGAACTGCAAGACTGGGTTGCCACAGCAATAGGCGGTGAATCTGCGGGGATCATTTATGAAGGTGACAGACGGTTTGAGTTAGTTGTTCGTTTACCAGAGCAAATAAGAACGGATATCGATGGCTTGAAGTATCTGCCGCTTCCACTTGAGAATGGTAACTATGTGCCACTTGAAGAAGTTGCAGAGCTTAAATCAGAGTATTTACCTGCTCAAATTAGCCGTGAGAACGGAAAAAGAAGAGTTGTGGTTACCGTCAATGTACGTGGTAGAGATTTAGGCGGCTTTGTAAAAGAAGTAAAAGCTAAAATTAATCAGGAAGGAGAAATCCCAGCAGGGTACTGGCTTGATTATGGCGGAACGTTTGAACAGCTAGAGTCAGCTAGTAAAAGATTAAGCTTAGTAGTACCGATTACATTAGTTGTTATCTTAGGTATTTTGGTTATTGCATTTGGTTCATTAAAAGATGCATTAATCATTTTCAGTGGCGTGCCTTTAGCATTAACTGGGGGCGTATTTTCTCTTTATTTAAGAGACATGCCTTTATCTATTTCGGCAGGTGTCGGCTTCATAGCATTGTCAGGTGTTGCCGTATTAAATGGCTTGGTTATGTTGGCTTTTATTCGAGACCTTTGGCATGAAAAAGGCGATCTTTACTTAGCGATCATTGAAGGTGCTATCATTCGTTTAAGACCTATTTTAATGACGGCACTAGTTGCAAGTTTAGGTTTTATTCCAATGGCGCTAAACACTGGAATTGGAGCAGAAGTACAACGACCACTAGCAACAGTTGTTATCGGCGGTATTATAACTTCTACCATTTTAACCTTGTTTGTATTACCTGTTTTATATCAGTGGGCGCATGGCTCAGAGATTAGTAAACAGCAATCTGACGAAATTTAATGCCCCAAAAGCAGCTTAATTTATGTTTAAGCTGCTTTTATATTTAATCTTTTTTATTTCAACTTTTAAAGTTTAATTCGCATCGTCTCGGCAACTTTCATTTAAAAACTCAAACTCTATCGTCGTATGCGATAAATGATAGGAAGCTAATTTAGTTGCAACTTCTTGTTTAAGTCTAATTAAGTTTTCAACTTCAAAGTTGTCACTCAGCTCAAGATGAGCTGTTAAAACGTGACTTTCACCATCTAGTGACCAAAAGTGCATGTGATGGATACCATTAACTTCTGGAAATTCCATTAATGATTGTTTAATACGTTCTTGGGTCTCTTTATCTGGTGCCGCTTGAAGAAAAAGCACCAACGTTGATTTCAAGTTTCTAAAAACGTTAAACAAGATAAATAGCGTAAACCCTATTGATAATAGAGGATCTAATATCGGCAGTTCAACGAACAACAGTACAATGGAGACTATAAGAACAGCAACCCAACCAAGTACATCTTCAAGTAGATGCCATGTCAGCACTTTTTCATTTAGTGTTTCACCCGCTTTTAATTTAAATACCGCATATCCGTTAACGACAACACCGAGTATGGCAAGTCCCAGCATCCCCTCAACTACAGGCATTTCAGGATTGGACAACCTCGGTATTGCTTCAAATAAAACCCAAATAGAACCAATAATCAAAACGATACTATTTACCAATGCACCAAAAAGTGTAAGTCGGCGATAACCATAACTGAATTTGTCTGATGCTTCTTTATCTGAAAAACGACTTAAAATCCACGCAAAACCTATTGAAAGACTATCACCAAGATCGTGAACTGCATCAGCCATTATCGCGGTACTGTTGGTTAGCCAACCGCCAATAAATTCAATAATAGTAAATATCACATTAAGAAAAAACGCCCAACCAATGCGGTCGTTTTTTTCATGATGGTGACTGTGACTATGGTTGTGCATTTTGTACCTCCAGTGCTTTTGTATTTCTAATTTTTGATACATTCATATTAATCAAATGACGGATCACGCGTTGATACAACCAACGTTTTACTCCTGATAAATTTGTGCCTTTTTCTAGGTAAAATTCATCAGGGGAATTATAAAGTCCAAAGTCGTCATGGATACCTTCTTTTTGAATATAGGTATCCTCTCCACGCCAATCTGTATCTGGTGATGAAAAGCACTTTGTCGCAACACCATAACCACAAAAATCATCTTTTTCTTGGTTAAACTTCTGCTGTAGTGAGGTTAAGTATTGCCTATCTAATATAAAGCCCTCTAAATTAATCCAGCGCCCATCAAAATAAACTTCTACCCAACTATGGATAATATATTTAGGTGCTAGCCAAAATATATAGCTGGGAATGGCACCTTTTTGTAATTGCTGATCAATGGTAAAACCATGGAAACGACACTGGATACCTAATCCACGCAAGAGTGCCATTAATAGATTACCCTTAGTATTACATTGCCCATAACCATCTGCTAGCACATCGCTTGCTGCAATATCATCGCTTTCATTATAGCCGAAGAGAATCTCATCTTTTACAAACTGATAAGCGGCACCAATTTTGTTGAAATCATCCAAATTTTTCCACCCTCGTTTATTAATAAGAGATTGGATATTCTTGTGTTCAAAATTAACAACATTCGTATTATTTAAATATTTCTCAGCCATTTTATACTCCGGTTAACTTGTATATTATTACTATAAATCCTATAGTAACTATAGAGTCAAGTTTGTTAGGGAATTTTATGAAAATAGGTGAGTTCTCAAAAAAATCAGGTTGTTCAATACAGACAATTAGATACTATGAAAGAGAAGGATTGCTGTTAAATCCAAACCGTTCAGAAGGTAATTTTAGGTTGTATGATAGTAAAGCACTTAAACAGTTGGAATTCGTAAAGCACTGCCGAAGCCTTGATATATCACTCAATGATACTAAACGCCTATTAGAGTTAAAAAATAAGCCAGAAGAAAGCTGCTCTAGCGTTAATGCATTAATTGATCAGCAACTCGCATTAGTGAATAAGCGTATGAAAGAATTAAGAGCGCTTAAAGCAGAGTTACAACAGATGGCAAGTGCTTGTGGCTCAAACAATACTATTGAAGCATGTGGGATCATTAAGTCACTAGATAGTTAATCTTTTTAAGGCTATGCAAGCAGAATATAAATCGTTAATACCTACTACTGTTAATACCTACTACTGTTAATACCACTTTGTTAAGATTTACCAACAGTAATTGCACGCTCCGACATAAAATCATCTGATGCAACATCAACTGTTCCAAAATATGAATCCCAACTTTTCCCTTCAAAAGCAGTAATCAAGTCAACTAGTTGATGAAACTCACCTCCAGATTCTGAAAGATGTTGAGCATCCCAGAGTTGATCAAGCCACTTTAACGCAGACGTTAACTATTCCTGATTACTTATTTTATTTGCTGACAAGATATCTTTTACATCAATTCGTGAACCACTATCATGCTTTTCATCATTAGGCTCAATAACAGTTAAACTATCACCGCACATATCAGCAAAGCACTTCTGGCAGAGATCAATACTGATTTGATTGCCATCACCGTGAATACTTCCATAGCCACATTTATGATCAATACTTATAAACTCATGAAATTCGTAGTCATCTTGAGTTGCTTGTTCTCCACAACCATCACAAGTTAGTTTAGAGATCACTTTAACAACTTTATCTTCAAAATTTTTCATAATTACTCTAAGTTTTTTTGCTGATTTTTTAATAGCGTTAACTCTTCAGTGTTCTTGTCTACAGACAATAAAACAAGGCTATCTTCGGTTAATAAAATGCATCGTTTCAACGGATGATGATGATCATCTAACCGCCTCAATATTGAGTTTAGCTCGCGTTTAAACTTAGCTGACCTAAGCACCTTGCAGCTTAAGTTGGCAATTTCTAGGCTGGAACTACCCAGGCTTTTGAATTCAATCAAATCACCAACTTCAAAATAGTCACTGAATTTATCTTTTGGCAGTGAAAATAATACACTGCTATCTGAATCATCTTCAAATGCAGTTGGGCACCTATTTACTTTGACTTCAAAATTTTCATTGAGATGATCGACTGAGGTCATTATTGCTCTTTGACTATGTTTCATTTGACCACCGTTCAATGTAATCGTTTTGCATCTTCACGCTCTAATTTCTCTCTTGCTTCAATTACTTCAGCAGGTGAAAGCAACAAATGTCTCATGACTACAAATTCAGATAATCTCAACTCAAAACTTTCGGGTTTATCATCAGTGACATAATAATTCTCACTTTTTGTAATAAATTCAAAATTATTTTGTGATTGAATTAGTGATGTTATTACCCTTTGCCCTTTCTCAAATAGATACGTTTGATCTGAATGAACAATACCGAATAACATTTCCCCAAGAAAAATTTTCTCATCATTATGGAAATCAAAAACACTCAATACTGTTGCTTCTTTTAAGAATGTTTTTATCATAACGCATTCACCAGCCAATCTACGTGAGCAAAAGGTCGCAAGATCATTAGGTAATAGGAGTTATTGAAAACAATTCGAAATTTACATGCATCTTTACGAGATAAAAGTGAATCATTAATCCATTGGTTTTTCGATGAATAGCACTTTTCACCGTCCTCGATTTTGTTCAGAAAAATGCACTCAAGAGTTAATCTTTCACTTCCTAAATTTAAAATAAACACCTGCTTTTCTTCAGTATCTTTTATCCGAATATTAATATTGGGGGCGTGTCCAATGTCAGTGATTGACAAATGCGGTGATAATTGGAAACCATATACCAAATAGTTTTGGTTATTTATTTTAAAATAAGAAGGACTGCGGTCAGGAGTATCTGATTCAAAATTTGATAAGCAATCACAGCTATCAGCTACCCATTTTATATGTTCATCTATTTTTATTCTTTCTTCGTTTGTTTTAGCAGATGAGTCATCTGATTGTACTAGATCTGTATGAAGTGAATGCTTTACGTTATCAACAGAGAACTCATCAAATGAAACTTTTGTTGCTAGAAAACGGAATGGTATTTCATTGATTAACAAATCAGTGCTTAAAACAGCTTGATTATCTTGCAATGAATCAAAACAAGGTCGCCATTTAAATTCAATATGCTCGGCATCTACAATGTATTTTGACTCATTTTCGAGACCAAATAATTTGAATAGGTTTGATATTAGATCAATTTTAGAAATATTTATTACTGTCTTCGATTCTAGTCGAATCGCCATGTGTTCTATTTCTAAATGAAGATCTTTAATTAACTCTTTATCTTCCACTTCACATATCAATAAGTATTTTAACTTTTGATATTCTGATAAAGCCCCAAAACTTGATGCATAATTAAATTCAGCTATTGAGTCGCATAAATCTTCAAAGTCTATATGTTGGTAGACACTTGTTGCTAATAAATCATAACCAAATGATTCAGGTAAATTTAGGGATTTTGCAAGAAGTTTAGATTGGAGTGTTAACTTTAGGGTTAATGTGTCTGATGTGATCATTTAGTTATCCATAAATTAAAACAAACAACAGCCTACTAACGCCAGTTTGTTAATTATGAAAACCAAATTTTTACGGATGCTCTGCTTCATCGTTCATACTTAATTATAAATATGTGTAGGCATAGGCTGTCCGTTCAGCCTTCATTACCAATATAAATGAGTGAAATGTTGTTGTAAACAGGGAGTAATTATACATATCTGTATAATTTAAAAGGATTTTATTTTGTTTTTCTTTTGAAATCAGTTAGTTCAATACCGAAAATTTCAACAACAGTATTTTCATTTATTTTTATATTTTCAACCCTTTCTTTAAAGCGAGACAAAATATTATTCATATCTGTATGAAGGAACTTTAGAAGGAAGTCTTCTGCTCTTGGGTGTAAAGCCGCTAATATCAGATTTTGATTTTCAAAGGAGTCAGACTTCAGCAATGAAATTAACTGTCCATAACTATCACAGCCATAAACAACATAGGACAACATTTCTTGGCTTTGGCCAAGCGGAATAGATATTTTTTTTGAAAGCCTTTTTGCTTGCCTTTTAACATTGTTAAGCAAGTCTTCATTATTAAGCGACATGTTTTCACCAATACAAAAATACGCAACAAAAAGCCCACGCTCTTTTTGTCGAGTAAATTTTATTGGTACACATTCGCTACGCGAATTTACAATCTATTCAAAGTATATCCATTTCGTTCATTATCGTGGGAACTGGCCTCTTTGATACGGCCTGACTTTACAAGATTAAACATACAAAGCCATGTCTATTATTACACTAAATTCCACTTTAAGTAATATGATAAACAGTTTTTACTGCATTGATATTATTCATCAAGGTAATACATATCATGGCTAAAAGATTTTTCTCGATGAGGGGAACTTTAATACGAGCAGCGTCCATAATTAGGAGGATTGAAGCACATTAAGCCGTTTCCATTGGAGCCGTAACAAATAGCCCTCCATTACTTACTATATCTTTAAATACACCTGAAATAGCATAATCAACTAATGCTGCTGTCGCAGCTTCTAGAAATTTAATAAGGACTTCGCCATAGTGATTGTGATATTGATAAGACATTTTTAAATCTGTCGCAAATTTAGATTTGTTGAAAACATACCTTGCGAAATCTTTTCTTTGTTGAAATGGTAAGTACTGACCGTCAATAAAATATAAATATTCGATGCCTTCATCATCAGCCACACTTACATTTTGTTGAATTAAAATTTTTGAAAATTCGTACCCTTTGATTATTTCAAATAACATAAAGTGCAGGATTTCCTGATCTTTATTGCTAAAATCTTTTCTGTTAAGTAGCTCTTTCTTCAACTCTTCTGTTAATTCACTTTTATAAAAACAATTTACGCTCATTTTCTTACCTTAATATTATTATTTATGTCATCTCCTATTAATTAACTCCTACCAATCATTTCCTCATAGTTAATATATTGAAATCTATACTAAAAAACAAATACTCTAAATATCATTTGGCATTGTTTTATAAATAAAACAGACCTAAAAAAAGTGAGCAAGATTTATCTATCACAAGTGTGATTTGAATTTACAAAATAAAGGTAAATATACGAGTGAAATTGAATGACATTCAAAAGAAGATTATTTATCGCGTGTGAGATTGATTCACTACCTAATAAACCAGCGCCTTTTTACTTAGATCACATCACTCTATTTGGCCTGCTAAGGTGGAGGCTGGCCTCTCTAACAGACCATAGCTTAATTAAAAGCTATGGCTGTTATTACATATTTAAATCAATTGTTAATTAGGTCTAAAAATTCTTTTCTGTGAAATCAGCTAGAGAACTTCTTTCAACTTCATCAAATATCAAAACACTACCTTTTTCATAGTTACGATAGATATTAACTGCTGCACTAGCTCCTGATGATGCAGGAGTAACGAACCTATCATCAATTTGCGCAAGATTTCCAAGTACGATAGTTCGGCAGTTTTTACCACCGCGACTAAGCATTCCTTTCATTTGCGCTCTCGTCATATTCTGAGCTTCATCAATAATGAGAACGGCATCATCAATTGATCTACCTCTAAAATAAGCCATGGAAGTAAACTCTATATTAGCTCTATCGATAATATGTTCGACAGTAGCGCGAGTACTCTTTTCATCATCTTCATCGTCTGAATGCATTGAAATCAAAGCATCTGTAACACCAGCTAACAAAGGTAATGATTTTTCAGTTAGATCACCTGGGAGGAAGCCCGGATCATCATCCATGAAATCTCGACTTCTCACGACAACGATTTTTTTATATTGTTTTAATTCAAGAACTTGGTGTAACCCAGCCGCAATCGCTAAAAAAGTTTTACCGGAACCCGCAGGGCCAAGGATGATATTTAGATCAAAATCAGGATCGGTAAGTTGATCTAAAGCGACTGCTTGACGTTGATTCTTAGGAAGTATTCCCCATATTTTTTCAGGTTTTCTTTGAAGTAATGTCGTAAAGATATGTTCATCAGTTACTTCCTTTATTTTCCCAACGTGACCAACTTCATCATACCAATACATATTCGGCTGAGCTTCGTCGTTAAAAATATCACGATTGAAACGGTATAACTTTCCAGACATCGCAAAATCTTTTTCTTCTTCACAGCGATCAAACAGGTCACCAGTAAATGATTGAACTCCTGTGTAGAGTAAATCAACATCCGAAATTTGATTATCGACAAGTACATCTTCGGCATCAACACCAATTGTCCGTGCCTTTAAGCGCATATTGATATCACGACTTACAATCGACACATCTTCCTTTAATGTATTTTGCAAATGAAGTGCGTAATTGATAATACGGTTATCAGCATCACTACCGATTGCATGCTTTAACTCTTTAGCAAAGTCTATCTGAGTATCAATACCAATGAATAATTTACCGCGCTTAGCTGTCTCAGTTGACGGTAAATCAATTCCCTGCTCCATCTCTTCAGATGAATGACCATTAATGATGTCCTCTAGCATTCTAATGACTGCACGAGCATCTTGAGATACATTTTTATCAGTTCGTTCTTTTAAATTGTCTAGTTCTTCAAGCACGGTTAGACAGATATATATATCATCTCTGTATGCTAAGAGACTCTTAGGATCATGTACTAAAGCTGATGTATCGAGTACACGTGGATTTCTATTTTCGTTTGAATTTTTCATTATTGATTTACCTCAAGATTATTTTTTATTAATCCGTGACTACTAGTTAAATCCATAATTATTTTATTTTTAAACATAACACTCTCCTAAGAATAATTTAGAAGGAGTCTTAATTTGATTAGTGAATGAGAAGTTTTTTATAATATTTCTTTGTAAAAACTGAGCTATAGACTTTATTTTTACTGAGGTCTGCACAAATATTGATATTATTGTTGACGTAATACCCGTCTTACCACAGCCTGCCGGCCCTGTAAGAATCACTAAATCAATAGCAGGGTCGAGTAGCGCATCCATCGCCATACCCTGATAAATATTTTTTGGATGAATACCCCAAGCTTGTTTCGCCATTAAGCGCTCTCGGCTTAAATCTGCTATGGCGAGTTTCTCATGATCTCCGCCAGTAATTTTCCCGGCAAAGTGCTCGCCTTCATCTATTAAGTATTCATTAATATAACTATTAGGTAATAAGTCGCGTTTTATATAATGAGTGGTATTACGGCCTTGGGTTTCGCTTTCGCACTCCTTAACATGCTGCCAAAAATCACCGGTAAACTCGTGATAACCTTTGGTTAAAAATTGAATGTCGTCAATAAGCTGATCGGTGCGATAGTCTTCAACAAAAGCAAGTCCTGCGCCTTTTGCTTTTAAACGCATGTTAATATCTTTAGTAACCAGTACTACTTTATTGTTTGGGTTTGTAGCTTGTAAATGAATGGCTGCACTAATAATGCGATTGTCATTTTCATTAAACGACAGCTTAACTTTACTTTCATCAAGCGCATAGTCGTTAAAAATAGATAAACAGCCACTTGGGTGTTGTTCATTATTTTGCGGTAGCTTAACGCCGGCAAGCACTTGCTCTGGTGAAGCGTTAACTAAAGTGTCTTCCAGTGCTCTGATAGCAATGCGGGCATCTCGACTTACATCTTTATTGCGGTCTTTAATAGAGTCTAGCTCTTCTAAAACCGTCATGGGTACTACAACATCGTGTTCTTTGAAAGAGAGGAAAGCGAAAGGTTCGTGTAATAATATATTGGTATCTAAAACGTAAATAATTTTATTTATTGTCATATGAAATCCTTATCCAAGTTGAAGGTTTCACGGCAATACTTGTTTAGAAAATACTGCGAAAAACCACAAAAGATTGATAACTTATCTCACCAAAATAATTTATTGCTTCGTTCATTTCTATCATTGCTTTTACAATCATAGAATTAGCTTTTCTATTAAGCTAATAACCACTTTACAGTTTATTTATTAGCAAGCAAGTAGCTTTTTTGAATTATTTAAATTTGTATTAAGCACATTATTACTACTGTGAATGCTGTGCTAAAAAATACAAGCCTCTATTCTGTAAATTTTCAGCAAAAAACTACACTTTTACTGATTTATTTAATGATCACTTCTATGATTAACGATATTATAGCGCCTTTTTTTTACGCGTATTTTTACGCGAGTTAATGAGTTGGAGTTTTTGTTTATGTCATTTTACCCTGGGCAACGCTGGATTAGTGATAGTGAGTCAGATCAAGGGCTAGGCACCGTTACCGCTGTCGAAGGTCGTTTTGTAACTATCGTATTTACGGCAACAGGGGATGCGAGACAATATGCTATGGATAACGCACCTTTAACGCGCGTTATTTTTAACGAAGGAGACAGCATTCCAAGCCATGAAGGCTGGACGCTAACCGTTGAATATTCAGAAGAAAAAAACAACTTATTAACTTACTTTGGTGTTAGGCAAGACACAGGTGAAGCAAGTTCAATTAAAGAAATGATGATTGATCATTTTATTAAATTTAACAAACCGCATGATCGCCTACTTAATGGCCAGATTGATCGCCTTGATTGGTTTCGCCTAAGAAAAGACTGTTTACATCATCAATTTAGCCAGCAACAATCAGATTTAACAGGCCTTAGCGGTGGTCGTGTTAGTTTAATTCCTCACCAGTTATACATTGCTGAAGAAGTGGGCAGCCGCTTTGCCCCAAGAGTTTTGCTAGCTGATGAAGTAGGTTTAGGTAAAACCATTGAAGCAGGTTTAATTATTCATCAACAGCTAGTTACCGGTCGCGCTAAACGTGTACTTATTATTGTGCCAGAATCATTAATGCACCAATGGTTGGTTGAAATGTTACGCCGTTTTAATCTGCCGTTTAGTATTTTTGATGAAAGTCGCTGTGAAGAAACTTCAGATAATGGCGAAGGCGAAAACCCCTTTAGCCAAGAACAATTGGTACTAGTAAACCTTGGCTTTATCACTAAAAATCCTCGCTGGTATGAAGCGATGATTGATGAAGACTGGGATTTAATGGTGGTTGATGAAGCACATCATTTAAATTGGCAGCAAGATAATGCCAGTATTGAATACCAATGTATTGAGCAATTAGCTCAAACCATTCCTGGGGTTTTACTATTAACTGCAACACCTGATCAGCTAGGTCACGAAGGTCATTTTGCTCGTTTACGATTGCTTGACCCTGATCGATTTTTCGATTATCAAAAATTTACCGAAGAAGAACAGCATTATACTGAAGTTGCTGATGCCGCTAATACGTTAATTACCGATGAACCATTGGCTAATGAGCAAATAACAACGCTAACCACATTATTAAGTGAAGCTGATGTTAGCGCACATATTGCAGCAATAAATCATGCTGATATAACAGAGCAAAAAAATGCTCGACAACATATTCTTGACCAGCTTTTAGATCGCCACGGCACAGGTCGTATTCTGTTTCGTAATAGTCGCAATACTATTAAAGGCTTCCCTGGGCGTGAGTTACACTCAACACCGCTGGTTATGCCTGATGCTTATCAAGAAGCCATTAATGAGTTATTACTCTCGGGGACCGCTGAAGATTTGAAAGCGCAACCACAAGCAAAACTCATTTTTACCCCTGAAACGTTATTCAGCTTAGACAGCCATGAAGATTGGTATGATATTGACCCACGCGTTGACTACTTAATCGAGCTGTTACAATCGCTGAAAAAAGAAAAAGTGTTAGTTATTTGTGCCAACGCGCAAACGGCTATCGACCTAGAAACAGCCTTACGTGTTAAAGAAGGTATGCGCGCAGCAGTATTTCACGAAGGTTTAAGTATTTTTGAACGTGACCGCGCTGCCGCTTACTTTGCCCAAGATGAAGATAGCGCCCAAGTGCTGCTATGTTCTGAAATTGGTAGCGAAGGCCGTAACTTTCAGTTTGCGCACCATTTAGTATTATTTGATTTACCGCGTAACCCTGACTTACTAGAGCAACGTATCGGCCGTTTAGACCGTATTGGACAAACTGAAACTATTCGAATTCATGTGCCTTATTTTGAAGACTCGGCACAAAGCTTACTGTTTAAATGGTACAAGCAATCTTTAAATGCCTTTGAGCATACCTGTATTACGGGCCATGCAGTATTTAATGCTTTCGGTGAAACCTTATTCGATTTAGCGTTGAGCGCGAGTTGGGACACCAAAGAAGCTGAAACTTTGATTGAACAGAGCCATGAAAAACACTTAACGATCAAACAAGATCTAGAATCAGGTCGAGATAAGTTACTTGAATTACATTCTTCTGGCCAAGGTAAAGCCCACGCTTTAGTGGAAAAAATTGAGCAATTAGATCAACAAATTCATTTACCACAATTTATGTTCCAGATATTAGATGTTTTTGGCATTCAACAAGATGATAAAGCTGATAATGCCATTGCTTTGCAACCTTCTGAGCATATGTTGTGTGCTAACTTCCCATGCTTACCTGAAGACGGTACAACCATAACCTTTAATCGCCAAACCGCATTAGCCGTTGAAAACTACCAGCTAATTACTTGGGACCACCCTATGGTTCGTGGCGCGATGGACTTGGTATTGTCTGACGAAACCGGTAATTCAAGTATTGGTTTACTTAAGAATCCTGCGCTGCCAGCCGGGACATTCTTCTTAGAGTGTATTTTTACCCTAGAAGCTATTGCGCCAAGTAACTTACAACTCGGTCGTTACTTACCAACAACGCCTATTCGTATATTGGTGGATAAAAATGGTAATAACCTTGCTGATAAAGTGAGCGAAGCTGTGTTAGATCAACAACTATCACCAGTGAAAAAGCAAGTGGCCTTGCAACTAGTTAAAGCACTAAGAAGCCAAATAGCGCCATTAGTGGCTAAAGCTGAAACACATGCCGAACAACAAACGGCAACCATACAAGCAAGAGCACTTGCTGGAATGCAAAATGCTATGGATGAAGAGCATCAAAGATTAACAGCACTTAAAGCAATAAACCCAAGCGTACGTCAGCAAGAGGTTGATTTTATTCTAATGCAAAAAAGTGCTTTAGCAGACTATATTGAAAAAGCTAAAATTCAATTTGAAGCAGTTCGTTTAATTGTAGTTAGCAACTAATTTTTAGTTACTGAATAGAAAAGCGCAACAATATAAAGGCTACACTTAGTGTAGCCTTTTGTTTAAGACACCTTCAAAAGGAAACCCACAAGATGGCTGCTAACCCTGACTTTATTTATCAACCACCCATGAGCCCATATCTTGATATTATTTATCAAGATAACGATATTGTTGTGCTTAACAAGCCTAGCGGATTATTAACTGTACCGGGGCGTTTACCCGAGCATCAAGATTGCTTACAAAACAGAGTGCTAAAAGTGCTACCAACAGCCACTGTAGTGCATCGCTTAGACATGGCCACTTCGGGTATTATTTTACTGGCGTTAAACAAACCAGCTCACGTTAATATAAGTCGTCAATTCGAGAAAAGGCTAACCAAAAAAAGTTATATTGCGCGCGTATTTGGAAAAGTTGAAAATTCACAGGGCTCTGTCGATCAACCTTTAATTTGTGATTGGCCCAATAGACCTAAACAGAAAGTTGACCATGAACAAGGCAAAGCAGCATTAACCCATTATCGAGTATTAAGTTACGATGCAAATAATGACAACCAAATAACCACACTGTTAGCGCTAACACCCGTCACAGGTCGTTCTCATCAGTTAAGAGTGCATATGTTATGTTTAGGGCACCCCATTATTGGCGATCGACTTTATGCACATCCGCTAGCTTTAAATGCGAGTAATCGCTTGCAATTACATGCTCAAATGCTACAAATAACGCATCCCGTAAGCGAGAAAACCTTAACTTTTACTAAAGACTGTCCCTTTGATTAATACTAAAAATCACGTTGAATAATTAAAGAAACTTTCGTTAGCGACGATATACACATACAGGCTTATAATAAAGTTGCAGCACTGACCATTAACAGTTTGAGGAAAACTTTTTTATGCGTTTGAATATAATTCCCTTCGTTTTTTTCATATTTTTAGCTGTAGATTCACTTCAGGTGAATATTGCTTTTGCATTACCATTTCAGGCCAGCCAAGAATCACAAGAGCAACAAATAGAAAAAACGCTAAACGTGGATAGCAGCTCAACTGAAGCTACTGAAAGTAATACTAAAGCTGCTAATGCAGAAATATCACCAACCGACACCGACGCAACAAAAGAAAAAACACCTAAAGACGACCATCAACACCAAGTTGTTATCAACCCACCCGTAGATATTTTTCAACAGCAACAACAAGATATAAAACATTATTTAGCACAAGAAAAAATTAGCCCATTAGTTGTTGGTTCAAACAGTTATCTAATCGCAACTAATGAATACACCACGCCTGTTAACAAAGGTATTATGGTGCTAATTCCAGATTGGCAACAAAGCATAGCAACGCCCAATGCGCTTAATCAACTGCGTAAAAATATGCCATCAAAAGGTTGGACAACGATAACCTTACATCCACCAAACAAACCTCAAGGTTATCCTTCGCAGGCATTAACAGCAGCAGAAAGGCAAACGCAAGATACTGAAACACTTGCTAGTTACAGTAAAGATTTTGCTGAGATTATGCTCGCGACCATTGAACAAGCAAAAGGTTATCCTGGGGCAATTATTGTTATTGCAGAGGGTAGTAATAGCGCGGTATTGCTTGATATTTATCAACAAGGCTTAGTCGGCTCACCTGCAGCAATGGTTATGCTTAGCAGCTATATGTCAACACAACCAGCCAGTGAAAAACTCGCGCAGCAAATGGCTGATACAGATTACCCAATACTCGATTTAACCTTAAAGCGTGACCATTATTTAGTGCACGCTAACGCAACATTAAGAAAAGATTTGGCCAAAAAATCGATGAAAATATACTTTCGACAAAAGCAGCTGAATAATCAAATGATCGGTTATTATCCTAAGGGAAGCTTAACGAAAGAAATAATAAGCTGGCTCAGCTCAATGGGCTGGTAGTTTTTAGATGAAAGCATTTATTTTTTAATGCTACTTTTTCTCGACAAACTTGGCCCAGGAAAGCAGTAACTCTCGAAAATCTTCATGACCGCAGGAAGCAGTGTCTTGTTGATCAAAATCGATATCTTCTTCAATCAAAGAGTCAGGTAAAATTTCTAACCCATCCAAACTTGCATTGGTTTGAATTGTCACATCACCTCGATTAAAAACAACCGTATACTCGTTACCAGTAATGGTAATTTCAGTTTGCTTCTCAGCTTCAATATCAGCCATAGCAGACAGCAGTTGTTTAAGCTTTTCCGTATCAGTGCCAACCTCAACCTCTAACCAAGGACCAATAACTTCATGATCAAGTGAAAACTTAGCAATAGCACTACCTGTTAGTGGATCATCTATAAATTGATATTCCATACCTACCTCGTTCTGAAAATGTTTAGGGCGAATTTTGTTTTTTCGTCACTAACTAGAATTTAATGACGTAAAATGATGGTGTAATCTATTGATATTTAGTTAGATAGTTGTTTCGACAACCCTATAAACCTACTAATATTTTACAGAATAGCTTCTAATAATAACAAAGACATTGCTATAATCGTGATCACTGTTAATTGTAGCAAACACCCAGTTTTTAATACAAGATTATCAAGCGTAATAAAATGTACATGCTTTCTTTGATGTAATAAGGAGACGGTTTATCATAAATAATAACATTAACTTCACTCCCTTAATCATGCGCTTAGCTCAAAAGTTACCATTGAAAGTATTGGCTACTTTACATTGCTGCCTGTTATTTTTAATTATCTCAATAAAAGCCTCATCACAGCCCTTACCCCTTATAACAGTCGCTATGTATATTGAACCGCCATTTTCCGATATCGTCGACGGCGTATTTGTTGGCGAAAATATTGAAATTGCTAATTTATTAGCAAAAAAAATGGCAACAAAAGCAAAGTTTATATATTGCCCACCTGCTCGCTGTTTTGCATTTTTACAAAATGGACAAGCAGATATGATGATTGCGATCCGTAAAACGCAAAGTCGAGAAAAGTTCCTTCATTACCTTGAGCCGCCGATTAAAATTCAACACTTACCATTACAGTTTTATATTCGTTCTGATAGCAATATCGTGCTCGATAAATATCAAGATTTACTACCTTTAAAAGTAGGTGTATTAAGAGGCGCTTCATATTTTGATAAATTCGATCACGACACACAACTTACAAAAGTTCCGCTAATTAATTATCAGCAACTTGTTGATATGTTATTAAAAGGTCGTATTGATACCTTTCTTGAGCGTGAAGAAACCATAATGCCCTGGGTTGACCAAGACGTTTATAAAACCAAAATTAATTTAGCAAAGTTTGTATATGATAAAACGGTAGGCTCTTATATTGTAGTATCTCGTAAATCACCATTAAGGGATAACATTACGCAATTGTCAGCCGCTTTAAAGTCGCTATCAGACAGTGGCGATATTCAAGCTATAACCAATAAAATAAGAAACTAAGTTGAACTACAATTGAACTTACGAACAGATATATCGTCTATAAATTACCACTTAGCTAGCCAACATTGATATTACCGTGCAAAAAGGAACTTACCTTGCCATTTTATTTTCCCTTGTTGTTCACGGCATTATCTTACTTTTAATTATTAGCACTCAATCAAATCAGCAAAAACCAGCTAAAGAAATTAGTCACCCTGCCCCGATAAAAAGCTTTATATACTATGCCCCAAATGCTGCCAAACCTCTAACACAGATAGTAAAAAAAGACGTGGTAGAAAAGCTAAGCAAAACCCAAAACATTGAAGACAAACCGCTTAATAATGATCAGCCAAAAGCCAACTCAACTGCTAAAAAAATCAATAAATCGCACGAAAAAACTATTAACAAAGCGAGCAACAATACGTTAATAAAGCCGGCGTTCAGTCAAGCTGAGGCTAAAATGAATAATTCAATACTGGGCTCAACTACACCGCCCCCTGAAACCAAACCTTCACCCGAGCCTATTCCATTACCTAAAAATAAAAAACTTGATAGCTTTACACAATTACAAAGGTTACGCAGTCAGTTAAAGAATAAGGCAACTTTAGCTGTAGATAACCCATACCAAGATGCACAGCCTCCTTCTATTTTTAACCCGACAGTAAAAGCTGTTCCCCATTCAGTTCCCCTAAAAGATGAAGAGAAAATACGTGAACAAAACACTAAAAACATGGGCGCAGGAATAGCGATTACCAAAGGGGAAGATGGGTTATGTTCGGTAACACAAGACATGAGTGCTTACGGGTTAAGCGAAGGTTCATCCACACAATTCTTTAATTGTGGTGAGTCAAATTTTGATAAAAGCTTTCGCGAACATATGCAAGCAGTTAAAGCCAAGCTGGGTAAAAAATAACGTAAATGTACTATGCTTTTGAGTAAAAGAATATCGCTAGCACAACATTTTTACGTTAATTCTTTTGCTCAATGTTCAATAAGGTTAAGAGTACATTTAATCATTGCCATATCTGCACTTAATGAAACCTATTACTGTGAAGAAAGCCCCAAGACTTAATTGTTATTTTTCACAATATTATCAGTAAGTAAGCAAACAAGACCAACCAGTATAACCGTTCTTTCTACCACATATACACATCATGAATAGTGCTTATTAAACCAAGTGATTACTAGTCCTGAAAAATTCAGGTAGAATATAGCCAAATTTTTTACATTGCTGGGCACTATTAATCTTTGCGATTAGACTTTGTACGAAGAAATTGTAATTGATCAATAACCAAGGGGTACTTCATAGATATTCTATAGAAGTTTTCTTGCGATAATCGACCAAATTCAACAATACTTAGTTATGCTTAGCTGTGATGAGTTACATTGTTATTAGTAAATAAGTCAGAGAGGGAATCAAATGAGTCTGTATTTAGAATATATCGCAGAAATTGAAAATCGTAAGAACGAGCTAGGTCTTGCACCAAAGCCGATTGATAGCGCTGAGTTATTGGCTGAAATTATTGAACAAATTAAAGATCAAGGCAACGAGTACAGAGCTGAGTCACTGAATTTCTTCATTTATAATACTTTACCTGGTACTACAAGTGCCGCAAGCGAAAAAGCTAAATTCTTAAAAGCTATTATTCTTGGTGAAGTTTCAGTAGCAGAAATTTCAGTTGAATTTGCCTTTGAATTGCTTTCTCACATGAAGGGCGGCCCTTCAGTAGAAGTACTACTTGATTTAGCTTTATCTGACGATGCATCGGTTGCACAACCTGCCGCAGAAGTATTAAAGACCCAAGTATTTTTATACGATGCTGATACTGCTCGCCTTGAAGCAGCATTCAAAGCCGGTAACGCCATTGCTAAAGATATTTTAACCAGTTATGCAAACGCTGAGTTCTTTACAAAGCTGCCTGAAATAGACCAGAAAATTGAGATTGTTACTTATATTGCTGGTGAAGGTGATATTTCAACAGATTTATTATCTCCTGGTCATCAATCTCATTCTCGTGCAGATCGTGAATTACATGGCAAATGCATGAGCACGCCAGAAGCGCAAGCAGAAATTAAAGCATTACAAGTTAAGCACCCTAATGCGACAGTTATGCTTATCGCAGAAAAAGGCACTATGGGTGTTGGTTCATCGCGTATGTCGGGTGTTAACAACGTTGCACTATTAACCGGTAAGCAAGCAAGTCCATACGTACCTTTTATCAACATTGCACCTATTGTTGCTGGCACAAATGGTATCGCTCCAATCTTCCTAACAACAGTTGATGTAACAGGTGGTATTGGTATTGACCTTAAAAACTGGGTTAAGAAAGTAGACGCAAGTGGTAATACCGTTGTTGACGCAAATGGTGATGCCGTGCTGGAAGAATTGTACTCAGTCGCTACAGGTACTGTATTAACTATTGATACCAAAGCGCATAAATTATTCAACGGCGACCAAGAGCTTGCTGATATATCATCAGCCTTTACGCCACAGAAAATGGAATTCATGAAAGCTGGTGGGTCATATGCTGTAACGTTTGGTAAGAAACTACAAACATTTGCCACAGAAGCTTTAGGTGTTAAACCTGTAAGCGTATATGCATCTTCAAAAGAAATTTCGCATGAAGGCCAAGGCTTAACGGCTGTTGAGAAAATATTCAACCGTAATGCTGTTGGTGTTTTATCTGACTCACCATTGCACGCAGGCTCAAACGTTCGTGTTAAAGTAAATATTGTCGGCTCGCAAGATACAACTGGCCCTATGACATGTCAGGAATTAGAAGCAATGGCTGCTTCTACTATTTCGCCAATTGTTGATGGTGCTTTCCAATCAGGTTGTCACACAGCATCTGTTTGGGATAGTAAAGCAAAAGCGAATACGCCTAAGTTAATGAGCTTTATGAACGCGTTTGGTTTAATCACAGCACGTGATCCTAAAGGTGTTTATCCGGCAATGACGGATGTTATTCATAAAGTATTGAATGATATTACCGTTGACGACCGCGCTATTATCATTGGTGGTGACTCGCATACACGTATGTCTAAGGGTGTTGCCTTTGGTGCCGATTCAGGTACGGTAGCAATTGCACTGGCAACGGGTGAGTCTGCAATGCCAATCCCTGAATCAGTGAAAGTGACCTTTAAAGGTCATATGAAAAAATACATGGATTTCCGTGACGTTGTTCATGCAACACAAGCGCAAATGCTGAAGCAATTTGGCGGTGAAAACGTCTTCCAAGGTCGTGTAATCGAAGTACATATTGGTACGTTAATGGCTGACCAAGCATTTACTTTTACCGATTGGACTGCAGAAATGAAAGCAAAAGCTTCAATCTGTATTTCTCAAGATGATACCTTAATTGCATCACTTGAATTAGCGAAAAGTCGCATTCAAATCATGATTGATAAAGGCATGGAAAACCCAGCGAAAACACTTCATGGTTTAATTGCTTTAGCTGACAAACGTATTAACGAAGTTAAGTCAGGTACTTCACCTGCACTAAGACCAGATACAAATGCTAAATACGCGGCAGAAGTTGTTGTTGATTTAGACCAAATCGATGAACCAATGATCGCCGATCCAGATGTAAACAACGACGATGTATCTAAACGTTATACACATGACGTTATTCGCCCTGTTTCTTCTTACGAAGGTAAGTCGGTTGATTTAGGTTTTGTTGGTTCATGTATGGTACACAAAGGCGATATGCAAATTATTGCGCAAATGTTCCGTAATATTGAAAAACAAAACGGCACTATTGAATTTAAAGTACCATTAGTTGTAGCGCCGCCAACATACAACATTGTTGACGAACTTAAAGCTGAAGGCGACTGGGAAATACTACAGAAGTATTCAGGCTTTGAATTTGACGATTCAAACCCGAAAACCTCAGCACGTACTAAGTATGAGAACATCATGTACTTAGAGCGCCCTGGTTGTAATTTATGTATGGGTAACCAAGAAAAAGCTGCACCTGGTGACACAGTAATTGCTACATCAACACGCTTATTCCAAGGTCGTGTAGTAGCAGATACTACTGAGAAAAAAGGTGAATCACTATTGGGTTCAACACCATTAGTTGTGCTTTCTTCTATGTTAGGCCGCTTCCCAACTATGGCTGAGTACAAAAATGCTGTAGACGGTATTAACCTTACAGACTTTGCGCCACCAGTTGAAGCATTAACAACGCTAGGTACTGCTGCAGTGAAAATTGCTGATCCAAGCTAGGTTTAAATAAGTTAATTTTACTTACCGTAAAAAAGTTAGAAAATTAATCGTCATAAAACAAAAGGGTTACTTTACAACATTGTAAAGTAACCCTTTTTTATAACATCAATTTGATTAATTTAGTGTTCGACTTTTTCATGAATAATCATGAACAGCTAATTAATGAATTTGGTTCAACAGCTGAGACATTATTTTTCAGTAATTATGCTAGGACACTCTATATTGGCAGATAACGACGGCATGATCATATTTGGAAACGCCAACTTATCATCAAAGCGCTCAACCCCTTCAAGCACTTCAATTTTAAAACCATAACTTTTACAAATACGTAATGATCTACGCATTAAAAAAGTAGCTAACTTACTAAACTCAGTATTTTGCTTAGCAATAACCTGTAGATTAACCTTACCGTTTTCTAAATCAGTTTGTTTAAATTGCACTTCGTGATCAAAGTCCCATTGCGATGCGCCATTTGGCGTTTCAATATTTTGTGCACAACCCAAAAGCATAGCCAGCGGCAATAGAACCAATACGTTAAGTTTATTCATACAACCCCATATACAACAAAATTAATTAAATACACATTACACATATGACAATAAATGAAAGTGAGCATGTTACCCACTTTCATTGTAGATAATAGTGTTAATTGGCAGAAAATACTACGCTATCAATAAATGCAGCATCTTCTCCTCCGCTTACACTGCCATCTTTAACATAATTAAAGCCGATTTCGTGCAGACCCGACTCAATAATGATCTCATTTTCTTGCCAGCTCTGTGTACTTTAAGTTTTTTCTATAGTTAACATCACCGTTCACGATTATTAATCAAGTGTCGAATAGCATAGCTAATACTGGCGATAGTAAAAAGCAATGTCGACAACCCATCATAACTTTTACCTTGCTCTGTATTAATGGTTATAAAACCAAGAAGCAAAAACCAGATTGAAACAATAAGTAAAAACTTCCTTTTCTCTTTTATAATAAAAATAAGTAAAAAAGAAAATATTGTTGCTATAGCATATAGCCCTATATTAGAGCTCATGATCATGCTCAACACTAGTGTTAGAGTTTATTGTGCTTGTATTTGTCATACCTGTACCTTTTATTTTAACAGTTGACCTAATCTTATCTCCTTATAATTAAAGAGACACTCATTCTAAATACTTCAGAAACCGAGGTACATCACCTCTTTGGCTCCAAAAGCAGCCATAAATAAAGCCCCTTGCGGGGCTTTAGGTTCAAAAAATAACGGTGGGTGTCTTTGTTAATTTGTTGAAAGAATTTACAGGGTTTGCAACCGTATAACCAACAGGATCATTCGAATAAAACCGCCCGATAACTGGATCATAGTATCGTGCCTGCATATAAATAAATACGGTTTACGATCCAGCTAGATTCTTAACAATATATTTTATAAATGACTAGCCCAGCAACTGATTAATAACCTCAATACTTAAAAACATTTTAGCAATATCATCACTTCCACCACTATCTAATCGCGTGAATCCCAAACTCAAATAGAAGTTTGTAGCTTTAGGATCTGCATCTAGATATAAGCCATATACTCCTATTTCTTTCGATGCCCGATGAACACGATGCAAAGCATCTGACATCATTTTCTTTCCAATACCTTGCCCTTGAAGTGACGAGTCAACGCCTAACATGACTAAACGAACACAAGGAATATCTCTTGGTAAACTACCTTTAGATAACTTTTCTAATTCATCTGCCTGAAGTTTAAATGACGTTAAGGTGTAAAAAGCAGAAAACCGATCATTTTCGTGTGTATCAAGCAATACATAGGCTTGTGAAAAACTCTGGTTTACCTGCTTTTTTAAAGAGGAGTGAACAAACTTACTAATAACCCTATTGCCACAATCGAATTTCTTCTGTTGAAAATATGACGATGTTGGCTCAAATTTTTCTATTACAAATTGATTATCGCTCACTAAATGTCCCTGCTGATAGTAATTCCTTCAGACCATCAGTAGGCTTGGACGGTTTAGATAATGCTGCAAATAATGCATGTTGCTCTTGTCTATCAAGTTGAAGTTTTTCATTCAACTCAACAACTTCTCTGGCTGCTTTTAAAGCAGGCATCATGATAAATGTGGTCATATCTACACCACGTAGCATTGCTGCTTGTGCCAGTAATTCTTTATTTTGCATCGTTGTTTTTAAATCCAACCGTGCATCTTTTTTCAGTGCTAAGGCTACCATCTTAGAATCCCATACGTTTAATATACGTACAGTATAGTGACTTCTCCCCCAAAGTTCAACATACGTCTGCTGTACGTATTTTTCATTTCCTTTAAAAATTAAAGAGTGACACTCATTCTAAATACATCACCTCTTTGGCTTCAAAAGCAGCCATAAATAAAGCCCCTTGCGGGGCTTTAGGTTCAAAAAATAACGGTGGGTGTCTTTGTTAATTTTGATAAGGTGTCTTCACCGCATAAAAAAGCGCGTCGAACACAACGCGCCACACAATGATAATACGGGGTATCTACTAAACTGATTTGCTGCTTCCTTGGCGTAGCCATAACTCACCTGAGATAATGTTGTGGGGTTTTCTTAGTTTAGTTCAGTGTTCTGTAATTTCAATTTAGGATGGGTGTCCTTTTAATTTTTATATAATCGTAATAATGAACCATTGTATTCTATGGGAAAAACAAATGAATACAACATGTTGTAAGTATAGTTCAATCACAGCAAAGCGAAAGAAAATAAAGCCTTGACTAGCGAGGCTTTGGATTCAGGGAATTAAAAGCTGACTAGTTCTCCTTCTCACCAAAATAAACAATCGCCCAAGAAGCAATGAGTGAACCAACAAACATTATCAGCAAACCAAATAAAACACTCCCAACAGTAATATATTCAAACCCATCATTAGATATATTGATGCCTGTTCTTATAGCTGCAAAAATAAACATCAAGCCAAATATTATTTTGAAAATTGCAAATATAAACATATGTTGCTTCTTTTTAAATTTCATCGTATTACCTTATTTATCTAACCTTTTAGATTCAATTCGACCTGACACTCTTACTACAGAGACGGGAGAGCGAGCTGAATTTTCAACGCCCTTTACTCCTGAAGCAGTTAAGCCTTTAGCGGTATCTCCTATGAGTTGAGCAGTGTTTTCTGATGCTCCCATTGATTCTAATTTTTTTCCTGCTCCATCACCTAAAATTTTACCCAAAGTAGAGCCATTTCCAATCATAGGAACAGATGTCACCGCAGATGTTAGCGCTTTACCTAAGTCTGCACTATTTCCATCAATACTATCATGAATCATTGACTCTCCTGCAGCACCTGTTGCGTTAAGAGAACCGTTAAATATCTGTTTACCCGCAGATAAGCCTTTTCCAACATACGAGAGACCACCAGTAACACCACTTAACATAGCGCTAGCTCCTACTTTACCAAGGTCATATCCTTTACCGGCAATTGCTTGAGAAGCTAATTCTGCAACCGCCCCCACGAAAGCACCAATGAAAAATTGAGCAAATTTACCTGTCGGGTCAGTATACTTGTATGGATTATTATTCGCATAGGCATATCTATTGAATCCGTGTATTCCATTACTTGTACCAAGATAATCAACAGCACCAACCGGATCATTCGAATAAAACCGCCCGATAACTGGATCATAGTATCGTGCCTGCATATAAACTAAACCAGTATCACTGTCTTTAATATGTCCCGTATAACCTGCTTGATCGTTATTAGCTTCAGCATTATCAAGCGTTATGCCATACGGTGTATAACGTTCTCGCCATAATATTGCTCCTGAAGCATTTGTGCCTGCAACGGGGCTGCCTAAACTATCGTGATGTACGTAGGTTGGGGTGTTATTTTCAACCCTCGCAACCGTCATACTGCCTGCGCTAACATAGTCAGTTCGTTTATTCGTACTTATGTTATCTATATGAATTAACTTACCAGCAAGGTTATACACATTGTATATAGTTTTACCCGCAATCGTCGCCTTAACACGTTTTAAGTTACCGTCGTATTGGTAAGTGCCTGATATACCACCACCATACATAGAAGTAGGCTGGTCAGCATAATCAAAGGTAAAGTTTAAATTACCTGCAGTAATTGTATTACCACGGCTATCATAGTCAAAGTCTCTTGTACCTGTATTACCGCCTAAACCACCGGTATCAACTGAACGATTAAGTCTATTATCGCTATCGTAACTGAGTTCAATACTTCGAGATCCTAAATCTTTAGTGAGGATATTACCAATGCTGTCATAACTAAACTGACCATTACCCCATGGCCCTGAAGCAGAGGTAATTCGTTCTAACGCGTCATAGCTCATTACTCGGTTGTTGTTACTTATGGCACCATCGATTATTGATGTAGTGAGTTTTCGTTTGTCATAACTGTAACTCATGTCTATCGCTTTAATACTGCCTTTACTGGTTAGCAAACGTGCTGGTAATAAGCGCTCATTTAGTAGTTGTTGATAAAGATGCCCATTACCGTAGTTTAAACGACTTACTTGGCCACTAGCATGATATTGAATATTACTCGCATAATAAGTTCCACCATAATTAGCTTGTCGAGGTCGACCTAAACCATCGGGATTATAGCTAATGGTTTTACCGCTTGGGTAAGTCATTGATGACATTTGCCCTGCAGAATTGTATCCATAGGCTAAAGCATATTGACGCCCATCAACGTTAAGTTGTTCAGATGTAGGTAAGCTAAGTGAGTTATAGGTATAAAGCCAATTAATGCCATTTCGACTGACCGTTAAAACATTACCATTAGCGTCGTAGGTTTTATTTATGTCTGGTGTTAAGTGGTATGAAAAATCGCGCTTAGTTATACGCCCAACAGCATCTCTTAAAAGTGTTACTTTTGCATTACCACTTGGTGATAAGCAGGTATTTCCACTATCTGCACCTTTTTGATAAGCCGTTAACCAACCAGAAGCGTCGTATTGATATAGCGTGTCACCAACATCAGGTTCACTAATTCGGCATAAACGACGGTTTTGGTCATAATAATAATGTCGAGTAATACTAGCTGCGGCATTGCTTCCTGAGGTACTTGTGCTTTGGTTATTAGCATATGCACTTGTAGTCGCACTATTTGGATCTTTTGGTAAATATATTCCCGGCGGCTTAATTTTTGTATCGCCAGGTTTAGTTGGTGCTACAGGGATAATAACCGAACCACCTTTAGAGCCACCACCAATATCACCTCCAGTTGAGCCACCACCAATATCACCACCAGATGAGCCGCCACCAATATCACCACCAGATGAGCCGCCACTACCTTGACTGCCCCACTGTTTAATTGATGTTATTTCACCCCAAACATTTTTATTAATATCTGTTTGTATTCCTAGTGGCGAATGTTGTGACTTAACGTCTTTGTAATTAGCACCATCGTAACCATAATGATAGTAATCTGTTTTATTGCCGTCTGGATCCGTTTCTGTACGACGATGACCACTATAGTACCGGGTTAATGTAGTTGCATATGGATAAACAGTTTCGCGCTTTTTAGTTAATCGATTTAACCCGTCATATTCAGAAGTAATACCTATTGTAGATGTTGAGCTAGCTGAAGGAAATGATGCAAAAACCTCTCTTCCTGCACTGTCATACGTATAATTAATATACGTAGACTTATTTGTTAAGGTATCTTTAGTGGCAACCAATAAAGGTCGAAACATAGCATCATAAGTGATGGTTGTTCTGGCGTTACCTTTAGTGATGGTATGATTTGGGCTACCATTAAAATTATAATGATGATTTACATTAGACCAATTCCCTGGCAGATCTGCAGTAACGAGCCTTCCCATACTGTCTCTAGTATAACTAACCGTATTACCTAGCGCATCAGTTATAGAGCTTATGCGACCGAAATCATCAACATTTTGATAAACACTTTTACCGTCAGCTCGCGTTACTTTTTGAGGTGTTCCACGCTTATACAAAGAGGCTTTTAACGTGCGGTTATTGGCGTCTTTAGCTGTAGAAAAAGTGCCATCTGCATGATAACTATAAGTAGCAAAAAGTGCACCATTACGTTGCTCGCTAATCTTTTTGCCTGAAGAGTTATAAGTGTTTTCTTGAGTAACCCTATTATTAACCGTTTGTTTTTTAGGTAATCCTAATATCCATTTGCTTTTGTTATGGCTATATTCTGTCAGCGTTACGCGTGCTAACGTCGACACATTTGATTTTACTGACTTCATCACTGGATTAGCGTAAGAGTATAGCGACGAACTATGGCTAGTATTAAAGCCAAACTCTTGAGTATAGGTATCGCCATCTTGTTGAGTAACAATTTTTGTCGTGTGAATAGGGTTTTTAGCGTCACCTGGCCCTGGTGCTTTTATAATAGGTGATATCCCAACACTTACTTCTTTTAGATATGTGTATTGCTCAGTTTTTTTAACTGTACCAGCACTTGATAATCGAGTTTCTTTTTTAACAAGCCTGCCACCTAATGGTTCACTAATCCAAGCATGGTAATAGGTATAGTGACCTTCTGGTGCTGATACTTTCGTCCAGTTAGTTCTGTCAGATGACGATGAACCCGTAGGTCCCTTGTCACCCTCATATTGATAAACCCAAGTAGCTGGTGTTAATGATGGTCCTGTAACACTTTTTTTGATTACGGCCATTGTTGAAGTTGTTACGTCATCATCTAAAGGTATAATTGGGTTACCACGTGGAGGCAAACCTGGTTCAATATCTGGACATTTTTCAGTTCTTCGAGCTTGACGAGCGAAAATTTGTCTATGTTCAGTATCTTTTAATACAAAAGTACCCGTTGCACCATAAGGATGTGTTAATGAAACCGTACGTGACCATTTATGACAACGAATACCACTAGGTGCGGAAGTACCAGTCATTAAATCTAAGTTAAATGACCAATAATGACCGTCAGGTTGTGTAACTCGAGATAACACTTGGCCGCGCAATGGTTGTCCAGCATATGGCATCCAATCAGTTCTTGGAAAATTATTTATCCGATAATTGTAATACCATGTTTCGCTAGCCGCTTTCGCTGATCGAATGAGTTTAGAACTACCCGAGTAATTAAGGTCAATACGACGACCATCGTTAGCATAAATTGCCTTTAAACGGTTAAGTGAGTCATATTGGTACTTGACCCAATTCCCGTTAACATCGCTAACTTGGCTAGCCGCTAGAATATAAACATTTCTTTCAAGAGGACTAGCACCAACAAACCCCATTTTGGGTGAGTCTAAAACATAGGCGTAGTCGAACTTATAAATGTCACCATTAGGCGCATGACCTATAAGCCCTTCGCCACCATCAGTTGCAGTAGAACAAGTAAAATACCAATTTTTAACAGTTACTTTTTTAGCAGCACTTGGCCAAATTGCTACACCATTATTTTCTATGATTTGCTGACTAGCTTGTCCTGGTACTTCTAACTGAACGCCGTTTGAATAGCCTGTTGTAGTTACACTTGTTAAGTTACCTTTTGTGCCATAATTGAAAGTACTCAAAATTTGATTAGTTGGTTTAGAGCATCTTTGTCCTACCCATGGTCTAGCATCTAATGATGTAGTTTTGATCCGTGGAGCTGACAAAGTCCAGTCACCAAATTCAGCATCTACACCATCTTTATAATTGAAGCCTGTTGCTCGTTTTCTTGATAAAGTGACAGGTAAGTGCGAATTACCCGGTAAGTTAATGTCGGTTTGATCAAAGATAAGGGTACCCGTGTGAGGATCGATAGCATCACCTAAGAAGTCATCGCCAAATACTTCAAGTCGCTGCTCTGCATTCTGTTTTTTCTCCCATTCGACAATGGGTGCTATTGCCTCTACTGCTATAGCGTTATGTGCAAAGGCAGATAGGAATATCGTCAATAGATATTTTTTTATAAGTGTTACATAAATATTATTCATACATCATCCTTAATGTGGTTTGTTATTTATCCTTAAATAGCTGCTTATAAAAGTAGCTGAAATAATGTAGAAAACAACAATTGAATATTGATAGGTACTCTAGTATTTATTAAAAATTCTTTAAACTACTAACTTATATAAGAATATTTTACCGTTTTATACTGAAAATAGTTTTTTAGCGCGACTTGATTAAATACTTATATTATGTAGCTAGATTCATCATTTGCTAAAAGGCTAAGAAAAAATAAATTGGATGGAGTTTTACGATTGCCCTAAACATAATATTGTTGAATAAGTCATTTAAACAAAGGGACGAGAAGAATTAGAGTTTAATCCAAATAAGTGCCAGAAAAACCAAACTAAAGTCATATCTAAGAGCGATACTTAAAAAAATTAAAACCCTGTTCTTTATAAAATAAAAAACGCCACTCGTTTTTAAACGAATGGCGCGCTATAACAGCTTACATGCTTTAAAGCAGAGCAAGCTATTAAATTATAAATGTATTAATAAAGAGGTTTGATCTTTTTTAGGCATTTTACTCACCACTAGGCTATACGAGTTATCGATCATGCGCTCAATTTCTCCTGATGGAATAGAGCCATCTAAAATCACGGTATTCCATTGCGCTTTATTCATATGATAACCAGGGATTACCGCGCTGAAAATATCACGTAACATTACAGCTTCTTCAGGATCACACTTTAAATTAACACAGTAATGTCCAGCCATTTTACCTTGAGTACCTTTTTCATTGCCATTACCCAACGATAAGGTGGCAAACATTTTATGTTTTACTTTGAATACACTGACATTATCCCCAAAGGGAAAATATTCAATTGCTTCAGCTTTACCTAATAAATACTGCTTAACTTGTATGTTATCCATAATATTAAAACTGCGCCTTAAATGAGCTATAAATACTCTGTATTGATAAATAAATTGACTACAATGACAATAAATTTTGCCATTCAAATGTTCATTTAGAGGGTCACTGATTAAAAGTGGCCTTAACCAAGATGCTAAATAACACTACTTTTAGCTTAAACCAACGAATAGAGAAAGCTATCTATTAATGTGATTAGTTACTTAGTCTGTCTTCTGTGTCGTAAAACTGTTTTTATTATAAAGTTTGGGTGTTCAATAAAATTTATAATAAAAACAATAACGAGCAACTTAACCAACGTTGATGTTACTTTTATCGCTTAGAGTGAATTAAATATACTTAACGCTTTAATCATAGCGATAAAAATTTCATCATACTCCAACAAAAGTACGACGACAATTGATATAAGCACCATGTTAAAGCCGCTAACATCTCGTTTAAATTATCGCAGTTACGTAACATAAAAGCACAATAAATAGCACCAACCGCTTTAGGTAAAATCTGATTTTAAATTAATAAGTTGCTTTGCTGTTATTGGTTTACTTAAATAATACCCTTGTACAAAATCACACCCTAGCTCTTTCAATAAAACAAGCTGCTCTTTAGTTTCTACGCCTTCTGCAACCACTAAAAGTCCTAAACTATGAGACATTGCAATTGTGGCTTTTACTAAGTCACAATCCGATTTATTGATTGTAATACCGTTGATAAAACTTCGGTCTATTTTTAAAACATCGAAATTATATTGTCGTAAATAACTTAATGACGAATAACCTGTACCAAAATCATCCATCGAGAGTTTTATGCCAAGGCTGTTAATTTCAAGTAAAGCATCTTTAATGTATCTTTGCCCTCCCATCAAAACACCTTCAGTGATTTCCAGTTCAAAGTCTTTAAAATCAATGCCTAGATCATTGATGGTTTTTTGAATTAAACTCAACAGCTTTTTATCTCTAAACTGGCGCGGAGACAAGTTAACCGCCATGGTAAGTTTTTTATTTTGTTTATGCTGCCAATGGCTCAAAAACTCTAGGGCTTGTTTTATCACAAATTGCCCAATAGGCACTATAAGCCCAGTGTGTTCAGCGATTGGAATAAATTCGTCTGGTGTAACATTACCTAAGGTAGGGTTGTGCCAACGTAGTAAAGCTTCGGCACCAATCATATTATTATTGCTCAAATCAAACTGTGGTTGATAATATAACTCAAACTCGTTACGTTCTAGCGCTCCGTGCATCTGTTCTTCAATTGCAAAGCGGCGTTGCATAACTATATTCATTTCTTGGGTAAAAAAAGAATAGGTATTACGGCCTAAGCCTTTAGCTTGATACATAGCAGTATCAGCATTACGTAATAAATCTGAGGCGACAACGCCATTAACAGGATAAAGCGCAATACCAATGCTCAAAGTTAATATTAACTCTCTATCATCTATATTAAAGGGCTCTCTAAAGGTTTTCAGCAACACTTCTGCAATAGAAAGTGCATTATGATGTTCATTTAAATTTCGTAAAAGAATAATAAATTCATCCCCCCCTAAACGGCCCACAGTATCTTCTTTTCGTAGCACATTTTGCAGTCGTTTAGCCGACTCTATTAGTAACTTATCGCCAACTTCATGGCCTAGAGAGTCATTTACTTTTTTGAAATCGTCTAGATCAAGAAAAAGCACACCAACTTGCTCATTACTTCTTTCAGCTTCATTTAGAATCTGCGTTAAGCGATCTAATGCTAAAAATCGATTAGGTAATAAGGTTAAACTATCAAAGTAAGCTTGATGCCGAATTAATTCAGCTGCTTTATGTTGCTCTGTAATATCGCGAATAATAACAACGAGCTGTTGATATTTTGATAAGTAGTTAACCCTAGCTTCAAAATATGCCACGCCATGATCTAACGTTAATTCATATTCAAAAGTTATCATTTCTGTTTGCTGTAATGCTTTAGCAAGATGAATATGAAACTTGTTTCCAACCTCTTTAGGTAAAACATCTGACATGTTTTTGCCAATAAAACTTTCTGGCGTTGCATAAAGATCGCTCTTGTTACTGGCGTGATAATCTAAAATGGTGCCGTCACTTTCCATCAAGAAGAACAAATCCGGTATAGCTTTGAATATAGTTTCAAGCATGTGCTCTTTAAACGTTACTTGTTCTTGCGCTTGTATAACATCGGATAAATCAATATCAATACAATACATTTGTTTCTTATTATATTGATTAGTAAACATGACATGGCTTGAATAAACAGATACATTATCGCCATGCTTATTATGTAAAGTAAGCTCTGCTGCAGGGATCTCAACATTGTTCTTAACCCAATTTGAATGTGCAGCAATAACAACCTCACACATCGGCTTTGGTATAATAAGGGTCTCTATTTTTTTACCGGTAGCTTCTTCTTTGGTGAAGCCATAAAGTAACTCACTACCTTTATTCCAATAAATTACACGTCGCTGTTCATCGTACCCTTGTACAGAAATAGCATTAACCGCATCAAATAATTGATGCAGCGAATCATTAACAATATATTCGTGACTTAATGCGCTTATCGTTTTTTTTGCATTCATAACGAGACGAAATCCTGTAACTTCAATATTTTAATAATAGACTTAAATAATGAATTTAGCTTATGTGAATACAATTGCTCAATTTTAATTCGAGTAAGTTATAAATTTCAGTAAACTATGAATTTTAGTTTGTTAGATCCTTGTGAGCGCCTACCACTATATTTTGCAATGTATATGGCGACTAACCCATGAGTTAGTGCAAGTTATTAAGCAACTCTTCTACTGTGGAAATATGTTAGTTAGCTTGTAATATCACAGCCAATAAACAATAACGTTTTTATATGACATTATTCAGGCCAAGCTACGCAACAGACAAAACAGATATTTTATCGGATAAAAGATGACAAATTTGATTACACTGGCACAATGGTAACCATACAAGTACTGCTTTGCCTAAATATCAAACAGTTCCTAAAGTAATAATAAAAAGGATATTCAATGAAATCTATTTTTGCTCTGCTACTTATGTGTTTTAGCACATTAAGTTTCGCAGTTGAGCAGGCCGAAGAAATTTTTAAACAATTGGCCCCATCGCTTTATCAAATAAGATTAATCGACAAAGCCAGTGGTGAAAAATCTTCAATTGGTTCAGGCTTTCAAATTAGCAGCGACGGTCTTATTGCAACTAATTATCATGTTATTTCTGGCTTTGCCCGCCATCCTCACAAATACACCATTGAATATTTAGACAATAAAGGTAACAAGGCCGAGCTGACGTTAAAAAGCGTTGATGTAATTAACGACCTCGCCATTGTTCAACGTGAAGTGCCTAATGAAATGGCTTTTTTTGAGATAGCACAGCAACCACCCACTAAAGGTGAAGAGCTTTACTCTTTAGGTAACCCGCATGACTTAGGCATGATAGTAGTGCCTGGCACATACAATGGCTTAAAAAACGAATCATTTAACGACCGCATTCATTTTACGGGCTCAGTTAACTCTGGCATGAGTGGCGGCCCTGTCGTTAATAAAGCTACGCAAGTCGTTGGTATTAATGTGGCTACATCGGGCAATCAAATTGGTTTTTTAGTTCCACACGACAAATTACTTGCGCTATATCAACAATATCAAGAAAGCCCACCAACAAGTATTGAGCAACAAATGGCTGCGCAACTTATGCAGAATCAAGAAAAACTCATTACCACCATTATGAATAGTGATTGGCAATTAAAACAATTAGGTCGAGGGTTAATTCCGACAATTGACGTACCTTTTGTGCGCTGTTGGGGTGAGTCAAATTCTGATAAAGCTGACGCGCAAATTATGGCCGCAGTTGCCAATTGCGATTTAGATGAAAACACCTATATTTCTGCTGACTTTTTTACTGGCTCTCTTGAAATGGAGTACCGATATATGGAGTCAGATAAAATAGGCAGCACAAAGTTTTATCATATCTTTGAACGTCAACTTAACCAAGTTGCCCCAGGAAACCTAGCGGGTAAAGATGATGTAACAGAATATCAATGTCACCATGATCTTGTTATGCCTCAAACCAGTAATATAAATAACAAAGCCGTGTTTTGCACTCGCGCTTATAAAGACTTCCCTGAGTTGTATGACGTACTTTATATCGCTATATCAATTGATCACGAACAATATGCATTGCTCAGCCACTTTACTATTGCCGGTGTTGCTCAAGAAACCTCACTTGCCTTTTTAGCTAAATTTATGGAGTCGGTTTCATGGAAATAATTATTGAAGAAATCAGCCATGGTCATAAGCTTTTAAGTCGCCAAAAATTTGCATCTAACACTATTACAATTGGTCGAGGTTACGATAACGACATTATTGTTAGCGACCCACATGTTTGCCCTGAGCACCTGCAATTACAATTTAATGGTGAGCACTGGTTGGTGAATGATCAAGGTTCTATTAATGGTAGTTTTCTTGAAGGCAGTAAAGAAAACGTTATACAGCATAAAGTTAGCTCAGGCGATATAATCTCAATTGGCAAAAGCCAAGTACGATTTGTTTTTCCAAGCCACCCAGTTGCTGAAAGTATTGCGATTAGTCCGTTCGAGAGTTTAATTAATTTAGCTCGTCACCCAGTAGTACTTGCACTTAGTATGACTTTATTTGCCTTTATTGGCGGTTGGATTATTAATTTAAACAATGCTAACGAGGTTTCTTTAACGCAAATGCTCGTTCCGACTATCGGCTTAACATTGGGTTTTGCTTTATGGCCTGCAGGCATTGCTTTGGTGTCGCACTTAACCAAACACGATGCACGTTTTTGGACCCAAATGGGCATTAGTTTTATCTTTTTTAATTTAATGTGGCTCAGTGATATTTTTGAAAACATAGTACATTTTAATACTTCTAGTAACTTCTCTATGCTTTGGCTGCTAACTATTATTCCGCTGTTGCTAGCTTTTGGGTTATTTTGGCTAAATTGCTATGTAGGTTTTCATATGACATTACGCAGAAGAAATGTTGTTGCCTCATGTTTAATACTTTTACTCTTTGGTGGCAGTTTTATTATCCAAATGAGTAAACAGCCTGATTTTAATCCGCGTCCGCAGTTTGATACCACCATTATGTCGCCAGCATTTATTTTCGCACCAAGCAGCAATGTTGAAACATTTGTCAATGACGCCAGTAAGCTTTTTGATAAGGCGACAGAAAGCGCAAAAGAAGACAGTAAAGAGTAAATAAATAAAGTCTCTATTACTTGAGCTTTACCCATAAAAAAGCCGTCGTAAATACGACGGCTTTTTAGATTTTTCAGGGCGATAACTAAAATTTAACTCAAGTTGAGTTAAGGTTTAGTTATGGCTTAGTTATGGCTTAGTTATGGTTTAGCGATAAAACCAACCGCTTGATAAACCTCAGCCAGTAACTTGCTAGCACGAGCAGAAGCTTTCTCTGCACCTTTGCGCATAACTTCATCTAAATATGCTTGGTCATTACGGAACTGGTGATAACGCTCTTGAATGGGCGCAAGTAAAGCGACAACGGCTTCTGCAACATCACCTTTTAAGTGACCATACATTTTATCTTCATATTCAGGAACAAGTTCTTCAACGGTTTTGCCTGTGGTACAAGACAATAAAGACAATAAGTTAGACACGCCTGGCTTTTCAGCAATATCAAAATAGATATTGGCTTGTTCGTCTGAGTCAGTTACTGCACGTTTAATTTTCTTGGTTATTTTTTTAGTATCTTCTAATAAACCGATAAAATTACCCGGATTAGTATCAGATTTAGACATTTTTTTAGTCGGCTCTAACAAGCTCATTACACGCGCACCAAACTCAGGAATATAAGGCTCTGGTACTTTAAAGGTTTCACCATGTAAATTGTTAAAGCGTGTTGCAATGTCACGGGCTAACTCTAAATGTTGCTTTTGATCATCGCCAACAGGGACTTGATTAGCGCCATATAACAAAATATCAGCTGCCATTAATACCGGATAGGTAAATAAACCAGAGTTCATGTTAGCTTCAGATTTAGATGACTTATCTTTATATTGGGTCATGCGATTAAGCTCACCCATTTGAGTGTAGCAATTTAATACCCAGCTCAATTGTGCGTGCTCTGGCACATGAGATTGAATAAAGATGGTACTTTTTTCTGGGTCAACACCACAGGCTAAGTATAATGCTAAGCCATCTAAGGTTGCTTTGCGCAATGCTTCTGGGTCAGGGCGAACCGTTATGGCATGTTGATCAACCAACATATAATAACATTCATGGCTATCTTGCATGCTTACCCATTGCTTTAACGCGCCGAGATAATTACCAATAGTTAACTCGCCTGATGGCTGGCAGCCGCTTAATACAATAGGTTTACTCATTTTTTATCCTTGAAGTTTTCTTTATTATTTAATCTATTAATTATTTTACAGTATTTAGTTCTGCACGCATTTCATCAATGGCGACTTTATAATCTGGCTTTGAAAATATCGCTGAACCGGCCACAAACATGTCGGCGCCTGCTTTGGCAATATCAGCAATATTATCGGCTTTAACGCCGCCGTCTACTTGCAAACGAATGTCGAAACCACTGGCATCTATTTTTTCACGTACCAAACGTAATTTGTCTAAAGTAGTAGGAATAAACGACTGGCCACCAAAACCTGGGTTAACTGACATTAATAAAATAACGTCGAGTTTATCCATAACAAAATCTAAAACATGTAACGGTGTGGCTGGGTTTAATACTAAGCCAGCTTTACAACCATGGTCTTTAATTAGCTGCAAGGTTCTGTCGATATGATCACTAGCTTCAGGGTGAAACGTAATAATATCGGCCCCTGCTTTAGCAAAGTCTGGGATTAAGCTATCAACAGGCTTTACCATTAAGTGCACATCAATAGGCGCCGTTATGCCGTAGTCTCTTAATGACTTACAGATCATTGAACCAAAGGTAAGGTTTGGCACAAAGTGATTGTCCATAACATCAAAATGGATAACATCAGCGCCAGCGTTAAGTACGTTGACAACATCTTCACCTAAACGAGCAAAGTCAGCCGATAAGATCGATGGAGCAATAAGAAAATCAGACATAGTAATTACCTTGACAAAATTTGCGCTACTTTAACTTAAATGTAGAAAATTTGCGACTTAGATCAGCCACAAAAGTCGATATAACTGTATTCCTTTAAACAAATCACCATTTGTATTTCAAGCGCTTGTTCAATGCCAATATATTAGCGCTTAAAAATTGTTGTTTCTAATATCTAATGCACTTTTTTTGTACACAAGACATTTTAATTGCACCAATTCAGTACAACCGCTTACTTAAAGATAAATTTAAGCGCTAGAAAAACAACCTTAACCGACTGATAAATAAAGACTTGTAATAAAAATAAACACTCAGGCACTGTCTTTGCAATAGTTATAACAATTATAAAAACTTAGTGGACTAAAACATGAAAAAATCAATAATCTCTCTTTCGACCTCTATAATACTAGCAACTTCAGCATTGGCTTCTACTTCAGTATCAGCGCTTGAAGTTGAAGGCTTAAGTGCTAATGTTGGTGTAGTATCACAATATATTTTCCGTGGTATTGTACAAACAGATACAGCCTCTGCAAGTGCTGGTGTAGATTATGAAAATAGTGGTTTTTACGTAGGTGCCTGGGCTGCAGATGTTCAAGAAGGCCTAGAAATTGATCTTTACGGCGGCTACGGTGGCGAATTAGACAATGGTTTAGGTTATAGCCTTGGTTTTACAACTTACCAATATACCGGTGATTTTGACACCTCTTATAATGAAGTTAACTTAGGCTTAAGCTACGGTATGTTCTCTGTTTCTTATAATGTTGGTGAGTGGGAAGTTGAAGCAGGTCCAGACCAAGATTATGACTTCTTATCTGCCACTGTTGAACATGAAGGTTTTTATGCTACATACGGTACTTGGGGTAAAGACTTTGACGGCGATTACTTTGAAGTAGGTTACGGTACTGAAGTTTCAGGTTTTGATGTTGGTGTTGCTGTAGTATCTAACTCAAAAGAACTCGCTGGCACTACAAGCGATGAAAACTTAGTATTTAGTATCGGTAAATCTTTCTAAACACTACTCGCTTGTGAGTTTAAGAGTTTAAGAGTTTAACAACCAAAAAAGTGTAGATGGGTAAAAGCCCAGCTACACTTTTTTATTACTCGACATTTATTCCGTATTTACACACCCATTTCAGTACATTCATTTACTCGGAATAATTTAAACACTAAATTTTTGCTATTAATTTATGCCTTTAATTTATGCCTTTAATTTTTACTTGCTGATAACGATGATTTAAGCGCTGACAAATGGTGACCAAGTCGGCATGAATACCGCCAGCCGTTACATCTCGCCCTGCGCCTGGGCCTCGAATAATCAAGGCATTTTCCTGATACCATTCGCTTTTAAGTTGAAATACGTTATCGCACGGGGTTAATTGTGCAAAAGCATCTTTTTCACTCAACTCTTCCAAACTTACTTTCGCCACAATTTTTTCATTGTCGTAAGTAAACCTAGCAACATAACGTATCACGCAAGCTTTATCTTGTGCCTGCTTTAAGCGTGATAAAAACATTTCGTCGAGCTCTGACGTTCGCTCTAGAAACTCTGTTAAAGAAATATTACGTAACGGCTCAGGAACTAAACTTTGGCAGTTAATATCTGATAATGACAGTTCAAAGCCAGCAGCACGCGCGAGTATTAATAACTTTCGCTGTACATCTCTGCCTGATAAATCTTCTCTTGGATCTGGCTCTGTAATGCCTTGCGATAAAGCATTAGATAGCAATGCTGAAAAAGGCTTAACACCGTCGTAATACTGAAATAACCACGATAATGTGCCAGAGAATATACCTGAAATTTCTGAAATTTTATCGCCACTATTTAATAGTTCTTTAATCGTAGAGTTAATCGGTAAACCCGCACCTACGGTAGTATTGCCAAGCCAAATACTATTATTTTTTGCTGCTGTTGAAAGCAATTGTTGATAGTTTTCAGTACTTGACGAAGCGGCCCACTTGTTAGCGCCAATGACATGTATGCCACGAGCAAAGAACTCATGATATAACTGACTAAATACTTCACTAGGTGTAATATCAACAATAACTAATTCATCGTACGGATGGCTAGTTAACCATGCCAAGAGTTGTTTACTATCATAGGCTTGAGCTTGCTCTTGATAAAGCTTCAATGCATTAGCTACATCAATACCATCAGTATTTATTAGTGCTTTACTCGCACCTACCAAGCCAACTAAATGAACGTTTTCTAACCCTGAAACTCGGGCTATTTGCTTTGGCAACATAGTTAAAAAACGTTCACCAATATTACCTAAACCCGCCACAACTAATGCAATGTTTTTAGCATCTTTTGTCATATCTGCGTGCACATTATTAAGTATTTCACTTGAGCAAAGTTCAGGTAATATCGCAATATAACTGTGCTCATTAAAAGAATGTAAAAAGTGCAATGTAGGTTGATGTTTAAGCGCGCGTTTAAATCTAGCACGCATATCGCCCTGTTTTGCCACGCTATGACCTACAATCGCAATAATTGCCACTGGCTTGAAAGTAACCTCTGTATCGTGGCTTGCTAGCCATTGACTAACCGACTTTTGTTGAGCTTGAGTAACGACTATGTAGCCTTCGTCTAGGTTATAGCAAATCGGCGAAAATTCGCTAACGGCTAACTCGCCTGATTTAGCTAAAAAGCTAGAAGACTTAGCTAAAATTAAATCATTTAAGCTGGTAACTGACAGCTCTTGTTTTGCTATTTCACCAAACTTACCAATTTCAGTACCGCTGACGTCAGGTGCGAAACTGCTTGCAACATGTAAATGGGTATTATGATTAGTTAAAGGTTGTAAGGTTTTTGCATGTAAAACTGGATTACCCAAGCGTCCTAGTTCGTTAGCCACAGCGTTAGGTAAACGATGTAACTTTCGCGCTGAAGGTACAATGCGCGGATCAGCACTATAAATGCCATCAACATCGGTCCATAGCGTTACATTACGTGCTTGTGAAAGTGCCGCCATAATGGTGGCAGAGTAGTCACTGCCATTTCGGCCTAATGTACAGGTTTGCTGTTCTTGATTACGCGCTATGTAACCAGTCACTATAACTAATTGATTTGGCTGTCTAAGGTCAGAGAATGCAACTTGGCTTGCGTTGTAGTCAACTGTGCTATTTTTTTCATTATTAATTAACAGAAAGTCTCTTGCATCTAGCATATAGCTTGGGCAAACGCTTTCACTTAATACTGCTGATAACAAACGTGCTGACCATACTTCACCAAAGGCTAATAAATCGTTTTGATAACCTTGGGGATCCTCTTGCAAATGTTGTGCACTCGTTGCAATTTCATTCGTTAATAAATTGTTCAGTCTGGCGGCGCTCGTTGGGTTTAACAATTCATTAATGAGCGAGGCTTGCATGGTATTTAAATCGCTAAGCGCTGCTAGTAAAGCTTCTTTGAGAGTAATTAGCTCATTACTTATGCTGTTTTCTTTATTAAGTGAGCTAGCTTCTTTTAATGCCAGTGCGCGTTGATAGATATTAAATAAGGCATCGGTAGTACTGCCATTAGCAGATACCACAATAATATCGTTTATTTGGCAATGCTGACGAATAATATCAACAACACGTCCAATACACGCACTAGTGGCTAAGCTACTGCCACCAAATTTATGCACATTACAGGCAACTTTTGCTAACTTATTGTTTGTCGAACTTGGCTTTACCGCTACATTTGAGTCTATCATTTTTTTACCACAGGTTTGACTGAGATTGTCATACCAGATTTAAGTTTTACTTTTTATACACTTAAAATTGGCCATTCATAAAAATGCCATGGCCAACTTTTCAGAACGAATTTAGGCCTGGCTTGCATCAAGTGCTTGAGAAAGATCAGCAATCATATCGTCAATATCTTCAATACCAACAGAAATTCGCACTAATGACTGAGTAATGCCCGCCGCTAGTTGTGATTCAATATCCATTCCGGCATGAGTCATGGTAGAAGGGTGACTTATTAAACTTTCAACACCACCTAGCGATTGTGCAAGTGTGAAAAACTTTAACTTATCGAACAATACTTTAACCGCTTCAACACCACCTTTAAGTTCAAAACTCATCATTGCACCAAAATCATATTGTTGTTTTTTGGCAAGTTCATGTTGTGGATGATCGCTTAAGCCAGGAAAGTACACCTGTTCAACCGCTGCATGCTGTTGTAAAAATTTAGCGACCGCATTCGCGTTAATTTGATGTTGCTTCATACGCAGCGGTAAGGTTTTCAAACCACGTAAGGCTAAATAACTGTCAAACGCTGAACCCGTAATGCCAATACAGTTTGCCCACCATGCAAGCTCCTCGCCTAACGCTTGGTCTTTAGCCACTAAAACACCGCCAACCACATCACTATGACCATTTATATATTTCGTGGTGGAATGAAAAACTATATCGGCACCTAATAATAAAGGTTGCTGTAAAGCGGGTGACAAAAAGGTGTTATCAACAGCAACGAGCGCTCCTACTTGATGAGCTTGTTCTGTTATCGCGGCAATATCAACTATGCGTAACAGTGGATTACTTGGAGACTCTAGCAATACTAATTTTGGCTTTTTCGCCAATGCATTGCTTAAGGCAGTTTGATCATTTTGATCAACCACTATTAAGTTAAACTGGCCACGTTTAGCAAGATAGGTAAATAGTCGAAAACTTCCACCATAACAGTCGTGGGGTATAACAATGGTGTCATCAGTATTTAATAATTGGCAAATAAGATGAACAGCTGACATGCCCGTACTGGTAACTATACCAACAGCGCCCTGCTCTAATTCAGCAATAGCACTGGCAAAAGTGGCTCGTGTTGGGTTACCCGTTCGCGAGTAATCAAATTGCCCTTTTTCATTAAAGCCCTTCAGTGCATAGGTACTTGAAAGATGAATCGCAGGAATAACAGCACCATGATGTTGGTCGCTATTTATACCAGCGCGAACTGCGGTAGTGGCAATTTTTTTCTCGCTCATGTGAACTCCAGATTGAACATATTCTATATAGATGTTTGGACGTCTATCAATCTAAACGGTTTAAAGTTCGCGGTCAAGCACTTTAGACATCTAAACTTCTACACATTCGTTATTGACTCGCGCCCCACAACCAGTAAAATTAACAAGTAAGATAAAACGAGTTGCTAACTGGTATACCAGACACGCTAACTATAAGTTTATCGCAATTAATTATGCATAGAGGAATATTCATGGCAGAGTGGAATGGCGAGTATCTTAACCCTTACGCCGAACACGGGAAGAAAAGTGAACAAGTAAAAAAAATCACCGTGTCTATCCCTTTACGTGTGTTAAAAGTACTTACTGATGAACGAACACGCCGCCAAGTTAATAACTTGCGTCATGCTACAAACAGTGAACTTTTATGTGAAGCGTTTTTACACGCGTTTACTGGCCAACCATTACCTGACGATAGTGATTTGGCTAAAGACAACACACAAAAATTACCAGCAAGTGTTCGCAGAGCCTTAGAAGCACAAGGTGTAACTGACTTTAGTGAATACGAAACTGACATTGAAGAAGAAACAGAAAGTTAATGGGATATAAACCCTTAGGTTTATAAATGACAAAAGGCGCTAAAAGCGCCTTTTTTATTGCCGTTAAGTGCAATATTCAATCAATTATTGAGCTTAAGTTCTCTTGGCTTAGTTTATCTTGGCTTAGGTTATCTGGCCATATTAACAGCATAATGACGTTAAAGTTAAAAACTTGAGTCATTCAACTGCAGTAAATCCCATTTCGTGCCATACAAGTCTTTAAACACCACCACAGTGCCATAATCTTCAACGCGTGGCTGTTCGGTAAACTCAACACCTTGGCTTTTCATGTGCTCATAGTCTCGCCAAAAGTCATTAGTTTGTAGGAATAAAAATACCCGCCCGCCAGCTTGGTTACCGATTGACTGATGTTGCTGTTCATTACTCGCTTTCGCTAATAATATATTCGTACCTTCCGCATTAGGGGGTGAAACTTGTACCCAACGCTTTCCATTACCTAAGTCGGTATCTTCAATAAGCTCAAAGTTAAGTTTTTGGGTATAAAATTCAATTGCATCATCATAGTTTTCCACTACTAGGGCGATATTGACAATACGTTGCTTGATTGTTTTAGTCATTTTTAAGTTACTTCTGTTAAATGGCGTATGTTAATCGGCTTCTGTTAAACAATTCTGCTTTAGTTATCAGCTAAGCCGTGGTTATTGTGGCTTGAATTATCACTAAAATAACCACGACTTAATGTTTAAAGGTCTCAAGTATAATGACCTTAACAATCTTACAAAATTAGTTAGAAAAGAATTTTGTTGTTTTGATAATGCTAACTTCCGGCATATTTTCAACGGCGACACTCAATGTCACGGGTGAAATTTTTTGTCTAACTTTGTCTGGCGTCATGGTTAATTTTATCGGTACGCTCGCGATTTCTCCAGCTTTTATCTGCACATTATCATCAACGCTTAAACTGACACTTTTCTCCAATACATTAATTGTAAATTGGCGATCAACTTTTGATTTGTTCGTTATTTTTAATAAATAGCTGTTTGTTACATTGTCTTTAAAGTCGAGCTGAAATAAGGTTCCGCGATCACGTAAAATTGAAAATTCGATCGGCACTCGTACTTGAATAGTAAAAACCATATACGCCATAGCCAGTAGTGACAAAACGCCATAGCCTATAATTTTTGGTCTCAACAATTTTACTTTTTTACCTTGTAATGCATTTTCACTGGTATAACTGATCAAGCCTTTGGCATAATTAAACTTTTCCATGGTTTGATCACAAGCATCAACACAAGCTCCGCAGTTAATACATTCATATTGCAGGCCATTGCGAATATCAATACCCACCGGGCAAACTTCTACACAAAGATTACAGTCGACACAATCGCCCAAGCCTAACGCTTTTGGATCTTCTTTACGCTTGCGAGCGCCACGATTTTCGCCACGTAATTTGTTATAGGCTACAAGCAGTGTATTTTTATCGAACATCGCTGACTGAAAGCGTGAATACGGGCACATATAAATACACATTTTTTCACGCAGCCACCCTGCATTTCCATAAGTACAGACTGCAAAAAATAGCACCCAAAACGTTGTTAGGTTATCCCATTGCCATTGTAGTAGATCAAGATACAACTCATGGGCTGGTAGAAAGTAACTAATAAATGTTGTCGCGGTAAAAAACGCTATCAAGCACCAAATCAAGTGTTTGGTAAACTTTCTTGTGAAGGTATTTAAGGTCATTGGCTGTTCGTCACGTTTAATACGCTGATTACGACTACCTTCTAACCACTCTTCGACCCAAATAAAACTAAAAGTCCATACCGTTTGTGGACAAGTGTAACCACACCATATACGACCTAACCAAGTCGTTAAAAAGAAAAGTAAATAACAACTAACCAGCAGTAATCCCGCTAAAATGACAAAGTCTTGTGGGAAGAAGGTTTGTGAAAAGAAATGAAACTGTTGTCTACCAATGTCTAGCAAAATTGCCTGATGCCCTTGAAACGTTAACCAAGGGAGTAAAATAAAAACTAAAACAAATATCAAACCTGTGTATTGTCGAATACGTTGATAAGTGCCTTTTTGCTGACGAACATAAACTGAGGATTCAGATTTGTATGGTTTAATGATCAAATCTTCTGCTTTAAAATCAAACTTCATGGAGTGCTACTGAGCTAAGGTTAAGATAGCCTGCTATAGCAAAATTTGAACCAACAACAAAAAACAAGTTAAGCTGTTGTTTAATAGTATCTTTAAGAAAGAACTTGAGAATATAAACACAAACACACACACGATATATCACGTAAGAACGATATATCGTGCCCACAGGGGTTTTTCTTTATAATTAAAATGATCCGTTCGGCCGTACAATTTTCAATTTTTTCATCCGTGATCGCAAGGTACTTTCAGGTAAACCTAATTGCTTTGCAGCACCCGACTCTCCACCGATACGCCATTTAGTTAATTTTAATGCGTTCAATATATAGCGTGCTTCAACTTGTGCTAAGGTTTCAATTACCGGTGGTAGCAAAGTTTTATTGCTGGTTTTAAAATTAAAATTTAACACGGTTGATTGGGTTAGGATCATCTCTCGTTCAAGTAAGTTTTGTAATTCTCTAATATTCCCAGGCCAAGAGTATTGCATGAGTTGCGATAAGCTTCGGTTACTAATAGCACTGATATTTTTTCCTAACTTTTTATTTAACGTACCGATAATAGCTTGCGATAACAGTGGAATATCTTCATAGCGCTCTCGTAACGGTGGCACAGTGATCGGAAATACATTAAGTCGGTAAAATAAATCCATTCTAAAAGTACCCTGATCTAGCATTGCCAATAAATCACGATTAGTCGCTGCGATAATTCTTATATCTACCTTTAAAGTTTCACTACCGCCAATTCGTTCAAACTCTTGCTCTTGTAGTACCCGCAATAGCTTACCTTGTGCCTCTAGAGACAATTCACCAATTTCATCGAGAAACAAGGTACCATCATTAGCTAACTCAAAACGGCCTTTGCGACGCGAAGTAGCCCCGGTAAAAGCACCTTTTTCATGACCAAACAGTTCAGATTCAAGCAGGCTTGGTGTAAATGCGGCACAATTAACTTTTACCATGGTAGAGTTTTTACGTTGGCTCAAGGCGTGTATGTTTCGTGCAACCAACTCTTTACCTGTACCATTTTCACCTAAAATTAATACGGTACTATCAGTTTGTGAAACTAACTCTAATTGCGACAGCATTTCCATCATTTTAGAACTTTTACCCACCAAGCCTGTAGGTGACCAGGTTTGAGCTAGCTCATTTTGTAGGTAGGTATTTTCTGCTTGTAACTGCTCAGTTAACGATTGCACATTTTCAAGTGCACTGCGAAGTGCAAGTTCAACTTGTTGCTGTTGGCTCACATCTCTAAATACAGCAACAGCACCAACAATAGTATTATTTTTATAAACCGCACGTGTTGTATATTCTACAGGGAAGTTACTACCATCTTTACGCCAAAATACTTCACCCGCTACCTGGCGAGAAATACCATCAAGGGCCGTATTAAATATTTTGCAATCACATGCTGGATAATGCTCACCATTGCTATAACTATGATGATGAAATTGATGAATGTTTTTCCCTAATAATTCAGCACTAGACCAGCCTGTCATGGCTTCTGCTGCTGAGTTAATAAAAATTGCATTACCGTTTATATCGAGACCATAAATACCTTCACCAACCGCGTTGAGTAATATCTCAGAGTCAGCAAGGTAGGCTTTTATTTCTTTATCCATTTATTTTCCTAAATGAAAAACTAAGCTCAAATTACGGCGATAATTTAGGCCAAATACTGAACATTGAATATACCACGATATACCGTGGCTTAGATTAACAATAATACCAACTTATTGGTCGTTTTATCAAACCCTGTAATTCATCGTTACTCTGTTAATTGAGCGATGGCTTGGCTCTAGCGTACTTATTTAACTGAGCACATTTATTTAGATGTTTTTTTAGCGCTAGGTTTAAATTATGAAGATTTTCGTTCACAGTGCCCAGAAATATAAATAACAAAAAGGGAAGCCTGAGCTTCCCTTGATACGATTAACAATACTCAGCACAAAAGTTGCTCTGCTGATTTATGCATGAATGATTAGCCGTTATAGTCTTCGGGCATTGCTAGCGCTGCTACACCAGAATCAACCGCAGCTTGGGCAACCGCAATAGCTACAGCCGAACGCAAGCGTGAATCCATAGGCTTAGGAATAATATAGTCTTTACCAAAGCTTAAGCTTTTACTACCACTTGCATCGAGAACCTCAGCTGGTACAGGTTCTTTTGCTAATGTACGAATGGCGTGTACCGCCGCAATTTTCATTTCATCATTAATAGTACGTGCACGCACATCCAGTGCGCCGCGGAAAATAAATGGGAAGCAAAGCACATTATTGACTTGGTTTGGATAGTCTGAACGACCTGTCGCTATAATTAAATCGTCACGCGTTGCTAATGCTAGCTCTGGCTTAATTTCAGGATCAGGGTTCGAACAAGCAAAAATTACCGGCTTATCAGCCATTAATTTAACGTGCTCAGACGATAAAACATTCGGTCCCGACACACCAACGAATACATCTGCACCGTCAATAGCTTCTTCTAACGTACGTTTGTCTGTATTGTTCGCAAATAATTTTTTATATTCATTTAAATCGTCACGTCGGGTATGAATTACACCTTTTGTATCGAGCATATAAATTTTTTCACGCTGAGCACCACACTTTATTAATAATTCCATACAAGCGATTGCTGCAGCCCCTGCGCCCATACAAACAATATTGGCAAGGCGAAGTTCTTTACCTTGAATTTCTAATGCATTTATCATACCTGCAGCAGTTACAATGGCCGTACCGTGTTGGTCATCATGAAATACAGGAACTTTACAGCGTTCAATTAACGCTTTTTCAATGACAAAACATTCAGGCGCTTTTATATCTTCTAAGTTAATACCACCAAAGCTGTCTGCAATATTAGCAACAGTACTGATAAAGTCTTCTACCGTTTTATGCTTTACTTCAATGTCGAAAGAGTTAATGCCAGCAAAACGTTTAAATAATAGCGCTTTACCTTCCATTACTGGTTTAGAAGCCATAGGTCCTAAATTACCTAAGCCTAAAATCGCTGTACCGTTAGTAATAACAGCAACGGTATTACCTTTACCGGTGTATTTATAAACATCATCAGGATTTTCTGCAATAGCACGTACTGGCTCAGCAACACCAGGACTATAGGCGAGCGAGAGATCTTGGCTGGTTTCAGCCGGCGTAGTTAATTCAACACTAATTTTACCTGGAGTTGGGTATTGGTGATAATCAAGTGCTTGTTGTCGAAGATCTGTCATGTTATTTCCTAGTATATAAGTCTGATGGGAGAGCCTGCCGGTTAATTAAATTTTCTAATAATGTCATTAAACATACTATTGCAATATCTTGGTTGAGTTCAAGCTATTTTGTATATATTAATTAGCTACAAGCTATAATAAATATAGCTTTAATATAAACGTTTTTCATATAACTGAGCTGAATAGTCAAGATATTACGCCCACTATTTATAGAAAAAAAGCAATTAGAGCTCACTATCGATTCATAATGCATTTAAAAGTAAACTAAGAGTTTGTGTTAGTTGTATTACTTATAAATATAAGTGTGCTTGTATTATTTCATGACGATTAACAGAATTTAGCCACAGCGTACTTTAAGAGTTTACACAGTTGTGACGCGCGCCGATCTTATCACACATTATCACTGGTTAACCTGTTACATTGAAATTATTTATCAGTTGAAACATTAACCAATACGCATGTAGCTCCATTGATATTTGCAGAGTATATTGAAGGCTTTCTATGGCGGGTTATTGCTTAACCTTTGTTGTGGTAGCTGTTAATGGTTAATGAAGAAAATAGGCACTAACTTTCTAAGATGCTCACAGAGATGTTTGCATGAAATAATTAAATCCTACACATAAAAAAACCACCTAGAAGGTGGTTTTTTTTAAGCTTGTAACGTTAGATATTAATTACTCGTCAAACGGGTTAACTAAAATCATAGTTTCAACGCGATCAGGACCAGTTGAAATAATATCAACAGGAACACCGGTAATTTCTTCAATTCGCTTAATATAAGCAATTGCATTAGCGGGTAAAGCATCTACAGAAGTAGCGCCTACTGTTGTTTCACTCCAACCTGGCATTTCTTCATATACTGGGGTAATTTTCTCGTAACCCTCAGCAGCAGTTGGCGGTACAGTAATAATATCGCCTTCAGCGGTTTTATAGCCTGTACATATTTTTAATGTTTCTAAGCCGTCTAGAACGTCTAACTTAGTTAAACAAAAGCCACTAATGCTATTTACTTGTACTGAACGATGCATTGCTACGGCGTCAAACCAACCACAACGACGTTCACGGCCAGTCGTAGCACCAAATTCATGGCCTACTGTACCTAAGTGATGACCTACTTCGTCGTCTAATTCTGTAGGGAATGGACCAGAGCCAACACGTGTTGTGTATGCTTTTGTAATACCAAGTACGTAATCTAAGTAAAGCGGACCAAAACCACTACCAGTAGCTACGCCACCAACAGTTGTATTAGACGATGTTACATATGGATAAGTACCGTGGTCGATATCAAGTAATGTGCCTTGCGCGCCTTCAAACATGATAGCGTCACCCGCTTTACGCGCTTGGTCTAGCATTTCTGAAATATCGGCAACCATGCCTTTTATCACTTCAGCAACGGCCATTGCATCGCTAAGTACTTCTTCGTAACTCACTGGCTCAGCTTTGTAGTAATTTGTTAAAACAAAGTTATGGTATTCCATAATTTCTTTTAATTTTGCAGCAAAAGAGTCTGCACAAAATAAATCACCAACACGTAAACCACGGCGAGCAGCTTTGTCTTCATAAGCTGGCCCAATACCACGGCCTGTAGTACCAATAGCTTTGCTACCACGTGCTTTTTCACGTGCTGCATCTAAAGCATTGTGGTAAGGAAGAATTAACGGACATGCATCGCTTATTAAAAGACGTTCACGTACAGGTACGCCACGTTCTTCTAACATTGCCATTTCTGTCATAAGTGCTTTTGGACAAAGAACAACACCGTTTCCGATTAAACATTTTACGTTATCACGTAATACGCCTGATGGAATAAGGTGTAGAACGGTTTTTTCACCGTTAATGACTAGTGTATGACCCGCATTGTGGCCACCTTGATAGCGCACTACATATTTTGCTTTATCAGTAAGTAAGTCTACGACTTTACCTTTACCTTCGTCACCCCATTGGGTGCCCAGAACTACGACGTTTTTACCCATGTTCACATATTGGTAAGAAAATTAGGCGGGGATTCTATCAAATATCAATATTGAGTCCAAGCAATAATTGTTGATTTTTAGCGCGATAAAAAAAAAGCCTGTAATAGTGCAGGGTTAGCAAAGTAATTAATTTACCATCCAGAACATTACAAGACCGATAATGACTAAAAAAATGCCTACTTGGCGAATGGCACTAACAGGTTCATTGGCTAATTTTAGAACATAAGCACGCCATTTATTAGGAAAAAGTGCCGGAATTAAGCCCTCAATTATCAAGGCAATTGCAATAGCCAGTAATAATGTAGAAAACATGGTTTATCCTCGCTTAAAATTGATCAATAACTTATTACATTTGGTATTATTTTTTAATGACAAAAAAGCCAGCTAATTCAGCTGGCTTTTAGAGAAAAATAAAGCAAGGTATAAGCGTTAGCTTAACTCATTACTTTTTCTTTTTAACTGCTTTTACATTAGGTAAATCAGTGATTGAACCTTCAAAGATTTCTGCTGCTAAACCAATTGATTCATTTAGTGTTGGGTGAGCATGAATCGTTAAACCGATATCTTCAGCATCTGCGCCCATTTCAATAGCTAAACAAACTTCACCTAATAATTCACCGGCATTAATACCAACAATGGCACCACCTAAAATTCGGCCAGATTCTTTTTCAAAAATAAGCTTAGTTTTACCTTCAGTACGTGCTGAAGCAATCGCACGACCAGAAGCCGACCATGGGAAGTTAGAAACTTCTATGTTTAAACCTTGATCTTTTGCTTCACGCTCAGTAACACCAACCCATGCCATCTCAGGATCAGTATAAGCAATAGAAGGAATGCAACGTGGGTCAAATTCGTGTTTCTTGCCTGAAATAACTTCAGCTGCACAATGTGCTTCATGTACTGCTTTATGCGCTAGCATAGGCTGGCCAACAACATCACCAATAGCAAAAATATGAGGCACGTTAGTGCGCATTTCTTTTGAAACATTGATGAAACCACGCTCATCAACATTTACGCCAGCTTTATCAGCAGCAACTAAGTGACCGTTTGGCTTACGCCCTACAGCAACTAAAATTTTGTCGTAACGTACTTGGCCTTCTGGTGCATTTTTGCCTTCGAAAGTTACGTATAAACCATCGTCTTTCGCATCTACAGCAACAACTTTAGTTGATAACATGACTGATTCGAAACGTGGCTTGTTGTATTTTGTATAAATTTTAACAATATCTGCATCAGCAGCTGGCACTAGTTGGTCAGCAAATTCTACAACTGAAACTTTAGAGCCTAATGAGCTATATACTGTGCCCATTTCTAAACCTATGATACCGCCACCTAAAACTAGCATTTCTGCAGGAACATCTTTAAGTTCTAGTGCGCCAGTTGAATCAATAACACGTGGGTCATCATTAGGAATAAATGGTAAGTCAACAACAGAAGAGCCACATGAAATAATAGCATTCTCAAAAGTAATTGTTGTGTTGCCGTCTTTGCCTTCTACTTCAATCGTTTTGTCTGAAGTAAATTTACCGTAGCCTGTTACCGTTTTAACTTTACGCATTTTGGCCATACCGCCAACACCTTGCGTAAGCTTACCTACTACGTCTTTGTCTTTCCATTGACGAATTTTTTCTAAATCAATCTCAGGTTGGCCAAAAGTAACACCGTGTGCTGCCATATCTTTAGCATCATCAATTACTTTAGCAATATGAAGTAATGCTTTTGAAGGAATACAACCTACGTTTAAACATACACCACCTAAACTGTCGTATTTTTCTACTAATACAACATCTAGGCCTAAATCTGCTGCGCGAAATGCTGCTGAATAACCACCAGGGCCTGACCCTAAAACGACTACTTGAGTTTTAATCTCGTTGCTCATGCTAACCTCAAAATTAATGTGTTAAGTGCTGGTTATGCCAGCTTGTATTTGCCAAACGTTTATTAAAGGTGTAAACAATTAATATTTTTAGCACTTTCGATATTTACTTGCCGCAATTTTACTTAAAGCGTACAAGGATCGCTATCTTTAATCCGCAATTATTGATGAAACGTTGGCAAAAATGAAATAATTCAACGGTTATTTCATTCTGCCAACTTATTGTTTCATATCAATGCCTAATTTTAAATGCTGTATAGCAGCACTATAAAATTAATTTTCTTATATCACTCATAACGCCTGCTAGGTGCACAGTAAAGCGTGCCGCTAGCGCACCGTCAATTACACGATGGTCGTAAGACATAGATAATGGCAACATTAGCTTAGGCTCAAAGTCTTTACCATTCCACTTAGGTTTCATTTCTGATTTAGAAACACCTAAAATAGCTACTTCAGGTGCATTAACAATCGGCGTAAATGCCGTACCGCCAATACCACCAAGGCTTGAAATAGTAAAACAACCGCCTTGCATGTCACTTGCTTTTAGCTTGCCATCTCGTGCTTTAACACTGATCTCAAGTAATTCACGTGATAACTGGTGAATACCTTTTTGATCAACATCACGTACTACTGGCACAACTAAACCATTCGGTGTATCAACAGCAACACCAATGTGAATATACTTTTTAAGAATTAAGCTTTCACCGTCTTCACTCAAGCTAGAGTTAAACACAGGGAAGGTGCGCAAGGCATCTGCTGCGGCTTTTAAAATAAACACAAGAGGGGTAATTTTAAAGCCAAGCTTTTGCTTTTCACAAATAACATTTTGCTCTTTGCGAAAGGCTTCAACATTCGTAATATCCGCTTCATCAAACTGCGTAACATGTGGAATAGTTACCCAGTTACGATGTAAAAATGGTCCCGATATTTTCTGAATACGGGTTAATGCTTTTGTTTCAATTTCACCAAACTTAGAGAAATCGATTTGCTTAGCACTAACAACTTGTAAACCACCTTCACCTGACGCTACTGAACTACCTGCATTAGCTTTCGGACGTGACAATTCATATTTAACATATGACTGAACATCTTCTTTTAAAATACGGCCTTTACGTCCAGAACCTTTAACTAAAGTTAAATCAACACCAAACTCACGCGCCAACCGACGAATAGAAGGTGATGTGTAAATAGCACTCGCATTAGTTAAGCCCATTTGTGGGTGGTGCGGTACAGGCGCTGCTTTTTTAGCTGAAGGTGCTGGCGTTGCAACCGTGGCTGTTTTAGCCGCTGGAGCAGGAGCTGCTTGAGCTTCTTGTGCAGGTGCGCCCGACGAAGTTTCAAGCTTAATAACAATAGAGCCCTGTTTAACTTTATCACCCGTGCTGATCAACACTTCTTTTACCGTGCCAGCATGTGACGAAGGTACATCCATTGTTGCTTTGTCGGTTTCTAAAGTAATTAAACCGTCTTCCGCCTCAATTACATCACCAACAGCAACGAGTACGTCGATGACATCAACTTCACCCTCTTCACCAATATCTGGAACAGCAATATCGATAACTTCACTGCTAGCAGCAGGCGCTGATTTTTCAGCAGCAGGAGCTGGTGTTTCTGCTGGAGCTTCTGCCGTTGAGCTTGTTTCAGCAGGCGCACCTGATGAAGTTTCAAGCTTAATAACAATTGAGCCTTGCTTAACTTTATCACCGGTACTAATGAAAACTTCTTTTACCGTTCCGGCGTGCGGTGAAGGCACGTCCATAGTGGCTTTATCAGTTTCTAGTGTAATCAAGCCATCTTCAGCTTCAATTACATCGCCAGCAGCCACTAGCACTTCAATTACGTCAACTTCGCCATCTTCACCAATATCAGGTACCGCAATTTCGATAACTTCACTACTTGTTGCAGCTGCCGGTGCTTTTTCTTCAGCAGGCGCTTCAGCTTGTTCTGCTTTTGGTTCAGATTTTTGCTCTGGCTCTGCTTCTTTTGGTGCTTCATCGGCACTGCTTGTTGCAGCCCCTTTCATTTCAGCAATAACATCGCCTTCTTTAATTTTGTCACCAACTTTCACAGAAAGCGCCACAAGTTCACCTGCAAATGGTGCAGGAATATCCATTGAGGCTTTATCTGTTTCAACAGTAATAATACCTTCGTCGGCTTCTAAACTATCACCAACTGCAAAGCATATTTCGATAACTTCTACTTCATCGCCACCGACATCTGGGACTAGAATTTTTTCAATATCAGACATTTCTTAATTCCTTATCTCGACTTAATTACGCGTAAAGCGGATTAAGTTTGTCAGCATTAATGTTAAAGCGTTTAATTGCTTCACTTACGACAGTACGTTTAATATCACCACGATTTGCCAATTCAAAAAGAGCAGCTACAACAATGTAGTTTTGGTCTACTTCGAAATGTTGACGTAAATTATCGCGACTATCACTGCGACCAAAACCGTCAGTACCTAATACACGATACTCAGTATCAATGTAGGCACGTACTTGGTCAGAATAGTTTTTAACATAATCTGTTGCCGCAATTGCTGGGCCATTATCAGCTGTAATTACCTTAGAAATATAAGCAGTTTTTTGCTTGCTTTCAGGGTGTAGCATGTTCCAACGTGTTACTTCTTGACCTTCGCGTGCCAATTCGTTGAATGAAGTAACAGAATATACATCACTTGAAACACCGTAATCAGCTGACAATATTTGTGCTGCTTCACGTACTTTTTGTAAAATTGTACCTGACCCCATTAATTGAACATTCGCTTTCGCTTTTTTAGCTTCAACGCGCTCAAGTTGGTAAATACCTTTAATGATTTCATCTTCAATTGTTTTGTTTTCTGGTATAGCCGGGTGTTGATAGTTTTCATTCATTAACGTTAAGTAGAAGAATATATTTTCATTTTCTTCATACATGCGACGTAACCCTTCACGTACGATAACTGCAATTTCATAACCGTAAGTTGGATCATAAGTAACACAGTTAGGAATTAAACCTGCTTGTACATGTGAATGACCATCTTGATGCTGCAAACCTTCACCATTTAGTGTTGTTCTACCGGCTGTTGCACCTAATAAGAAACCACGCGCTTGGCTATCGCCAGCAGCCCATGCTAAATCACCAACACGTTGGAAACCAAACATTGAGTAGTAAATGTAGAATGGAATTGTCGTGGCATTACATGTTGAGTAAGACGTACCAGAAGCAACCCAAGACGCCATAGCACCTAATTCGTTAATACCTTCTTGTAGTACCTGGCCTTTTTTGTCTTCACGGTAATAAGCAACTTGGTCAGCATCTTGTGGTACGTATTTTTGCCCTTCGCTAGCATAAATACCTACTTGGCGGAATAAACCTTCCATACCAAACGTACGTGCTTCGTCAGGAATAATTGGCACAATACGCTTACCGATTTTTTTGTCTTTTAATAAGCTATTAAGTACACGAACAAAAGTCATTGTTGATGATACTTCACGCTCACCTGAGCCTTTTAAAATCGGATCAAATATTTTTAATGCTGGAATATCAAGCGACTCTTCTGCTTGTACACGGCGTGCTGGTAATGAACCACCTAAGGCTTCACGACGCGCTTTCATGTATTTGTATTCTTCGCTATCTTCTGGGAATTTGAAGAAAGGAAGGTCAGCAATATCGTTATCACTTACCGGAATGTTAAAACGGTCACGGTAATGCTTAAGTGAATCAACGTCCATTTTCTTAACGTTATGTGCAATATTTAATGCTTCACCTGATGCACCTAAACCAAAACCTTTAACGGTTTTCGCTAAAATAACGGTTGGACGACCTTTTGTTTCCATTGCGCGTTTGTATGCCGCGTAAACTTTAACAGGATCATGGCCACCACGGTTTAAGCGATAAATATCTTCATCTGACATATTAGCCACTAGTGCCGCTGTTTCAGGGTACTTATTGAAGAAGTTTTCGCGCGTATATTTGCCACCTTTAGCTTTACAGTTCTGGTATTCACCATCAACAGTTTCGCTCATTAGTTGCAATAATTTACCTGAGGTGTCACGGGCAATAAGTGCATCCCAGTAAGAACCCCAAATAACTTTAACGACTTCCCAGCCTGCGCCACGGAATGTACCTTCAAGTTCTTGAATAATTTTACCGTTACCACGAACAGGACCATCTAAACGCTGTAAATTACAGTTAATAACAAATGTTAAGTTATCTAAACCTTCACGTGTTGCTAAACCAATAGCACCTAATGATTCTGGCTCATCAGTTTCACCATCACCTAAGAAACAGTAAACACGTTGCTCAGAGCAGTCTTTAATACCACGATCAGTTAAGTACTTAAGGAAACGGGCAGTGTAAATAGCTTGTAATGGACCTAAACCCATTGAAACCGTTGGGAACTGCCAAAAGTCTGGCATTAAATGTGGATGAGGGTATGAAGACAAACCTTTACCATCACATTCTTGGCGGAAGTTATTCATTTGGTCTTCAGTTAAACGCCCTTCTAAGAAAGCACGTGAATAAATACCTGGAGAAATATGACCTTGAGCGAAAATAAAATCGCCACCGTCTTTATCAGACGCCGCTCTAAAGAAGTGATTAAAACCTACATCGTACAACATAGCAGAAGAGGCAAAACTACCAATGTGACCACCAAGCTCTAAATCTTTTTTAGAAGCGCGTAAAACCAATACTAAAGCATTCCAACGAATAGCAGCACGAACACGCGCTTCAATTGTTTGGTCAGCTGGCATATGCGGCTCTAACCCTGGTGGAATAGTATTTACATAAGCAGTTTTGGCGTCAAATGGTAAATGTGTACCGCTACGACGGGCTCTATCGATTAACTTTTCAAGTAAAAAATGAGCGCGTTCAGGGCCTTCATTTTCTAACACAGACTCCATTGATTCCAACCATTCTTGGGTTTCCATTGAATCAATATCTTGATTTGGGAGCTCAGACATAATTACTTAGTCTCCATATTGTTATTTGTTAAGTAAATTTAATTGTTTAAAGATAGCTGATTTTAAGCAGATAACCTTAATTCGTATTGTTTCTTATCTCTTAAATACTTTTTTAAATTATTACAGGGCATATTGAGCCACTTTCATCTTTAATTAAGTATCCATTCTTGCTCTTTTCATTCTTCTTATTGACCGCTCCATGCGGCTATTTTCCTGCGACATTTTTAATAGCACTTCTTCAATAAACGCTAAATGTCGATGGCTAGCTCCCCAAGCCGCTTGGGGTTTACCACTAACAATCGCACTCATTAAACGCGTACGGTAGTCAGATATTCTGCTAAACACGTCAGGTCGCTTAGCTAAAGTTGTTAAATTTTTCTCAATGTTATCAATCAACAATGGCGCCATACTGGTAGCTAAATGTAAAATAACCGCATTATGACTGGCACCACATATTGCAATGTAAAACTCAAACACAGCTTCAGCTTCAAGGCGATAACTATCTTCAAGTTGCGCTGTGCCTATATTGTCATGTTTGCGTTGAATTTCATCAAAATCGGCTTGAGTGCCTCGCATAGCTGCATAATAAGCTGACATGCCTTCAATGCCATGACGAAATTCTAATAAATCAAATTGCGATTCTTTATTGTTTGCCATTAGGGCAAATAATGGATCAGAGAACCCGCTTAACACTTTCTCGCTGACAAAGGTACCGCCACCTTGGCGACGGGTAACTAAACTTTTAGCTTCTAACTTTTGAATGGCTTCGCGCAATGAAGGTCGAGAAACGTCAAACTGTTTTGCTAGTTCGCGCTCGGCTGGTAATTTTTGGCCCGGTTTTAAGCTACCTTCAAGGATCATTGTCTCAAGCTGCGCCAGAATTATATCTGACAGCTTTGCTTGCTTAACCGGTTTTTCAATAGTCGGAATCGACATTCATAACCCTTAATTATTCAGATAAAACGTATCTAAATTCATTAACTCAATTTCGAAATCACATGGTAAATTGGTCTTACCATTAGATTAATTGAGATGTAATGTATCAAATACAGTCGCTGTTGTAAATACAGTGGATAATATATCAACAATCAAAAAAGTCATTAACCGTAGGTATAAACTGCAAAACTAATAAAATAAAAATAACGAAATCAATGAGTAAATATACACACTGATTTTTCAGGTTTTTATGAAAAATTATTATTGCGGTGCTTTTGCATTAATACCAAATGTAATAAGTTATTGACGATGTAAACCGCCTTAAAATGATCGATTATTTATTTCGATTGGGATAACACCATGAGATAGCATACCCAACACTAACAATAGCCGCTGAGTGATCTAATGATTAAAAAAACTGAACGCTGGATAAGCACTCATTATCTAGCGTTCAGGTTAAAATAAATCTAGGTATTTTGAATTAGGAAGTATAAACGAATAGGTGTTGGTAGTAGTTTTGGCTGATACAAAAACTATCAGCCAAAAACATAAGCAGGTCTTACGAGAGTATGCCTGTTAATATAAGCACAGCAATAATCACTAAAAATAATAATAAGGTACGCTTGGCTAATTTAACCAATAAGCAAGGCTCAGCGGTGCAGTCACCGGCATCGACCATAAAGTCTTCAGACATTTGCGCAACAGCTATTAAGACTTTGCTTGGTGGCTTTTCAAATTCAAATAAGTTTTCAAGCCATACCGGCATAGCTTTAGAAAAGTGGCCAACAAACATGTAACCAAAAGCAACTAACCTTACTGGCAACCAATCTACCCAAAACAATAACTGCTGATTATTTTGGCAAACTTCTTGTCTGCTTTTGTTATCTTGCGCATTTTCGTTAGTTTCAACGCTTTCATCTGCTTTATTAACTTCACTAGTTTCTTGATCATTTGCACATTCATTTACCGTGGTAAGTAAGCGATAAAAAAGTGCGCCTGCCGGACCAAATAATACAAAAAACAACATAACGGCGATAAAATAACGATAATTTAACCAAACCATTGTTTGACCAAAGCCCATACTGGCAATGTTTTTATCTTGCTGTAATTGCAGCTGCTGCAGCTCACAACTGGTTAACTCGCCTTTAAGCGCTGAAACTAAATAACTTTTATAAGCGTCACGGGTTTTCATACAACCAAAACAAACAATTAATATGAGTGTTGAAGCTATTAGATAGAGCAAGGCGTTATCAATTTGCTCAAGTAAAAAATAACAAGCGATCACTGGAATAAAAATAACCGCATAACTTTGCAGTGTAGAGTTTTTAAAATCAGCAAGTAACTTTGTGCGCTTAATTAGCGCCATATATCGCTGATATAAAGTAGAAAACTGCCACGCACTTGAAGATAAGTAACGTTCGGCAGCTAAAGCAATTAATAAACTAATTAAGCTCATTTGTAATTATCCATATGTATTAAAGTTATTGTAGTGAAGCTGCAAGAATTTAGCTGTAAGCTGTCAGTTTTAAGTTATTGCCAACGCTCTAATATCATTTGTCTCACTGATATTTCTTTTCGATAGCTTTCCCTCATTCTTTTACTGACAGCTTATAGCTCTATCTCTTACTGACAGCTCAAAACTGACAGCTTATAGCTCTATCTCTTACTGACAGATCGTAACTGACAGCTTATAGCTTTATCTTTTACTGATAGCTCAAAACTTAAAGCTTAAAGCTTTTTTGTATCTAGTAACGTTTGAAAATGTTGCCAATCAAAGGCTTCACCGGGATCTGTTTTTCTACCTGGTGCTATGTCGCTATGTCCAACAATATTATTTTTTAGTGCCGGATACGTAGTAATCAAACATTGGCTTAAATTACTGAGTTGTTGGTATTGTGCTTTAGTATAAGGAATATCGTCTGTACCTTCTAGCTCAATACCAATAGAAAAGTCATTACATTTTTCTCGACCTTGGTAAACTGAAACACCCGCATGCCATGCTTTATCATTGAACGAAACATATTGAACAATATGACCATCACGTTTAATTAGGCAGTGCGCAGAAACACGAATGTTATATATATCCTCAAAATAAGGATCAATGTTGGGATCTAACTTGCCGAGAAAAAAGTTGGTAATGTGACCACCACCAAACTGCCCCGGAGGTAGGGAAATATTATGCACAACCAACAGGTTTATAGCTTCATTTTTAGCTCGAGGCTCAAAATGACTAGAACGCTGAATTTCAGCGCTATTTAACCAACCCGCCTTAATGCGCAGTTCAGGGCTACTTTGCTCATTATTTTGCAGAAATGACATACAATACTTCACACCTTGTTTATCAAAGCACTATTACATAGTAAAGTTATCATCAGAACAAGAAAATATATTAATCTAATTATTGGGCGTATATGACTAAAAGTAACACTTCAACAAATTTTGGCAAAAGCTTTGTCTGGATAGCTTGGATTATCGGCATTGCATTATTAGTGTTTGTTTTTCAAGATGTGTTAGACCAGCAATATAACCCAAACGAAACGCCGCAACTTTTATTACAAGCCAATGGTAAAGCCGCGGTTACCTTGCAACAAAACCGCCAAGGCCATTATATTACTAATGGCACGATTAACGGTTCGCAAGTTACCTTTTTGCTTGATACTGGTGCTACGCATGTTTCAATTCCAGCTCATATCGCAAAAAACTTATCTTTAGAGCCGCAAGGCCAAATGCGCGTGCAAACGGCTAATGGCACAATTACGGTTTATCAAACACAAATAAATGAATTACGCATTGGCAATATCTATCTGTATAATGTTGCGGCGAATATCAATCCGAGTATGGCGGCTGATGAAATTCTGTTGGGCATGAGCGCCCTAAAAAGAGTAGAATTTAGCCAAACCGGAAAACAACTAATTTTACGAGAGCAGTATTAAATGTTACCAGCATCATTATTAAACGATATCATCAAAACCGTTACTTGGGCATTATGTGAAGACTTAGGTGTAAACGACTATAACGAACTCGCCAATAGCAGCGACATTACTGCTGAGCTAATACCTGCAGAAAATCAAGCTGTCGCCAACATTATCAGCCGTGACGAATGTGTTATTTGTGGTGTTGCTTGGGTTAATGAAGTGTTTAAACAGCTCGATAGCATTTACAACACCAACACCAAAATCACTTGGTTTGTAAACGACGGGCAACACGTTACCGCCAATACCACGTTATTTGAATTAACCGGCAATGCGCGCATTTTATTAACCGGCGAGCGTACCGCATTAAACTTTTTACAAAGTCTTTCAGGTACGGCAACAATTACTAGCTCGTACGTTAAACACCTTGAAGGTACTACAACCAAATTACTTGATACCCGTAAAACTCTACCGGGCCTTCGTAGCGCACAAAAATACGCGGTTACTTGTGGTGGTGGTGTTAATCATAGAATTGGTTTGTTTGACGCCTTCTTAATTAAAGAAAACCACATTGCTGCTTGTGGTTCCATTGAACAAGCCATTAGCACCGCTCGTATTAATCATGCGGATAAAACTGTAGAGGTTGAAGTAGAAAGTATCGATGAATTAACTCAAGCTTTGAACGCTGGTGCTGACATTATTATGCTAGATAATTTCAGTACCCAAATGATCGAACAAGCGGTTAAATTAACCGCAGAAATATCTGCCGGTAATACAAAATTAGAAGTTTCTGGCAACATGACTTTAGCCACACTTAAAGATTACGCGAAATCAGGGGTAGATTTTATCTCGGTTGGCGCTTTAACAAAACATGTGCAAGCAGTCGATCTTTCAATGCGCTTTGTTTAATGGATAACTTTGTTAACTAAGTTAATGATGAATTGTTATTAAACATAAAGCAGGCTTTTAAAAAAAAGTCTGCTTAATTTTAATGCAAACCTCACAACCTAATCAGATAAAAATTTAATTTTTTAAAATTAAGCCCTAAAACCTGCTAATTTTTCACTAAATAAAATCTTATGCTTTGAAGTTAAAATCTTGTTAAACACCATAAATTTTAGCAATTAAGCGTTAAAAACAGCTAAAATCAAAAAAAAATTAAAAAATATGGTAACAATGTTTTACATTTGGCAAATTTTGTCGCAGTATCAATTCAGCCCCTGTAATTATGTATGGAATACTTAAAATGAAAAAACTAAATACAATGAAAAAAGCGAAAGGTTTTACTTTAATTGAATTGATGATCGTTGTTGCGATTATCGGTATTTTGGCAGCGGTAGCATTACCTGCTTATAATACTTACACTGAAAAAGCTCGTTATTCAGAAATTCCACTTGCTGTAGGTTCGGTTAAAGCGGCTATCGAAACTTGTTTTCAAACACGTGGTGATTATTCTTTAGGGAATTGTGATACATACGCTAAAATAGGTGCAGTTAAAGCTGGTGCTGAAGCTGGTGATGAAGTTGCATCAGTTGTTATTACCGCAGGAACGGCTGTCATTACTGCAACTGGTTCAGATTCTGGCGCCTCTACTTATATTTTAACACCTACAGCGGCTAATAACTCATTAAACTGGGCTCAAACTGGTACATGTATCGCCAATGGTGTTTGTTAATTTTTAAATAACTAAGAACATAAAAAGCTCCTATTGGGAGCTTTTTTTATACCTTAAAAGTAATGAAAATTGTTTTTTGTTTTTCATGCTTAAAATAGTTACACTGTAACTTGCAGTTATTAATAGTTTTATTAAGAGATCTATGAAAGGACTTCACCAACAATCAAGCTTACTCTCTGCTTTAACTAAGCAAAACGTTGTGCCTAGCGACAAAGCAGAAAATATTAGTGTAGATTTTATCCAACAAAAAAAACCGTTTATTCGTTATTTAGTTGAAGATAAAGACATTGATGCAGAAGCTATTGCCAACACCTTATGCCGTAGTTTTGGCTGTCCGTTAATTGATCTCGCTAATTTTGATACTAGCTTAGTGCCCGAAGGTGTACGTAACGAAAAATTAATACGTAAGCACCATGCACTGCCGTTATATTTACGTGGCAAAGTGTTATTTGTTGCCATGTCTGATCCAACCAACCTTGATGCCCTAGAAGAAATTCAATTTAATACTGGATTTTCTACCGAGTTAGTGCTTGCTAATGAAACAGCGCTTGCCGCTTGCATTGAAAAAATATTAGAAGAAGACAGCGATGCCCTGGATATTTCTGATATGGATGCAGAAGAATTAGCGGGCATTGATGTTCAAGAAGAACGACAAGAAGAAGACAATACCGGCGGTGGTGACAAAGAAGACGCACCCATAGTAGTTTATATTAATAAAATATTACTCGATGCTATTCGCAAAGGCGCGTCAGATTTACATTTTGAGCCTTATGAAAAATCTTACCGCATTCGTTTTCGTATCGACGGCATTTTAAACGAAGTGGCTAAGCCACCAATAACACTTGCTTCTAGAATGGCTGCGCGATTAAAAGTCATGTCGAAATTAGATATTGCTGAGCGTCGAGTTCCCCAAGATGGCCGCATAAAATTAGCCTTGTCGAAAAAGAAATCGATAGACTTTCGTGTCAGTACCTTGCCTACTATGTGGGGCGAAAAAATAGTAATGCGTATTCTTGACTCGTCAAGCGCCATGCTAGGTATCGACATGCTCGGCTATGCACCTGAGCAAAAGAAAATTTACATGGAAGCATTAGCACAGCCTCAAGGCATGATCTTAGTTACTGGACCAACAGGCTCAGGAAAAACCGTATCACTTTATACCGGCTTAAATATTTTAAATACTGAAGAGCGTAATATTTCAACCGCGGAAGACCCAGTTGAGATTAATCTTGACGGTATTAACCAAGTACAAATTAACACCCGTTCTGGCTTAACCTTCCCTAGCGCATTACGTTCATTTTTACGTCAAGATCCCGATATTGTTATGGTAGGTGAGATTCGTGATTTAGAAACCGCTGAAATTGCCATTAAAGCCGCACAAACTGGTCACTTAGTTTTATCTACGCTCCATACTAACTCAGCGGCTGAAACCTTAACGCGCTTATTAAATATGGGTGTACCTTCATACAACGTTGCTAGTTCAGTTTCTGTTATTATTGCCCAGCGACTGGCCCGTCGTTTATGCCTTCAATGTAAAGAAGAAGAACATATTCCAGAAAATGAACTACTCGCACAAGGCTTTTTACCCGAACAACTTTCAGAGATTAAATTATTTAAACCTGTAGGGTGCGATCTTTGTACTGGTGGCTATAAAGGCCGAGTCGGTATTTACGAAGTAATAAAAATCAGCGATGTTACCGCCAACTTAATCATGACCGGCTCTAACTCTTTAGAAATAGCCGAGCAATGTCAAAAAGAAGGCTATAACAATCTACGCCAATCTGGCTTAGAAAAAGCAGCACAAGGCGTAACCAGTTTAGAAGAAGTTAATCGAGTAACTAACGCTTAATTTATTTCTAAGTTACTTATATACTTAAAATATTACTATTAATGTTATCTATCAAACAAACTGCTAGTAATTGCTTATCTCGAATTTTAGCGATAAGCTGATTGTATTATTATCCAGCTTAAAATCAGTTATAAAAGCGCCAACGATAAGCTGTGCTCTAACAAAGACATAAAAGTCACTAATAATTAGGTTATGCGAATGGCTGTTTCTTCAAAAAAAACAAAAGATAAAAAGACTAAGATTAAAGCGCTCGATATTTATAAGTGGCAAGGTCTAAACCGTAAAGGTAAGAAAGTAAGTGGTGAGCTTAATGCCGGCAGTGTTTTAGAGCTTAAAGCTCAGCTACGTAAACAAGGTATAACGCCCGGTAAAATCAGTAAAAAAGCGAAACCTTTATTTGGTATGGGTGGCGATAAAAAAATAACTCCTGCTGATATTGCTGTAGTTACACGCCAAATAGCCACTATGTTAGGTGCCGGGGTTCCTTTAGTGCAAACTATTGAAATGATAGGTTCTGGCCATAACAATGGTAATATGCAAAAACTACTAGGAACCATAGGTAATAAGCTACAATCGGGTATTCCTCTATCGGAATGTTTACGTGAGCACCCACAGTACTTTGATGATTTATATTGTGATTTAGTGAATTCAGGTGAGCAATCTGGTGCGCTTGAGACTATTTATGATCGTGTCGCAACCTATAAAGAAAAAGCAGAAGCATTAAAAGCTAAAATTAAAAAAGCCATGACTTATCCTATTTCGGTATTAGTGATAGCCTTTGTAGTTACGGCAGTATTGTTAATCTTTGTTGTGCCTGTTTTTAAAGATATATTTGATAGCTTTGGTGCTGAGTTACCTGGTTTTACTTTACTGGTACTTGCCATTTCTGAATTTATGCAGGCCTATTGGTACTTTGGTCTTGCCGGCATATTCCTCTCTATTTATCTTTTCAAAAAAACACACGCTAATAGCCTAAGTTTTCGTGATAGCGTAGATAAAAAAATATTAAAAGTCCCTGTTGTTGGTGATGTATTAAAAAAAGCTGCCGTAGCTCGTTATGCCAGAACCCTTTCAACAACATTTGCTGCCGGTGTCCCTTTACCTGATGCACTAGAATCTGCCGCAGGAGCCTCAGGTAACGCAGTGTTTCGTGATGCTATTTTAGAAATACGTGCTGAAGTAACCTCAGGTATGCAAATGAATTTAGCCATGCGAAATTGTGCCATATTCCCTGATATGGTTATTCAAATGGTTGCTATTGGTGAAGAGTCGGGCGCAGTTGACGACATGCTTGCTAAAGTAGCAACCGTTTATGAGCAAGAAGTAGACAACGCGGTTGATAACTTAACTACCTTACTAGAACCTATGATTATGGCTGTTTTAGGTGTCGTTATTGGTGGTTTGATCATTGCGATGTATTTACCGATATTCCAAATTGGTATGGTGGTTTAAAGGTTTACTCCTTGTGTGTTATAAAATAAAAAAACGATGCTAGTCATCGTTTTTTTATCGATATATCCAGCACTTTATTTAACATTTTATTTAGCTTTTATTTAGTACGATAGATTCACTTAATTTTGAGGCAAAACTCTTGAGCGATATAATTACATTGATGAGCAATTCCCCTGCTTATTTTTACACTATTGTAGTAGTTTTTTCTTTGTTAATAGGCAGTTTTTTAAATGTGGTTATTTATCGCCTACCTAAAATGCTTGAGCAAGGTTGGAAAAGCGAATGTCGTGAATTTTTAGCCGATGAGTTAGCAAAACCAATACAAGCTAACGAAAACCCTATTACCCTTTCAACACCCAGTTCTAGTTGCCCTAAATGCCAACATAAAATACGCTTTTACGAGAATATTCCGGTAATTAGTTGGTTATTTTTACGTGGCAAGTGTAGCCAATGCAAAGCTAAAATTTCGCTACGCTACCCTTTGGTTGAACTTACCACTGCTATATTAAGTGTGGTTATTGCAGCACATTATGGCGTTACTTTTACCACATTGATGCTGCTAATATTAACCTGGGGTTTGGTTTGTTTAACCTTAATTGATGTTGATCACATGCTATTACCTGATCAAATAACTTTGCCGCTTTTATGGTTAGGTTTATTGGTTAATATTAATGGTGCCATAGTGCCTTTGAATGACGCGGTAATTGGCGCAGTTGTTGGCTACATGAGTTTATTCAGCATTTTTTGGTTATTTAAACTTATCACTGGCAAGGAAGGTATGGGGCATGGTGATTTTAAGCTTGTTGCGCTTTTTGGTGCCTGGATAGGTTGGCAATTGCTGCCATTACTTATTTTAATGGCTTCGGCGGTTGGTGCGATAATTGGCATCAGTTTAATGGTGTTTAAAAATCACCAGCGTGAACAAGCCATTCCTTTTGGCCCTTACTTAGCCATTGCAGGTTGGATTACTTTACTTTGGGGAAATGGTATTTGGTCTTGGTATTTAAGCACCCTAACTTAAATCGCTTAACTACAGAAATAAAACCTTTAAGCTAATTAAAACGGATAGCTGACCAGCTTAAAGCTCAAACTGATAGCTTAAAACTGATCGCTCAAAACTGAAAAAGGCGCTTACATGTCTAAATTTATCGTTGGTTTAACGGGTGGAATTGGCAGTGGTAAAACAACTGTCAGCGATATGTTCGCTAAACTCAACATTGATATTATTGATGCTGATATTGCTGCGCGAACCGTTGTTATGCCTGGTAGCAAGGCGCTAATTGCAATTGAAGCTAACTTTGGCCCAGACTTTATAACCCCAACTGGCGAATTAGATAGAACCAAACTTCGTAGTAGAATCTTTAGTAATAGTGATGATAAAACATGGCTGAACAATTTATTGCACCCGTTAATTAGAACAGAGATTCTCTCTCAAATATCACAAGCAAAAAGCAATTACTGCGTGCTAGTTGCGCCACTATTAATAGAGAATAACTTACAAAAATTAGTTAACCGAGTTTTAGTTATTAATATAGACGAAGCGAATCAGATCGCTCGCACTGCTGAGCGCGACCCTAGCTCTGTGGCTGAAATTAAACGCATTATTGCCAGCCAAATGCCGAGCAAACAACGCCTTAGCTTTGCAGATGATGTTATTAACAACCAAGATATTAGCCTAGACGACATTCAACAACAGGTAATAGCACTAGATCAAAAGTACCGTACCTTAGCGCTAAAGCATAGTGGTTAAACACTTAAATGAGCCTAATTGTAAACGGCTGTTTACATAAAAAATTCGCCATTTACCTGTGCTATGGTTACTATAAAGCAATGACCTTCAATCGTTTCAAACAAAGTTTCGAATAAATGACCGCAATATTATATGAACATCCGCTTAATGAGCGAATACGAAACTACTTAAAGCTAGAGCAATTATTTGCTCAAGCTTCTGATTGTCTAAATTATAATATGACAACCAGTCACAGCGTATTTTTTAATGCTTTATTTGCTATTTTAGATACTTTAGAGCGTAACGATATTCGCGGTGATTTAATCAAGGATTTAGAAAAGCTCGAACAAAGTTTAGTGGTTTGGTCACAAGTCCCCGACATTAACAATGCAGCTCTAGAAGATAACTTGCAAAAAACCGTTCAGCTATCGAGTAAGCTGAAAGTGCATTCCGCGCAATGGTTACAGTTAAAAACAGATAAATTTTTAACCAGTTTAAAACAACGTTTTGCTATTCAAGGCGGCAGCTCGCATTTTGACTTGCCTCAATTACAGTTTTGGTTAAATCAACCGAGTACAGAAGTTGCAGCACAATGTAGACACTGGCTTTCGATGCTTGAGCAAATTAACGCGGCGCTAGCGCTGAATCTTATGTTTGTTCGCCAACGTGCTGAGTTTAAAGAAATAACCACTGAAAGCGGTTTTTTTCAAGATAATGGTGAAGGCTTAATTCTTATTCGTATAAAAGTAGCAAACGGCCTACCTTTCTACCCAACCATTAGCGGCAACCGTTTTCGTTACTCTATTCGCTTTATGATGCCCTGCAACGAGACAGGTCGAAAATATGCTAAGCAAGCCACGAAATTTCATTTAGCTCGCTGCTAATTAATTACAAAGCTGTCAGTCATTAGTTGTCAGCTATCCGTTTTGAGCTGTCAGTTTAAAACTTCTTTTTCAGCGCTAGCTGCTTATGTGAAATTCTTCTATAATAAGCGCATAATTTTCCCCGTTAGTATTGTGTATTATGACCTTAAAAGTTGCTTGTCCCACCTGTAAAACAGAAGTTATTTGGCAAGAAGAGAGTCAGTATCGACCATTTTGTAGTAAACGATGTCAGCTAATTGATATTGGTGATTGGGCTGATGAAAATCATAAAATAAGCCAGCCTGTGCAAGGTGCTGTTGAACTGAACGAAGAAATGCTTGACGCCTTAGAAGCAGAATTTTTACAGCACAATAAATTTTTTGTTGAACCTGAATAATATAGTTTATAGCTAACTTGCTAAGACAACTGTTGAATATATTGTGTAACAGAACTATCAACACAATATATTCGCTTGTTATTGATATACTTGATTTAGCTTTTCGATAATTGACTGGTTAGCAGCAGGAAAATTTAAACCTTCAAACTCCGACAATGCAAACCAACCTGATTGTTGGCCTTCTAAAGCTTTTGCTTCACCGGTAAAGTTATCTACAACAAACACATCTAACAATACCTTTTTATCGCCGTAATCATGGCTAATTTGCATTAGTGGCGTACAAGACAACGTATCAATAGCAACTTCTTCTTTTAGCTCTCTATGAAGTGCCTGATGCAAAGTTTCATTTGCTTCTACTTTACCACCGGGAAATTCCCATTTACCGCCTTGGTGACTCGCCGCTAAACGTTTAGTAAGAAAGATTTTATCTTCGCGTTTGATCACACCAACCGCTACATGCACAATTTTTGTCATTTTAAATCCTTGAGCTTTTTCTATTTATTATTATTCAACCAAGTACTGATTCACTGCCAATAATAAGACATTGCTTATTGTTGCAAAGTTCTCAATGCTATGAGTTTAAAGTATAAAACTGATTTACAACAAACAGTTGGTTGATACTTACAAAATTTGAATATAAAAATGCCAGTCAATTGACTGGCATTAAAATACAATTACGACTTAACTCGTTATATCAAGTGATTAGGTTAATTTACCGTGACACTGTTTATATTTTTTACCTGAGCCACATGGACAAGCTTCATTTCGACCAACACGCGGCATAGCTGCCGGCTCTGGCTCTGAAGTTGACTCGTGCTTGAACTCTTTTGGCGCTTCGTCTGCTTTTCTGTGTTGTTCTTCAACAGCTTCCACATCAGATTCAGCTCTAATTTGCACTTTACTTAAAATACCAATAACGTCATATTTTAAGTTATCTAGCAACTCGGCAAATAACTCAAAAGACTCACGTTTAAATTCTTGTTTGGGATTCTTTTGCGCGTAACCACGTAAATGAATACCTTGACGTAAATGATCCATTGCCGCCAAGTGCTCTTTCCAGTGCGAGTCTAAACTTTGTAGCATTACTGCTTTTTCAAATTGACGTAGCACTTCGGCGCCAACCATCTCTTCTTTCTCAGTGTAGCTAGTTTCAACGGCCTCTAAAATTTTCTCACGTAAAGTTTCTTCATGTAACTTCTTATCTTCTTCTAACCATTTAGCAATAGGTAGTTCAAGCGTAAGTTCACCTTTAAGACGTTCTTCTAAGCCTTCAATATCCCACATTTCTTCCATAGATTGTGGTGGTATATGTTGCGCAATTAAGCCGTTTACAACATCAACACGAATCGCTTTAATAACCTCGGCGATATCAGCTTCGTCCATTAATTCATTACGTTGTTCATAAATAACTTTACGTTGGTCGTTTGATACATCGTCAAATTCAAGTAATTGTTTACGAATATCAAAGTTACGGCCTTCAACTTTACGTTGTGCGTTTTCAATACTTTTAGTTACCCAAGGGTGCTCAATAGCTTCGCCACGTTCCATGCCCAGTTTACGCATCATGTTTGTAATACGTTCTGAAGCGAAAATACGCATCAAACCGTCTTCCATTGACAAGTAAAAACGGGTTGAACCGGCATCACCTTGACGACCTGAACGACCACGTAATTGGTTATCAATACGACGAGATTCATGGCGTTCTGTAGCAACTATGTGTAAACCACCAGCAGCTAATACTTTTTCATGCTCTTCTTGCCATGCAGCTTTAACTTGCGCAATTTTATCTTCACTTGGATTTTCAAGTTTAGCTAGCATTGTGCCTAGATTACCACCTAATACAATATCGGTACCACGACCCGCCATATTAGTCGCAATAGTTACAGCGCCAATTTTACCGGCATCAGCAACAATTTCAGCTTCTTGTTGGTGAAACTTAGCATTAAGCACTTTATGCTTAATTTTTGCTTTCTTTAGAAACGAAGAAAGAAACTCTGATGTTTCGATACTAATAGTACCTACTAACACGGGTTGCCCACGCTCAACACAATCTTTTATATCATCTAAAATAGCTTCAAACTTTTCTTCAGCGGTTAAGTAAATTAAATCAGGTAAATCTTTACGTACCATAGGCTGGTTCGTTGGAATAACCACAGTCTCTAAACCGTAAATATGGTTAAACTCGAACGCTTCAGTATCAGCGGTACCTGTCATGCCTGATAATTTGTTATAGATGCGGAAAAAGTTTTGAAAGGTAATTGAAGCCAAAGTTTGGTTTTCGTTTTGAATATTTACACCTTCTTTAGCTTCAACAGCTTGATGTAAACCCTCAGACCAACGACGGCCTTCCATTGTACGACCGGTATGTTCATCAACAATAACAATTTCGTCGTCTTTTACGATGTAATCAACGTCTTTTTGAAATAGTTTGTGTGCACGCAATGCCGCCATAACATGATGTAATAAGGTAATGTTAGCTGCTGAGAATAAAGAATCTCCCTGCTGCATTAATCCTTTTTCTATCATGATTTCTTCAATATGAACTTGACCTAATTCAGTCAAATAAATTTGTTTTGCTTTTTCATCGATAGTGAAGTCACCTGTGCTGTCTTCACCTTCTTTATCTTCTTCTTCTTGTTGAACAAGCGTTGGTACCACGAGGTTTATATTACGATATAGCTCTGAACTATCTTCGGCTTGGCCTGAGATAATAAGTGGCGTACGCGCTTCATCAATTAAAATAGAGTCAACTTCATCAATTACCGCGAAATTTAATGGCTTTTGAGCACGCTCTTCTGGCGAAAAAGCCATGTTGTCGCGCAAGTAATCAAAACCAAATTCGTTGTTAGTGCCGTAGGTAATGTCTGAGTTATAAGCGGCTTGCTTATCTTGAGGAGCCATACCGGCGATGTTACAGCCAACGGTCATACCTAAGAATTCAAATAGTGGACGACTCCAGTTACCATCACGCGTGGCAAGATAGTCGTTAACCGTAATTACATGTACACCTTTACCCGTTAAAGCATTTAAGTATGATGGTAATGTTGCGGTAAGGGTTTTACCTTCACCGGTACGCATTTCTGCAATTTTACCCGAGTTTAGTACCATGCCACCGATCATTTGTACGTCAAAATGGCGCATGCCAAATACACGTTTACTGGCTTCACGAACTACAGCGAATGCTTCAGGAAGAATAGCGTCTAACTCTTCGCCCTTTTCTACACGTTCTTTAAACTCAGTTGTTTTTGCTTTTAGTTCTTCATCACTGAGTGCTTCAAAAACAGGTTCTAGTGCATTTATTTTACTTACTTCTTTTTGCATTTGTTTCAGTAATCGATCATTACGACTGCCGAACAATTTTGTCATTAAACTTACAAACATCGTGTTAAACCATATTGAGAAGAAAATCTTCCGCTGAAAATAAAATGATCGGTAGAGCCGACCACATAAACTTGCTTAGTATTGTAATCGCAGCAGTATTTTAAACAACTGAAATTAGTGTTTAAGCTATTCTTTTGCTTTTCGATAAACGTATCTTTTTGGATCTATTTGCTTATTATTACGTAAAATTTCATAGTGCACGTGTGGACCTGTTGAACGGCCTGTACTGCCCATTTTAGCAATAACTTGCCCTTTATTAACTACATCGCCAACCGAAACGAGTATATCTTTGTTATGTCCGTAACGCGTTTTTAAACCATCGCCATGATTAATTTCAATTAATTTACCATAACCATATCTATCACTTGCCCAACTTACTACACCTGAAGCGGTGGCAATAATATCGGCATTTTCTTTTCCGGCGAAGTCCACTCCCTTGTGCATGGCAGCTTTGCCACTAAAAGGGTCTTTGCGAATACCGTAGTAAGAAGACAACCAACCTTTAACAATTGGTCGACCAGACAGATACCTTGTATTTTCTATATGGTGACCAAAACTGACAGATTCAAGCATTTTTAATTGTTTTTCTTCATGTGCTAAGGTTTTTTCTAGTGACGTTATATTTAGTAGTAAATCAGTTAAGCTTTCTTGCTTATCTTCATTGCTCTGAATCATTGGACCACCACTTGGTGGTGATTGCTGAAAATTAAACTCGTTGTCTGGAATATTAGCTTCTTCTGCTAACCGATCTCCAAGCGCATTTAATCGCAGCACCTGACTTTGCAACTCAGCCAATTTCATAGTAACTGCTGTTACTTGGCTATTGACCTTAGGAGTGTCGATATCAGGCAAGCTAGACATGCCATAGATTGGGTTTTTAGGTACGTCATCGGCAGAAACAACTAAATGAACAATAAAGCCAGAAACTAGCGCAAAGGCTGTTATTGCAGATAACCAATGCAGCTTATTTAGCTTCATTGAAAATCTAACGTTCTTTCCACGGTATAGTAATGTTAAACTCATAATTCATTCATAGTTTAGAGCTGACTAATGGCAAGAAAATCTAAAATCCCTACAGATATGTCAGCGCTGTTTAATTCAACGTCAGGCACTTTGGCACAAATAGCCGCAAAAACCAACTCTTTAACAATATTGTCAGACATTGTACGACAAATCTGCCCCGACCTACCAGCAGATGTATGGAAAATAGCCAATTTCAGAGCTAATGCGATCGTTATTGAAGTTAATTCCGCTGTTTGGAGCCAACGACTACAATTTGAACGAGTAAACATTTGCCACGAACTCGTTCGAGTCACTAATAATGAATTTAACCAGTTAGAAATTAAAATTACCCCCTTTAGTACAAAAGTTTATGAAAAAAAGGTACGGCCAAATAGCGGCAATACCACTATTTCTGCATCCACCGCAGAGCAACTATTAAAAGTAGCAAAAAATGCCCCTGATAGTTTACGTAAAAAGCTAGAAAAACTCGCCTCACACGCAAATAAATAGGTGCAAAAAGTAGGGTCAGATACACATTAAATTTAAACGACTTAAGCTCAAACGGTTTATTGGTAATGTACATTAAATGTTAGTAACAGAATTAATGTGTATCTGACCCTACTTTTAGAATTTTGATATAAAAAAACCAGTCAATTGACTGGTTTTAAATGAGGAGTAAACTAAAGTTTAAAAAGCTGTTGCTTCAATCTCTTGATATTGAATAGGCGACTCTGTACTGTCTTCAAATGTCACCCATTCCCAACAATCAACTTGCTTAAACACTTCTCGTAGCAAGATGTTATTTAATGCATGACCAGATTTAAAGGCATTAAGTTCACCTAAAATACTAACACCGCTCATGTATAAATCACCAATGGCATCAAGAATTTTATGTTTTACAAACTCGTCATCATAGCGAAGATCATCTTTATTTAGCATACGATATTCATCTAACACAATAGCATTTTCTAAACTGCCACCTAGCGCTAAATTATGTGAGCGCAAGAATTCAATGTCTTTCATAAAGCCAAAGGTACGTGCACGACTAATTTCTTTGATAAACGAACAACTTGAGAGGTCCATACTCATCGCTTGACAAGTATTTACAATGACCGGATGTTCAAATTCAATAGCAAAGTTTACGCGAAAGCCTTCATAAGGCTTTAATTCGGCCCACTTATCGCCTTCTTCAACACGAATAGTTTTAGTTATGCGTAAAAAGCGTTTAGCAACATTTGATGTTTCAATACCAACCGATTGTATTAAATAGACAAAGGGTAAAGCACTACCATCCATAATTGGAATCTCAGGCGAGTCAACCTCAACAATAAGGTTGTCAATACCTAAACCTGCAACGGCAGAGAGCAAATGTTCGACGGTGGAGATCTGTACACCTTGCTCATTCACTAAACAAGTACATAGGGTAGTTTCGCCAACAGCTTCTGGTGTCGCGGGGATATCGACAACAGGATCTAAATCAACTCGGCGAAAAATAATACCGGTGTTAGCAGGGGCAGGACGGAGAGTGATCTGCACCTTTTCACCTTTGTGTAACCCTACGCCAATGGCAGAGACACTTTCTTTTAATGTACGTTGTTTAATCATAAATAGCCTTCTTAAGCCTATATTTTATATTTATTAGCCGCCACTGATTTCAGCGGAGACGTAATATATCAAAAAAGCCTAACAAAATCAATATTCCAACTTTTTTAGCATTATTACTAAAGCATTTTTAGAGCAATTAGTCAGCCTGCTTACGTAAAAATGCAGGGATATCTAAGTAATCATCAAGCTCTGTAGCTGCTACTTTTTGTGCTTGAGCATTTGCTTCAGGCATAGTAACCGGGCTAGCTGACAACTCAGGTTGTGTGCTTGGGATATAATCACCACCAACTACTTGTGGCTCTGCAACCGGCGCGGGGTTAACCAAAGTGATATCTGGCTTTCGCTCTGCACCAATACCTGTAGCAACAACTGTTACTCGTAAGTCTTCTGTCATTTCAGGATCGATAACTGCACCAACAACAACTGTAGCATTTTCTGATGAAAACGCTTTAACCATGTTACCTACTGTTTCAAACTCATCAATGCTGATATCCATACCCGCAGTAATGTTAACTAAAATACCACGAGCGCCAGCTAAATCTACATCTTCAAGTAACGGGCTTGAAATTGCGGCTTCTGCGGCTTCTTCTGCACGGTCTGGACCTGATGCGGTTCCTGAACCCATCATAGCCGTACCCATTTCAGACATCACAGTTCTTACATCGGCGAAGTCGACGTTGATTAGACCTGGGCGAGTAATAAGCTCTGCAATACCCTGAACCGCTCCTAATAAAACATCATTCGCCGCTTTAAATGCATCTAATAAGCTAGTACCAGGGCCTAATACTTTTAATAGCTTTTCGTTTGGAATAGTGATCAATGAATCAACATTTTTTGATAAAAATTCAATGCCTTGATCAGCATAATTCATGCGTTTCTTACCTTCAAAAGGAAATGGTTTCGTTACTACTGCAACGGTTAATATGCCCATTTCTTTAGCAATTTCTGCCACTACAGGTGCTGCACCCGTACCTGTTCCACCGCCCATACCTGCAGCGATAAACACCATATCAGCACCTTTTAGTGATTCTTGAATTGTTTCTCTATCTTCTTCTGCACTACGACGGCCGATTTCTGGGTTTGCGCCTGCGCCAAGACCTTTTGTAACGTCATGACCTAGCTGCAAAGTTACATTCGCTGCCGAGTTGCGTAATGCTTGCGAGTCAGTATTTGCAGTAATAAATTCAACACCTTCGATGGTTTGTAAAACCATGTGCTCTACTGCATTACCACCACCGCCACCAACGCCTATTACTTTGATGACTGCTTCTTCGTTATGATCTTCCATTAATTCAAACATTTTATTATCTCCGATTTTTATTACGTTTTGTTCCACCAAAACTCTTTTACTTCATTTTTAAGTAGCCGATATTGCCACTAGTTAAAATTCGCCTTTAAACCAAGCCAGTATTTTCGATCCGATACTGCCAACTGACTCGCTTTTCTTCTGTTCTTTATTTTGCTGCTGGCCCGCTTGCATGCCGTAATGCAATAGACCTACCACTGTTGAGTACGTTGGGTCGTTAACATACTCTTTCAATCCACATACATCTGAAGGCTGAGCTATACGAGCTGGCATTTGAAATACTTCTTCTGCAAACTCAACTACGCCTTCCATTTTTGCGGTACCGCCGGTTAAAACATAACCGGCTGCAATTTGATCTTCTAAACCACACTCTCTTAATTCTTCTTGTATTAACTCAAATAACTCTTGGTATCTAGGTTCTACAACTTCAGCCAATGTATGACGAGACATTGAACGCGCTGGACGTCCACCAACACTAGGCACTTCAATATTTTCTTCCATGCTTACCATTTGGCGTAAAGCACAGGCATATTGCACTTTAATGTCTTCTGCGTGGCTTAGTGGTGTGCGAAATATTTTTGCTATATCACTTGTTACTTGGTTACCTGCGACTGGAATTACTGCGGTATGACGCAAAGCGCCGCCGGTAAATACGGCAATATCCATAGTGCCTGCGCCCATATCAACCACACAAATGCCAAGCTCTTTTTCATCATCGGTTAAAACGGCATAGCTAGAAGCAAGCGCTGAAAAAATTAATTGATCTGCCTTTAAGTCACATCGCTCAACACATTTAACAATGTTTTTTGCCATGTCATTTGCACAGGTTACAATATGTACTTTGGCTTCCATTCTTACACCTGACATACCAATTGGGCTTTTTATGCCGTCTTGACAGTCAATACTGTATTCTTGAGGCAGTACATGTAGCATGCGACGTTCAGCAGAAATGGGGACTGATCGCGCAGTATGAATTACGTTATCTACATCGTCCTGCAATACTTCTTTGTCGTTAATTGGCACCATACCGTTTTCATTTTGACAACTGATATGCTTACCAGAAATGCCAAGATATACTGAAGTTATATGGCAATCAGCCATTAATTCAGCTTCGTTAATTGCGCGTTGAATTGACTGAATAACGAGGTTTAAGTCATTAACACCGCCTTTATCCATGCCTCGTGCAGGTTGATTTCCAACCCCTACGATACTGAGTTGGTTATCGGGCGTTATTTCGCCAACAGCTACTGAAATTTTTGACGTTCCAATATCTAATCCAACCACTAAATTTCTTTCAGTTATTTTTGACATTAAGGCTAAACTCTTTCTTTATTATTCGCGGTCTTCCAACCAACGGCTAAACCGGTATCGTATCTCAGGTCAACATAATCAACTTGTTGACCTTCCTTTTTTTGCAATTTAATTTCGGGATAAATATCCATAAAACGCTGTATGCGCTCTACGCGATTATCTCGTCCTAAATTGATGGTAACGCCATCATTTAAGATAAGCTGCCAAGCAAAACGCTCGGTCAGTACTAATTCATCAATCGCTAATTCGCTAAAATCTAATAACTTATTCAAATTAACAAAGTTTTCTAAAGCAATTAGCTCACTACCTTCAGGGCCATAAAACGCCGGCAATTTTTTCACTAAGCGCTGAACATCCGCCTGAAAAGCCTTACCATTAGCATTTATTAAAAAGTCCCCATTCCAGTGCGCAATAGGCTTTTGATCAACGACATAAATTTTTAATTCATTCGGCCATTTTTTACGCACAGATACCGAGTAAACCCAAGGCAACATGGCAACTTTCTGTTGAACATCGTTTACATCTAAGTTGAAAAAATTACCCAAATTAACTTTTTCTATGGCGCCTTCAATATCAACCCGCGTTGTATACGGCATTTCGCCAGCTATCGCAATAGAAGTTACCGGTGCAGACTCTTCCGCACTCATTTTTTTATTCAGAAAAAAGCCAAATGTTAAAATGCCAACAATAACCGCAATAAAAAATGCAACACCGAGCCAAAAAGACCAATGCAGCTTTGATATTTCTTCCCTTAAAGGAAGTTGCTGTTCTGCGGCAATTTCCATAATTTACACGCTACCTTCTGCGCTCAATGCAACAATTTTTGTCACTAGCTCACTAAAACTTAAACCAAATACTTTTGCGGCTTTAGGTACTAATGATGTTTCTGTCATACCCGGCACAGTATTTACTTCTAATATTTGCCATTGCCCTTGATTGTTACGCATTACATCTACGCGCCCCCAACCTTTAGCACCTGTGGCATTAAACGCTTGTAATGCTATCGATTGCAGTTCAGTTTCATCTGCTTCTGACAATGAGCAAGGGCAGTGATATTGCGTTGTGTTCGCTTTGTATTTTGCATCGTAATCGTAAAAGTCGTTTGGCGTAACCATATGAATAACAGGTAAAGCCGTTTGTCCTAATATCGCGATGGTATACTCAGGCCCTTGAACCCATGCTTCTACTAATATTTGCTGGTCATAGTTAAAAGCCGTCACAAGCGCTTGATGCAATTCTTCAGCATTATTCGCTTTAGACATGCCTATGCTAGAGCCTTCGTGAGCTGGCTTTACCATGACCGCGTTACCAAGCTGCTGCAAAATTATTGCTGCATCTGCCATTTGATATTGAGCTTTATCAACAATGGCAAACGCTGCTGTTGGTAAATTTAACGCTTGAAATACTTGCTTACTGCGAATTTTATCCATCGATAACGCAGAGCCTAAAACGCCAGAACCGGTGTATGGAATATTCATATACTCCAATGCACCTTGAACACAGCCGTCTTCACCACCTCTACCATGTAATGCAATAAACACGCGATCGATAGCTAATTTATCTAACTCACTTAAACAGAAACCTTTTGTATCAATAAGTTGCACTTCAAAACCTGCGGATTCTAAACCTTTAGCAACCGCGATACCAGAATTTAATGACACGTCTCTTTCTGCTGATGTACCGCCATATAACACGGCTAATTTTTGTTCCAATAAAGGTTTCATTAATTGGCTACCTTTAATTTTTTATCTGCTGCTAGATTTCGCGCAATAGCGCCAATATTGCCTGCACCTTGAGTAATAACCATGTCACCATCTTGTAGTTGTGCTGCAATTAATTCTGCTAATTTGTCGCTGTCGCTCACATATATAGGCTCTATTTGGCCACGTAATCGAATACTACGCGCTAAGTTTTTACTGTCAGCATTGGCAATGGGTGCCTCGCCTGCGGCATAAACATCGAGTAAGAATAAGCAATCAACTTCCGATAATACTTCAACGAAGTCTTCATACAGATCACGAGTACGTGAATATCTGTGCGGCTGAAATACCATAATTAACCTTTTTTCAGGCCAACCTTTACGCATAGCAGATATGGTTGCTTTAACTTCTGTCGGGTGATGACCGTAATCATCAATTAACATCATTTCGCCTTGTGTTGTTTGCAATTTAGCCAGTTTTTCAAAGCGTCTACCAATACCGGCAAAACCTTGTAGGGCTTGTTGAATGGCGATATCGTCAACACCTTCATCAATTGCAACGGCAACACCTGCAAGGGCATTTAAGACATTATGCTCACCTGGCAAGTTAACACTAATAGCTAAAGGTGCGCTGTCTTTACGCTCAACCACAAATGAACTCATACCAGCTGATTGCTGATATTGAGTTGCTCTTACGTCGGCATCTTCACAAAAGCCGTAAGTAATTACTTGGCGGCTAATACGCGGTAAAATTTCTCGCACCACTGGGTTATCTAAACAAACTACTGCTAAACCATAAAAAGGCAGGTTATGTAAAAACTCAATATAGGTATCTTTAAGTTTTTCGAAGTCTCCTTCGTAGGTTTCCATATGATCTTCATCAATATTGGTGATCACCGAAACCATAGGTTGTAAGTGTAAAAATGATGCGTCACTTTCATCTGCTTCAGCAATTAAATATCGGCTGCTCCCTAAACGTGCATTAGTGCCGGCACTGTTCAACAAGCCACCAATAACAAAAGTAGGATCTAAATTTGCTTGCGCAAAAATACTGGCGATTAAGCTAGTTGTAGTCGTTTTTCCATGAGTACCGGCAATGGCAATACCATGTCGAAAACGCATTAACTCTGCCAGCATTTCTGCTCTGCGTACCACAGGAATACGTTGTTCATGTGCAGCGACTAACTCTGGATTTTCAGGATCAATCGCAGTTGATACCACAATCACACTTGCCCCGCTAACGTTATCAGCGTGATGACCAATAGTAACGTTTGCTCCAAGAGCTATTAAGCGTTTAACAACCTGATTTTCACCAATGTCTGAGCCGGTAATTTGATAGCCTTCGTTTAACAATACTTCAGCAATTCCGCCCATACCTGCACCACCAATGCCAACAAAGTGGATGGTTTTAACACGGCGCATTTCTGGCACCCTGTTGTTGCTCATATTAGAACCGTTATTGTTGCTATTTACTGCTGTCATTGTATTACTCATAATTTTGCTACATCGATACAAGCTGATGAAACCAAGTTTGTGGCATCAGCATGGGCAGCATTATGTGCTGCTTTAGACATTTGCTGCACAACTTTGTCAGATATAAACAAGCTGTTAAGCATTTGCCCAAGGGTTGTACCGTTAAATTCTTTTTGTGCGATTAATTTTGCCGCACCACAATTAACTAAATACATCGCATTTTTGGTTTGATGATCATCTACTGCATGCGGTAATGGTACGAATATCGCTGGTTTTGCCGCCATGGCGAGTTCAGAGACAGTAAGTGCACCTGCTCGACATATAACAACATCGGCCCATTCGTAGGCAGCAGCCATATCATCAATAAACTCTGTTACCTTGACCTTTTCCTCAGGTAAACCGTAATCTTGATAACTTTTTAATACCGCTTGTTCATTACCGCCGCCAGTTTGATGCCAAACATCAATACTTTGTACTTTAATTTGATTCATTGCTTGCGGAACAACATCATTCAGTATTTTTGCCCCTAAGCTACCACCAACAACCAATACTTTTTTACTGGTAGCCGGTTGTTCAGGCACGGTATGTTTAATCGCGATAATATCGCTACGTAATGGATTACCCACTACTTTTGAGCTAACACGTTGGCTAAATGCCCCCGGAAATGCGCTTAACGTTGTGGTTGCGATATATGAAAGAAAGCGATTACTCATACCTGCAACAGCATTTTGTTCATGTAATACCAAAGGAATACCTAAAACCCAGGCAGCTACTCCGCCAGGAGCACTTGCATATCCGCCCATGCCTAGTACAACATCGGGCTTAACTTTGCGTAAAATTTTGATCGACTGCATTACCGATTGCAAAATCTTAAAGGGTGTTTTCAACCAGGTTTGCCAGTTTTTATTACGTACACCCGCCATATTGATAAATGAAATAGGGTAGCCATTTTTAGGCACTAGTTCTGCTTCCATTCGCTGAGCCGTACCAAGCCAATGGATATTCCATCCTTGTTTAGCTAATGCATCAGCCACAGCAATACCCGGGAATATATGCCCGCCGGTTCCGCCTGCCATTACTAGCAGAGTTGGACGTTTAACATCATGACTTACTTGTTCAGTCATTTCCGCCCTCGATAAGTTTTGTTTTCTTCACTTTACTTGCTTTCTTCTTAGTGCTTTTATGTGTACCAGTCGCGCGACTGGTTGCTTGAATACTTTGTAATCTGATTTCGTGATCAATACGGATTAACACAGCCACTGACATGGTCATGATGATCATTGAACTGCCGCCATAACTAATAAGCGGCATAGTGAGTCCTTTAGTTGGCACTATGCCAGCACTAGCGCCGATATTTACTGCCGCCTGAAAACAAAACCAGATACCAATTGCGTAGGCAAAAAAACCTTCAAAATATTTCTCTTGATTAACCGCTTTTCTACCCAGTAATAACGCTTTAAATACTAAAGTCATACTCAATAACAAAATAACGCTAATACCAATAAAACCCATTTCTTCTGCTAACACCGCCATAACAAAATCGGTATGTGCTTCTGGTAAATATTCTAATTTTTGTACACTGTTACCTAAACCTTGACCAAAAGTTTCGCCACGACCATAAGCCATTAACGATTGAGTTAACTGATAGCCGCTACCAAATGGGTCTTTCCATGGGTCAAGAAAACCCGTAACCCTCGCCCAACGATAGGGCGAGAAGTAAGCCAACATTGACAGTAAGGCAATACCTACACCTGAAATAGCGATAAATTGCCAAAGCTTAGCGCCTGCCAAAAATAATAAGCCAAAGGTAGTGACAAACATCACGATAATGGTACCTAGGTCAGGCTGCATTAATAACAAGCCACTTAATACACCAAAAACCACTAGTGGCTTAGCAAAGCCTTTTACGTTTTCCATGACTTCATCGCGTCTTCTAACGAGATAAGCCGACAAATAACAAAAGAAAAATAGTTTCGCAGGTTCAGCTGCTTGTATGGTTATCGGTCCAATAGCAATCCAGCGTGTTGAGCCATTAACATTTCGCCCCACAACCAACACAATAACTAATAAAACAATGCCCATTAACAATAATTTACTGCTGTATTCATGCCAGCGATGCATAGGTATTTGTAAGGTCAAGCCCGCAACACCAAGACTTAATATGATATAAATCATGTGTCTTACGATGAAATGAAATGGGTTATCAAAAATGCGTTCAGCTATTGGCATAGATGAACTTGCCACCATAATTAAACCGATCATATACATGCTAAGCGCCAGCAAAACATAGCCACGGTCGAACGTTGACACGGAACGAGACTCTACTTGCAGCCAACTTGGCAGTGTCCATTGTGAAAAATTAGCAAAAGATACCGACATTACACGGCCTCCTTTGTCATTAAAACAGACTTGATAAACACCACACCACGTTCAACATAATTAGCAAACATATCTAAACTTGCACAAGCAGGAGATAGTAAAACCATATCGCCTTTAACAGCGTGCTTTTTAGCTAAAGCAACTGCGGCGGGTAATGAGTCAACGTGTATCGTTTGCTCAGTTTGATTAGGCAAGCGCAATGAAGCAATAGCGCGCCCGTCTTTACCGAGCGTTATTAAATAGTCAACATGCTGAGTTAATGCTTGAGTAAGCGGGGTAAAATCTGCCCCTTTACCATCACCACCAGCAATTAAAATTAATTTATGGTTTTGTAAGCTTGGTGATAAGCCTTCAATAGCAGCAAGCGTAGCGCCGACATTGGTTGCTTTTGAATCATTAACCCAACGAATACCATCAGTTGTGTCGATAACTTCACAGCGATGCGCAAGGCCTTTAAAGGTCATTAAACTGGCTAGCATGTCAGGAATATTCCAACCTGCACATTTTCCTAACGCCAATACAGCTAAATAATTAACTGCATTATGAATACCTTGCAGTGGTAACTCAGCTAAAGCACATAACGCGGTTGAGCCTTGCATTAAATGGGGAGCATTATCGATATTAGCTAAGCCAAAGTTGTTATCTTGCGCTGAATCATGACCAAAACTTAATTGGCTAGCTTGGGTAATATCACTATTGGGCTGCGTTAAGCTATCGTTGCGGTTAAACAGGGCATAAGTGGCGTTGTGATAAATCTTTTGTTTGATCGCGCTATAGTTATCGATAGTGTTATGACGATCTAAGTGATCATCACTAACGTTTAATACTGTGGCTGCTAATGCCTTCATGCTTTTAACGGTTTCTAATTGAAAACTAGATAACTCAAGCACTATGAAATCAACGTTTGGCTGCTCTATTTGATCAAGTACTGGCAAACCAATATTACCGCCTAATTGCACACAATAGCCTAATGCGTTACCGACATAATTTAACATCGACACCACGGTTGATTTACCGTTTGAGCCAGTTACGGCAATTATCGGTGTATCACTTAATCGGCAAAATAGTTCTATATCACCAATAACATCACAATTTTTATCAATAGCGTTACTAATAGTCGGTTCATTGATATCAATACCTGGGCTAACAATTAACACTTCTGCTTGCGCAATAAGCGCTTGATCCCAGCGACCTAAAACTAAAGTATTTTCAGCAAATTGATGTTTAAAGTCACCCGGTGAAATCGGCATGTCTCGGCTATCGTTAACCGCAAAGGCTAGTTCATGATGATGTAAAAAACGCGCGCACGATAATCCCGTGATCCCAATACCTAAGATCACGATTCGCTTATTTGCTAATTGCGTCGTTACCGACTGATGCAATTGTTTATTCACGCGTTTATATTTACCTTAATTTCAGAGTGGCTAAGCCAATCAACACTAACACTAAAGAAATAATCCAAAAGCGAACAATCACTCTTGGCTCGGGCCAACCTTTTAATTCGTAATGATGATGAATAGGTGCCATGCGGAAGATGCGCTGACCACGCAACTTGAATGATCCCACCTGTAAAATTACCGACAATGTTTCGATAACAAATACACCACCCATAATAAATAAAACTAACTCTTGTCTAACCAACACAGCAATAACACCTAATGCTGCACCTAAAGCCAACGAGCCCACATCGCCCATAAAAACTTGTGCTGGGTAAGTGTTAAACCATAAAAACCCTAAACCTGCGCCCACAATTGCCGTGCATACCACCACCAGTTCACTTGCTAAAGCAATGTGTGGAATGTGTAAGTATTCAGAAAAGTTTGCATTACCTGTCATGTAAGCAAATACGGCAAACGCCCCTGCCACCATAATGGTTGGCACAATAGCTAAACCATCAAGACCATCAGTTAAGTTAACGGCGTTACTTGTACCGACAATAACGAAGTACACTAAGCCGATATAAAGTAAGCCAAGTTGTGGTAAAACATTTTTCACAAAGGGGATCAGTAAGGTTGTTTCTTCTGGGCTTTGCGCAAACCAATATAAAAATATTGCGGTCGCTAAACCAATTACGGTTTGCCAAAAGTACTTCCAGCGGGCAATTAAGCCATTAGAGTCTTTGCGAATTACTTTACGGTAATCGTCTACAAAGCCAATAAGACCAAAACTCAATAGTACAAATAGCACTACCCAAACGTAGGCATTAGTTAAATTAGCCCACAATAAAACGCTTACTGCAATCGACGCTAAGATTAAAATTCCGCCCATGGTTGGCGTGCCTGATTTAACTAAATGACTCTCTGGACCATCGTCTCGAACCGTTTGACCAATTTGCATGTTTTGCAAGGCGCGGATTAATTTAGGACCAAAATATAATGAGATAACCAACGCGGTAAGCGTAGATATAATGGCGCGAAATGTTAAATACGAAAAAACGTTAAAAAATGAATAATACTGAGTGAGATACTCACCTAACCAAAGTAACATTATGCATGCTCCTGCATAGATTGACTGTTATGCCATTGAATAATATCAGCCACTACGTATTCCATATGAGCACTGCGTGAACCTTTTACTAAAATAGTCACTGGCTGTTCTTCACCCTGAAGTAACAGTTGTAATCGTGACAATAAATTTTCTTTACTACTAAAATGTTGAGATTGCTCTTGCTGCCCTTGATAAAAGGCATCTGAGGCATTTTGGCTTAACACGCCCAGCGTGAGTAAATCGTCGATTTGCTTACTCTTTGCATGTTCACCTACTTCTTGATGATATCGACGCGCTTCTTCACCTAGCTCACCCATATCACCCAGAATAAGAATTCTGCGACCGGTGTAACTGGCGAGTAGATCTGACGCGGCATTAATTGATTCGACATTCGCGTTATAGCTATCGTCAATTAACTTAGTTTGGTGATTAAGTTGATGTAAGTTTAAACGTCCTTTTACCTCACTCATTTGCGCTAGCCCTAAACGAATATCGTCTAAACTTGCGCCAAACTCTAAAGCGATAGTTGCCGCGGCTACTGCGTTACATACGTTGTGATGCCCTGGCACAGTTAACTTAATAGCGGTACTTCCCACAGGGGTTGTTAAGGTAAAATTCGCACAACCATTGTCGTCGAGCGTTTCTTGCTCGCTGTAACAGTCAGCTTTATCTTTACATGAAAAACGTAATACTTTTTTATCTGTTAAACGCCATTGCCACTTGTCAGCCCATTGCGTGTCTTGATTATAAATTGCTACGCCACCCGCCGTTAAACCAGAAAATATTTCACCCTTAGCACGCGCTACACCACATAAGTCGCCAAAACCTTCTAAATGAGCGGCAGCAATATTATTAATAATGGCAACATCGGGTTTTACCAGTGCTGAGGTGTATGCGATTTCACCGATATGATTTGCGCCTAACTCCACAACAGCAAAGTCATGTTGAGTTTCTAAACGCAGCAAGGTTAATGGCACGCCAATATCGTTATTGAAGTTACCATTTGTCGCCAATACATTGCCTAAGCGACTTAAAATAGCTGCCACCATTTCTTTTACCGTGGTTTTGCCACTACTGCCTGTAATAGCTACAGTTTTTGGCGCCACTTTCGCTTTCACATAAGCACCAATTTCGCCTAATGCTTTATGAGTGTCTTTAACAATAATTTGAGGAATGGACAGATCTGCTTGTGCTTTTTGCACGATTGCCGCACTACAACCCAACTCAGCCGCTTGCGTTAAAAATTTATGGCCGTCAAAATTTGGGCCTTGTAATGCTAAGAAAACATCACCTGCTCTAAGTGCTCTACTGTCAGTACCAATGGCATTAATGGTGATATTCTCACCGATTAACTCGCCATTTACCGCCTGTGCAAGTTCAATTAAGGTTAACGCTATCATAATGTTACCCCTTGCTCTGCTGCTTGTTCTGACTGTGCAGAATAAAAGCTTTGTACCACGGCGCGTTCGTCATAATGGTGTTTTTGCGTACCAAAAATAATATAATCTTCGTGACCTTTTCCGGCACAAAGCACCACATCATCAGCATCTGCTTTTTCCAATGCCGTTAACACCGCGGTTGTTCTATCAAGAATTTTTTCAAAACCTGCGTTTTTGGTGAAACCGGTAATAATACCTGCCGCTATAGCTTCTGGATCTTCACTGCGAGGATTGTCATTAGTAATAATAATGTGATCCGCTTTATTTTCAGCAACGTGAGCCATTAGCGCACGCTTACCTACATCTCTATCGCCACCACAACCAAAAACTAACCATAACTTGCCATGGCAATGTAAACGACAAGCATCTAAAGCGCTCGCTAAGGCATCCGGAGTATGAGCGTAGTCAACAACAGCGGTAGGTTTAGCTGTGCCAGAAAATGCTTCCATACGACCTATAATCGGTTCGAGTTGTGTAATGGCTTCAGCGATTGTTATTAAGTCTATTTTTTCAACCATTAACACTGCAATTGCCGCTAACAAGTTCTCAACATTGAAGTCACCTAGTAAGCGGCTTCGAATTTCACATTCGCCTTGCTCAGTTACTAATTGGAAACTAACGCCAGTAGCGGAGTGTTTAACTTGTTTTGCCAGTGCGAAGCGTTGAGAGTTGGCAACGTTTTCATCTCGACCATAAACTACAACAGCTTGTGTAGACGGCCAATTCTCTAACCATGTTTTCGCTTGAGGATCATCGCCATTAATTACCGCTACTTGCTTATTATCACCAGTAAATATCGCTTTTTTCGCCTCAGCATAGGCAGCCATTGTGTGGTGATAATCTAAATGATCACGACTCAAATTAGTAAAGACAGCGGTATTAAATAATGTTGCATCAACACGTTTTTGCGCTAAAGCATGCGACGACACTTCCATAGCTACATCGGTTATTTTGTTGTTCGAAAATAACGCCAGTAATTGATGTAATTCGGTTGCACCCGGCGTGGTGTTGTCAATGGTTTGTAAGTTGGCTAGCTTACCGGCGCCGTTGGTGCCAATAACAGCACAATTTTTCTGACAGTAATCGAGTAAATTAGCAATAATTTGGCTAGTACTGGTTTTGCCATTAGTGCCCGTAATACCAATAATGTTCAACGATTTTTGTGGTTCACCATAAAACACTTTTGCAACATTAAATAAATTATTGTTAAGCGCAAAGTAGCTTAGTACAGGGGTTTCTAAGCCTGATGCTTGTCCTAGCCATGTTAATTGCCCGTGTTCAGTAAACTCGGTGGTTTCTTGTAATATCATTGCACTATTGGCTGATATTGCTTGAGCTACAAATTCGCGACCATCACGCACACTGCCAATCACCGCACAGAATACATCACCTTCTTTTAAAGCGCGTGTATCGTTAACTAAATCCGCTTTATTAGCAGAACTGTGCTGAGCCAAATGCGCTTTAAGCTGCGTTAAATCACTGCTTGAAAGCGTAATTTCACCCAAGCGTAAAACCGCCTCAATAGCGCTATAATTTCTTGCGTTATTAGAAACGTCTAAAGCGTGATCAAACATGGTCACGCTCCTTAGGGGTAGTTTTAATTTTGTTATCGGTTTGAACCGAAGTAATTCTGGTGTTCGCATCAGGCGGAACATTGAGTAGCCGCAGCGTACCCTTCATAATTCGAGAAAACACCGGAGCGGCAACTTCACCGCCATGATATAAATCACCACCTGGGTCATCAATTACCACCACCACAGCAATTTCGGGATCAGATATTGGTGCAACACCGGCAAATAAACCGACATAATCATTCCCGTAACCACCGGCAAATGCTTTAATGGCGGTACCACTTTTCCCACCTACACGATAACCGTCAACTTTGGCTACGGTATAATGTTCGTTAACTACATGCTCAAGCATTTCTACAACATTTTGGCTATTTTCAGCTGAAAAAATACGCTCATGTTTTTGCTTCGCTAGTGAATCAGTATCTTGTTTTAAAATGGTAAGAGGTGTTTTAATACCGCCATTAGCCAAGGTTGTATAAAAGCGCGCTAGCTGAATTGGCGTAATGGCTACACCATGACCCCATGATAAGGTTGCCAGTTCAAATTTCGACCATCGTGCTCTGTCGTGCATCATGCCAGAACTTTCGCCAACTAAGCCTGTGCCGGTATCTTCAGAGAAGCCAGCATCAAAAAACTTATCAATTAAATAATCTTTTGGTACCGATAAGGCCAGTTTAGTCGTGCCCATATTTGAAGAGTGTACAAGCAACTCTGCTAATGAAATTTTGCCTAAATAGCGAGGATCAGAAACACGACTGCCGCCTAAGCGCATCCAGCCTGGATAAGTATCTACAATACTGTCTTTTTTCACGCTACCAAATTCTAAAGCCGTTAACACGGTTAATGGCTTCATAGTTGAACCTGGCTCATAGATATCGGTAATCGCCCGATTACGAAAGCGATGAATAGCGACACCTGAGCGGTTATTTGGATTATATGAAGGGCTGTTAACCAAGGCTAAAACCTCACCCGTATTAACATTAGTAACAACCGCAGAGCCCGAAGTTGCTTTAAAGGCTTTAACGGCACCTTTTAGTTCACGATAAGCAAGCGCTTGAATACGTTGGTCGATACTCAAGGTAATTGTTTTAGCTTGTGTTGATGCTTTTACAGAGACAATTTCAATTTTGCGGCCTTTAGCATCTTTACGATACTTTTTCTCGCCATCTTCACCCGTTAACAGTTGGTCATAAACTCGCTCAACACCTTCAATGCCTTTATCATCAACATTGGTAAAGCCAACTATGTGCGCACTTATTTCACCTGCAGGGTAAAAGCGTTTAGACTCTTTACGTAAATGTATGCCTGGAATTTTTAATTCTTGAATATAGTTTGCCATTGCAGGAGCAACTTTACGCTCAATGTAAACAAAACGTTTAGTTGGGTGTTTAGTTACGCGAACTTTGAGCTTGTTAACGTCTTGTCCTAATACATCAGCAAGGGCTTGCCAATGTTCTGTCATTGCCAAAGCATTGGTATCAAATATAATTTTAGGATCAGCCCAAACGGTTTCTACTGGAACACTTACCGCGAGTTCGTGACCATTGCGGTCTACAATTGAGCCTCGTTGTACTGTTTTTGTATTGGTGCGAAGCGAACGGTTGTCACCTTGCTTCTTTAGCATGTCAGGTTCAAATACCTGTATGTAAGCAGTACGAGCCATTAAACCAGCATAAATCAGCACAACAGCACCTAGCACAACGTAAAAACGCCATGCTACCGTGTTTGGATTATACTGTGCTGATTTTTTCATTGCCTACCCGTGCTAATAAATCATGGTAATTTAATAATAATTTCCGAGCTTGAGTCTGGTCTTGTCATATTCAGTTGCTTTTCTGCACTGCTTTCAATCGCACTATGTTCTGCCAAACTATTTTGCTCTAAAACCAAGTTACGCCATTCGTTTTCTAAAGTGTCACGCTCGCTGAGTAGCATTTCAATTTTACTGGTCGTCAGTCGATTTAAGTGCGTGAAGTAAATCACCGAAAATGCTGAAATTAATACCAATAACAAAATGCCATAAATCAATATATGTCGGCGAATGTCATGCCAAATATCAAGTGCTAACACAACTTTCTGGGTTGCCATACTCAAGCGCCAAAGTTAGCGCGCTAATCTCTGAGCAACTCTAAGTACTGAGCTACGAGAACGCACATTTTCTTCCACTTCATCTTTACTTGGCTTTAACTTACGACCAATTAAACTCAAGTTTTTACCTTTATTTAGCTCTTCTTCGCTGATTGGCATACCGCGTGGTACTTTTTTACCTTGCGAATGCTTCTTCATAAACTGTTTTACTAAACGGTCTTCAAGCGAATGAAAGCTGATAACAACCAAACGCCCTTCAGTAGCTAATACCGATAAAGACGCCGACAATACTTTCTCTATTTGCTCTAATTCGCTATTAATATACATACGAATAGCTTGAAAGCTTCGTGTTGCCGGATGTTTTTTAATTTCTCTTTGTGGTGCAGTTTTTTTAATTAATTGCGCTAATTGGCCAGTGCGTGTTAATGCGGTAACTTCACGCTCGTCAACAATGGCATTTGCAATACGCCATGCATGTTTTTCTTCACCAAAAGTACGTAGTACCCAAGTAATATCTTCAACATCTGCAACGGCTAGCCATTCTGCTGCCGTTTGGCCACGAGAGGTGTCCATTCTCATATCAAGAGGGCCATCTTTCATAAAGCTAAAGCCACGCTCTGCTTCATCAAGTTGTGGCGAAGACACACCAAGATCCAATAAAATACCGTCAATTTTTTCAACTAACTGATGCTTTTCAACAATCATTGCTAAGTCAGCAAAACCATGATGCTCAATAATAAAACGCTTATCATCAGCATATTTTTGGGCTGCAGCTATTGCAGAAGGATCTCGGTCGATCGCTATTAAACGCCCATTAGGACCTAGGTTTTCAAGAATTAATCCCGAATGTCCACCGCGCCCAAACGTACAGTCGATATAAATACCATCTGGTTTAATCGCAAGCCCTGTAATTGACTCGGCAAGTAGTACTGAAATATGTGCATTATCGTGTTGCATTATGTGTTTATCGACACCATTTTGTTTTCATTATTTTGTTGCGAGATTTGTTATAACGACAAATCAAGTAATCGGTCAGTCAGCTCTATTTCACCTGACTGAATTTTTGCAATACCTTGCTGCATTTGTGCTTGCCAGGCATTTTCGCTCCAGATTTCGAACTTTCTTAACTGCCCAACTAACATTAAGCCTTTTTCTAAACCGGCGTGTTGTCGCAGAGGCCCATTAATTAATAAACGACCACTTTTATCTATTTCACAATCTGAGGCGTTACCTAATAACACTTGCTGTAAAAGTCGCTCTTGCGGATTCATACTCGATAAACCACAAAGCTTTAATTCTATTTCTTCCCATTCAGGAAGCGGGTAAAGCAATAAACACGGATGTTGAATATCAACAGTACAGACCATTTTTCCTTGGCAATCAGCAAACAGCTCCTCGCGGTACCTTGTAGGTATCGTGATTCTGTTTTTACTGTCGAGCGTTATTGCGCTAGTGCCTCTGTACATAATCCACTTTGTTTAATTGGGATCTCTGTTGATCCACTTATTCCCACTTTTCCCCACAATGGTACAGTTTAGTGAGTAAAGTAAACTTATGTCAAGCAAAGTTTTGTAATTTGATCGCGCTGAGTGCCTAGAAAATAAAGGCTTTTAGGGAAGTGAATGAATTTGTGGGCTTTTGTGGATCGCTTGCCCAATTTGCGCTGAAAAATTAAATTTTTTTCACTTAGAATGATGTTTTACTGTCACAGATCGGCGACAGTGGCACTAAATTTACCCTACAAGTGGTTATTTTCAACCGCATATAAATGGAAGCTATCAGCTTTTAATCGCACTGAAAGTGCATCACCTAATGTGTGAAGTTCTTGGCTATAATAACTTAACTGCGAAAAGGATAACTCTGAATTCTGCTCAATACTGCGTAATAAATAGTGAAAGCCTTGCTCGGTAACACTAATATGTTCGATAACCACATTATATTCTTTCAGCTGACATCGCTCGATATTATTTGGCTTAATTAACAACTGATTGTTACTTTCTTGCTTAGCAAGGTCAGCCAAAACTTGATACTTAATAGATTGTTCATCAAGTTCACCAATTAACGTACGCACAGACAACTTATTGTTATTATTTATTAATGAAGCAGGTAACCAACTACCCAACTGCAGAAAATCAGCAACCTGCCAACTATTCGGTTGTTGGCAAACACTTGCAGGAGAACCTACTTGTAATACTTGCCCTTGATGCATTACGGCAATTTTATCGGCAAAGGTAAAGACCTCATCTTTATTATGAGTAACAAAAATAGCCGTCATGCCAAGGCGCTTTAATAACTGTCTTATCTCGATCATTAACTCATTGCGCAATCTAGCATCAATATTTGAAAAGGGCTCATCGAGCAATAACAAACTAGGCTGTGGCGCTAATGCTCTTGCAATAGCGACACGCTGTTGTTGTCCACCAGATAACTGATGTGGAAAACGTTGTGAAAATTCTGATAATTCAAGCAAGGTTAATAACTCAGCACAACGGTTTTGTTGTTCTGTTTTAGCTAAAGCGCTTAGTCCAAAACAAATATTTTCATTAACAGTCAAATGCGGAAACAATGCGTAATCTTGGAAGATCATACCAATATTGCGCTGCTCTGCTGGCAGCATATTATTGATACTTATTTCTATAGGTGCCTTATTAGTAGGTTTTATTTCAATAATGCCCGCATTTTGTGCGATAAAACCGGCTAAAGTATTAAGTAAGGTAGTTTTACCACAACCACTTGGCCCAACCAGCCCTAAAATCTCGCCTTTTTCTAATGAAAGATCAACATTTGATAAAATTATTTTAGCTTGTAATTCAACCGTTAAGTTTTCAATATTAATGAGTGATTGCACTAACTGTCCTTCTGACGGTTGAGAAAAATAATAGGTAATAAACCAAACAATACAATCAAAATTGCACCTAACGCACCTTGCTCTAAGCGTTCGTCGGAAATTAGCTGATAAATTTGTGTACTTAAGGTTTCAAAATTAAACGGCCGTAATAATAGCACAGCAGGTAGCTCTTTCATGGCTTCAACAAACACTAAAAGCCATGCAACCAAAATTGATGATTTTAATAACGGTAGATGCACCCGAAAAATAGCCGGTAAGGTTTTTACCCCTAAACTGCCCGGCGCAAGATCTAGCGATTTAGGAATTTGACTTATCCCAGCGTTAATCGTGCCATTTGCAATAGCAGAAAAACGTACAACAAAAGCAAAAATGATAGCAAAAACCGTACCCGATAATATTAGCCCTGGTGCTTGAAAGCCAACCCCTTTAGCAACATCGTTAATCGCATGATCTAACGGTCCAAAAGTGGCTAGCATCGCCATAGCAAGTACGGTACCGGGAATGGCATAACCAAAACCAGAAATTTGCAATGGGATCATACGCGAACGACTTTGATGTAACCGATGAAATAAAGCCAAGGTTAGCGCAATTAAGGTGGCTATAGTTGCACTATAAATCGCAATTTCAAGGCTATTTTTACCGGTAGCAATTAACGCAATAAGTTGCGGGTAGTCAGCATAATCTATTGCCATGATAATGAGTAAAGTCAGTGGCAATAAAAATCCAGCCAGTACTAAAAACCAACAAAAAATACTGCCGAATATTTGCTGAGTTAAAGACAGTTTTTTTCGTTCTTGGTTTGCATTAGGTCTACTTGATTGATGACGCTGCCCTGCTCTTGCACGCTGCTCGGCGACCACAACAAATAAAATAAATAGCATTAACACACTAGCTAATGCATTAGCAGCGCCAAAGTCACCATAACCTAACCAAGTATCATAAATAGCGGTAGTTAAGGTATTCACAGCAAAATATTGTACTGTGGCAAAGTCAGCCAGTGTTTCCATAATCACTAAGGTTAACGAAATAGCAATAGCTGGGCGTGCTAAGGGAAGTGCAATTTTATAAAAGCTTTGTCGTTCACTGCAGCCTAATAAGCGACTAGCTCTGAGCAGGTTTCTGTCTTGCTGCTCAAAAGCAGTACGTGTAAGCATATAAACATAAGGAAACATGACTAATGAAATAACAATAGCTGCGCCGCCTAAGGTTCGAATATCAAAGAAGTAGTAATCGTTTGGAGATTGCCAATTAAACCATGCACGTAACAAACGCTGCACTGGACCGGCATAATCAAATAAATCTGTGTATAAATAAGCCACTAAATATGCAGGCATGGCTAAGGGAAGCATTAGTAACCATCTTAGCTGCTTAGCCATAACAATATTCGTTTGACTAATCAGAACAGCTGCCGGTACACCAAAGCAAAATGAAAGCAGCGCAACTAATACGCCTAACACAAGTGTGTTTTGAATATATTCAGGTAAAACAGTTGCCCATAAGTGTGAAAACAAATCGCCAGCGTTATTTAAACTACCGACGAGCATCACCACGATGGGCGAGATTAACGCTAAAGCAAAAAACCAGCTGAAAAATTTCCAACTGGTACTGGTATTGCCAATAATCACGCCGTTAACTCGGCATTTGAAACACTAGAGATCAAATTGTGCTTTATCTAATAAAATCAACGCAGCTTTTCGGTGCTTAGCGATTGTTTCAAGTGAAAGTGTATCAGCTTTAAATTCGCCCCAAGAAGCAACTAATTTTGAAGGCTGCACACCTGGACGAACAGGGTATTCCATATTAGTTTCGGCATACATTTTTTGTGCAGGCTTTGAAACAAGGAAGTTCATCAATGCTAATGCATTGGCTTTATTAGGTGCGTATTTCGCCATTGCCATACCGGAAATATTCACATGCGCGCCACGATTTTTTTGATTAGGGAAGTTAATATAAACTGCATCTGCCCATACTTTTTGCTTGTCATCGTTTAGCATATTGCCAAAGTAATAGCTGTTACCTAATGATATATCACATAAGTTTTGGTGAATAGCTTGCACTTGTGCACGATCGCTCCCTTGAGGTTTGCGCGCTAAATTAGCTTTAACTTTTTCTAACCATGTTAAAGTTTCAGCTTCGCCATGCTCTGCGATCATCGCGGAAACCAATGCTACGTTATATGGGTGTTTGCCACTGCGAGTACAAATTTTTCCTCGATACTTTTCATCGGCTAAATCTTCATAGTTAAAATCAACTTTACCTAATCTTTTTGCTGAATAAATATTACGAACACGTGTGGTTAACGCATACCAAGTATTATCTGCTGCTTTGTATTGTGCTGGAATTGCCGCGGTTAACTCAGGCGATTGAACGGCTTGCAACAAATGCTTATCTTTTAACTCAATTAAACGACTAATATCTGTAGTTAATAAAATATCAGCAGGACTATATTCGCCTTCGCGCTCTAATCGCTCAGCCATGCCTTTTTTAGCGAAAACAACATTCACTTTGATACCCGTTTCTTTGGTGAACTCATTAAAAAGTGGTTCAACTAAAAACGGTTGTCTGTATGAATAAACATTAACATCGTCATTAGCGAAAACGTTAATGCTCGTTGTTAAAACTGCAACTAAAACAAAAGAAGAAAACAAAATTTTATTCAACATCAAGCCCGCCTAAACAATAAGAAAATTAATGAATTTAAAGTTGCCGCAAGACTAATCAAGATACTTATCGCTGTCAAGGTTTTTGCGAACTATTCTCATTCAGCTTTTGTGTTATTTAGCTAATAAGTTAACTATTTTACTTCATATAAGCATATTAAAAAATATGCTCGAGCCAAGAGCGGTTTATTGACTAACTTTCGACTGCAAAAAGTCTTGAGTAGCTTTATCAAGGCAACGGTTAGAAATATAATGCCTGTTGCTGTTATGACTGATTAGCCATCCCTTTTCTGTCGGAGTAATTAACTCAATATCACTGAACTGCATATTATTATCAATATAAAAAGATGAAATATGAATACTATCTTGGTTTATAGCAAGTTTAACTTCTGCTTTAGCCGCTTTACTCAACATTTGGCGAGCAACCCACCAGGGCTGTCGATAATAACTACTAACCAGCTCTAATATCCCCAACGAAAAAATAAACCAAGCTGCATAAGGGTTTAGCTCTGAAAACATGACTAACAGCATACCTACTAACATTAAAATCAAACCTTTACGATATAACATCCAAGGTGTTTGCACGGTTACAGATTCTTCGAAGCATTCGCTAAAGTGAGATTTGTCTAAGATAAAGCTTGTCTGATAATTAAAGGGTTGGGTCATATTAAGGTGATAAGTAATGGAGTTGTGTGCATTTTACCTATTACTGAATCGAATTACTATTTTGTCGCTGAAAAGATCATCCCGGTATACTTGAGGCTAAATATTCAGCCGTTTAAAATAAGAATTGGGCAATAAAAAAACCGCGTAAACGCGGTTTTTTTTAGCAAGATATTAAAGATTAGCCGTTGATAAAATCAACACCTTCTTTAATGTCTGCGTTTAATGTAGCAAGCATGTCGTTTTTAGCTTTTTCTTCAAAAGCACTTAGCTCGCCGTATGGTAATATTTCACTAATACCATTAACACCTAAACGTACTGGGTGAGCAAAAAATGAAGCATCGCCACCTTCTACTTCAACGTAAGCGTAATCAACAACATCTTCGCCTTGTAAACCTTTTACTAACGATAAACAAAAACGAGCAGCAGCAGCGCCCATTGAAAGTGTAGCAGAACCGCCACCAGCTTTAGCGTTTACAACTTCAGTACCAGCATTTTGAATGCGTGGCGTTAAAGCGGCAACTTCTTCATCAGAGAAGGTAACACCTTCAACTTGTGAAAGAAGTGGTAAAATAGTTGTACCTGAATGACCACCAATTACTGGGATTTTAACTTCGCTTACGTTTAAACCTTTTAATTCAGCAATGAATGCTTCTGAGCGAATTACGTCTAGCGTAGTTACACCAAAAACACGGTTTTTATCGTAAGTACCCGCTTTTTTGAATACTTCAGCAACGATTGGTACAGTACCGTTTACAGGGTTAGTAATAATACCAACTAATGCTTTAGGACAGTTAGCAACAATGCCTTCTGCTAAAGTTTTAATAATACCTGCATTAACAGCAAATAAATCAGCACGGTCCATACCAGGCTTACGTGGCATACCAGCAGGAATGATTACAATATCAGCACCTGTAAGAGCACCGGCTAAATCGTCAGCACCAAAACCAGCAACTTTTACCGCTGTAGGGATGTGTGATAAATCTACGGCAACACCTGGAACCACTGGTGCAACGTCATATAAAGATAGCTCAGAACCTGCAGGTAATTGAGTTTTTAATAGTAAAGATAACGCTTGGCCGATTCCGCCAGCAGCGCCTAGCACAGCAACTTTCATTCGATGTCTCCGAAAATTTGAGTAATTACGTAAAAAATTTGTCGGCCAAAAGATATATTATAACTAGCCAAAAAACAATGTTTATACTAATTCTATTCAATATATTTCCCGCTGAGCGAGTCAATACTTAATTGAGTTAGTGTTATTCGTCTGTATTGAACTATAAGGATAACGTATAATAAAAATTGTGAAATAATACTTAGGTATAATTTAAATATTATTAACCAACAATAGTCGACCATAATTTTATTACTTAATGGACCTATATGAGCGGACAACACAAACAGGAAGCTTTAGTGCAAGCTTTCAAAGATTTATTAAACCAAGAGCAGTTTAGTTCTCAAGGTGATATTGCCGATGCTTTAAAGGCGCAAGGCTTTGAAAATATCAGCCAATCTAAAGTATCTCGTATGCTGAGCAAGTTTGGTGCGGTGCGCACCCGTAATGCTCGTCAAGAAATGGTTTACTGCTTACCTGCTGAGTTAGGCATGCCAACAGCAAAAAGCCCACTTAAACAGCTTGTGCTTGATATTGAACACAATGACGTGATGATAATCATTAGAACAAGTCCAGGCGCGGCGCAACTAATTGCTCGCTTACTCGATAGCTTAAGTAAAAGTGACGGTGTTTTAGGCACAATTGCCGGTGATGATACTATTTTTATTGCTCCAACTGACGTCAAAGCGATTAAGCAAACTATTTCTAGACTTGAAGCGCTATTTTTAAAGAATCTGACTTAACCGCTTTCTTAAGTGATTTACCCAACTGACTTAATTAATTGAATTAAATATTTTTTACTCATTAAATACAATTAATTAAGTGGTTTTTGAAACCAGAGGGCGGCAGGTCGAATAGCCTCAAACACAGTTAAAATTATGCGAAATTGCTCTACTCACTCTGCTATATTAATATTAATTTTCTATCGTTAAACCTCAGAAATACTACTCACCAAGTTTTGCAAGAATGTTCAAGCTAGGCACAAAAAATGCGGCGCCGGTTTCAGCTTGAGTATATTTAAGCAGGTGATCGCTATGACCATGAGCATCACCAGCAATCATACTTTTTAGCATCAGTTCAAATGGCTCTGGTGAGTGACAATAAGCAACAAATAACAATCCCTGCAACTTCATATCACCATAAGGCATGCTTTGGCGTAATATTTCCAGGCTGTTACCTTCGCTATCTTTTAAATTCACACGTTTAATATGTGAGGTTGGCGCTTTGTTTTCTTCTGAATACTCTTCATTATTGACTTTCGTGCGAGAAAAAACATCTTCTTGTTCTTTAACTTCCAATGAGTTCCACAAATTCAAGTTATGTCGATATCGCTGAATATGTAAATAACTACCGGCAGCAAACCCAGGGTCTTGCTCTTCATTTATCAGTGCAACATTACGCCTGTGTTGTCCTCTTGGGTTTTCTGTTCCGTCAACAAAACCGGTTAAATCACGCCCATCTAAAAAGCGAAAAGACCGAACTTGTTCAACTAACTCAACACTATCTGCCAAAAGCTGACAGACTTTGGTAGCCACTATATGATTTACATCAGCACGGTCACTACGAATTTCGATATACAAATCATAATTATTCACTGGTGCTGTTCTGTCTTCAATGCCCATTTCTGGAAATTGACGTAAATGCTTTGGCCTTCCTTCTGGATAGAGTTCATCCCAAAAATTTGTACCAATTGCAATAACACCCGCTAAATTAGCTTCTGAAAAGCGATCTGCATACTTATCAAATAAGGCTGGTAAACGTGACAATGCTTTACGTAAAAATAAGTTGTTATCATCTACAACATTAAACAATAAATAATAACCATGAAGGCTAGGCTCTGCACAAACACCAAACTGCTCTCTTGCCATGTAAGATCCACTCTTAAACAAATCGATTAATACCTAATTTTACACAGTTTATGACTAATGGCAGTAAACTTTGAAAAATATTTCAAGGTTAAACTGTTTTATCACGCAAGATTAGGCTGTTAATCTTGTAAAAAAAAGCCCGTGTAGTTAAGTACACAGGCTTATTGGTTTTTAAATTAACTGTTATCGCGATTTAGCCACGGGTAAACTCAGGGTAAGCTTCCATGCCACAATCAGACTTATCACAGCCTTCATACTCGTCATCTTCACTTACTCTAATACCGATTAACTTCTTCAAGATAAACCAAACTACTAAGCTCGTTGCAAATACCCAGACAAAAATTGTTGCTGCACCAATTAATTGACCGCTAAAGCTTGAGCCGCTGTTTGTTACTGGTACTAATAATAAACCTAGTAAGCCCACAACACCGTGTACAGAAATAGCACCAACTGGATCATCAATCTTAATTTTGTCTAAGCCGATGATTGATAATACAACAACAATACCTGCTATAGCACCAAATAAAGTGGCTTGCATAGGTGTTGGCGTAGAAGGCTCTGCAGTAATTGCCACTAAGCCTGCTAATGCACCATTAAGCGCCATAGTTAAATCGGCCTTTTTAAAGAGTAACTTAGCAAAAATTAATGCAGCTACAGCGCCTGCAGCGGCAGCAGCATTGGTGTTTAAGAAAACCATAGCAACTGAATGTGAGCTAGCAATATCGCCAAGTTTTAAAACTGAACCACCGTTAAAGCCAAACCAACCCATCCATAAAATAAATGTACCTAAGGTTGCCATAGGTAAGTTTGAACCTGGTATAGCGTTTATTTGACCATTTTTACCATATTTACCCTTACGAGCACCTAATAGTAAAACACCGGCTAGAGCTGCTGCTGCACCAGCCATATGAACAATGCCTGAACCAGCGAAATCTGAGAAACCAAGGTCAGATAATGTATACAAACCGAATACCGCATTACCACCCCAAGTCCAGCTTCCTTCCATTGGGTAGATAACACCTGTTAATACTACCGCGAACGCTAAAAATGCCCATAATTTCATACGCTCAGCAACAGCACCTGAGACTATAGACATCGCCGTTGCCACAAATACTACTTGGAAAAAGAAGTCTGAAGCGGCTGAGTATATTGCCCCACCGGTGAAACCGTCTTCTCTTGCAGAAAAATCAGCTAACACTTTTGCTGGGTCAACAGTTTCTATGCCCGATAAAAACATACCGCCACCGTACATAATGTCGTAACCAACAAATAAGTACATCATGCAAGATATGGCATAAAGTGCGACGTTTTTCGTTAAAATTTCTGTGGTATTTTTAGCTCTAACTAAGCCGGCTTCTAACATTGAAAAGCCAGCAGCCATCCACATGACTAAAGCACCACAAATTAGAAAATAAAAAGTGTCCATTGCGTACTGAAGTTGAAAAATATTTTGTTCCATGATTATCTCCTAGATCGCTTCTACATCTTGTTCGCCAGTACGAATTCGTACAGCATGTTCAAGGTCATAAACAAATATTTTGCCATCACCAATTTTGCCGGTATGTGCAGCTTCTGCTATTGCATCAACTAATCTTTGAACAAATTCATCATTCACGGCGATTTCAAGTTTTACTTTCGGAAGAAAGTCTACTTGGTACTCAGCACCACGATATAATTCGGTATGGCCCTTCTGACGACCAAAACCTTTAACTTCACTTACGGTTAACCCTTCAATACCAATTTCAGAAATAGCCTCTCTGACATTATCAAGCTTGAATGGCTTTATAATTGCGCTTACTAGTTTCATGTTATTTTCCCTTAATTATTATTGATTATTACTTATCAAGCTTTGTGCCAAAGAATATTAACAATAAAAAACAATACGTTAGAGGTTTTCTCATTCAGGAGGGCGCACCACAATAGTGCGAATAAAATTGATTTGTGAGCAACTGGTGCAATATTTACGCCGTTACCTAGCGGTTATAAAGTAGCTACTGATAGAATGTTGTTGAAGATAGTAATTAATTAAAAAAGTAACGCGCTGCAGCAAAGCATACTCAGTTTCAGAAAACGTTAGGTTAGGGAATAAGGGGGGGGAACTGTCAAAAAAACAGTAAATTTGATAATGTCTAGAGAGGTATTCTAAGTAATTAATTTTGTTAAGGTTAGCTAAAACTCGCGAAATTATATCGCACAATTGACCAGCATGTGAATCGTTCAATAAAACTTAACCTTGCTTAAATTCAACATAGGTTAAGCCACTAACTAATATATAAACTATAGCGCAGGATAATGGCCACTAGCCGCTAAAAAATAGTGGCTGCGCCTGGATTTATAATCGATAAAATAGTTAAACGTTCAAAATCACAATAATTAATCGCTCCTTGCAGCATTTCGTCAGTAATAGGTAACTGTTGCATAGCATCTTCAGTAAATAACAACTCAGTGTCATGTGCACTGCAATCAAATTGACTTAACATAATTCTTTTTGATAAGTAGAGTAGTTTTATTTCATCTGTGCTGTAAGTAAAGTCGCTATTATCTTGGTTGCGAATAGGCTCGATAATACTAAATGGCAATTGCCATTGTTTTAATAACTCAGCTGCACATTCACCGTAGGTAAAGTTGAGTGTTTGTTGTTGCTTATCCCACGGTAACTCTGTTGCAGTAAATTTATTGGCAACTAACGCCTTTTCCGGAGAAAGCTGTTGAATAACAAGCTCGCCTAAATTATGCAGCAATCCAATGATGAATAGGCGTTCTGCGTTTGGGATCCTAAGGTTTACCCCGAGATATTTAACGATAAGGGCACAATCAACACTCTTACACCAGAAGTCATCCAAGTAGTCTTGTTCAACGTTTAGGGCTTTAAAAGCACGACTAGTGAAAAATGCGATGACTAAATTGTATACCTCAGTAATGCCTAACACTAATACCGCTTTAGAGATGGTATCAATTTTACCCGGATAGCTAAAAAGTGAACTATTAGCGAGCTTTAATATAGTGCTGGTTAATGCAGGGTCTAATATGATTACGTCGGCAATATCGTCAATCGTAGAGCTGTCATCGTCAATTAACTCTTTTATACGAATAAATGAATCTGACAGTACAAATATTTCACTCGCCTGTTCTGCATAATCGTTCACATTCATCATAATGATCCTAAAAACTCTTCGTGGGGTAATTAATTAGACTGAAAAATAATCTCACGTTCTAAACTCAGTCTAGCTTATGTTATTTCAAATAAAATATTTAATTTACCTGCAAGCTAACATGATAAGAGGTAAATTTTCTCATATTAATAACACCAGTATCAAAAATTAAATACTGCCCTTTTATGCCCAGTAATGTTCCAGAAACCTCAGCCGTTTTATCGAAGTTAAAAGATGAAATCTTAGTTAAATATTGTTGCACTGGAAAATGCAAATCAACAACGTTTTCATCTAAAGCGATAACCGCATCTTCACCATACTTAAGACTAATACTTGCTAACTTTTCTGCTATTTTAGGTTTCAACTCTTGGGCAATAGCTTTTAGGTCCATATTTTCAGCACTACCTTTGAGCATTGCACGCCAATTGGTTTTATCTGCAATGAATTCAGCTAAAGCTATTTCAACTAACCCCGACTGTAAGCGAGTACTCACTTTAAAAATAGGTAATGCTTGAGTTGCGCCTTGATCTATCCATCGTGTTGGAATTTGTGTATGGCGCGTAATACCTACTTTTAAACCTGAGGTATTAGCTAAGTAAACATAATGAGGGATCATACAATTGCTTTCCCCCCATTCTGGCTCTCGACAAGTACCTTGCTCGAAATGACAGGTTTCAGGTTTCATAATGCACATGTCGCATTGGGCGAGTTTTTGCATACAAGGATAACAATAACCTTGAGAGTAACTTTTTTTAATTTTTCTACCACAATGCAGGCAATCGATATGGCCATTAAAATTCAGTGTTAGGTGCTTTGAAATTAGTGGATTTAATTCGACTTCTTGCTCGCCTAATACCATACGATAATTTACCGTACCGTTTTCATCTAAATCCGCTCTCATTTTGCGCAGAGCACCCGCTTCTATTTGCAACATATCTCAACCTTTTGTGACTTTCAGTGGCTAATAATATAAAAATCAACTTCTAGCAGCTAGCTTTAATTCAATAATACCTCGAAAAACAAGGAAAAAATTGCGAAAATATCTTAGTCGCTCACTAACTAGACATTAAATTTTATGTGGTATGTTTATTTTCTTCGCTGTGCTGATAACAGCCTATATGCGGGTATAACGACGTCATTAGAACGGCGTTTACTTGAACACAACGAATGCAACAAAAAGGCGGCCAAGTATACTCGCGTTCGTCGCCCTGTTGCTTTAGCCTATGCAGAATCGCAACCAAACCGTCAACAGGCTAGCCGCCGAGAATATCAACTAAAGCAATTGAGCAAAAAAAACAAAGAACAGCTCGTTTCTAATTACGTGTTTAATCCATTAGCAGAATAGTCCCCCTTCGCTATAAAGCCCAATATTACTGGTCTGCTTTGTCTATTAAACATTAATAAGTTTCGATTTTAATTTAGCATACTGATAGAATGGCGCCGATTTCAACAGCTTAAAGTGATGACAAATAGCCATGTTTTTAGAGAATTATTGCCGAATTACGGATGATAAAATTAGTTTCACACGTCAACAGGCGAGCGATTTTGCAAAACAAATTGCTGACGATTTTAATCCTTTGCATGACATACAAGCTAAACGCTTTTGTGTTCCAGGAGACTTACTGTTTTCATTAATTTTAGAGCGTGCTGGTTTACATCAAGAAATGAGCTTTAAATTTTCTGGCATGGTAACTGACACGACAAAGTTAACTATTCCAACAGAAATAGCGCAATCAGCAAGCATCGTCGACGATAATCAAAAAGAATATTTAAATATGTCTGTTGCTGGAAACAGCACAAAAGATAGCAAGGCAATTTCAGCATTAACACGTGCTTACGTCGAGTTTTCAGGCCATACATTCCCACATATATTGGTTGAATTAATGAAAGATTGTCAGGTAATGATCAACCCTGCCCGTCCGATGATTATGTACGAAAGCATGTCAATTCATCTCGATAATTTAGACTTTCAAGACATTACATTAAAGTTATCTTCTACAACATTAGATATAGACGGTAAGCGCGGGAATGCCTGCCTATCATTTGATTTAGTTTCAAATAGTGTGGTGATCGGACACGGCAAAAAGTTTATGCTTTTAAGTGGTTTACGAGATTACTGCCAAGACACTATTGATAATATTGTTACCCAATACAATGATACTAAAGCACAATATTTCGCACAAAAGTAAACAATAAGGGCTGTTAACTTAATGTGTTGACCCTAGCATTTATAGTTGAGCCTCTTAATGCTTTTAAAAATTATGAGTAATGGCAATTAAAACCAATTACTCATTTTATTTAACCTCTACTTCGTTAGCATTTATTAGCTGCAGATGATTAATTCTGGCAATAAAATTTTTCTATCGCATCGTATTTAAGAACGTAATTTCTTACCTAACCAATATAACGTTTGATCGGCTTTTACTGCAGCTTGGCGAAAATAACCTTGGCTTTTTTTCAACCAAATTTTAGCCCAATCAAACTCCAAGCTTAATAAGGCTAGGCCTAAAGGAATAAATATTACCGCTGGGCCTGGTAGCAAAATAAACACAATGCCTAATAATAAACATATGCAACCTAATAAAGTGAGTGCTATTCGTTTTATTTTTTCGGGGAAATAATGAGTCATATTAAGCCTTAAAGTAAATGTTTTATCTCTTACATAACCTAAAGCAAAGAGTATTCCAAAATAAATTACGCCTATTTATCAAGCGCTTAATAAACCCGAATTTTAACTGTAGCTAAAAGAGTGGCGTAAAAGGCAAGATAATAGTCTAAATAACAAGGGTTTTTTAATAGCTATTCTCAAATTCAGCCTGTTGTCGACGCTTATCTTCAACGCACGCGGCAAACTGTTGCGTAGACTTTGGTCGAGCACACATTTTTGCCGGTTGATAAAACGCCAACCAAGCTTGTAACTTTTTATATTGATCGCTAGATCGCAATTCAACCGGTTGCTCACCCGCAAAGGGCATTAAAGGTTTTAGTGGTGTGTCTGGCATTTGCTTTGCCAACATTTTTATCGGTTTGGGCGCGCTTATTTTTTTCTGCTTTAATTTTTTTTTCTTACTTTTTTTCTTAAGCTTAGGTTTAAGCTTACCGGTTTCACATTGCCACCAAGTTTTACGTGCTTTATCTTCCTTGTTAGCTAAGCTTAGGCTACGTTTATTTGAGTTCGATTGTCGCTGCTGCGCTTGAACATTATCGAGTTTATTTCGATATCCTTGACAGTGTTTTTTACCAGCAGTTGCGCTATGAGAAAATAAAAAACAGGTGAGTATTAAGCTTAAAGTGATTAATTTTTGCATCGGTTTTCATCCATTGAATTCCTTAGTAAGCAAGAGTGTAGTCAAAATTTTGAAAAAATCGACCCGAGTTTTACTGTTGAATAAACAGCAAGCAATAATATCGACAATGCGAAGTTAAAAAGTATTCTCCTCAAATACATCTATACTGTGCTGAACAAAGCAGAAAACACTGCTTAAAACTTTAAAACTCAATATAAATTAAGGAACACGGATGTTTCATTTAATTAACTACCATAATTTTATTTGTGCTTTTTGTCTTATCTCGATATTACCCAACTTGTATGCACAGCAAGTGGTCCTCGATAAAAATAAACCAAACAAACCGCCGCTGCAGCACGCCACTAAATATGACAGTAGTATTGATGTTAATGATTATTGGGTTAGTGAGAAACTCGATGGCGTTCGTGGATATTGGACCGGTGAAAAGCTAATAACCCGCAGTGGTAATAACTTAAACCCACCAAAGTGGTTTGTAGAACATTGGCCCAAAGTAGCAATGGAGGGTGAACTGTGGAGCACAAGAGGACAGTTCGAACAAATCAGCGCCTGTATTCGGCGTAAAAAATCAAATAAGTTGTGTTGGAAAAATATCAAGTTAATGATTTTCGATTTACCGCACCAATCAGGAAATTTTACACAGCGAATATCCATGATGAAATTACTAATTGAAAAGAACAGGTCAGCTCACCTATTCATGATTGAACAAAAAAAAGTCTCGAATAATACCAAGCTAACGGCTTGGCTTAGCAAAGTTGTTAGCGATCACGGTGAAGGCTTAATGCTCCATCTTGCAAATGCAAATTACCATAGTGGCCGTACTAAAAACTTATTAAAACTTAAACAACACCAAGATGCTGAAGCAGTGGTGATAGCCCACTTACCGGGCAAAGGTAAATACAGTGGATTACTTGGCGCAATTAAAGTTAAAACACCAGATGGCATTGTTTTTAAAATAGGTAGCGGCTTTTCTGATCTTGAACGTAAACATCCCCCTAAAATAGGCAGTGTAATAACCTATAAATACATTGGTAAAACGCAACGAGGTGTGCCAAAATTTGCCAGTTTCTTACGTATTAGACATACACCTTAGCTCGTCAATTAATTATCCCCATAAGGCTTTAAAATATGGAATTTCATTTATGGTTATCTCTGGTAGCAATTTGTATCCTGGGTGCGCTATCCCCTGGGCCTAGCCTTGCTTTAGTGATAAAAAACACCTTAAATGGTGGTGCTTATCAAGGGTATGCCACCGCGATTAGCCATGGCTTTGGTGTTGCACTATATGCCGCCATAACCGCTACGGGTATTGGCTTACTCATAGTACAATCACCGATGATATTTTCGACCATAAAATATGCTGGTGCTGCATTTTTGCTGTACTTAGGCATTAAAGCCTTAATGAGTAAGCAGCAAAACATTCAATTTGATCAAAAAAGTGGGGCTATAGACCCAACGATTAATGGTTGGCGAGACGGCTTTTTAATTGCTTTTCTCAACCCTAAATTAGCCATTTTTTTCTTAGCATTATTTAGCCAGTTCGTTGAACCTGATGCAGGGTGGCAGCAAAAAGGCGTGATGACAGCTACGGTAGGCATTATTGACATGCTTTGGTATGTTATTATTGCTTTTACACTCTCACGAGGGCCGATATTAGAAAAACTAAAGAAGCATAGCCATGTTGTTGATAAAGTTACCGGCAGTTTTTTAATTTTATTAGCTGCGCGAGTGGTACTCAACTAGTAAGCTAAAATCGTGCTTACTAGGAAGTTATTTGCTTGAGCCAACTACTTACTCAAGCAAATATAGCACTTAAACGTTTGGGTTATAAATAAAGTACAAACACTTCAAACCTTTGCCTTCATGGGCTTCTTTAAAAACCTCCGGCGCTTTAAGTTGATATTGAAATTCACATTCTGGGCATTCTCTAGCGACTTCTGCCAATAAAAAATCAATATTGAGATCTGGCGAGTTTAAGCATAACAATACATCACCATTTTCAGACATTAAATCAGGTAAGCGTCGAATAATTTTCTTATAATCTCGTTCAATATCAACACTGCCTTTTTGAAAAGATGGCGGATCAGAAATTAATAATTGATAAGGACCATGCTTTTTCAAGCGTCCATAAGACTTAAAAATATCAACCCCTTCAAAAATCACTTTATCAAGATCTTGCTTATTCAGTCGATGATTCTCGCGGCCTTTACTTAAAGAGCTTTTGCTCATATCAATATTAACCACTTTACTTGCGTTACCTGCTAAAGCCGCAACGGAGAATGCACAAGTATAAGAGAACAAGTTTAATACTCGTTTATTTTCGCTATGTGTTTTAACCCATTCTCGGCCATTGCGCATATCGAGAAACAAGCCTGAATTTTGAGCTTTACCTAAACTAATATGGTATTTCAAGCCATGCTCTAATGCCGTTAGATGGCTAATTTCTTTACCCCAAACTAATTCACAGGGTGCAAACTTACGACAACGATATTGCACCTGAATAGATTGGCATCTATCGGTTAACGTGCGCAATTGCGTAACCTGCTCAGTTAACCATGCGGCTTCAACTTCCTGATATAAAGTAATTAAAATAACGGGTTCAAACCAATCAATATTGACATGCGAAAGCTCAGGATACGCATGTCCACGGCCATGAAATAGTCGCTGGCTTTCATCGAGGTTACATGGTTGGATAAATTCAATCATTTTAAGATGCTCTCGCTAGAAAAAATAAGGCCGGATAATAACAAATTATCCGGCCTTAGGTATTATGCTTGTGCAATTATATTTTCAAGCGCTGTGTACTAAAACAGGCTAAAAACCAAAAATACTGTAATTAAAGAACTTTTGCATAACGGTATTAATAAAAATACCAAAGACTACAACGGGGATAAATGTCCCAAGAGAGAAGTTAATGTATTTTTCAGCCCATGAGCCTTTATAGTTTGCATTACCTACCGACAACTCTTCAGATAATTGTAACCTTTTCCAGCGATAGCTCACAAAAACACATAACAAGAAACCGTTAAGTGGCAATATAGTGTCGTAGAAAACATCGTAAATTACATCGAAAAATGAACGTGTTCCTCCAGCATAAGAGGTAAATTCAGTGAAGTAAGATGCCATACCAAAAGACAAGGTAGCGAAAACAGTTAATACACCTGCTGTCATCAACAAAATAGATAACGCTTTTTTACGGCTATGTTTTTTCTCAGTAACTAAATAAGATACTGGCACTTCTAAAATCGAAACCAATGATGTTATGGCAGCAAAAAATACCAATATAAAGAAGAAGGCTGCTACTGCGCTTGCGCCGATATAACCAATAGACGTTTGCAGTGCTAAAAATATTTTAGGTAAAAATGTAAAGATTAACGAAACAGAACTATCGCTTAACTCTGCAGGGTTAACATTAGGATTAAAAGAAAACACTGCCGGTAAAATCATCAAGCCAGCTGTAAATGCGACAGCAGTATCGGTTAATGCGACCAGTTTTGCAGAGCCAACAACATCGGTTTTACGATCAATATAAGAGCCGTAAGTAATTAAAATACCCATACCTAATGACAAAGAGAAAAACGCTTGTGATAGCGCACCATTTATCACCGCGGGGGTAATTTTAGAAACCTCTGGAATTAAGAAGAATTTAACGCCTAAAAGCGCATTGTCTAAGGTTAAAACATACACCACCATAAGCAGTAGCATAATGAAAAGGGTCGGCATTAATATTTTAGATGCACGTTCAATACCGTCTTTAACACCGGCAACCAGTATAAAGTTAACAATACCGGCTACAACCACCATACCTGCAAAAATATAAGGGCTATTTACAAACTCACCAAAACCATTACTACTGGCAAGGTAGTCTAAGTTACCGCTTAGGGTTAATGCGATATAGCCAAAAATCCATACCGTTAATACCATATAAAATACAGCAATCATAAATGGTGTTAGTACACCTAAAAACCCTGCAGCACCCCATGCTCTGCTACCACCGCTTAACTCTTTATAAGCGCCAACAGGCTCTTTAGCTGTTTTTCGGCCAACGGCCATTTCAGCAACCATTACAGGTAAACAGATAAAAAATACGAAAAGAGCGTACATTAATAAAAATGCACCACCACCATTTTTAGCGGCATTTACTGGAAAGCCAACCAAGTTACCAATACCAACGGCTGAGCCTGCAGCCGCTAAAATGAACCCTAAGCGGGAACTAAAATGCTCTCTTTCTGTACTCATAAGTGTCCTTCATTGTATTTTTATAGGGCTAATAATTATAATTTTTATTCACAGCGCCCACTTTTATTAAGGTGGATAACCAGTTGATGCTAACAAGCTTTTTTTCCAAAGTCTTGCTTTTAATAAACGTCAATTGTTTGCAGGTGTATCGTATTAATTGCACCTGCTAGCCTGATTACCCGTAAAACTTAGCATTCATTATATTAAGGATATTTTCCGTTTCTATGTTCGCAAATTTAGCCGCAGCCTCTAAGTCTCCTGTTGATATTTTTAAGGTATTACATATTTGTGCATCAATGCTGTCGTCATAGCTAAATTCATCAGGATGACATTCCACTAAGGCTAATCTCGATGCTAAATAAAGCACCTGCACATCTTTATTAATTTGTATGTTATGCGCGTTGTTATAATGGCGAATCGGCAAAATTATTTTTTCAGGTATTTGCCAAACTTTTAATAACTCGGCCGACACTTCAGTATACGTAAAGCCCAGCACTTGCTGTTGTAATTGCCAAGGTAATAAGTCGGTATTGTAAGCTTCACATTGTTGAGCAAGTTCTGGCGAAATTTTTGCCACAATTAGCTCGCCAAAATTTTGCAGTAAACCCGCAACAAATAAGCGTTCTATATCTCGAATACCGGCGGTTATTGCTAGGTTTTTAGTTGCTAAACCACAAAAAACGCTCATGTGCCAAAAGCGTTTTAAATCAATCGAGTTGCTTGAGAAGTGCTTAAACGCTGTTGCTGCAACATCGACTAACATCATGTTGTAAATGGCTTGCGTTCCAATAATAGTAATCGCTCGTGAAATAGTGCTTATTTCGCCAGGAAAGCTATAAATTGCACTATTGGCAATTTGCAATAAACGTGATGTCATTGAAGGATCAACACTGATCACGTTAGCGAAATCTTCGATTGTTGAGTCGTCGTCTTCCATTAATGCTTTTATTTTAAAGCACGCGTCTGGTAACGCAAAAGAACCATTTGCCTGTTGGGCATATTCTAGGGCATTCATTATTTAGTTATTCCTAAAGTAAGTGTCGACAATTTTTAGTCAATATTATTGTGCGAATGTTAGGCCAAAAAAGTCACCTTTATGCCATTGCGGTCGTTCAGTTTGGTTTGCTATTTCTAAACCTATCATCATGTTTACTAACGCAAAGTTAGCCGCGGCTTGATAATTAATTGGTAATGTTATTTCGTCGCTGTGTTGATGGTAATGGTTTTTCAAAAAGTCACCAAATACGGCACCACCATCGATATTTTCATCTGTCGATTTAAAACCTGTCATCAAAAATACTGAAGGTATACCCGCTTTTACAAAACTGTAATGGTCACTGCGAGTAAATAGTGCCTGTTCAGGCATTGGATCTTCACTCAATTCTATATCGATTTTATTTGCCGCTGTTGCTACAATTTCACCTAATGTTGAATGAGTCGAACCAAAAGCGATAACATCAGCAAATGGATACAAAATTAACGGCATATCTAAGTTAACATTCGCAACAAGTTGCGTTACTGGCAACGTAGGGTTATTTGCAAAATAGCTAGATCCTAACAAACCTTTTTCTTCACCAGTAACAACAACGAATAATACTGAACGTTTCGGTTTTACTGGCATTTCAGCTAATAATCGTGCCGTTTCAAGCAAAATAGCAACACCTGATGCATTATCAAGCGCCCCATTGTTAATTTTATCTTCGTTATCGCCATGCGAACTTATGCCAATGTGATCTAAGTGAGCACTAAAAACAACATATTCATTTTTTAATTGGTCATCACTTCCTTCTACTGCCGCAATAATATTCGGGCTAGTAATTTGCTCATGACGCGAGCGATTTTTCAAGGTTACTTGGTGTGGTAAGTTAAAACCTTGAATTGCCGTATTATTAGTGTCTGCGGTATAAATATCAGCTAAATTAAACTCAGCTCCTTCAAACAGTGCTTTCGCTGCATCTTGCTGAATATATGCACTTGAGATTATTTCTGGGTGTTTACCAAATGGCGTATTATCTTTTTTTAACCAACTTAGGCGTGGCGCGCTAGCATTTTTTGAAGATTTTTCGAAACTTCTAACTAATTCTCGTTTTGGTGTATGAATAGTTATAAAACCTACTGCGCCTCGTTCTGCAGCATGGCGACTTTTCTCTGCGCTTGAGCCTATGTGCGCTCCTTCTTCAGAAGGTAAGTCATCAGGTCTCCCTGTTAGTGCTACTACAATTTTTCCTTTAACATCAATGTTTTCATAATCGTTATAGCCAAATTCATCAGAGATAACCCCATAACCTACAAATACAGTTGGCGCTTTAATGATACTTTCATTTTTTAAACTAGAACCTGACATCAAAAACTGAGTCACATACTCAAGTTCAGTATCACCTTTTAAACCATGAACAATGGCACTTGCCGAGCCATCAACAAGGTAAGATTTACGAAAGCGCACTTGTTGTTCAAAGCCTTGAGACTCACCAATATTGCTACCTTTTGGCGTTAAACCTAATTGTTTAAAATATGATTTTACATAGTTAGCTGAGATTTGATATCCAACACTGCCGGTATCTCGACCTTGAAGAGTGTCATCAGCAAGAAATTCAATATGTGCTTTGATGTTTTGCTCGTTAACTAAGCTTTCATTGCTACTAACTTCTGTTGGCGTTGTTGACTTATTACAAGCTGATAATGCGATGAAAGCGAAGGCAACAAGGCTAGTTTTATGGAACATTTTTGGTGGGAATATATTCATGGTGTCTCATTAACTTTTACCAAGATAACGAATAAACTTGGTATTTATATTTTAATAATTACATCTCAGCTTTTTTAATTAAACCATCATATAAAAAGCTAAAAAACGTCTTAAGACACTATATCGAGTGTTATCTCAAAAAACTAGCACGCAATGCGAAAAGCAAACACACTTGAAGTGATTGGGTGTTACTATAACTTTGCATCGCTGATTTTTTGTTCAAAAAATAGGAATACCTGAGTGGCGTTTTACATGTTCCATAACGACATAAGTATGGGTTTGTGATACACCTGGTAGCTCAACAATTTTCCCGAGTAATACACGATAAGCATCCATATTTTCAAAGCGTAATTTAAGTAAATAATCAAAACCACCTACAACCATATGGCATTCGGCAACTTCTTTTATTTCAATAACCTGAGTTCTGAACTCATTAAAATTATCTGCGGTTGTTCGATCTAGCGTTACCTGAATGAAAGCCGTCATACCACAATTTAACTTACTGGCATTTAAAAAAGCACCGTATCGTTCAATGTAGCCTTCTTGTTCGAGGCGCTTAACACGTTCTAAACATGGGCTAGCACTTAAGTTAACGTGCTGTGCTAACGTGTTATTAGATATGCGACCATTTTTTTGTAATATGTCTAAAATGGTTAAATCAATACGATCAAGCGTTCTAGGTTTGCTGCTCATCATTTGTCTATCTATAGTAAAGTTAATGGTTGGCTTTAAGCGTAAATTATCGTGAAAACCTTAATACTGTCAATATATTCTCTGCCACGGTTTTGCGGAAAGAAATGAGTAGACTTAGCTTGAATGATTTAAAAATAAAACACGCTTTTATATAAAAAATCCGTTAATAATATACTTAACCTGAACTCTGGATAAGCAGCACTTGCTCAATGCTCCCTTTTAAGCCATTTTCTGCGTTAAAACGTCGATAAATAGCCCGCTATTCATAAACGTTTTGCCTTGGAAATGGCATAAAATGAAGCATTGATGATATCTATTCGTGATGTTCACCTGGCTATAGCATTTACTTTATTACCTAAGCTTTTGGTTCAATTGAGTTTCAAGCACTCATTATCCAGAGTTCAGGTTACTTATTAACGGATTCGTAGTATCTCAGTTATGTCTCAGATTAAATGTTAATTTTTGTCTATTAAAAGCTGTTTAATTTCTTGGCCCGGCAAAGGCTTATAATAGTAATAACCTTGGCCAAAAACGCAGCCCATGGTTTTTAATAATTGTGCATCGGCTGCGTTCTCTATGCCTTCACCTATTGTTGCCATATTTAAGTTAGCCGCTAAATCGATAATGGTTTTAATTATCGCTTGGTGATTACCCCGTTGGTGAACATTATGAATAAAAGAACGATCAATCTTTAACACATCGATTGGGAAGCGATGTAAATAACTTAAACTCGAATAACCTGTACCAAAGTCATCAAGCAGTATGGTAACGCCCAAATCTTTCAATGCTCGCATGTTATCTAGTACAACTTCACTGTTTTCTAGTAAGGCTCGTTCGGTTAGTTCAACACGAATTTGATGAGGCTCTACGCCCGTTATATCAATAATATTTTGAATATCTTGCGGTAAACTTACATTAAAGAAATGATTACAATATAAGTTACAACTGACATACAGGTGCTCTACTCCAAGCTGTTTTTGCCAAAGCATTAATTGTCGACATGACTTTTCAAGAATTTGAAAATCAATCGCCATCACTAAATTAGTTTCTTCTGCTAAGGGAATAAAGTCGTTCGGGTATACAAAGCCTCGTTTCGGGCTTTCCCATCGTGCTAGTGCTTCAAAGCCAACTATTTTGCCATCAGACATTGCTATTATTGGTTGAAAGTATGGCGTAAATTCACCGTTATCAATACCTTCGCGCAAGTCTGTTTCCAGAGACATCGCATTTTGAACTTTGCTGTGCATACTAGAATCGAACACTTCAAAGCGACCTTTGCCTTTGTCTTTGGCGTGATACATCGCGATATCTGCATCTCTTAACATAGTGTCTGCATTTTCATAGCGCATGTTATTAAATAATACGCCAATGCTGGTGCCGATAAAAACAGTCTGGTTGTCAATTGTAAAAGGTAAAGAAAGTAGTTCAGTTATACGTTTAGCAATTTCATACGTGCTTATTTCACTTTCTATATCTTCAACCAAAATAACAAATTCGTCTCCGCCTAAACGTGCCACCGTATCTTTATCTCGAATGACATCTTTTAAGGCGATAGATATTTCTTTTAGCAAGTCATCGCCGGCATGATGACCTAAATTATCGTTTACAACTTTGAATCGGTCTAAATCAAGAAATAATATGGCAAACTTAAATTCTGGGTGGCGTTTATTACGTGCAATAGCGCGATTTAAAAGATCGATGAAAATAGCTCGATTAGGTAAGCCGGTTAAAATATCATGCGAGGCGGCATGTTTGAGCTTTTCTTCAGCATCTTTACGTTGTTTTATTTCTTCTTCTAACGCATGGGTTCGAAGTTTTACTTGATGCTCAAGTTGTTCATGAGCTTTTCTTTCGTCATCAGAGATTTCACGACGATTCATGGCAGATGCCACGTGTCGTGATACAAACCTTAATAGTTCAGCATCTTGTTCGTTAAAACAAACTTTAGGTTGGTAGCTTTGCAATACCATAGCCCCAAGTAACTTACCCGAATGAATTAAGGGTACGCCAAGCCAAGATACTACGTCTGCTTCTGGCTTAACTGTTTTACCTTTATGATAAAGGTCGAGCATAGCTTCTTGGTCAAGCAATATGGTTTCAGAGCTTCTTAATACTAACTCGGTAAAGCGATTTGAAAGTTTTCGAGCTTGATAGTAGTCAGCGTTATGATCAAATTGCTGATCAAGAAAATAGGCAAAAAACAATTCATCGCTTTTGGCATTGTATTTAGCAATATAAAAATTTTCGGCGTTGATTAACTGCCCGACAATGTTGTGAACTAAGCTGTAAAATTTATCAATATCTAAATCAGGGTCGTTGGTTAACTCTGAAATACGATACAAAGATTCTTGTAATAACTCTGCTTTTTCACGGTCACGAATTTGATGCATTAATTCTTTAGTACGAGCATCAACGGCTGATTGTAAGCGACCTCTATCTTGTAGGCGTGTTAAAGCGGTTACTATGTGTTGGGCAGTAAACTCTAATAAATCTCGGTCTGACTCTTGATAACGCATGTCGGCTGAATAGCTCTGAACTGCCATAACACCAATCACAAAGCCATCGCTCATCAGAGGTACACCAAGCCAATCTATGCTATCTTCACCGACAGATTTAATTTTTTGGGCTTGCTCTAACTGGGCTATCACTTCCGGTGTAGCTAATAAAGCTTTTCGACTTTCTATAACATAGTTTGTCATTGAGCCTTCAAAGTGATCAATAGGATAAACACCAAGTACTAGCTCATCTTTTTCATCTACATGATAAACCAATTCCAACGTAGATAAGGTTTGATCATACATTACGATATAGAAGTTGTTGGCTCTCATTACTGAAGCAATAGAGTGGTGAACTTGCTCAAATAATGCGTTTAAATCGGCACAGTCAATAGAAAGTTGATTCAATTTTAATAAAGCAGTATAACGATCTTGAAGCTTTTGATATTTATTTAGTAAGGCGATCGATTCTACGGCTAAATCTACATCTGAATTAGTTAATGGATCAGCGGGGTCTAATGGGTCTGTCAACTTTTTCACCATACTAAACGGATAAACTTTAAAAAATAGATCAGGTAAATGACCTTAGTGCTTTAATACTGATAAAAGTAACAAATATTCAGCGAAAAATCCATCTAAGCTATTGTTTTATTTGTTAAGTTTTCGTAATTCTTCGATTTTCTCTTTATTTCCACAAACCCCTACTTGCTTATCGTCTCGATAATAGCGAATATCGATGCAATCTTGTTGGTATCTTCGTTCCAACTCAGTACGAATTATCGGTTTATTTTTCGCGTTAATTATTTGTTTATGTAATGACTGGCATTGCTGCACTTGCTCTGAAGCTAGTGTGACATCTTCACAAGCGTTATCATTGGAACTACATGCCGAAAAAAGCACTACTGAGGAAATCATTAAAGTCAGATTTTTTATCATTCTACTACTCTTATTTTTAAATAAACTTACTTAATAACAAACAATTACTTTTTTTGAATATTATTAAAACGACTCGGCATAAATAAAAACCGCTAACGACGAGATTATTGCTATACAACTTTGCAGAAAAAAGGGCGTTAATGTGATTCATTCATTATTGACAATGATTGAATTCATTCACTTCCTTTAAGTTTGGTATATAATACGTAAAAATAAAGATTAAGCATTAATATTATTGTATTAGGGGAAAAATATGCAAGTACAAGTTGTTGATTATCGCGCTGAAGACGCCGCAAAAAAATTCGTAGAAAGTCTGCGCAATACAGGGTTTGGTGTATTAACTAATCACCCTATTCAACAGGCTTTAGTAGATAAAATATATCAAGATTGGTATACCTTCTTCTCGCAAGAAGAAAAAAAAGAATTTGCTTTTGATCCTGAAAAACAAGATGGCTACTTCAGCTCTGAAATTTCAGAAACTGCTAAGGGCCATACTAAAAAAGATATTAAAGAGTACTATCATGTTTATCCTTGGGGCCGAATTCCTGAGCAACTAAAGTCAGATATTCTAACTTATTATAAAATGGCCTCAGATCTAGCCAGTGAACTGCTAGATTGGGTTGAAAAATATAGTCCTGCAGAGGTGACAAAGCATTATTCAGAGCCGTTATCGAATATGATAATGGACACGCCTAATACCTTGTTAAGAATACTCCACTATCCTCCGCTACAAGGTACGGAAGAGCCAGGTGCTATTCGCGCAGCAGCACATGAAGATATTAACCTATTAACCATTTTACCTGCCGCTAACGAGCCGGGTTTACAAGTACAAGCGCAAGATGGACAGTGGCTAGATGTTCCTGCAGATTTTGGTCACCTTATTGTAAATATTGGCGATATGTTGCAAGAAGCTTCACAAGGTTATTTTCCTTCAACGAGCCATAGAGTAGTCAACCCAACCGGTGAAAATGCGACAAAATCTCGTATATCTTTACCGCTATTTTTACATCCTCGTAATGAAGTGGTTTTGTCAGATAAACACACGCATGAAAGTTACTTGTTAGAGCGATTAAGAGAGTTAGGCGTTAAATAACATCTAATAGCCTTTTCCAAAAAAGCTTAATATAGCTTGGAACGGATTAATTAATAAAAAAGCCATCACAAAGTGATGGCTTTTTAGTTTTAGCTTTTTGTCGCTAGATTTAATTAACTTATTTCATCTAACGACCAATAACTACTTTTGCCTAATGAAAAAGTCGAGTTATTCACTGTTTAACTTTTTGCCTTATCTAGCATAGATGCTTCAACTTGCGATGAAGTTTTCTTGCGTTTGAATAAGCCTTTAATATCTTCAACGATAAGATAAAGACAAGGTATTAACACTAAGGTCACTATGGTTGCAAACAACACGCCGAATGCCAACGACACCGCCATAGGTATAACAATTTGTGCTTGAGCGCTCACTTCAAAGAATATAATAGGCACTAAACCAATAAAGGTCGTTATTGACGTCAGCATGATAGCTCTAAAGCGCTTATTACCCGCATGCATTACCGCATCTTTAAGGCGTACACCACGCTTTCTGGCTTTGTTAACGTAATCAACCATAACTAAGGAGTCATTCACCACCACCCCTGCGGCGGCTAAAATTCCCATTACTGATAAAGCGCTTAAATCCATGCCTAAGATAAAGTGGCCAAGTACTGCACCTATAATACCAAACGGAATTACCACCATGATCATCATAGCTTGTGAATAAGACTTTAACGGTATGGCTAGCAGTGAGAATATAATCATTGAAGAAATAACAAAATCTCGCAACTGACTATCAGCACTTTCCATTTCTTCTTGAATACTGCCGGTAACCTCACTTTGCACTTGTGGATATTTTCTTAATAGATCAGGAATGAAATTATCACGAATGTCATTAGCAACTTTAAATGGCTCTACTTGTTCAGCGTCGACACTGGCCCAAACATTAATCGTACGATTACCATTTTCACGGCGTATGCGTGTAACACCTTCCTGTAATGTAATAGTGGCTAATTCAGACAAAGGTAACTCAGCACCATTCGGAGCTTGGATCATAACATCGTCTACATGACCAACAGAGCTACGTTGTTCAAGTGGGTAACGTACCATTACTTTAATTTCTTCAGTGTCACGCAATATACGTTGAGCTTCTAAACCGTAAAAACTATAACCCACCTGCGAGGCGATATCTGCTAACGATAAGTTCAAACTATAGGCTAATGGTTTTAATGCAAACTGCACTTCTTTAGCACTTGTTTGGCGACTGTCGTTAACATCTCCTATGCCTTTAAGAGAATTAAGTTTCAGCTTTAATTCTTTCGCTGCAGCGAGTAGTTGGGCATCATTTTTACTTTCTAATCTAAAAGCAATATCACCATCATCTCGGCCACCACCAAATAAATTATCACCTATAGTGAAGGACTTAACGCCAGGATAATTAGGAATAGCTTCTCGCCATAAATCGGCTAACTCAAATGTATTAATTGGGCGAAGTTCAGGTACCACTAGCTTAACCATAAGCTGACCACTGGTTCTAGTGCGCAAATCAACCTGCATATCAGAGATCATTGAATTGCCATATTTAGCTTCAATGTCTCTATCAATACGGTTTATTACCCCTTGAATATTTAACAGTGTATCTAAGGTTGCTTTTTCAGATGCATCAACATTCATTTCAACAGTCACACGTGGAAAGTCATGCGGAATTTTTGGCTGGCCAACAAAGCGAACAAAACCACCACTAAATAAACCTGCACTTATGAGCATTAAGCTGATAAAAAACATGAGTATCGCATATCGATATTCAATAAATACCGCTAAAGCCGGACTATAGTAGTTATCAATAAATTTCTTTAAATTAACGTCGATCCAAGCACGTAATCTATCGATTGGGTTTCTAGGGTTGAAAGCTTTCATTTTCATTTTAACCAGATGCGCTGGCAAAATGAGTTTAGATTCTATCAATGAGAAAATAAGACAAAGTATAACAACCGAGCCAATTGCTTTACCAAATGCTGAAGACGGCCCTTCACCAAAAAGAAATGGTAAGAAAACGGCGATCGTGGTCAGTACACCAAACGTTGCAGGCATGGCAACACGCTTTACACCGCGAATAACATTGTCGGTACTATGGCCATGCTCTTCAATTTCATCATGAGCACTTTCCCCCATCACAATGGCGTCATCCACCACAATCCCGAGTACTAAAATGAAAGCAAAGAGGCTAATAACATTAATCGTAACATTGACAAACTCAAGCGGCATTACTAGTAATGTACCAAGGAAACATACCGGTAAGCCCATCATTACCCAGAAAGCTAAACGTACACGAAGAAATAATGCCAACATGATAAATACCAATACGGCACCACTTTTCATGTTGTCTACCATCATATTCAAACGGCCTTCGAGGTAGTAAGTCATATCTACCCAAGTTTCTAATTTCACCCCTTGAGGTAAAGTCTCAGACTTATTCTCTACATATTTTTTAACGACTTCGGCGATACCTGTAATACTTTGATTATCAGCAGCACCAATAAATAAGGTTACCGAATTTTCGCCATTAAACTTTGAATATTGCAAGCCTTCTTCAAAACCGTCATTAATGGTAGCAATTTCGCCTAAAACGATTCTGGTACCGTCTGCTAAGGTTACAACCGGGATTTGTTCAAATTCATGACCACGATAAGCTTGGTTCTCTACACGCAAGTTAATGTAGCCATTTTCGGCTCGAATTTGTCCAGCCGACATGTTGCGAGAGTAATTACGCACTGCATTAGCAATACTATTAAAGCTCAAGCCATATTCACGCAGCTTGTCTTTACTTACCTCAATAGATATTTCGTAAGCTAAGCCACTATATAACTCTGATATATTGACCATGGGTAACTGTTGAATTTCATTATGAACTTTACGGCCAAGCTCTTTAAGTTCACTATTACTTAAATCGCCATATAGGCTTAAATACATCACTTCTTGACGAAATTTTTCGCGCTCGACTTTTATGCGCTCCATACCATCTGGAAAACTAGAAATTGAATCTATCGCAGATTTAACTTCTTCAAGCACCACTTGGGGATCATAATCAAGCTCAACTTCAAACCAACCATTAGAGAAGTTTCTGTTTGAATAAGTAATAACACGCTTAAGGCCCTGTATGGTTTCCAATGCCTCTTCAATCTTAATGGTTATCCCTTCTTCCACTTCTTGAGGTGCAGCTCCTGGATAAGGTGCATTATAAGAAATCCAGTTAATCTTAACTTGCGGAAACATTTGCTTGTTAATGGTTTGAATAGTTAGCAAGCCACCAACTAAAATAAAAATCATTAATAAGTTAGCCGCAACGCTATTGCGTGAAAACCAGGCAATGATGCCGACATTTGTGTCAATAGTGTGATCAATTTCCGGCTTTTCTTTAGGCGTTACCGTTGTCATGATTATTCCCCTGAGCCAGTGTCATTTTGTGCCACTTGTGATTCACCGTTTGTATCTTCTGGGTTTTGCTCTTTCTTTTTAATTTTTTTATCGCCAATCAAAGCTAACTTCATGCCATCAATAGGGTAATCAAGCGCCGAAACAATAAGCTTGTCTCCATCAGCTATACCACTTGAAATGATAATATTTTGGCCATCTTGACGAACAATAGTGACCGGTGAATAATGCAATCTTGACTCATTATTCATTAAGGCGACGCGGCCATCATTAACTAAGTAGCGAGGTACGCTAGCCGCTTGAGCTATTTCGATACCCAGTACTTTGGCTTTAACGTACGAACCAAAACGCAATGGCGTTTGATCATTTTTTTGTACTAAAGCATAAGGGTCATGAATTTCAGCAACGAGATAACTCATTCGACTGGTATCGTCAATGACACCTTCGCCACGAGCAATTTTAGCGCTCCATTGTGTTTTAAGACCTGAAAACGTCCCCGTTAAGTTAACCGTGGCACCTTCCCCTTGATTAATCAAAAATTGTAATTGATTATCTGCCACGGGAAGTCTTACTTCAGCAATGGCTGTACCTAATAACTTGCCAACCATACTACCTGTGCTTACAAATGAGCCTAAGCCAACATTACGGTTGTCTATCATGGCGTCGTATGGTGCCCTAATTTCTGTACGTTCTAGGTTACGTTTAGCACGTAATATTGAAGCTTGCGCAGATTTAACACGGGCAATTTCTTGTGCTAATTGCGGCTTACGTAAACTTAGCTCTGTTGGAGAGGTATCTGTTATTTGTTTCCATTCTTCTTTCGCCACTTGGCCTTGTGCACGCTCTGTTTCAAGCGAAGCGCGAGCCGATGCCATAGTCGCTTCCGCTTCTATAAGTGCCGCTTCATAATCACTCGGATCTATACGTGCGAGTAACTGTCCTGCTTTAACAAAGCCACCACGAACAAATGTTTCAGATAACTCAACAACTTGCCCACTAACCTGAGCAACTAGTTCTGTTTCATATTTAGGTTTAACCACCCCGTATGAATCTACATCTAAAGTCATGGGTGAAAGTGAAATCGATTCAACAGACACAATAGGCGTATTATCAATTTCTTCTTTTTCTGCAGGCGGTTTTTTCATACTCGAAAATACAAAGAAAATTAATAAACCAGCAATTAGAATGACAATTGGTATAATTATTTGTTTTTTCCGTGTCACAATGACGTCCTCATAAAATCTAAATTCAAAAATTTCTAGTTTAATTAGCAATAGGATACATAATTTATTGGCTACAAAAACTAACAAAGTTGTAAATGCTTATTACAAAATTCGAGCCGACTTTAAATACCGTTGAAGATTAACACTATAAATCATTATAAAACAAACAGATAGACTGTATTACTTTTACCTTTGCAATTATTAACTTACAAAAATAAATGTAACTAAAAATAAATAATTGGTTTATTTCACCAAATAATTTATTTTTTAAAATTTTTTAGTCGATATGACTACTTGCCCACACTATTAATCAGGATGATTAAAAGTACTCGTTTTTTAATGTTAACTATAAATACATTAACATTTAATTAATAGCGGCTATGCGACAACAAATATTAACTGCATGCTTCTACTTATAGGGTTTCTCTGGAAAGTTCATTATTATGATATTCGCTTACTTTACAGCGAAGGCTTGAAGATTACTGTACGCCGACACCAGAAAACACTACTGACTATTTATTTAACCTAATCTGGATAAGCAGCACGTGCTCAATGCTCCCTTTTAAGCCATTATCTGCGTTAAAATGTCGATAAATAGCGCGCTATGCATAAACGTTTTTCCTTGGAAATGGCACAAAATGAAGCATTGATGATGTAAATTCGTAATATTCACCTTGCTATAGTATTTACTTTACCCCCTAAGACCCTGATTCGCATGAGTATTAAGTAATCATCATTTAAAATTCAGGTTATTTACTCACATCAAGTATTAACAATAGGCTTTTTAACAAAGTTACATATTGGTGACGAAATACATACTTTGATGACTTGTACCTGAAAGTAAATACTTTAAAATCAATAGTAATTTCATTGGAGGATAATTTATGTTGTCAAAAATTAATGCATTTTTTCAAAGCTTAGGCGCTCAAGAAAATTCACAAGCGCATGAAATAAGCCTCGAAATTGCCTGTAGTGTTTTATTATGTGAAGTTATGCTTGCTGATGGTCAACTTGATAGTGCAGAACAGCAAAAATTAAACGATATTATTTCAAGCCAATTTCAATTAACGCCAGCGGAAGTAACAGAAATAGTTAAGCACGCACTCGTACTTTGTGAAAATGCCACTGATTTTTATCAGTTTACTTCTAAAATAAACCAACATTACAGTCTAGAGCAACGCATTAAAATGTTAACGTTATTGTGGCAAGTTGCTTACGCTGACGGCGAGCTCGCTAGTATTGAAGAGCATATCATTCGCAAAATAGCTGATTTATTGCATTTACGTCATAGCGAATACATTGAAACTAAATTAAATATTCAAGCAAAGATTAATACCGCTAAATAAAAAATCACTACAACATGGAAAGTTATAGTTAACTTACGGCTAAATCGGTTATTATAGCCGCAAGTTAACTGACCTCAAGAAACCATATGGCAAGCATCGGCAAATACAACACTCTTCCTGTAGTAGCAATAACAGATAAAGGCGCATACTTAAATGCGCATGATTTAGGTGAGCTATTATTACCTAATCGCTTTGTACCTGAAGATTGCCAAGTTGGCAGTGAGATTAAGGTTTTTATTTATGCCGATACCGCAGATCGCATTGTTGCCACAACCGAAAAACCTTTTGCTGAAGTTGACGAATTTGTGTCGTTAAAAGTTAGCCAAGTAAACAAAATGGGCGCCTTTCTTGATTGGGGGTTACCAAAAGACTTACTTGTTCCATACAACCAACAACATAGCGAAATGGAAGTGGGAAAATATTACCTAGTGAGAATATTTCTCGATTTAACAACTGATCGCTTAGTTGCTTCAAGTAAGCTAGACAAGTTTATTGATATTTGGCCAGCAGAATATCAAAAGTGGGATAAAGTTAAATTAACCATCGCTTCTAAAACAGATCTAGGCTTTAAAGCTATTATTAATGATCTGCATTGGGGCTTACTATACGATAATGAAATTTTTAAACCATTACGTACAGGTAAGAAAATTACAGGTTATATTAAGCAAGTTCGAGAAGACGGCCGTATTGATCTTTCGTTAACTCGCCCTGGCGAGGGTAAAGTAAAAGACTTTAGTGAAAAATTGTTAGCTCATATTGCTGAAAATGACGGCTTTAGTCCGTTGCATGATAAAAGTGATCCTGAATTGATTAAACGAGTTTTAGGGGTAAGTAAAAAGACCTTTAAAGCTACGGTAGGTAACTTAATGAAAAATGGTAAAATCACCATAGAAGCAAACGGTATACGCTTGAAATAAACTGCACTGACTTCACTGCAAAACCACAAAAAAAAAGCCCTTATGGGCTTTTTTTTGTGCGTTACTTAACCGTGGCGAAATAGCGATTAGGAATATAGCTGACTTAGCTTATGACTTAACTTATGACTTAACTTGCGCACTAAGCTATGTACTAACCTATGCTCTAATCTATGCACTAACTAAAGTCATTCAACTAAAGTCATTCAACTAAAGCCTTCTCAAAAAGTAGATTAAATCAAAGAAGTTCGCAGTAAGTTTTATTGATTTACTGTGTACCGCCTACAGTCATTTCGTCAATTTTCAAGGTTGGCTGCCCAACGCCTACAGGAAGGCTTTGTCCGTCTTTACCACAAACACCCACCCCGGCATCAAGCTTTAAGTCATTACCGACCATGCTGACACTTTTCATTGCTTCAGGGCCGCTACCAATTAAGGTCGCCCCTTTTATAGGTGAAGTAATTTCGCCATTCTCTATTAAATAAGCTTCTGAGCTAGTAAAAACAAACTTACCTGAGGTAATGTCGACTTGCCCACCAGCAAAGTTAGGGGCGTAAATACCTTTCTTAACTGACTTAATAATATCTTCAGGTTTGTGTTCACCTGCCAGCATATAAGTGTTTGTCATACGTGGCATAGGCAAGTGGGCATAAGATTCTCTACGACCATTACCTGTGGGTTTAACGCCCATTAAGCCTGCGTTATGTTTGTCTTGCATGTAGCCTTTTAACACGCCTTTTTCAATCAATACGTTATATTGTCCCGGCGTACCTTCATCATCAATACTGACTGAACCACGACGATTAGCCATAGTGCCATCATCAACAATAGTACATAAGTCAGAAGTAACTTTTTGACCTACTTTACCCGAGAACGCAGAAGAGCCTTTACGGTTAAAATCGCCTTCTAAGCCATGTCCTACGGCTTCATGCAATAAAACACCAGGCCAACCTGCGCCAAGTACAACCGGCATTAAGCCGGCTGGAGAATCAATAGCAATTAGGTTAACCAACGCTTGTCTTACCGCCTCTTCAGCATAAGCTAAATAGCGTGGTTTGTTATTGTCTAACTCAAAGAAATAACTATAGTCTGTACGTGCACCGCCACCTGAACTAGCACGCTCTCGTTTACCATTTTCTTCAACTAATACAGAACAATTAAGTCGTACTAATGGTCGAATATCAGTGGCATAAGTACCATCACTAGCGGCGACTAATATTTTCTCGTATACACCTGATAAGCTAACAATAACTTGTTTAACACGTTTATCCACACTACGGGCATGTGCTTCTACTTCATGCAAAAGCGTAATTTTTTGCTCTTGGGGTAAGCTTGCCAACGGATCCATAACGTTATAAAGCATTGGGTTTTGTTGCATTGTTTTGCCATCAAAAACCTGTACTCGTGCAGATTTTTCGGCAATAGCGATACCTTTAGCAGCATCGGCAGCTTTTTTTAATGCCGCTGGAGAAATATCATCTGAGTAGGCAAAGCCCGTTTTCTCACCTGAAATAGCGCGAACACCTACGCCACGTTCAATGTTATAGGAAACTTCTTTGACAATACCATCTTCTAACATCCAAGACTCATGACTGCTAGATTGAAAATATAAATCGGCTAAATCAATTTTACGTTGGAAGATATTATCCAAGGTATCCATCAACATACTTTCATCAATTTTACTATTGGCTAAGAGCTCAGTCTCAACATTATTCATACGACATCAACTTATTTTTAAAACGATTATGAGTGGCAACAGGCATAGCTTTACGCACCTTGTCTAATTCTTCTGCTTGGTATTTAGCACAAATTATACCTTTACCCGTATCTAGCTGGGTCAAGATTTCGCCCCAAGGGCTAATAATCATACTGTGGCCCCAAGTTTCACGGCCATTTAAATGCACGCCTTCTTGACCTGCAGCAATAATATAAACTTGATTTTCAATTGCACGAGCTTGTAATAATGTTTGCCAATGCGCAGCACCAGTTACACGGGTAAAGGCACTAGGTACGGTAATAATTTTTGCTCCCTGCTGAGATAATTGTCGAAACAATTCAGGAAAGCGTAAATCATAGCAAATAGACAAGCCGACCTTAACACCAGCAACATTAACTACGCTAACATGGTCGCCCGCTTTAGCGTAGCGAGATTCACAGTAATTTTTTTCGTTGTCTGCTACCGCAACATCAAATAAGTGAATTTTATCATAACTGGTGAGTTCTTCTCCATCAGGAGAAAAAACAAAACAAGTATTGGTAAATTTATCAGCAACATTAGATAACACAGGAATACTACCAGCCACTAAAAAAACATTATATTTTTTTGCTAGTGCGGCAAGTTTTACTCTTAAACTACCTTTTGCTTGATGCTCTTGCGCTAAGGTTAATTGAGCTAGGTCTTTACCCCCAAAAAATAAACAGCATTCTGGTAAAACAACTAATTGTTGTTCAGCCTGTTCTAGGGTTAATAATTGTTGCTCGATATCACTAATATTGTCATCGACTTTAGTGCTTGAGGTCATTTGAATTGCACAAATTTGCATTACTTTACTGCCATGTTCAAGATCCATCAAAGTTATCACTTTCAGGATTAGGTTCTATTGGATTTTCTGAGCCAGATAAACCAGTATCGCTCTCTGGCAACTTATCGACTATTTTAGGTGGTGATGATTTGCCAACACTAATGTTTTTGTTTTTTCTGCTCACTTGCTTAAACTGTGGTTCATCCAAGTTACCTGTTACTTCGAAATTTATTTCCGCGATAACTGAAGATGTGATCACTTCATCAAGTGCAACACCAGCTAAAAATGTTACTGGATTTAAAGTCGCTATCCAAGCTAGCACGGGCAAACTAGAAGTTAAATTTGGCTTATAAGTCATCCGGTAGTCTAATTCGCTATTATTTAGGTTGGTATTACCGACAACACTTAAGTCGCCAGCGGCACCTTTCATTAAGACATTATCGGTATAAGCTACGCCATCTTTTAAAGAGAAATCACCCTTTAGTTCACTATAGAACATGCCATCGCTGAAAATATCTCTAAAGTCGAAACTGAGCTTACGCACCAACGACTGCAGGCTTAAAAATGAAAATATACGAACGCCTTTATCATCAACATCAGCTAAATAGCCATCATTAAAGCTTGTAGATAATGCTCCGTTAAGTGTTGCCATGGCAAAGTCATGTGGGCCGCCTTGCCAAGTAAGGTCATAATCCATATTTACCCCACTGTCTTTTATAATCGACACTAAGCCTATATTTTCAATTTCACGTGCAACGTTATTCGTCGCTAAACTGCCTTTAATTGAGGTAATAGATTGGCTGCTATTTAGTTGCCACTTCGCATCAAAAACAAGGCTACTTTTATCCCTGTCCGCTTTAAAGTTATTCAGTAGCAGTGTGTCGTTATTCTCACGCGTTATAGTGAAGTTAACCTCTCCAAAGTCAAAGTTATCAAATTTACAACTAGCACAGGCAACCTTCAATGGCGGGAAGGCGGTAAATATTTCTGCATTACTCTCTTGGTCGATAATAGTGGGAGGCGTTTGTGGAGCAGCGCTCAATACTTCTCCGTCTGAATTAGCATTGGTTGTTGCTTGAGTATTTTCAGTATCCGCTGTGGGAATATTTGCTTTTGGCTTACTACTCTCTAGACTATCGGCTTGTGTCACAGCAGTGTTCTGCGCAATATCTTCACGCGTATTGTCGATGTTTGCTGCTGGCCCGATTTCAGGCTGAGTGGTAATTAAGTGAATAAAGTCAGCATCTATATCTATTCCTTGCGATAACCAGTCAGGATAAAACTTGGCTGAGCCTCTAAGTTCTTTGGCATTAATGTCCAGTAGCCACCAATTTGGTTGAGGAACAAAATCAAAGTTAATTTCTTGAAAGTTATGCCCATAAACATTTAAGTTTGCTACTTGTCCGTGTATCTTTTCAGGGATAGAAAACAAACTTGCTTGAGTTACTTCAACACTGGCTAAGTTATTTGATGGTGGCTTAGCTAAATTCGGTTCACTTGCCTCAGCATTTACTGCTGACAGTATATCTACTACCAATGGCTGCCATTCTTGGTAATCAGCATCCACTAAATCCGCCGTTATATTAAACCCTTGTGTAGGCAGCCAAGATTGTTGCTTACCTAAGACCAAATGCGCTAATGAAAACTGCTGTTTCTGGTGCTCCAGTAAGCCATAAAAGTTAATATTGTTGCCTACTCTAGCATTGATAGTGCTGTTTTTGTCATCGCCAAAAGCATGTAAATTAACTGTAATGGCTTGCTCTGCAGCTTTACTAAAGGGTAATGGCAACGCCAGCGCTACATCATCTAAATTAGGGCTGATTTTATAGTCATAAAAAAATTGTTCGCCAATAAACTCAAGCTCAAGCATGCCTTGCCAAGCGACTTTACCATTAACATATTTAATCAATTCTTCAGGTAATTGCGCTTGCCACTGCTCGGTTTGCCATTGGCCTAACGTTTCAATGTTAACGTTATAAAGTTCAGATTTTTGCTGTGCTGTTACATTAATTGTTAATGGCATACCTCGCCAATCAAGCTTAACGCCAGTCGCTGTTATTTTATCATTATGGTAGTCAAGGCGACCGTTAACTTGTTTGAAGTTCATTGCTGGCGTTTGCAGTGCCACGGCATTATTCTTAAAATCTACATGGCCTTTCGCTATTACATTTTCAGGTGCTGCTAAGGGCAGTATTAATGAAAAGTCGCCATCGATAGGCGCCGAAACAATCACTTGGTCTAAGGTTGCTCCAACCGAATCCTGCATTGGGCTAGCGTTCATTAATTGCCTAACTAATTGCGGCTGTGTTTGTGTAAAACTGGCATCTACGGTTAATACACCTTCACCGGCTAAGTCAGCAATTGCGGCCTCAACACCGGTAACATCAATACCCGTTAACGTGCCTTCGCGGCCGGTAATGAGCATACTATTATTGGTAAAATTAAGGTTAGCTGAAAAGTTTTCTATTGCTGGCCACTCAGGATCAAACCTAAAGGTGCTTTCTGCTAATTCTGCATCTACAACAAAAATACCTTCGTTGTTATTAAATGGGAAGCTTTGTAGCGGACCATTAAATAAAACCAATGCTTGGTTAACTTTTCCTTCGATAATAGCACCGTTGAGGTAGTTAACTAAGTTATCACCCATCAATAAATGCGGATAAAAGTATTCCGCAAATTTAGCATCGCCTTTACTCACACTGGCTAACAATGCCATGCTCGCAGGTTCATCTTTTACACTATTTACGGCTAGGTCAGCTGTTAACGATATTTGTGATGACGTAAATGCAATATCTTCTACCGAAAGCTGCCAGCCATCAGCTAGAAATTTAGCATTGATCAAACTACGTAAGCGCGTATATGGAATAGGATATTTAAAGTGTTTATCAAAATGAAGCGCCCCATCAACTGCATTTAGCGATATTTGCAGTTGATTATTGGCATAAACAAGCTCGCCACTGACATTATCAATTCCAGGTATACCTTGACTGAAATGACTATCAATATCATTAAAGCTTGCGGTAAATGCCGTGTCATTGGCATTAGTGCGAAAGTATATATCTTCAACTCGACCAACGGCGTCAAGATCAAAGAGTAATTTCTCTAGACCCACATCATCGGATAAAAGTGGTGATATCCCCTCAAAACTGGCAAGTTCTATGGTATTGATATAGCCATTAATGTTTTCACCATTCGCATTGGCTGTTAATGATATTTTATTGGTTTCTACGCCGTTTCTTTTCACGGTAATTGGCGATGTTACCGCGCTAAATGCTAATGATTCAGACACCTTTATTTGAATATCACCACCAACAGCTTCAAAAGTTTGCGCCTTGTTTTGATGTTGCCAAATAATTTCATTTTTACCTAAGGTAAACTGAATAAGTTCAGTTTGACCCGCGTTAACGGTTAACCATGCGTTAAAATTAATGGCGGAATGTGTATTAGTATCTTTAATGGCTAAAACTCGGTCCAACCATGGAGTAATATCAATTTCGTTAGCTTCAAGGTAAGCTTGGCCACTTAATCTATCAAACTTAGGTCCTTTAAAGTCTAATAAGACCTTTAGGTTATTTGAGCTAAGCCCATCAACAATAACCGTACCATTCGCTCGATGGCGGTTATCTTTGTTAACCCAAAACAATTCATTTATGGTAAAAGCGCGTACACCAGACGATGTGCGATAAAGCACATGACTATCGCGAATAGAAAAACGAGAAATTTGCTCGAGAAAGATAACCGAAAGTGAGTCAAGTAGACTATCTTCACTGGCTTTTTCATCATCAAGTTCTTCGTCAGAATCTGCTAAGGCTAGCTGCTCAAATTCTAACTCGACACCTGAAATAACAAAGTCTTGTGTTACCCATTGCCTTGTTCGTATACTGCGCCAAAAATCGAGTTCAACCGCTAAGCTATCAATATAAATTTGACTATTATTATCGGCTAAAAGCTCAACTTGCCTACTAATTAATGTCGGGCCTGACTTGCCCCAACCCATAGCTAATGAGCCAATTGATATATTGCTGTTGTAACTATTATTTAAGAAATCTTCAACATCTTCACGATAATTATGCGCGTAGGGTAAAAATAAGCGTAATGTACTAATTAACACGGCAAAAACTACTAACAATACTGCAAGTAGTTTATACAGACGTTTAAGCCATCTATTTAGCACCGTGGAAACACTCATTACGTTTTTGCCATACCTTACTTTACTTAAATTGACTTGATTACTGCTTGTGAAGTGTCAGTTATAGCTACATCATTACCACATCAAACTGCTCTTGATTATACATGTTTTCTGTTTGTACTTTAATTTGCTTACCAATGAATACTTCAAGCTCGGCTAGGTTATGATATTCGTCATTCTCAAGTGACTCACTGACTGAAGCTGAGGTATAAACAATAAATTTATCTGCATCATAAGCGCGATTTACTCGCACAATTTCTCGTAAAATCTCAAAACAAACCGTTTCAACGGTTTTCATATAACCTCGGCCATGACAAACGTCACACTCTGCGCATAAAATATGCTCTAAACTTTCACGCGTACGTTTTCGGGTCATTTCCACTAGTCCTAACGAAGAAAATCCAGATATGCTGTATTTCACATTATCTTTTGACATGGCAACGTCTAAGCTATGTAAAACACGGCGTTGATGTTCTTTGTCATGCATATCTATAAAATCAACAATAATAATACCACCTAGATTTCTTAATCTAAGTTGGCGAGCAATGGCTTGTGTTGCTTCAATATTAGTATTAAAAATGGTTTCTTCTAAATTACGATGCCCAACAAAAGCGCCAGTGTTTATGTCTATGGTAGTCATAGCTTCGGTTTGATCTATGATTAACGAACCGCCTGACTTTAATTCTATTTTACGATGCAGCGAACGTTGTATTTCGTTTTCAACATCGAACAAATCAAAAATTGGCCGTTCGCCAGGGTAATATTCGAGTACAGCAGTTAGATTAGGGACAAACTCAGTGGTAAATTCAACTAATTGTTCATAAGTGAGTTTTGAGTCAACCCGAATACGTTCAAGCGAAACGCCAACAAAGTCTCTTAACATGCGAAATGCTAAAGATAAATCTTGATAAATAGGATCTTTGGTTTGTTTACGTTCTTTTCGTTCAATGACTTTTGCCCACACACGACGAAGAAACTCAGCATCGTGTTCTAGCTCATCTTTACCTGCGCCTTCAGCCGCTGTTCTGACAATAAAGCCATGGTTTTTGCCACAATACGGCGTAACAATTGATTTTAAACGATTACGCTCAGCGGGATCATCTATACGTTGTGATATACCGGCATGGCTAGCATCGGGCATTAAAACTAAATATCGTGCTGCAATAGTAATATCGGTTGTTAACCTTGCGCCTTTGGTACCTAGTGGATCTTTAACAACTTGTACAACAATATATTGCCCTTCGTGAACCAAGTTTCTAATGTCTGGCACCTGATCGCTATTATGTTCTTCATTTAAAATTAATTTAGAATTGATATCTGAGGCGTGCAGAAAAGCAGCTTTACCTAAATTGATGTCAACAAACGCGGCTTGCATACCAGGTAATACACGAATAATTTTACCTAGGTATATATTACCTACTAAGCCACGACGAGCTTCACGTTCAATATGAACTTCTTGCAGTGAACCGTTTTCGATTAATGCTACCCTGGTTTCGCTTGGTGTAACATTGATAAGTAATTCACCGCTCATGTTGTTTCCCGTTTAGTTTTTTGTCATTGAAGAATGTACGCCGAATGTCGACAGTAATTGTGCAGTTTCATATAACGGCAAACCAACTACGGCGGAATAACTACCACGAATTTGTTTAACAAACTGCCCAGCTATTCCTTGAATACCGTAAGCGCCTGCTTTGTCTTGTGGTTCACCGGTTTGCCAATAACGAATTATTTCTTGTTCGCTCAGTACTTTAAAATCTACTTCAGTTCTGACCACAATAACTTCACTACGTTCACCTTTTACTACCGCAACAGCCGTAATAACTTGATGTGAATTACCCGATAACATACTGAGTATAGCGATGCATTCATCAAGCGATGCCGGTTTTCCTAAAATATGAGTACCAAAAACCACGCTAGTGTCTGAGCCTAGCACCGCAACATTTTCATCATATTGTTGGGCAATAACACTCGCCTTTTCAACGGCTAAACGGGCAACGTATTGCTCAGGTGACTCTTGAGGTAAAACACTTTCATCAATATCAGCAGGTAAGCAAGTAAATTGATAACCCAGTTGTTCGAGTAATTCTTTTCGACGCGGAGATTGCGACGCTAAAATCAAAGTAGTAGACATGTTATTTAATTCTAAAATTTCGTCTTATTTTACGTAAAAGTAAAAAAGCCCAAGGCCAGAGGATTATGGTTGTGAATACCGGATATAAATAGCTCGGTAAAAAAACTGCATCGGTTAAAAATCGTTGCAGCCAAAAAACAATTAAGTGATATAACGCTGATAGCACACCAACAATAAGCGCTTGTTGCCAAACCGAAAAGTTGCGTATTTTTTGAAAATTACCGGCAACTATGTAAACAGCAATAGCCATTGCGCCAGCATGTACACCTAAGGTTGAGCCTAATAGCACATCGAGTATAAAGCCTAATACCCATGCAGAAATAACATTGACGCGTGAAGGCAATGCCAAACACCAATACAGTAAAACCACTAATACCCAGTCAGGTCGAAATGCATCAACACTTAATGGTAATGGCATAATACTAGCCATTAATGCCACTAAAAATGTCAAAAGAATAATTAAGCGACTTGCTATGGTCATTGTTTTTCTGCCTTTTTATTTGGCAAACTTTCCGCTGCTATTGGCTGTTGCTCATTAGGCTGTTCTGGCCATAGCAATAACACATAACGTAAGCGATCAATCTTAGCAACAGGTTGGCTTTGAATTTGAGAAAAGGCTCGCGATTCATCTTGGATAACCGAAGAAACTTTTGCTACAGGATAACCTTCAGGAAATTTACTGCCTAAGCCAGAGGTTACTAATAAGTCACCTATGCGAATATCACTACTGTGAGGTACATGGTTATGTGTTAAACGGTCAATCACACCAACACCACTGGCAATTAAGCGTAAGCCGTTGCGACTAATTCTTACTGGCACAGCATGTGTGACATCAGTGATCAATAACACCCGGCTACTGGTAGTACCGACATGCAAAATTTGTCCAACAATACCTTCATCGTCAATAACGGCTTGGCCTTCATAAACGCCATCATTCGCACCACGGTTTATGACTACTTGATGGGTATAAGGGTCACTATCAACGGCAAGAATTTCGGCAACCATTTTTTTGGCATCGCTTCGAACCGGTGAAGCCAGTAAGGCTCGTAATCGATTATTTTCACGCTTAACAATATCTAATTGCAACGCCTGTTCATGGAAGACTAATTCGTTGATTTTGTATTGTTCATTGTCATCAATAAGCTGACGACGGGTAACAATATTTTCTGCCGCCCAGTTCATCATTTGTTTGGGCGCGGTAGCTAAATATTGTAAAGGGCTAACCATAGATTGCAAAAAGCCTCGAGCGGACTCGAAGCTATTCATTTTATGGTCGAAAAAAATTAATGCCGCAGAACAAAGCAGCACCAAAATAAGTCGGTGCTGCGGGGCCGGTCCATGCTTAAAGATAGGATTCATAAATTAAACTTGTATAAACACTAATTTAGTATTTTATTCGTATGAGAATAAATCGCCGCCGTGCATATCAATCATTTCAATCGCTTTACCGCCACCACGAGCTACACAAGTTAATGGGTCATCAGCAACAACAACAGGGATACCGGTTTCTTCCATTAATAAACGGTCTAAACCTTTAAGTAAAGCGCCACCACCCGTTAGGATCATGCCACGCTCTGAAATATCAGACGCTAATTCTGGAGGTGATTGTTCTAGGGCAACCATAATAGCACTAACTATACCGGTTAAAGGCTCTTGAAGCGCTTCTAGAATTTCATTGCTATTTAATGTAAAACTACGCGGTACACCTTCGGCTAAGTTGCGGCCACGTACTTCAATTTCAATCACTTCTTCGCCTGGATAAGCAGAGCCTATTTCATGTTTAATGCGCTCAGCAGTCGCTTCACCAATTAAACTACCAAAATTACGACGAACGTAATTGATTATGGCATCGTCAAACTTATCACCACCAATGCGCACTGAAGAAGAATACACCACACCATTGAGTGAAATAATACCAACTTCAGTCGTACCACCACCAATATCAACCACCATTGAACCGGTAGCTTCTGATACTGGCATTCCAGCGCCAATTGCTGCAGCCATTGGCTCATCAATTAAATAAACTTCACGTGCGCCAGCACCTAATGCCGACTCACGAATTGCACGGCGCTCTACTTGTGTTGATCCACAAGGAACACACACTAAAACACGTGGGCTAGGTCGTAAAAAGTTATTGCTGTGTACTTGTTTAATAAAGTACTGCAACATTTTTTCAGTGACAAAAAAGTTAGCAATAACGCCATCTTTCATTGGTCGAATTGCTTCAATATTCCCAGGAGTACGGCCTAACATTTGTTTGGCAGCAGTACCTACAGCGGCTACACTTTTAGAGCCACCAGAACGGTCTTGACGAATAGCAACAACTGAAGGCTCATCTAAAACTATGCCTTGGTCTTTTACATAAATCAGGGTATTTGCGGTTCCTAAGTCGATTGATAAATCGTTAGAAAACATGCCGCGTAATTTCTTAAACATATTGTCGAAATGTCCTTTAAACATCACCTAGGCAACAAACTGCCAGAATATTATTGTACTGAATTTGCAAGCCTTGCTTTACTTACACATAGCTTACAAATGATATTTTGTATTATTAACACGCTATCATACCGCAGACTATAGTACTTGTGTTATTTCAATAACAAAAATATCATTAAATTTTAAGATATTTTTGTTATTAGTGAAGCTAAACCATGGTTTGCTCGCTCAAATTCCTACCTTTGCGCTAATACAAATAATATGACGAACTAAATGACGAACTAATTCACCACTTCGCGCCATGAAATTATTCGGTCATTGCCTCGATACATACCAAAACTTAATAGCGCACTAGGGTTGTCATCGTAAAAATTACCATCACTGTCTGTATCAATGTCGTTCCATTTAAATTTCAACCAGCTTGGCACTTCATATTCCCATTCCAGTGCACCTTGTTGTGCCGGAGCTGAATAAAGTAATTGATTTTGTCGACCGTTAATAAAAAGCCCAGAAATACTTGCCTCGGTATGACTAACTTGTATTGCATCATTGCCTATATCCAGCAAACGATAATCCCAAAGATTCATGTTTCCTGAGTATTTTGCACCCGCCACTTTATTGCCTATCTGCGGTGCTAAACAGCTTTCATCTTGATGCTCATTAAAGTTTGTTCCGTCATAAACCTGAATGCTCATTGGCACTCTTAATTTAGCATTTTCTGAGCCATAAGCATTGTCTAATACCATACGAGCAAAGCGAATATTTACCCCGCCAGTGGTAAATTTCTCAATGGCAGATTCATCAACTATATTCGTTGTAGCTTCAGTTAATAAGCTAATATTATCGGTATCGGTTATTTGCTCTGTCACAAAAGGTACTTTTGCATCAAAGGGTGGCAATAAGCTTGTATCATTATGGTTATAACTAAAATGGTCATTGTCAGAAAAAGTATAAAGCCACTCGCCTGGAATTAAATTACCATCGTCATCAATACTTGCGCTTAAGCTACCTGACTCCATTTCAGCAGTTAAAGCAACCGGGTTATCAGGTATATTTCCAACCATTGGCTGACTGTCGTCATGTGTTGGCAAAGTAATGTCTATTCCTGATGGCGTTAACTTCATAAAGCCTTCAGACTCTCCTAAGGTATAGTTTTTCGTAATTTCATTGTTCGCATTGTAGGCTGTTATGGTTATTTTTGGTGCAAGGCTATAAGCAATGGCGCCTTTGTCTTCACTGGTACGTTGCCCGGTATAAGCCCAATCAGAAAATGCACAAACACCGACAGCATCAGGATAAGCATAGGCATCAAAATTACCTTTATGATCTTCCTTTACTGACTGTTTAAAGTAGGCTGGTGTAAAACGACCAATATCTATCCCTTGTGCACCCGTTGAGTTGCTTGCCGTAACTAAACCATTGGTATTGCCTAGGCCACCATAATTAATATCTTGCAAGTCTATATGAATGATCCCTACTTCATCGTATTGAGCACCATTAAATAGCGATTGGCCTTTTACATCATCGCTAAAGCTATTCAGTACAACATTTTTAGTCTCAGCTTGAATAGTCTGCCCTGGGGCGAAAGTAAAATTCCCTGCAACACTTCCGTTAAGCGTAGGTGCAACTTTATAAGCCGTCATTTCTAACTGGCCATCAGCTTGACGATAATTCTGTGTTAAATCACCGGCTAAGTTAAGCGCTTCAACCTTAAAATTAAAGCTATCACCCGCTTTGTGCGTGATTGTACTTGTACTGCTATTACCCTTTATTTCCGCTGTAGCATGCGTAGCCAAAAGCTGAAACCGAGCTGGTTTCACCCAAAAGTCGATTGAGCTATCTGATATTGAAATATCAGCATTAGTATATTTTGCATGTAAGCGAATCTTACCCGCGTCTAAGTAATTAGGTGTAGGAATAACAGCAATGCTGTCATTGCCAAAATTCAACAATACATTATCGCTAAATTGTGGATACTTCGCGATATTAGTATTACTTGTTTGAAATGCTAAGCCGGCATTAAACGAAGCGTCAGGCGTAACATTTTCCTGAGCAATACTGATATTGACCTCGCCATTAAATATACCTTCACACACACCATTATTATTCTTTACCGCTTGTAACTTTAAGGTTTCTCTGAATACTTTACCGGCTGTTTGATGACTAATAATTTCACTATTACTATCGCCGTAAAGAAACCTAAAGCCAGCGTCTTCAAAAGACATATCACAACTTGTACCGAACCCAAAACATTCAACAGCGTTACTGGCTGCTACACTGGCGTTGTCTATAGATAAAATAATGGTTTCTGCGGTGGTATGACCGAAGTTAATATGGGTACTACCGGTAAAAGTAGGGGTCGCTTTAGTTACTAAACCGCTTACTGGACTGGTTATATTGAAGTCTACACTAACTGGTTCTGTACTTTCAGTTGTGCAGTCAATGTCAACACAGGCTTTTATCGTAATAGGTTCAGGCGCGCACGTTAAACCTCGGCCATCATGGCCTATTTCGAAATGATGAATGCGTGCACAATCACTTGCTGCTCGAGTTGAACCATCATAGTTTTTGTTCTTTGACTGGTTATTATAAATTCTAGTCACGTCGTCAGCAGTCAAGACACTGTCAAAAACAATAAACTCATCTAGGGGGGCTCTGAATCCTTGCGGGTTACTTGAACTAACATCATCGAAAGATGTACCGATAAATTTCAAAGTTCCAGCGGGCGCTAAATTTATTGTTTCAACAAAACTGCCGTCTATGTATAAGCTTGTTTGATCATTACTATAAATTAATGCCAAATGATGCCAATCATTATTAATACTATTAAAGCTATAGTTACCATTAATTGCTCTTCTGGTATCACCGTCATAAACTCCCCAACGCCAACTATTATTTCGATCGAGATACAGTAAATCGCCACCTGCGGCCATTGCGCCTAGAATAAAGTAACGATTGCCCGCGGTATCTGTTGGCTTTTTAAACCAAGTTGAAACACTAAAATCAGCCGGTAAGGGAATACTGGTTTGTACATGTTGAAGCGCATCGCTAATGGCTAATGCTTTTTCAATTTTTGCATCATAGCTTGTGTTAACACCATTATGACTTGTTCCAGAATAATTCCCTAGTTGATCAATTACTTCATTGCCTGAGCCAATGTAGCTGCACTGATCAAACTGAAAATTAGCGATAGGACTTACACAGAAACTGCTATTTAATTTGAAATCGGCAGCACCGGTGAATGATCTATCGCCATGATTATTCATGCTATGAAAACGAAAAATTTTAGTGTTAACGGGCGTAAAATTAAACGTTTGTGCCGGTGTTATATTTGCCGCAGTAAAAATGTAGCTTGGCGTAATGGCCTCACCTAAAAACTTAAAGTCGGCTAAGCCGGTAATAGAAGGATCGCCATGGTTTTTAATCGTAACAATACGCGCACCCATAACGCCAGAAACCGTATCTTCATCATCAAGCACTATTTTAAAAGGTGTTGAAGTCATTGGTAAGTTAAACGTGCTCGCGGCTGTTACTGACTTACCTAAAACTTCAAATTCTCGAAGACCCGTAATAGAAGGATCACCATAATTATTAATAGTAATTAATTTAACATCGGTTACATCTATAGGAATGTCGTTACTATCAAGTTGAAAGCTTTCTAGGTTACTTTGCATAGCGGCGATGAAGGTTTTAGTTTCAGTGACCGAAGGCCCCTGTATTTTAAACTCTTTAGCGCCAACATATGTTGGATCGCCATAGTTGCTGATGGTAATGAGTTTCACATCGGTAACTTGAGTTGGAATATCAACATCATCTAATATATAGCTTTCACCATTGTCATGCATAGCGGCGACAAAGGTTTTCGTTTCAGTCACTGATGGTCCTAGCAGCTTTAACTCTCTTGCGCCTACGAATGAAGGATCGCCATAATTACTTATAGTAATTAATTTTACGTCGGTAACCTCTTCAGGTACATCATTGCTATCAAGGGAGAATGTTTCGCCGTTTCTGTGCATTGCGGCCGTAAAGGTTTTAGACTCATTTACTGACGTACCTATAAGCTTAAGCTCTTTAGCACCGATAAAAGAAGGGTCACCATGATTAGTAATAGTTCTAAATCGCACATTTGTTACACCAACCGGCTGATCAGCTGATGCAATAGTAAAGGCTTCACCATTATCATGCATAGCTGCAGAATAGGTATATAACTGCCCCGATAAGGTGCCTATTACTTTAAACTCTATCGCACCCGTGTAGGTTGCATCGCCATAGTTTGATAATGTTCTAAGGCGAAGAGCGGTTACATTACTTTGTGGTGTTATAGCCCAATTTTGTTGGTTACTATTCATAGCTGCAGTAAATACAGTGCCACCTGCCGGCGCCTCTATGGTTTGCCACACACCGCCTGAAATTTGAATATCAACTTCAAAAGTTTGTACTGAGATATCATTATTACCATAATTAATCAGTGAAATGGTATCAATGCTGATGGCATCGCCAGCAATGCCATCAAAGTTACTGTCAAAACTAAATGACAAAGTGTTGGTCTGTTTTCTAGAAAGCCAACGGGTGCTGTTATCACCATCGTGCATATTTTTAGCACCATAGCTTGTTGAGTTATACTCACCGTCAATTCCAGTTAAACTACCGCCATTGGCTGATAAAGCGAAGTTATAGTTAGGCGTATTTGCTCCGGCATCGGATACTGGTAATTTTGTCCAATTACTATTAGCTAAGGTTTTAACTTCTACTTGGAATTTATTAATTGCGCGATCGTTATTACCATAGTTAACCAAGTAAAAACTCTCTAAGGTGAAAAGATCTTCAGCGCCTGCTTGAATACCGTCTTCATTAACATCAAATTGAAAATCTAATGTGTTATTGCTTTTTCTGCTTAGCCATAGATTATTTTGGTCACCGTCATGTATATTTTTAGCACCATAACTTGTTGAGTTATACTCACTGTCAATAGCACTTAACACGCCTCCTTGTTGCGCTAAAGCAAAGTTATAATTAGCTTCTCCTGCAGTTGAGCCTGGCACGCTTATTTTAGACCAGTTAGGGTTGCTTTTTGTTTTCACTGCAATTTGAAATGTTTTGATTGAACGATCATCGTTGCCATAGTTAACTAAATAAAATTTCTCTAACGTAAATAAGTCTTCAGCTGAGGCGAGAGCACCATTTTCATCTGCATCAAATTGAAAGGCTAATTCATTATTGCTTTTACGGCTTAACCATAATGTATTTTGATCACCATCATGAATATTTTTCGCGGCATAGCTAGTCGTATTATATTCACTATCAATGCTAACTAATTTGCCACCGTGATGTGACATAGCAAAGTTATAATCGGCTTGCCCAATACTGGCACCTGGAACATTAATTTTCGTCCAATTAGGGTTATCGCTAGTTTTAACCGCTAGCTGAAATTGTTGAATTGCTCGATCGTCGTTGCCATAGTTTCGCAAGTAAATACTGTTTAGGGTAAAAAGGTCTTCTGCTGCGCCAAGGGTACCGTTTTCATCTGCATCAAATTGAAAAGCCAATTCATTATTACTTTTGCGACTTAACCACCTTGTGTTTTGGTCGCCATCATGAATATTTTTAGCACCAAAGTTCGTTGAATTATATTCGCTATCAATTTTAACCAAGGTGCCACCATGATGTGACATGGCGAAGTTATAGTTTTCCTCACCAATTATCGCACTTGGCACATTAATTTTATGCCAATCAGGATTTGCTAACGTTTTAACGGCAACTTGAAACTGCTTCACTGAGCGGTCATTATTGCCAAAGTTCTCAATATTAATTTTATCTAGGGTAAAAACATCTGCAGAGTCACCTTCTGCCCCCGTTATGCCATTGTTGTTAGGGTCAAAGGTAAACTCAATCGTGTTATTACCGTTACGACTTAACCATAGAGAGTTTTGATCACCATCTTGCATGTTTTCAGCATGGTAACTTGTTGTATTATATTGGCTGTCGATGGCACCGAGAACGCCACCATCTTGGAGGCGAGTATAAACATACTCTTCATCGCCAGCGGCGGTACCTGGGACCTGTAATTTTTGCCAAGTTGAACCATCATAGGTAATTTCAACTTGAAACTGTTTAACTGAACGATCATCTATTCCATAGTTGGTTATTTCGAGTTCATTAATGGTAATACCATTACCCGTTGATCCATCCCAGTCTGTATCAAAATCATATTCTATAACATTGTTTGATTTACGAGACAGCCAACGAGAATACCGATCACCATCATTAATGTTTTCTGCTGAATAGGAGGTAGAGTTATATTCTGCATCAACAGAAACTAGTCGAGCCCCTTGTGCCCAACTTAAATAATCTAGATAGCCTACAGGATTTTCATCAGCAATCATGGGCTTCCAACCTGCTGAACCTGCGTTTGCACTTAGCCCTTCATCTTCAGTGCTCAATAATACAAATTGATTTACACCACGATCATCGCCACCATAATTAGTTAATTCAAAGCCATTAAAACACATGGCACCGTTACTTGCTGACAATTGAAAGTTTAAATTATTGCTTTGAGAGCGTGATAGCCAACGTGTTGAGGGATCATTATCGAGTAAGTTTTCTGCTGCCCATGTTGTACTGTTATATTGCGAGTCAATCAGGGTGATGTCTGATGAAGATAAAGCATCGGCATAAGCATAACTAGTCAATAAACAAGCTATTACAATGATCTTTTTCATATAAGGAATGAAGGTTCCCTGCTGCATATGTGTTGTAACCTTTAATCTGAAATTGTACTTGGTGAGGTAATGTAGAGATAACTTGAAGTGTTGAATTCATGAATGAGTTGACATAAAAAACCTTAATATTATCGATAAAACCACTGTAATTTGTTTAATTGACTCAGTGACTAATACTTACCTTTCTGCTTTTTATAATATTTCATGCAATAATAACATGTTATTTAATTATTTCATCTTAGAAGGCATAGTGAATGTACATCGCAGTAATCAAGAGAAGTGTAATTATTTTTTTAATCGCCGGTTGTAGCCCGGAGCATAAGTCGAATACGATGGATAATAATACAATAAATGAAGCTATAGCCGTAGATGAAACTCTAACCTTAGATGAAGCTGAATTAGCAAAAGAACGTGAAAAACAAGTAGAGTTACTTGACAAAGAACTTCAGTTATCAGTTAAAAACCAACGTATTGAACATGAAAAGCAATTACTTCAAAATGCGAATAATATTCAAGATAGCGCTGAAACCCAGTTATTGAAAACGCAAAAAGAAGAAACTATGTTAGCCGAGGAAGCGCTTTTAGAAAATGCTAAAAGCCGAGCAAATAATTTAATCACTCAATAACTAAAATAGATATTTCTAAATAAGCTCAGCATAAAAGTATCGCTATATTGCGCAATTCAATATAGCTATTGTTATAGGTCAAAGCTTAATTAATGCTTTATTTTTCAATCTCTTGCCATGAAATAATACGGTCGTTTCCACGATAAATACCAAAGCTTAATAAGGCACTAGGATTGTCATCATAAAAGTTATTGTCAGAACCTGTATCTAGCGCATCCCATTTAAACTTAAACCAATCAGGTACTTCATACTCCCACTCAAGCATGCCTTGTTTATCTGGACGACTAAATAGCAATTGATTCTGTATACCTAACTCAAAAGTACCTGAAACGCTCGCGGTGGTGTCTCCAACCTGTATGGCATCTGTATCAATATCAATTAAACGATAATCCCAAAGATCCATATTGCCAGAGTATTTAGCACCCGATTTTTTATCGGCTACAAGTGCTGTTAAACAAGATTCTGCGCTATGAGTGATAAAATTTGAACCATCATAAATTTCAATATTGAGTGGTGCTCGTAATTGGCTTTTTTCTGATCCATAAGAGTTTTCAAGCACCATGCGAGCGAACCGAATTTCGACCCCGTCTATCAGTAGCTTTTCTGTCGAACCAGTATCCGTGCTCAATAAAATACCATCGCTGTCTTCTACTTGCGCTGTAACAAGTGGAATTATTGCACCAAAAGGCTGTAGTAAACTTGTATCGTTATGATCATAACTAAAGTGGTCGTTAGCAGAAAAAGTATAAAGCCACTCGCCGGCATTGAACTCGCCCTCATCATCAATACTTGCACTTAACGTACCGGTTTCCAATGCAGAAGTTATGCCTACAGGGTTGCCCGCAACACTATCAACAACTTGTTGCACATCATCGTTAGTCGGCGCAATAGTATCGACGCCACTGGCTAGCAACTTCATAAAATTTTCGGGCTCACCTAACGTATAATTTTGAGTTACTTCATTTTGTGCATTATAAGCTGTAATCGTTATTTTTGGTTCTATGCTATATGAAATAGTGCCTTTATTATCACTAGTTTTTTGGCCACTATATGCCCAATCAGCAATAGCACAACTACCTATTGTACTATGAAAACTATCTAGCTTTCCTTTATGCTCTTCTTTGACACTTTGTTTAAAGTAAGCTGGGGTAAAACGCCCAACACTTACAGCTAAAGCCGACACTAACCCTTGGGTACTACCTAAACCACCATAATTAACATCTTGAATATCAAGATTAATAATACCCACTTCATTATATTGCGCAGCATTAAAAACAGACTCGCCTTTATCGCCTTCGGTAAAGCTAGTTAAGCTAGCGTCCTGAAAGTTCGCGTTGGTTGAAGTCGTAAGGTTTTTGCCTGCTGCATAAGTAAGTATGCCATCTACCGTTGAATTTAATACTGGTGCCGTACGTGTTACTTTGAGCTGTAACTGGCCATCAGATTGTCGGTAGTTTTGTGTTGGTTGACCGTCAAAATTAAGCGCCTTAACACTTAAGTTGAAATTTTCTCCAGCTTTATGTGTTGTTGTACTTAACGCAGTATTACCATTTAAAGGGGCGCTTAAGTAACTTGCTGATAGATCGAAATTGGCAGGTTTGACCCAAAAATCATTCGAGCTACCTGTAATGGCAATGTTACCGCTCGTGTATTTCGCATTTAAGCGAATTTTACCGGCATCTAAATATCTAGGGGAAGGGATAACTGCAATACTATCGTTACCAAAATCCAAAATAACATTATCAGAATATTGTGGGTGTTTCGCTATATTATCACCACCTGTTTGAAATGCTAAACCGGCATTAAAGGCTAAGTCTGGTGTAATATTTTGCTGCGACAAACTTATGTTAACATTGCCGTTAAAAATGCCGGCACAAACACCATTATTATTTTTAACCGCTTGCAATTTTAATGTTTCATTAAACTCAACACCGGCTGTTTGTGGAGCAATTGTTTCGCTATTATTATCGTCATAAAGAAATCGAAAGCCTGCATCAGCAAAAGTCATTTCACAACTAGTGCCAAAACCAGAACATTCAACGGCGTTACTTGCTGCGATGCTAGCATCATCAATCGATAAGGTCACTGTTTCGGCAATTGTGTGGCTTAAGTTAACGATTGTACTACCCGTGAAAGTAGGTGTAGCTTTGATTGTCGTGCCTGTTGTAGGGCTAATGATATTGAAATTTAAGCTTACCGACTCGGTACTTTCTACTGAGCAGTTACTATTGGTACAAGCTTTAATGGTAATGGCTTCAGCGTCACAAGTTAGGCCATTTCCATCATGTACAATCTCGTAATGATGAATAACCGGCTCGGCACATGCGTGTCGCATATTATAAATTGCATTAACTTCTGTTGAAGATAGTGCATTATCAAAAATGAAAACCTCGTCAATGTAACCAGAAAAAAAACGGCTCTGAATACCTTGATCCTGCCCTATTTGTAGTGGATCGTTATTGAGAATTAAGTCTCCGGTATGAGTTCTAGAGCCTTTCTCAACACCGTTGACGTATATTACTTGTTTACCACTTTTGTAGGTTATTGATATATGATACCAATTCCCTGCTGTTATACCTGCGCCCGACGTTGTAAACGATTGTGTTTGCCACCACCAAAGAATTTCACCCGATGAATTTAGATGAAATTCATAGTTTTCATCCTTAGAAACAATCGTTTTCAAACCTGATTGTGGCAGTGTTTTAGGATTAATCCAAACACTAACACTCAGCTCTTTTTGTAAATCTAACAGCGGGTCATCATTAATCTGAATAAAATCATCAACACCATCAAAATCACCATAACGACAAGTTCCTGGATTGCCAGTTAATGCAGGATTTTGATTAGCCGTAGTAACACCATTTTCAGCTTTAGTATTATAATTACCTGTTTCATCAATCACTTCACCTTGGCTGCCGTTCCATGACAATGCCTCCATCGAGTACTGAAGAATGGGATCATTACCACAAGAAATAGGCTCACCATCAAGTCCTAATCCATTGTCCTGAAATTCATATATTTGATCGATTTGGCTTTGTTCGATAACTTCATCAAAAATCACTAACTCATCTAATAAGCCGTTGTAAGCTTGCGCTGCTGAAAACCGACCGCCGACACTATCTTGCTCTTGCCCTAGAATTAAGCTTTGAATTGATAGCACGCTGGTCGTTTGATTTAAGCAACCTTGGGGAACTTTATCGATAAACAAACAGCTTTGGTTATTACCGTTTGTCCACACTAAATGACGCCATGTATCTCCTGCTATTGAAGATATTGGCAAGGTACCATTTTGCGTGTTTTGTAAATAAGGCCTAAAACGAGTAGCATTAGTAAACCACATTAGCAGTTCATTATTACTGCCTGATGTTGCACCTGACACTATGCTTTGAGCACCTGTTTTAGCCGTTTTCGCCCAAACAGAAATACTAAATTCAGTACGACCATCTAATACCGCCTCATCAAGCACAACATAGTCGCTGATGCCTGTTGCCGACAAATCGATAGCCCGACAGACTTTTCCTTCAACAGGTTGAGAAAATTTTGCTCTACTATGAAAAGTTCCAATGCTGTCTTTAACTTCGCCACTAACATCAGCGTACTCTTTTTCATCAAACTTAAAATTTGCAATAGGTTTTATTGCTTCAGGCTCTGGCCCACAAACTCGTCCAAATTCAGCATCAAAAACTGTTGCATCGTAAGTAAGTAAAGAGCCTTCCTCTATAATAACCTTTTCTCCCGCTGAAACACCGTATAAAAAACTTGCTGAAGTGTAGGTAAGATCTTTAGCATAAAGTGCGCCTGAAAAAGTTACACCGCTTTTCAATACCGTATTATTATCAACATGCATAACTAGTTTAGTTACATCTCCACTGGCTTTAATCGGCGAGTTCACTTGAGTATCTGCTGGAAAAGTTAATGCTTTTTTAACGTAAACAATGGCGGTGCCATCACCAACCACATTAATGGTTGTTGCTTCTTGAATGGTGAATTCTTCAAAAAAATAACTCTTACCCGCCAAAAGATTAAGCGTGGTATTAACCCCTAAATTAAATTGCTTAAAATGGTAACTATCATAACCACTGCCGAAATTTAAGGTTGCAAAATTCGGTACGGGTTTAGGATCTGCATTGGTGTCAATAATATTAATATTTACATTTCTATATTTATTAAGTCCTCTAATACCAAAAGTAATAGAACCACCATCTATAACGCTAACATCTTGTGAGCTGTTATTTTCATCAAACGCAGGGGTAGAAGTGGCCGAAGATGTGTTAGATGCCGTGCATTCAACACTATCGCAAGTAGGAAAAAAAGGAGTGCTAGTGAATTGTATGGCGCGAGTAGTTAAAATGCTATCAGGGTTATTCTTAACTTGTGCCGCTCTTCCAAAAGTAATATTGCTATCAACTGCTTGTGTACCATGAGTGGCAATAACATCGGGAAATACGGCAGGACAAAGTGCAGCAAAAAGCGGATTAGAGAAAACTGAAATAACCGTGATAATAAAAGCTAGAAACCATCTTGATAAAATCATCATACCAACCTTAGCGCTACAGTTTTGATTTACAAAAATACTACATATTGTCTATTTAATCCTATCACAATTTATAAAATGCGGAGAAATAAAGCTCTACCGCTAAGAAAAAATAAAAATACACATAATTAACAATAGCTTAAAATAAATAGTAATATCGAATTAGTTAATAATAACCAACGTATTAAAAATTTGAGCTTAAGCTTATGTAGAACTCTATTCAAGCTCAAGACGTGTAATTTAACAGTGCCGCCCTATTGTGCTTGATTACTGCGTAGGAAATTAAATTGGTACTAAATTGAGGGTGATAAAAAATTAAACCGTTTTCATAAGCCTCTTTAAAGCTGCTAACTCGATAATAATACAAAAAAAACCCGCGGTTAGCGGGCTTTAGTAAATTCATTTTTCAATTACTTACGCATATTTCAATTACTTAGTTTGCGTTGGCGTAATGCGAAGCCGGCCAGACCTGCTGCAAAAATAAGTAACGTTGTTGGCTCAGGCACAGTAGCCGGAGCTTGTGTGTTAGATGCACGAACATAGAAAGTTTCGTAGTTAAAAAATTGATCATCACCTTGGTCATTTTTTTTACCTAAGCGTTCATTAAATTGTGTAACATCAACGTCAGTAAACAATGTATTCCAATACGATACCGAGCTAATTATGACATTATTAACATCGATAAAATCTGATAGCTCTAAATCTAAAAATAAACTTTCTAGGTCAGGATTATTTGCGCTATTTACAATTTCCATCCAGCCAGCATGAAAATCAGCATCTTTAAATTCATTGGTTCTTTGACCATTTTGAAAGTCGTTAATGACGTAATTGGTGACATTTACAGGTGAAGCCCAAGTCCAATCATAGCCCCCATATGAAATATAGGTATCTTCTGTAAGATCAGTAGTAATTAACCCTGCCGAAGCTGAGCTAGAAGCCATCATGAAAAGTGCAATAATTAATGTGAATATATACTTGATCATTATAAAACCTCGATTAATGAAAAACAGCATCATTTGTATATTTGTTTTGATGATAAATTAAGTCAACCTAAACAATGCACAATTTATGCCAATAAAAATAAACCAAGTAAAATCAAAAGTTTATTTTTATATGAAATTTATACAACGTTTACATGGCGATAATGTGTAAAAAAATCTAACAGTTATAGGCTTCGTGCTTCTACCGCTACTGTTCTCGATGTTTTCTCACCATCTATTGTACACTGCCCCGTACTAGAAATGGAATAATAGCGCACATTATCTAATTCAAAATCAGAACATGTTACACTGACACTGCATTGCTTTAATCCTGGCACATTAACAAAGTTGGGCGTTAAACTGTTTATATCTGCTTGATTCTTACAAGATATTGCATTACTCCCCAAAGGAAAAGTTTCGGATAATTGCCACTGTAAACCACTTTGTGCGGCTGTGTAAGCTCTCGTACCTAAAACTTCATATGCCACACCTTCTTGGCTTGAGTCTAACATGTTTACTAAAGCAGCGCCGAGTGCCGACAAAACAATAATGATAAAAATGGCGATAACTAATGCACTACCCTTTTGCGTAGATCTACGCAAAAAAGAATCTGAGTGTTTTATTATGCGCTGGGGTTGTTTATGGGACATTAGGTACTTGTATTTCATTATTAAATACAATCTCCTCTAAATTAAGCACAAACTTTAACCTAGTGAGTGCTAAGCCATTTCTTTGCAATGTTGCCGGAAAAGTTCTAAATGGCGCAATATTGCCAGCAGATGAATAATTAGCAACATGTTCGGCCATTAATATACGAGCAGTTGTAGAGCCTAAATTTGGTTGGCCATTACTCGCGTAGTTAGAAAAACCATAATTTTGATAACGAAAAACAGCATTACTTTCAACACAATAACTCACAGGCGTTTCAATAAAGTATAATCTATTAGTGGGAGATTCTGCGTTAAACAACGTATTACTTGCAAAGTTAATGGTTGAAGGCGTTTGTTTGTTGCCAGAGTTATTTACTGAAGCGAAAGCCTCAATAACACCTGATGCCGTATTATAAATATCGCCACTGTTCAGTGCATAAACGGCTACATGCTCAGTTGTCGTTTTAAGAGGCTCTTCTAACATAACGACTTCAACACTGTTAGTTGCTGCTTCTGGCGCAACCGGAATATCCAAATAAATCGCACTTTTATCTATGGGTACAAATTCTAAACATTGATTATTATCGCCAATGGTACGAATACTATTAGGTAGTGCATGTCTTACTTCACGATTTAGCCTTTCAACAACAAACCTAGCGGTAGAAATTAATGCCTCGCGATCGGCAGCATCAGTATAGCTTTTAGTACCAAAACGTAAAAAAGAGGTAATACTACTCGCTAGCACACCTAAAATTACTATAACGGTTACTAGCTCTACTAAAGTAAAGCCTTGTTGATACTGTCGACTTAATGGCATTAGAAGTTCACCCGATAAACAGAAAAAACAAAATCAAAATCTTGCGGGGTTGTTACGGTAACGGTCACAAGCTTGGCGGTATAGTTATTATCGGCACCATCACTATCACCATCATAATCACTGTCGTTAATAACCTTTACGCTGATTTGGTAGCCAACATACATATCACCTAACGAATCACTATCACCCAGCGAACTTTCAATCAACGACAAACCATTATAGTCGTCAACATCGTCGAAGAGCTCTCTCTCATTACCCTCTTCATTTGTTAAAACTGTAGAACATGTTTCGTTATCAGCTGATTTAATTTCGCCGTCATTATTTTGGTCTTCTCCGCAACGATAATAACCACCTGACATTTCTGAGTTTTCATCAAAGGCTTTAGCTAGAATTTCATTGATCATTGATTGACCAAGCTCTGCAGCCTTAATTTGATGTACCTGTTCAGCGCTTTGGTTTGCAAGCGGGAAAATTAACGTGGTAAATATTGAGAAAGCGATAGATAGTACAACTATGCCTACAATGGTTTCAATTAAAGTAAAGCCTTGCTGACAACTGTTTGAAAATGCATTGAACAATGATGATTTTTTGCTACTAGAGCGCATGTATATAGCCCTCTGATTCTATTTGTACACTTATACTTTGCTCGCCATTGATGGTAATTATGCATGGTGCATTACAGGAAGGTCGCCCCATACTGTCAAAGTTGAATGTATTGCCAGAAAAATTAGTTGTAAACGTAATATTATCATTACTGTCTACCTGAAGCTTTGAGGCACTATCTTGCCAAGCAGAAGCAAAACTTGGCGTGGAAGAGCAATTATCTGGCGTACCTAGTTTTGTTGAGGTTACTAATACGCTATGGCAATAGGTACTATTGGTTTGCTGCATTGCTTTAGTTTGAATTAACCGTAGCTTTGCAATAACATCGCTACGATATGCAAACTCTGTAAAACCTTTAGAGGTGAGAAATTTTGGCACTACGGTAACCGAGAGAATACCTAAAATAATAATGACAACAATTAACTCGATCAAGGTAAAGCCCCGAGAAGATATATGTGGTGCACTACTTATGAATTTAGTATTTGCCAACGATACTGCCTCACTCATTTTATATTTCTAAACGCATTCGTTCAATGTAAAAGTTGGCAGTGAGTTTTCGTCACTTGCCACTTGATAATACAGCATACATGGATCATCAAAACTGGTAGGTTGTGCGTTTTCACTACGATAAATAATTAATGTATTTTCTGATGTTGAGTTCACAACTAGGTAACTAAAGTTATCATCAAGTTTAATAAGGCGTTGCCAATCACTCAACTTTGCAAATGGATAGCCATACCGAACAAAAATTTCGCCATTGTTACTAAAACCACCACCATCGCCAATGTTAATTGTACCCGTTGGCTGCTTTTGGTTACCTTTAACCAAAGATTTAGTATGGAGTAACGCTGCTGCACCCTGCATAGTTGCTTTTACACCTTCTAGTGTCGATGTTTGTGCCTCAGCTTTTAAATTAATAAATTTAGGTGCTGCCGTTGCAGCTAAAATACCTAAAATAACAATAACCACAATTAACTCGATTAAGGTAAACCCTTTAGAATTCATACTTCATACCTTTAATTGCTTTCAATAAGTAACTATAACGCTAAAATAGTTAAACTTTTTCGACAAACGCTATATTGTTAGCTTAATCTAATTAGCATAATTAATCTAAAAAATATCAAGCACTTTATTCTGAAAGCTAATAGCGCTCAAACCAAAACGTTTATAGGCAACATCTAACCATTAACCAAACTTATTCTGTAAAATTAGCGCAAAAAAAAGGAGAGCTAAGCTCTCCTTGATTTAATAGTGAATAACCTAACAGCTTGTTAAAACTGCCGCTAAACCAGGTGCTGTTTCAGCATCGGTCGCATTGGTATAAGATAATGTACAAACACCACTGTCTGGAGTACCAGCGTGCGTTACAACATTAGGAGATGCTTCTGAAAAACTAATGTCACTGCCGTCTTCAAGCTCTATTAGGCTTGAGATACCAAGACCTGCATCACTCGCAGAACCATTACCTACCGGCACAGCCGCTGGGTAACCAAACACAAGTGCGTAATGTTTAGTACCAATTTGGATAGATCCCGTAGCACCAGTTTCAGATTGAACTAATGCTTTAGCGTGGGCTAAATTAACTGCGCTGTTAATACTACCTTGAACGCCTTCCATAACAGAACGTCTAGCATCGCCAGTTAAATCGATAAATTTAGGTGCAGCTGTAGCAGCAAGAATACCTAAAATTACAATTACAACGACTAATTCAATTAATGTAAAACCTTTTTGTGCATTTAAACTATTACTTGTTAACTTCTTCATAACGTGAGCCTTTATTTTAAAAATTAATTATTGTTGATGTAAACAACGACCGAACTGTCCGCTGGTTGATAGGTGAAGCTATTACCAGTAGTTGTCGCTGTGCCTGGGTCTGTGAAATTATCTCCGTCTTTATTTAATGTTTCTTTTAAATAAAAATGACAAAGTGTTGTGGCACCTGTGCCTGATTTAGCCGCTAAGTAATCAATACTATTATCACTATTTAATGTTGCAATAGCATCAGTAATACGAGGAGGCTGTTGAAAAATACTTTGCCAAATATCAACACAGTTATCAGAAGTGAAGCCACCGCCTAATGTAGAGCCACTGCCACCGCCAGCAACTGAAGAAACAACATAACCAGGGCGAATACCCGTTGCTTCAGTAGTTAGCACTAACAATGTACCATCGTAATCTACCGAATTTTTACTATCAGAATCTTTTGGTCGTCCTTCAGCTTCCCATTGAGCGCGAGCTAAAGAAACTGCAGTAGCAAAACCACCAGCCATTCCTTCAATATTGGCTTGTTTAGCTTGGTCAGTTAAATCGAGAAATTTAGGAATAGCAGTTACTGCTAAAAAGCCTAAAATTACAACAACAATAACTAACTCGATGAGGGTAAAACCTGACTGCTTATTCATAACAACCCCTTAACAATTATATTACTTAGATTCTAACAACGAAATACTAGTAAAGTCACTTACTTAGTCGACTTTATTTCTCTTCCAAATTCTACACAACAAATTATATCCAACACATAAAGCCTAGTATGCTTGTTTAACCTCACTGACCTTGCCATTATTTTGTTGGTAAGTGAAGTATTCCCCACTAGGTAAACTATACTGACAATACTGCACTACTTCATTTTTATGTTCAACTAACACGGCACCAATTGGCTGCTTCATGTATATCAAGGGAGCCTCCATAACAATTTGCCAAATACGCTGACATAGCATGAATTCGTCTGCTGGCTCTATCCAACCTTTTTTATTCATCGGCACTTTTATTTTATCACTGCCATCCGGTTGAATATTACTACTTTCAATAACTATGTAGTTAGGCTTTTGATCCATAAACCACTGCGCATGTGTACCATTAATTCGTGCTGAAAATACCTGTGCTAATGTTTCGAAACCTGCTCGCGTGAGTTGCTCTTGCTGCTTAAAAAAATAAAATAGAAAGCTGGCCATTAACGAAGCAACTAACACCACAACAACAAGCGTTTCAGTTAACGACTTCTCATTTTTTTCAGCCACTTGTAGTGATGTCATGATGTTTTCTCACAAGAATAAAGCATCACTATTTACCTTGGAATGCTGACATCATATTCCACATTGGAGTAAATATGCCTAGCGCTAACACAAGTACCATGGCGGCTACAATTGCAATCATAATAGGTTCTATTCTAGCGGTTAATGTGCTTAGTTCATAATCAACTTCACGTTCGTAATAATCCCCAACTTCTGCTAGCAGCTCATCTACTCGCCCGGTTTCTTCACCAACAGCGATCATTTGAAGTACTAGCGGGGTGAATAATGTACTGGTAACCGCTGAGCGCAATAGACTTTCGCCGCTTTCAATGCTGCTTCTCATTGTTAAGATTTTTTCGCGCATATAAGTATTATCAACTGCGTCGGCAACCAACGACAATCCAGAAGTCATTGGTACACCTGCTTTAAGTATAATGGCAAAACTGTGTGCAAAACGTGACAAAATAGAACGTTCTATTACACCACCTACTATGGGTAATTTTAATTTTCTCTTATCCCATAAATACATACCTGTAGGTGTTCTTAAATAGTTTCTTAAAACGAAAAAACCAACAATACTGCCAATAAGCATATGCGGCCAATAATCGAGAAAAAAGTTTGAACTCGCTATCAGCATTTTTGTAGCCCATGGTAAGTCAGCACCCAATTTACTGAACATATTGGCAAAGGTTGGAATAACAAATATATTTAAAATAACTAATGCAGCAACAAGCGCAATTAAGACAAAACTTGGGTAACGTAGTGCAGTTTTAATGCGCTTTCTAGTTTCTTGTTCTCGTTCAAAATAATTAGCAAGCTTAAGAAACGCATCATCAAGGTTACCCGTATTTTCACCAACGTGTACTAGAGAGACAAATAATGGTGTAAATATTTTAGGGTGTTTGTGCAATGTTGTAGAAAGCGGAAAACCACCTTCTAATTGTGATGATATATCGGTTAAGGCTGACTTTAATTTTACGGAGGTACTCGACTCTGCCATACCTTTAATGGCTCTTAAAATAGGTACGCCAGACTTTACCAGTGCATACATTTGACGACAAAATACGATTAAATCATCAAGCGTAACTTGATTGAATCCTAGTAATTCGTTTAGGTCAATATTTTTAGAGGCTTCTGCATCATCGGATTGACTAGCATTTTCGATTGATATTGGAATAATACGCCTGCGAGATAGTTGCTCGGCAGCCATAGTTGAATCTGCCGCTTCAATAGCACCTTTAACTTGGCTACCACTGGCATCTCGCCCAATATAATTAAATGCTGGCATAATGTTATTATTTACCCTGTAACGTCAATGGTTTCTACTAATCGAAGCACTTCTTCAACACTTGTAATTCCAAGCTTAGCATAATCAAATGCAGCTAAAGCTAAAGGCCTAAATTCTGGGTGTTGTTTCGCAGCCTGCGTAAACGCTTCGGTATCATCGCGTTTTAAAGCGGCCATCATAGGTTCATTCATTTCTAATAACTCAAAAACACCAATACGACCTTTATAACCAGTATATTGACAAGTTTGACAGCCTCGACCATGACTAAACTCAATAGCGTTAACATTTTCATCAACCAGGTTAGACAACCACATTAACTCTTGTTCATCGGGTTGATAAACTTGTCGACAGCTATCACATACTTTACGTACCAGGCGCTGAGCAATAATGGCTCGTAATGAACTCCCCACTAAGAAACCGGCTGCCCCCATATCTAAAAGGCGTAAAGCACTCGTAATAGCATCGTTAGTATGCAGAGTTGATAAGACTAAGTGACCGGTTAATGCGCCTCGTAAACCTATTTCTACGGTTTCTTTATCACGCATTTCGCCGACCATTAGAATATCTGGATCTTGTCGTAATGCCGTTCTTAGTACACTGGAAAATGTGAGGTTAATTTTACTGTTTATTTGAACCTGATTAACGCGTGGAAGGCGATATTCAACCGGGTCTTCAACGGTAATAATTTTCTTACTAGCTTTATTAAGTTCACTTAACGCTGCATATAAAGTGGTAGTTTTACCACTACCGGTTGGGCCTGTAACTAGTACCATCCCATGTGGACGAGAAATTTGATGGCGGATACGATTAACGAAATGCTCAGGCATACCGGTTTCATCTAAAGACAACATGCCTGCAGACTGATCAAGCAAACGCATAACGACTGATTCGCCATATTGAACCGGCATTGTAGACATACGAACATCAATGTTATGCCCATTAATTTTTAAATTAAACCGGCCATCTTGCGGTAAACGTTTTTCTGATATATCAAGTCCCGCCATCAGTTTTAAACGTAATACCATTGCCGATGCAATTTTGTTTTCTTTGAGAATATTTTCTTGTAATACACCATCAATACGTTGACGAATACGTAGCGCTTTTTCGTCTGGTTCAATATGAACATCTGATGCGCGCATTTGTACCGCATCTTCGAATACTGATTGCAATAACTTACCAACCGTCGCGTCTCCGCCTTCCTCAAGAAAGTTATTTGACAAATCAAAGTCACTACTTTGATCGTATTCTTCCTCAAGTTGACTAGCAAAAGACTCAATATCAGCTGTTCGACGGTATAAGCCGTCAAAAGCATTAAATAGTTGTGTCTCCATTACAACAGCAAGCTTCAAACGCTTTGGTGCTAACATTTGTTCAAGCTGATCCAATGCACTTAAGTCAGCTGGGTCACTCATGCCTATCAGCACAGAGTCGCCTTGGTCTTCTATAATAATGGCACGTAAACGCCTTGCATGTACTTCAGGTAATAACAAAGCGACTTCAGAAGAAATTCTACGTTGGCTGATATCTAAAAAAGGTACATCTAATTGTTGAGCAAAAAACTCTAGTAACTGTCGCTCACTAATATGACCTAATTCAATTAAGGTATCACCGAGCTTTCTTCCTGTTGTTTTTTGGCTATTTAAAGCCTGCATTAGATGTTCATTGGTAATAATGTGTTCATGAACAAGTAAATCGCCCAAACGCATTTTTAATTTAGGTGCCGCCATATTATTCTCCTAACTCTATCAAGCGCTGTTGAGCAAATTGCATTGCACTCGTTGATAAATTATTCTGTGTTATAGATTGTTTATAAGCATCTATTGCAGGTACAAACTCCCCTAAGCTATCTAAAGATACGGCTAAACCTAACCACCAACGACCTACTTCTGGCTCTTGTGTTATCAACTTACGATACGAAAATATAGCACTTTCATGTTCGTTTAGCTCGGCTGACACATTGGCTAATAACGTTTGTATTTCGACACTATTACTTAGCTTAATCGGCTTCAATATATTGTAAGCTTGTCTTGTTCGTTCCTGCTCATAATAGATCCTAGCACTCATCAAACGCATTTCTTCTGCCTTTGGGGCTATGGCAATACCTTGCGATAATAAGTTAATGGCATCTTGATAATATTTTTTTCCATACCATAATGCAGCGAGCTGTTTACGTGCTGTTTCGTGTGCAGGAGTCAACATCAGTATCTCTTCAAATAATGACTCGGCGCTTGCAAGATCGTTACGTTCCATTGCTTTTTCAGCTTGAGTTATTTTATTTGCAGCTAAAGCTTTTGGAGACAATTGAGAACGCGAAATTGTTAGGCTTGGTTTAACTTCACTGGCTATGGGTTCAGGTTTTTCAGCTACTGCAACCTCTACAACAGGCTTAATCGGCGCAACAATAACCACAGTGTCATTTTTTTCTCCCACCGAAACAGTTAACTTGTCTACCCTAGCGATACTTTCTACTTCACTAGGCTCTGCTACAATATCTTGCTCCGTCTGAGTAACCGACGGCGCAGAATTAGCAGTCGCTTTTAAAGTATTAACATCTTCTCGGTCGATCACAACGACTTTAGTTTCTTGAGTAGGTTTATATTCAGATGCAGGTTTAGTGTTTACATCTGTGTTATTACTTGATGATTCAATTGACGGATAAGTCATCAGGTTAACGGGACTTTTTTCCTGCTGCGCTTGAAGTTTTAATTGTTGATTCTCACTGTATAATTCCCAGCCAAACCAACCAATAATATTAAAAATAACGATAACGGCGACAATAATAAGCATAATTTTTGTCGATGATCTTTTTTCGGTTAAAGGCATAGCAACATTAGCGCTACCTTGCTGATCGCTCTGCCGCTTGTCTAAGTCTTTTAACATTTGGTTTATTACACTCATGCTAGCAACCCAAAAATATCCCGTGAAATGTACAAACCAATACAAGTAACAGCTAGTAATATACTGATTATGTAAAATTTTCTTGATGACTGAACCTGCAAGCCTTCGGTGTCTTGTATTGCAGAGTTTAAATGTTTTTTAGTCAATTTATAGCTGCCTTGTCCATAGCCTAGCATTAACATTTTATGACAAATAATATTTACAAGCCTAGGTATACCACCACTCACTTTGGCAACTTGGCTCGCCAATGAATGACTAAATAAATTTTCCCCTTTATGACCCGCTATTTGTAACCTGTGTTGAATATAATAATCAACTTCACGCGCATTCATTGCACGTAACTTGTAAGAAAAGGTAATGCGTTGTTTTAACTGTCTAAACGCTTTTTCTGCTAACCTTTCATCTAACTCGGGCTGAGCAAACAACACAACCTGTAATAACTTGCGTGTTTCTGTTTCAAGGTTGGTAAAGAGCCTCAAGGCTTCTAAGCTTTCAGAAGGTAAAGCTTGTGCTTCATCGAGAATTAATACCACAGAATGCCCTCGAATATGCAGCTCCAATAACCTTTGCTGAATACGCTGAGTTAACAGCTGTAACGACATACTTTGAGCTTGCTTTACACCAAGTTCAACCGCTACTGCTCGTCGTAATTCATCCGGTTTTAAGTACGGGTTTGGAATATAGGCAGTAACGAAGTGGTCTGGAATTTCGTTCAATAACTTTCTGCACATTAAGGTTTTACCGGTGCCGACTTCACCGACAACTTTGATAAAACCCTCGCCAGTTTTTAGCGCTGTAAGTAATACCGCCAGCGCTTCATTATGTGACTCTAAGCCCAAATAAAAACTGGTATTTGGGGTCAGGGTAAAAGGTAACTCCCTTAGACCAAAATGGTACAAGTACATAAGTTATAACTTAATTGTTATTAGTGTTTGCGTCTGGATCTTCTGGAAACCATTGCTTTAACAAAGCACGTGCGTCTTGAAGTTGGTTTTTCCAAGTATCATGACCAATTACAACCGGCTTAAGTAAAATAACTAACTCTTTCTTTTGTACTGATTCGCTTTTACTTTTAAATAATGAGCCCATCACCGGAATGTCACCAAAGAAAGGTGTTTTAGACTCAATATCAACTTTACGTGTTTCTATTAAGCCACCTATAACCACTATTTCCCCAGATCTTGCACGAATAATAGTATCTGACTCTCTTACACTACTTTGCGCAAGTGGTAAGATTATGTCTTGGTCGCTTAACTTAATTGTTTTAGTTTGCTCATCAGTAATAGTTACTGATGGGTGAATATGTAAAATAACTTCACCATTGGCATCAATTTGTGGCGTTACATCAAGCGCTATACCTGAGAAAAAAGGTGTTAAATCAATTTCTGGTGTAGTCGTGGTTGAAGTACCTGTAGTGGTTGTGCTCGAAACATCCGTGACGAAATATTCATCTTCACCAACTTTAATAATCGCTTTTTGGTTATTTGTTGCAGTAATTCTAGGGCTTGAAAGTACTTGTACATTACCTTGAGTTGATAATAAATCAATCACGCCGCTGAAGTCTTTATTCAAGAAACTTAAGCTAGTTACACCACCTACTGCCGAAGAAATTGTATTGCCAACAATATTCCCCGTAGTAGAAAAACCGATATCGGTACTTTCAATGTGTCCTAATACTTGGTCCCATTTAACACCTTGTTGGTAATCATCATTTAAGGTGACTTCCATAATCTTCGCTTCAATAATAACTTGGCGACGCAAATGCTCCTCGGTACTTTCTATGAAGCGTTTAACAGCCGCTATTTCTGCGGGTAGTGCCTTAATGGTGACTAAACCGGCTTGCGGAGATACAATAACAGATCGATTTTCTTCATCACCCACTAAAGCTGTTAATGTCTCTTTTAACTCCAACCAAAAATCAGATTCATTTTCGGTATAAATATTTACACCGCTATTACTGTTTTGATTACTATTGCCGCTTTGTCCGTTATTGCTTCCACCATTATTGTTATTATTGTTATTGCTGTTATTACCGTTCGAGTTACTACTATCAGGATCGTTTTCAGAAACACCGCCAGAATTAATACTGGTACTAGAAATACCACGGCGTTTAACATATAAGTAATCTAAAGGGATAGTTTCAGTACGAATGCCTGCAGGATAAACTTGAATAACCCGCCCTTCTCGGCGAATATCATAACCATATAGTGATTCAACGACGTCTAACGTTTCATCAAGCGTTACGTTTTTCAAATTCAGTGTAATATTGCCACTAACGTCTGGATGAACAGCAATGCTGTAAGATGAGTCATCTACTATCGCAGCAAAAAATTGATCAGCGGCAACACCACTCGCAGCAATTTCTAAGCGTTTTTCAGCCAATAGTCCATGGCGAGCTTGCTGAATTTCTTGCTGCATAAGTTCTTGTCGAACAGAATTTGGTAAAGCTTGTAGTGGTTTAGGAGCTTTAGGCTGTTTTGATTGATCAATCGCTTTATCTAACGCTTGAGTAATATCAGTTGGTGGTTTTGGCGCTGATTGACAACCCACAAGTACGATAAACGCCGAGCAGCATAATAATTTCATTTGGTGTTTTTTATTCATAATTATTTTATTCATTTTGAGTTCGCTATTACACCGGAAAATAATGATAATTCCATTCTACCCTGTGGTGAATCTAACACCACCCCATTTTTACTAATTGCAATCAAGTTAAACCCATTGTATTTGTCACCAACACTAAGCGCTTGACCGTTAATAATTGCCTTTCTTTTATTATTGCTTTCGATAATTGATTGCAAGACTAAAGTAGCACCTTTCTCACTGCTATTCGAAGTCGCTATTTCGCCAAAAGGTCTCGTTGGATCTATTTGCTGACTTTTTACATAGCTAGATATAAACAAGAAGCATAAAACAAGTATGATTTTATACACCAATAAACTCCTGTGACGTGCTTAAGCTGTAAATTTCAATTTCGAGTTCGCTCACTGGATAGGCTTTTAGTTGGTAATCAAACTCTTGCCAGAAAAACTTCCAAGATAAACTTTCCAATTGAGTTAAGTAATCTTTTAATTCGAAATATTGACCTTGCAGTTTAATTTTTATGCCATGCCTATATAAACGTAATTGTGCTGGTTGCGACTGAACATCACTCGTTTTAACTGTTGAAGTATTATTTTTTTCAATAGTTTGTTCGGTTTCATTTTCAGCTAAGACCTTATCCTCCGTTACTGGGCTTGCTGGTAACACTTCAAATGAGAGTAATTTCACGCCTTTTTGTAGCTTAAGTAATTTAATTAAGGCAAAGCGCATTTGAATGGGGTCGATTAAGTCAGAAGTTAATTCAAGGAGTTTTTTATCAACATCTCCGAGCTTAGCCTGATATTGAGAAAGCTCTCTTTTCAACGCAACATTGGGGTCTTCATCTAATGCTTGCTTTAACACTTGAATTGAATCTTTTTTACTTTCAATATCTTGTTGAGCTTTAATTATTTGCTCTTTGTAACTGCCAATATTTTGAATAGGCTCATCTAAAAATAAACTATACAAAACAAAAATCACAGCGACTAAGCCCGAGGCGATAATTAAATACTGCTCTCGAGGTGTCGTATCATTAAATTTTTCACTATAAGTTAACCACTGCGACATAGCACTACTCTCCTTTAGATGGTGCAGAGCTAACAACGAACTCAGTTAATTTTTGTTCATTTTCAGTTAAAGAAAAATTAATAAATCGTTTACCTGAAAGAAATGTTGATGATTCAAAACCAGACAGCCAATTAGGCACGGCATCAGGTGTTCGAGCTAACCCCGCAAAAGTCATATTTCCATGACCAATATTAACTCTTTGTAGACTAATATTTTTATCATGCAGCGCAGATAACTCAACCATAGCACTAGAAAAACCGGCGCTATAAGTTTTCGATGGGTCGGTTAATTGTTGGTGTAAGTGTTCTTTATTAGCAATAACAAGTTTAATTGTATTTAACTGAGTAAGTAACTTAGTATCTTGGCGGTTTTTACTAATAGCTAATTCTAAGCTTTTTAGTTCTGTCGTTTGAGCCGTATTAATTGCATTGACGGTATCAAATTCAGCCTTAACACTATTAACTTGCCATTGAGTAATGAATATTAAACCGAGCATTATTACTAAGGCTATTCCCCATAGTGTAACAACACGAGTCAGTGTCCATAGCGCTTTTATAGGTAATAGATCAGCTTGCAATAAGTTGATTGAATGTTTAGCCATTTTAATTTGGCTCCATAAAATTTAACTGCGTTGCTCCAATAGCAACCGCACTGCTTCTATAGTTTTCTAATGAACTTGCCATAGCAAATAGTTTTACTTCTACATTGGTATTTTCAGCCAATTTACGTGCTAGAAAAGCTTCTTGCTCTAAGGGCAGTAAAATTTCAATAGCTTTGATAGGCGCTTGCTTTAACTGTCGTTCAAAATAGTCAGTGGAACGTTGAATTTCTAAACTTAACGTATCGATCACCCCCATACTTAATTCATCTTCAGTTTTATTAGCAATTTTTGCAAAGCCACGTAAACGTCTACTAAAGAAGAGCTGGCCATTTTTAATAATTAACAGGTTAATTTCTTCATTCGGCTGTTGGCAAACTAATAAAATGGCATCTTGTTGTATGGGTAACAAGCTTGCAAAGGCAAATTCTTCAGTAGTAATACTACTAATATTTAAATCGTCATCAGTAAAGGTTGCAACCAACTCAATTAAGTCACTTTTAGGAACACACACAACATTAATTTTTTCATGGCCGCCGGCAAGAGTTGGACCATCAAAATAATCTAGAACCATATTTTCAGGTGAAATACTGACCAAGTCTTTGATTTGCCATTTCAAGGCTGCATTCATTTCAGTATCAGGTACTTTAGGTTTGTCTACCTGCACTATTTGAGAGTGGGCATGCGCTAATACCAATTGGCACTGGCCTGAAAACTTATGACGGTTAACTAAGTCTTTTAAAGCGACGGCAACCGAATTACCTTTATTTTCAACAACTTCACCTTTGTCTTTATTACCGTTTTTAGAAAAATAGCTAATCGATTGCTGTCGCAATGCGACACCAACTATCTCAGTTGATTTTGCTGTTGAGAAAATATTTTTGATCCGTGTAATAATTGACATTAAGCGATATTATTATTCTAGTTTTATTTGACCATAAAGCCATTATCGCTGATTCTGTTTTCGGTGCAAGTGTTTTAATTACTTCATTATTTTGAGTTACAAACTTATGTCCAATTTCTCAGCTTTACATGCAATAACGCATCCGCTATTTATCCAACATAAATTAACTGTTCACGTTAAACGTGACGATCATATTCATCATATTATTTCAGGTAACAAGTGGCGTAAACTTAAATACAATTTAGAGCATGCAAAATCTACAGGTGCTAAAGGTATTATTACTTTTGGTGGTTGCTTTTCTAATCATATTCATGCCTGTGCCTTTGCTTGTTTGCAACATAAACTGCCAGTTATTGGCATTATTCGTGGCGAAGAAAATAATCAAAATAATTATACGTTAGCCTGGGCAAAACATTGGAATATGCAATTAACATTTGTTGATCGTAAAACCTATCGTATGCGAGATAACGAAGATTATTTAAAGCAATTACAGCAAGAATACCCTGATCACTTTATTATTCCGGAAGGTGGAAGTAATTCATTAGCGCTTCAAGGCGTTGGTGAGGTTATTGATGAACTTAACCAGCAATGTGAGTTTGATACGCTGATGACACCGGTTGGCAGTGGTGGTACGCTTGCTGGCTTAGTTTTAGCCAACAATGCTAAACATAACTTATTAGGTATCGCAGTACTAAAACAGCAAAATTATTTAGAGCAGGAAGTGCAGTCCTTATTAGGAGAGCAAAATAAGACCAGGAAAAATTGGCGTATTGCCCATGAATTTCACCGAGGAGGGTATGCAAAATTCAGCCTCAACGATGCTGACAATATACGTAGCTTTAGTAATATAGTGGGTATCGATTTTGAGCCTGTTTATTCAGGTAAAATGGTTTTAGCACTGCTTGATCTTATAGAGTCAGGTTACTTTCCAGAGCATCATCGGATTGTATTGCTGCACACGGGCGGCTTACAAGGTTTAGCCGGCATGTTTGAGCGTGGTATACTTAATCAAGATGAATGGCCTTTGCTACCTGTGCCACCGGTTCAGTAAAAAAGTGCCCTTGACCACCTTTCACATCAAGCTGTAAAAGTGTTCGCCACTCCGCTTTTCTTTCAACACCCAACGCATATACAGCAATACTTTTAGCAGCAGCTAACGTTTTCAAACTCTGAATAAACACTTGATTTTCAGTTTTTTTATCTATATCGAGTACAATGCTTCGGTGTAATTTCATCGCATAAATGGGGTAAATATTTATATAGTTAGCACTTACTACGTATTGACCAACTTTATCAGCAATAATTTTCATGCCGGCGTTATTTAACTGCTCTAACGCTGGTGCTAATTCTATTATATTACTGACAAGTTGATACTCACTGATTTCAATCAGTAATTTTCCTTTTACTGCAGGAAATCGCTGCGATATGGCAATAAATTTATCTGTAAATCCAACCGATAAAAGCGAGTCTAATGAAATATTAATACTACAACTATATTGCTGGTCAGGTTCATGAGATAAAACACGGCAAACTTGTTCGAGAATAAGCAAGTCTATTTGCATCGTTAAACCACATTTCTTTGCCATAGGAATGAAAACGCGTGCATTAATCAAGGCGCCATTTTTATCTCTTACCTTAGACAATACCTCATGGTGTAATATTTCTGCACTGTCACTGGCAATAACAGGCTGAAAGAAAATAACAAAACCATTTCTCTTGATCGCTGCACTAAGAAAAGTTCGCCATTTAAGTGAACCCTTTGCTTTTACTACTTCTAACTCACCCGCTTCGAACATAAACCATTGCGAAGGCCCTTGTAGTTGAGCAGAACGAAGTGCCATATCGGCTTCAGACATTATTTGATACGGCAGTTGAGCATTATTAAAATAGCTAATACCTATATGCACAAATTCTTCTTGGTTAATCCCTATTGGCTTAACAACCGCTTGAAAATTTTTCAGTAATCTATCAGCAAGTTGCTCAACTTCTTGCACGAAAAAATTAGGCAGTAATAGAGATAATTCATAGTCACTATGGCGCGCAAGAAAGTAACTGGGTTGACCTTGTAACCTTTGTTTTGTAACTTGAATTAACGTTAATAGAAGCGATAAAGCTTGCTGATATCCATGAAGGTTATGAACTAACTCCATTTCTTTAAATTGAATTAAAAGTACTGCTCCTTGTACATCTTCTTCTTTCAAGAATGCTTGCAATCTATTGTCAAAATACGCTCGGTTTCCAATGCGAGTGTCTTGATCTAATAAAGCGCTTGAACGAATGTTTTGATCCCATTCCGTTTCGCTAGTTATGCTGTCATTTATTTGTTGTTGCAACTGATGAATGGCAGAAGTAATTGCATAAGTTTCCTTTAATGAATGATCAATATCAATACGATTAGAAAAGCCTTGAATAATCGATAAATTAGCCCAGTTTTCTAATTTTTTGATTGGTCGAATACTAATGGCTATTTGCTGTTTAAACCTGTTATATAAAATTAAACCACTTATTAACGTTACTAAAGTAAACAACCAGAATAACGGTGAATAAAATACGATGGTAAAAGGTGATGAGAAGCTTAAGTACCAACGGCTATTCGTTATAGGTAATAAGCGGGAGTTTACTTGTTTCTTCATAACTAACTTCCCTATAATGCTGCTATACATCACAGGGGCACTTGCAAGATTATGCAATTGCTGATCATTTAACTTTAAGGCTTCAAGGGTATTATGTTGGTTATTTTGTGTTTGATAAACAGCGATAAGAGAAAACAAACATACGAAGATGTATAAGGTTATTATTGACAAAAATAACGCTTTAAGTGTAATTTTTTCTTGTTGATTAGTTTTTGATAACATTAACACTCCATAGCCTAGTCTTTGTTTTAACTCTTCTTAACGTCCATCATGTTAAGTGACTTTCTTTATCTCTATATTTACTCAAGTGTAGTATAAATACTTGAAGATGTTCATCTAATAAATTTTTAATTAAAATACCATTAGAGTGCTACAAGGAACTTTCATTAAAAGCCAAATTTTCAGAGTACTATATAAGTCACTTCATAAGTAACTTCCTGGTTTGTGGCTGAGTTTATTTTTCGCATAAAAAAACCTGAATTCATGACGAATTCAGGTTTTTATCAGACGATTACTTTTGGCTATTAAGCCTGAGCAATAACAACAACTTTAATTGTTGTGTCTACATCGTTATGCACGTGAATTACGATATCGAATTCACCTGTTTCACGAATGCTACCTAAAGGTAAACGAACTTCAGCTTTAACAACTTCAACGCCAGCTTCAGTAATTGCATCAGCAATATCACGAGTACCAATTGAACCGAATAATTTACCTTCATCACCTGCTTTAGAAGCGATAGTGATTTCAGCTAATTCAGCTAATTTAGCAGCACGTGCTTGAGCAGCAGTTAGTTGCTCAGCAAGTTTTTTCTCTAAATCAGCGCGACGAGCTTCAAAGTGCTCAACGTTTGCTTTAGAGGCAAAAACAGCTTTGCCTTTTGGTAATAAAAAGTTACGAGCGTAACCAGATTTAACTGTTACCTTGTCGCCAAGGCCGCCTAATTTGGCGATTTTATCAAGAAGTATTACTTCCATTTTCAAAACCCCTTATTAGGTTACTTATGTAAATCAGTATATGGTAATAATGCTAAGTAACGAGCACGCTTGATCGCACGACCAAGTTGACGTTGATATTTAGCGCTTGTACCAGTGATACGGCTAGGAACAATTTTACCACTTTCAGTGATGTAGTTTTTTAGTACAGCTGTATCTTTATAATCGATTGCAGCAGCACCTTCCGCTGAAAAGCGGCAGAACTTGCGACGTCTAAAAAAACGAGACATGGATTTCTCCTAAAATGGCTTACTTTTTAAAATGAAAATCACTTTAATCAGTGAGAGCCTAAATTAAATCATTTCAATTTGTTGGGCATGTAAGACTAAAAGCGGATTACCGTTTCTAGATTCATGACGGTTAATAAAACCTGTCACTCTAATATTACAGCCTTCAATTAAATCACGAGTTAAGTGTTGTGACACTTTGCCGGTTGCAACAACTTGTATTCGAACAAACGCTTGTCTGTTCATGCCTGCTTCATTTTGTATAGACTTATGGTCCATTGAAAACTGGCAGTGCTGAATACCCGCTGGGCTAGTTGACGTTTTAGGTGGTTTTACCACATATCCGGTCAATACTAGGCTATTCTCAACGCTATTATTCATAGACTGAGAAACGGTCACAGGTTACTTATTCTTCGCTCGCAGCTTCTTCTGCTTTTGGTGCTTCGGCAGCTGTTGCTTCAGTAGCTGGTGCTTCAGTAACCTCTTTCTTCACTTCGCGACGCTCATCACGACGGTCTTCTTTAGCAACAGCCATAGCTGAAGCTTCAGTAACCGCGTCTTTAGTGCGCATAATCATGTTACGAATAACAACATCGTTATAACGGAAAGAAGTTTCTAATTCATCAATAGCTGCTTGTGGCGCTTCAATGTTCATTAGAACATAGTGTGCTTTGTGCAATTTATTGATTGGGTAAGCTAATTGGCGACGACCCCAGTCTTCTAGACGGTGGATTTTGCCTTCAACATTAGTGACGATGTCACTGTAACGCTGAATCATAGCTGGTACTTGTTCACTCTGATCAGGGTGAACCATAAATACGATTTCGTAATGACGCATTACGAGCTCCTTACGGTTGTAGCCTCATTATCTGGCTCAGCCAACACCAGTTGAGGCAAGGAACAAAAGTTCAGGCTGAATTAAGGACGCGTATTGTAGGGAAAATGAGCAACAAAGGCAAGCACTAGTTTGTATTTCACCATTAATCGCATCATAAAAAAAGAGCCACCTAAGTGACTCTTTTTTAACTAATTAAAATAATGAAATTTTACATCGTGATAACGTTGCCATTAATCGTTAATTGCCCTTGCATAAATTGAGCAGCAAACGAAAGTTGATCAGCTTCTTTTATAATGAAGCCTTGTTCAACATACATATCAATCATGCCCGCTAAGCCAAGCTTTTGAAAAAATGGCAATGGCGCAACACCTTTAGCATCTGCATTTATTGCGGCAATAATGCTCATCGGGTTTGCTTGGTCATATAAAGTATGATCAATAACCAATTTTAGTTCAGACTTGATAACACCATCGGCCGTAACAACACTCAAATCATTAATATTAATTTCAGGGTCTTTCGCTAATAGCTTTGTCGCTGCCATAGTTAATTGCTGACTAAACTGCTCGATTTTTGCAGGATCTTGCTGCATTTTCACGCCCAATTCATTCAGTTCAATCAATACTTGTGGATCTAACTTGTTCAGTGCAAGATCAAAGTTCAATTTCTCAAGTTCTTGGCCTGCGCCTTTTATACTATCTGCAGCATATTTGAGATGTAAATTCATTAAGTCTTGTTCAATTGCAGTTTCTACAAAAAAGGTTAAGTGCTCAATGTTCAGTAATTCATTACCATTATTATCTTTGGCGATGATGTTGCTCAATTGCATTGAGAGATCGCCTGCTGCGATTGCATTACCAGCATAATAATCACCGCTAATAACTTCTTGAGTAAATGTTGTTGTAAGTGGAGACACTTGCACATTCATATCAGGCCCTTTGAAGTCAAGACCTGCCCAGTTTATATAGCCTTCAAGGTATTTCTCGTCGCTAAGTGTAAACTCGCTCTCTAGTACACCGATATTAACTTGACTACCGTCTTGTTCAAATTCAATAGCATCTAGGACTATATGTGTGGTGTAATTAAAACGATAATTTATCACTGAAGTTATTGAGAGTTTTTCATTTAATTGCTGAATAAGTGCTGCAATTTCTTTTTTATCGGTTTCATCTATGTTGGTAACTTCAACGTCAATATCTGCAACTGATTTAGCTAGTGCAAGGGTAAACTCATTATCAGCAAAAATAAATGGACCAAAGTTCAGTTGTTCGGTAACAATAATATCGACATCATCTAATTCAACATCTTTGAATTTCATTGTGCTAACCGCTTGACCCGAAAACCAATCGCGAGTGAAATTATGTTCAGTTATTACAATTGACGGATTTTCGTTAAGACGGTTAGTAATATCTTGGTACTTTTCTTCAACAATACCACCAACCAGTTTAGGTCCAATTAAACCAATACAAACAAGTACAACAAGTGCAAATACAGCTTTTTTCATTTTATTTCCTTATATCCTTTTGAATATGACATCCATTAAAATCTAAAAATTTTATTATTAACGTTTGAGCTAACTAAATTTAGCTCTGAAGACGCTGACGTACTATTTCAAACAAGCAAATACCTGTTGCCACAGATACATTTAAGCTTGAAACACTACCAGCCATCGGTAATTTCACCAATTGATCACAATTTTCACGAGTTAAACGACGCATGCCTTTACCTTCTGCGCCCATAACTAATGCCATTGGGCCAGCTAGCTTTATGTCGTAAAGACAAGTATCGGTTTCTCCCGCAGTTCCGATGATCCAAACGCCCATTTGTTGTAAGGCTTTCATGGTTCTAGACAAGTTAGTTACTTGCACTAATGGCACACTTTCCGCAGCACCAACAGCTACTTTTCGAACGGTTGCTGTTATACGAGCAGCATTATCTTTTGGTACGATAATCGCTTGCACACCAGCAGCATCAGCATTACGCAAGCAAGCACCTAAGTTATGTGGATCTGTAACGCCATCGAGTATCAACAAAAATGGCGCTTGATCTTTGCGCTCCGCCTCAGCAAGAATATCTTCTATATCAGCTTCGGTAAATACTTTACCAGGTTTCACTCGAGCCACTACGCCTTGATGTTGTTCGCCTTCACTTTTATCATCAAGCACTTTACGATTAGCCATTTGTGCTGAGATACCGTATTGTTGCGCTAGATTAATAATCGGCATTAAACGGTCATCTTCACGACCTTTGAGTAACCATAATTCGATAAACCTTTCTGGTGCATGTTCCATTAAGGCTTTTACGGCATGAATGCCAAATACTAATTCTTCTTGCTTCGCCATAAACTTAATTCTTTCTCTATTAATTACTTTATTCTCGTTTGACTCAATCGTGAGCTAAACGGGTAAGATATTTCGCTGTAGCTAAACGCATGACAATATAAACAAGTTTAACGGCTAAGCTTATAACAGAATTACCGTTCTAGCCGTTATCATTCATTACTACAATTTATTCAGCAGCTTTACGTGCATTTTTACCTGGACGTTTTTTTCTTGCCTTGCGCTTTTTAGCTTTCGCTGTAGTTTTGTCGCCTGTTTTAGCTGATTTTTTAGCTGGCTTGGCTTTTTCATTAAAATTAGCTTTCGCTTCTTTTGACGCTGATTTATCTGCCGAACGTTTACCGCGCTTATGCTTATCCGAGCTTTTGCTTTTCGCTGCTGGCTTAGCACGCTTAATAACAGCGTTAGCACCAGCTAGCGCTAAATCAATTTTTTTCTCATCTAGGTTAACCGCAGCAACTTGCACTTCTACTGTATCGCCAATACGATACTTAGCGCCGCTATTTTCACCTGTTAAGCACATACGCACATCATCAAAATGATAATAGTCATGACCTAGTGAGGTAATATGGACTAAACCTTCAATATGTAAATCGGCTAATCGCACAAATAAGCCAAAGTTAGTCACGGTAGATATTACGCCGGTAAAGGTATCGCCAACGTGATCTTGCATATATTCACATTTAAGCCAATCTGAAACATCGCGAGTAGCATCATCTGCTCGGCGTTCAGTCATCGAACAATGTTCACCCAACTCGATTACAGCTTCTGGCGTATAATTATGTGCGCCAGCATTTGCTTCATCTTTAGCTTGTTCATCTAAAATAGCTTTAATGACACGATGCACAACTAAATCAGGGTAGCGACGTATTGGTGAAGTAAAATGACTATATGATGGCAATGCTAAACCAAAATGACCAATATTATCGCTTTGATAAACCGCTTGGCGCATGGAACGCAATAGCATAGTTTGAATAAGCTCTTGATCAGGACGGTCGGCTATTTTTTCTAAGATATGGCAATAATCTTTTGGCTCAGGTTGCTCTTTTCGTTCACCCATAGATGACAGGTCAAGCCCAAGCTCGTTAACGTAACTTAAAAAGTTATTATATTTATCTTCACTCGGCTTATCGTGAACTCGAAATAAGCCTGGTTTTTTATGTTTTTCAATAAACTCTGCTGTAGCAACGTTAGCTAAAATCATACATTCTTCGATGATTTTGTGAGCGTCATTACGCACCATTGCCACAATAGATGCTATTTTTCGGTCACTATTAAAGAGGAACTGAGACTCTGTGGTTTCAAAAGCAATAGCACCACGCTTTGTTCTTGCTTTACTTAGCACATGATACATAGCATTTAAGTTATCTAAATCAGGGATCAATGCTTGGTATTGGCTGCGTAACTCGGCGCGATAATCTTCGTCTTTTTGCTCAGGGTTCACACCTAAAATTGTCGCGACTTTACTGTAAGTAAAACGCGCTTTAGATCGCATAACCGCAGGGTAGAATTTTGAACTGGATAAATCACCCGCCGCACTAATACTCATTTCACAAACCATACACAAACGATCTACGTCTGGGTTGAGTGAACACAGGCCGTTAGAAAGTTTTTCCGGCAACATAGGAATAACTTGGCTAGGAAAATAAACCGAATTACCACGAGAAATAGCTTCTTCGTCTAATGCGGTTTTATCTCGAACATAATAACTAACATCTGCAATTGCAACCCATAAAGTCCAACCACCATTAGGGTTAGGTTTACAATATACAGCGTCATCAAAATCTCGCGCATCTTCGCCATCTATGGTGACTAAGGGTAAGTCACGTAGATCTACTCTCGGTGCTTTTGCTGACTCCTCAACTTCATCAGCAATACCACTCACTTCAGCTATAACTTCAGGCGAAAATTGATTTGGTAAGTCGTGCTCACGCAAGGCAATTTCAATTTCCATCCCCGGAGCCATATGCTCACCGAGGACTTCAATCACTTCACCCACGGCATTCGAACGTTTTGTCGGTCTTTGAGTAACATTAACCACAACAACTTCACCGTGACGTGCACCCATTTTTTTATCTGGTTGGATCAAAATATCTTGTTGAATACGTGCATCGTCGGGCACAACACAAGCAATATGATGGTCAACATAAAATCGCCCAACTACGCCGGCAGTTCGAGGTTTAATAACATCGAGTATTTTAACTTCTTTGCGACCTTTTCGATCGGTGCGATCGATTAATATTGCTTCAACAATATCACCGTGAATAACACGCTTCATTTCATAAGAAGAAATGTAGAAATCTTTGTCACCATTATCAGGTGTAAAAAAACCAAAACCATCACGATGACCAATAACCTTGCCTGTTAGCACATCGCTGCGTTTGGCTATGGTGTATTGTTTAAATTTATTAAAAACAATTTGACCACTATTTTCCATGGCCCGTAAGCGATGCTTTACCCCAACTTGCATATCTTCATCGGTATACTTTAATTGCTTAATAATGGCTTTAAAGGTAGGGGGAATATTTGATTTTTCGATCAGCGACAATAACAATTCGCGACTTGCTACAGGCTTATCATATTTGTCAGCTTCACGCTGTTTGTGTGGGTCTTTTTCGGTCACATTTATTCGATAATGGTTTTTTTTGTAGTATATCGTAGATTAACGCTATACCCAAGCAAGATAAATGTTTGAGACCATAACAAGTCAGTGCATTATTTTGCCGACCCAAGCGGTTAATACTTTCCGTTACTGGCCGCGTTAACGACTCGTTCAGGCATTTTTTTCGCTAATTTAGCCAAATGCTGTGCGATAGCTTTGTGCTGTTTTTTATCGTCAGTGACTGATTGATGCAATTGGCTATATAGCTGTGGAAAATCTAACGGGCTGCCATGCCCTGCTAGATACAAGTCAGCTAACCTAAGCTGAGCCTTTAAATTATTTAATGCTGCAGACTCCTTTAAAAAAGTAACAGCCTGATTAATATCGATCTGTACAAACTTACCAATATGATAATAACGGCCTAATTGTTCTAAGGCTTCAGCTAACCCTTGATCAGCCGATACTTGCATATAGTGCAAGCCCAGCGGTACATCTTTTTTTACACAAACGCCATAAGCTAGCATATCACCCCAAAGAAATTGGTACGACGGCATTTGAGACTTTACCGCACGTGCTTCAATATCTTGTACTAATTGACAATCATCAATAACAACTTGGCTTAGGTGTTTGTTTTCTTTGATTAAATCAAGTAGTACATTATCACTATATATCTGCACAGCCGTTAACTCAGCAGCCGAAACACTTAGAAACTGTGTAAAAGATAGTAAAGTTGCTATCAGTAGTTTTTGTGTCGCTCGCATATTACCTCTTTGTACTATGGTGTTTTTTATCTCTTTCATTATGTATCGACCAGTTACCTAATTAACTTAAAAAATAATTATTAAGTTCATTCAGCGGTATCGCTTTTAATAAAAAGTTTAACAACAAACAGAAAAACTCGCTGATCGCATGAGTCAAAATTTAGCTTAACTAATGAGTCTAACAAGCAAATATAATACCATTAAATACTGTCAAATTTTGTACACGACCGCTTTGCTGTTGAATGTTTGTTGCTAAAACGCTCTCCTACAACTTGGAATATACTTGCACTCTTAAAGATAAAATATAACAATGGTGAAGATCTGAGCAATCTGGGCGCGTTTAATGTCGCAAATTCATCAACTAATTGAAAATTCGAAAGTCAACGAAAGTATTGCCCGTAAGCTATTCGAAATAGAAACAGAAGTACTTGCTTGTCAATCTAGCGAGGAGCTTTTAGAACGTTTACTTGGTTTAATTCAAACTAAATTTCAATTGTCTGGTATTTCATTGCTGCTTGCAGATCCTACGCCTATTAGTTATCTGATCAATGGTAATTTGCAATCTAATTGGCATCAAAAAAACACTTCTCAAATATCTGCCAAAAAATTAACTTTACTGCACATAGACAAGAAGCCAATGTTGACTAATCAACTAGCGCAATTAGACGCCATAGTGCCAAAATCATTGTTAGTTGGTGCAAAATCGGCAGCGTTAACACCATTATCTTTAGAAGGTAAATTATTCGGCAGTTTATTATTTACTGATAAGTCATCTGAACGGTTTCATCAAGATTTAGGGACTTTTCATCTAGAGCAACTCGCGGTCAAAGTCAGTCTTTGTTTGTCGAATGTATTAATTCGAGAGCAGCTTCAATATATGGCGCATTATGACCGGTTAACAGGTGTCGCTAACCGCCGTTTAATGGAAGTTTGTATCGCTGAAGAAGTGATTCGACAACGTCGATATGGCGTGCCTTTTTCATTGTTATTTATTGATTGTAATAAATTTAAAATAATAAATGATACTTACGGCCATGATTGTGGAGACAAAGTTTTGACTTATGTGGCAACACAATTACAGGAACTCGTGCGTGAAAATGATAAATGCTTTCGCTATGCCGGTGATGAATTTGTTGTTGTGCTTGCGAGTCAAACACTTTTAGAAGCCGAACAAGCTAGTGATCGTTTATGTCAGTTTTTTGATAATAACCCTATGCCTTACCAAAATGGCCGACTGCCGGTGAGTATTAGTTGTGGTGCTGCTGCAAGCAGTGGTGCTGAAACCATGGACGAACTATTAAAAACCGCTGATAAGAACCTCTACATCAATAAAAAAGCCAACAATGGCATGGTGTTTAAGTTATAAATTAAACTTTTCTGCAAAAATGAATTTCCTTTTATTAACCAAGGACTATTATTAAGGTATCTGTTCTAAATAATTGTATTATGATAATAAAAGTTAGTATCAATGATTTAAAAAAAGGCCACTTTGTTGTCGATATTGTTGAACAGCAAGGTACATATAACCTAGCCCGCGCAGGACATATTAAAAGCAATGATATTATTCTGGGTTTACAAGCTAAGGGGGTTAACTCGGTATTAATTGATACGACAAAAACCATAGATGAAGCTCTCAAGACAAACCTTCCAGAACAATTAGAAAAGTCAGGTCCTTTAATCCTCGAAGTTGCCAAAGCTAAAAATATTTTTAAACAATCGAAACAAATTCAGCAACAAATATTGCTTGATGCTCAACAAAACCGACCGATTGATCTTGCACCTATTATTGAGGTGACAAATCACATTATTACCGCAATATTTAAAAACCCTGATGCTTTAGTTTGCGTAATAAACATCCGCGACAAGAGCCAGTATTTATTAGAACACTCTGTCTCAGTTTCTGTACTTATGACAGTTTTTGCACGTTTTTTAAAAATAGATCGTGATGTTACTCAACAGCTTGCTATTGGCGCATTTCTGCATGACGTAGGAAAAATTAAAGTCCCAGATAAATTGCTCAATAAAGTAGATAAATTAACCGAACTAGAATTTGAAGTGATTAAAGAACATGTCAACCATTCCATTGATATTATTAAAGCTATTCCGGATATTTCTGAGCTAAGCTTAGAGGTTGCGGCACTCCACCATGAACGCCTAGACGGTTCAGGTTATCCACAAAAATTACATCAAGATAATATCTCAAACTACGGTGCCATGATCGCCATATGTGACATTTTTGACGCACTAACAGCAGAGAGCTGCTATAAAAAAAATTATAGTCCAATTAAAGCATTCGGTATTTTAAGAGGCTTAGCGCTTGACGGTAAGCTGATGCCAAGACTCGTTGATTTATTTATTAAGTGCTTGGGCGTATACCCTGTTGGCAGTATTGTAGAGCTTAATTCCCAACGCCTAGCCATCGTTGAAGGGAGAAATCAAGACGACCCTATTAACCCTAAAGTGCGTTGCTTCTATAATATAAAATATCACCGATACATTATGGCTAAGAATATTGATTTAGCGAAAGAAGCCGACTTTATTATTCGAGGCGTAAACCCTGTAGATTATGATATCGATCACAATCGTATAATCGAATTTTTATTACAAGAAGGGTAATCACTGTAATAGATTTATAACAGTGTAATGGTAAGCTTTAATCACTAAAGCTTACCTTGAAAAGGGCTAGTATTAGATATATTAACCCTTAAAACTAACGGTTTATTTTCTAAAGTCCACCATTGCTTGAGCAGCAAAGTATGCATACATAGTATAAATAGCGGTATTAACTTTTAACGCTGCTGGATCAACTTTGTCTAAAGTATCATTTTCAGTATGGTGGTAGTCAAAATAGTTAGAACCATCGGGAGCGAAATCAATGCTTGGCATGCCCGCATCACTTAATGCGCTCATATCAGATTGTCCTTTTGCGTTGTTCTCAGGCGATAACGCAACACCTAAAGGTGCTAAATACTGTGCTAATTCTCGTATCGCATTAAGTGACTGTGCACCAACACCTGGGGTCATTTTATAGATACGGCCTATACCAAAATCCCATTCAGCACCAATAACATGTGAGTTCATATTATTTTTATGCACTTTGACATATTCTTTTGCACCCAATAAGCCTACTTCTTCAGCGGCAAATAAGATAACGCGGATAGTGCGTTTAGGGCGTTCAGGTAATTGGCCAATATGATGTGCTGCTGCCATAACCATACCTATGCCTAAGCCATCATCTAACGCGCCTGTGCCTACATCCCAGCTATCTAAATGCGCACCTAAAGAAACAATTTCTTCTGGAAACTCACTACCGGTAAACTCACCAATAACATTTGCAGATGTTGCAACAACTTCTGCATCAGTTTTAGCGGTCATATGCAGATATAAACTTACTGCTTTACCACGTTTAAGTTGGTTGACTAATAAGTCAGCATCAGGGTTAGATAATGCCGCTGCCGGAATTTTTTTCACTTGATCTTTGTAACGCATAACGCCGGTATGAGCCGTACGATTATTGTCAGTTCCAACTGAGCGCATAACAAGTGCTGACGCACCTTTTTGTGCCGCCACTACAGCACCGCTAACGCGTGTACCAACTGCCGGGCCATATCCTTCGCCGTCAATATCGCGATCCATTTGATAAGAAACAAACGCAATTTTACCATTAAGGCTATTATCTGGCGCGGCTTTTAAATCAGCAAACGTTTCAAAATGGGCAACATCAGCGGTCAAACCTTCTTTTTTCGTAGCAATACTGCCACCAAGTGCTAAAACCACTAAGTCGTGTGGATAAGGAGCTACTATGCGCGCTTTTGCTTCACCACGTAACCAGTAGCTACCCGTAACGTCTTCAGACCAAACCTTATCAAACCCTAAGGTTTTCATTTTATTTATTGCCCAAACAATTGATTTTTTGTCACCTTCAGAGCCCATTAATCGATGCCCCACTTCTGTGGTTAGAGATTCGATTAATTGGTAGGATAAATCAGACTGCAGTGCCGTTTCTTTAAGCGAATTCATTTGCGCTTGTTGTTCAGTACTTAATTGTTGCGCTGATGCAAATAAGCTAGTCGCGCTTATTAACAAAGCTAAATAGGTACTGGTAATTAATTTTATTTTTGAGCTCATGTTTTTCCTTAAATCAATTGTTTTTTCAGTTTGCCATTAATGGTAAGTATCTATAAAAGCCGATGAACTTACAATGAATTCACTTGAATCAGCTGATAATACTGAATAAAAATATGCAGTAATTGTAAAGATTTACTGCCCTTAAATACATAAATAATGACCTTTGTAGATTTTATTTATAAGTCTGTAGTTTGTTTGATGACTAACTCGAATGTCAGCTTATTTAAAGATCAAAAAAGCCGACATCGTGTCGGCTTTTGCAAAAAATTATTGTTCATTAAATAGAGAATGAAGAACCACAACCACATGTGGTTGTTGCGTTGGGGTTGTTTACTAAGAAACGACTACCTTCTAAGCCTTCAATATAATCAACTTCGCCGTCAACTAAATACTGTAAACTCATTGGATCGATCACCATAGTAACACCTTGTTTTTCTATGGTCATATCACCATCATTTACTTTTTCATCAAAAGTAAAACCATAAGAAAAACCAGAACAACCGCCACCTGTAACGTAAACACGTAATTTCAAGTTTGGGTTTTCTTCTTCGGTGATCAACGTCAATACTTTAGTCGCCGCAGCGTCGGAAAATTTAATCGGTAATTCAGGATTTGACATAAAACTCAACTTAATACAGGTTAACTAGGGCAATTATCTTAAACTTGACTGTTTTAGTCAAGTATTATGGCTGACTCTGGGTAATATTATCTAGACTTTTGGACCATGGATAACTTTGATCGATACGGTTGTATTGCTGCCATTTACTTTTAGTTAATATCGCAGCAACATGAATAGTCTCAGGTACAAAATTTTCTGGCAAAGTAAGCTCCCCAGAGATAATTTGAAAGTACTGGAAGCTAAATGATAAGTCTTTTTTCTCTAATGTAGACAACTGAGATAAAGCAATACTGCTTGGCTTATTATCTAAACTACCAGTAATTGACAGTTCAATGTGACCTTTAGCATAACGTTTACGCAATAGTTGCTGTACAAGCACCACTTGAAAACGATAATGATTTGGGCTCTCTGATTTTGTCAAACTTACACCATCAATAACTAAACCATTAGCTTGTTTTTCCGGCGCCATAACTTTTTCATAAAAAGCCAGCTCCTTTTTTACTTGGTAATGCGCTTGCTCAATTGACTTTAACGTTTCCTGGCTGCGACTGTTCGCCATACGTTCAACTTCTAGCTCAACTTCTAAAGTATTAATACGCTGAGTTTTCTCCACTAATTGTTGATAAATAAAATCTAACCTAGTTTGTTGTTGTGCCAATGTTTGCGTTTGATAACCATGATAAAAATTACCAAGGCGATATCCACAAAATAGTAATATAGAGACTATAACTAAAAGTAAAATCGCTGATCTAAATGCTCCTAAGCGTTTTACTATCGTGTTGAAATTTATTTTTGCTAACCAATTCATTTGAAAAGTATTATGATATCCAGAATGTCTGTAAATATGCCCAATAAAAATAATACAATATGAAGACAATCATTCAGCTTAAAAAGCGTCTTGCTCTCCCCCAAACATCTTGGCAGCTATGCTTACTAGCGGCTATTGGTGGTTTTGCATCGGCAATGCTGGTGGTGCTTTTCATATTCGCCATTGAAGGCGTTCAATCACTTTTTATGAACGAAAAAGATGACTATAACAGTTTAACTGCTTTAAGTCGTTTCCTATTACCCATAATTGGTGCAGCCGTTATTCTCTTCTTTGCTTGGCTTACGGGTTATAAATATATTCGAAGTGGTATTCCCTTTGTGTTGCATCGCTTAAAAATTGCAAATGGTGTTATTCCTTTTCGTAACACCATTAATCAATTCATTGGCAGTGCTGTCGCACTTATTTCAGGTTTTTCGGTTGGTCGAGAAGGCCCTGCTGTGCATTTAGGAGCAGCATGTAGCAGCTATATCGGCAATAAATTAAATTTACCTTATAACGCAATTCGAAGTTTAAGTGCTTGTGGTATTGCAGCGGGCATTGCTGCTTGTTTCAATACGCCTGTGGCGGCTGTTTTGTTTGTTATGGAGGTTATTTTAAGGGAATATAAAGTACATATTTTTATTCCTGTTATGATTGCTGCAATTGTTGGATCTTTGACAACCAGTAGTATCTTTGGTCCCTCACATGAGTTTGGCCACTTTATTGCTATAACGTTAACTACTGACCATTATTTTTCTTTAGCTGTACTAGGCATGGTATTGGGTGTTATTGCATTTGTATTTAATCGCCACTTAATTCTAATCATAAAGCATAGCGCGCGTTTTCATATTGTTCCTCGTATATTGACCGCAGCCTTAATTACTGGAGCACTGGGATATACTGTACCTCATGCAATGGGCACTGACTTAAGTGCTATTAATTTTTCTTTGCAAAATAATTTTGAGCTACAGTTATTACTAGGCTTATTAGTAGCTAAAGTGCTCATGACGGTTTTTGCTTTGGGTTTAGGTATACCAGGTGGCATTATTGGTCCTATCTTAGGTATTGGTGCAATTGCTGGTATTTGTGGTTCTGTTATCGCCACGTATTTTGTGACCAGTGATATTTCCGCCAGCGACTTTGCCTTAATGGGCATGGCTGGTTTTATGGCCGCGACACTTAATGCCCCTTTAGCAGCTTTACTGTGTGTAGTAGAAATGTCGAACCAAATTGAAATTATTGTTCCTGCTATGGTTGTAATCACCAGTGCTTGTGTGTTCTCAGGACAATTTTTTGGAAATCGCTCGATTTTTATTATGCAACTAGAAGTACAAGGTCTTCCTTATCGAAGACCTCCGCTTGAAAAGTCATTACAGCGTATTGGGGTGATCGGGGTTATGGATGAAAACTTTACCTTGTTAAATGACCCAAATGAGAAAGCCATTACCTTAGCATTAGAGCATCAAGCAGATGCACAAAAAGATCAGCTTATTTGTAAAGTCACTGGTAAAGGTGAAAAAAATGGTTTTATTTTTTATCAGCAAACTACCAATAATATTGATGATACACCCACAATAGAAAAACATTGGCTTATACCTCTTTCTAGTCAATCAACATTGGCAGAAGCTTACTTATTATTAGTAAAGCAAAGAAAAGGGGGAGTTTATATATATCAAGATAATCCTGAGCAAATTATGGGTATAATTACCTTTGACTATATTCGTTCTTATCTCTTAAAAGGAAAAACCAATAAATGACAACCATTCTTTGGCTCAAAGCTTTTCATGTTTTTTTTATGGTTGCTTGGTTTGCAGGTATATTCTACTTGCCGCGTATTTTTGTAAATCATGCAGAATCAAACGAACCATTAGTGCAGCAACATTTTAAAGGTATGGAGCGTCGCTTACTTTATTTCATCACACCTTTCGCTATTTTCACCGTATTACTTGGTATCGCAATTATTATTCAATATGGCTATGCTTGGTTTGTTGCCGCTAAATGGTTACACATTAAAATTAGTTTAGTTGTGCTATTACTGATCTACCATGGCTATTGTTTTAAACTAGTTAACACTTTTGCGGCAGACAAAAACACACGTTCTGGAAAGTTTTATCGATTTTTTAATGAAATCCCTGTGATTTTAATGCTCGCCATCATTATTTTAGTTTATATAAAACCTTTTTGAGTATTGGCTAAATAGCAAACAGAAACATAGGACAAATTAGATAATACATATTTTGCTTTTGACTTTTGTGCTATATTTCGCAGCGAATTTTCGCTGTCGTTTAAAAACAACAGCCCACTATTTAATATGAATAAAACCACATCCCAATTTAGCGAATATTCGCATTGGTAGTTCTGTTTATAATTTAGGTATTATCTATGATGAAATTTGAAGGAAACCATATCTTATCTGTATCACAGTTCGATAGAGAAAGCATTTCCCGTATTCTAGAGATTTCAACGCTCATGGCACCATATGCCATGCGAAAAAAACGCTGTCATGTGCTTGATGGTGCCATTTTAAGTAATTTATTCTTTGAACCCAGTACTCGAACACGCGTTAGTTTCGGCACTGCATTTAATTTATTAGGCGGCTTTGTTAGAGAAACCGTAGGCCAGGAAAACTCGTCCTTATCCAAAGGTGAATCTTTATTTGATACTGCACGTGTGATAAGTGGTTATTCTGACGTAATAGCCATGCGCCACCCTGCAATGCACTCGGTCGCAGAATTTGCTAAAGGGAGCAGTGTACCAGTTATTAATGGGGGCGATGGTGCAAACGAGCATCCGACTCAAGCTTTATTAGATTTATTTACCATTCAGTCAGAAATGGCACGCTACGATATGGGGCTTGATGGCCTGAATATTGTACTAATGGGTGACCTTAAGCACGGTAGAACTGTACATTCATTATCTAAATTAATCAGCTTATACAATAATATTAAAGTCACCATGATTGCACCCAAAGCATTACAAATGCCAGATAGTGTTGTAGATGCACTCATTAATGCTGGCCATGAAGTTGTGATGACGGATAAAATTGAAGGTAACTTAGCGTGTGATGTTATCTATCAAACTCGCATTCAGCAAGAACGGTTTGCTAGTAAAGATGAAGCTGATTTGTACCGCGGTCATTTCAGTTTAAACCGACAAATTTATCAACAATACTGCCATCAACACACGGTTATAATGCACCCGTTACCACGCGACTCTCGTGCTGAAGCAAACGAACTCGATATCGATTTAAATGATCTTGATAATTTAGCTATATTTCGCCAAGCGCAAAATGGGGTATTAGTACGTATGGCTTTATTTGCCTTGAGCTTAGGTGTTGAAAACAGACTTAGCCATTATGAAAAGCCGGTTACCTGGCACACAAATAAATACTAATTTTAGCCTCGCTGTAGGTTACATTAACAATGAGTAGAACATTATGACAAAAAATTCTCAGCAATTATTTACTGAAGCCCAAGGCGTAATTCCTGGTGGCGTAAACTCTCCCGTTCGAGCATTTAATAGCGTTGGTGGTATTCCGTTATTTATTAAAAAGGCCCAAGGTGCATATATTTTCGATGCTGAAGATAAGAAGTATGTCGATTATGTAGGTTCTTGGGGCCCAATGATATTAGGCCATAACCATCCTACTATTTTAGAAGCTGTCATTGAAACAGCACAAAGTGGTCTGAGCTTCGGCGCACCTACCGAGTTAGAAATAACGATGGCTGAAAAAGTACGTGAAATTGTTCCTTCAATGGAGAAATTACGTATGGTAAGTTCTGGTACTGAAGCCACCATGAGTGCCATTCGGTTAGCACGTGGCTTTACCGGCCGTGATAAAATATTAAAATTTGAAGGCTGCTATCATGGTCATGCTGACTCTCTATTAGTTAAAGCGGGCTCGGGCATGCTAACGATGGGTGTACCTAGCTCCCCAGGCATACCTGAAGATGTAGCAAAACACACATTAACAGTTAGCTATAACAACATTGAAGAAGTTAAAGAGATTTTTCAAAAATTTGGTGATGAAATTGCCTGTATTATTGTCGAGCCTGTCGCAGGTAATATGAACTGTATACCACCAGTTGCTGGTTTTTTAGAAGGCTTACGTACTATTTGTGATCAATACAGCAGCGTTTTAATTTTCGATGAAGTGATGACTGGCTTTCGTGTTGCTTTAGGTGGTGCCCAAGCCCATTACAATATAGTGCCAGATTTAACTACACTTGGAAAAGTTATCGGTGGTGGCATGCCTGTTGGCGCATTTGGTGGCAAAAAAGAAATCATGGACTATATTGCGCCTGTTGGGCCTGTATATCAAGCAGGTACACTATCAGGTAACCCTATCGCTATGGCTGCAGGTTTAGCATCGCTAAACGAACTCTGTAAGGGTAATAAGCATCAATTACTTAGTGATACAACCGAAAAGCTAGCAATGGGCTTGAAGGCTGCCGCAGAAAGAAACGGGGTATCTTTAGCCATTAACTATGTCGGTGCAATGTTTGGCTTCTTTTTTACCACTGAAACAGACATCACATGTTTTGCGCAAGCCACGGCTTGTGACGGTGAGAAGTTTAATCGATTCTTTCATTTGATGTTAGAGGAAGGCGTGTATTTAGCACCATCTTCATTTGAAGCAGGTTTTGTTTCAACAGCCCACGGTGAGGCTGAAATTGAATTTACTTTGGCAGCCGCTGATCGTTGTTTCGCTAAGCTATAGCTTGAATTAAATAGCTTAATTACAAATTTTGTAGTTGCTAGAAAACAAAAAAGGTAAGCATTATGCTTACCTTTTTTAACTTCTAATGCTTGAATAACTGTACTAGTTAATCTGGCTTTCTCGATTTAATAGCTCGTTAAATTAGACACTTAAAGTATCAAATCGCAACCGAACTAATCTTGCTTGTTTTTTACAACTGACAAGCTTGGCTTTTTCGCTTTAGAGTTTTGACCCGTACTATCTGTACCTGATGTTTTGGCATCGACTTTGCTGTCTACCGCTTTCACCGAAGATATTTTTGCTTCTGGCTTTGCAGGTGCTTCAACTATATCGTCTTCAACAGGGTGCTCAATTTCTAGCGAAGTACCGGCACCATTTTCTTTGGCATAAATGGCAGCTATCGCGCCATAAGGCACGCTCATATGTTCTAGTTTGCCACCAAAGCGAGCACTAAGTTCTATAGTATCTCCAACCATAGAAATACTACCAACTGCAGAAAGAGATACATTCAACACAATTTGACCGTCATTAACATAAGACATTGGCACCATAACGCCATAAACATTAACGTCTACTACGATGTAAGGTGTTAAGCCATTATCTGAGATCCAGTCATAAAAAGCCCTAACAATATAAGGCTTAGTTGATGTCATCGTGTTTGTCATGCTTTCGTACTTAAACCGGTGCGCCAAAGCGTAATTCACGCTCAGACTCAGTTAAAGATGCTTGAAATGACTCACGTTCAAATACTTTCAACATATAAGATTTTAGTTCTTTAGAACCTTCACCTTCAAGCTCAATACCCATTACTGGTAAACGCCATAATAACGGTGCCAAGTAACAATCTACTAAGCTAAACTCTTCACTCATAAAGTAAGGAGCTTCGTTTAAAATAGGTGCAACACTTAATAAGCTTTCTTTAAGTTCTTGACGAGCTTTAGCCGCTGCATCGGCAGGACCATTGTAGATTGTTTTAGCAAGGCTATACCAATCTTGCTCAATGCGATGCATCATTAAACGACTACGACCACGTGATACTGGATATACCGGCATTAATGGTGGATGAGGAAAACGCTCATCTAAGTATTCAATAATAATTGATGCTTCGTAAAGTGCTAATTCGCGGTCAATTAACGTCGGCACAGTTCCGTAAGGGTTTAAATCAAGTAAATCCTCAGGTAAATCGGCTAAGTCAACCAAATGGATGTCAACACCGACACCCTTCTCTGCCAACACAATGCGGGTTTGATGACTGTACATATCATCTGCATGCGAATATAAAGTCATAACAGAGCGTTTGTTTGCAGCTATGGCCATAATGCCTCCAAAAATCTTTAATTAAAAAAACTAACAAAGGGGGCCAAAGCCCCCAATAATATCTAACCTTTACACTATATTAAAAATATTAATAATTAGTGTACATCTCTCCAGTATTCTTTCTTCAATAAGTAAGCAAAGAATAACAAGATAAATAAGAAACCAATAACCCAATAACCCATGCTTTCGCGTTCAAGTTTATTTGGCTCACCGGTGTATTCTAAGAAGTTGGTCAAGTCACGAGCAAATTGATCATATTCTTCTGCTGTCATTGAGCCGCCGGTTGCCTCAGAAAGGTTACCGTGTTCATCTATAGTTTGAACACCTTGAAGGTTTTGTAATACATGTGGCATACCCACATCTTTAAATACCTTGTTGTTCACACCAAATGGACGACTCTCATCAACATAGAAAGAACGTAGATAAGTGTAAATCCAATCAGGACTTCTAAAGCGTGCTTCAAGCGTTAAGTCAGGTGGTGTGCTACCAAACCATTTAGCCGCCTCTTTACCAGGCATAGTATTAGTAATATGGTCGCCGACTTTTTCACCGGTATACATATAATTAGCCATGCCATCAGCATCAGAAATACCTAGATCAGCAAACGTACGATTATAACGTTGATATTTTAATTCGTGACATGCTAAACAATTGTTAATGTAAGCTTCAAAGCCACGTTTTAAAGATTCTTTATCACGTAAATCATTATTAGCTTTATCTAAATCCATACTAGGTCCAGCGGCTATCGCTAGCATAGGTAGCACAGCTAAAACTGCTAAAATAAATTTTTTCATTATCCTGTCACCCTCTCTGGAACTGGCTTAGTTTTTTCATTTTTACTGTAGATCCAAATAGCAACGAAAAATCCAAAGTAACCGAAACTAGCAATTGCACCAATCAAGTTGTTTAACGGGTTTGCAGGTAATGTACCTAAAACGCCTAAAACGATAAAACAGATAGCAAATTGAATAAGGTTTACAGTGTGAGCAGTACAACGGTAACGTAAAGACTTAACTGTACCACGGTCAAACCAAGGTAACATAAATAAAGCGATAATCGCGCCGAACATACCTATAGCTCCTAATAACTTATCAGGAATAACACGTAAAATAGTATAAAACGGACCGAAGTACCAAACTGGAGCGATATGCTCAGGTGTTTTCAAGCCATTTGCAGGTTCAAAGTTTGGCGCCTCAATGAAGTAGCCACCACCTTCTGGTGCAAAAAACATGACCCAACAAAAAACAATGAGGAAAATAACAACTGCAACTAAATCTTTCACTGTGTAATAAGGATGGAAAGGGATAGCGTCGACAATATCGTATTTTTTCGTATATTGTTCATGGAAAGTAAATTTACTTTGCTCTTCAGGAGGTACACTGCCTTTTGGTTTTTTAATGTTTGTGCCATCAGGGTTGTTTGAACCAACTTCATGTAAAGCTAAAATATGAAGGAACACTAACACAACTAATACTAATGGTAGTGCAATAACATGCAAAGCAAAGAAGCGGTTTAACGTTGCACCTGAGATAACATAATCACCACGGATCCATAACGTTAGATCGTCACCAATTACAGGTATCGCGCCAAAGATAGAAATAATTACCTGTGCGCCCCAGTATGACATATTACCCCAAGGTAATAAGTAACCCATAAAGGCTTCAGCCATTAATACTAAAAATATTAACATACCGAACAACCACAGTAATTCACGCGGTTTTTGATACGAACCGTACATCATGCCACGGAACATATGCATGTATACAACAACGAAAAACGCAGAAGCACCTGTTGAGTGCATATAACGCAACAACCAACCGTAATCTACATCACGCATAATATATTCAACTGACGCGAATGCACCGTCACCTGAAGGTTCATAGTTCATTGTCAACCAAACACCTGTTAGTAATTGGTTAACTAAAACAACACTCGCTAAAATACCAAATACATACCAAAAGTTAAAATTCTTTGGTGCAGGATATTGAGCGGCATGTTTGTTCATTGCATCCATTAGAGGCAGACGCTGTTCGATCCAAGCCATTAAATTAGCAAACATTATGCTTCTCCTTCAGATACGCCGATTAGCAAAGTACTATCGTTAGGAAATGAGTGTTCAGGAACCATTAAGTTAGTTGGTGCTGGAACACTTTGGAATACACGACCTGCCATATCAAATTTTGAACCATGACAAGGGCAGAAGAAACCGTCTTTAACGCCTGCAACTTCTTGTTCGAAGTCGCCTTTGCGATATGTCGGAGCACAACCTAAGTGAGTACAAACACCTAAGGCTACTAGAAATTCCGGCTTAATTGAACGGAATGCATTGGTAGCATAAACAGGCTGTTGAGGCACTTCTGACTGAGGATCTTTTAATTGACCATCATGTGCACTAAGACTCGATAGAATTTCTTCTGTTCTACGAACTACATAGACAGGTTTACCGCGCCATTCAGCACGTATTAATTGACCTGGCTCTATCTTACTAACATTGACCTCAACCGGCGCACCTGCGGCTTTCGCACGCGCGCTAGGGTTCCAAGACCCAATGAAAGGCACAGCCACACCGACAACACCAACACCACCAACTACCGAAGTAGCAGCAGTTAGAAAGCGTCGACGGCCGTTGTTAACAGGCGCATTGCTCATTCAAACTCTCCAATAATTATCTAGCTAATACAACAACACAAGACGAAGTAAACTACTTAGTTACTGTGAAGATTGTTGTTCGACTAAATCAACGAAAAAAAAATTGTTCTGATAATAAAGAAAACCCTTGTTTTTTACAAGGTAATTAACCGTTTCCATGCAGGTTTATGGCAGTAAAAGTTAATTCTTAATGGTCACCCGCGCTAAATAAAAACTATTCGCATTAGTAGGTTTTCTTATCTATCAATTATCAATATATCTTGGTAAAAACTTTAAAGCGAGTAACTCGTTATTAATTTTCTAACAACCTTATAAAATATTCAAATAATTTCATAATATTAATGCACAAATGGCTGTACAAATATTTTAATATCAATTGAAAGCAACCACCTACCTATTAAATTAATAGAGCAGACAGTTGAAAGCTGCATATTAGATTATTAGATGGATTAATTTTCTGTAAAATAGCGATGATTAAGTTGTCACAATTAACAGAAGACATTTTTCATACACTGCGTATACAATAGAAAAAAGGAGCCATTTGGGTTTTAGATTACGGTAAAATTGTATCTAAAAATTATACCAACATGTTCATTAAATTAGTTTGATCATTATTATAAAGAATGAGTTCACTAGTATAAAATGTGTTAAATAGTTAGAATTCAGTTAAATCTCAACTTTAGGTTAATCTTAATGAAAGCTACGGTAAAATGGATAGGTGATGAATTATTCATCGGTACTTCTGAAAGTGGTCATACAATAGTATTAGATGCAAACGCTGGCGCTATAGCCCCAAGTCCTTTAGAGAGTGTTTTGATCTCCTTGGGTGGCTGTTCATCAGTTGATGTTGTTAGCATTTTAGAAAAAGCACGTCAGAAGATTACTGGCTGCAGTGTTGAAATATCTGCCACACGTGTTGATAGCGTTCCTAAGTTATTTTCAGATATTCATTTAACATTCCTTATTGAAGGAAGTGATGTAAATGAAAAACATGTAGAACGTGCTGTAAATTTGTCTGCAGATAAATACTGCTCAGTTGCATTAATGCTTAATAAATCAGTTAATATTACCCACGAATATCAAATAAACAATGTAACATAAGTTTATATTTTGGTTGTTAGCAAGCATTAAAAGTTTTTGCTAACAGCTAAGGCTTATAAATCACTCATCCAATCTAGTTGTTTGTTAGCTTCAGTTTTCTTCAACATTAAGTCTTTGATTAATGGCGTAAGTAATAATTCCATTGCTAAGCCCATTTTACCGCCCGGAACAACCAAAGTATTCATACGAGACATAAATGAGCCATCGATCATACTCAAATAATAAGGAAAGTCGAGCTGACTGGCATCTCGACAACGAATAACAACAAAACTTTCGTCTAAGGTAGGAATTGCTTTAGCGCTAAATGGATTCGAAGTATCAACCGTTGGAACTCGTTGAAAGTTAATATGTGTTCTTGAAAACTGTGGGGTTATGAAAGAAATATAATCTTCCATACTCCTAACAATACTTTGAGTTACCGCTTCTCGACTATGACCACGTTTATTTGTATCTCGAATTATTTTTTGGATCCACTCTAGATTTACAATCGGTACCATACCAATAAGTAAATCTACATGCTTTGCTACATCGTTTTTCTCTGTAACAACGCCTCCGTGCAGTCCTTCATAAAATAATAAGTCAGTACCTTCACCCAACTCTTCCCAAGGTGTAAATGTACCAGGCATTTGGTTATATGGCACAGCTTCGTCAAAAGTATGTAAATAACGTCTCATTTTACCTTTACCGGTTTCAGAGTAGTCTTTAAATAACTTTTCTAGGGCATCAAAATCATTCGCTGCATCACCAAAATAACTAATTTTAAGTTGTTGTTCTTTGGCCTTGCGTTTTTCCATGTCCATTTCTTGGCGTGAATATCGATGGAAGCTATCTCCTTCGACTGTCGCAGATGTAATGCCTAAAGATCTGAAAATATGTTCAAACGATTCAGTTGTCGTAGAAGTACCAGCTCCAGATGAACCGGTAACTGCAATAATAGGATTACGTGACGACATAGTAGTTCAACCTTAAAATATATGGACAATTGTTATACGAGGTATTTATAGAAGGGTCAAGCTTTAACCTGATGTTATAGTTTTAACAATTTTATTACAGTAACAAAAAAGCGGAGCCTAAGCTCCGCTTTTAATTCTTTCAGAAAAAACTTAGTACGAATACTAAATTATGCTTCTGCGCTAACTTCTTCAACTACTTCAGCGGCTTCTTCAGCTGCTGGGCGGTCAACTAACTCAACGTAAGCCATAGGCGCTTTATCACCAGTACGGAAACCGCATTTTAAAATGCGAGTGTATCCACCTGGGCGTTCTTGGTAACGAGCACCAAGTTCGTTAAATAAAATACCTACTACTTCTTTATCTTGTGTACGAGCAAATGCTAAACGGCGATTTGCAACGCTGTCGGTTTTAGCCAATGTGATCAGTGGCTCGACAACCATACGTAGTTCTTTAGCTTTAGCAACAGTAGTTTTGATCAAACCGTGCTTTACTAAAGAGCTTGCCATATTGCGGAACATCGCTTTACGATGACTGCTATTACGGTTTAACTGGCGACCGCTTTTACGATGGCGCATAAGTTAATCCTTCTCTCAACTATTAAAAAAACGATGATCGACTTAGTCGTTATCAGCTATGCTTTCAGGTGGCCAGTTTTCTAGGCGCATACCTAGAGACAAACCACGAGACGCCAAAACGTCTTTGATTTCAGTTAAAGACTTCTTACCTAAATTAGGTGTTTTAAGAAGCTCAACTTCAGCACGCTGTACTAAATCGCCAATATATTGAATTGCTTCTGCTTTTAGGCAGTTTGCTGAACGAACAGTAAGTTCAAGGTCATCAACAGGACGAAGCAAAATAGGATCAAACAGTGGTTTTTCCTCTTTTGGTTCAACTTCAGTTACATCTCGAAGTTCTACAAACGCATCTAACTGTTCAGCTAAAATTGTTGAAGCACGACGAATTGCTTCTTCAGGATCTAACGTACCGTTAGTTTCCATGTCTAAAACCAGTTTGTCCAAATCTGTACGCTGTTCAACACGTGCAGAATCAACATCATAGGCAATTCTTACAACGGGACTGAATGAAGCATCAACTAACAAACGTCCTATTGCACGATCTTCTTCCTCGGCATCACGTCTGGCAGAAGCAGGAACATAACCACGTCCCATTTCAACCTTTATACGCATACTGATAGAGCCATCACCTGTCAAATGACAAATTACATGAGCTGGATTTGCAATTTCTACATCACCATCATGTTGGATATCGGCAGCCGTTACAGGGCCTTCACCGGACTTAGTTAAGGTAAGAACAGCTTCATTTTTGCCTTCTAAACTTATCGCTAGTCCCTTAAGGTTTAACAGTATTTCGATGATGTCTTCTTGCACACCTTCTTTACTGCTGTACTCATGAAGTACACCGTCAATTTCAACTTCAGTTACAGCACAACCCGGCATTGAAGATAAAAGAATGCGGCGTAACGCATTACCTAAAGTGTGACCAAAACCACGCTCTAATGGCTCTAAAGTTACTTTAGCACGAGTAGCACTAACAGTTTCGATATCAACCAATCGTGGTCTAAGGAATTCGGTTACAGAACCCTGCATTATGTCCTCTCTTAAAGTGCAACTTTACTTAGAGTAAAGTTCAACAATCAACTGTTCATTAATTTCGGCAGACAAGTCAGAACGATCAGGAACGCGTTTAAATACGCCTTCAAGTTTCTTGTTATCTACTTCAACCCAAACTGGCTTCTCACGTTGCTCAGCTAATTCTAAAGCAGCGATAATACGCGCTTGAGTTTTAGACTTCTCACGTACAGAAACTACATCTTCGGCTTTAACAGTGAAAGATGGAATATTAACAACAACACCGTTAACTACGATAGCTTTGTGGCTAACTAGTTGACGAGCTTCAGCACGAGTGCTTGCATAGCCCATACGGTATACTACGTTATCAAGACGTTTCTCTAAAAGTTGCAACAAGTTTTCACCTGTATTGCCTTTTAGACGAGCCGCTTCTTTATAGTAGTTGCGGAATTGTTTTTCTAGTACGCCATATATACGACGAACTTTTTGTTTTTCACGAAGTTGAATACCGTAGTCAGACAAACGACCGCGACGGGCGCCATGTTGACCTGGTATTGTTTCGATTTTACATTTAGTGTCAATTGCTCTAACACCGCTTTTAAGGAACAAATCTGTACCTTCGCGGCGACTAAGCTTTAACTTAGGACCTAAATATCTAGCCATTTTCTTTCTCCAACTATCCTAAAAAAAGTACGATTAAACGCGACGTTTCTTAGGAGGACGACAACCATTATGAGGAATAGGTGTAACGTCAGTAATGTTGGTGATTTTAAAACCAGCAGCATTTAAAGCACGGATAGCAGATTCACGACCTGGACCCGGACCTTTAACGAACACTTCAATATTCTTCAAGCCAAACTCTTGTGCAGCTTTACCAGCACGATCTGCAGCTACTTGCGCAGCAAATGGAGTAGATTTACGTGAACCACGGAAACCTGAACCACCAGCAGTCGCCCATGATAAGGCGTTACCTTGACGATCTGTAAGAGTTACGATTGTGTTGTTGAAAGATGCATGGATATGAGCCATGCCGTCAGCAACTTGTTTTTTTACGCGTTTACGCGTACGTACAGGTGTTTTAGCCATTGTCTAGTTCCTCTTACTTCTTAATTGGCTTACGAGGACCTTTACGGGTGCGCGCATTAGTTTTAGTGCGTTGACCACGTAGAGGAAGACTGCGACGGTGGCGAATGCCACGGAAACAACCTAAATCCATAAGACGTTTAATGTTCATTGAAACTTCACGGCGTAAATCACCTTCTACGGTGTATTTATCCACTTCTGCACGAAGCAAATCAATTTGAGCTTCGTCCAATTCACTGATCTTAGTTGACTCTGCAATACCAGTTGCAACACAAATTGCTTTCGCACGTGTTGCTCCGATACCGAAGATCGCAGTAATGGCGATTACTGCATGCTTACGATCAGGGATGTTAATGCCAGCGATACGGGCCACTAAACACATCTCCTATTTTTAATTTAAAATTTACCAGTTGAAAAGCCCGTTAGGATACTCAACCAGCCGCATTTCTTTGCAAATCGAAGCGGCATTATACAGACTTATCTGCATAATGCTACTGCTTAAAGATTTAGCCTTGACGTTGCTTGTGCTTTGGCTCTTCGCAAATTACACGAATTACACCAGCGCGCTTAACAACTTTACAATTACGACAAATCTTTTTTACGGATGCACGTACTTTCATTTTATATACTCCGTTACCTAAGGGCCCAGTCTAACGACCGTAGCCTTTAAGGTTTGCTTTTTTAAGTACATTATCATATTGATGAGACATCAAATGAGTCTGTACTTGTGCCATAAAGTCCATTATTACAACTACTATAATTAATAGTGATGTTCCGCCAAAGTAAAAATTAACGTCCCATGCCATAATAATAAACTGAGGTACCAAACAGATAAAGGTAATATACATCGCACCAGCTAAGGTTAAACGAGTCATCACTTTATCTATATATTTTGACGTTTGCTCACCAGGACGAATCCCAGGAATAAACGCACCGGATTTTTTCAGGTTATCTGCTGTTTCACGCGGGTTGAATACAAGAGCCGTGTAAAAGAAACAGAAAAATATTATCGCTGCTGCAAGTAACATTACATATAGCGGCTGTCCTGGAGAAATAGCAATTGATACTTCTTGTAGGAAATCAGCAACCATACCTTCACCTTGACCAAACCAGCTCGCAAGCGTGCCTGGAAACAAGATAATACTTGATGCAAAGATTGGTGGAATAACACCTGCCATATTAACTTTTAACGGTAAATGTGTGCTTTGAGCAGCGAAAACCTTACGGCCTTGCTGACGCTTAGCATAGTTAACAACAATACGTCGTTGACCACGTTCCACAAATACAACAAAGAAAGTTGTAGCAAATATAATTACGCCAATTAGCAATAATACTAATAAGTGCAATTCACCTTGACGCGCCGCTTCTGCTGTTTGACCAACAGCTGACGGCATACCAGCTACTATACCTGCAAAGATCAAGATTGAAATACCGTTACCAATACCACGCTCAGTAATTTGCTCACCTAACCACATTAAAAACATGGTACCAGTAACCAAACTTACTACCGCAGCAAAGTAGAATCCGAAACCTGCGTCCATTACTAGACCTGGCATCATTCCCGGTAAACTTCTTGCTATTGCAATTGATTGTACAGTCGCTAGAACTAAAGTGCCGTAGCGGGTGTATTGGCTGATCTTACGTCGTCCAGCTTCACCTTCTTTTTTCAACTCTGCCATTGCCGGGTGCATAACCGTAAGCAATTGCATAATGATTGAAGCTGAGATGTACGGCATAATACCAAGTGCCAATACAGAGGCTCGCTCAAGTGCACCACCAGAGAACATGTTAAACATTTCTACAATGGTGCCCTTTTGTTGTTCAAACAACTGAGCTAATACAGCGGCGTCAATACCAGGGATTGGCACAAATGTTCCCAAACGAAGCACAATAAGTGCACCGAATACAAACCACAATCTTTGTTTAAGCTCAGACAATCCGCCTTTTGCTTTATTATCAATTCCTGGTGTAGCCATAACCTGTACTATTCCTCGATTTTTCCGCCTGCAGCTTCAATAGCTGCGCGAGCGCCTTTAGTAACACCTAAACCACGTACAGTAATTGGACGAGTGATTTCACCAGAAAGCATGATTTTCACTGACACAATATTACGTGTGATTAAGTTAGCATCTTTCAGGGCAAAGATATCGACAACATCACCTGTGATGTTGTTTAGTTCATGTAAACGTACTTCAGCGCGAACTAAAGATTTACGTGACGTGAAACCAAACTTAGGTAAACGTTGTTTCAATGGCATTTGACCACCTTCGAAGCCAGGACGAACACTACCGCCAGAACGAGATTTCTGACCTTTGTGACCACGACCACCTGTTTTACCTATGCCAGAACCAATACCACGACCACAGCGTTTCTTGGCTTTCTTAGCACCTGGTGCAGGAGATAAAGTATTTAAATGCATTATTAATCCTCCACCTTAATCATATAAGATACTTGATTAATCATACCGCGTACAGATGGAGTATCTTCTAACTCTACTGTTTGACGAATACGACGTAAACCAAGACCCTTTAATGTAGCTCTATGCTTCGGTAAACGACCGATAGAACTTTTTAACTGAGTTATTCTAACTGTTTTAGCCATGCTCAATTACCCCAGAATATCTGAAACGCTTTTACCACGCTTTGCTGCAACAGCTTCAGGCGAATGCATATTCGCAAGAGCAGCAACAGTAGCGCGAACTACGTTTATTGGGTTAGTAGAACCGTATGCCTTAGACAATACGTTCTGAACGCCTGCAACTTCAAGTACTGCACGCATCGCGCCACCGGCGATAATACCTGTACCTTCAGAAGCTGGTTGCATGTAAACTTTTGAACCAGAGTGCTTGCCGATAACGACATGCTGAAGAGTAGTACCCTTCAAATCTACGGTTACTAAGTTACGACGTGCTTTTTCCATTGCTTTTTGGATTGCAGCAGGCACTTCACGTGCTTTACCGTAACCAAAACCAACGCGACCAGCGCCATCACCAACTACGGTTAGTGCTGTGAAACTGAAAATACGACCACCTTTAACCACTTTTGATACACGGTTAACTGCGATTAGCTTTTCAGCCATATCACTTTGTTGTGAGTTTTCTTGATTATGATTAGCCATTATCAACCCCTAAAACTGAAGACCAGCTTCGCGAGCTGCATCTGCTAACGCTTTCACGCGACCATGGTAACGGAAACCTGAACGGTCAAAAGCAACACTAGTGATGCCTTTAGCTACTGCACGTTCTGCAATTGCTTTACCTACAGCCGTAGCTGCTTCAACGTTACCTGTTTTTTCTAACTGAGCACTAACTTCTTTGTCTAAAGTAGACGCTGACGCGATTACTTCAGAACCTGTTGGTGCAATCAATTGCGCGTAAATATGACGAGGAGTACGGAATACAACTAAACGATTCGCACCCAACTCGCTGATTTTTGCACGAGCGCGTTTAGCGCGGCGCAAACGAGATGTTTTCTTATCCATAGTATTACCCTACTTCTTCTTAGCTTCTTTACGACGTACATTCTCATCGCTATAACGAATACCTTTACCTTTATAAGGCTCAGGTTTACGGTATGCACGAATGTTCGCTGCAGTTTGACCGACCAACTGTTTATCAGCACCTTTCAGTATGATTTCAGTTTGGCTAGGAGTTTCAACAGTAATTCCTTCAGGAATTGCGTGGTCAACCGGATGTGAAAAGCCTAAAGATAAGTTTAAAGACTTACCTGCAGCTTTAGCACGGTAACCAACACCGTTTAACAATAATTTCTTTTCAAAACCTTTACTTACACCTTCAACCATATTATTGATTAAAGAGCGTACAGTACCGGCTTGAGCCCAAGCGCCTTTAACATCAGCAACGATATTAGTGATAAGGTTGTCTTCTTCTTGAGAAACAACAACATCGCTATGGATCGTGTGAGATAATTCACCCATTGGACCTTTAATTTTAATGTCTTGACCTGATAACGTAATAGTAACGCCTGCAGGGATTGCGACATGTGCTTTTGCGACACGAGACATATTCTGCTCCTTTACTCTACGAAACCAAGAACTTCACCGCCAAGACCCGCATTGCGAGCGGCGCGATCAGTCATTAGACCTTTAGAAGTAGAAATAATAGCGATACCCATACCTGCTAATACTTTAGGAAGCTCTTGAGCACCTTTGTATACGCGAAGACCTGGACGTGAAACACGTTTGATCACTTCAATTACTTCTTTACCTTCAAAATATTTCAATTCAACAGTTAGTTCAGGTTTTACATCACCTGAAACTGAAAAATCTGAAATGTAACCTTCTTCTTTAAGCAAGTTGGCAAGTGCAACTTTTACCTTAGAAGATGGCATTGTAACTGCAGACTTTGCTGCAGATTGACCGTTGCGGATGCGTGTAAACATGTCCGCGATAGGATCAGTCATCATAACCATTTACTCCCGTGAATTACCAACTAGCTTTCTTAAGACCTGGAACTTCACCGCGCATCATAGTTTCACGTAATTTAATACGGCTTAAGCCGAATTTACGTAAGTAACCATGTGGACGGCCAGTAATGTTACAACGGTTACGTTGACGACTACTGCTCGAATCACGAGGTAATGCTTGAAGTTTCAGTACTGCATCCCAGCGTTCTTCTTCAGAAGAATTAACACCAGAGATGATAGCTTTTAGTGCACTACGCTTTTCAGCATATTGAGCAACTAACTTGGTTCTTTTTGCTTCACGAGCTTTCATTGACGATTTAGCCATAACTCTACACCTTCTTCTTAAATGGGAAGTTGAAGGCAGTCAATAAAGCATGACCTTCTTCGTTATTCTTCGCACTTGTAGTGATAGTGATATCCATTCCGCGAATCTTATCGATTTTATCGTATTCGATTTCAGGGAAAATGATTTGCTCACGTACGCCCATGCTGTAGTTACCACGACCATCGAATGACTTTGGATTTAAGCCACGGAAATCACGGATACGAGGAATAGAAATAGAGATTAAACGCTCTAAGAATTCCCACATACGTTCGCCACGTAGAGTTACTTTTGTGCCAATAGGGTAGCCTTCACGAATTTTAAAGCCCGCAACTGATTTGCGTGCTACTGTCGTGACAGGTTTTTGACCTGAGATTGCAGTAAGATCATTTGTGGCGTGCTCTAATACTTTTTTATCAGCAATTGCTTCACCAACACCCATGTTTAGGGTGATCTTTTCAATCCGAGGGACTTGCATGACACTTTTGTATTCAAACTTCTTTTGAAGTTCGCTTACAATTGTATCTTTGTAAAAATCATGCAGTTTCGCCATCGTTTACTCCAATTAAATTAATTCGTTATTAGATTTGAAGAAACGAACTTTTTTGCCGTCTTCATCTCTAAAACCAACACGATCTGCTTTGCCAGTAGCTGGGTTAACAATCGCAACGTTGGATACATTTAAAGGTGCTTCTTTTTCAACAATTCCACCAGGCTGCTGTAACTGAGGTACAGGCTTAGTGTGCTTCTTGATTAAGTTGATACCTTCAACAAATACTTTGCTTTCTTCAACAAGAACTTTGGTCACTTTACCAGTTTTGCCCTTGTCTTTGCCTGCAAGTACGATTACTTCATCATCACGACGAATCTTAGATGCCATTATCGTGACTCCTTATAGTACTTCTGGTGCAAGTGAAACAATTTTCATGAACTTTTCATTACGAAGTTCACGAGTCACAGGACCGAAAATACGAGTACCAATTGGTTGTAAGTTAGCATTTAACATTACAGCCGCATTTTCGTCAAAACGGATGGTAGAACCATCTGAACGACGAACACCTTTCTTAGTGCGCACCACTACTGCAGTAAGAACATCACCTTTTTTAACCTTGCCGCGAGGATTTGATTCCTTCACTGCAATTTTAATGATGTCACCAATGCGTGCGTAGCGACGGTGCGAACCACCAAGAACCTTTATACATTGTACACGTCGAGCGCCGCTGTTATCAGCTACGTTCAATTGTGATTGCATTTGGATCATTTAATATGTCTCCGCTAAATTATCTTATAAAAGATTAAATTCAAGGCCAGAAATTTGACCCGTCACTGCCTTCTAAATCCCACTCACAACGAGCGGGCGCGAGATTATAACACCGGTTATTAAAAAGTGATACTTTATTTAGCTAAAAAATAACCACTTTTATTATCAACCTTGATGTACACAAGATAAACACTGACGTTGTGAGCTTAATTTAATCTCATCAATTGCTATTTATTTAAAAAACTAAATAAGAATACTGGTTATTTGAGTTCTTTATATAACTTTACATTTTGACCAATAAAAAAGGCCCTGCCGAAGCAGAGCCTTTTTGAAAGTTCTTATTGTGAATTAGATAAAGCGATTAAGCTTTTTCTAAAACGCTTACCAATGTCCAAGATTTAGACTTAGAAATTGGAGCACATTCACGAATAGATACTAAATCACCTACTACACATTGGTTAGTTTCATCATGCGCTTTCAACTTAGTTGAACGGGTCATGAACTTACCGTATATAGGGTGCTTAACACGACGTTCGATCAGGACAGTGATAGACTTTTCCATTTTGTCACTGACGACACGACCTTGTATTGTACGAATTTTTGCTTCGCTCATTACTTAGCTGCCTTTTCAGTTATGATAGTCTTAACACGCGCGATATTACGGCGTACAGTTCTTAGCAAATGAGTTTGTGCTAATTGGCCAGTGCTTGCTTGCATGCGATAGTTAAACTGTTCGCGTAGCAATTCAAGCAATTCAGCGTTTAGCTCTTCAATGCTTTTTTCTTTCAATTCGCTTGCTTTCATTACATCACCGTTCTAGTTACGAAAGTTGTTTTGAAAGGAAGTTTAGCTGCGGCTAAAGCAAATGCTTCACGCGCTAACTCTTCCGACACACCTTCCATTTCATAAAGAACACGACCAGGTAGAATTTGGCATACCCAATATTCTACTGAACCTTTACCCTTACCCATACGAACCTCAAGAGGTTTTTTAGTAATTGGCTTATCAGGGAATACACGGATCCAGATTTTACCTTGACGCTTCACGTGACGAGTCATTGCTCGACGAGCCGCTTCAATTTGACGCGCAGTCATACGACCACGTTCCATTGATTTTAACCCGAAAGTACCGAAGCTAACTGAGCTACCAGTGTGTGCAAGACCACGGTTACGCAGTTTAAATTGCTTACGGAATTTAGTACGTTTTGGTTGTAACATTACTTATTCCTCTACTTACTGGTCTTACGGTTAGGTTTTCTTTTAGGCTTAGCTGCTGGTTGCTCAGCTTGTAATGGCATGTTGCCAATTACTTCACCTTTAAAGATCCAAACTTTGATACCGATAACACCATAAGTGGTATCAGCGCGGGCAATTGAGTAATCAATGTCAGCACGTAAAGTGTGTAATGGAACACGACCTTCACGATACCACTCAGCACGTGCAATATCTGCACCACCTAAACGACCACTTACTTGTACTTTAATACCTTTAGCGCCTAAACGCATAGCATTTTGTACAGCACGTTTCATCGCACGACGGAACATTACGCGACGTTCTAATTGACTAGCAATACTGTCTGCAACTAGCTGCGAATCCATTTCTGGCTTACGTACTTCAGCTATGTTGATTTGAGCAGGAACACCAGCAATTTTAGAAACTGCTAATCGTAATTTCTCAACATCTTCGCCTTTCTTACCGATTACAACACCCGGACGAGCCGTGTGAATTGTAACGCGGATAGATTTAGCAGGACGTTCAATTACAATTTTTGATAATGAAGCACGCTTAAGCTTTTCAGTTAAATATTCACGAACCAAATGGTCACCGTGTAAATTACCTGCGAAATCTTTGTTACTTGCAAACCAAGTAGACGCGAAAGGTTTCGTGATACCTAAGCGAATACCATTTGGATGGACTTTTTGACCCATTCTAATATCTCCTAGTTATCAGATACAATCACAGTGATGTGACTTGTACGCTTAAGGATTCTATCCGCGCGACCTTTCGCACGAGGCTTAATACGTTTCATTGTTGGGCCATCGTCAACCATAATAGTTTTAACGATAAGCTCATCAATGTCTGCACCTTCATTGTGTTCTGCGTTAGCAATTGCTGAATCAAGTACTTTTTTAACCAAAACAGCAGCAGATTTGTTGCTAAATGTTAAGATTTCAAGTGCTTTTTCAACGTGCAAGCCGCGGATTTGATCCACAACTAAACGTGCTTTTTGCGCTGAACCACGGGCAAATTTATGTGTAGCAATAGCTTCCATCTTATTTCCCCTATCTCTTCGCTTTCTTATCCGCGACATGGCCACGGTAAGTACGAGTTGGTGCAAATTCACCTAATTTGTGTCCGATCATTTCATCAGTTACAAATACAGGTACGTGTTGACGGCCATTATGGACGGCAATGGTCAATCCGATCATCGTAGGGATGATCATTGAACGACGGGACCAAGTTTTAATTGGCTTTTTATTCCCGCTTTCCACCGCTGTCTCTACCTTCGTCAACAAGTGTAGGTCTATAAATGGACCTTTCTTGAGAGAACGTGGCATGGTGATTCCTCTTTAATTATAAGTACTATTATTTAGTACGACGACGTACGATAAATTTATCGGTACGCTTGTTAGAACGAGTCTTGTAACCCTTAGTTGGTACACCCCAAGGTGATACCGGATGACGACCGCCTGATGTTTTACCTTCACCACCACCGTGTGGGTGATCAACTGGGTTCATGGCAACACCACGAACAGTTGGGCGAACACCGCGCCAGCGTGAAGCACCAGCTTTACCCAAAGAGCGAAGCATGTGTTCAGCGTTGCCGATTTCACCTAAAGTAGCACGACAATCTGACTCAATTTTACGCATTTCGCCAGAACGAAGACGTAAAGTGACATAAGCACCGTCTTTCGCTACTAACTGAGCATAAGTACCAGCAGCACGTGCAATTTGTGCACCTTTACCTGGTTTAAGTTCGATTGCGTGTACAACACTACCTAATGGTGTGTTGCGTAGTGGTAAAGTGTTACCCGCTTTAATAGGAGCATCTACACCAGACTGGATTGCATCACCAGCTTTTAAGCCTTTAGGGGCTAGGATGTAACGACGCTCGCCATCTGCGTAAAGTACTAGTGCAATGTTTGCACTACGGTTTGGATCATATTCCAAACGTTCTACTTTTGCAGGGATACCATCTTTATTACGCTTAAAGTCGACAATACGGTAATGTTGCTTATGCCCACCACCAATGTGACGAACAGTAATACGACCATTATTGTTACGACCACCAGATTTAGACTTAGTGTCTAATAATGGTGCGTAAGGCTTACCTTTATGCAACTCCGTGTTAACCACTTTAACAACGTGGCGACGACCCGGAGAAGTAGGTTTACATTTAACTATAGCCATTTTCGTAAACTCCTATGATTCCGCGCCGACGAAGTCGATGTCGCTGCCTTCAGCAAGTGTAACGTATGCTTTTTTCCAATCGCTTCTGCGACCAGTACGAGCACCAGTACGTTTTGTCTTACCTTTAACATTTAATGTGCGAACACCATCAACTGAAACTTCGAAAAGTTTCTCAACAGCAGCTTTGATTTCAGCTTTAGTAGCAGTAGTAACAACTTTGAAAACAACCGTGTTGTTTGCTTCAGCGGCCATCGTGCTTTTCTCAGAAATGTTTGGTGCTAAAAGCACTTTCAGTAAACGTTCTTCGTTTATCATCCTAACATCTCCTCAAGTTGCTTAACTGCAGATGCAGTCATCAAAACTTTTTCGAAACCAACTAAACTAACTGGGTCAATACCGTCTACATCGCGTACGTCAACTTTATATAAGTTACGTGCAGATAAGAACAAGTTCTCATCAACTTCTGGAGTAACGATTAATACGTCTTTTAACTCCAAACCGTTTAGTTTAGCTACTAATTCTTTAGTTTTTGGTGTTTCAACTGCAAAATTTTCTACCACGACTAAGCGTTCTTGACGAACTAACTCAGAAAGGATGCTTTTAATCGCACCACGGTACATTTTACGGTTAACTTTTTGGCTGTGATCCTGTGGCTTAGCAGCGAATGTTACGCCACCTGTACGCCAGATTGGACCACGACTAGTACCAGCACGTGCACGGCCAGTACCTTTTTGACGCCATGGTTTTGCGCCACCGCCACTAACTTCTGAACGAGTCTTTTGAGCACGAGTACCAGCACGAGCACCAGCTGCATATGCAACTACTACTTGGTGTACAAGAGCTTCATTAAACTCAAGTCCAAAAGTTGTTTCAGAAACTTCAAGAGCGCCTGAAGCGTCTTTTAATGCTAATTCCATCACAAATCTCCTGGACTAGGCTTTAACAGCTGGTTTGATGATTACGCTACCGTTGATTGCACCCGGAACCGCACCTTTAATAAGGAGCAAGTTACGTTCAGCATCAACACGAACCAATTCAAGGTTTTGCGTAGTTACTTTCGCAGCACCCATGTGACCAGACATTTTTTTGCCTTTGAAAACACGACCTGGTGTTTGACACATACCTATCGAACCGTTTGAACGGTGAGATAGTGAGTTACCATGCGTAGCATCTTGCATTGAGAAATTCCAACGCTTAATACCACCTTGGAAACCTTTACCTTTAGAGGTGCCAGTAACATCTACTAATTTCGTGTCATTGAATAACTCAACAGTGATTTCACTGCCAGTTACCAAATCTTCGCCTTCATTTGCATTTAAGCGGAATTCCCACAGGCCGCGACCTGCTTCGATACCAGCTTTTGCAAAGTGACCGGCTGTTGGCTTGTTAACACGGTTAGCTTTTTTGCTTCCCGTAGTAACTTGAAGCGCTGAATAACCATCGTTGTCAACAGTTTTAACCTGAGCAACACGGTTCGCTTCAACTTCTAGGACGGTTACAGGAGTAGATACGCCATCTTCAGAGAAGATGCGAGTCATACCCACTTTACGTCCAACTAGACCTATAGTCATGTTAAAACTCCTATTAACCCAAGCTGATTTGAACGTCAACACCAGCTGCAAGATCTAAACGCATTAAAGCATCTACAGTCTTTTCAGTTGGTTCTACGATATCAATCATGCGTTTGTGAGTACGAATTTCGTACTGATCACGAGCATCTTTGTTAACGTGTGGTGAAGTCAAGATAGTGAAACGTTCTTTGCGTGTAGGAAGTGGAATTGGACCACGAACCTGTGCGCCAGTACGTTTAGCAGTATCAACGATTTCAGCTGTTGATTGATCAATCAAACGATGATCGAACGCTTTCAAACGAATGCGAATTCTTTGATTTGACATTAAGACAAATCCCCATTTTAAAGAACAACAAAATACTGCCCATCACCTTTTTATATAAAAGGGGGGAGTATCGCTATATTTACCATTCAACTCCCTATCGGAGTTGCTGTATGTTAATTATTTACCTAAAAATAAACTTTAGAAGAAAATACATTAACTAAAAAACACACTGAGACGAGCTCAACGTGGAGGCGAATTATACAGGGCTTGATGATAATTTCAACTTTTATTTAACAGTTTTTAGTAGCGTTATTTAATATTATTTATTCATAGGATATAAAGCTATCTTTACCCAATTTCTCAATACAGTGTTCATCATTGGGATAAGCTATGGTGTAAGGGGCTATTTTATATTTAACTACTGGAGCCAATAAATTAATCACTCCTTTTATTGGTAAATATATGTGCTAAGCATGCACAATATATTTTTCATTGCTTTTTATTAAAGGCCTCAGCTTTTACTGTCAACGTAGTTTATGTCATAAAGACTGCATTAACGGTCTCTTAACTACACTTGGTTAATTACAATTCACCGTTATATTTTAGCTTTAAGTTTTCCCTATACTTTTACGTATGTTTTTACCTCTATTTTTACCTATATATAAGCAGAACTATTTAACCTTAACTTTTGTTTTTAAAAAGTAGCTATAAATAGGTATAAAACTGGTGTTTTTATATGGTCTTAGTGAAAATTATTAAACTTCAAAAATTTTTTATGTCGATTTTAGTTAAGTAATGTTATACTCGCGCGCAAATTTTCAACAATTCATTTTCATAAATAGAGTAACGTAATGGCAGATTTATCTAAATACAGAAACATTGGTATCTTCGCTCACGTTGATGCGGGTAAAACCACAACAACTGAACGTATCCTTAAATTAACCGGTATGATCCATAAAACAGGTGAAGTTCATGACGGTGAGTCAACCACTGACTTCATGGAACAAGAAGCTGAGCGCGGTATTACTATACAGTCTGCTGCAGTTAGTTGTTTTTGGAAAGATCACCGTTTCAACGTTATCGATACTCCTGGTCACGTTGATTTCACGGTTGAAGTTTATCGCTCATTAAAAGTACTTGATGGCGGTGTTGGCGTGTTCTGTGGTTCTGGCGGTGTTGAACCACAATCAGAAACTAACTGGCGTTATGCGAACGACTCGAAAGTATCTCGTTTAATCTTCGTAAACAAATTAGACCGTTTAGGTGCTAACTTTTACCGTGTAACAGATCAAGTTAAAAACGTATTAGGTGCTCACCCACTTATTATGACTTTACCAATTGGTGAAGAAGATGACTTCGTTGGTGTTGTAGACGTTTTAACTCAAAAAGCATACATCTGGGATGACACAGGTCTTCCTGAAAACTACACTATTGAAGATATTCCAGCTGATATGGTTGATGATGCAGCTATGTATCGTGAGCAATTAATCGAAACTGCATTAGAAGCAGATGAAGATTTATTAATGGAATACTTAGAAGGTGAACTTACACCGACTGAAGAACAAATTAAAGCGTGTATCCGTAAAGGTACTCGTGAAATCATGTTCTTCCCTACATACTGTGGTTCTGCATTCAAAAACAAAGGTATGCAGTTATTGCTTGATGCCGTTGTTGATTACTTACCATCTCCTACAGATGTTGATCCTCAACCTCTTACTGATGAAGAAGGTAACCCAACTGGTGAGCATGCGATCGTTTCTGCAGATGAAACATTCAAAGCGTTAGCATTCAAAATCACTGATGACCGTTTTGGTACCTTAACTTTCGTACGTATCTACTCAGGTACATTGAAGAAAGGTGACACCATACTTAATGCTGCAACAGGTAAAACTGAACGTGTTGGTCGTATGTGTGAAATGCAAGCCGATGACCGTAACGAACTAACGTCTGCTCAAGCTGGTGATATCATCGCGATTGTAGGTATGAAGAGTAACGTTCAAACAGGTCATACATTATGTGATCCAAAACACCCAATCATTCTTGAAGCGATGGTATTCCCTAAGCCAGTAATCTCTATCTCTGTAACACCTAAAGATAAAGGTTCAACGGAAAAAATGGGTATTGCTATCGGTAAAATGGTTGCAGAAGATCCAACATTCCAAGTTGAAACTGACTTAGATTCAGGTGAAACGATTTTATCTGGTATGGGTGAACTTCACTTAGATATCAAAGTAGATATTTTAAAACGTACTTACGGTGTTGATCTAGTTGTTGGTAAACCTCAAGTTGCTTACCGTGAAACAATCACTCAAGAAATTGATGATTCATACACGCATAAGAAACAATCTGGTGGTTCTGGTCAATTTGGTAAAATTGATTACATCATCCGTCCAGGTGAGCCAAACTCAGGCTTTACATTCTCATCTAAAGTTGTTGGTGGTAATGTACCAAAAGAATTTTTCCCAGCTATTGAGAAAGGTTTCAAAGGCATGATGGATACTGGTGTTCTTGCTGGCTTCCCTGTACTTGACGTTGAAGTTGAATTATACGATGGTGGCTTCCATGCTGTCGATTCATCTGCTGTAGCATTTGAGCTTGCTGCTCGTGGTGCTTTCCGTCAGTCAATTCCAAAAGCTGGTGCTCAGTTAATTGAACCTATCATGAAAGTTGATGTGTTTACGCCTGATGATCACGTTGGTGACGTTATTGGTGACTTAAACCGTCGTCGCGGCATGATTGGTGGTCAAGACGCTGGTGTTTCTGGTGTTCGTATTAAAGCTGACGTACCACTTTCAGAAATGTTTGGTTACATCGGATCTTTACGTACAATGACATCAGGTCGTGGTCAATTCTCTATGGAATTCTCTCACTACTCACCTTGTCCGAATAACGTATCTGAAGCAGTAATTGCTGAAGTTAAAGAGCGTGAAGCGGCAGCTAAAAAGAAATAGTTATTTATAACCAATCTATTAAAGGATGCTTCGGCATCCTTTTTTTTATTTCAAATTTACTCAACAGCACTTTGCAACATATAGCCATAAAGTAAAACACATGATATTGTTTTCTTTAAGTGCTTATGTTTTCTGAAATCTTACCGATAACGTATAAGAATCAGTAAAGTACTGAACGATTTACACCCTTAATAATAAAAATAAACTCATTAGGTATTACTTAGTATGTTCAACTTTCTTAGTCGCTCAATTATGCGTCAATTAGTGATTACTATATCAGGCGCAGTTACTGTATTACTTGTCGTTACTTCATTTTTTTTGTTATCAAACGTAAGCGATAATACAAGAAAACAACTCATTTCTGATATTGAAAATATTGTAAGTCTACAGTCTACAAAAGTGAAAGAATTCTTTATTGCTAAAGGACAAATCAACCATAGCATATTTGCTAATCCGCTCGTTATCGATTGGTTTACAACATACGACACACGACTTTCCAATATTGATGATAATAAACAGTACCAAGATGTTACACGTTACTTTAAGTACTTTTCAGAACAAGACAGCGCAATAAAAAGTGTTTTCTTTGGTAGTGAAAATACCCATGAATATTTCGATCTTAATGGTCGTTACGACGATGCTGAGTACTTTACAAATCGCCGACCTTGGTGGCAAGACGGACTAACAAAAGCAAAAATGCATGTTACTGACCCGGCAGTAGACAACAACGATGGCTCAGTTTCAGCAACAATAACTTCTCCCTACTATTTACCTAATGGCAAACTTTTAGGTATTGGTGGTATGGACATCTTAATTACCACCATAGGTCAAAACCTACTCGCCCCTATTAAATATAAAAACCAAGGTGAAGCTTTTCTCATCACAGATACAGGCAAATTAGTGTTTTTCCCAGGCTTTAATGATGAGTTTAAAGCTGGTGATTCCATGTCAGTAATTGATAGTCACTTTACCAATAGCGCAGGCTTTGCAACGTTACAATCTACATTGGCTAATAATGCCAACGGTTTAGCACAAGTAACATGGCGCGGAGTCGATTATGAAGTTATTTTTAATCAAGTAAAAAGCGAATACCCAGCCATGAATTGGAAGCTTGGGTTTTTAGTCCCTGAGCAATTAATAACTCAACCTGTAGAAGATGCGTTTTGGTCATCTTTCGGTATTGTTGTAGCCATAATTATGATGATTGCCATCGTAGTATGGTTAACTGTTTTACCTTTTGTTAAACGCATAACTCGGCTTAAAAATGCCATGAAAGATATTGCAGAAGGTGATGGTGATTTAACACAAAGAATTCCTCCTTTAAAACAAGACGAGATAGGACAATTAGTTGATGAATTTAATATCTTTGTTGATTCTATTCAGCAGTTAGTTAGACAAACCATTACTATTACGAATGATGTAACTTCATCAAGTGAATCTGCCGAAAAAATAGGTAAAGATACCATTGGTATTGTCGAGGGACAAAAACGTGAAATTGACCTGGTTGCGACTGCTGCTACCGAATTAGCTCAAACGAGTATTAATATTGCCGAAAATACTAATTATTCAAAAAATTTAGTTATTGGTGCCGAGGAAAAAGTAGCATTAGGCTCCGATGTTGTTAATCAAGCAACTGTTGGTATGCAAAAGCTATCTAACAACGTCGATAATGCTTCACAAGTAGTACAACAACTTAAGTCGGGTACCCAAACGATTGGCGACTTTGTTACCGTTATCCGCAGTATTGCTGAACAAACTAATTTATTAGCCCTCAATGCGGCAATAGAAGCGGCAAGAGCAGGAGAACAAGGACGAGGTTTTGCTGTTGTTGCTGATGAAGTTAGAACATTAGCTTCCAGAACACAAGACTCTACCACCAACATTGAACGCATTATTGATGAACTTCAGGCAACAGCGGTTAATGCTGTTAGTGTTATGGAGTCTAGCTGTTTAGAGGCAGAGAGTAGCGTTCAGCTTACTCATCAAGTACAGCAAGTATTAGCTGATATTGCTGAAGTTATTGGTCAATTCCAAAGCCAAACTTTTGAAATAGCCCAAGCCGTTGAACAGCAAGCTAATGTCGCTGAAGAAGTATCTAAAAACATTGAAAACGTTAGAGGACTAACTGATGAGACTGTGGATGTATCTGCCACAATGCAAACAAGTTTAGTTAATCTATCAGAAAAATCTAACTCACTATCAAAAGTAGTTAATCAATTTAAAGTCTAAAAAATTAGTCCTTCCCTGCCCAATTAGCAAGTTATACCTCACTAATTGGGCATAAATAATATCCCATTCAGGTAGGCCTAACTTTATAAGCTAATTGAGGCTTATAATAAATTTGTAATTAATTGAACGAGACAAAAGATGGCTTTATAGATTTAACAATCAAAAATTTGTTGTAAAAACTAAATCTAACTTCAACGCTATACAACTTCCCCCCCCTCAGCCTATAAACAGCTAGCCCTCTCTTAAACTATGATGTATGAATAATTGCATATTCTTTGGTGTAAAGAATCATTTCAATCTGATTAAGATTGGGGTTTAGATTTTAATCTAAAAGGTGGATTTAAGCTCAGACCGCGGAATTGATCTATAGCAATATTTTTTGATACAGCACAGCAAGGCAATTTACATGGTTAATTATTCAGAAGTGAGCAATAAGTATGTTCGCTCGTTAATGACTGGCATAAAACATAATAGTTAAAAATACAGGTGGTATAAAGTTAGCTATTTATTAAAATTTGAACATAAAAAAACCGGCAAAAGCCGGTTTTTGAAATACATAACGTAAATATTAACGTTTTGAAAATTGTGGCTTTTTACGAGCCTTGTGTAAACCAACTTTCTTACGTTCAACTTTACGAGCATCACGAGTAACGAAACCAGCATTACGTAAACCGCTACGTAAAGTTTCATCGAACTCCATTAATGCACGAGTAATGCCGTGACGAATTGCGCCAGCTTGACCAGAAATACCACCACCAGTTACAGTGATGTTAAAGTCAAACTTTTCTAACATTTCAACTAATTCTAATGGTTGACGAACAACCATACGAGCCGTTTCACGACCAAAGTATACAGAAATGTCACGCTTGTTAATTGTGATTGCACCGTTACCAGCTTTCATGAACACACGAGCCGTTGAGCTCTTGCGACGACCAGTACCGTAATATTGATTATCAGCCATTGCTTAAAGCTCCAAAAGTTGTGGTTGTTGTGCTGTATGTTTATGTTCAGTACCCGCGTAAACTTTAAGCTTACGGAACATTTCACGACCTAAAGGACCTTTAGGTAACATACCCTTAACTGCGAATTCAATAACGCGCTCTGGAGCTTTTTCGATTAGCTTTTCAAAACTAATTTGCTTAAGACCACCAACAAATTCTGTATGCGAGTAGTAAATTTTACCTTTCGCTTTGTTACCTGTTACTTTTACTTTCTCAGCATTGATAACAACGATGTAATCGCCAGTATCTACATGAGGAGTATATTCTGCTTTATGCTTACCACGTAAACGGCTTGCAATTTCAGTAGCGATACGACCTAAAGTTTTATCTTCGGCGTCCACTAAGAACCATTCGCGTTGTACGCTTTCTGGTTTAGCTACAAAAGTTTTCATTAAAAAACCCAATTATATAAATGTTACTTAAATAATAACTTAAGAAAACCTCAAGTTATCCGTTAAAAGACTACGCTATTGCCCCTTCGAGCATCGAGTCCGTTGCCAGTCCTCTGGAAAAAGAACAAGCTTTGTAACGTAGGGAGGCAGGATTATACAGAACAACGTTGAAAAGATCACGCCTATTTTTTAATCTTTTCACTCTTATTTGTAAAAATATGAATAATTAGTTAATGATTATTGAATGCTGCGTTTAACCGGTTTTTATCTTGCGCTAATGCACTTAGCTGTAATTTAATATAATCGGTCATATGAGCCTCAATTTTGGGGAATATTTCAGGGTAAAGCTCTTTAATTTGCATGAGGGCAGAAAACGTTCCAAGTCTATAAGCTTGAGTGGCGACCATACTTGCCGTTTGAGCATATATTGGCTGATAATTTTTATCCGTTAAGTTTTTACCCGTTCTTTTTTGATAAGCTTTATTGATATTATTCATTAATAAAGCGGAGTATTGGTGACTATAACTAATGTCAGATAGTGCTAATGTTGCTTTTTTATCTTCTGTAATTATGGCGTATAACTCAGCATCAATAATTTCAGCAAATGATTTTTGTCGGTCATAAAAAGCCTTAATAAAATGCTTGTAAACTACACGCATTGAAAATAAATCGGCTCGCCAAGTATTTTTTTCTGCCTTTTCCGTTGATTGCCAAGGTAATATTGGTTGATCATCAGTAGGATATTTTTCAGCTAATGTCAGTGCGTGTAGACATAGTTCCTCACTGATATCTGGGTAATATTGTTTAATTATTTGTAAACGCTTTTTATATGCCGAAGTATAAATTTGACTAAAGAGTAGATAATATAATTTATTACTATCTTGTAATATTAGCTGTTCATCATCGTTTGCGAGTTCTTTGTTCATTATTGCTTGATCAATAATATATTGATTGAATAATCCAAAGCTAGCGTTAATGACACTGGACACGCCTAACGCTTGTTCATTACAGGCAGAGTTAAACAACTGTGCCCGCCAAACTAAATGTTCGCTCTGCCACATAGATTTAAGTGCTTTTGGCAAATACTTTTGTGTGATCTCAAGTGAGTGTCTAAACGGGTTATCATTAACCTGCGCCGAGACGCTTATCGCAACACTAGCAACTAATGCGGTGCCAAGTTGAATCAATTTATTCTTAATCATTTTTTTGAATTCCATTTCATTCTAGATTGATTTTTATATGTTACTGAATTAACGAGTGAAAGCTAATGAGTATTATTCTTGAAAATTAAACTATTAAGGTAAGTGCTCACTTGCTAAATAGCTGTATGATTGCATTTCTTGTAAACGGCTTAAACATCGTTTGAACTCAAAAGTTAAACGACCATCTACATACAATTCCTCTAACGCAACTTCTGCCGATATAATTAATTTAACATGGCGCTCATAAAACTCATCAACTAAAGCAATAAACCGGCGTGTACTGTCATCATTGTCTACACCCATTTGTGTTACATTAGCTAATAATACCGTGTGGTATAAGCGACTTAGTTCCATATAATCACCTTGACTACGTGCTGACTCACACAAAGTCGAAAATTCAAAATGAACAACTCCGTCTGACTCTTGTACCGTAGCCAAAGACCGGTTATTAATGGTAATAACTTTACCCATTTGACCAGTCTCTGTAGCTAGTTGCTGGAAGTAATGGTTTAAGTTTTCATCCGCTTTTTTATCTAATGGGAAATGAAATAATTCAGCTTGCTCTAACGTACGAAGTCGGTAGTCAACGCCGCTATCAACGTTAATCACATCACAACATTCATTTATCAACTTTATTGCAGGCAGGAAACGTTCGCGCTGCAAACCATTACGATACAATTCATCAGGGATAATATTCGACGTGGCAACTAACGTAACGTTATGAGCAAACAATTCTTCAAATAACGTTCCTAATATCATCGCGTCGGTAATGTCTGATACAAAAAACTCATCAAAACATATAATGCATGTTTCATCAGCAAAACGTTTAGCAATAACTTTTAATGGATCCGACTGCCCATGTAATGTTTTTAACTCTTCATGAACTCGGTGCATAAAACGATGAAAATGTACCCTCATTTTATTATTAAAAGGTAGGCAATCATAAAATGTATCAACGAGATAAGTTTTTCCACGACCAACCCCACCCCAAAAATAAATACCTTTTACAATTTTAATTTCCGGCTTTGCTACTACACGCTTCCAACTATTCAAAACTTTTTTAAAGCCCGTAACCGGTAAAGGCTGACTGATTAAATCGTCATAAAGGCGTTGCAAGTTTTTAACTGCATTTTCTTGAGCCGCGTCAAAATGAAAGTCATCGCGCGTCAAATCTTGAGTATATTTTGCAATAGGAGATAATTTAATCATTTAACTGCCATCTAATAAGGTCTAACTTTATTTTTATAATCTTTGGACAAACTACTCTTGAAAAATATTTGTTAGTAAATATATTCATTAGGAAAGTAGCGTGAAGCACGTTATATTACATTGGATTAAAGGTTATTTTCTCTAATTTTTTCCATGAATACAATGAAGGTATAAAAATATGAATGTTCTTTTAGGTCTTGGACTATTTATCGTTGGCGCACTTGTCGGTTTTTTTGTTAACAGAACGCTTTTTTCATCAGCACAGGAAACACAAAAACTTGCTGCAAAAGCCAGTCAAAGTGAATCAGAATTAGCACAATATAAATTAGATGTTGCAGAGCATCTTGAAAATTCAACAAGTTTACTTGAGCAAATGAATAGCACTTGCCAAGTCGCTATGGCTCAAATGGCACAAAGTACGCAGTTGTTGCAACAAGCTACCCCTGAAAACATTGAAAACATGCCTTTTTTCTCTAAAGAAACACAAGAGCAATTAGCGCAAACGGTTAATTTACGCCATGACAAAAATTCGCGTAAAAATGACGAAACTGCCTCTGAAGCCCCACTAGATTATTCTGGTGCACCAAGCGGTTTATTCGATGACAAGAAACAAAGTGTTACAAATAGCTAGGAACCATTTTTTTTATTTTATGTCTTCTATTGGGTGAAAGTAACAGGATTAGTGTTAACGCTGTAAGCCTTAATCCTGTTACTTATATATTATTTAATTAGGAGTTTTCTGTTATATGAAAAATTTATCAGTTTTAATTAATACTGTTTTACTTTCCACTACTATCGCCATGGCAAGCTTACCCGTTCAAGCTGCAATGCCACAATCTTTAAATGGTCAAACAATGCCAAGCCTCGCTCCTATGTTGGAACAGGTAACACCTGGCGTTGTGCTGATATCTGTTCGTGGTACTCATGAAGTAGAGCAACGCGTGCCTGATGCCTTCAAATTTTTCTTCGGCAACCCGCGACAAAACCAAGGTCAGCAAAAAGAGCGACAATTTCGAGGCTTAGGCTCAGGTGTTATTCTTGATGCTGATAAAGGCTATATTGTTACTAATAGTCATGTAATAAACGATGCTGACGAGATTCAAATAACACTGAAAGATGGCCGTCAACTTGAAGCTAAGAAAATAGGTGGCGATGAAGCGAGTGACATTGCTTTACTTCAAATAGATGCTGATGACTTAATTGCCGTTAAAGTAGCTGACTCTGATCGTATACGAGTAGGTGATTTCGCGGTTGCTATCGGTAGCCCATTTGGCCTAGGACAAACGGTAACTTCAGGTATTGTTAGTGCATTAGGTCGCAGTGGTCTAAATATAGAGAATTACGAAGACTTCATTCAAACCGATGCAGCAATTAACAGCGGAAACTCTGGTGGAGCCTTAATCAATTTACGCGGCGAGCTTATCGGTATTAATACGGCCATTCTAGGACCTAATGGTGGCAATGTAGGTATTGGCTTTGCTATTCCCAGCAATATGGTACAAAACCTAGTTAATCAAATAATTGAGTTTGGTGAAGTTCGACGTGGTGTTTTAGGTGTTGCAGGTCGAAGCGTTAATAGTGAAATTGCAAAAGCAATGGAGCTTGAAGTCAATCAAGGTGCGTTTGTTGAACAAGTAACAAAAGATTCAGCTGCTGATGATGCTGGTATTCGTGCCGGTGATGTTATTACTAAAATCAACGGTAAAATGATTAAAACCTTTAACGAACTTAGAGGAAAAATTGGTTCGATAGGGGCAGGAAAAACAATAAAAATTACCGTGATTAGAAAAGATGGTAAAGAGAAAACCTATAATGTAACCTTGAAAAAATCTGAAATGGCTAAAATTGAAGCAGTCAGCTTACATCGTATGTTAGATGGCGCAGAACTAGAAAACAATGATCAGGGTAATGGCATTGTGGTTGCTGAGATTGCAGACAATAGCCCTGCTGCTGCTATAGGCTTGCGCAAAGGTGACATTATTAACGGTATTAACCGCCAACGTATCAACAATATTGGTGAGCTACGTAGTTATTTAAATGACCACAAAGGTGTTTTTGCTTTAAATATTCAACGTAATAACTCATCTTTATTTTTAATGATACGTTAATACAATGAGCTAAAATGATGAGTGTTAATTGTCACTAGTTTTTAGATGAAGCCTGCTATTTTGCAGGCTTCTTTATATAAAGGGTTAAATCTTAGTAAAAACACTAACAAGCCTGAAAAAATTCTACTTCACAGTACAGGGCTATAAACCTTATTAAGCTGAACTCTGGATAATGCGTGCTTGATACTGCAGTGAATTAAAAGCTTTGGTGGTAAAGTAAATGCTATAGCAAGGTGAACATCACGAATAGGCACCATCAATGCTTCATTTTATGCCATTTTCAAGGAAAAACGTTGATGCATAGCGCGCTATTTATCGACGTTTTAACGCAGATAATGGGTTAAATGAGAGCATTGAGCAAGTGCTGCTTATCTTGAGTTCAGGTTTACTAGCTAGGGTAAAGCCCTCCTTAATTAAAATACCTTAATTAAAATACCTTAATTAAAATACCTTAATTAGACCATTATTTATTCCAATTCACTTTCAAGCTGCAACTTAATTAACGTGAATAAACGCTTAATGCATAGCTCAATACAAGTATGTGCTATCATCAGAAATCTTATAATTTATCGCCTAATAGCAGGTGCTATATGAAATTAACCGCTTTCCAATTCAAACTTTTATGCATACTTATATCAATTTTACTCATCTCAGCAGGTGTGTATTTTTATACGGCAAAAGATACCTCACTGCCTCAAATGACAGTACAAGAAAAAAAGGCACGCTTTAAAGCACTTATAATACCTGCTGTTGACGAGGTCTATGATGATCTTATGTCGCAGTATAACAATGTAGCAACATCGCTTAAGTCAGGTAACAACACTGATAAAATAGCCAAGTTAAAAGTGGAATATAAAGCAAAAAGCGATACCGAATTATTAAGAAAACTTAAACCGCATCCCAAAAGCATTGCTATTGCTCAAGCAGCAATGGAAAGCTCTTGGGCTACATCACGTTTTTTTAGAGAGGCATATAACATATTTGGTGTTTGGTCTTTTGATGAAGACGAACCTCGAATAGCCGCTTTAAAAAAACGAGGGGATAAAACCATTTGGGTCAAAGAATATTCCTCAGTGAAAGAGTCGGTTAGTGATTACTATCGAACAATTGCTAGAAATGATGCCTATAAAGAATTTAGAATTTTGAAAATGAAAACCGATGATCCTTTCGCATTGGTTAAAAAGTTAGATCGCTACTCTGAAAAAGGTGCTGAGTATGGCCATGAGTTAGCCGCTATTATTAAGTTTAATAAATTCCATCAACTTAAGTAGATAACATATTGTAATTAAATACTTTACTTACAAATTCGTCGCTTAATTATATTTAAATACTTAAGCGACAGTTAACCAACTTATTTGGCTTTCTTAGATACTCCGTTGTTAAGCTATGCTCTATAGATCCTAATTTATTTAAACTTCCGCTGCCCGGTTTTATTTTCCAAGTAAGATAAAATATCTGTTTCTACATTCTTGACAGAAAACTTTATAACAACAAAGGGTTTATGTTAATCTACAAAAAATAGGCCAATAAAAATAATTCCGTTGAAAATAATCAATGCCCTTAAGTTTATATTTCGCTCAGCCAGTTATGGTGTAATGTTTGCTGTAGTTTTACTGTTATTAGTGCCTGAACTACGTGAACAAAACATTGTGCCTTGGAAAGTATTTTCTTCCACAGAAACTAGCCAACAACCTTTATCTTATGCCAAAGCTGTTCGTTTAGCTGGCCCTGCTGTTGTTAATATATACACTGAAGATATTCAAGTTAACCCTACTTACGGCCGACAACCGCGTAAAGTTACTCGCTTAGGTAGTGGCGTTATTATGCATGAACAAGGGTACATTTTAACTAATTACCATGTTGTTCAAAGTGCTGATCTAATTGTAGTTGTATTACAGCGTGGTCAAGAGCTTCATGCTGAACTTATTGGTTATGATACGTTAACTGATCTCGCCGTTTTAAAAGTACAAGACAGCAACTTACCGGTAATCCCCCAAATTAGTACGCTCACATCACAAGTGGGTGACGTTGTCCTAGCAATAGGTAACCCTTTAAACCTTGGTCAAACGGTTACTCAAGGTATTGTTAGTGCGACCGGACAAAGCGGGCTCAGCTCAAGTTATTTACAATTCCTTCAAATGGATGCTGCAATTAACGAAGGTAACTCAGGTGGTGCGCTTATTAACTCTAATGGTGAGTTAGTGGGTATTAATTCAAGAAAATTTACCCAGGCTAACCCTAACCTCAATATCCAAGGAATATTTTTTGCTGTTCCATACCAACTAGCTCGTACAATTATGTTGAAAATTATAGAGCATGGCCGTGTAGTTCGTGGTTGGCTTGGAGTAGATGCGAACGATTCAGTCACCAACCTTAAAGGTTTTATTATCGGCGCAATCACGCCTCGAAGCCCTGCACAGTTAGCTGGATTGCAATCTGGAGACGTGGTTTATCAAATTGATGATGTGCGCTTACAAAATGCAAAACAGGGCTTAGATGTCGTAGCTGAAGCGGCTCCTGGCAGTATTTTAACTTTTATGGTATCTCGTGATAATCAATTGTTGACGTTACCCGTCACCATTGCAGAAGTGCCGAAACAATAATATCTCATTGCCAAAGCCATTATATTTCTAATTACTCACAATAAAGACTCTATAAACAAAAATCCCAACAATGAGCTGGGATTTTTTCATGTATATTTTTAAGGTTCCTACAAACTAACTGGCTTTAATACGTGTAATATTTGCACCTAATGCTTGCAGTTTATCTTCAATTTTTTGATAGCCGCGATCAATATGATAAATGCGATCGACTTGGGTTTCTGTCGTGGCAATTAAACCGGCAATAACTAAGCTTGCTGAGGCTCGAAGATCCGTTGCCATAACCTGAGCTCCATTTAATTGCTCAACGCCCGTGCTAATAGCCGTATTGCCTTCAAGACTAATGTTAGCTCCCATTCGCTGTAGCTCAGGCACATGCATAAAACGATTTTCGAAAATAGTTTCTGTTGTAGTTGCAGTACCTTCAGCAATAACATTCAATGCAACAAACTGTGCCTGCATATCAGTTGGAAATGCTGGGTGAGGCGCAGTGCGAATGTTAACCGCTTTTGGTCTAGAGGTCATTTCAAGTTCGATCCAGTCATCACCTGTGGTAATCGACGCACCCGCTTCTTGTAACTTACTCAGTACAGCATCTAAAGCTTTAGGATCAGTATTTAAACACCTTACTTTGCCTTGTGTTACAGCAGCCGCAACTAAAAACGTACCTGTTTCTATGCGATCAGGCATCACTGAATAGCTTTCACCTTGTAATTTCTCTACACCTGTAATGGTTAAAGTATCGGTACCGGCACCTAAAACGATGGCTCCCATACTATTTAAGCAATTAGCTAAGTCAACAATTTCAGGTTCACGCGCTGCATTTTCGATAATAGTAACGCCATCTGCTAACGCTGCTGCCATCATTAAATTTTCTGTGCCAGTAACACTAACGGTATCCATAAAAATGGTTGCACCTTTAAGTCGGCCGGCATTGCGAGCAACGATATAACCATTTTCAACGTCTATATCTGCGCCCATTAACTTTAAACCATGAATATGAAGGTTTACAGGTCGAGCCCCAATAGCACAGCCACCAGGTAGAGACACTTCTGCGTGACCAAAACGAGCAAGCAAAGGCCCTAGTACTAAGATAGAAGCTCGCATTGTTTTCACTAGCTCGTATGACGCACGACAATGATCAATATTGCTGGCGTCTATCATCAAACTACTTTCACTTACCCAATGGCATTTTGCGCCAAATTGAGACAAAAGTTTAACGGTTGTTTCTATATCATTAAGTTTTGGTACATTGGAAAAAGTAACTGGCGTTTCGGATAATAGTGCCGACATTAGAATAGGCAATGCCGCATTTTTTGCGCCAGAAATAGTTACTTCACCGTGTAGTGGTTGCCCACCAATAATTTTAAATGCGTCCAAGAGAATATTCTTTTTTGTTTAGGTGTATTAAAGAGGTAAGTTAAACATTTTTTCACGTTGCCAAACCGACGTTGTGAACGTTTTAATAGAAACCGCGTGTATTAGACCGTCATTAATAACTTGTGTTAAAGGTGCATAAATTGTTTGCTGTTTTTTCACACGACTTAAGTCACCCAAAAAGTCAGCAACGGCAATAATTTTGCACTGTGAACCATCAAATGCTACATGAATTTCGTCTAACTCAACCGCATCGGTAATGAGTTTTTCTATATCTTTTACTTCCACTTTTTGCTCCAAATAGCGTCTAGATTAATTTTTTTCTATCGGTAATAACGTATCAACTGCGCTTAATTTGGCTAACTTTATCAAGTCATCAGGCAAATTAATCAAAGTAATTTCACAAGCTTTAGCTGCGGCTAATTCTATTAATAATAAGATCCATGCTAAGCCAGCAGTATCAATTTGATTTACTTTTGCCAAATCAAGAGTTATAGATTTTCCATTGACCAATGGACGGTACTTTTTATCAAATGTACGGGTTATTGTAGCACGCGTTAAGGCACCACTAAAAATTGCTTTTTGATCCGTTTGTTGAACATTTATCATTTTAATCTATTAACAGCCTTTAATACGTTATTTTATTTATGCTACAAAATAACTCATTCAAATTATTGTTTGAACTCAATGTTTCTTTTACTTTTTTCTTTAAGCATTTCAGTTACATGCGGCAAGCCTTTTTGACGAATCAAACTGCTGAGCTCTGCCTGTTTACTATCAAGCAAACTAATACCTTCAGCCACCATATCGTAAGCTTTCCATTCGCCTGTTTTTTTATGCTTGCGAACCCGAAAAGAAATATCAATAGGTTCACGACCAGGTTCTATAACACTGGTTTTTACAGAAACTACACGTTCTTCAGAAAAATCTTCTGCAGGGGCAAACTCAACTTTTTGGTTATTGTATAGAGTAAAAACCTGTGCATAAGAAGTAATAAGATATTCTCGAAATGCAGGAACAAACTGAGCTCGTTCTGCTTTATTTGTTTTTTTAAAGTTACTGCCAATAACTTTATACGCTGCATATTGATAATTTATATAAGGCATTAGCTCTTCACGAACAATGTTTTTTAATAAATTAGGCTCTACTTTTATTGCCGCTTGTTCATTCGCAAAGCGCTTAAAAGTAATATCTGCAACTTTTTGGATCATTTGATAAGGGTCTTTCTTATTAACTTGCTCTGCACTTGTACCTGTTGCACTAGCTAATAAGGTAACACCTAGAATCAAAGTTTTGATCAAATTTTTCATCATTAATCACCGCTGCCCTGACCGAATAAAAACTGCCCGATTAACTCTTCAAGTATTAACGCTGGCTTAGTATCTTCAATATAATCGCCGGGCTGTAGAGTCTCAACAGATACATCGATGAAACCAGGCAATAAGCCAACATATTGCTCACCGAGTAAACCTGCGGTTAAGATAGACACTGATGTTGCTTCTGAAAAATTATTATATTCAGAAAATATATCTAAGGTAACAACCGGTGTGTAATCGTCTCTATCGAGCGAAATATTACTAACTCGACCAACAACAACACCACCTACCTTTATTGGTGAACGTACTTTCAAACCACCAATATTATCAAATTTAGCATACAGTTGATAAGTGCTACCGCTGCCTGATATACCACTATCGGCTACTTTTAACGCTAGCATCAATAATGCAGCAATTCCAATAGCTGCAAATAACCCGACCAATAACTCTATTTTTTTCGACGCCATGTCTTCCACCAAATTAAAATATTATTTAACTAAATAACCACGTTGCTTATTCTAATTTGCAAACATTAACGCGGTTAATACAAAATCTAAGCCTAAAACTAATAGTGATGATTGTACCACAGTTGAAGTTGTTGCTCTGCTGATACCTTCAGAGGTTGGCTCACAAGAATACCCTTTATAAACAGCGATCCAAGTCACAACAAAAGCAAATACCAAACTTTTAATAATGCCATTTAAAATGTCTTTTTCAAATGACACTTGCGACTGCATTACCGACCAAAATGTGCCGCTATCAACACCTAACCAGTCAACACCTACAAGGTGTGCACCTAGAATACCAATGGCTGAGAATATAGCCGCTAATAAAGGTAAACTTATAAAACCAGCCCAAAACCTAGGAGCAATAACTCGACGAAGAGGATCAACCGCCATCATTTCAAGACTAGAGAGCTGCTCGGTCGCTTTCATTAAACCAATTTCAGCCGTTAATGCAGATCCTGCCCGGCCAGCAAATAATAAGGCAGCCACTACAGGACCAAGCTCACGTAATAATGACAAAGCAACCATTGGCCCTAAACTAGCTTCAGCGCCATATCCCACTAAAATAGTATAGCCCTGTAATGCCAAAACCATCCCAATAAATAAGCCTGACACGACAACAATAACTAAAGATAAAACACCTACTGAATATAGTTGTTTCATTAATAAGGGAAAACCTTTGCGCGGATTAGGCACGTGCATCAATGCAGACGCTAGCATTAACAACGCTCGACCTAAACCTGATATTTGCTCGATGATCGTACGACCAAAAAGTTGTAGTTGGTTCACTTTTCAACTCCTTGGCCAATTAATTCTTCTCGGTAGGAAGCAGCAGGATAATGAAATGGTACAGGGCCGTCAGCTTCACCTTTAACAAACTGCTGAACTAATGGTGAGGTTTGAGCGTAAATTTCTTCTGGCGTACCTTGACCAATAATTTTTTGTTCCGCGATAATATAGATATAGTCGGCAATACTCATTACTTCAGGTACGTCATGTGAGACCACAACCGACGTTAGCCCTAAAGCTTGGCCTAATTCACGAATCAAGCGCACTATAACGCCCATCGAAATAGGATCTTGCCCGGCAAAAGGCTCATCATAAAGAATCAGCTCAGGATCCAGGGCAATCGAACGTGCAAGTGCTGCACGACGAGCCATACCACCAGAGAGTTCACTCGGGCGTAAATCTCTTGCGCCACGTAAGCCAACAGCCTCTAATTTCATTAGCACCATTTTCTCAATCACATCTTCAGCTAATTCAGTATGCTCTCGAATAGGAAAAGCGATATTGTCATACACGCTCATATCTGAAAATAAGGCGCCACTTTGAAAAAGCATACTCATGCGTTTACGTACTTCGTATAAAGCATTGCGTGAGAGTTTAGGAATATCGTGACCGTCAAATAAAATTTGTCCGGATTCTGGTTTTATTTGTCCGCCAATAAGTCGCAACAAGGTTGTTTTGCCAATACCGCTAGGCCCCATTATTGCTGTCACTTTACCTTTAGGAATAGACAAACTGATGCCATCATAAATAACACGTTCGTTCCGCTTAAAAGTCATGTTTTTAATATCAACTAAAGTTTCAGACATATTGTTTGAGATATCACCGGGTTAATTAATGCTTATATTCTAGAATTCTAACGCAGCGCAACACGCCAGTCATTACAAATTAATAAATATTTAGTAGGAAAAGAGTAAGTAAAAGTATGCAAATGTAATCATGTGTAACCCGCTCTATGTAAATGCTGCAAATACACAGCGCTATAGAAACAAAGATGAGTGCAATGCTAACTGCGAGGTAAATTTAAGTTCTAGCTAAATATTTCACAAATATTATGTTGAATCTGTGTGCCAATAATATCAGAAAAAGTTTATACTGCCCGCTGCACAATATAATGTCATTAAAGGTGTATTAATTCGCTGTTATCGGTCAACATCATTGGTTTATAATCCCATTTTTAATAACAAATAAATTATTATGTAAGTAAGTTAAATGTAGGTAAGCACTCAAGAACAATATTAGTTGTTCGCGCTTATACAAAAATACCCACATATAATTCGGAAATTTTTTAACTGTTTATAGGTATATTAGCTAATTAGGCAATGCCAGTGCACAAATAAAGAGCTTAACCATAGCAGCGAAATGAACAACTATTTTATTTATCCCAACAGGAGTTTTGAATGTTAATTCAAATTTTGATCTTATTACTTTCACTAATTATTTTAGTGTGGAGTGCAGACAAATTTGTATTTGGTGCTTCAGCATTAGCGCGTAACCTTGGTATTTCTCCAATGATTATTGGTTTAACCATCGTTGCTATGGGTTCTTCTGCGCCTGAAATGATGATTGCAGCTACCGCTTCATTGCAAGGGAACCCTGATACCGCTATTGGTAACGCTATTGGCTCTAATATTACCAATATTGCCTTAGTCTTAGGTTTAACCGCACTATTTAATCCTTTAACAGTGTCGTCATCTACAATTAAACGCGAAATTCCGCTAATTCTTGTTATTACAGCCATCGCAACCTACATGTTAGCTAATAGTAATTTTAGCTTTAATGAAGGTCTTATTTTGATTGTTGGTTTTGTTGTTTACATTGCCACCTTACTATTTGTAACGTTAAAACGCGCAAAAGAAAATCCAATTGACGATAAAATGGTTCTCGAAGCCGAGCAAGAAGTTCCTGATGGTGTGAGCACTAAACTCTCAGTGATATGGCTTATTGTTGGCATGATTTTACTGCCTCTAAGTGCAAGCTTTCTTGTAGATTCTTCTATTTTTATTGCTAAAGCATTTGGTATTAGTGATTTGGTTATTGGCTTAACCGTAATTGCTATCGGTACAAGTTTGCCTGAGCTAGCTGCCAGTATTATGAGTATCATCAAAAAAGAAGACGACTTAGCACTTGGTAATATTATTGGTTCAAATATATTTAATATATTAGCGGTATTATCGCTGGCGGGCTTAATTGCTCCGGGTGATATTGATAACGCTGCAGCAAGTCGCGACGCCCCTTTTATGCTTGCAACAACATTCTTATTGTTTATTCTTTGTTTCAGCCGCGGCGGAAAGTTTCGCATCACGCGCGCGAAAGGGTTATTATTATTAGCCGTATTCATTGGTTATCAAGTGCTGCTTTTTAGCCAAATTAACGCCTAAGAAATTGGTTTTATGTAATGAAAAACTTTAAACAATTAGCACTCAATGTCATTAACATTGAGCAACAAGCTATTGCTGAGCTTACACAATATATCAACGACGATTTTGCAAAAGCCTGTGAGCTAATGTTTAACTGTCGAGGTCGAGTAATCGTTATTGGCATGGGAAAATCTGGGCATATTGGCGGTAAAATTGCGGCTACTTTAGCGAGTACAGGCACACCGTCATTTTTTGTTCATCCTGGGGAAGCAAGCCATGGCGACCTTGGCATGGTAACCATAGACGATGTTATCTTAACCATTTCTAACTCTGGTGAAACAGGTGAAGTTTTAGCTATTATTCCTGTGCTTAAACGCATAGGTGCGAAAATAATTGCCATGACAGGTAAACCTGACTCTACGCTGGCTAAACTCGCCGATACACATGTTTGCGTAAAAGTATCTCAAGAAGCTTGCCCGTTGGGATTAGCACCAACATCAAGCACTACTGCTACCTTAGTTATGGGCGATGCTTTAGCTGTGGCCTTACTTAATGCACGCGGCTTTACCGCTGACGATTTTGCCTTATCCCATCCCGGTGGTAGTCTGGGTAAAAGGTTATTATTACGCTTAGCTGACATAATGCACAAAGATGAACGTCTGCCAACAGTAGTAGAAAGTGCTAAAATAAAAGATGCTTTAGTTGAAATGTCATTGAAAGGTTTAGGAATGACAGCAGTGGTTAATGCTCAGAATAAGTTAGTGGGTTTATTTACTGATGGCGACTTGCGCCGTATTCTAGACGCTGAAATTAACATTCATCAAGATAGTATTACCAGTGTCATGACTAAGCAGCCATTGGTTGCCAAACAAGATATGCTTGCTGCTGAAGCATTAAAAATAATGGAAGATAAAAAAATCAATGGTTTAATTATCGTCGATGAAAATAATCACCCTATTGGCGCAATGAATATGCATGACTTATTAAAATCTGGAGTGTTGTAATTTTGAATAGCTTATACGGTAAAGTTGCATCAAGTACCTGGCAAAAAGCAGAAAAAATAAAACTCTTTGTTTGTGATATTGACGGTGTTTTTTCTGATGGCCGCATTTATTTAGGTAATAATGGCGAAGAGCTAAAAGCTTTTCATACCAAAGATGGCTACGGCATAAAAGCCCTAGGAGCGAGTGGTGTTGATGTTGCAGTGATCACAGGCAGACAATCCAACATTGTACAAACTCGTATGAGCGCCTTAAACGTTAAACACATAGTACAAGGTGAAGAAAACAAACTACCAGCATTGAAAAAAATGCTCGCCTCATTAAAGTTAATGCCCGAACAAGTGGCTTACATTGGCGACGACATGCCGGATTTTGACTGCCTTAATTATGTGGGATTTAGCATAGCAGTTAGCGATGCCCACCCAGCTATAATAAATCTTTGTGATTACATCACTTATACCCGAGGTGGCTTTGGTGCTGTGCGTGAAACCTGTGATCTTATCATGCAAAGTCAAGGTACATTAGCCAATGCAACAGGTGCAAGTATATGAATCGCATAACCATTGCGACAATTTCACTTTTTCTCTTGGCGTTAACAACCTACGCCATACTTGAATGGTTTGGGGCTAAGAAAGAAACCAGTAGTATTCTAGAAGTTGCTAATAACCCAGAATTTATTGCTGAAAACCTCAACAGCGACATTTACAAGTCAACTGGCGCATTATCTTATAATGTTGAAGCCCAACGTATGGAACATTATGCGCAGCTAGAAGTAACCCATTTTGAATATCCTCGTTATACCTTATACCCAAAAAATAACAAACCAACATGGCAGATATCTGCTAATGAAGGCACACTGTATAACAACAATCGTGTAAAATTAAAAAATCGCGTACGTTTAATCGCGACTGATGAAGAAAGTTTAATACAGGAAGTACACGGAAAAAATTTAGAAATGGATCTTAAAACGAATATTATCAGCTCAGAGCAAACTATCTTAATATTAGGTAAAGGATTTACTATGTATGGCTCAGGATTAATTGTAGACTTAAACACAACACAGATGACATTGACTGAACATGTACAAACCATTTATAAAAAAATTAAAAAATAGCCTTATTGGCATAACTGCATGCGCAATATTAATGCCGGTAGTAAATGCAGAAAAATTCAACGTAGACCAAGAAATTAAAATTTCTTCGTCGCGACAAGCTGCGGATCTAAAAAATAAAATATTCAGTTATATTGATAACGTTATAATTTCCCAGGGCTCACTTACCATTAATGCCGAACTCGTTCAGGTGATCACTCAAAACGAAAGCGATAATAAAGTTTATATTGCTAAGGGTTCTCCAGCGACTTTTGAACAAACATTAGAAGACGGTAGCCCAATCAATTTGCAAGCAAGTGAAATTAGATATGAGCCACACAAAAATACCGTTGTAATTTCGGGTAATGCTTTGCTGCGCCAAGAAGGCAGTGAAGTGAGTGGTAGTAAAATTACTTATAACTTTGAGACTGAGTATGTGAATGCCGAAAGCTTAGAAAATGACAAAGTTGAAACTGTGCTACAGCCTAAAAATAAAACTGAATTGCCGAAAAAAACTAAGGAAAAGCAAGAGTAAATGTCTATTTCAACCTTATCAGCCACCGGGCTTGCAAAAGCTTATAAAGGCAGAAAAGTCGTTAAAAATGTCAGTATGAAAGTTTCTGCTGGGCAAATTGTTGGTTTATTAGGACCCAATGGCGCAGGTAAAACTACTTCATTTTATATGATTGTTGGATTAGTTAATAACGACAGCGGTTCCATAGTATTGAATGATGAAGATCTGACTTTGCTACCTATGCATGAACGTGCTCGCAAGGGTATTGGCTATTTACCTCAAGAAGCTTCAATTTTTCGTAAACTTACGGTTTATGACAACATTATGGCTATTTTACAAACGCGTAAAGCATTAAATGATGTTGAGCGAGAAGAAAAGCTTGAACATTTACTCGAAGAATTTAACATCAGTCACATCAAAGACAACTTAGGTATGAGCTTATCTGGCGGTGAACGCAGACGAGTTGAAATAGCAAGAGCGTTAGCTGCAGATCCAAAGTTTATTCTGCTTGATGAACCTTTTGCGGGTGTTGACCCTATTTCGGTAGGTGATATAAAAAAAATTATCCTACACTTAAAAGAACGCGGCATCGGCATCTTGATTACCGATCATAACGTTAGAGAAACCCTTGATGTTTGTGAGCATGCTTATATTGTTAGTCATGGTGAGCTTATCGCAGAGGGAAATTCTAATGAAATACTTGCAAATCAACACGTAAGAGATGTATACCTAGGTGAACAATTCACGTTATAGTGAGTAACATAATCACGCGGTAATACTACATGTACTTGAACAGGGAAAAGAAAACGTAAATGCGTCCTACTCTGCAACTCCGTATCGGACAACAATTAACGATGACCCCGCAATTGCAGCAGGCTATCAAGCTGTTGCAATTATCAACTTTGGATTTACAACAAGAAATTCAAGAAGCCCTTGAAAGTAATCCACTACTTGAAGTTGACGAATCACCAGATAACAATTCAGAAAGTACCCCTGATCACCTCGAAGAAGGTTACTCTGCAGGTGTTAATGAGAGTGCTGAAATATCATCAGATGGCAGTGAAGATTCTGCACCAACAATTGATGAAATAAGCTCTTCAGAAGGTTTAGCAAAAACTGACATTCCTGAAGAATTAAATGGTGATACAACCTGGGATGATAATTTCAGCGCAAGTGCGAGTAGTGGCGGTGTGGGCGTTGCGTCAGAAGACTATACCTATCAGGGTGAAACTAAAGATTCATTACAAGACCACCTAATTTGGCAGATGGAGCTCACTCCTTTTAGCGATACCGATAGAGCCATTGCTGTTGCTATTATTGAGGCAATAGACGAAGCGGGATACTTAACCGTTAGCGCAGAAGAAATACTAGAAAGTGTCGGTATTGATGATGTAGAGCTCGACGAAATCGAAGCAGTACTGAAACGAATCAATGTTTTTGATCCCGTTGGTGTAGCTGCCCGCTCAATTCCTGAATGTTTGCTTATTCAACTTAACCAGTTTTCAAAAGATACGCCGTGGCTCGCTGAAAGCAAACTAGCCGTTACCGAATATATCGACTTACTTGGTAATCGCGATTATCGCCAGCTCATGCGTAAATTACGCATTAAAGAAGATCAATTACGCGAAGTTATCCGTTTGATCCAATCTTTAGATCCTCGTCCGGGCGATAGCGTTATTAAAAGTGAAGAACAGTATGTTATTCCTGACGTATCTGTTGAAAAGAAAAATGGCCGCTGGACAGTTGAGCTGAACCCAGACACGGCACCTAAGCTATCAGTTAATCAGCAATACGCTGCTATGTCTCGCTCGATGAAGTCATCTGCAGATAGCCAATTTATTCGTTCAAATTTACAAGAAGCTAAATGGTTTATCAAAAGCCTAGAGAGCAGAAACGACACCTTATTAAAAGTGTCTAATTGTATTGTGCAGCGTCAGCAAGGCTTCTTTGAACATGGCCCTGAAGCTATGCGCCCTATGGTTCTTAATGATATTGCCGAAGCGGTAGATATGCATGAATCAACTATTTCTCGTGTTACTACGCAGAAGTATATGCATACCCCCAGAGGGATTTTCGAGCTTAAATACTTTTTCTCAAGCCATGTAAGTACTGAGAATGGTGGTGAATGTTCATCAACTGCTATTCGTGAATTGATTAAAAAACTTGTCGCCGCAGAAATACCTGCAAAGCCATTAAGTGATAGTAAAATTGCTGATGTATTAGCAGAGCAAGGTATAAAGGTGGCAAGGCGTACTATTGCCAAGTATCGAGAGTCACTTTCCATACCGCCATCAAATCAACGTAAAAGCTTACTGTAGGCGGTTGTATTCACCAAAAAGAGGAATTAAGCATATGCAAATTAATCTTAGTGGACACCATGTCGATGTTACCGACTCATTACGTGATTATGTTAATGAAAAGTTCGAAAAACTCGAACGCCATTTTGAACATATTAATAATGTTCATGTGGTTTTAACCGTAGAAAAGTTAAATCAAATTGCTGAGTCAACGGTGCATTTAAGTGGCTCAGAAGTACATGCGAAAGCGGAGCATAATGATATGTATGTTTCAATTGATGCATTAATTGATAAATTAGATCGCCAAATATTGAAATACAAAGGCAAAATCAACAAACATTAGCGCCATGTCGCTTTAGGTTTTATAAGTTTATGAAGTTGCAAGACATCTTAACTCCGGACTGCACTATTTGTGCGGCTCCGGGTTCCAGTAAAAAACGTATTCTAGAATACTTAAGTAGTCTAGCTGCCGAAAAATTGCCTGAACATAATACATTTCAGCTTTTAGAGAGCCTTGTAAAGCGCGAGAGAATGGGCACAACCGGTATAGGAAATGGCATAGCAATTCCACATGGACGCATAGATAATACCTGCCAACCGATTGCGGTTGTTATTACAACTGAAGAACCCATTGACTTTGACGCTATAGATAATCGTCCTGTAGATATTTTTATCGCGCTATTCGTGCCAGAAAACGAATGTCAGAATCACCTATGTACTCTGCAAAGCATTGCTAAAATATTTCGTGAAAAGCAATTTTGTAAAAAAGTGCGTAAATGTCAAAATAATCAAGAACTGTTTCAGTTAATTCAACAGGCGAGTTAAACCTCAATGAAGTTAATTATTGTCAGTGGCCGTTCAGGCTCAGGTAAAAGTGTTGCGCTGCGTGTATTAGAAGATTTGGGCTACTATTGTGTTGATAACATACCGGTCAATTTATTGCCGGCTTTAATTCATACCGTTATTAATGATTATGAAACTGTTGCCGTAAGCTTAGATGTTCGAAACCTACCCGCTGATCCAAACGATGTTCCAGAAATTATTGAGTATTTGCCAAACGCCGTTGAATTAAGCCTTCTTTATCTCGATGCTGATGATAGCGACCTTATTCGACGTTTCAGTGAAACTCGTCGTTTGCATCCACTTATTAGACAAAATATAGCCCTAGATCAAGCAATGGCGTTAGAGAAAAAGCTGCTTGAACCTATTGCAAGTCGTGCACATTTATATATCAATACCAGCCAATTAACGCCACACCAGCTAGCTGACTTAGTGAGAGAGCGGGTTCTAGGTAAAAAATCGGGTTCTATGGTGGTGGTTTTCGAATCTTTTGGCTTTAAGCATGGTGTACCACAAGATGCAGATTATGTCTTTGATGCACGGTTTTTACCAAACCCATTTTGGGATAAAGAACTCAAAGGCTACACCGGCTTAGACAAACCAGTACAAGACTTCCTCGCTAGCCAACCCATAGTCACTAAGTTTGTTTGGCAAATTAATAGCTTTATGATGACTTGGTTGCCGCACTTAGAAAGAAATAACCGTAGTTATATTACCATTGCTATTGGTTGTACCGGCGGTATGCATCGTTCCGTATATATTACTGAACTGCTTGCAAATAATCTGCGTAAAGAACGTAAAGACGTACAGTCTCGTCATCGTGACTTACCTGTTGCCAGTAGCTAACGCTGATGAATATACAAGCCAGTCGCAATGTACTGATCATTAACAAGCTTGGCCTGCATGCTAGAGCGGCAACTAAACTGGCACAGATGAGCCAAAAATTCACCGCTAAAGTCACTATTGAATTAGATGAAAATCATGCAGATGCAAATAGTATTATGGGGTTGATGTTGCTTGCCGGCGCGCAAGGAAAAACCGTTAAAGTAGTGGCCACCGGTGAAGATGCAGAATCTGCTCTCGATGAAATTTGCCAACTGTTTAGTAATAAATTTGATGAAGCTGAATAACAGTACTTCGATTAATTCAATACTTTGTTAAGTCAATAAAAAAGCTGCGAAATATCAAAAATTACGGTAAACTCAACCCGTTAAATATTAACATTCGATAACCTATAAAATAATGAATTAGCTAACTTATCGTTAAAGTTGGTAATTTAGCACAATCGAATTACCTCAAGCATATTCATAATAGGCGCTGCCTGAAAAATCGAAATACTTTACATTTTGATTTAATCGAATTTTTACCCAATAGGCATCATTTAATAGAACGTTAATAATAGGCTTTTACAATAAAGGCTGTTTGGGTCAACGTAAGCTTTAATTAGCACAGCCGTAAATAGCACCCGATAACAAATTTATCTTTAATAGTTTTCATTTTTGTAGCGGCAAAAGGTAAAAATATGCCGGAAGTTTCCGAACAAGAATACAGTCATCAACGCCTACAACAGGTAAATACTGCCCTCGATAGCGGTATGTTTGTCTATGTCCGAAAATTACTGCAAGACATGCCAGCATACGATCTTGCCCTACTTTTAGAGTCGTCTCCTAGCAAAAGCCGAATGGCACTTTGGCAATTAATTGATGCTGATCATCATGGTGACGTACTCGAAGAACTAAACGAAGAAGTTCGAAAAAGTATTCTTAAAAACATTAACCCTGAAAAGCTTGCTGCCGTCGCAGAAGGTATGGACGTTGATGATTTAGCAGAAGTGTTCAGAACATTACCTGACAGTGTTTATCAAGAAGTGCTAAATGCCATGGACTGGCAAGATCGCAGCCGTGTAGAAACAGCGCTCTCATTCGAAGAAGACACCGCCGGCGGTATCATGAATACCGATACCATTTCTATTCGGCCCGATGTTACGGTAGATGTGGTGTTACGCTATTTACGTTTACGCGGCAAGTTGCCAGAAGCAACCGACTCTTTCTATGTTGTTGACCGCGAAGATCATTTCATCGGGGCAGTTTCTTTATCATCCATAGTAACCGCCAAAGCCGAAACTATTATTTCGCACCTAATTGATAAAGATATTCAAGCGATTACCGCAGATCTAAACGAAAAAGATGTCGCGCAGTTATTCGAACGTTACGACTGGTTCTCTGCACCAGTAATTGATCACGAAGGTCGCCTGCTTGGCCGTATTACAGTCGATGATGTCGTTGATATTATTCGTGAAGAAGCCGAGCATTCCATGATGAGTATGGCGGGTTTAGATGACGAAGCCGATACCTTTGCACCGGTAATAAAAAGTACCCAACGTCGTTCTATTTGGTTGGGTGTAAACCTAATCACAGCGTTAATGGCCGTTGCTGTCTCTAGTATGTTTGAAGGTATATTAAATCAACTAGCCATTTTAGCAGTGCTAAACTCGCTTGTCCCTAGTATGGGGGGTGTTGCTGGTAATCAAACGTTGACGCTAGTTATTCGCGGTATGGCGCTTGGCCATGTTGGTGAAAGTAATTCACGAATACTATTATATAAAGAGTTAGCCATCGGCTTTTTTAATGGTTTAATTTGGGCAGTTTTAATTGCTTCAGTGGTGGCCATTTGGCAGCAAGATCTTATGCTAGGTGCCATTATCGCTTTTGCCATGCTAATGAACATGACCGCTGCCGGTATTGCTGGTGTTACCGTGCCTCTTATGCTGAAAAAAATGAACATTGACCCTGCATTAGCCGGCAGTGTGATTTTAACAACCGTAACCGATGTAGTAGGTATATTCGCCTTTTTAGGCACAGCAACGTTAATGTTAGGGTAACAAAAAAGCTGTCAGTTTTAAGCTGTCAGCTAATAACTTCAAACTTGTTTGTTAACTTCCTGCTATTTGCATTTCATTAATAATAATTGAACCGGTACGAATGCTGCCACGCATATCGGTATCGTTACCTATTGCGACAATACCTGAAAACATATCCTGTAGTTTACCGGCGATGGTAATTTCATCAACTGGATAAGCGATTTCACCATTTTCAACCCAAAAACCTGCCGCACCTCTTGAATAATCGCCCGTAACTACATTAACACCTTGGCCCATCAGTTCAGTGACTAATAAGCCCGTGCCTAAAGTTTTTAACATAGCATCAAAATCACCGCCTTTGCCATCACCTTGCATACCAAGCTGCCAGTTATGAATTCCGCCGGCATGACCCGTTGTTTGAAGGCCCATTTTACGTGCTGAATAACTGGTTAAAAGGTAAGTAGCTAAACGACCATCGGTAATAATTTCACGATCAATAGTCGCAACACCTTCAGCATCAAATGCGCCACTAGCTAAGGCTTTTTTCAAATGAGGACGTTCGCTAATACTTAAAAATTCAGGGAAAACTTGTTTGCCTATTGAATCCATTAAAAATGACGATTTACGATATAAGTTGCCGCCACTAATCGCAGCGATAAAATGCCCAAAAAGTGTATTAGCAATATCAGCACGAAACATAACAGGTACTTTAGTGGTTGCTAATTTACGCGCACCTAATCTTGATAATGCTTCGATAGAAGCTTGCTGGCCTATTTTAGCGGCACTTTCCATGGCATTAAATTCGCGACTAACGGTATAAGCATAATCGCGCTGCATGTCATCACCTTCATTGGCGATCATCACACAACTTAAGCTGTGACGGGTACTTGGATAGCCAACGATTTGCCCATGGCTATTACCGTAAACTTTAAAACCTTCAAAACTTGCTAAGGTTGCACCATCTGAATTAGTAATGCGTTTGTCATAAGCTAAAGCGGTATCTTCACATTCTTTCGCTAAGCTAATCGCTTGCTCTGTGGTTAACTCTTGCGGGTGATATAAATCCAAATCTGGCGGATTCATGGCTAAGAGTTCTTTATCAGCCATGCCTGAGCATTCGTCAACTGAAGTATATTTTGCGATATTAACCGCCGCTTCAATCGCTTGCTTTAAGGCTTTCTCAGATAAATCCGCTGTTGAAGCACTACCTTTACGACCACCTTTATAAACAGTAATCCCTAAACCACCATCATTAGTGAATTCAACATTTTCAACTTCACCTAGGCGTGTACTCACACTCAAGCCTTGTTGACGACTCATTGCTACTTCAGCACCATCGGCTCCCAGTGATTTAGCCATAGACATGGCGTCATTTACACGCTTTTTAACGTGTTCTATTTGCATTTGGATACTATCAGAATCGCTCATAGGTAAATTATTTCTCATATTTTATCGATACAAACTACAGGAATGTTTTTGCTGCTCCTGCTTTGTTGTATACTATAGGTAATTATCACTTTAATACTTAACATTATGCCCCACTCTGCTAACGATATCGATGAATTAGAAGAAGAATTACTAAGTAAGTCGGAAATAAAACGCGAAATGCATCGACTGCAAGATTTTGGTCTTGTCCTCGTCAAAATGTCGAAACATCAACGCAGCAAGTTACCTTTATCTGATGATTTGAAAGCCGCAATGTTATTAGCGGACAAAATTACCAATAAGCATGAGGCTTTACGTCGCCATGTTCGCCACATTGCCAAAATATTAGCTGAAACAGATCTTGAGCCAATAAAACAAGCAATGGATGTTATGGCAAATAAACATCAGCAAGAGTCTGTTAAGTTTGAAAAACTTGAAAACATGCGTGATGAGCTTATCGCACAAGGCAACGAACCTATTGAAGCATTACTCGCTGAATTTACTAGCATGGAAAGACAAAAGCTTAGGCAGCTAGTGCGCCAGGCGAAAAAAGAGCACAAAGCAGAAAAAGTGGGTAAGCATTACCGTGATTTATTTGCTTATTTGAAAGAACACGTAGTTTTTTAAAACAATATAAATGCCAAAACAATGTAAAAAACGCCTTGATATCATCAAATATCAAGGCGTTTTTGTTTTTAAATCTTGGTCATTATAAAATACTGTACTTACTAAATACTTTATAAAGCTCTGTACCTTGATTTACACTCGCCGAGGCAAAGTGCAAAATAGGAATAACACTGTGATCTAAGTTGATATAGTGCAAAGGGTCGCCGTCACCGTAATTGTCCATGCGAAGAATCCGCGCTAAAGGTTCACCCGCAGGTAAAGGCTTTCCAAATTCAGCGAGATAATCCACCATACCGCCCATTGGCGAATACAGCGCTTTGTAGTCCTCTAATAAACAACTATATCTTGTCATGGCTTTGGGCTGATATTGCTCAGTATTAATGACACCTTGGTATTGTAAATAACTTAAAATACCTAACGCATCTTCATGGGCAACATCTAAATCAATTTGCTCTTGTGAACCAAGCTCTACCGTAAAGCTCTCTTTAATAATCGCGTTTACTCCCTGATTAGAATCCGTTTTCGTGATCGGAAAATCTCGACCTAACTCAGCAAGTTTTGACTGTAAATACCACCAAGGACAAAAGGTGGCTTCATCCAGTGCGCCATCAAAGCCATTTGGTATAAATAGCACATGGGGAATATCAAAATACTCAGCACTTGCTCTGGCGTAATCAGGGCAATACAAGTGCTTACTTGATATTGGCCCGGTATGTAGATCTAAGACAAGATCGGCTTGATGCGCTAACAACTGCAGTTGATATGCAATACGTTGACCTGTCGTAATTCCGTATACCGTGTGATTGAGTTTTTGTGATACTTGTTCAACCATTAACGCTTGAAAAGCTTGCGCTATTTCGACATTTGACTGAGTTAAATGCGCTTGAGCAAACGGCTCAATAATACTTTCGTCAAAATGGTACATACGATTCCAGTTTACCCCGGTAATGGGGTCAAACCGTCCTAGCGTATACTCTCCATTTTTATGATTGCACCCGACAGGATTTGCATAAGGCACAAGTGTAATACTGCCTTTTAATTCAATGTTTTTTAACAACTCTAACAGCTGAAAAATAACCGCATTACCTTGTACTTCTGCACCATGCATATTGGCTTGAATATACACGTTAGGCCCTTGGTCGCTACCTTTAATGCGATAAACGGGTACCGTAAGTGCTGCCCCACTGGCCATTTCACCGACATGCATGACCTCTTTGCTAATTAAATTCATAGTTAACCTTAAGTTAGGTGTTGACCATACTAACGTAAATACCAAGTAGCCGGTTGAGCTACACGTATTTGCTCAATTTTACCTTGTTCAATAACATATTCAGCCGCTATTGGATGACAAAGGAAAAATGGCATACTTTCAGTAAACCCATAAGCGCCGGCTAAACCAAAAATTAATTGGTCATCAATGCCCACATCATTAGCTATTGCCAAAGTTCCTAGTTTATCTAAACTGGTACAAAGCGGCCCGTGTAAATCAAAAGCACTAGGGCTTGCTGTTGATTCTCGAACCATAGCCACAGGAAACGGTTGTTCAGTAATAGCAGGGCGAATTAAATGGTTAATACCACCAGCAAGTACTAATTGCTGTTGCTCGAAATTTTGTTTTCGATCAACCACTGAAGTAACGTAATAACCCATTTCTGCAACCGCAAAACGCCCTAACTCTAACCAAAGTTCGCTTACACCAGCACGTTTTTTTATTTTTGCTAAATCAGCAACTATTTGCTCCCAACTTAAGTTTTGCCCAGTTTGCAAATAATCTACGCCTAAGCCACCACCTAAATCTAGCACTTCAAGCGTCATTTCTAATTGCTCTGCCAGCGATAATAAAGGAGTAACCATTTGCGACCACAGTTCGAACATGCGCTCGTTACTCAACATATTTCCCCATTGGAAAATATGCAAGCCATTGATATTTAATGCCGGAAAGTCGGTCACTTTGATGGTTTGCCACTCTTGACAAGATAAACCAAAGGCGGTGACTTCATTACCACCTAATGGATTTTTCTCACCTTCAGCCCACTGTAATTGAACTCTAAGTAACACTTGGGGTTGGCAAGATAGTTCGCTGGCCGCTTCGTTCAGCCATTGCAATTGGTTCAAGCTTTCAACAACAAAAGTATTAACCCCTTGCGTTAAGAATGCTTTCATTTGTTGCTTTGACTTTGCCGGTCCCGTATTAAGTATTCTGTCAGCCGAAACCTTTTGTGCCAATACTTGACTAAGCTCGCCTTGACTTGCAACGTCAAAATTAAAACCTTGTTGTGCTAAGGTCGAAATTACACGAGACAGTGGATTAGCTTTTACCGCAAACCAAAGTTTAATCACATCTTGTTGCATCAACCCTGACAAGTGCTGCGCTAGATAATCTAAATCGTAGAGAAAAAAACCAACTTCATCTTCAATGAGCTCAGCACCGCTTTGCTGAGTTTGCTGATACGCGATAAGTGATTTAATGACAGACTTTCTCAGCCAATTTGGCCGAGTTGCTGTGTTTAACATTGCAGACATTTTTAGTTCCTAGCGCAATACAGATTCAAGCTCTAAAGCTGCATTACTTTTTTCATCACGATACTTAATAATTAACGCACAAGCCATGTTAAGCCCTTGTTGCTCAGCCCAACCCCCTTTAACAGGTCGCGTACCTGGCACAACTACCGCATTTTCAGGAATATCAGCACCTTTCTCTAACATCAGATTGTTTACACAATCATACACTGGCACTGAAGCTGATAAAGATACGCCTGGTGCTAACACCGCACCTTTTTTCACTACGATACCTTCAACAATAATTACGCCAGCACTTAAAAAGGCATTATCTTCAATGATTACTGGACTAGCACCAATAGGTTCAAGTACTCCACCAATTTGTACCGCCGCAGAAACATGCACATTTTTACCTATTTGCGCACATGAACCGATTAATGCATGGCTATCAACCATGGTGCCAGTATCTACAAATGCTCCAACGTTAATATAAGCTGGCGGCATAATAATTACGCCAGGCGCAACATAAGCACCACGACGAACTGACGAACCACCCGGCACCATTCTTACTTGGTCGGCGACGGTAAATTCACGCGCAGGTAAATTATGTTTATCAACAAAGCCTTTGTATGCTCCGTCAAACTCGATATTTTCTCCTGCTTTAAATGCCGCTAAAATTGCTTCTTTTACGTCGGTATTTACTTGCCAAGAGCCATCGTTATTTTGTTGTGCTGATCTAGTTTTACCTGTTTCTAAGTCTGCTAATGTTTGTTGCCAGTTCATGAATTTACTTCTCGTAAGTTAGTGGGGGTTGAATAATGTAGTTCGGTTACACTGCAAATGCTTTCGATTGAGTGTACATGGGCTAAAGGATGATTAGCGTTGGCCTCAAGCCATTGTTGAATTGTTTGATGTACTTCAAGCAAGGCACTTTTCTCAGCAATTTCTTTATGAGATAAAGGTAAGCGTAATTGCGCACTGCTGATTGATTTAAGTTCAGCCATTAACACCTTTACAGGAATAGGGCTTGCCACCTGAAATAGTGCGGCGATTGCTTTATGCCAAAGCGGGAAAAGTCCCTCATTTTGATGTGCTAATGCCATCGCTACATATTGTCGAGTTGCCATTGGCCAAACGTTCGCACATACAGACACTAAACCCTTAACCTTAGCGCCGGCAAGATAAGGCATCATGGCATCTTCGCCACTATATAATGCTAGCTCAGGACAATGTTCTTTATAGGCGAGTAACTTATGAAGGTCACCACTGGCTTCTTTTAATGCCCAGCAATTTTTATGACTTTGTAATGCTTGCAGTGTCGAAATTGAAATTTCCACACCACTACGCGAAGGCACGTTATAAAGCATACAAGGAAAGTTAGCCGCATCAAGTAGGCTGTTAAACCATAACCTTTGTCCGACAGGACCTGGTTTTGCATAAATAGGGCTACCAAGCAAATAAGCATCTATTGGCAAGGAATTACACTTGGCAATCCAAGCAAGTTGCTCCTTTAGGTTATAACCCCCAACGGCAACCATGATCGGCACTTGTAACGCCATAGCGCAAACGTATTCAACAATACTTAAATGCTCTGTCGCGGTTAATGCCAGCCCTTCACCTGTGCTGCCAAGTAATAAAATGCCATTTTGGGCAGAGTTTTGCTGTAAAACTAGTTTGTGTAAACTGTCGTAGTCAATTTCGTCATTATCAAATAATGGCGTTATGAGTGCAGTCCAAACCAAAGGTTGATCTGATGTTTGTGGGTTTTCTTTCGAATTGTTTTGATTCATTTCTCTCGAACTCTTGTCGCTCGGAGAACTTATAGGCGCTTGTAGAGGCAAAATTTCAAGGACGAAATTTGGCCTTAACAAAGGCCAGAAGCTCTCCACCTATTAGGTGACAGTTGCAAGGATTCAACCTAGTATTCAACGAACTCAATTTGTTCGGAAAATAAAAAACTTAATCATGAATAAAAACAATTAAGCCTTAACAACCGATAATTACATCATCAAAAATATAATTACCTCGGCGTTATACCCCCTCATTATTGCTCATTAGAGTTTGATCTCTTCACAATAATTACCTGGCTAACGCTCCTCTTCTGGCCCTATATTAGTGATAATTAACCTTTGATGATTAATCTCACTGGAATAAGGGACTGCAATATTAAAACATTTAAATATAAGTACAGTCAATAGAGCTCTACGTCTATATTAACAATTAAATTTAACTAACCTGAACTCTGGATAATGAGTGCTTGATACACAAGTGAATCAAAAGCTTAGCTAGTAAAGTAAATACTATAGCAAGGTGAACATCACGAATAGCCACCATCAATGCTTCATTTTTGCCTTGGAAATCGGTTAAAAGGGAGCATTGAGCAAGTGCTGCTTATCCAAGTTCAGGTTAATTATCTCGGAGGTAATTTATTTCCTTCTCCAAGGCTGGAATTCTATCTTGTCCCCAATAACTAACATTCCCATAACTAAAACTAGGCACGCCCCATAGGTTAAGATTGGTTAAATCAATTTGGTTTAAGTCTGCCCACTGCTGCCAGTCATGCTGCGCTTGAAAAGCATAGGCATCTTCGATATTTAGCGATAATTCTTTAAAAATATCTTCAAGGTTTTCATGATTTGCTAAGTCGATACCTTTAACATAAATCGCTTTAAAACAAGCCAACATATACTCTACAGCTTTACCTTGTTGCTGCGCCCAAGCAAATAAACGATAAGCATTTATAACACCAACCCCCAAGGGGTCTGTAAACCCAGTAAACTCAATGCCTAGCTTTTTGGCTTCACGAAAAGCATCAAGGTAGATATATTTTTGCTTAACAACCGGCATAGGCGCTCCGCGCATTAATAGCGGTAAAATAGGCTTAATAACGAGTTCAACCTGACATTGCTCAGCTAGCGCAATGGCTTTAACAAAGCCTAAATAGGAGTAAGGACTTCGCAAAGACAAATATATCACTATCGGTGCAACCGATTCAGTTACAGCTTTACTCGCATGCATATCCACTATTTTATCTGGGAAGGATGGTGGTTTAACAGCGTAACTTAGGGGTTGTGTTGTCATGAACACTTCACTTAATTCATCTATTAATAGCAGTTCTTTTAACACGCGCTCAAAGTGATATAAACGCTCAACCCCTACATACCAAGTGCCTGCAAAAAAAATGCTTGCTGGGGCGTAATGCCCTTTTGCTTTTAAGCGAAGTTGGTTTTTAACTTGATGATTAATAGTCGGGGTTGAGGTTTGAAAGTGCTCTTCGAACTTATTACCCCAAGTATTTATAAAGATTTGCTCTGCATTGGCGATATTATTAACTTGTAATTGCCAAGCCTGTTGACCTGTGGTTAAAGAAGCCGATGTAGGCTCGTCTTTAATTTCAATTAAGTTAAATTGTGCTGCGGTTAAATTAGCATCTTTAATTGCCCATTGACGATATAGTTTTGGACAAATAGTAATGCCGGGTAAAGTTCCCCAAATAAAAAGCACTTTAAACTTAAGATGATAATTCGTTTCTAAACGAGATAGCATCTGCACTAGCATAAAGCTATGTGGATCATTTAATGAAAGATAAACTTCCGCTTTTGATTTTCGACCTAAAAAACGTCCAATTAAAAAATAACGAAAAATCAATATTTTTGTTCGGTAAAGGCTTTGTAACCATTTTATTTTTAGTCGCAATAACATTTTATTAAAAATAGTTAATTCCCTATGGACTAATGATGGCGAGATAATTTTATTCGCGTAGAATGCGCCGCATTATGACATATTAATTTTAGCGAGATAAATGAATTATACTTAAATCAGTATGATTCATTTCGATATGTTTCATTTAACTTAGTTTTATTAGCTTAGCTTTAATGACTGAGCTTCATTGAGATAATTTTGTTTACACAGCCAGGCCTTGCTTTAAAAGGCTAAGCTCAAACAATAACAATACTTTCACCAAAATGGGTAATTTAATGGCTACGAGTAACATTAATCAATTATTAATGCGCAATATTGACGGTTTATCAGCAACAAGACCTCTTTTGGTTAATATTGAAGACCACGGTTTTATTACCCAATACCTTAACCACTACAGCAAGGCAAGTATTGATAGTTACCACACAAACTATGCCCAATATAAAGCTTATCAGCAATTAAATAATGCCAAGATTAGTGCGCACTTTTGTGTTGAATATATCGCCAAGCACAAACACGACATGGCGATAATTCATTTCCCTAAAAGTAAGGCTGAGTTTGCTTTTACCCTAGCAATGCTAGCGAATTCAATGACTGAAGATGCCACTATCGTTATTGTTGGTGAAAATAAAGGCGGTGTTAAATCTGCTGATAAACTAGGCACAGATTATCTTGATTATTGCAATAAAGCCGATGCTGCCCGACATTGTTTAATGTATATTGCTAAGTTTAAAGCGTCACTACCAAGTTTCGATCTGCAAAGCTTTTATAAATACTATTCAATTCAGGTACAAGATAAAACCTTAAAAATAGCCGCATTACCAGGTGTGTTTAGTCAAAATTCTCTAGATATTGGTACCGAAGTTTTACTGGAAAATTTACCTGAAGTAATCAACGGCAAAGTATTGGATTTTGGTTGTGGCGCAGGGGTAATTGCAGCCTATATCGGTACCGTGCATCCAACAACACAACTCACCTTAGTTGATGTTAGTGCCTTGGCATTACACTCGGCACAAACAACCTTAAGTTTGAACCAATTAAGTGGTGAATATATTGCTTCAAATAGCTTATCTGATGTTAAAAATAGCTATGACTTTGTGATTTCAAACCCTCCTTTTCACCAAGGGGTAAAAACACATTATGCTGCAACAGAGCAGTTTTTATCTGAGATCAAGCAAAACCTATCCAGCAAAGGCAGTATTACTGTTGTCGCAAATAGTTTTCTAAAGTATTTACCCATTATGGAGAAAGCAATAGGCGACACAAAAACCTTAATTATTAAAAAAGGTTTTGCTGTTTATCAATGCTATTTAAACACTAAAAAATAAAATAACTCTGACAAAATGATTGTTGAAAGCAATAAGGTTTTCTACAATCAATTTATTACCATCATAATTGAGTAAAGTACTGCATGCCAATAACCCAACCTGTTTGGTCTATTCGTCGAATCTGCCTGATATTTATCATAGGTGCTATCTCACTATTGTCTATTTTAAGCATTACCATAGTAAGCATAAAGTATAACAATAGTTTTAAAGCCAACTCAGTTTCACAGATCAAACATTGGGCAGATGTTCTCGGTAATGAAAGTATTACCTATATTATTAATGCTAAGCGTCAGGCTTTACTTGATAACTTCACTCTACCTGCTCATGTGCCCAATTTAAATTATCTTCATATTTACAAATTAGGTAACCAGGATGAAAAGCCGACGCTTTTTTATAGTTATAAGCGTAATCAACAACGCACGGCCATTGCAGAAAAATCTAGCAGTATTATCAATTTACAAACGCCAAAATATACGGATACATACTTAGAGTATATGCAACCGATTAAAGTAGAAAACACAAAAATTGGTTATATATACCTACAAAGCAATAATGAAAGTATGACTCAGATCAGAGATCAGTTAATCATTATTAGCTTTATTGTTGTGTGTATCGTTGCTTTAATCGCCGTTTTTATAGCGCTTCGGCTTGAGCGTTATCTAAGCGCTCCCTTTTATTCGTTAGCTAGCACAGTACAACAAGCTTCACGACAAAGAAATTTCTTACAAGCTTGTAAAGCTATGCCTTATCGCGAAGCTGATATTCTATCGCGCAATATCAATATTCTTTTTTCACGTATGGAAAAAAGAATATTGCAGCTAGATACCGCCGAGCAACAAAGTTTAGAGCACTCACAAGAACTTGAAAACAAGATAAATAAACGTACTCAAGCGTTAAAAGAATCGAATCAAGAATTGCTTTCTACTCTTGAAAAGCTACACCAGTTTCAAAGTCAGCTCGTTGAAAGTGAAAAAATGGCTTCTCTTGGCGATATGGTTGCTGGCGTTGCCCATGAAGTAAACACCCCCATTGGCCTTGGTGTAACTGCTTCTACCCTCTTAGCGGATAGATTAGATGAAATTAAAACCGCTTTTGACAACAAAACATTAAAATCTAGCCAACTTAAGAAGTTTTTGAATGACGGTTCTGAGAATATTGCCATTATCTATCGCAACCTTAATCGCGCTGCCGATCTTATTTCCAGCTTTAAAAAAGTAGCGGTTGACCAATCAAGTGAAGACACGCGAACGTTTAACGTAAAAGAGTTATTAAATGAAGTACTGCTAACTTTGAGGCCACAATTACATAGCTTGCCTTATATCATTGATATTGATTGCCCTGACAGTTTAAATATTACGAGTAAACCTGGACCTATTAATCAAATATTAATTAATTTGATTATGAACTCTGTTATACATGGTTTTGAAGGCAAAGATCAGGGACGTATTTCGATCACTGTTATGTCTTTAAGTAATCAGCTCAACATTCTTTTTAAAGATGATGGTGTCGGTGTAAATGAATCTATCAAACATAAAGTGTTCGAACCATTTACGACAACTAAGCGTGGTGAAGGTGGAAGTGGATTAGGCATGCACTTGGTTTATAACTTAGTTACTCAAGCACTTGGCGGCTCAATATTACTGAACAGTGAATTAAATCAAGGTGTGAGTATTGAAATAAATTTTCCGTTTAATTAATGCTTAATAGTTTTAAATGAATGGTAATTGGTATTTACAATAATATTACATTTAGCGCGCACCTTTACTAAATTTAACCAGAACCAGGCCAAAAATAAGCCTAAGCTAAATCTATATTAATGTTACCTACTCAACGCATACTTGGCGATAAAAACCTCCTTATTGTTATGCTATTGATTGTTTTTTAACACTAGCTTCTATACCATTAGCGTCTATAACATTAGTCGATATTTTATTGCTTTTTGGTGGTTGATGAGTACAAGCTTGGAATATAAAACCCCTTAAAATCAATCAGAATACGAGTTTATTCTGACAGAACTGGACAAAGAACATGCAAAAACCTCATATCTTAATCGTAGAAGACGAAGACGTAACACGCTTTAACCTGCGAAATCTATTTGAAGCTGAAGGTTATACAGTGTCAGAAGCAGTAGACGGTGATAGCATGGAGCGCGCCCTAAAAAGTAATATCATTAATTTAGTCATTTTAGATATTAATTTGCCAGGAAAAAATGGCCTTTTACTCGCGCGTGAATTAACCCGCAATAATAACTTAGGTTTAATTTTCCTAACCGGTCGCGATAGTGATATAGACAAAGTTTTAGGCTTAGAAATAGGCGCCGATGATTACCTAACTAAACCTTTTAACCCTCGAGAATTAACTATTCGAGCACGAAATATATTAAATCGAATGTCATCAAGCCAAAGTGAAGGTAATAACGCCATTGTAAGTTTTAATCAATGGTCGCTTGACGGTAACTCACGAAAAATTACTACGCCAGATAATACGGTAATCTCGATTCCTCGTGGCGAATATAGAGCTCTTCGTTTACTTATAGCGAATGCGGGAAAAATTGTTACTCGACAGCAATTAATTAAAGAAATGACAGGTAGAGATTTACGTGAAAATGACCGAACGGTTGATGTTACTATTCGACGCCTTCGTAAGCACTTTGAATCAGTTGAAAACGCTCAGGAATTAATCAACACAATTCATGGCGAAGGTTACCGTTTTATTGGACAAATAGATTAAGCGGCTTTGAGCAGGGTATTAAGTACCCTGCTAGTACAAACTTAAATTTAAGTCTCAGGAAAACCACTACAACAAGGTAAACTTATTGAGTTATTTGCCAAGTAACCATTGTTGGAATGCATTAATAGCTTCGCCATTAAGTGCTAAAAGCGCTTTAACCTGCTGTTGCTTATAATCTCTATTTTCACCCGTTTTCTCTAAATAAACTAATTTCTGGTGTACTAGTTTTAAACCTGCGCTCGCCGCTGAACCTTTCATTTTATGGCAATGCTCTTGCCATGCTTTACTATCATCACTATTGACCGCATGTTGAATATCCTCCATATATAATGAAGACTGTTCAACATATAAATCTAACATTTGCTTGATAACACTAATATCTAACGCTTCTAAATAACCATCTATTAACGTTAAATCTAGGTGCTTAGTTGCGCCCATGAAGCCTCCTATACGACAAAAAAATTTAACTATGTCGTTTTATTATTTGATGATTTTTTTCGACTAACTGAAAAAACATTATTACCATCATATTTTCCTATTTAGCAACAATTTATAACAGATATTAATTGCAACTACCATATACTAGAACAATCTCAAGCTAGCTATTACAAACATTGCTTTTAGCAGATATTTCGTTCAAAATAGCCGCCTTTTTCAGGGTCACTGCATTATATTTCACTACTTTTCAAAATATTTGTGAAAACTATCGCAATTCTTACGATACTAATGCCGATTATAATTTTACTAAGTACTGAAGTTACCATAGATAGCCCTTTACTTAGTGCACAGCGAATAGCGGAGTCAAAATGCCAACATTAATGCCTGATATAGCAAATCACACCACAGCACAAACTGAGGGGACTTTGGATTGGGTCGGCATGAGTAATATAGAAATGCCTATCATGGTTGCCTCAAAAGGCCAATCTGAACGTATGGTTTCAGCCCATATCGATGCCTTTGTAAACCTTAAAGAGCCGAAAGCTAAAGGCATTCATATGTCGCGCTTGTATTTACAAATTGACGAACTTTCAACTTCGGATGTTTTAACTCATCAAAGTTTAGTGACTTTGTTAGACGGTTTTATCAGCAGCCATGAAGATCTTAGCGATAACGCAAAAGTTAAATTTAGTTTTGATTATCATCTACGTCGCAAGTCTTTGATTAGTGGTAAACAAGGTTGGAAAGCTTACCCTGTTACTATTACCGGCCGCTTAAATAAAGGTGTACTTGATATAGAGCTCACGGTTGATGTTCCTTACTCGTCAACTTGTCCATGCTCTGCAGCTTTAGCTCGTCAATTAATTCAACAAGCCTTTAAAGAAAGGTTTATTGACCAAGCTGATGCCGACTTAGCTTCTGTACATGAGTGGCTTGGTACGACTGAAGGGATTGTGGCAACCCCACATAGCCAACGTTCGGTTGCTGAAGTAAAAGTTAAACTAAACAACACCACAACAGAATTCCCGATTACCGATATTGTTGATTTAATTGAAAACTCACTTAAAACGCCAGTACAAGCAGCGGTAAAACGCGAAGATGAGCAAGAGTTCGCTCGTTTGAATGGTCAAAACTTAATGTTTTGTGAAGATGCTGCTCGCCGTTTGCAGTACACCATGAATGCTACTGAGCAGTTTGATGACTTTTGGTTACGTATTAACCATTTAGAGTCATTACATGCTCATGATGCTGTCAGTGTAACAACCAAAGGCTTAGTGGACGGTTACCAACCTTAAATAAATAACCTGAACACTGGATAAGCAGTACTTGCTCAATCCTCCCTTTTAAGCCATTACCTGCGTTAAAACGTCGATAAATAGCCCGCTATTCATAAACGTTTTGCCTTGGAAATGGCATAAAATGAAGCATTGATGGTGTAAATTCGTGATGTTTACCTTGCTATAGCATTTACTTTACCACCTAAGCTTTTGATTCACTTGAGTATCAAGCACTCATTATCCAGAGTTCAGGTTAAATAACTAAATAACTCACTAAATCTTATAAATCCCCTACTATCTCGATAGTAGGGGATTTTTTTATCATCAAAACTCAGCTCAAAAAAGATCCGCGGGGCATTACATCAATAATCAAGTCAATCGTTGCTAATGAGCAAAAAATAGAAAAATTACGCAAATATGTTACTAAAGCACAATTGTTATTGTACAAAATTCATGCTTTCATCTTTAGTTGGTGAGCAGACTTACATTATGTCGTGCTTTTAAGGTTGTCTTATTCGAAGAGGAACAACTATTTAATCAACATAATAGCCCAAAATCATACATTATCGGCTTATAACAGTGAATAAATAGTGAATACAAAATATTCTAAGTATTTTTCATTTTACACCACAATAATGTAATAAAATTACATAAAGTTAAGCGTTAAACTTTTAAATCGCTATAAAACACCAATAACCTTGGCTTTTTTTAATGATATGATCACACTAACACCTTATTATCCTTATATTGCGAGTTAAAATGTAAAATAATTACGAGCATTTACTCTATTCGGATTGACGTTGGTGTATTAAATGTTTAATGTAAGGGGTTCCTCGCTACGAATTCGGGACTATTTATGCACTTTAAGTATAATTTTATTCCATTCTCATTAAACCATACTGCCGAGGCCTTTTAGGAGAAGATAAAGATAATGCAACTTTACGATCATACATATCAAAAAGACAATTGTGGCTTTGGTCTTATTGCCCATCAACACGGCGAAACAAGTCATAAACTCGTAAAGACGGCCATTCAAGCCTTAGACCGTATGCAACATCGTGGCGGTATCGCTGCCGATGGCAAAACGGGTGATGGCTGTGGTTTGTTAATGCAAAAGCCTGACAGTTTTTTTCGCGCTGTCGCAGAAGAAAATAATTGGCAATTAGGTAAAAAATACGCTGTAGGTATGGTTTTTCTTAACCCTGATCCAGTTTTAGCGAGTGCCAGTAAAAAAATTCTAGAAGAAGAGTTAGCCAATGAAACTCTTTCATTAGTGGGTTGGAGAGAAGTTCCAACTGACACCACTACTTTAGGGGAAATTGCTAAAGGCAATTTACCCGCTATCGAACAAATTTTTGTTAATGCGCCGTCAGGTTGGCGTAATCGCGATCTTGAGCGTCGACTATATATGGCAAGACGACGTGCCGAGAAACGCATCAATGATGAACGTTTTTACGTAGCAAGTTTATCGTGCTTGGTTACTATATATAAAGGTTTAATGATGCCGGTAGATTTACCGAATTTTTATTTAGACCTTGCTGATATTCGCATGCAAACTGCCATCTGCCTATTTCATCAGCGCTTTTCAACCAATACATCACCACAATGGCATTTAGCACAACCGTTCCGTTATTTAGCACATAATGGTGAAATAAATACCATTAAAGGTAATCGCCAGTGGAGTCGAGCAAGAACACATGGCTTTAAGTCACCGTTATTACCGGATCTACAAGATGCTGCACCATTTGTTAATGAGAGCGGTTCAGATTCTTCATCATTAGATAACATGCTTGAGCTATTTATGGCCGGCGGTATGGACCTCTTCCGTGGCATGCGTTTATTAATGCCTCCTGCGTGGCAAAGTAACCCATTAATGGATGACGATTTAAAAGCCTTTTATGAATTTAACTCTATGCACATGGAGCCATGGGATGGGCCTGCTGGTGTTGTGGTAACTAACGGCCGTCATGTTGCTTGTAACCTAGATAGAAATGGCCTGCGACCAGCGCGTTACGTAATTACCCGCGATGGTTTTATCACGTTAGCTTCTGAAGTGGGTATTTGGGATTACGGTGAAGATGAAGTTGTCGAAAAAGGCCGTGTTGGCCCAGGTGAAATGCTTGCCATTGATACTTACACGGGCAAAATTTTCAACTCTAACGCGATCGATAATGAACTTAAAGTTCGCCACCCTTATCGAGAATGGTTAGATAATAATATTCGTCGTTTAGTGCCTTTCGATAAACTCGATGCCCGCTTAATTGGACAACGAATCTTTAGCGATCAAGAAATCGCTCAATACCATAAAATGTTCAACTACAGTTATGAAGAAATTCATCAAGTAGTAAAAACATTAGCGGAAAATGGCCAAGAAGCTACAGGCTCAATGGGTGATGATACACCAATGGCAGTATTATCAAGCCAGCCACGTTCACTTTTTGACTATTTCCGCCAGCAATTTGCGCAAGTAACCAATCCACCGATTGACCCGTTACGCGAACGCTACGTTATGTCGCTAGGCACTTGTATAGGCCGTGAGCATAATGTTTTTAATGAAACAACGGGCCATGCTGATCGTATTTTATTCGCTACTCCAGTATTAATGTACACCGGTTTAAAGCAATTACGTGAACTTGACCCAGAACACTACCGTTCTGATACCTTAGCTTTAAATTATGACCAAGCAGAAGGCTTAGAAGCCGCGGTTATTCGTTTATGTGACGAAGCAGAAGTATTAGTGAGAGACAAAAATACGGTTATCTTAATATTATCAGACCGTAATATAGAAAAAGGCATGTTACCTATGCCTGCTGCTATGGCTGTTGGCGCTGTTCAAAAACGCTTAGTTGACAAGCAATTACGCTGTGACTCTAACATTATTGTAGAAACAGCTTCGGTTCGTGACTCGCATCAGTTTGCCGTGCTATTTGGTTTAGGTGCTACGGCAATTTATCCATACTTAGCTTTTGAAACGATCGAGCAACTAGTTGAAGACAAACAAATCGACCTAACGGCTCGTGAAGCTGTGGTTAATTACCGTGAAGGCATCAATAAAGGCCTGTTGAAAATATTATCTAAAATGGGTATTTCCACCATAGCCAGTTACCGTTGTGCGGGCCTATTTGAAATTATCGGTTTAAACAGTAATATCATGGAACTTTGTTTCCCTGATTTACCAAGCCGTATTCAAGGTGCTGACTTTGCAGATATAGAGCAAGACACTATTAATCTTGCGCGAAAAGCCTTTTTACCGCATCAAAAAATGAACCACGGTGGCCTACTTAAATATGTTCACGGAGGTGAGTATCATGCTTACAACCCAGATGTTGTAAGTACACTTCAGGCTGCTGTTCGCAGTGGTGATTATAGTGATTACAGAGTTTTTGCTGATCACGTCAATAATCGTCCTGCGGCGGCCTTACGAGATTTGTTAGCCCTGAAAGACGACCAAACACCGATTGATATTTCAGCCGTTGAAGCAGATACCGAGTTATTTAAACGCTTTGACAGTGCCGCTATGTCAATTGGGGCATTGAGTCCAGAAGCACATGAAGCACTTGCTATTGCGATGAACCGTCTTGGTGGTTTTTCAAATTCTGGTGAAGGTGGAGAAGACGAGCGTCGGTTTGGCACGGTTAAAAACTCTCGCATTAAACAAATAGCTTCTGGCCGATTTGGTGTTACTCCACATTACTTAGTTAATGCCGACGTTTTACAGATTAAAGTTGCCCAAGGTGCAAAACCTGGTGAAGGTGGTCAGTTACCGGGTGACAAAGTAACCCCTTTAATTGCAAAGCTACGTTTTTCAGTTCCTGGTGTTACTTTAATATCACCACCGCCACATCACGATATCTATTCAATTGAAGATTTAGCTCAGCTAATCTTTGATTTAAAGCAAGTTAATCCAAAAGCGGTTATTTCAGTCAAACTCGTTTCTGGCCCTGGTGTTGGTACTATTGCTTCAGGTGTAGCAAAAGCTTACGCTGACTTTATCACTATTTCAGGTTACGACGGTGGTACAGGTGCAAGCCCATTAACTTCAGTTAAATATGCTGGTTGTCCATGGGAGCTTGGCTTAGCTGAAGCACACCAATCATTAGTCACTAATGGTTTACGCCATAAAGTTCGATTGCAAGTTGATGGCGGTTTAAAAACCGGCATCGATATCGTTAAAGCCGCTATTTTAGGTGCTGAAAGTTTCGGTTTTGGTACCGCCCCTATGGTAACGTTAGGGTGTAAATTCCTACGTATTTGTCACTTAAATAACTGTGCTACAGGTGTTGCAACACAAGACGAAGTATTGCGTGAACAATTCTTTAAAGGTTTACCAGATCAAGTAATGAATTATTTTAAATTTATTGCTCAAGATGTACGTGAAATTTTAGCCCGTTTAGGTGTTGAAAGCTTAACCGCTATTATTGGCCGTACAGACTTACTTGTGCCGTTAGCAGGCATTACGGCTAAGCAACAAAAACTAGATTTACGTCCTATTATCGCACCGGTTATTGCTGGTGAAGATACAGCATTACATCAAACAGATAGTAATGAACCGTTTGATAAAGGTGAATTAAACCAACGTTTACTTGCACTGACTTCTGATGCAATTGCACACAGTAATGGCGGTGAATATCGAGTAACGATTCAAAATACTGATCGATCTGTCGGTGCTTCGCTTTCTGGTGAAATAGCTCGTCAACATGGCGACCAAGGTATGGCAGCAAACCCAATTAAGGTATTTTTAAATGGTACTGCGGGTCAAAGCTTTGGTGTATGGAATGCCGGTGGCTTAGAAATGACACTAACAGGTGATGCTAACGACTACGTTGGTAAAGGTATGGCGGGTGGTAAGTTAACTATCAAACCACCAAGAGGTGTTGAGTATTTAAGCCACAAAACGATGATTATGGGCAATACCTGCTTATATGGTGCAACGGGCGGTAAACTATTCGGTTGCGGCCGTGCAGGTGAGCGTTTTGCAGTAAGAAATTCAGGTTGTCATGCAGTTATTGAAGGCACTGGTGATCATGCTTGTGAATACATGACCGGCGGTATAGTAGCTATTTTAGGTCAAGTTGGGGTTAACTTTGGTGCTGGTATGACTGGCGGATTCGCTTATGTGCTCGATGAACAAAACGATTTAGCAACACGCCTTAATAACGAATCAATTGAAATGTTAGAGATTGATGAACTCAATATTCATCAAGAACATTTACGTGGCATTATTAACCAACACTTAGATGAAACAGGTAGCTTAAGAGCAGAAGAAATTTTAGCTAATTTCGACTCGTATGCACCACAATTTAAGTTGATTAAGCCAAAGGCCGTTGATGTTAAAACCCTATTGGGTCATCGTAGCCGTTCATCTGCAGAACTTCGTGTTCAAGCACAATAATAAGAACACGATTGGAGAAGCTTTTTAATGAGTAAAAATATTTATCAATTTATCGACGTTAAACGCATCGACCCGCCTAAAAAAGCGATAGAACAGCGTAAAATTAATTTTGTCGAAATTTACCAACCATTGAGTGAAGATCAAAGCGCAGGTCAAGCCGACCGCTGTTTAGATTGTGGTAACCCATATTGTGAATGGAAATGTCCAGTACATAACTATATTCCGCAGTGGCTAGAACTAGTAACTGACGGAAAGATAATGGAAGCAGCGGATCTGTGCCATGAAACCAACAGTTTACCTGAAATGTGTGGCCGTGTTTGCCCACAAGACAGGCTTTGTGAGTCAGCTTGTACTCTAAATGATGACTTTGGTGCAGTGACTATTGGCAATATCGAAAAATACATTACTGACACTGCCATAGCTCAAGGCTGGAAGCCTGATTTATCTCAAGTTATTGCTACAGGTAAACGTGTTGCAATTATAGGCGCAGGGCCTGCAGGAATAGCCTGTGCTGACGTATTAACAAGAAACGGTGTAGAAGCCGTGGTATATGACAAACACGCTCAAATTGGTGGTTTGCTTACCTTCGGTATTCCGTCTTTTAAATTAGAAAAAGACGTTATTCAAACCCGTAGAGAAATACTTGAAGGCATGGGCATTGAGTTTCGTTTGAATACCAATGTAGGTGTTGATATCAGTTTTGAAGATATCAGTAATGAATTTGACGCAGTATTTCTTGCGCTAGGTACATATACAGATATGACAGGCGGATTTGAAAATGAGTCAGCGCCGGGTGTTTATAATGCATTAGACTTCTTAATTGCTAATACCCAAAAGTTGATGAAGCTGTCACAAGAAGATGGCAATACCAATGCTAAGCCTTATGTAAACTTCTCGGGTAAAAAAGTTGTGGTATTGGGTGGTGGCGACACGGCAATGGATTGTGTTCGCAGCTCGATTCGCCAAGGCGCAACAGAAGTAACTTGTGCTTATCGTCGTGACGAAGCCAACATGCCAGGTTCACCGCGTGAAGTACAAAACGCGAAAGAGGAAGGTGTTGATTTTCAATTTAATATTCAACCCATTGACATTGCCGTTGACGATAATGGTGCTGCCTGTGGCGTTAAGTTTATTAAAACGCAACTGGGAGCTCCAGACACTAAAGGTCGACGTAACCCAGAAGCGATTGAAGGCTCTGAGTTCATCATGCCTGCTGACGCTGTGGTTATTGCTTTTGGTTTTATGCCAAGCCCACCACAATGGATGAAAGATGCTGGCGTAGAAGTAGATGCTAGAGGTCGTGTAATTGCGGCCGACAACACTAACTTTGCTTTACAAACCAGTAAAGAAAATATCTTTGCTGGTGGTGATATGGTACTCGGTTCAGATTTAGTGGTTACTGCGATTGATCAAGGTCGTAAAGCGGCCATTGGTATTCTCGATTTTGTGATGACAGCACAAGAGAAAGAAGCATAAGTTTCCACAAACCATTTCATTAGACATTTCATTAATCACTTTAAAATGTAGTTTATACTGCATTTTAAAGTGGCTTAAGTCATTAGCTTACTTCCCAACACTCATTTTAAATCCACGACAATCCCTCTCTGCAGTGGAACAATAATTCCTAGATGCCAGGCTTGTTATAATTTATACCAAATGTAATAAGTTATTGACCAATGTTAAGAGAGGATAAATTGTTCATTAATACATGTTTATTGTTCCAGACTAAACATAAGTACCTGCATCCCTGCAGGCAAGGTGTTTGGTTGATTCTTACATGGATGTAAGTCATTAGCGCAATGACAGGAGTATATTGTCGAGTAATAGCGGGCGTGTGTGATTGAAAACAACGCCGTTATTGACGATGTAAACCGCCTTAAAATGATCGATTGTTTATTTCAATTGGTATTAAATATGGCTAACGCTTTAATATGAAAATAATAAGAAAAACACTTAGCTTAATCGCTATTTAATTTAAGCTGGCATCAGTTAAGTTATTATTAGATAACTGATTTCGGCCTCGGCTTTTAGCATGGTACAGCTGTTCATCGGCGAGCCTAACCCAGTCGTCAATATTCGCAGAAAACTTAGCTTTAGCCGTTATTGTGCCAATTGAGATAGTAATATTGACAAAGTTATGGCTATCATGAGGAAAACTATGCTGTTCGATTTCTTCTCGAAACTCCTCAAGCATCTGTAACACGCCGTTATTGTCATTAGATTGCGCAACAATTATAAATTCTTCACCACCAAAGCGAGCAACAATATCGCTGCGACGATCAAACTTACGTTTCATTACATCGCTTATATAGGTTAAGCAATTATCTCCAATCAAATGACCGTATTCATCATTAAGCTGTTTAAAATGATCTAAATCTAGCATAGCTACAACCATATCGGCATTATTACGTGACAATATTGCTTGTAGCTCACTAAACTTATTTTCCAAATAACGTCGATTATACAAGCCTGTTAAGCTGTCTTTATTGGCTAGCTCTTTTAACGCTATATTAGCTTTATTTAGTTCTTGGGTACGCTTGTTAACTTTGTCTTCTAGAATGAATTGTTGTCGCAGTAACTTAGTTTTTGACTGTTGTAGTTCATCATATAAAGTTAAAAATTCACTCGGCGCATCATAAGGTATCGCTTTAAAACCTGTCTTACCATCACCGTGGGCAAGCTCTTTTAAAGCAAAAGCTAACGGTTTATTTAAAGTATTGGCAATTTGATTTGCTAATAAAACCACTAAAATAAAAATTAAAAATAACGAGACAAATATAGTTAAATATTGTTGTTCTATTAGCATTAACACTTGCTTATGCTCTATAAGTACCAATATTTTCCAACCATTATTGAGTATAATTTTACGGTATAAGTAACGTTTGCTTTTTGAGTTAGTAGATCCAATAACGATTAAGTTGTGTTTAATATCCGTATCGTCAAGCGTAAAGTTTAATTTCGCCAGTTTAGTAGTCGCGATATTCGATTCAGCATAAATAACATTGTCATTTTCATCGGTTAACACTACATCCAATTCACGATCATTTAACGAATATCTATTAATTTTAGTAAATAAGTTAAGGTTTAATGAACCTTCAACAATGCCTATGGGCTGTTCTTCATTTTTGCTGTAAATAGGAGCGCTGATCGCAACAATTGGATCAGAGCCAAAAGCTCTGCCAAGAAATGCGGGTGAGATAAAAACTGATTGTTCATAGAATGCTTCAACAAAGTAACTGCGATCTGAAACATTCGCCCCACCTTTAGGTAAATTTTTCATTAAAGATAAAGGCGAGGTTGCCACTATGTTCGCTTCTTTGTTAGCCACTAGCATAGTGATAAAACCTGGATATAATTCATGAACCTTAGCTAAATTTTCCTGATAGAGGCTTGGCTCAATACTTGATAACTCACGGGAAACTTGAGCAATCGCGTTTTTATGATCTTCAACATAATTCTCTACAATTTGACCTAAATATTGGCTACTAATCTCAAGCTTGTCTTCAATTTGCTGCTGCTGTATGTCATTTATGTTTCGACTTAAATAAAGACAAACACCTACGACAAAAAATGCTGACATTATCCATAAAATATAATGTAAATATTGCTTAAGATTCTTCTGTAACTTAGGCTGTTGAGACGTTATCCAGACATTGAGTTTATCACTAAAGACAAAAATCATGATAACGGCTAATGCAGTATAAAAAACGGCATTAATACCTTGTTTAAAAACAGTAAAAAGCAAATACTCTTGCGACTCAGAAGCATTAATCCATAATAATATTGCCGTTATCGGCATCCCAATAATTAGCCAATATAAGAAATCGGCCGTTGGTAAATACCAACCTCTTCCACGTAAATAAGACACAAATAGCGCTTCACAGCCAAAAGTTATAAAGCCAAAAGGATGTCCCCACATAATTAAAAGCGGAGCAACACAGATTAATGCACATAATAATGTTAATACTGGTCGAAGATAAGCAGCAGCAATAATAAAAGCCAGATTACCAATAACTAAAGCAATACCATGAGCAAGCTCGATAGGGAAAAAGTTAAGTAAAGCACCGAGTAAACCTAAGCTCAAAGCCAATAAAAATGAACGAAAGGGTGTGGTTTTATCTACTTCAACTTCTTCTTCAAGCTTTAGAGCAACCTTAATTGGCGCTATGGTCATATATATTTACCGCTACTATCGCCATTAAATAACGAAAGTATAAACAAGTCATTCAGAAAAGTGTGCCAAACAGTAAACCTCTAAAAAGCGATTATCTTGGGTTACTTTCAGCCTGGGAATTTTTTTATCGTGAGGTTTTATAGTGCATTAAATACAAAAGCCCTGTCAATACTATTGCAGGGCTTTGTAGAAAACTAACTTAGCTATTTTAGCAGTTAAGTCATGTCAGCGAATGGGTTTATTGTCGGTAAGACGATTTTATTGGTAAATCCGCTTACGCTTATATCTTCATGAGTAATGTTGAGATCATCATCGATCAAAGTACCATCACCAAAACGGTAAATAATTTGAAAATCACCATTGTCAGCTTGCGCTTGATATTTAATTCTCGCTTGCTCTACAACGTCAGCTTTAGCATGATAACTTACTATCGCTTCACTGCCATGGCGTTTTTCCATCATAGCTAGGGTTACAGCAGGTGACAGTAGAGTTGCTGTGGCGTTATTACCACCAAAACCTTTAGAGTTGATAAAGGCAATGTCCATATTGTCACAATACCAATGCTCGGTGGCAATATTTAAACGCTCGTTATAAACGTCATCCGCCACTTTATTAATCGTAGTAATACCCGGCATAATATTATGAGCAAATACACCTAATGCCATAGCCACTTGATCGCCACTTGCTGGGCCAATAGTATGACCAACAAAAGCTTTTGGCGCTGCTACTGGCCAATTATGTATATCAAAACTTTTCGCTACTCGGTCATAAATTAATGACTCAGTAACACGGTTTTGCGGTGTGCTTGAACCATGCGCAAGAATGAAGCTTCGTTGTTGAACGGCTTCTTCGCCAACAATAGACTTAGCTAAAGCAACAGATTTCGCCATAGTAATGTAATTACCTGGTCCTGGCGCTGTTATCGATTTTTTAATGCCATCAGCATTCGTAAAAACATCAGCCACTGATCCTAAAACATTAGCGCCTAATTCCAGTGCCAATTCATCATCGACTAACACAATAAACTGAGCAGCTTCACCGATAGTAAAACCACAGTTATCGCCAAATGGACGGCTAGTACGGCGATGGTCAGCAACACCATTACCATCAATTTTTTTCAAGCCTTCTTCATTCGCTAATGCGCTCATATTACCAAAGCCTTCAACAACTTCAGGTGTTACTGCACAGTCATTACTACCAACAATAGCTAAACGAATACGACCCGCTTGAATATCTTGTACCGCGGCTTTTAAATTATAAAGAAAAGTTGCACATGCCCCGGTAGATGTGAATGTTGTACCAACACTGCCGGTAACATAAGCATTAATAAAGTCTGTCGACATGGTATTTAAACCAAGCGCTAAATTTTTTGTTGATACGCGCTCACCTTGTTGTCGGCTCTGCATCATACCGCCAAAACCTTCGGCTTGAGTTTGTCCAAATACAGAGGCCGAGTAAGTACCAATTTCATCTGGGCTAATTCTATCAACAATTTCATTCCAACTGTAACCTGTAGAATGAATAGCATCTGCTGCGCCGAAAATAGTAGCTTGCAAACCACGAGGCTGATAGCGACTGTTATACAAACTTGCCGGTTTGAAACCGGTAGGAAATTGTCCCGCGGCTTTTATTGGGTTATCACGGGTTGAGTCATGTTTAACTTCAATTTCACCAGCGATTTCAACACGAACACGTTTATCTTCAAGTTCTGTAACTTTCCATGAACGCGGTAATGGACTTGGTAAATCACGCGCACGGGTTTCAAATACAATACCGTTATCGCCAACGTCCATAGTCAGCTTTTGCTGCCAAGGTGTTGCATCAGGATCAAAATGTTCTTTTTCAATCTTACGGATCAAAGTACCTGCTAAAATTTCTTCACCGAAACGCTGCTCAACGTTCGCTTTATCAACCGCACTACCTTCAGCATCAATTAACTTTCCATCTTGGCTAGTTAACAAATTCATTAGCGTTGCTAAGCCAACAAAAGTCTCTTGGCGAGCTTCAGCATTTAATTTATCAATCACGATACGGCGAAAGCCTTGATGAAATGATGTTCTACCAGCGGCATTAATGCCACCCATGCCAATTATAATCGGTAACGCAGTCATGAAAAAATCTCTTTAAAATTAACACTTAATATTTATATCGCCAGTGTAAGAGTTAATGTATAAAATTAATATGCACATATAGCCATAAAACATGTCAAAATGGCCAAACTATAAAAGAGTTACGTAAAAATAATGAAAGCAAAACTTAAACGTAATAAAGCCAATGCGATTAACATTGCGCTGCTAGTCTATGATCATATGTTAACCACGAGTGTTAGCTTACCCGTAGAAATGCTCCGTGCAGGTGAGGCAGTAGCCTTACAAGAAAATCGTAATGCGCCTCGGTTGTCAATTCAAATGGTTGCTGAAACCATAAAGCCGATCTCTACCCGTGCTTTAATTAAGTTATTGCCCGATACTGACATTGAACATGCACAACGACCCGATTTTGCTTTTATTCCTAGCTTATGGCGCAACCCTCGACCAACCATAGCTAAGCAACCCAGAATGCTTAACTGGTTGAGTCATATTTGGGCACAAGGCTCTACATTAATAGGTGGCGGAACAGGAGTGTGCCTAATGGCTGAAGCCGGAATTCTAGATTACCACCCCGCTACCACCCATTGGCATTATGTTGAACAATTTAAACGTGATTACCCAAAAGTTGATCTTAAGCCTGACTTCTTTATCACCCAGTCTGAACGAACCTACTGCGCTGCCAGTGTTAATGCCTTAGCTGATATTGTAGTGCATATTATATTTCAAATTTATGGGCAAAATGCCGCGCAGCAAGTAGAACGTAATTTTTCTCATGAAATAAGAAAACCTTATGAAGAACAACGCTATTTGGAAGGAGCGGTTGATCGCCATCCTGATGAATTAATCAGTCAAATTCAATTCTGGATGAAAACCAACCTAAACTCTGAATTAACCTTAAATGATATTGCTCAACAATTTGATATAAGTCAGCGTTCGTTTACTCGCAGATTTAAACGAGCAACAGGTATTAATGCCACACAATATTGGCAAAAATTAAAGATACAAACGGCAAAAGAGCTATTAGCTGCGAGTAATTTATCGATTCAAGAAATTGCATTTCAAGTGGGCTACCAAGACCAAGCAAATTTCACTCGGCTTTTTAAAAAAACCTTAAGTATTACGCCAAAAGCATACCGCGCTATGGTGAGGAAGAAACTATTTAGTCATGATTAAACTTTTAATCAGTTAATTATAATTGCTTACAAAATTCACTGTGTAAAAAGCTGATCAATTTCACCACCGAAGGATTAGCAATACTGTAAAATATAGTCTGTGATTCACGTCGTGTTTTCACTAAATTATCTTGGCGTAGCCTTGCTAAATGCTGAGATAAGCTTGATTGACTTAAATCTACAAAGTTATTTAGCTCATTTACTGACATTTCTTTTTCACCCAAATGGCATAAAATTAACAGCCTATTTTGATTACTCATCGCTTTTAATACATCAGCCGCCTGTCCTGCATTAGCTCGCATTTCCGCTATATCAATCGCTGCTAACTCTGTCATACACCACTCACTGTTATTGTTTATAAAAGCTAACTTTAGCTGTAAAAAACACTTAAATTTAATTCTTGTTGGATATTACATTAGATACTGCTAATATAAAAGTATATTACATTTATCTAATATAACTTACCGTGTATATTTTGTTCAACGTTCGAGGTTAGTAAAAGTTTTGAATTACAAACGTATATTGAATTTTGCCATCACAAAACCCTTGGTAATTTATTGCATAGTATTACTGATAACTTTGTTAAGTTTAGCGATGTTGCCAAAAATTGTTATTGATACCGACCCCGAAAATATGCTGAGCCAAGAAGCGCCTGCCCGCATTTTTCATAACCAAATAAAAACTGATTTTTTAATGCGCGATATGATCGTCGTGGGTTTAGTCAGCAATAATACAATGTTCAACCCAAATACATTACAAATAGTTGAACAGCTAACTGACGATATTTTAAAAATAGAGGGCGTTATCGCCTCTGATTTATTGTCATTAACCGTTGTTGATAATATTCGTCAATTAACAAACGAGCAGGGAATTAGTCAAGGTATTCAATTTGAATACCTTATGAAACAAGCACCCACCACAATAAAAGCAAGCGAAAAAATTCAACAAGCCGTAAAACGCTTACCCATGTTAAATAACACCTTAGTTTCTGGCGACGATAAAGCTATCGCTATTTATGTGCCGATTATTGCTAAAGATCAAAGTTATGTTATTGCAGAAAGAATTCGCGCTCTTGCGACTAACACTTCAGCCGATACACAAAACGACTTAACTTTTCATATAACAGGTTTACCCGTTGCTGAAGATCAATTTGGCTACGAAATGTTTGTACAAATGGGCGTAGCTGCACCACTTGCCGGTTTAGCTATTTTCTTATTACTTTGGTTTTTCTTTCGTAATATTGCATTAATTATTGCCCCTATGATCGTTGCCATGGCAACAGTGTTAATTATTATGGGCAGTTTAATTGGCTTTGGTTTTACCGTGCATATTATGTCGTCAATGATCGCGATATTTTTAATGCCGATTGCGGTGGTTGATTCAGTCCATATTTTATCGGAGTTTGCTGACCGCTTTAAAGCCGGCGATGATGCTTCAAAAACCATCAAAAAAGTCATGGGCCATTTATACAAGCCAATGTTATTTACCTCAATTACCTCAGCTGTTGGCTTTTATTCACTCATGCTAACACCTATTCCACCAGTGAAAGTATTTGGCGCTTTCATCGGCAGCGGCATTTTATTGGCTTTTGTATTAACCATTACTTTTATACCCGCGTACATCGCTCGTATGAAACCCGAAACATTAGCTAAATTACAACGCGCCGTTCAGCTGATGGAGAAAAAAGGTCGATTAGCAAGCAGTTTAGAAAAGTTGGGCGCCTTTTCAGTTAAACGCACCAAACTTATTTTAATCACTTTTATTGCCTTTTTTGTGCTCAGCTTGGTGGGTGTGAACCGTATTATTATCAACGACAACCCAGTAAATTGGTTCAAAGCTGATCATGAAATACGTATTGCCGATAAAGTACTTAATGAACACTTTGCCGGCACCTATGACGCATGGCTGGTCTTTAGCAATAACAACTTGCAACAACAAAGTGCCCTAGAAAATTTTAATAGCATACTTGATACGGCTAATAACGGCGCAACCAAAACAGCCATTTTACAAGCCCATCAACAATGGTTAAAGCGTGAAAAAAATCAAAAAAACAGCTTCTTCACACCAGACTTATTAATGCTACTTGATGACTTTAGTTTTACAGCTAACGTTGAGGAACAAGCTTGGCTCGAACAACTGTATAACATTAGCGAACAGGCGAATAATTCACAAAAAATATTTACTGACTCGGCAATGTTAAATTGGTTGGCTGATTTGCAAAGCGCTCTAGTTAATAACGGTGATGTAGGCAAGGTAAACAGCTTGACCGATATTATTAGCACCGTAAATCGAGAACTTAATTCTGGCGAAGATAAAGATTTCGAGATCCCAAGCAGCAGTAATGGTGTCGCGCAAACCTTGCTACAGTTTCAATCTTCACATCGCCCGCAAGATTTATGGCACTTTGTCAGCCCTGATTTTCAACGCACACTGCTATGGCTGCAAATGACCAGCGGCGACAATCAGCACATGGCGAAGGTCGTTAACTGGGTAGATACCTATATTAGCGAGAATCCGCCGCCACTAAATGTTCAACATCAATGGGCAGGAAAGTCATATCTTAATGTTGTTTGGCAAGATGCTATGGTGAGCGGCATGATAGATAGCCTACTTTCATCTTTTGTAATTGTATTTATCATGATGATGTTGCTCTTTAGATCAGTAAAGTACGGTATTTTAGCCATGTTACCGTTGACCTTTACTATCACCATGATTTACGGATTAGTCGGCTGGTTTGGTAAAGCTTATGACATGCCCATTGCGGTTTTATCCGCATTAACTTTAGGTTTATCAATTGATTTCGCGATACATTTTATTCAACGCGTGCGCGAGCTTGAAGCTGAAAAGCAAAGTCTACGTGTCGCCTTAAGCGCTATGTTTCAAGAGCCAAGTCGTGCTATTGCTCGCAATGCCATTGTAATCGCGATTGGCTTTACGCCTTTGCTATTATCACCGCTTATGCCTTATATCACCGTAGGCTTTTTCTTAGCGAGTATTATGATTTTATCTGCCTTAGTGACCTTAGTATTGCTGCCAGCTTTACTAACGTTAACCACTATGCGCCAAGCCAGTTAAGCATGAACGAATTTATAAGGACAATATTATGAGCATTAAATTAAGTTATAAAATGATAAAAGCAATAAAGCATAGCCATTCTCTTTGGCTAACTTTGAGTTTATTTCTGGCCTGCCAAAGTCACTTACATGCTGAAGAAAGTACAATTTCAGCAATAAAAACTACGCCAATAAATATAACGAATAAAACCGAAAATTTAGCCGTTAAAAATATAATAGACCGCGCGAATCTCGCTTCTTATTATGCTGGCGAAGATGGCAGTGCTGAAGCGCGTATGATTATTGTTGATGAAAACGGTAATCGCCAAATGCGACAATTCACCATTTTACGCAAAGATGTGCAAGACCTTGGCGATCAAACGATGTTGGTGTTTTTTTCAAAGCCAAGTAACGTTAAAGACACAGTATTTAGAGTAGAAAAACAGCTTCAAAGCGATGACAATCGTTGGTTGTTTTTACCCGCACTTGACTTAGTAAAACGTATTTCGGCTGGCGATAAACGTACGTCTTTTGTTGGCTCTCACTTTTACTATGAAGATGTTTCAGGTCGTAATCCTAATGAAGATAATTTTTCATTAGACAGTGAAGATGGCAGCACCTATACCATTACAGCTTCCCCAAAAGATCCACAAAGTGTTGAGTTTAATCACTATGTTGTCACAATTGATAAGCAGAATTCCCTCCCAATAGAAACTACTTATTATGATCACAACGATCGTGCTATTCGCAAAATGACAGTACTACAAGTGCAAGAAATTGACGGCATTGCTACTGTAGTAAAGTCGCGTATTACTAACCTGAACAATAACAGCTACACCGAAATGCAATTTCGTAATGTAAAATATAACCTTGGCTTACCTGACAGTATTTTCAGTGAACGCAGTATGCGCACACCGCCAAAAGCGTGGTTAGACTAGTCACTTGCGCAATATTTTAGAAGGTGAACGATTATTAGTAATTTAGCGAGAATTAAAGCGCTACTGCTTAATGTTTTTTTGATATTTGTTAGTCTAAACGTAAGTGCAAACAGTGAAAGTGCTAACAATGCCAATAACGATAACTGGGCAGACGAATGGGCAGATGAACCGCCAGCTTCACCTTGGCAAGTTACAGGATTTATTGAAGCAGCTCACGGGCAGTTTTTACAAGCTAATGTTAGCCAAAAGAGCACATCGCTTAGCGAAGTAAGAGCTAGAGTAAATATTGACTACAGCCATGAGTTATTCGATGCCACAGGCAAGCTCGACAGTTATTATGACCACGTGCTCGCAAAAACTATTTTTCAAACCCGAGAGCTTAGCCTGAGTGCCAGCCCGTTTAGTTTTGTCGACATAAAAGCAGGTCGGCAAGTATTAACCTGGGGTACGGGAGATTACTTATTCCTCAATGATTTATTTGCCAAAGATTGGCAGTCATTTTTTTCTGGCCGCGCTGATGAATACTTAAAAGCGCCATCGAACAGTGTCAGAACTAACTGGTTTTATAAGGCAGTGAGTTTTTCCTTAGTATGGACACCTGAATTTACCTCAGACAACTATATTAACGGCGAGCGCTTCTCATTTTATTCGCCACAAGTGCAGCAAATAATTGCCCCTGCTAATGGATTTTCAGTCGAAAAAAATCATAAATCACAATGGTCAGCTCGCTTAAAAACTCAGCTAAATAATGTTGAAGTTGCGTTATATGGCTATCAAGGTTATTGGCCAACACCACAAGGTACAAAGCCTTCAGGCCTTTCAAGCCAAGTTAGTTCGCAATACCAAAGTTATTTTCCAAAGCTTAATGTCTGGGGTGTTAGCGCAACAGCACCTTTCAAAGGCGGTATTTTCAATGCAGAGTACGCTAGCTATAACAGCACTGAAGATAATCAAGGTACGAATGATATGATCGCCAATGGTCAACATAGACTTTTAATAGGCTATGAACGAGAACTAGCAAAAAATTTAACGGCCAGTATGCAGTATTATCTTGAGCGAACTAAGCACTATCAAGCATTGAAAGCCAACAGCCAAACACCTGATCAACGTGTGGCTGAAAATCGTCATTTGTTAACTTTACGTCTGCACTATCGCGCCCTAAGACAAACACTCACCTATTCAATGTTTGCCTTTTATTCTCCTAGTGATAAAGACGGTTACCTTAAACCTTCAATTAATTATCAGTACAATGATCAGTGGTTATTTAGTACTGGCGCGAATGTGTTTTTTGGTAGAAATGACTTTTCTTTTTTCGGGCAACTCGAAAACAACACCAATGCATGGTTAAGCGCGCGTTATCAGTATTAATTTTTTAAGCTAAAACTCATCAAGCTAGATAAATAGCATTGCCGAGAAGAAAACCCCGTGAAGCTAAGCCTATGCAGCTAAGCTTATGTTACTAAGCCGAGGTTAATAAAATACTGGTTTCGCTATTGAGTACGCCTTCGATCATCCGGACTTGTGCTAATACATGGTCAAACTCAATCAAGTTACTGGTGTGAAGTTCAGCCACTAAATCCCATGAGCCATTAGTGGTATGTAACTTAGTCAATTGCGGTATGCCCTTTAGTACCTTAATAACTTGTGTGGTTGAACGGCCAACAACCTCTATCAGCATAATAGCTTTTACAGACCCCGCCTCTATCGCCTCATGTGCTCTAACCGTAAAGCCTAAAATAGCCCCCGACGATACTAAACGTTCAATGCGATTTTGCACTGTGCCGCGTGATACTTTTAATTGTTTAGACAAAGTTGACACTGATGCTCTGCCATCTTCACGTAATAATGAAATTAATTGTTGGTCTAATTGATCGTGCAGATAGGCTCTTACGGTTGAATTTGACATAATGATATTTAAACCTTACAAAATGATAAAAAATAACGCAAAAATACAGTAATAATGGCATTTTAACTAACAAAAATAAAAATTACACTACCGACTTACTTTCGTTTTAATTGAGAAAACTCCGTTGAGCATTATAAATCCACAAGCGCCTAGCAGTGTTATCATGATCAGGCCACATCACTTCCACTCAAACCCTGAAACCTTGGCAGATAATAGCTTTCAGACAACTGAGTTAACTCAATCGCCTGAACACATTGCCGAAATGGCCTATAAAGAGATCAGTCAAGCGCAAGTAATACTCGAAAGCCATGATATAAAAGTACATATGTTTGAAGATGAAAGTACGCAAACGCCTGACTCAGTATTTCCAAATAACTGGTTTTCAACCCACAGTGGTGGCCATATTGCTATTTATCCTATGTATGCACAAAACCGTCGTTTAGAGCGACGAAGCGACATTATTGAAATGCTAAAGCAAAGCTATCGAGTACAAGACATTGTCGATTATTCAGGATTAGAACAAGACCATATTTATCTCGAAGGAACAGGTGCCATGGTACTTGACCATTTTGATCGAGTTGCTTATGCCGTGCAGTCAAAACGCGCTAACTCGTTAGCACTTGAACGTTTTTGCACGCACTTTAATTATGAACCTATGTTGTTTGACGCCTTTAATAGTGCAGGCGAAAGTGTTTATCACACTAACGTTTTAATGTGTATTGCCACAGAGTTTGTTTTAATGGCGCCGAGTATGATCAAAAACACACCGCGCCGAGAAGAAATTATTCAACGCTTTCAAGCATCAGGTCGTGACGTTATTGAACTGAGCGAAGCGCAAATTGCTCATTTTTGCGGTAACGCTATTGAATTAAAATCTTCTAATGGCCGAATTTTGGCTTTATCAACAACGGCCTATAATGCTTTAACTGCTGAGCAACGCAAGTTAATAGAGAAAAGTGCAAAGCTTGTATCGATTGACGTTAGCACCATAGAACTCGCCGGTGGTTCTATTCGTTGCATGATAGCGGGTATTCATTTATCGCCGCGTTAAAAGTATTATTTAGGCGCAGCAATAGCAGCAATAAAAAACACGCGAAAAAGCATCTTTTGCCATTAAGATTTGTTACTAAGATTTGTAATTAAGATAATGGTGCAAAACTTAGCGAGTTAATCGAGAGCTAATTTGACAGTAAAAAATACCCCCAACTCGCTAATAACAATAGCCAAGGTAAAATACTCAGAAGTTTATTACCCATAGTTACGTCTTTTTGTTGGCTATCTAATGGTTTGGACTCTGTTACTTGAGCATTAGCTTTTGCTGCCACAGTCTTTTTACGCTGTTTATCACGTTCACGAGATTTTGCTTTTTGTTGTTTCTTATACTCGCTTATACCTTTTTCAATACCTTGAGCAATTAATTTGGTTTGCTCTTTGGTTTGTGACTTTTTTTGCGTTCCTTTAGCAATACGCATTGCTTCACTTTGTACTTCGTTAGAAACTTTACCTGTAACTTGTGTTGTCAAAACCGAACCTCAACATAAATTTTAATGAATATATGATGCCATTAATCGGACAAGACTTTAACCCCAATGCTTATTAGTTTATTCTTGCAACAGCCAAAATTGATCACCCACCTAATTGACTAGAATAGAGAAAACCATGAGCGATTTACTAAGCACAGCAAAAAACCAAATTACCCAAATGTTATCCATGCAAGATGCCATGAATTCACGCGTTAGCGAGACTTGGCGAGATAACAATTACGAATGGTATCGCGCCATTTGGGTTGAGTGTGCCGAAATGTTAGATCATCACGGTTGGAAATGGTGGAAACACCAAGAAATTGACGTTGCTCAGGTACAATTAGAGTTAGTCGATATTTTTCATTTTGGCTTAAGTTTACGGTTAATGTCTGGTGATTCAATAGAAAGCATTACCGAAACTTTAGCAACTGAATTAACCCAAAGCAGCGGCCAACAAGACTTTAAAATCGCCTTAGAAAGCCTTGCTTCTGCAGCCGTCACTGACAAAGCATTTAATGCTGTTGCACTTGCTGATTGTATGCGTTTAATGGCAATGGATTTAGATGAGCTTTTTCGTCAATATGTTGGAAAAAACACCTTAAACTTCTTCCGTCAAGACCATGGCTATAAAGAAGGCAGCTATATCAAAATATGGCACGGTGAAGAAGACAACGAAGTACTAGCTAACTTGGTTACTACACTCGACACGAGTGCTGACGACTTTCAGCAACAGCTTTATAGCGCATTAGCCGCGAAATACCCGAAGTAGCTTCCAGTAAGTTAGAAAACTAACTATTAAAAATCAGTGAGTTAATAAAAGTAATATCGATAATCACTATTATTAACTCACTAACGTGTTAGTGGCATCATCTCTGGCTCATTTTTTGCTTTATCAAGTTAACTAAGATAAACGTCAAGAAATTGAACTGCCGGAGATGTATATGGAACTTATTCTATTTGCCATGATCAGCCTAATTGTTATTGTTGGTATGCTTGCGAGCCGCTTGAACGATAATAGCTTTCCCTTTCCTTTCGATCGTAAAACTGCACTATTTACCCCCGCAGAAAAAAACTTTCAAAACCTTGTTGAGCAAGCAATGGGCTCAAGATACCGTATTATAAATCGTGTAAAGCTAGCTGATATTGTTAGCGTTCGTAATGGCGTATCAAAACGCGCAGGGCAAACAGCCTCAAATAATGCTCATAGCAAGTATTTAGACTTTGTAATTTGCGAACGCGACAGCATGAAGATGCTTGGTGTAATAGATTTAGTCGATACACAAGGCAAAGGTTATAAAGTTAAAAAAGATTGGTTTGTTAGTGGTGCACTTGAAGCTGCAGCCATTCCGCATATTCGCATTAAAGTAAAAGCCAATTACACCATAGATGAAATTCGTGCTTGTATTAACAGTCGAATATTAGGTAATAAAGCACCTTCACCGCAAGTAAAAGGCCGAATTATTCCTGCACCTTTAGTAAAAGCTCGCCCAAGACCTACTGGCGCATTATCACCGACCGCTGCGCATGCTATGTTAACAAAAGATACCCCTGCATTAGCTGGGCAACTTTCAGCAAATCAAGCCGCTGCACTGCCTCATTAAAAAAGTAGTTCATCGCATGTAAAGCAGACAGATAAGTCTGCTTTTTTTGTTGATATGCAAAAGTCGCGCTATAATCCGCCCATCAACTCTGGCGCATTGTAGTCGTCAAAATTTTTTACAGGATTAACATTAATGAAAGCAGGTATTATTGGCGCAATGGAGCCTGAAGTTGCCATTTTAAAAGCAAAATTAGACAATTGCGAAACATCAACACATGCAGGTTATACCTTTTATCAGGGACAATTAAATGGCTCTGAAGTCGTGATTGTACAGTCGGGTATTGGCAAAGTCGCGGCTGCATTAGCAACAGCAATACTTATTGATAAATTTCAGCCTGACTATGTTGTAAATACTGGCTCTGCAGGTGGTTTTGAACAGTCACTTAAAGTCGGCGATATTGTTATTAGCTCAGAAGTGCGTTATCACGATGTCGACGTAACCGCTTTTGGTTATGAAATTGGTCAACTACCCGCTAACCCGCCCGCATATATTCCTCATCCAGAATTGGTTGCAGCAGCAAAAATAGGCATAAGCTCGCTTGAAAACGTACAAACCTTGGTCGGGTTAATTACCACTGGCGACACATTTATGACGAAAGATGACGATATAGCGAAAGCTAGAGCCAACTTCCCTACAATGGCCGCTGTTGAAATGGAAGGCGCCGCTATTGCGCATACTTGTCATCAATTCAATACGCCATTTGTGGTGATTCGCTCAATGTCTGATATTGCAGGAAAAGAGTCTCCAACATCTTTTGAAGCATACTTAGAAACTGCCTCAGTTAACTCGTCGAAGTTAGTTATCAGCATGCTTGATGCGCTAAAAGAAAAGTCGTTAAACTAATGCAAACCCTGAGTAATATATTAACTAGCCCGTATTTGTATTCTGCGGTGATCACCTTATTATTAGTGATCGCTTTAAAAGCATTGGTTAGTCAGTTTATTACTCAGCAACACTTAGCTTTTTTCAATTTTTATTGTCAACGCCTGGCTGATAAAGTAAGTAAACCGAGTAACAGTGCGCGCCAACAAAATATTTCAGGCTTGATCGCCATACTCATTACTTTACTACCGATAGTCGCTATTTTGTGGTTATTTGAAGTATTCATTGAAATACAATGGCTTTGGCAAGCGTTTTTACTTTATTTCGCCTTAGGAAACTTTGGCTTAACAACAACAAATAAAGCCGTTGCTCGCGAACTAGTTGCCAATAATAGCTACCAAGCTAAACAGAAAATAGCCCCACTTTTATTGCGCGATACTGAACAAATGTCACCATTAGGGATAAGTAAAGCTTGTATTGAAATGCAAGTATTAAAGAGTTCGCAACTGTTAGTGTGTGTTGGTTTTTATTTTATTTTCTTTGGACCATTAGCAGCATTCGCGTTTCGACTTTTATTAGAAATGCATTACGCATGGAACATAAAAATTTATCGTTTTGTACATTTTGGTGCTACAATTAACCATATTGTAAATTTACTGCAATGGTTACCATCGCGAATATTTGCTTTGGTTATTTTACTCGGTACTGTAGGGCAAAATACTTTGCTCTATTGGCGTTTAATACGTGGTAAGTTTTTCCAAACAAATAACAGTATTTTGTTGCATATATTGTCTTTAGGTTTAGCAATAAAGCTCAGTGGTGTTGCCATGTATGGCGGTAGCAAGGTGCGCAAAGCTAGCTTTAATGACCACGCGCGACAACCGCAAGCCACTGATATTATTCATGCCAGTAAACGGGTAAATTATGCCCTTTATCTGTTACTTTTATTGGTATTACTTCTAGCTGTTACCTCTTATGCTATCTCTGGTGTTATTCAATAACATTAAAACGAAGTAGTTAGCTCATTCGCCTGTAATTAAAGATCTTTGTTATTACAGTAATTAAGGTAAACTGTCGGCATTAATCTAAACTTTTTTTACCTATACAAGGCGTTTATATGAAACTTACTCAATTAACTTTGGTTATTTTATTAAGCTTGTTTACTTTTCTCGCTTTTGCAGAGGAAACACCTCCTATTTCACAACAAGCCCTATTAACTTTAATGGCTACGCCTGCCAATAAACCCCTTGTTTTAGATGTACGCAGCGCTGATGAATTTGCTGAAGGTCATATTGCTGGTGCGATTAATATTAGCCATGATGAAATTAACGCAAACCTAAGTAAAATAATGGCTTATAAAGATCAAACCGTTGTGGTGCATTGTCGCTCAGGTCGCCGGGCTATCAGTGCAGAAAATGATTTACGCGCTGCTGGTTTTAGCGATCTTCGCCACCTTGATGGCGACATGAATGCTTGGCAAGCAGCTGACTTACCCATAGTAAAATAAGCGTCTGTTCACATGTTAGAATTACTTTATTGGCTCGATCTCTTTGGTGTGATTGTTTTTGCTTTTTCAGGGGCATTAATGGCAGGTCGTTATCAACTTGATCCTTTTGGTGTGGCTGTTTTGTCTGCGGTTACCGCTATTGGCGGCGGTACTATTCGCGATGTAATTCTTCAAACCCCCGTCTTTTGGGTCAAAAATCCAATATATCTATATGTTATTTTAGCTACAGCGGCGCTCACTATCATTTTTATACGATGCCCGAAGCGTATTCCTAAACGATTCTTGTTGGTTTCCGATGCTTTTGGGCTTGCTTTATTTGCAGTATTGGGCACAGAAAAAGCCTTAAGCTTAGGCGCGGCTGTACCCGTTGCCATTTTGTTAGGCATGGTAACAGGCGTTGCCGGTGGTATGATCCGTGACGTACTTTGTAACGTTATCCCGATGATATTACGACAAGAAATTTACGCCACCGCAGCTATTTTAGGCGGCGCATTATTTACCCTTTTTACTTATATCGAGCTACCACAACACTTTGCCATCGTAGGCGCAATACTAGGGGCTTTAGCTTTACGCTTAGCTGCCATTTATTGGCGTGTAACACTGCCAGCCTTTGAAATTATTGAGCCCGACGAGGGCACCAAAAAATAATCAATAAAGCAGATAATAATTACCGTGTTACCTAAAATTTAGACTTTAGGTAACCACATAGTTGCTGCCGCACCAAAAATACCTACAGCCATTAATAACGTTGCCAAAATAAGTATTATGCAAACGCCATACTTTACTTTTAAATCGGTTTTCTGCTGCGCCCAAAAATATAGCTCCAGTAAAGCTAGTGGTAAAAGGTACTGTGCAAATGCTAAAGCAATAATAAAAGGACCTTCAAAGGTTTCTGGGTCGAAGCCAACAGGCGCTTGATGAATTAAAAGCCAAGCCATTAAGCCCACACGAAAAAACCAGCCACTATTCACCACCATAAATAAACGCAAAGCCCATTGGCGATGCTGCACAATGTTACGCGCAATTGCATAGCGTAAAGTGAGAAAGGCAAAGGTAATGATAAGTAATACCATGATATTCATTGCAACAAACATAGCGTTGCCACCTGGCATTTTTTCATAACCCCAAACAAGGTATAAACCTAAAATGCTGCCGATAAAAATAGTGACGAGATAAATACGCCCATTTATTCGGTGAAATTTAGGAAATTTTTCTCGAATTTTTGGGATGAATTGCAAGGGGCCAAAACCCATAGTAACTACCGCAATTATTACATGAATAATCAATGCAATTAATCCTGACTGATGACCATTCGGTGATTCCAAAACATCAGTATTACCTGCAAGTAATTCACCGCCATAATGAGCAATGACGTAATACACCATGATCCATTGCCCGATAACAGCAACGGCAAACCAACATTTAGCGATATTGGCTAAAATAACATTTGAACGTGTTGATACACTCTCAACACCAGCGATTTCATTTTTATTCATACCTAACTCTTTAATTTTTAGTTTTATTACTTTAAATGTTTTAGCAAAGAGCATTCCAAATTTTATTATCTTAAATTTCAACATCTTGAAAATTTTAATTGTAAGTGAGAAGTGTTTTTTACGACTTTAAGGTTTTTTTGACCGATATTTAGTGATGAGGTAATTTTTTACCAACAGGCGGTAATTTAAAAAGCAGAAGCTATAAATGCCAAGGCTATAAATGTGCACGTTAACCTATTGTTAAGTCAGACATATATAAACTTAACGATTCAGTGCGAAGGTAGGTGATAACTAATAAACATGGAATTTACCGATAGCTTTTATTTGCTAAACCGCTATCGGTGTTAACTCATAATAAAGTGCAATTATTTACGCAATTTAGATACCGTAAAATTAGCATAAATAGCGATAGCCGTTCCACTAACAAGCAGTAGCATAGCAAGTCCAAACATGGCATTACTTTGGGATTCAAAAGCCATGAAATATATTCCAACAGCGACAAAGAATAAACCAATATAAATGAACACTTTGGGATACGAGGAAATAACCCCTGACGTTTTTGTGCTTGTTAATGTTCTAGTTTTATTCTTTGCAACAGCTTTTCGTTTATGCTTATTTGTTGGCATGACCAACTCCTTAAATTATCAACTTATTTTAATCGTTTTTTATAAAGTTTTATTCAATAGAAATAAAATCAACCCAATTAGCTGAGCAACAGCTTAAGTAACCGAACTCTGGATAAGCAGCAATTGCTCAATGCTCCCTTTTAAGCCATTCTCTGCGTTAAATCGTCGATAAATAGCGCGCTATTCATCAAGGTTTTCCCTTGGAAATGGCATAAAATGAAGTATTGATGGTGTCTATTCTTGATGTTCACCATGCTATAGCATTTACTTTACAACCTAAACTTTTGATTCACTTGAGTATTAACCTCTCATTATCCAGCGTTCAGGTTAAGTAATATGTATTGAATCAAACAATTTATTTTTCATAACAATTTAAAGCTAACGTAACTATCTATGATAAAAACATAGTCGTAGATCAAGTACTCACATTCACAACAACAATGAAGCTAGCTAATTTAAATGCTAAACCATTTACAATATGACATATTTTAAACAATATATTAGCCTAACGTCTTATTGTTAAGGTCCTTGGCTTTTGATACAGTTCGCCGGTTAATTAAAATGTGCAAAATCTAGCGATAACTCACGCGCTTCATTATATAAATATACAAGAGAACGAGCTTTATGATTATCTTTTTTATCTGTCTCACCATCTTAATACTAGGTTACAAATTTTATAGCCCATTTGTCGAAAAACAAGCCGGCTTAGACTCCACTGTTGATACACCACAAAAGCGTTTTAGCGAAGGTGTTGACTATGTACCTGTTCACCCAGTTCGTGCTTTTTTAATCCAATTTCTCAATATCGCCGGAGTTGGTCCAATATTTGGACCAATATTAGGGGCATTATATGGCCCAATCGCTTTAGTTTGGATCGTGCTCGGTAACGTTTTAGGTGGCGCAGTTCATGATTTTTTCTCTGGGGTTATGAGCATAAAGGAAGATGGTAAAAGCCTACCTGAAATAGCAGGAAAATATTACAACGTTATTTTCAAAGGCTTTATGTTGATATTTACTGCCATGTTGCTATTTTTTGTTGGCGTAGTATTTATCATGAGTCCTGCGGGCTTACTCAGTAACTTAGATTTTTTTGAAGGCACCATTTTAGCCAATAATACTTTCTGGGTATTGGCTATTCTAGGCTATTATTTTTTAGCAACCTTATTACCCATTGATAAAATAATCACTAAATTTTACCCGATTTTTGGCTTATTAATGATTGTTATGACGATTTCAATCGCCATTGCACTTTTAATAAATGCGCCACATTTACCTATGACGGGCGATTTCTTAGCTTATTTTGAAGCCGATCATGCGCACGACTTTTTAACACCAAACCCTGATGGTTTACCCACTTGGCCACTACTGTTTATTACTATTACTTGCGGTGCCATAAGTGGCTTTCATTCTACCCAAGCCCCTATTATTGCTCGCTGTTTAACCAACGAAAAATATGTACGCCCTGTTTATTATGGCGCTATGGTCAGTGAAGGTGTGGTGGGCTGTGTTTGGGCGCTTGCCGGCATTGCCGCATTTCCTGAAGGTTATGCCGGATTAAAAGCACTGCTCGATGCTGGTGGTCCTGGGTTAGTGGTGAACCATGTTGCTAATAGTTATCTTGGTGTGTTCGGTGGAATTATGGCAATTGTTGCTGTTGCGGTTTTCCCTATTACCTCTGGTGATACAGCCTTTCGTTCACTGCGTTTAACAATAGTTGACGCTTTTAATATACCGCAAAGCATGCGTAATCGATTATTGCTCGCCATACCGATTTTAACCATTGCGTACTTTATGACAAAGCTCGACTTTACGGTTATTTGGCGTTACTTTGCTTTCTCAAATATGTTGCTATCTACCAGTGTGCTTTGGCTTGCAACAAAATACTTATTTGACCGCGGTACTTTCCATTGGATTACCAGCATACCTGCAGTTATCGCAACAGCGGTAACCGTTTCTTATATTATGACCGCAGCTATCGGTTTTAATTTATCAAGTGGTTACGGTAAGCCCATTGGTATTGCTACAGCAATATTAGGCTGCATTGCACTTGTTATTATTCATGCTGCTAAATATAAAAATACAAAGTAGCAAAAAATATTTAAACTAGATATTACGTGTACTTAAAACAAAAAAACCAGTAATCTAACAACGAATTACTGGTTTTTTTTATCTTGAAGCTGCGATTATTATTTGGGTCCGGCTAAAAACCAGATAATTAAACCAATAACAGGGAATAGCAATACCACTAATGCCCAAACAATTTTTTCTGCTGTTGATGCGCTTGATTTTAAAATACTAAGAATCGCCCAAATTGCGATAATTAAATGTATAAGTCCTAAAATACCTGTAAACATAAATTTAATCCTTAAGTGTTATTTATTTTTTTAAATCACGAATATGTTTAATAAACTCATGCGTTATCTTGAAGCATAATGCATAAACTTACTTTACACTAAATAGAAGACATTTATAAAAACAAAAATTAAGCGTATAGAAATAAGGAATAAAATTGTCGAATAGTTCAGCTCATATCAGCTCTAAAGGTCAAATAAGTTTACTCTTCGCGGCCCGTCCTCAGGCAGTATGTAAACACCTTTTTGAACTACTCGGTTTAATGGGGCTGCTGGTGTTAGTTCCAATGATCGTATCACTCGCCAGTGGACAATACCCTGTAACACTGGCTTATTTAGCTATCGCGATAATTTGTGCTATATGTTACGCCCTTAGTCGCAAAATTAAGCGCGTTAAGCAACTCCAACGTAATGAAACACTCGCCGTTGCCGCATTAGTGTTTATTACCTCATCATTACTTTTTACGCTGCCTATGCTGCAATACAACATGTCATTTATTGACGCATGGTTTGAAACAGTTTCAGGGGTAACAACCACAGGCCTTTCAACCCTATCATCTGTTGAAGACAAACCTGCTGCATTTTTGTTTGCACGAGGTTGGATGCAATGGGTGGGTGGTTTAGGCGTAATCGTACTCGCACTCGCTATTCACACCCAACCAGGTATAGAAACAAAAATGTTTGGTGCAGATGCTGCCGATGTAGACTCGCATATTGGTGGTACGCGTGGCCATGCTAAACGTATTTTAGTGGTTTACGCTGTATTAACTTTTATAGGTATTGGTGCATTACTTTTCGCTGGTAGCTCACTCATTGACGCTATAGTACATGCAATGGCTGCTGTTTCTACTGGTGGTTTTGCCAACCGAGACGACAGCTTTGCCTCATATGGCATTAGCGAGCAGTGGATAGTTTCTATTATTTCAATTCTCGGCGCGATTTCATTACACCTTTATTATCGTCCCACTATATCTTCACTTCGCGCTAGCTTCAGAGATCCTCAATTACGATGCCTACTTTTACTGGTAGCCTTTGTACCATTAGCCGTTTTCGCTTTGGTTAAATTATCTGGAGGTGAAGCTAGCATTGGACAAGCTTATTTTAATACCATATCTGCGATAACAACCGCTGGTTTTGCTTCATCTGATATTTTACCCTTTGGTAGCGCTGCCATGTTGTTAATTTGTGCTTGTATGTTTATTGGCGGCGGCATAGGTAGTACCGCTGGTGGCATAAAAATTTATCGATTATTAGTATTGTTTAAAGCCATGCAAATGTTTTTACGACGCGCCAGCAGTGGTGTGCATTCGCAGCTACATTTGCGCTTAGACGGTAAAAGGGTAGACTACTTAACAATAGAAAACATATTAGCAGTTATTTGCGGTTATTTAGTCTTTCTCGTTGGCAGTTGGTTAATCTTTCTGGGTTATGGCATGCCGCCAATAGAGTCTCTTTACGAAGTAACATCTGCGCTTGGAACCGCTGGGGTTTCTAGCGGCTTAACATCAACAGAACTGCCTACCCCCTTAAAACTGGTATTAATTTTTAACATGTTACTTGGAAGAGTAGAAACTGTAGCTATTATTGTTTTATTGCTCCCAGCAACTTGGATAGGTAAGAGAAGGAGTTAAACACAATGCGAATGGTAATTATCGGAGGCGGCTCTTTGGCCTCTCACTGTGCAGCAGAACTCACTAAGCGCGATCATGAAGTGGTTATTATAGAAAAAGATCAAGATAAAATTGATGTGTTAAGTGAATATATCGACTGTGGTTTTATTTTAGGTGACGGAGCTAAGCCTAAGTTTTTAGAAGAAGCCTGTGCGAAAAATACCGATGCCTTAATATGCCTTTCTGACAGTGATACCGACAATTTGCTCGCAGCACAGGTTGCAAAAACTATGGGTTTTAAAAGAGTAATTGTTAGAGTAGAAGACGACGAGCTTGAGCCGGTTTGTCATAACCTTGAAATGGACGGTGTTATTTTCACCAATAAACAACTGACAAGAGAAATAGTCAACATGAGCGAGATGCGCGATGGTATGCTCAGGTCGGCCTATTTAGATGGAGACCTTCAGTTTGTCGAACTTACTCTGGATGAAAACTGCCCTAAATCACTTGCTGATGCTGAGCTTCCGAAACAATGCCAATTAGTTACGGTAAACAGTGGCGACAAATGTAGTATTCCTGCAGATGTAAAGTCGCTCAACGCGGGTGATAAACTTTTATTCGTCAGTAGTCATAAAAACTTAGAAAGATTAAGAGAGAGCTTAGGGTTAACTTCAGATTCTTGATATTTTAGCGGGTAAAAATAATGCTATTGATAAGGTAAATTACTCATCAAATGTAACTAGATTACTCCAGTAAATAGCGTTATTTGGCTACTGTTTTATATAATCACAATGTTTGACAAATACGTCATAAATGACTTTATCAACTTCAGTACCGTAACAACGGGTATGCAAAAATTCGTTGTTTTCTTCATAAACGCTCGAGTTATAAATAATATATTTTATTTCAGATTTACCTTGCACCTTTGCAGGGTAATTTCTCAACATTTCAAAACGCTTTAAACGTGCCATCATGTCTGATAAGCATTCACTATCAATCTGAAATTCTGACACATGATGCCCTACATATTCGCTTTTTTCATAGCCTAAAACGTCAAGCTCACATTCATTGGCATAAACAATAATCCCTTTAGTCGATACCACATGAATGCCGATTGATGAGTTATTGATAAAGTCTTCTGGGTTTTCAGTAAACATAACAACCTAAGGGTTTTAAAATTACCCACTTATTTTACAAGAAATTTTTCTCAATACCAGAACGGCAATATTTCTTAAAGTCAGCTACTTAGCAAAATGGAATAAAAACATTACAATGCAACAAGATAACAAGAGATTAGGACAAGTTAGTTGAAACTCAGTAAAAGGTTAAAGCAGATTGAACAAATGGTAACTAGCCATTATACCCACATTTGGGATTGTTGCTGTGATCATGGCTTTTTAGGGGCAAGTTTATTGTCACAGCAAGCAGCGCCGAATGTACATTTTGTAGATATAGTGCCAGCGCTAATCGCCAGTGTAGAAAGTAAATTACAACAGTTCTATCAAAATGCTACTTCGCACTGGCAAACACACTGTATAGATGTTTCAACACTACCTTTGCAAAAGTATCAAGGCTCTCACTTAGTTATTATTGCCGGTGTTGGTGGCGATTTAATGATTAATTTCATTAATGATATTTGCCAACAGTCTCCTGATCTTAATATCGACTTTTTACTATGCCCTGTTAATCAACAATATGACTTACGTAAAAAATTAATTGCACTGCAATGCAGTTTAAAAAACGAAGCGCTAGTAGCCGATAATGGTCGCTATTATGAAGTGATATTAGCCTCAACAAAAAGCAAACTATGTCATGAGACTAACAATAAAATAAATAAACCTATAAGCCCTATAGGAGATGATATTTGGCAAGCAAAAAGCACTCAACAAGCACATGTAGTTAAACAATATTTAACTAAAACACTTAGTCATTACAAACGCATTCAGCAAGGTGGTAAAGAGAATGTTGATGACATTATATGTGCTTATAGCCAATTAAAGTAAACGTTTAAAACCGTAAATAAAATTACTATTTTTAATGATAACTTATTTATTTTCTTACGTGACTTTATCTTACGTGCTTTAACTTAAGCAATTTCACTACGGATAACTTATACCAATTGATATAAACAATCGATCATTATAAAGCGGTTTAAAATTGATCGATTCATTAAATCAATTGGTATTAGACAGAAGAGCTGAGATTGCTAAACATTGAAACTCATTACTACCAATACAGTGAGTTAGTTTATTGCTTGCATAGTTATTAATAACAAGTATTTATCAGCGTTAGCAACCATTAGTGGTTTGTGAATAAAATGCTGAATTATCTGCGTCGGCTTCAATATAATACAACAAGCAACCACTTGAAATGTCATAACCATTTGGAAAAATTTGTACGCCAGCATTAGGCACTTTATAAATTCCCCAGTTAGTAGTAAATGAATCGGTAGGGCTTGAAACTACAGTAAAAGACGCATCAATAGCATTAACAACATTTTGAGAGTCAGCTTTTAATGTGCCATAAAAGGTATCAATGTTGAGCGTGCCAAGGGCAATAACTCCCTCGCCAATAAGCTCACCCTGTACAATAGATTTTGAATACACCAGCTGATTTGCTGATTTTATAGAGCCTTCTAATGCATTAAGGTTTGCAATAACGGCATCACTTTTAATATTAATAAATTTAGGCGCAGCCGTCGCGGCTAGAATACCTAGAATAACGATCACCACAACGAGCTCGATTAGCGTAAAACCACGGTTAGTTTTTAGGTTCAAGGTCATTAACTTCTCACTGATAGAAGGTTGATAAGCAGCAACGATTTAGTTAAAAGTCGTTTGCCAATTGCAAGTTATTATATTGAACTGCTTGATAGATATCTATTCGTTAAATTAAAATGAATAAAATAATGCGAACTTCGCCAGTCAATTTACTTTACCTTTTACCATATAAAAAACCACAAAGTGATCTCATCAGCAGGTAAAGAGCTATTATTAAAAACTAAATCACTTAAGAAGCTAGCAACCAAAGAATACCTCTAGTTACTAAAGAAGCACTTACTTAAATTTAAATAAGCTTATTCTTCTTCAACACAATTACTATTGATTAGACCAATTTGTTGATGAATTTCTTTGGTGTTTTTTTCTTGCTCTGCCATTGCCAAATCAATTTTGGCAGCAGTACATTTATCAGCTAACTCTTTATTCATCAGGTGAGTTTGATCTTTTTGCTGCTGTTTTAACCCTTCGGCACCACTATATTGGTCACGAGTTTCAGGGGGTCTGTCTTGTTGGTATGGAGGCGGTTGGTTAGCTCCACAAGCGCTTAATATAACAAGCAGGGGGAAAGATAAATATTTATTAAGCATGATTTAACACTCCTTGTGTCGATAACACTTTATTACTGAAGGCTAAATTTATGAAAACTTAGCCAGATATTTTTGGAGTATTATTAATATCACAAATATGACGTAATGATAGATATTTTTCTGACGGTTTTTATCAATTCTATAAAAACGTAAAAAAGCCCCCCATATTAATATCTCTGCTCAATTTACAAACCTAAAGGCAGGCCTTTAAAGCTAATGGAATTGCATTGAGGTAAGTAAAGTACCACGTTTAAGCTTCGTTAAGCTTCAACACCCCAACCGTCGTTATAGCCTTTAAATTTAGCCGCTAACAATTCAAACTCAGCCTCTTGTGCCACTATAGCCTCGTAACTTGGGATCATATTTACTGTGCAGTTTACGTCCCAAACATTGGGCATTTCATCTGGTTCAATTGTTACTTGCATGTCAGGCGCTTGCGCGGCTAAATGCTCAACCATTGCTTTGGCTTGCATCTCTTGTTCAAATAACTGGAAAAACACAACGTTATGCATTTCGGTTAAATTAATACCAGCAGCTTGCATTTCAGCTAATACTTGGCCTGTTTCGTCATCTGGAAAATTCATATTACATACAATTTATAAAAAACAATGCGTTATTATATACCCAAATTATGCTAAACACGACAGCCACGCCGCCAAGATTTATTGTTCACACAATAAGTATGAACAACACACTATTGAATTACATTAACTAACCTGAACTCTGGATAATGAGTGCTTGATACTCAAGTGAATCAAAAGCTTAGGTGTTAAAGTAAATGCTATAGTAAGGTGAGCATCACTAATTTACACCATCAATGCTTCATTTTATGCCATTTCCAAGGTAAAACGTTGATGAATAGCGGGCTATTTATCGACGTTTTAACGCAGGTAATGGCTTAAAAGGGAGGATTGAGCAAGTACTGCTTATCCAGAATTCAGGTTAACTAAACTACAAACATTTTGCTGACAAGCTAATTGATGGGGCGAACTTACACTTGGGCAATTATCCATTGCAATGGTCTGGGTGGCTATTTTACTTAATTGTGAAGCACCAATAATATTACTGGCTAAGGTACAGTGTGTGTTTTTAAATTTAACTGTCACCACCTGACATTGCGCTACAGTTACGCAAGTTAAGTTGTTGATAAGCGCGCTTTCAAACGCTTGCATTATTTCAGCATCGGTTTGCGTTGGCGCTATATCAGCCTGAACATTGCTGGTATAAGTTTTAAGGTTATTTCGTTGATGCACTTTTTTCTGATTAAGTTGTATCTGTTGCGCTAATTGCTCTTTCAGCTCAGTGGTAGATTTTTCATTCTCAGACAACATGTAGCCTAAGCTAAGCAAGATAACCATGAAACAAGTTAACGCAAACAGTGTAATAGCGACCCATTTTGCCATTCTGCCAGCACTCCTTTTAGATTTAATTTTTGACTTATATTTTACCACTTGGGTAGTCGAGCAGCATAGTTTTAATCGCGCGATTAATTTTATCCTGAATTTCTTGGCTATTATCTTGCGCTTTAAAGTTTAACGGATATACACTGCGCCAAACAGATCGTTGGCGTTTCGGGTCAATAATATCAATAACTAAACTACCTGGGTTAAATTTCTTTTCTAATTCAATACGCGAATTTTTGTCGGCATTTAAACAATAACCACAATATTTTACTTGTTGATTATAGCGTTTAAATTCACCGACTTTATTATTCAGTAGATGATAAGCAATCACTATATCGGCACTTTCAACATCCTGGTAACGCAACCCTCTTTCATCAAGACCCTGCTCAATTGTTAGTTCAATGTTGTTACGAATTGCGCCATTAATATTTTGTACATCACCGAAAGCAGAGTTACGACCATACGTGCTGTAGCTTTTGACTCCAGAAAAATCAAAACCATCACCAAAAGACGTAGTAGCAACTTGAGTAACAGAACAAGATGAAAGGATAATAAGAAATGCTAAGCTGCTAAGTAATCGATGATTTATCATGGTAACTCTACTAAAAAATAATAACGTTAGATTACCTAGCTATTACTAAATTACAACTCTTTAGCGCCAATGCTATCTTCTAAAGTCAGTATTGAGCACCATATAAGTGCTTGGAGTTAATATATGAATAAAATATTTATTTTAGCTGTTTTGTTATTTAGAAGATTAAAAAAACCAGTAAATTTACTGGTTTTTTTATCAAGCGCTATATTGAGTAATTTTACTTAACGCTAACCTGAGCAAACTTACGTTTACCTACTTGGTAGATTGCTGATGTACCGGCATTTATTACAAGCTTGTTATCAACAACTTTTTCACCTTCAATTTTCGCTGCACCTTGCTTTATCATACGCATAGCTTCTGAGGTACTGGCGACTAAACCAGCCTCTTTTAGTAAATTAGCAATGGCAATTTCACCATTTTCAGTAGTTACTTCAACTTCTGCTATATCGTCAGGTACGGCGCCTTTTTGAAAACGATTAATAAATTCTTGATGTGCCGCTTCAGCTGCTGCTTGGTCATGAAAACGTTCAATTAACTCTTTCGCCAAATCAATTTTCACATCTCGAGGGTTCGCACCGGCGGCTATACCTTCTTTATAACCATTAATAACGTCAATCGGTTTAAAGCTTAATAACTCATAGTAACGCCACATTAAATCATCAGAAATCGACATAATCTTACCAAACATATCGTTTGGTGCATCGGTGATCCCAATATAGTTATTCAGTGATTTAGACATTTTCTGTACGCCGTCTAAGCCTTCTAATAACGGCATCATTAGCACGGTTTGTGGACGCTGGCCTTCAGATTTTTGCAGCTCACGACCCATTAATAAATTAAACTTTTGATCAGTACCACCTAATTCAACATCAGCTTCTAGTGCGACAGAATCCCAACCTTGTACTAACGGATACATAAACTCATGAATGGCAATGGCTTGGCCACCGTTGTAGCGCTTTTTAAAATCATCACGTTCCATCATACGTGCAACAGTTTGGCGTGAAGCAAGTTTTAACATGCCTGCAGCACCCAGTTTTTCCATCCAAGTAGAATTAAAAGCCACGGTGGTTTTTGCAGGATCTAATATTTTAAATACTTGTTCTTTGTAGGTTTCAGCGTTTGCTAATACATCTTCTTTTGTTAGCGGCTTACGTGTAACATTTTTCCCTGTTGGATCACCAATCATGCCGGTAAAGTCACCAATTAGAAAAATAATTTCGTGGCCTTGTTGCTGAAACTGACGCATTTTATTAATTAAAACTGTATGGCCAAAATGTAAATCAGGTGCTGTAGGATCAAAGCCCGCTTTAATTTTAAGCGGCTTACCTTTCTTAAGCTTTTCTAACAATTCATCTTCTAGCAGAATTTCTTCCGCACCGCGTTTTAATTCCGCAAACGCTTGGCTTACATCTGACATTTACTAGGCTCCAACAAAGGTATTTTTTTAAATAAGAATAATTTATTGTCGAATTCTACTGTAATTTTAACTGTGGTGAAAACCCTATCATTGTTTACGATGATATTATTTTGTTATAGTAGACGATAGTTTTCGTATTATAATGTCTTTTATGGGTCTTATCTTTTTGAAAAATATAAAAAACTTATATTTTGCCTTACCAAAACAGCACCAAATAATAATTATGTCTTGTGCTGCAATAGTACTGATTTTATTCATGGTACCGTTAGAAAATAGTAAGCAAGTATCATCAAACAATAGCGGTGAATTTAAAATAGGTGAACGCCATCAAGTTGCGATGCCTGAACAAAGTAACGATGCCGAAGTTACTAACAACATTCAGCTGCCAGTACCGCCAATTGAAGAATTAAAAATAAACCAAGGTCCTGCTCCCGATTTACCCAGTAATATTGAAGAAGATGCTGCTCAATTAACTTGGCAAGCCGTTACGGTAAGAAGTGGCGATTCACTAGCAAAAATATTCAAACGAAATGGCTTAAATGCTACCACAACCTATAACGTTATTACTGCTAAAGGTGAAGAAAGCGAGTTACTGAAAAAACTCAACGTTGGCGATATTATTCGCATGGGTAAAGACAATGAAGGTACGTTGGTTTCACTTGAGTATCCTTTGTCTAAAAATGAAACCTTGTTTGTTAATTTGCAAAATCAGCAATATCACGCTTACAAAGAAAGCAAAACGGTTGAAATTCGTGAGGCTATTGCCCAAGGTATTATTAAATCTAACTTTTGGAACGCTGCTTCATCTGCGGGGTTAAATGACGGCCAAATTATCAGCTTAGCTAATGTGTTTGGTTGGGATATAGATTTTGCGATGGATATCCGCGAAGGTGATAGTTTTAATGTTATCTACGAAAATCAATATGTTGAAGGTGACTTTATTGGCACCGGCAAAATAGTCGCGGCGGAGTTTATTAACCAAGGAGAAACGTTTACTGCTATTCGCTTTACCGACGACGAATATTACTCATCAGAAGGTAACAGCATGCGTAAAGCATTTTTACGTGCGCCGGTAAGCTTTCGTTATATTAGTTCAAACTTTAAGCCTAAGCGTTTTCATCCTATTCAAAAACGTTGGAAATCACATAACGGTACCGACTATTCAGCGAAAAGAGGTACACCTGTTGTTGCAGCCGGCAATGGTAAAGTAACTCATTCAACTTACAATAAATACAATGGCAATTACGTTTTTATTCAGCATGGTAATGGCATTGTGACTAAGTATTTGCACTTTTCAAAACGTGCAGTAAAAGCAGGCGAGCGAGTAAAGCAAGGACAAGTAATTGGCTATGTTGGCTCAACGGGTATGTCTGAAGCACCGCATTTACATTACGAGTTTTTACTTAATGGCGTGCATCGTAATCCAAGAACAGTAAAACTGCCCGATGCTAAACCTATTAGCAGTAAATATAAGAAAAAATTTGATGCTATAGCGGCTCAACGCCTTGCCGAGCTTTCTAGTTCGAGAGATATGTTGCTAGGTTTACCTGCTAATTCAAGTAACGCTGATTAATATGAGTACTGATTCGAGTACTGATGCGAGTAATGGTGTGAGTAATAAAGTTCGCTATATCGGCCTAATGTCTGGTACTAGCGCTGACGGCATTGATCTCGCATTAGTTGAGTTTGATCATAACCAAGCTCAGCACGCTAACGGAGCCAACTTAATCGCTAGCTATTATCAAGCATACGATAATCCTACTCAGCAGAAAATAATGCGCTTGTATAACGCCAGCGACAATGAAATAGATTGCGCAGGCAGTTTAAATGTTGAGTTAGCGCAGCAATTTTCACACGCTATTTTAAGTTTTTTAAAACAAGAAAACTTGTCTGCAACAGATATAACTGCAATAGGTTGTCATGGGCAAACAATTCGCCATAGGCCTGTTAAAAATCAACAAATAACATCACCTTTTACTTTGCAAATAGGCTGTTTACAAACATTAGCCTTATTAACCGGTATACGTGTTGTTGGCGATTTTAGAACAAAAGATATTGCGTTAGGTGGCCAAGGCGCGCCTTTAGTGCCGGCTTTTCATCAAGCAATTTTTGGTTCACCTGAAAAAGACGTGTTTGTGGTTAACATTGGCGGCATCGCTAATATTACCTTTCTTCCTGCTAATGCCCCCCATAAAACCACAGGTTTTGATACCGGACCAGGTAATGCATTAATGGATTACTGGTTTTCACAGCATCAATCAGGACGCTTCGATCCACAAGGCCAATGGGCAAGTTCAGGTACCATTTGTGCGACTTTATTGCAGGAAATGTTAAGCGACGCTTACTTTACTCAACCAGCGCCTAAAAGCACTGGCCGTGAATATTTTAATGCCCAATGGTTAGCAGAATTTACTGATAATAGCACGTTGTCACCAGCAGATATTCAAGCAACACTAACCGCATTAACCGCTGAAAGTATTGCCCAACAAATTCATCAACTAAGTACGAAATCTGACGTATACATTTGTGGTGGTGGCATTGAGAACAACTACTTGGTTTCACTTTTAAAACAGAGACTTACCAAGCACTCAATAGTGAATACTCATACAAAAAATATTAATAGTGATTCACTAGAGGCAATGGCTTTTGCCTGGTTAGCACTGGCATTTGATAAAAATATTTTCGGTAACATTCCAGCAGTTACAGGGGCTAGCAAGCAGGCCGTTTTAGGTATCAGTACCAAACCTTAAAAATAACTAGATTTGAATATTTTTCTCTCTATAATAAAACGTTCCCGTCGAAAAAAAGCACGTTATTTGCGGAATATTTGAACTATTAATATGTTAATCATTCTAACGAATAACAGTGTTTGCTTAATCGGAAGTTCGGTTTAATTTTCGACAATTAACGAGGAGGAAACGATGGAATTTAACGACATACATATTGGTATGAAATGCGGTAGTAAAAAAGGCAGCGGCACCGTTACTTGGATTGATGGCTCAACCCGCACCATTTACATGGCAAATACCGATAACAACAACAGTTTTGAAGTCGGCTTTGAAGAGATTATCGAAGACCCTCAAGCACACAACAAAGAAGATGCATATTACTAAGCTTTATCATCTACTTATGTAGTAAATAGAAGCTCCTTAGGGAGCTTTTTTATTGCTCTAATTTTATTTATGGCCACTTTCATCTGCTATAGTTTAATACAAGCTTGCGACATTGTATGTGATCCTTAATTTTACATTGACTGTATAATTAAGGTAACTAAGGAGCCACAATGAACATTTTGATCACCGGTGGTAGTGGCCTAATAGGGCAAGCACTGATCGAACACTTAAATGCTAAACGCATTATTGTATTAACTCGTAGTATTGAGTTAAGCAAAAAATTATTACCGCGTCATATTGAGTTAGTGACTTCGCTTAACGATATTAACTTTAATGATCTAGATGTCGTTGTAAATCTAGCCGGTGAAGCTATTGTTGATAAAAGATGGACATGTAAACAAAAGCAAATTATCTGCCAAAGTCGTTGGCAAATAACTCAAGATTTGGTTGATAAAATTCAACAAGCGATTAAACCACCCCATAGTTTTATTTCTGGTAGTGCTATCGGGTTTTATGGCCGTCAAGGCTCTTTGCCCATCGACGAAAGTCATCAAAACATACACAATGAATTTAGTCATCATGTCTGCCAAAAATGGGAAGCAATAGCGCAGCAAGCTCAATCAGAAGATACACGTGTTTGCCTTATTCGTACCGGTATAGTATTAGCCAATAATGGTGGTGCGCTACAAAAAATGTTACCTCCCTTTAAGCTCGGCTTAGGTGGTCCTATTGCTAGCGGCAAACAATTTATGTCGTGGATACATATTGATGACATGGTTGCCATTTTATTAGCCACAATTTATCAAACTGAACTCTCTGGGCCCATAAATGCCACAGCACCTATGCCAGTAACGAATAAAGAGTTTTCTCAAACCCTAAGTGCTGTACTTAGCCGACCTTGCTTATTTAAAGTACCGGCTTTTATATTGCGATTATTATTAGGAGAATCAGCCGATTTAGTGTTATATGGACAAAATGTATTACCGAATAAGCTTTTACACAACAGCTTTAAGTTTCAATATCCTACTTTACAGATAGCGTTGAAACAGCTATTAATAAACCATAAATAATAAGTTATAGGTAACCCGTTGAAAGCAGACTTTCTCCCACACGGACAATGCAGTTTTACTGTAGAAGGAAACATTATATCTATTGATGCGACTGGTCCATGGAATATAGAGTTCTTTAAAAAAATGCACGCTGATCTTACAAACATTATTATTAACAATGTTGATAGCCAAAACTTCGCAGTATTACTCATTTTAAGAGGCCTGCCATTAGCCACAAAAAACGCTTTAGATTATCATGTAAAACTTGTTAGCACTGGACAAACAAAAGCTTTAGCAATCTACTCTTGTTTAAGTGAGTCACCGGCGATTGCCGAAAGTATTTTTCAAAAAGCTTATAGTCAAGCTGGACTAAAAAACAAATCATTCGATTCAATTGAAACGGCTAAGGTTTGGTTAAATAGCCAATTGACTAAATCGTTTTAAACTATAAACCTACGCTCTATTGAATACCTCTACTTTTCTTAGTTATTAGCTTATTTATATCCAGTTAATCAATTTATACTCGTTGGATTATTGAAGTGTTCTCCGTTTTTATAACTAAAAGTGAACAGCTAATTAATTACGCAACTTGGTATGGTTTAACTAAAAAATAAAACTATATAACGAAAAAAGGTGAGCACAAGCTCACCTTTTCTAGTTGAATGTTCGAATTAACTATGTGTTAGAACGGAATATCATCATCAAAATCAATCGTTGGCTCTTGTGGGTTTACCTTAGGAGCATTTTGTTGAAAACCGCCTGACTGTTGAGACGACTGCTGCTGGTATCCACCAGATTGCTGTTGATAACCACCAGATTGTTGAGAATTTTGTTGCTGCTGAGCAGGTTGTTGATAACCACCGTTTTGTTGTGCCGGTTTGTTATAAGCTTGTTGTGGTGCTGCTTGCTGATTAAATCCACCACCTTGTTGAGGTGCTGCAGCTTGCTGCTGGAAACCGCCAGACTGTTGAGGTGCTTGTTGGTTAAAGCCGCCTGCGCCAGCACCGCTACCGCCACGTGAGTCTAGCATTTGCATTGTGCCGTTAAAGCCTTGAACTACAATCTCAGTAGTATATTGATCTTGGCCTTGTTGGTTCTGCCATTTACGTGTTTGCAAAGCGCCTTCAATATAAACTTTAGAGCCTTTCTTTAAATATTCGCCAGCGATTTCTGCTAATTTACCGAACATTACTACACGGTGCCATTCTGTTTTTTCTTTTTGTTCACCCGTTTGCTTGTCTTTCCAACTTTCAGAAGTTGCAATAGTAAGGTTAGCAACCCCACCACCATTAGGCATAAAACGTACTTCAGGGTCTTTCCCTAAGTTACCTAAAATTATTACTTTATTGACACCAGCCATGAACAAAATCCTATATTTACAGTAAAGTGATACTTTACTTATTTAACACTACCTAAGCGTGGGCTCGCTCAGAATATTTATTTTTAATAACAATATTCAGATTCTACCACTACGGGTAAATAATTACGCTAGGTTTACACGATTTTTTCTGAAATATTTTATCACTTATGTCTAAATTGCCACTTACCTGAATCTATATATTACTGCTCAATCACGAGGTTATTAACTTGCTAGATAGCCATAATATATAGAGGTGGTTTCACATATCAACAATGCAGCTTTTAGCAATTTATAGCTCAATAAAATTCGCTTTCATCGTATCGATTGTTGCCGCTGAAATTTTTTGAGACTTTTTATTCTTATGATCAAAGTGCACCATAACGGCAGTGCCAGAAGCACACTTTTTATCGTCTTGCCAAGCTTCTTGATAAACATCAAACGAGCTATTTCCGATCCGGCTGATATAGGTTTTTAATTCTACTTCAGCGCCATATTGTAATTCTGCATGAAACTCAACTGTAGTTTTAGCCAAAATCAATTTCCAATTACTTAAATTTAAATCTGGTGTAAACCATTTAAAAACTGGATCTCTTGCTCCTTCAAACCACTGTGCAACTACCGTGTTGTTGATATGGCCTAGACCATCAGTTTCACAAAATCTTGGTTTTATACTTTCTTTTATCATGATAACTCTCTACATCTTTTGGGATCAGGTATGCATTAATAGCCAGTAATTTAAACTGCTAAATGCACCTTACAATATACTTTATTCAAACATTCTACAGAGATTTTGCAACAAGGTAATTAAATTACTAGCGCTTTGTTGTATGCTGAACACAGATTAGCTGCACTACGATTAATAATAAGAAAATAAACATGACAGATTTTATTGAAGTATACCCAAATGCACTTAGCCCAGAATTTTGTGCAAAGTTCATTCAAGACTTTGAAAACAGTAAACATAAAGTGGCAGGAAGAACGGGCGGCGGTGTCGATACAACGAAGAAGCTCAGCCAAGACATTTATCTTAATCAACATGCTGAATTTCAGCCTGCACTACAAACCATTTTACAAGCTTGCAGTAAGCAAATTACCGACTACATTAGTCAATATTTTTTCAGTTTAATTGGCGGTATTGCACTTACAGTTCAGCACCCTAAAACTAAACAACCGGTTTTATTAACTGTTGATAATTTTGAAGAAGTTGGCAAACCAAACTTATTTAATTTAATTAAGTATTTATTTAATTTAGCGCCAGTTAACGCGCAAAGTTATGAGCAAGGTAAAGGTAATTATGGCTATTGGCACTCGGAAATATACCCACAATTAGGCGATAACAAAGCATTGCATCGTGTGCTGCTTTTTATTATTTATTTAAATGACGTGGAAGAAGGCGGCGAAACAGAGTTTTATTATCAGAATAAAATTATTAAGCCCAAAGCCGGCAGCATGATTATTGCTCCGTGTGGTTTTACCCATACACACCGTGGAAATATACCTATTTCATCAAACAAGTACGTATTAACCTCTTGGATGAGCTATAACCCCGCACAACAAATATATACTACGAATTAATATCGTTATTATCCTATTTTGCTAAAGATAGCATTGCGATAAAACTAAAGTTGGCATTCGTGCCATACACTAGAAGCAATAAAAAAAGCATAATGAGAACATTATGCTTTCTTATTAACAGGCGATTTATTACGTAAATAACCTGAACTCTGGATAATGAGTGCTTGATACTCAAGTGAATCAAAAGCTTAGTTGATAAAGTAAATGCTCTAGCCAGGTGAACATCACGAATAGACATCATCAATGCTTCATTTTATGCCATTTTTAAGTCAAAACGTTTATGAATAGCGCGCTATTTATCGACGTTTTAACGCAGAAAATGGCTTAAAAGGGTGCATTGAGCAAGTGCTGCTTATCCAGAGTTCAGGTTAAATATAATCATTATAAGAATCGTTTTAATAGCCTGTCGATTTGCGTCATTCGTAAACGTTTTAATAATTTACGCGGTTTATCGGGATAATTATGCAAGCTTTCAATGTCAGCGATATTATGAATAATTTTGGTATGCTCGGTAATACGTTGAAATTCGGCATTAAACTTATCCGCTAACCGCCCTTTTTCATCATCGAGTAAAATACCATTCTCTAAATCAAGCGACCAAGCCCGAGGATTTAAATTACTTCCCGTTAATAAGTGATAGCGATTATCTGCCACAATTCCTTTCAAGTGAAAGCTGTTGCTAGCATGCTGCCACAATCTCAGTGACAAATTCCCATTATCGAGAAATTTTTGACGACGAGACAAAAAGCTCACCAGTAAACGTTCATAAATATAAGGTACTATTTCAACGGTTGAAAAAGTGGTTTCATCAGGGTTATAAAAGTCATTGGCTTTTTTATCACCCACCGTTAAAGTAACTTTTACACCACGTTTTAGTGCCGCATCTAAGTCTCTGAGCAAAGGCTTGGGTAAATTAAAGTAAGGCGTAAAAATAACTAGCGTCTCTTGGCTATTGCGCACTAAATCTCTAATAGCGCGATTTAGTTGGTTGCCTCTTCGGCCACAACCTACCAACATAGACGCTTGAATATCTCCGATATTATTGTCAGATTTTTGAGTATTAAAAGCTTTATATTTTTCCGCTTTTAATAACTTAGTTAAGCGGAAAATTTTACGCTTTATTCTTTTTGCATTAGGGACTTCACCTTGATTTAATAGCGGAGCCAATGCGGGTTCAATAAAGCAGCGTTGCAAGTATTCACAAAAGTTATCTGCTAAAGCCTGACTGTTTAAACGATAATAGCGATCGAGGCGATAACGGTCTGTTTGCTGTAAATAAATATCATTAATACTGGCACCGGTGTAAAGCAATACATTGTCAATTACCATGCCTTTTAAGTGTAAAACGCCCAGTAATTCTTTACGCTTAACGGGTACACCATAAATATTAATAGATACTTTGTGTTGCTTTTCAAGCGCTAAGTAAAGGTCACGGTTACCGCCAGATTCTTTATCACCAATTAAGCCTCTTTGCGCACGATGAAAATCTACGAATAAGCAAATATCTAATGATGGCGTTTTTTGTTTAGCCTGATATAAAGCGGCTAGCACTTCTCTGCCGGCTTCATCGTCTTGTATATAAAGCGCAGAAATGTAGATACGAGTGGTGGCTTGGGAAATTTCTGCCAATAGTAATTGTTTAAAATCAGCAGCTGAATTGGCAATCTCGATATCTGTAGCAGCTATCCCAACCATAGTATTAATGGCAACCATATTAACGGTTGCCTGCGTGCGTAATGGAAAATTTCTGTGTGTTATTATTATTCATTCTGCCTAGATAATTATTTTTTCAGAGTAAACTGCGCTAATTGTACCGCAAGATCTTCTGCAAGTTGAGAAATATTAGCACCGGCATTTGCGGCGTCTTCAGCTGACTGTAACAAATTATCAGTACTTTCAGCAATATCATGGGTGTTTCCTGTGATACCAATCACCATATTTCGTTGTTGCTCAACAGCATTTGATATTTGAGTGGTTGCTGAAACTATTTCAGTAACACTCTGACTGACCTGCTGAAAGGCATCAGCCACTTGTGCAGTTTTTTCAACGCCTTGCTCAGCCTGTTCAACACCATTTTTCATCGCTTCAACTGAACGGCCAGTACCTAACTGTAACTGTTCGATAATGCGTTGAATTTCACTGGTAGAATCTTGTGTTCTAACCGCTAATGTTCGCACTTCGTCAGCAACAACGGCAAAACCTCTACCTTGATCTCCTGCTCGTGCCGCTTCTATTGCGGCATTTAATGCTAATAAGTTAGTTTGATCTGCTATCTCTCTGATCACATTAACAAACTTACCAATCTCACTACTATGCAACGCGAGCTCATTGATAACTTCAGCGGAAGCATTTACTTGCGAAGAGATAGCGGTGATTACATTGGCAGTATCACTTATAACTTCTTCACCATGATTAACACTTGTGTATGCATGCTCTGTCAGGATTTTAGCGTCCGCCGTATTTGATGAAATTATTTGCACAGAATCATTAACTTGATTAATAGAACTAGCAACTTGATGAGTATCTTGCTGCTGTAGGGCAATATTTTTTTCCATCGCTTCGGTTAGGCTATTAATATTAGCTGCTGCAGATTTTAGTACCGAAACATCATTAGCAACTCTCGTTAATAATGTGTGAATTTTGTGCTGCATTTGGCTAAAACGACGAGTAATATCGCCAAGCTCATCCTTCGCACTGCTACTAATATTAAATGAGAAGTCACCATTACCTAATCGCTCTGCGGCTAAATTTATTTTATTAACATTTTCACTCAATGATTGGTAAATACCCACTAATAAATAGCTTATCGCCAACATAATAATCACAAGTATTATCGATAATAACCACAGTGCTTGCATGCCACTACTTTTTAACTGTTGAATACGATCAACTAAAAGTTTATCTGACAAAACCATTAATTCTTGCTGTTGCTGGTATTGCGCATCTCCTAAGCTTTTGGCTTGAGCGGCACGCCATTGAATGCTATCAGGATTAATAACTTCGCTACGCAGTAATGCCTGATAATTGTCTACCGATTGCTTTACATTTTCATATTGCGATAAGTAGTTATTAAACATGTTAGGGGCAACACGTTTAAGTTGTTCAATAGTTTTTGCGTACTGTAGCTGTAGTTCATCTAAGCGATTATCTAAAGCAACTAGCAAAGTATATGTTTCAGCACTAAAACCGTTATTACTAATAATACTGCTTGTTAAATCTTTAATTCTGCTGGTGTATTCAACTAAGGCTGGCATTCTTATCAACGCCGCTTCAGCAAGATAAAAAGCTTGTGGATCTGGCTCTCTCGACAAACCACTTACTGCTGCTAAGTTTTCTCGCTCGGCGAATGTTTTGTCGTAAAACATCGAAAAGTCATTAAATGTTCGCTCGCTAACGCGTAAGTTTTGCCAACCCACAAGCAAGGTTTGCTTATTATTTTCGGGCAACGTTAGTTGCTCAATTTTCTGAGTAATATCATTGCTACGAGTTTGACTTAAACGAATATTTCCAACCGCTTGTTCGAGCTCAACGATAGCACTGATCTGAGTATTGCCCGATAATTCTAATTGATATTGACTGAGATTATGGAATTGTTGTTTAACAATCCAAATGAAACTAGCGATCAGTGGCAGATAAAACATTAAGGCTAAGAGAGAGAATTTAGCTTTAAACCTGAGTGAGTTCGAAATAGCAATTGCGGGGTTGAATATTAGCGTCATAGTCACTCTTATCTATTAGTTATCTACAAAATGCTTTTTGTAAGCATATCATTAGACCTTGATAAGTTAATGATTATTTCAATTTAAATTATTGCCTTTGTGATCAGTTATTGAATTTTCAGATAAATTGCCATGAGCATTAATAATATAAGGCTCATGGCATTTCAGTTTTACTTATTGCGTTATGAGCTTAGATTTTCGCGGCCAATTCTGCCGCTTGTCTTATCGCACGTTTTGCATCAAGTTCTGCGGCTACATTTGCGCCGCCAATCAAGTGAGCATTAACATTTTGTGCTTCTAACTGCTTATAAAGACTACGCTCAGACTCTTGCCCAGCACAAATAATAACATTGTCTACGGCTAACGTTTGCTGTTCGCCGTTAATTGAAATGACTAAGCCTTCATCATTTACTTCATCATAAGACACACCCGCTATCATTTGTACGCCATTTTTCTGTAAGGTTGCACGATGGATCCAGCCAGTGGTTTTACCTAAACCCGCCCCCACTTTAGTGGTTTTACGTTGCAGTAAGTACACTTCGCGATTTGGCGCTTCATGTGCCATTTTACCCGATAAACCACCATTTTCTTGATAGGCTTTGTCAACACCCCAACTTGCTAACCATTTGTCAGCATTGGTGGTTAGCGACTCTTCTTCTACCAAGAATTCAGCGACATCAAAACCAATACCACCGGCACCAATAATGGCTACACGTTTGCCCACAGGTTCTTTATCACGCAGTACCTGAATGTAGGATTTAACTTTTTCGTGTTCAATACCTTTAATGTCTAATGCTCTTGGTACAATACCTGTGGCTAACACTATTTCGTCAAAACCCGCACCCGCTAATTGCTCTGCACTTTGTTGCTGGTTTAAATGCAACTTAACGTCTAACAGTTCAATTTGTTTATTAAAATAACGTAGCGTTTCATAAAACTCTTCTTTACCAGGTATTTGTTTGGCGTAGTTAAATTGCCCGCCAATTTCACTACTTCGGTCGAATATCTCAACACTATGGCCGCGCTGAGCCGCATAAACACTAAACGCTAAACCAGCAGGTCCAGCACCCACTACCGCAATTTTTTTCTTGTTATTGGTTTTTGCAAAAGTAAGTTCAGTTTCATAACAAGCAACTGGGTTAACTAAACACGAGGCGCGTTTTTGACTAAACACGTGATCTAAACAGGCTTGGTTACAACCAATACAGGTATTAATTTCATCACTTTTATTGGCCGCCGCTTTCACAACAAAGTTTTCATCAGCTAAAAATGGGCGTGCCATCGATACCATGTCGGCTTGTCCTGAAGACAAAATTTCTTCTGCCACTTCAGGGGTATTGATACGGTTTGTGGTAATTAAAGGTACTGACACTTCTTTTTTCATTCGCTCGGTGATCCAAGTGAATGCCGCGCGCGGTACAGATGTTGAGATGGTAGGAACGCGAGCTTCATGCCAACCAATACCGGTGTTAATTAATGTTGCCCCTGCCGCTTCAACACCTTTAGCCATAGTGACAACATCTTGCCAGCTATTACCACCATCCACTAAATCAAGCATAGATAAACGGAAAATAATAATAAAATCGTCCCCTGCGCTAGCGCGAACAGCACGAATAGTTTCAATGGCTAAACGCATTCTGTTTTCAATGCTGCCGCCCCATTCATCAGTACGTTTGTTTACTTTTACACAGCTAAACTGGTTAATGAGATAACCTTCAGAGCCCATGATTTCAACACCGTCGTAGCCTGCTTTTTTCGCCAGTTTTGCAGAATGGGCAAAGTCTTTGATCGTGCCTTTAATTTCGCGCACCGACATAGCTTTTGGCGTAAAAGGGTTAATTGGAGATTTTACTTTACTAGCAGACACACTAAATGGGTGGTACGAATATCTACCGGCATGTAATAACTGTAAACAAATTTTAGTTGGGTATTCGTGCACGGCATCGGTAATTTTTTTATGTTTAGCTACGTGCCAAAATTTACTGAGTTCACACCCCAAAGGAGCCAGACGACCACGCATGTTAGGACTAATACCACCGGTAACAATAAGCCCAACACCGCCTTTAGCGCGAGCTTTATAAAATGCAGCGAGCTTGTCAAAGCCACCTTTTTCTTCTTCCAGGCCGGTATGCATAGAGCCCATTAACGTTCGGTTAGCTAAAGAGGTAAAGCCTAAATCTAATGGCGCTAATAAATGTGGAAAGGCAGCATTATCATTCATATTAAGTCACTTTTAATGGTTATATTAATTTATAGCTAAGGAATATAAAGGTAGTTTATATTTTTGCTTAAACTTATCAGATTATAAAATATCTGCTAGTAAGCTAAAATTCAAGCTTTATTTTGACACCTGTCAGATAGTAACAAATATAGTCAATGTTATCTTCATTGAAAGCACGAGTTTACTTTCTTTATAATTTGAGTATGCTGCGCTTGAGTTATTAAAAAAGGAAAGTCGGAGAAGCGATATTAACATCGACAAAAAAATGATTATTGAGCAAGTTACTGCTCAATTACAGCAAGAGTTATCGTTAGCATTAATGGCAGCGAACAATGCGCATAAAGCCGCTACCGACGATCAATCAGTGGCAGAAACACAATACGATACCTTAGCCATAGAGCAGAGTTACTTAGCCGAGGGGCAATCTAGGCGAGTAGATGAGATAAAATATGCTATTCAACGTTTACACAGTTTTCCGCTTGAAGCATTAGAAACCAAATTAAAAGTAGCTGTTGGTGCGGTTGTACAATTAGAAAAGGATATAGATAAACAACAGTGGTTTTTTCTAGCACCTGTTGCCGGTGGTTATCGTTGTAAACTTACTCTGGCAAACAATAACATTTTAAATATTGTTGTTATTACGCCAGAGTCGCCGTTAGGCAATGCATTAGTAGGAAAAGAGTTAGATGATGAAGTTAATATGCACATAGCCGAAAAGCATATTACAGATTTCATCACCGCGGTATTTTAAAGCCTATTATCCGGCTAACTAACTAGGTAAAAATATTAACCTTTATTTATTGATTTAATAACGCTTTAATACTCACAAGATCAGCCGTTTTATCGTCTACTTTTAAATAAGCGACAGCTTCTTCATGCATAATGGTTGCTTCAATAACGCCCGGCATTTCACTCAGCTTTTGTGCTATTTCAAGCGCTTTTTCATCACTAATGATACTGGTTGAAAAACTATAAGCTTTCGATTTTTTCAGGGGTTTCATCCCTAAGGTTAAAAGTAACCAAACTAAAGCAAATAAACCGGTCACCAAAAATATAGTTTGCTCACCAAATTCGCCTGCAACAAAGCCGCCTAAAATACCACCAGCAAAAGCCCCTAAAAATTGACTACTTGAATAAATTCCCATCACACTACCTTTAACGCCGGCAGGGGCTATACGCGATAATATTGACGGCATAGTGGCTTCTAAGTAATTGAAAGCGGTAAAAAACATCATTACCAAGACAACTAAGCTAAACAAACTAGTCGGTAAATACCAAAGTAATAATAGCGCCAAGGTTAACAGTGCAACCGCCGCACTAAACATTTGCTTTTCTTTTTGCTTTTTCATCCCGATGATCATAAATGGCACCATTAAGAAAAATGAGCCAATTAACGTCGGTAAATAAAGCTGCCAATGCTGTTCAAGCGCTAAACCATTAGCAACAAATTGTTTGGGTAAAGTAACAAAACATGCCGTTAACGCCATGTGTAAAATAAATACCCCCCAATTTAAGCGCGACAATTGATTATCACGAATTAAGCTGCCTAATTTTGAAGGCAAAGCAACATTGTCGCCTTTAGGGGCGGTATTTATAGAATTGGGGACAATAAATTGAATCGTCAGCATGGCAAATATCGTTAACAAGGCGATAAACCAGAATAAGCCACTTAGCCCAAACGCTTGTGCGACTATTGGGCCAATAATCATTGCAACAGTAAACGAAAGGCCAATGAACATGCCTATGGTTGCCATTACTTTAGGACGCTGTTCTTCACGGCTTAAGTCAGCCGCTAATGCAAGAATGGCACTCGCTATAGCACCGGTTCCTTGTAAAGCTCGGCCAAATACCACGCCATAAATAGTGTCTGACATGGCGGCGACAATACTACCAAGTAAAAAAATGACTAAACCGGCTAAAATAACAGGTTTACGTCCAAATTTGTCTGACAAAATTCCCATTGGAATTTGTAACAAAGCTTGCGTTAAACCATAAGCGCCAATAGCTACGCCAAGCCAAATAGGGCTATAGCCAATAAGTTGCTCACCGTAAATGGCAAAAACGGGCAAGATCATAAACAAGCCTAGCATGCGCAAGCCAAACACTGACGCCAATGATAATGCGGCTTTCTTCTCGATATTATTTAAACCGGATACGCTCATGAAACTTAAACTCTAATTTTGTAGGGAAGATATAAACGCGCACATATTAACACGGCAATCGAATGAACAAAAACAGAGATTTAAGATGAATTTGGACTAAAAATTGTGCGATAATATTCGGTTCCAACTTTATGTTCAGAACAACGCTACGTTTGGTATCATTAACGATAAAAACAACTTAGTTTAGCGCGTATTATATCGTTAATCATTATGTAAAATGTTACTGAGACATAAGATAATTTAGATTCAGTCTGATCTTTGTTTACGATAATCTCGTATCACAAACCCGGACGTTAAATTGGTCAAAAGTCATTATGAAGAAAATTGAAGTCAGGGGTGCTCGCACTCATAACTTGAAAAACATTAATGTAGATATTCCTCGCGATAAGTTAGTTGTTATTACCGGCCTTTCGGGCTCAGGTAAGTCTTCATTAGCCTTTGACACTTTATACGCCGAAGGACAAAGACGCTATGTAGAGTCGCTTTCTGCTTATGCTCGCCAGTTTTTATCTTTAATGGAAAAGCCCGATGTTGATCACATTGAAGGTTTGTCTCCGGCTATTTCAATTGAGCAAAAGTCAACCTCACATAACCCACGCTCAACCGTGGGAACCATCACCGAAATATATGATTATTTGCGCTTACTTTACGCGCGTGTTGGTGAGCCTCGTTGTCCTGATCATCATTTACCGCTTACTGCACAAACCATTTCTCAAATGGTTGATCGCGTATTAGCGTTAGAAGAAGGCACCAAAGTTATGGTGCTTGCCCCGGTGTTGCAAGACCGTAAAGGTGAACATACGAAATTATTAGATAACCTCGCGGCTCAAGGCTATATTCGTGCCCGTATCGACGGCGAAGTTTGTGACCTTTCAGATCCACCAAGCTTAGAGTTACAAAAAAAACACACCATTGAAGTAGTTGTTGATCGCCTCAAGGTACGTGAAGACATTCAATTACGCCTTTCTGAATCTTTTGAAACCGCACTTTCACTGACCTCAGGTACAGTAAAAGTAGCGTTTATGGATGATCCTAAAAAAGAAGAATTAGTCTTTTCTGCTAACTTTGCTTGCCCTAAATGTGGTTATAGCATGCAAGAGTTAGAACCTCGCTTGTTCTCCTTCAACAATCCTGCTGGAGCATGTCAAACCTGTGATGGTTTAGGTAATCAGCAGTTTTTTGATGAAAGCCGAATTATTACTAACCCTGAATTAAGTTTAGCCGGTGGCGCTATTCGAGGTTGGGATAAACGCAATTTTTATTATTTTCAAATGTTACAAGCCTTGGCTGATCATTATCAATTTTCGCTTGATTTAGCCTTTAATGAACTAGATAAAAAAACTCAGCAATTAATTTTAAAAGGTAGCGGCAAGCAAGAAATAGAATTTAAATACATGAACGACCGCGGTGACATTGTTATTCGCAAACATCCGTTTGAAGGTATTTTAAATAACATGGATCGCCGTTATCGCGAAACTGAGTCAAACGCGGTTCGTGAAGAGCTAGCAAAATACCTTAATAGCCAAAGTTGCCCTGATTGTCATGGTAGCCGTTTACGCTTAGAAGCACGTAACGTTTTTGTTGGCGATACGCCGTTACCTGAAGTAGCAGAATATGCCATTGCTGATGCATTAGCCTTTTTCCAAGGTCTTGAGTTAACAGGTCAAAAAGGCCAAATAGCAGAAAAAATTCTTAAAGAAGTATGTGACCGATTAGGCTTCTTAGTGAACGTGGGTTTAAATTACCTCAACCTATCGCGTGCAGCCGGCACATTATCAGGCGGTGAAGCACAACGTATTCGTTTAGCGAGCCAAATAGGCGCAGGTTTAGTAGGCGTAATGTACGTATTAGACGAGCCGTCTATTGGTTTACATCAACGTGACAATGAGCGCTTGCTAGAAACGCTGATCCATTTACGTGATTTAGGTAATACCGTTATTGTGGTTGAACACGACGAAGATGCGATTCGCGCCGCCGATTACGTCATTGATATTGGCCCAGGTGCCGGTGTGCATGGTGGCCATATTATTGCAGAAGGTAACGTTGATGATATTCTTGCGTGTGAAGACTCACTAACCGGTCAATATCTTTCAGGTAGAGAAGGTATTGAAATACCTAAAAACAGAGTGCCTTTTGACAAAAAGAACGTTGTTGAATTAAAAGGTGCTACTGGCAACAACTTAAAAAATGTCGACTTAGTTATTCCTAATGGCCTAATGACCTGTATTACCGGTGTTTCTGGTTCAGGTAAATCAACGTTGATCAACGACACTTTGTATAAGTTAGCCCATATTGAATTAAACGGTGCTACCACACAAGAACCTGCGCCATATAAAGAAATTAAAGGGTTAGACTTACTCGATAAAGTTATCGATATTGATCAAAGCCCAATAGGCAGAACACCGCGTTCTAACCCTGCCACTTATACCGGTATTTTTACCGCTATTCGTGACATTTTTGCCGCCACACAAGAGTCGCGTTCACGCGGTTATAAGCCAGGGCGTTTCAGTTTTAACGTTAAAGGCGGACGTTGTGAAGCTTGCCAAGGCGACGGTTTAATCAAAGTTGAAATGCACTTTTTACCTGATGTTTACGTACCTTGTGACGTTTGTAAAAGTAAACGCTATAACCGTGAAACTTTAGAAGTAAAATACAAAGGCAAGAGCATTCATGAAGTGCTAGATATGACCATTGAAGACGCTTTTGAATTTTTCGCGCCTATTCCTGCAATAAAACGTAAACTGCAAACGTTAGTAGACGTAGGTTTAAGTTATATTAAGCTTGGACAGTCAGCCACTACTTTATCGGGTGGTGAAGCACAACGTATTAAACTGGCGAAAGAATTATCAAAACGTGATACCGGTAAAACCTTGTATATTTTAGATGAACCCACCACAGGCTTGCACTTTCACGATATTAAACAACTACTACAAGTGATTCATCGTTTACGTGATAAAGGTAATACCTTAGTGGTTATTGAACATAACTTAGACGTGATTAAAACGGCTGACTGGATTGTTGATTTAGGTCCTGAAGGCGGCGGTGGTGGCGGTGAGATACTGGTTACTGGCACCCCAGAACAAGTGGCAAAACATAAGAGCTCACATACCGCGAGATTCTTAAAGCCGCTATTAGCTAACCAAAAGATTGCTAAAGATAAAAAGGCCAAATAAGCAACTTTTGATATAACAATTGCTGCAAATTTCTGTCTCATGCATGATTAAAGGCTTGTTTTTATAACAAGCCTTTTTTGTTTCTAAACTCTATGATCTGTGACCTTTATCTCAGCACAATGCTAACCCTCTATTTTTAATAGCTAACTACGCACTAACCTGCCAGCAAGGATATATTCGACTACTTTATTATTAAGCAATGAAGTGTTTTTTCGATATCCGCAAAGCACATTTCGCTCACCTGATTTTCTGAGTTTACATTACCTAACCTGAACTCTGGATAATGAGTGCTTGATACTCAAGTGAATCAAAAGCTTAGGTGGTGAAATAAATGCTATAGCAAGGTGAACATCACGAATTTACACCATCAATGCTTCATTTTATGCCGCTTTCAAGGCAAAACGGTTATGAATAGCGAGCTATTTATCGATGTTTTAACGCAGATAAAGGGTTAAAAGGGAGGATTGAGCAAGTGCTGCTTATCCAGAGTTCAGGTTACCTACTTATAATTACTCACTTTCTTAATTCAATTGGTATAAGATAACTTATCGATTAAATACCAAGAATAAAGCAGTAAGTTAATGACAAAAATAAATAATAATAATTCGCCTTGGCAAAACCCTTTAATCTATTTATTAGCCTTTAGTAGTGGCTTTTGTATCATGAGTATTGAGCTGTTAGGTGGCAGAATTTTAGCGCCGTTTTTTGGCAGTAGCGTACATATTTGGGGCAGTATCATTACGGTATTTATGTTGAGTTTATCATTGGGTTATTTAGCCGGCGGTAAGCTATCAACAAAAAACGCCTCTTTAAACCGTTACGGATTAATATTTATTTGTGCGGGTATTACTGTCTTGCCAGTCGCTTTTTCTTCACAATGGATAATGGAGGCTATATTTCTCGCCATTGAAGATACTCGTTATGGTTCGTTATTAGCATCCATGGCATTATTTTTTGTCCCTACCGTAATACTCGGTATGATTTCGCCCTATTCCGTACGCTTACTGGTTACTGATAAAGATAAAAGCGGTCAGGTCGCTGGGTTTCTCTACTTTGTATCAACACTGGGCAGTGCGTTAGGCACAATAATTACCTCTTTCTATTTAGTATTACTGTTCGAAGTTAACGACATAATTATGGTCTGTAGTACGGTACTAATTTTACTTGGCGTTAGTGCTATGGTGTTTAATCGTGTGAATCAACAGAAGCAAGGTCGCGATAGCAATGTACTTAACCAACAAGGCACAGCTCATGAATAAGTTTATTTTTACCCTTGTTATTATCAGCGGCTTACTTATAGGTTCAATGGTGAGTACACCAATATTAGCTAAAACTATTCACAGTGAGCGTTCGTTATATCGCAATATATTAGTGGAAGAGAACAAAGGTTTACGCTGCTTAAAATTTAACGTTAGAAGCTCTAAAACTCAACAAAGCTGCATGTTAGTTGACGATCCACAACGCTTAGTTTTTAACTATACTAAAATGCTTTTCTCCAGTTTATTAATTAACCCGAATCCTGAGCGCATTTTAATTATTGGTTTAGGCGGCGGCACCATGTCGAACACCTTACACCAGATCTACCCTAAGGCGACTATTACCAATGTCGAAATTGACCCAGCGGTAATTAAAGTCGCGCGCAATTACTTTAGTTTTTTCGAAAACGACCACATTACAGCGGTAGCGCAAGACGGACGCATTTTTATAAAGCGCGAATCGATAAAAAAGCAGCAATACGATTGGATTATTCTCGACGCATTTAACGGTGACTACATACCTGAGCATTTAATGACTCAAGAATTTTTACAAGAAGTTAAAAATTTACTCAGTGAAAACGGTGTTTTAGCAGCAAATACATTTTCGGTAAGTCGTTTATATAACTACGAGTCAGCGACCTATAAATCTGTATTTGGTGATTTTTTCAATGTTAAAAATAATAACAACAGCAACCGCATTATATTAGCCAGTGCTAAGCCATTACCTAACAACGATGAAATAGCCTCACGTGCTTTAGCTTTGCGCGCTAGTTTATTGCCTTTTAATGTTGATATTATTGAGATAAGCCGTCAAATGCTTTCAACGGCTACTACGCAAGATTGGCCAAAAAATTCACCCGTATTAACCGACCAGTACTCACCGGCGAATTTATTGAATTTGAAAGATTAATAGATAAAAACTGATCTGCTGTATGCAAAATGGCAATGAATAAACTGTGGGTAACACCTGAATAAATACTGTACAAGCCTTGAGTAAGTTATGAAAACTAACACTCAACAAGTGTTAATTCACTAACCAATACCTAACTTTAATGCTTGCATGTAGTTCAGCAACGCTTGGTGATCAGGTGATGAAGATTGACTCAAGGCCGCCGTTACTCCTTGTTGATCTGCTTTTGTACGATGCTGACCAAGCTTAGCTTTAGCGTCAATTTCATCTATTGAAATTTTAAAACCAACAATGCCATGGGCTAATTTTTCTTGATAGTCAGCGGTAACCACATCGCGTGTATCTAAAAGTGCAGGTTCATATTTAGCCATCAATAAATCGAGTGCTTGTGCAGTTTCATCAGCGCTTAATATTTCAGCACAGCCTTTAATATGTACTACCGCATAATTCCACGTTGGAACGGCAGGCTTATTGGCATACCAGGAGGGTGAAATATAACCATGAGGACCATTGAATATCACTAAATGTTGTTTAGTTGTATCTTTAATAAACTCTCGCCAATGTGGATTACTCCGCGCAAAGTGACCAATTAAACACTGTTTATCTCGATCTAACATTAATGGCAAATGACTCGACTGTAATGACGGTGAAACTAACGTGGCGAAACTATAGTTTTCAATAAAGGCAAAAATATCTGACTGTTTATCTAAACGCCACTTTTCAGGAATATGCATTATATGGTCTCGCTTCACTTCATCGTAAAATTTAGCGCTTTATTATTTTTTCTTTTTCAAACTTAAGCGTTTTTTACCGCCAGGCTTTTCTGAAGGTTTGCTGACATCTATGCGCGTTAAGCTACGTGAAGACGCCGGTGATTTAGAAACAATGCTTTTACTCGCATGTTTAATATCAGCAATGTTTACCTTGGCTGGTGCTTCGTCACTCGCTTGTTCAGTATCACTATCTGCATCGGCGCCGTTTTCAATATAATCATCATCAAGCGCTGTTTTGCGCGATCCGGCTACCGCCGTGGTAATTTCAGCCATTTCACTAGCGGTTAAGTCACGCCATTGTCCAGGGCGTAAACTACCCAGCTCAACTTTCATAATGCGTGAGCGCTTTAACTCAGTAACTTCATAATCGAGGTATTCACACATGCGACGAATTTGGCGATTTAATCCTTGAGTTAATATAATACGAAAAACGAACTTACTCTCAGGTTTAACAATACACGGCTTAGTAATTGTGCCTAAAATCGGTACGCCTTTCGACATACGCTCAATAAAGCGCTCGCTAATAGGCTTGTCTACTTTGACAATATATTCTTTGTCATGGGCATTTTCGGCACGTAATATTTTATTAACAATGTCGCCGTCGCTGGTGAGAAAAATCAAGCCTTCTGATGGTTTATCTAAGCGGCCAATAGGGAATATGCGTTTAGTATGACCAATAGCATCAATAATATTGCCTTTAACGTGGCGCTCAGTCGTACAGGTAATACCAACGGGTTTGTTATAAGCAATATAAACCCGGTCGGTATGATTACTGGCACTGGCTTTAATCTCATTACCGTCTACGCAAACCTTATCGCCTGAAACCACTTTAGTACCTAACTCGGGCACTTTGCCATTAATGGTTACACGATTGCTTTCGATTAACTTATCGGCAAATCGACGCGAACAATAACCTGAATCGCTGATATATTTGTTGAGGCGTTTTTCGTAAATTGACACTGGCTATCCTAAATAAGATCCGTTAAAAATACTTATGTTCTACATTTAATTAAAACCATTTTACCTAACTTTTATCACACTGTAGAGTAATGTTATTAAAAGCGTTAAAAAACCCAACGAACTAAGGTACAAATATGAAAATTGTTGCATTCGGTGCCAGCACCAGTAGTAAATCTATTAACAAACAACTTGCTCAGTACGCGGGGGAATTAGCGACTGAAATTAAAACAGGTATTGATTTAGAAGTGCTTGATTTAAATGATTATGAAATACCACTTTTTAGCCAAGATAAAGAAGCTGAATTGGGCCAACCTGAAGCGGCAAGGGCTTTCTTTGACAAGTTGGGAGCAAGTGACGCCATTATTATTTCATTTGCTGAACATAACGGTAGTTACAGCGCCGCTTATAAAAATTTATTTGATTGGACCTCGCGGATAAATCAAAAACTTTTTCAAAACAAACCTATGATTTTACTCTCAACATCTCCTGGCCCAGGCGGAGCAGCAAATGTATTAACCGCGGCCATTGGCTCAGCACCTTACTTTGCAGGCGATGTAAAAGCATCGTTATCGGTACCTAGTTTTTTCGAAAACTTTGATGTTGAGCAAGCTAAATTAACCAATGCAGCGTTAGCATTACAATTAAAAACAGCAGTGCAAAACTTGCTTGCCTAGCTTACTTACATAACCAATATTAAAGCCCTAGAGCAGCTATAACGCTAGGGCTTGTCAATATCGTTAACTTGACCATTCACAATAACATTAGGTTGTTCAACCGTTTTGCCAACAGTAACTTTTGCGCCTTGATTACTCACAGAAAAAGAACTGCAAGCCACAAGCGAAAATAGCGTAATAATGATAAATAATAGCTTCACTTTCATGAGTAACCTTAAATGTTAAGCGCTTACTTTTCAGTAACAGTGTTAGATATAAGCACTAAGGTTTGACGCGTATTTTAGCTAATTGGCGATCATGATATTTAGCTAAAACAATCAATGAAATAATAGCGCCAACTAACGCCAAAGCCATGTCTGATTGCGTGTCCCAAACATACCCTTGAGTACCTAAAAATGCTTCTGCATTCTCACCGGAAGCAACCGCAACCCACCACTCAATTAACTCATAAAAGGCACTAAAAGCTAGACAAATAGCTACAATAATAACATTTAGCCATGCCTTACCATTAACAATACCTTTGCGAATAAGAATTTCACGCGCTAATAAAGCGGGAACAAAACCTTGGAAAAAATGCCCAACTTTATCGTAGTTATTTCGCTCAGAGCCCAGCCAATTGGCAATAGTGTCAAACAGCGGCACTTCTGCGTAGGTGTAATGTCCGCCAACCATTAATACAATACAATGTAATAAAATAAAGTTATAAAGTAGCCGCGTTAATGGAAAACTCTTCAACGTTATCGCCATTAACACTAAGCCAATAATGGCCGGTAATACTTCTAAAAACCACGTAAATTGGTCTTTCGGCTCAATGCCTGACCAAATCAGCACAATAAAAAATAAGCTTAACCAAAGCATTTTTAACATATTAATTTTGCTCCATAAAAAATAGAAATAGTCTAAAGCTTGTTAATAACATCACCCACAATATTGCTTAACCTGAACTCTGGATAATGAGTGCTTAATACTCAAGTGAATCAAAAGCTTAGGTGGTAAAGTAAATGCTATAGTAAGGTGAACATCACAAATTTACACCATCAATGCTTCATTTTATGCCATTTCCAAGGCAAAACGTTTATGAATAGCGGGCTATTTATCGACGTTTTAACGCAGGTAATGGCTTAAAAGGGAGGATTGAGCAAGTACTACTTATCCAGCGCTCAGGTTACCTAGCTTCTGGCTTAGCCTTCTTTGTAGTATGTTCCTTTTGGCGCCGCACCAAATAAGCTCATTGCGGCTTGCATCTTATCTTGTGGATAATCGGTAATAGCAAGTTGATGGCTTTCTATTTCATCCCAACGCTCGATCATCATAAACTGATCTCTATGCTCATTATGTTTTAACAATTCACATGAAATACAGCCTTTCGCAGATGAAATATAAGGTATCAATGTTTGTAAAAATGTATAAAGTTCTGATGATTTTTCTGCTGCAGCAGTAAATTCGTTTACCCGTACTATGCTCATATTTTTTCCTTTTACTTAAACTCAAACTCAAACTCAAACTCAAACTCAATGATTAATGCTAGCTACTCACTTTGCTTTAATGAAGTGAGTAAATTAACAAGGTCACTCGGTTGATACAATGGACCAAATCTGGCGCTAAACTCAGTTATTTTCTCAGCGCTTGGGAAAGTATAATACTCACCTGCACTTCCCTGATTTTTAGTGATGATTTTACCGTCGTTATCTAGTGTTTCAATCGCTTGTTCAATTAATTGGCAACCGCCAACATATAAAGACAATACATGCCAAAGATAAGATTTATTTTGCTGCACCGCTAGCGTTGAGTTATTAATAATTCGGCCTGTATCTATCGAGCTATCATCGATAAAATGCAAGCTGGTCGACAGCTGTTCATCACCATTTAACAATGCCCAGAACGTCGCCATAACACCGCGATAATCGGGCAACTTACCAGAATGTAAATTAATAACGCCGTGTTTTGACAGGGCAATGATCGGGTTTTTCAAAATAACACCATAACGAATGGAAATAATTAAATCAGGGGATAATGCCTGAATTTTTTCTATCCCTTGTTCAGCGTTTATCTGATTTAAAGTTTCAATTTGAATACCGTGGTGCTGAGTAATTTCTGGGTAAGTTTTAAACATTAGCTTTTGAGCATTAACCTTTGGAAGCTGCTCTAAAGCTTGATAAATATCATGCTGTTCAAATCTCGCTAAATCTTGCAGTGCTTGCGGTCGTGTTAAATTACCACCCACTTTGCTCGATAAAAACACCTTGATATTATGTGGTGCTAACGCGGGTAATAATAAATTTAACGCTAAATTACTGGCTATATCATTATTCAGTAATAACACAATATTCATCAAAACGTCTTCCTGTACTGATTATTTATTTCGGCTGGGCTCGAAGGTCGAATAATGCGGTAAATCAGCATTAAACTCTTCCCAGTTGGCTTTAGAGTCGACAAAGTTATGCGATATCGGTCGCTCGACAATGTCAGAATCAAATATCCCTAGCCGCACTCGAACCCTTAACTTATCAGCTTCATTGCTGCTATAAACTGGGCTTCCGCAATGCTGACAAAAATAACGCGTACGTCCTGGCTTAAAAGAAAAAGCACTTAACGCTGAGTGACCTTGTTCAATAATAAAATCTGTTTGATTAACAAAGCCGTTAGTAGCATAAGCTGTGCCAGAGTTTTTCCGACAAAGTGAACAGTGACAATGGATAATATCGCTTATTTTTCCGCGCACACTAATGACAACCGCGCCACATAAGCACTTTCCGCTATACATGAATTATAAGTCGCTCTGCAAAGGTGTTAAATTTTTCATCATATAATATCTGCAACCAGTTTTTGGATAACCTTGCTGTGTCCACTGTACTTGATAACCATGTTTTTCATAAAACGGCATAGCTTGAAAGTTTAAAGTGTCGAGTAACGCTTTATTACAACCTCTGGCCTGCGCAGCTTGTTCGATTTCATGCAATATTTTACTACCCACTTGTTGGCCGCGTAGTGTTTCAGAAACCCATAAGGTATTGATCATTAACCAATCGCCGAAGGTGCGTCCAGCGGCGCCAGCAATAACATCACCGTTTTCAGCGTTTAGCTTTACAGCAATTGCTTTACGTTCACTTACCTCCCAATGAGCCCAGTTAAATTCAGCTATTTTTTTATCTAAAAAAGCAATTAACTCGGTCTCTGGGTTTTCAACCACTTCAATTTTCAATACGCTTTCCTCAAGCCATTTTATAAACTATTTAATAGCATCAATTCTTTAGGATGAGGTTTCATATAATATGAATCGGTAATGTAGTCGTTTGGAAACCTTCTAAAATGATGGCGCAGCAACGTTATTGGGACTATCAGTGGTAGTAAACCATTGCGATATTGATCAATAATATCAACCAGCTCAGCTTTGTCATCGGCACTAATAAAGTTTTTCAAATAGCCTTGCAAGTGGTGTAACGTATTTACATGACCTTTTCGAGAAGCTCTTAGTTTTAGTAACGTCATCATTTTTGTTAAGTATTGCGGCATTACTTCACTAGGCACTTCGCCATGGGCTTGCGCTAACCAATGCCCTAACTCTTTAGCCATAGCTTGGTTATGGCTCATAAAAATATACTTATGCTGGGCATGAAAATCGTTCAACGCTTTTATTGAAAACCCTTCTGCCGCTAGTTTTTGCCAGCGCGCATAAATAAACACTCGTTGAATAAAGTTTTCACGTAATATTGCATCACCCAAACGCCCTTCTTCTTCAACGGGTAAATTTGGATAATTCTCCATGAGCTTTTGAGCGTAAATTCCAACACCAATACGATCAGGCATATCACCTTTGTATAATCTCACCCGTTCCATACCGCAACTAGGCGAGTCTTTTTTCAAGATATAACCACTCAAGTTTTGCTGCCATGTTTTTTGTTCCTCAGCACAATCTTTAAGTCGCTCTGTTACATCTAAATCCGGATTTTTTGAACCTACACAATGCACTTTATCATCGAGCAGAACTAATCTAATGGTTTCACGAGGAATACCCAAGCCAATATCAACTTCTGGGCAAAAAGGAATAAAATCAAAATACTCACTTAAAGTATTATTTATGTATGAGTTGTTTTTATGGCCCGAGTCAAATCGCACTTTATGACCCAATAAGCAGCTACTAATGCCAATTGATATCTTGTTATCCATACTCGCTTCCTTTTACTGATTTTATAAATCTTTAGTTAATTTCAGTATAACGAAAAGCCTAAGGAAGTTAATCATTTAAATAAGCTCACAATGCATGAAGTTAACTCAGTAAAGAAATAACTAACATAATAGCCAACTTAATAGCTAACTATTAGTGACATGATGATAAAAATAAAGCGAGATGAAATTTGTAACAGCTAGCTTCTTTAAAGCTACTTACTGTGAGTGAAGTGATGGACTCAACAAATATGGGATATAATTAAACACGAGCGCTCTGTTGATTTAAGGATTGTTTGGGTATTTACCCGTCATTTAAATATCTATACTTACGGGAAAATGGTATCTATTTGTTTTGAATTAACATTGTAACCCTCAGTCTTTCCAACGTTCTTTTATTTCAAGAATTTGCTCAAGTAGTGGTTCAAAAATCTCCACAAGATGTGGATCAAAGTGCTTGCCTTTCTCTTTGTTTATCAACTCCATCGCTGCTTCAACTGTCCAAGCATCTTTGTATGGCCTAACACTGGTTAGCGCATCAAAAACATCTGCCAAGGCAACGATACGGCCTTCAATGGGAATATCTTCGCCTTTTAACTGGTTAGGGTAGCCTGTTCCATCCCACTTTTCATGATGTGTTAAAGAAACCAGTTTTGCCAAAGCGATTAATTCTGAGTCTGAGTCGCCTAATATTTCAGCCCCTATGATAGGGTGATTTTTCATCACAACAAACTCTTCATGAGTGAGCTTGCCAGGCTTAAGCATAATGCTATCTGGAATGCCTATTTTTCCAATATCATGCATCGGCGCGGCATTGAATAAATCATCAGCATCTTCTACTGAAAAGCCGTAGGCCAAAGCAATAATTTTAGAGTAATGGCTCATGCGCATAATATGCATGCCTGTTTCATTATCTTTATATTCAGAAGCTCTTCCCAAGCGTTGAATCACTTGTAATCGAGTGCTTCGAAGTTCATCAGCATCAACTAAAGACAAGTGTGTTTTAACTCGAGCTTTAACAACGGCTGGCGAAACAGGTTTTGAGATATAATCTACAGCACCAAGAGTTAAGCCCTTTGCTTCATCTTCAGGATCACTTAATGCTGTGATAAAGATGATGGGGATCGATTTAAACTGACTTTTTTTCTTTAGATGCTCACAAACTTCATAACCCGTCATATTAGGCATCATTACGTCTAGTAAAATCAAGTTAGGCGCTTCTTTTTCAATCAAGCGTAATGCTTCTTGGCCACTTTTAGCAAAAATTAACTTATAGCTGTCATTGAGTATTTGATTAAGTACACGCAAATTGGTTGGTTCATCATCAACAACTAAAATACTTTTATTTGATTTTTGCACTGTGTTTATTCCTTTATTTTTATGACGAACTTGGCTTAAGGGTTTCAATCAAAGATTCAATTTGCTCAAGTGCTTGAGTAAACTCAAAGTTTTCACATGCATCAATAATATTATTAATTTCAATAGTTTTAGAAGACACATGGCTTTGAAGCTTATCCAAAAGCGCGTCATTGAATTCATTATTACTGACATATGGGGTAAGTTGCTGCAAAATCTCAATCAGCTCTTCATTACTATTTTCACTGTTTTCTAGTGGTTGCAAAGCCACCGCTGCTTGCTCAATATCTTTTTTATTAAGGCAATTTACCGCCTGGTGAAGTTCAGCAATAACTTTCGCAATATTTTCAGCAATTAGCTCCACATTGTGATCATTACTTGACTGTTCTAAAGCGCCTAAGCTCAGCATAAATCGATTAAGCGAAAGATTACCTGCACCGCCTTTGAGTTTATGAGATATCATAGAGATTTGTTGGAGATTTTGTTGCTCTAGCATATCTTCAAGTTGAACAACGTCTGTTTTAGCGTCTTTGAGAAAACGAGATATCTCTGAGTAAAGAGTCGTTCTGGATCCCCAAAGTTCAATACCTTTTTTAACATCGATAACTAACGCCGTGCTCGCTATATTCTGATGACTTTCTTGAGCGACATTGTCTAAATTAAGTGCACTTAATATCTCATGATTAATTTGTTGCATGTCGATGGGTTTATTAGCAAAACCGTCCATACCGGCTTGTTCTGCCGAGGCTTTATCTTGCGGTAATACACTAGCGGTTAACGCAATAATAGGTAACTTAGTTAAACCATTAAGTGCTTCAAACTGTCGGCGCTGTTTGGCTGCCGTTAGACCATCCATTTTCGGCATTTGAATATCCATCAATACAATATCAAGCTCATTTTCTTGCATCTGTACTAATGCTTGTTCACCGTCACGGGCTTCTATTACTTCATGCCCATTTCGCTTGAGCATTAAAGCTAATAAGTCAATATTTTGCTCTATATCATCAACAATAAGAATACGCAGTTTAGGTATGGTGGCCGTTTTCTGCGAGGTTATGTTCTCAACTGCTTTAGTTGCAGGTTTCAATGGCAAGCTAAAGGTAAACTCTGAACCTACACCTTCTACACTTTTTGCGCTTATACTGCCTTTCATCAACTCTACTAACTGCTTACTAATTGTTGTGCCTAAGCCTGTGCCGCCAAAGCGTCGACTCATCGATTCATCAGCTTGAGAGAATGCTTCAAATATCGTAGCAAGTTGTGGTGCTGTCATGCCAATGCCAGTATCTTTAATCACAAAAGTTGTCACGTGATTATCCGCCTGAAAAATATCAATACTCACTGTGCCTTTTTCAGTAAATTTGATTGCATTACCAATAATGTTGGTTAGCACTTGCCGGATGCGATCAGGCGCACCATTATGGTATTCTTGTACATTCGGGTGAATATTCAGGGTTAACGCTAAACCTTTACTTTGTGCTTGTAGCCACAAAGTAGAAACAACGGCATCAACTTCTTCAACAAGTGAAAAGTCACGATACTCAAGCTGGGTTTTACCTTTATCAAGTTTTGCGCTGTCGAGTATATCATTAAGAATGTGTAACAATGATTTGGCAGACTGGTTAATAGTGCCAAGATGCTTTCTTTGGTATGCACTCAGTTCGTCATCTAATAATATATCGCTAAAGCCAATAACTGCGTTCATGGGAGTTCTAATTTCATGACTCATATTTGCTAGGAAAGCCGCTCTAGTTTCAGCCGCTTTTTCAGCGACTTCTTTTGCTAAAACCAGCTCAGATTCCATCTGTTTTCGCTCACTAATATCCATAATAAAGCCATCAAGATAATATTCATCGCTGTCGTCAATTTTACTTGCACGACCATAAGCGAGTACCCACTTTATTGTGCCATATCGATCGATAAACCTATGTTCATTACAAAAGCCATCTGGGCCGCGTAAATCTGTCGACTCAATTCTATCTAGGTCTTCAGGATGAATAAAATCAGCTAAACTACGCTTTGGCTCAGGCATTAAAAAATCTTCTTTTGGATAACCCAGTATTTTTTCAACTTCATCGTTTAGAAAAATACATGGCCAGCCAGAACGGTCAAAACAACGATAAACAATACCAGGAATATTTTTTAATAGGGCATGAATAAGTGTATCTTTTTTCTGTAATTCTGCGGCCATCTCTCGACGCTCCCGTAGATCAGAAATAAAAATTACAAATAAATGCTGTGCATTCAATTCAACATGCCCAATAGACAAAAGCACCGGCACTTCTTCTTTATTCTTCGCGATGATTTCCAGTTCATGCTCAGAGCCTATAAGTTTTGCATGGCGAGTTTCAATATAGTTGTCGATATAGTGATTAAAATTATGCTGGAAAGATTCAGGAGCAATCATACCAATACTGCTATCAAGCAACTCGCTTTCTTGCCACCCTAAAATTTTTGTTACCGCTTTATTTATACTAATGATTTTTCCTGATGCATCGATAGTAATTACGCCATCAATAGCGGTATCCATAATTGCGATAAGTCGTTTTTCATTGCGCTCAGCAATAACAGATTTGTTTTTATAACTAAAAAGTACATTAACAGCTAGAACCATACCTATGATGATAACGGTAATTACCGTTATCCCTAATGCAAGATATAGCGAAATGGCGTTGGTTTGGTTGGAAATTTCAAAACCTGGCGGCAACACAAAGCGCGCTGCAGCCATACCTGTATAGTGCATACCTGAAATAGCTGCGCCCATTACACAGCTCGATATTAGCATTTTCATGTTTTGACTTAGATTACTTTCACCAAACTGCTTAAGCCCAAAACTTATCCATAATGACAATATGGCTAACACCACCGCAACCACTATTGAAAGGCAAAACATAAAAATGTCATATCTAAGCAGCACCGACATATCCATAGCTGCCATGCCGACATAGTGCATCGTGCCAATACCCGCACCAACAAGCACTCCGCCTAACACTAATTGCGAACTTTTAATATTTTCACGGGTAATTAAATTCAAAGCGACCCACGAAGCTACAATGGCCGGAAAAACAGAAACAACCGTTAAGTCAAATTTATAGGTAACTGTAGTACACAACTCAAGTGCTAGCATGCCAATAAAGTGCATTGACCACACACCACCGCCTAAAGCAAAGCTGCCTACTAATAATGAAACATGTTTACGAAAAGCTGTCGCCGTTGAGGCTTGAGAAGCAACCTGAAATCCCATGTAAGATGCAAAGATGGCGATGGTGACTGACAGTAATACTAGCCATGGGTTATGTGATGAAACCGCCAAAAGGCTAGTATCTGAATACTGAAACAATTCGAAAATTTGGTTTAGCATAATACTTCGTCACCTAAACAATAAAAAATTTAGCGCAGCAATAGCTAAACATTAGTTTTTAGCAGCGACTTATTAAAATTTACATAGTCGAAATAAGCCTGCTGATTCGATGAGATATATCAAATTACATATTGACGTATCCAATATTTGATTTTAAGTTGCTGTTGTTTAATGTCAAGTATGGGCAGGGGTTTACTTAATTAATCATGGCAATTTTTGTAAATTTAAGCGAAATATATTGCCATGTTTAGTCACGCTTAGAAATGCATGTATTACTTTCGCGCAACTAAAACAGTTCGAAAATGTATTTTACATAAGCTGGAGAGTCGTCATTCTTGCTGATATTAGTTTCTATCGCGTTAATCGTTCACCTTTTAATAAACATGTTATCCAATGGTGCCATACAAGAGCTCAATAATTTAGTTAATATTTCAGTCGTAATCCACATAAATATTCGCAACTAATGAAGTGGGTTAGGAAGTAACTGGGAATAGATAAAGCCCAGAATGACTGGGCTTTATCTTGGTTTCAATAAATGAAAGAGTAAACGTTATTTTTCAAAGTAAAACTTGGCACGCTTATTATCGTAGTTGCCCACTTCATTCATCGTTTCTGCATTATATAAACGGCCATTGATCATAGTGTAAACAATGCGATCAGATAAACGAATATCAGTACTTACATCACCATCTACAACCAAAATATCAGCAAGTTTACCTACCTTAAGTGAACCTAACTGGCTATCTAAACCTAAGGTATGTGCAGAAGACATGGTTGCTGTGTGTATAGCTTCTAATGGCGACATGCCACCTTGCGCCATCATCCACATTTCCCAATGCATAGCTAAACCTTCACGTTGGCCATGACCGCCCGCATTAACCACAACACCTAAATCTTGTAATTCTTTGGCGACTTTTGCCACGTTTAGGTGGTTGTAATGATGGTGTGGCGCTTTTGTACGTCGCATTGAACGTGGGTCTAAAAACTCACTTGGTACATATTTGCTCAAACGTGGATGCTTCCAAACATCTGTGGTGTCATACCAAAAATGTTCACCTGAAATACCACCGTAGGCTACGCCCATAGTTGGCGTATAAGCCATTTCAGATTGCGACCATAACTGCTTAATATCATCGTAAATTTTTGCTGTAGAAATAGAGTGTTCTAACGTTGTATGACCATCGATAATCATAGACAAGTTATGTTGAAGTAAAGAACCGCCTTCTGGTACCACTAATATTTCAGCCTCACGAGCTGCTTGTATCATTTGTTGACGTTGGTTACGACGTGGTTGGTTATAGCTTTTAACACTAAACACACCGGCCTTTTTCAAACGTTCAATATGAAATTTTGCATCGTCTAAACTATCAACATGTGAAGTATAACCTGCTACGGTTGCACCGTATAAAATACTACCTGTCGAAAATAATCGCGGCCCAACAATATCGCCTGCTTTTTGCATTTCACTGGCGGCAAAAAACTCGGTTGTATCGTTCGACGGATCATGAACCGTTGTTACACCTAAAGCTAAACCTGCATAGTTTTTCCAGTTTTGTTGTGGAATAATTTCGTCACTACCTTGTGGACCATGTGCATGCGCATCAATTAAGCCTGGCATAATCGACTTACCCGCAATATCAATCACTTTGGCATTCGACGGAATATCTACTTCACCATTTTTACCCACAGCAATAATTTTATTGCCTTCTACCACCACAACGCCATTGTCGATAACTTGTTCGGCTTCCATGGTGATCACTTTACCACCAACGAAAGCAACACGGCCTGAAGGTTTATCTGCTTTTTCTTTAAAACCTAAATAAGTTTTAACGGGGTCAGCTGTGTTATCAGCGTCAGCAACCTCAGATTCATTAGTGATATCAAACAAACCAGCAACACTGGCTTGATATAAATCTGGCCCTAAGCTCCAATAAATTTCATTAGATGCGCCATTCCAATTTATGCTTTCACCTGCGCGTAATGATAATTGCTCTACCGGTAAGTTTTTCGCTTTTGGACCAATATCGATCACTTGGCCACGCTCAACAAACGGTGTTACAAACACTTTAAAGCGTTCAGCAAAAGCCAAATATTTACCATCAGGAGATACTTTATATTCAGTCGCAAATTTACCTTGGTAAACTGCTTGCTCTTTCTCAGCGCCGGCTGAAGCTTGTAGACTTACTTTTACTAGTTGTGGTGTTTCACCGTTTTGTAAAACATAAATACGATCATTTTTAGCACCAAAGTGCGGTAATGCACCTGATTCTGTAATTAACTTAGGTGTGCCCTTTTTCACAGCCACAGTGTAAATGCCAGGGTTTAAACCCCATGTAGGATCAGTAATATAACCACCGGCTACTTTGCGAAATACCACGGTTTTACCATCAGGGGAAAAGCTCGGTTCTACGTACTTTCCTGGTTCCTGAGTTAACACACGCCCTTTACCACCACGTGAAGAAACCATACGAATATCGCCAAGTTTATTATCATCCCACGTACTGTAAACAACCGTTCTACCATCACGAGAGAAGCTAGGGTTCAACTCAAAGTGCGATTTTTGTTTGGTTAAGCGTTTTGCTTTACCTTTGGCTTTACCATCATCAATACTGCGAACATAAATATGTCCCATTGATTCATAAACCACCTTGCTGCCATCGGGTGATATCTCAACATCACGCAACATTTTTACATCAAAGTTGTCTTGATCAATATCTTGTTGAAAGCGTAACGCTGTTTGTATTTTTTTCTCGGTTTTAACGTGAAAAGGAATAACGGTAGTTTTCTTGCTTTTTAGATCAAGTTTGTTAATTTCTCCACCAGACCAAAACACCATTCCTGAGCTATTTGGCAACCAAGCCATGTTGGGATACACACCATGAATTGCCCATGTTTCTTGCATATCTCGATCTAAGTTTTCAAAAATTAAACTTTCTTTACCACTCGTTAAGTCATATAAGTACAAGTTAGATTGGAAGTCATCTCGGCTAATGTAAGCTAAGTATTTACCATCTGGTGAAGGTACCGGGCGAATAGCTCCACCTTTACCAGAAACAACAACTTTAATTTCGCCAGATTCAAGATCTAAACGCTTAATCTTATAAATGCCTTTCTCTGAATCTTTACTGTAGTGGAAAGTTTTTCCTGGTGTTGCATCTTGTGAAAAATAGACGTACTTACCGTCATGTGAAAATGCAGGTTCACCTAAATCTTTTTGCTCATTTGGGCGTTTAGTCAACATAACGCCATTACCACCGGTTTTGTGGTACATCCAAACTTCACCAGCACCAAGCGAGCGAGACCCCGTATAATGTTTACGACCAACAAGGTAATTTCCATCAGGCGACCATGCAGGACTATTTAGTAAACGAAAAGTTTCAGAGCTAACCGCTTTGCCAGCACTACCGTCTGCATTCATGATCCATAAGTTATCACCGCCATCTTCGTCAGAAGTAAAAGCAATATGTTTACCATCTGGGCTAAAGCGTGGTTGCATTTGCCATGCAATATCAGTCATTAACGCAGTAGCTTCACCACCTTCAATAGGTAAAGTGTAAATATCGCCAAGTAAATCGAATGCAATGGTTTTGCCATCAGGGCTTATATCAACATTCATCCATGTACCTTGGCGAACATCAATGTTGGCGGTGGTAAATTCACCTTGTGGATTATTTACCGACCATTTTTCGATTTTGGTTTTATCGGCTGTTGCTTGAGTATTATTTTCAGCAAAAGCTTGATGGCTTGCACCTGTTATTAGAGCAATGCTAAGAGCGAGTGACGTTATACGAGTAGTAAATCTAGACATACATTTAACCTGATCAGCTATATCAATTATTGTTATAACCTTACTACAACACATCATTACAAAAAACTTAAGTCTAATGCGATAAATAGTCATTATTTACCGTTCAATACCTGTTACAAAGCACTAGATAGATTACTCAGACAACTTATCAGTTATGCAGAAAAAATAGACAATATTTTTATTTTTCAGTATGGTAGATAAAGGCTCTAATAAAACACTAACTCGCGCTTTAAAATAGAACTGCTACGTAACATAACAATAAAAACAAGGAATGATTTTTAATGAAAAGACTGGAAGAAGCACAAGCAAGTTTAGTTGCAACTTATGCTCTGTACAATGCAGCTAGTGAGAAGAAATTACCTGCAATTAACCCCGATGATACCGAGACATTGAGAGCGTTATTGGAAGTTATTCACAATCGTGAAGCTGTTGCTTACGTGCAAAAGCTCAAAAAAAGTATTCCCAGTGAAGTTACTGAACTTAAAAGGTTACTTGCAGACGTAATGCTGTTGCTTGACGGCGTTGATATTAAAATTCTTAAAGCAAAAAGCAAAGTCAGTGTAAACGCCGACTAGCTAATAATTTACTTTTACCTTTACTTAACTTTAGGCTGTTAGGTATGTCGATATTATTCAATTGTACAATATCGATAACAAGCGACGACTGAAAAGCCAGTTTTTCTCGTTTTACGTGCTTACTGTACCAGCTTGATAGCCCCAACGCGGCATAATAGCTTGCTCGATATTTAAATGGTCAAGCATTCTACCGACCATAAAATCAATCAGATCGTTTATCGTTTCAGGTTGATGATAAAAACCTGGCGCTGCCGGCATAATGGTTACGCCCATTTGCGATAACGTCAGCATATTTTGTAAATGTATGGTTGAAAAAGGTGTTTCGCGCGGCACTAAAATTAATTGTCCGCGCTCTTTAATCACTACATCGGCCGCGCGTTCAATCAGGTTATCACTCATCCCTTGGCTAATTGCCGCAAGCGTACCAGTAGAACACGGGCAAACGACCATAGTTTTTGGCGCTGCTGAGCCAGAAGCAACTGGAGAAAACCACTGTTCTTTGCCAAAAACAATAATTTGCTCGGGTTTTGCTTTAAGTCTGTCAATAAAAAATTGGCTAGCGGCATCGGGCGAACCGGGTATTTTCACGCCGACTTCTGTATCAAAAACTACTCGCGCAGCACTTGAGCACAAAAGATACACCTGATAATTTGCCGCGACTAAACATTCTAATAACCTTAATGCATAAGCTGAGCCTGAGGCACCAGTAATGGCTAAGGTTATTTTCTGATTAAACTCAGTATTGTTATTAATTGTTGTGGCTGTATTTTGCAAACCTACACCTTAAAGATAACGTTAATTAATGCTAATGGTCTTTATACTCGGTAAATGAATAATTAGTTTAATTATCAATACCAATTACTTTAGCTATTATAGTTTAGCAAGTGCTGATAATAACTTGTCATGAATACCGCCAAAGCCACCATTACTCATTACAAGTAATGTATCGCCTGTTTTAGTTTGTTTGATAATATCAACAACCATTTGGTCAACATTATCACCGACAATACAAGGTTGTTTACAGTCAGCAATTAATGCATCAACCGACCACTTTACTTGCTCTCCTTGATAAACAAAAACGATATCGGCATCAGCAAGTGAGTTAGCTAAGGTGTCTTTATGTACACCTGATTTCATGGTATTTGATCTTGGCTCCAATATCGCTATTACCCGCTTATTACCAACATTGGCTCGCATACCTGCTAAAGTTTTTGCAATGGCGGTTGGGTGATGAGCAAAATCGTCAAAAACCCTGACCTGATTCACTTCACCTTTTAGCTCTAACCTACGTTTTGTATTCACAAAACTTGCTAATGCTTCAATAGCAACAGCGCTTGGTACACCAGCATGGCGCGCTGCTGCAATGGCCATTAAGCCATTGTCGATATTAAAGTCGCCAATTAACCCCCATTTTACTTGCCCTTGCTTTACACCTTCAAAGCTGACGATAAACTCACTGCCATCGGCAATACATTTTTCAGCATGCCAGCCAGCTGTTTTATGTTCTTGGTCAACACTATACTCAGTCGGCGTCCAACATCCCATGGCTAAAGTTTCAGTAATGGCTAGCTCATTTTTGGGGGATAATATCAGCCCGTTACTCGGCACCATGCGAATTAAATGATGGAATTGACGTTGAATATCGCTGATATCATTAAAAATATCAGCATGGTCAAACTCCATGTTATTAATCACTAACGTATTCGGACGGTAATGGACAAACTTAGAACGCTTATCAAAAAATGCCGTATCGTATTCATCGGCTTCAATAACAAAAAATGGGGCATTGCCTAATCGAGCAGAGAAATCAAAATTTTGTGGCATGCCGCCAATTAAAAAGCCCGGTTCCATGCCTGCATATTGCAATATCCAGGTTAACATAGAACTGGTTGTGGTTTTGCCATGCGTGCCTGAAACTGCCAATACCCAGCGATCTTTCAATACGTTATCTAATAGCCATTGCGGGCCTGAAGTGTAAGCAATTTTTCTATCGAGCATATATTCTACCATTGAGTTGCCACGTGCCATGGCATTACCAACAATAACCAAATCAGGCTCATCTGCTAAGTGTTCGACTAAGTAGCCTGATTTTAATTCAATACCCAATTGTTCGAGCTGAGTGCTCATTGGCGGATAAACGTTAGCGTCACAACCTGAAACACGAAAGCCCATTTGTTTGGCAATAGCGGCAATACCGCCCATAAAAGTGCCGCAAATACCTAAGATATGAAGATGCATAAAAGCCCATTTTTATTAGCACTAACACAACTTTTGCTCGTTAGCGCTAAGGTTTAAATCACAATGGGCTCAATATACCTTAATCTAACGAAAATACATATTGCAAAATCATGGCATTTTGCCCACTATCAAGGGCATTAACACTTATCGCAATATGAATGGCTTAATTGGAAAAGTTAAGTTCATCATTCTCTAAATTAACGTTACCATTAACCTTATCATTAAAAGTATTAAGGGAGCTCATGAGCCAAGCCATCCTACAAAATATCAATATTTATCCTATTAAATCTAGTGCTGGTATTGAGTTGTCAAATAGCTGGGTTGAAGAACTTGGTTTAGCTTGTGACCGGCGTTTTATTGTTGCTAACGATAAAGGTGAGTTTATCACCGCACGCACGCACCCTAGTTTGTGCTTAATTCAGGCAAACTTAACGGCAAAGGGTATTATGATCACGGCACCAGATATGCCAGCTTTATTGATCGAATACCAGCAACTTAGCCAAAACTATATTGCTGTAACTGTGTGGCAAGACACCATTAATGCACAGCAATGTAATAACAACATTAATCTGTGGTTTACGCGTTATCTCAAACAACCTTGCCAATTATTGTTTTTTGGCGCCGACTCTCAGCGTTTCGTAAAAAACAAAAATAGCCAAGTTGGATTTGCAGATGGCTACCCTTTACTGCTGATCTCACAAGCATCACTGGATAATTTAAATAGTCGATATAAGCCTGAAACGCATAAAATTTCGATGGCACAATTTCGAGCCAATATTGTTGTGAATAACTGTGAAGCTTTTGCTGAAGATACTTGGCAGCATATTCGCATTGGTGAAGTAGAGTTTGAAATAACGAAACCTTGCACTCGATGTGTTTTCACCACAGTGAACCCTGAAACAGGTGAAAAAAGTCCACAACAAGAGCCTTTAAAAACACTCAAAAATTTTCGCCAATTAGCTAATGGTGATATTTTATTTGGGCAAAATTTAGTAGCACTTAATCAAGGCCAAATAAAACAGGGGGATCAGGTTGAAGTAATAAAACGCCAAACAGCCCCTACTTTTACGCTCAGTAATAAGTCATCGGTTAACCCCACTTCAAATGACATAAAGCCCACATTGGAAAAGGAAACAGTCTTGAGCACGAAAACGAGTAAACCCGTACTAACATTCAGTAGCTTTAATAAAACCATTACTGGAAATAATACCCAAACATTGCTTGAGCAAGGCGAAGATGCAGGTTTAATACTGCCATACTCTTGCCGAGCTGGCATGTGTGGCAGCTGCAAGGTAATGTTAGAGCAAGGTGAAGTAGAGCAAACTTGTCAAGACGGCTTATCTGACCAAGAACAACAACAAGGTTATATCTTAAGTTGTTGCAGTACTCCCCTTACTGATGTGGTGATAAGTCACCCGGCAAGGCAGCGTCGACATATTGCTGATGATTAATAAGGGGAGATATCATGAAATTAAATTGTGATTTAGGCGAGTTTAAAGAAAATAACGATGCCGATATTATGCCTTTAATTGATATGGCGAATATCGCATGTGGATTTCACGGCTCAGACCCTTTAACGATCAAAAAAACCATTAAACTAGCAAAACAATATCAGGTAATTATTGGCGCACACCCAAGTTATCCCGATGTGGAAAATTTTGGCCGTCAATCAATGCACTTATCTCAAAGCGAATTAATCGCCAATGTGCAATATCAAATAGGTGCTTTACAAGCTCTGTGTTCAGCCGAAAATGCTCAACTTTCCTATGTAAAACCGCATGGCGCTTTGTATAACGATATGATGCAAGACCTAGCGTTGTTTGAAAATTTGTGTATCGCTATCGCGCAATTAAATCAAAAAACGAATCAAACACTATCTTTAATGATACAAGCAATTAGCGACATCGAGAAGTTTGATCAAGTAGCCAAAAAACATCATATTGCACTCTATTATGAAGCCTTTGCAGATCGCGCCTATCTCGATAGCGGCTTGTTAGTACCTCGCTCAACAGCTGGAGCGGTATTAAGTAACAATCAAGATGTCGTTAGCCGTTGTAAAAGTTTGCTTAACAATAAGCCTTTACTCAGCGTTAACCAAAAGCCCTTACAATTCCATATTGATGCATTATGTGTTCATGGCGATACACCCAATGCCTTGGCGATGATCAAAGCTTTGCGAGCAACTATTGATACGCAAAAAAATGCATAAATATAGGCGTAACAAGCAGTTAGAAGATAAAAAATATAAGTCATAATATAATGAAAAATGCGTCACAAAGTACTGAAATTTTAGAAGTGCATAACACCGAAATTGCCATTGAAGTAGTCGCGGAAAATGCGTTGTTACTTAGCTGGCAAGCAAAAATATCACTGTCACAACATAATGAAATTATCGCCTTTCAAAAAATTATTACCCAGCAATTAAATGCGCTGATTGTAGAGTCGGTAGCGAGTTATCATTGCTTAATGGTTTATTTCAACTTGCAATTAACCACCAGTGCTCAGCTTATTGATAAAATTAGGGCTCTAGCCAAACATCAGCAAAATAACTTACAAAACCAAGTAAAGAGTCGTGATAACAAACCAGTAATTAAAGAACTAAGTCAACAAAATGATGACTGTATAAATATCCCTGTTTACTATGATACAGAGCAACAATGGGATCTAGCGGATGTTGCACAGCGCTGTAACATGTCGGTGGACGAGGTTATTAAACAGCACAGTGCTCAAACTTATCATGGCTACGCCTTAGGTTTTACACCGGGCTTTTGTTACCTCGCTAGCTTACCGACAGCACTTCATTTACCGAGAAAGTCTTCGCCACGTTTAAAAGTGCCTCAAGGCGCCGTTGCCATTGCTGAGCAGCAAAGTGCTATTTACCCGATTGAAAGCCCCGGCGGCTGGCACATTATTGGTCAAACACCATTACCTATGTTTTCAAGCATAAATGGTGAATTTAATGCCACCATCAACGTTGGACAGAATGTAAAGTTTTATGCCATTACTCAAGCTGAATTTATTGCGCTAAAACAAGGTATAAATTCATGAGCCAACATCACCTGGAAATTATCAGTATCAATGGTCAGGCAAGTATTCAAGATCTTGGCCGCCTGAATGCCCAACATTTAGGTTTTAGTGCCAGTGGCGCCGCCGATGAATTTGCTTTTCTGAGTGCCAACAAATTGATTAGCGAGCCATTAATGGCTAATGATATTTCGCTTGAACAAAGTCGCTGTGCGGCAATCGAAATTACCCTAGGTCAAATAAGTTTTGAAGCCAAATCTGCCTGTACCATTGCGATAACAGGTGCTGATTGCCAAGCTAAAATAAACCATGTTGCAATTAAACCTTGGCAACGTTTTCATCTACAAGCTGGTGATATACTTGACTTGGCAATGCCAAAAGCGGGTTTGCATAGTTACCTTGCTGTATTCGGAGGTTTTACTTGTGAACCAACACAACAGCCTTGGCTAGGCAGCTATGCACAAACAATAAATGAAATGGCCTTGGGCTTTATGGGAGAAAAATTAACTGTTGGCAGCAAATTATTTTTTACACCACAAGCTAAAATATTAACTGAGCCTTCTGAGAATAAAGTAGATAAACTATTGGCTTCAAACACGCCAACTGCCCTACCAGCACTATTTTATTCTCAAAAAGAACTCACCATTCGTATGATACCCAGCAGTTTATTTCTAGCAATGGGCCATAAACAGCAACAAAAATTTTTAAACACAGAATATAGTGTTTTACCTGATAGTAATCGCATGGGGTATCGTCTGAGCGTTACCCATTTACAAAAGCCAGCAGCTACCGAGCCACTACTTTCAAGACAATTGCGAAGCCATTGTTTGCTATCAATGCCCGTTACTTATGGGATGGTGCAATTTCCTGAAAACGAACAACCCATCGTATTAATGAAAGAGCGACAAACCATGGGCGGCTATCCAGTTTTAGGCACTATAATTCAAACAGACTTATTTCGCTTAAGCCAAATGCGCCCTGGTGAAAAAATCAACTTCAGGTTAATTCCCTCAGAACAGGCTCTGCAACAGTTAACCGCATTCTACAAAAGGTTCAGCCTATAATAAATCCAGCGTCGCTAAATCAAGATGCTAACAATTCCTATTAGAGCCACTAAAGGTAGAATGGCTAACAATAAAAGATTAGAATAACGCCCGCGTTACGATTTACTTTTATGCAGGTGTTTTTTTGTTATTAATGATCGACAATTACGACTCTTTTACCTTTAACTTAGTGCATTATTTTCAGGCATTAGGACAAGAGGTTAAGGTATGTCGAAATGATGAAATCAACTTAGCCGATATTGAATCATTAGCACCACAATATATTGTGATTTCTCCAGGGCCTTGCGATCCAAACGCGGCAGGTTTATCTTTGGCGATTATCGAAAAGTTTAAAGGCCGCATTGCCATATTAGGTGTTTGCTTAGGGCACCAATGTATTGCCCAACATTTCGGTGCAAAAGTTATTAAAGCAAATAAAGTCATGCACGGTAAAACCAGTTTGATTAGCCATAATGAGCAAGGTTTGTTTCATGCGTTAAAACAACCATTAACCGTTACCCGATATCATTCGTTAATTGTTGATAAAAATTCTTTACCTAATGACCTCGAAGTAACTGCTTGGATCACCGAAAATGGTCAACAAGAAATCATGGCTTTACAGCACAAAACATTAGCTATTGCTAGCGTACAATTTCATCCTGAGTCTGTTTTAACAGAGCAAGGCCATCAATTATTACAAAATTTTATTGACCAATACGCCAATCATATAGATGATAATATTTTAACCTCATGAAATATAACAACAGGTCGATAACCTAGCTAATGTCTTATTTATCGATTGTTCACACATAACTAACAATGAAGTTCTGATGCATATTTTTGAAAATAACAAATTAGTCTTACCTATTTACAATCGCGTGTTAAGTCTTGCGATAAGTAAGGATTTTGCCAATCAAAAAAATGGCAAAATCAATATGACTAAGCATCAAGACAGTGAACAGTTTAATCGCAGGCGTGAGTTATTAGCGATTGAAGAAGAAGCAAACAAAAATAAAATTATACAAGCACACGGTGAAGAACACTTTAAAACACAAGTTAAAAACAAGTTTTATAAACGTGTTAATAACCAAGTAAATAAAGTGTTTGATAATAAAGAAAACCTTTACACCAATGTACTAAAAATTGAAGATGCTGCACCTTCTATTATGGAAATATTAGCGGTAAAAGCAGCGAGTATTAACCGCATTACTCCTTTGGCTAAGTCACTTCCCTGGCTTTGTAATGAATTAATTAATTTGGTTAATAAGCCTCAGTATCGCAAACGTTCAGACATACAGGTAACTGAGCCAAGTTTAGCCTTAAGCTATGTAGGCTTAGATAACCTAAAGTTAGTCATGCCCACATTTATGCTAAAACACTGGTTGCCCACAAGTACCTCCCCTTATCCGTTAATGAAGCGAAAATTGTGGAACGATAGTTTATCAATTGCACTGGCATCTCAGCGTTTAGCCAAAGAAGAAGGGTTAGATGAGTTCACAGCATTTACTGCAGGCATGCTCAGTAACTTAGGATTATTAGCCGTAACTCGCGGCTTTTTAGATGCCTATAGCGATCTGTATAATAAAGACTTACGTGCCGCATACGACAATAAAGATAAAAAGCTACATGACGTATTAGTAACACTTGATACAGCGCCTGATTTATTACTTGAACAATTACTAGAGCGCAGCAGTAAAGTAGCGGCAGATATGGTTGAGCTTATGCGCTTTGATCGCCTACAAATTACAGAGCCTTTATTCGATCTTGCTTATGCGACAGACATAAAGCATATGTGTCCAATTGCAAAATTAGTCACCAAAGCCAAAGCTTATGTTGCCTTTAGAAGTTTAGCTAAAGAAGACCTTATAAGTACTGAAGAAGCAAAAACATTATTAATGGCTGGGCGCTTAACAAAAACTGACATTAGCTTACTAAAGAAAAGCGATATTGATCATATTAAATTAATTTTTAATTAACCTTTACTGCTCTTTTCCTCATTACTCAAACACATCTTTACCAATATATATTGCCTTATATCGACTATTCTTCGGTTAAATATCAAAAAAATAGCGATAAAATCACTAAAAAAGCCTCAATCGCCAAATTATTTTTGATTAATTATGAAATATCATAAGTATTTACAGATCTGCTAAGCTGACATAAAACGCTAATAACTAGCCATAGAGTGCAAAAAAAACGCAAATATAGTTATGCAATAAAAATGAATAAAAACGGAGAGGCCTTTATTTTATAAGGGCTTCAGCGCATTTTGACAAGACAATACCTGTTTTTTCTGTCATAATCCGTGCCTATTTTTAATTTGTCGTGCATTTAATAATGCATCACTCGTTAATGCATGTAGTTTTGTTAGCGTTAGCTATCGCAAAACAATGATTAATTACAATATCCTAAATATATAAGGAATTTACAATGTCTAACCACTTCCCAGTAAATCGTGAATTATTTGATGATGTTATGGTACCAAACTATTCACCATCTGCTGTTATACCTGTGCGCGGCCAAGGTTCGCGTGTTTGGGATCAACAAGATCGTGAATTTATCGATTTTGCCGGTGGCATTGCCGTAAACTGTTTGGGACATTGTCACCCAGTCTTGGTTGGCGCATTGACTGAACAAGCAAACAAGATTTGGCATTTATCTAACGTTATGACTAACGAGCCAGCATTGCGTTTAGCGAAAAAACTAACTGATAGCACATTTGCTGATAAAGTTTACTTTGCTAACTCAGGCGCTGAAGCAAACGAAGGCGCCTTAAAATTAGCGCGTCGTTGGGCATTAGAAAACTACGGTGCTGAAAAGTCACAAATTATCGCATTTAAGCAAGGTTTCCACGGTCGTACATTCTTCACCGTAACTGTTGGTGGTCAAGCAGCTTATTCTGATGGTTTTGGTCCTAAGCCTGGCGATATCGATCACGCTGAATACAATAATTTAGACAGCTTAAAAGCACTTATGTCTGATAAAACTTGTGCTGTCGTTATGGAACCATTGCAAGGGGAAGGCGGTATTGTTTCACCTACTGATGAATTTGCTAAAGGTGTACGTGAATTATGTAACGAACACAACGCATTATTAATTTTTGATGAAGTTCAAACTGGTGTTGGCCGTTTGGGTGAGTTATACGCATATATGGGACTAGGTGTTACTCCTGATATTTTAACAACTGCCAAAGCACTTGGTGGCGGCTTCCCAATTGGTGCGATGATCACCACAACTGATATAGCTAAGCACTTAAAAATTGGCACACATGGTAGTACATACGGCGGTAACCCACTAGCTTGTGCTGTAGCAGAAGCAGCCTTTGATACCGTAAATACACCAGAAGTATTAGATGGCGTAAAAGCCAAAGCTAAACTTTATGTTGCTGGTCTTAATGCCATCAACGCAAAATACAATGTATTTAGTGAAATTCGTGGTAAAGGTTTACTTGTTGGTGCAGTACTTACCGAAGCATACCAAGGCAGAGCGAAAGACTTTTTAAATGCAGCCATGGAAGAAGGTGTAATGACACTTGTTGCCGGCGCTAACATTATTCGTTTTGCCCCTTCATTAGTTATTCCTGATGAAGACATTGCTGAAGGTTTAGCGCGTTTTGAAAAAGCTGTAGCCAAATTAGCTAAGTAAGTTTCCAATATAATAGCGCTCAAAAGCCTGACAATAGTCCGGTATTTGAGCGTCTCATTGAGAGTTTTCTATGATTATAATACGCCCTATTCAAAGCAGTGATTATGATGCATTGCATCGTATTGCTGTTGAGTCAGGACATGGTTTTACATCACTGCCCGTAAATGAAGAACTACTAAAAAAACGCATTTCTCACGCTGAAGTGTCTTTTAAAAGCATAGTTTCACAGCCTGGCAATGAAGGCTACCTGTTTGTTATGGAAGATACAGAAACAGGCGCGGTAGTTGGTACAAGTGGTATTGAATCTGCTGTTGGTCTAGATGATGCATTTTATCATTACCATTTAGGTAAAGTTGTGCACAGCTCTCGTGAGCTTAATATTTACAACACTGTTGAAACATTATCCTTGTGTAATGACTACACAGGCGCTTCTGAAATCTGCACCTTATTTTTGAGCGAAACTCACCGTAAAAACCGTAACGGACGCTTTTTATCACGTTTTCGTTTTCTATTTATGGCAGAGCATACTGAACGTTTCGCAGAAACTGTTATTGCAGAAATGCGCGGTGTTTCAGATGAAAATGGCGAATCTCCTTTTTGGAAATGGTTAGAAGAGCACTTTTTCTCTCTCGATTTCCCTACGGCTGATTACCTTACAGGGATAGGTAAAAAAGAGTTCATTGCTGAATTAATGCCTAAATACCCAATTTACGTCAACTTGTTAAGTAAAGATGCACAACGCGTGATTAACAAAGTACACCCGAAAACAGTACCTGCCTTAAGGTTACTTGAAGCAGAAGGTTTCTCGCGTCGCGGTTATGTTGATATTTTTGATGCCGGCCCAACGGTTGAAACACAAACAGCATCGGTGAAAACAGTACGTCTAAGCAAAAAGCGTCAAGTTATCATTGGTGACGTTGCAAACGACAATAACTACATCATTTGTAATGACAAAGTTGCTGATTTCAGAGCAACACAAGCCGCCATATTGCTACGAGATACCGCCAAACAGGTCGTGTTATCACAAACGGTTGCCGATGCATTAATGGTTAAAGAAGGAGACTGGGTACGCCTAGTTTCCAATTAATCAGTAAGATAACTCATTACTAAACTCATGAGCGAAAAACGCACAGAGGAAATAAGCATGTCACACAATATACAATTGATTAATGGTCAATGGACAGCAGGTTTAGGCCATGAAATTTTTTCAAAAAACCCAGCTAAAAACGAAGTCGTTTGGCAAGGTAATACAGCCACTCCAGCACAAGTTGGTGAAGCCGTTATGTCTGCACGCGCTGCTTTTGAAGCTTGGTCAAATACGCCTATTGAAGCGCGTATTGCCATTGCCGTTAAATTCGCAGAATTATTAACTGAGCACAAAGAAGCTTTTGCCACCACTATTGCCCTTGAAACCGGTAAACCACTTTGGGAAACCCGTACAGAAGTAGGCGCTATGGTAGGCAAAATTGCCATATCTGTGCGCGCAAACGAAGAGCGTACGGGCACGATTGAAAACCCTATGCCAGGTGCAAAAGCCTTTATTCGTCATAAGCCTCATGGTGTTGTAGCGGTATACGGTCCTTATAACTTCCCTGGTCATTTACCCAATGGTCATATTGTACCGGCACTTATTGCGGGTAATACCGTCGTATTTAAGCCAAGTGAATTAACGCCTATGGTTGCTGAAGAAACCTTAAAGCTATGGTTAAAAGCAGGTCTTCCTGCTGGCGTTATCAACATGGTACAAGGTGAAGTTGAAACAGGTAAAGCACTAGCAAACCATCCACAAATTGACGGCTTATTCTTTACCGGTAGCTCAACCACAGGCCATTTCTTACATGAACAGTTTGGTGGCCAACCGGGTAAAATATTAGCGCTTGAAATGGGTGGTAACAACCCATTAGTAGTTAAAGATGTTAGCGATATCGATGCCGTAGTGCACGATATCTTACAATCTGCATTTATTACTACAGGCCAACGTTGTACCTGTGCTCGCCGCTTATTTATTGAAGCCGGCCCACAAGGCGATGCTATTTTAGCTAAGTTAGTTGCGAGTACTGAAGCGATTAAAATTGGTTATTTTGATGATGAAGAGCAACCATTTATCGGCTCAATGATTTCTGAGAAAGCTGCTTTAGGTTTAGTTGCGGCACAACAGCAATTACTTGACCTGGGCGCTGAATCAATCGTTATGATGAAGCACCTTGAAACAGGCACAGGCTTCATCTCACCGGGTATTGTTGATGTTACCAACATCACAGAAATGCCGGATGACGAGCACTTTGGTCCATTATTAAAAGTTTATCGTTATACTGATTTCGACGCGGCAATTGATGAAGCAAACAATACATCATTTGGTTTATCTGCGGGCTTATTAAGTGACAGTGAAGACTTATATAATCACTTCTTCCGTCGCATTCGCGCTGGCATTGTAAACTGGAATAAGCCAATTACTGGTGCCAGCAGTGCAGCACCGTTTGGTGGCATTGGTGCTAGTGGTAACCACAGAGCAAGCGCATTTTATGCCGCTGATTACTGTGCCTACCCAGTAGCATCAGTTGAAGCTGAAAAAGTATCATTACCTGCTGCGTTAAGCCCTGGTTTAACTATCAAGTAATCAGTACAAACGCACCGAAATGAAACATTACTGCCCATTAAAAAAAGCTGGGATCCGTCCCAGCTTTTTTAAAAATATCGACCAAATATAGCCACCCATCCTGAGTGGTTATTCATCGTTCTTTGCTTAAAATTTCTTCAATACACTATTGAAAGATTAACTCAATAACCACATATACCGCTCAGTAAATTTGAGATATTGACACTAATTTTATTTAAGTATTTAGGAAATTAACATGACACCGGTTAAAGATTTATTTAACAACATATGGCAAAACTATCTGGAAGTTACTCCTTCAGCAGATAAAGTACACCAACTTTTAAGCAACGGTGAAGAACTCATCAATGATCATGTTGCTTACCGCACATTTAATATTGCGAAAGTTAATATCGAAAAAATCTCAGCACACTTACTTAACTTAGGTTACAAAGAAGGTGGTGAATACCATTTCGAAGCTAAAAAGCTTTATGCAAAACACTTTGAGCATACCGACACTAACCTGCCTAAAGTATTTATTAGTGAATTGTTAGTGGAGGAGTTTTCACCTCGCGTTCAAGCAATTATCGAAAAAATGGTCGCTGGCATAGAAGAAGCTGCCATTAATGCAGAAAGCTTTTTATACTCAGGTACACACTGGCAGGTTAGCCATCAAGAATACTTAGACTTACTTAGCGAAAGCGAATATGCCGCTTGGGTAGCAGCTTGGGGTTACCGTGCCAACCATTTCACAGTAAGCATTAATCACTTAGCCAACTTCGACTCTATAGAAGCTGTAAACGAAGCCGTTAAAGCGGGTGGGTTTAAGCTCAACACCACAGGTGGCGAGATCAAAGGTGATGAAGGCGTAAAATTAGAACAATCTTCTACGATGGCAGATCACGTAATGGTTGAGTTTTCAGATAAAACCGTTGCTATTCCAAGCTGTTTTTACGAATTTGCCAAACGTTACCCAATGGAAAACGGTGAGCTCTACACGGGTTTTGTTGCCGCATCTGCTGACAAAATATTTGAAAGTACCAACACTGCTGCATAATGGCTTAATTATCAAGGGCACTTATACTTTCCTAGTAATAGGTGCCAATTTTCATTAACCTATATTGATATATTATTTTTTAATGCATAGACATTTTTCAGTTTTGTATTAATGAACAACATTAAAGTACCGTAAGAATAAAGCATGAAAGAAAAAACAATGATAACCCATACAGATGGTTACATTCATATAATTGAATATCTAACTGCGCATTTAAGCTTATTTGAAAACAGTTCAACTATCGATAATACTGGTGATTCAGTGTTAGAAGTTATTGAACTGGAAATGAGCGAACAGATTATGGCTTTATGCAGCCAAAACGAAAGCTTAACTTTTGAACAACGTAATACCATTATTCGAGAAATTGATGTTATAGTTTATGACTTGCAAGAGATTTTGTCTGGTGTGGTCAATAGCCCAGTATCTGCTCAGCAATCAGCTTTTATCAAAGAATTTGCTATTTTAATTAAAAATTTATTTGATACTGAAATTAATCAATAGCATTTACTGTCGACCAATTAACCCCTTTATCATAAGTAACCTATGTTAACTGAATTACCTCAAAACCATTTATGCACCGTAACGTTATTAGGCAACTTAGTAAACAAGCCTGATATTCGCTATCAGGCTAATCCTGTGGTTGCTTTCGCTGAGTTCACACTAGCAACACATAGTCGTTGGTTTGATAAAACCACTAATAAATTCAAAGAATGGACAAGTTATCATACGGTCAAAGTTATAGGTGATATTGTTGAACGTGCACTTATATTTGCCGAAAAAGGTGACATTATTTTAGTGCAAGGCTATTTAATTAATAGTAAAAAAAATAATCGTGAAATCATCCACGCGAGTTACGCCCAAACGTTCCCAAAAGGTTACGCTCAATCTATTAATCAAATTCATTACTCAGGTAAAATAACCTCTGAGATAAATGTACTAACCACCGAGCATAACAAAGAGTTAACAGAAATAACTGTTGAGTCTGAGCAGCAAATTTTTTCTCTTATTACTCACAAGTATCACCTGGTTAAAATACAGCGACCGATACACGTTTGGGGCAAACAAGCACTCTACCTTGCCGAGCATGGAAAAATAAATGATCAAATAATAGTTGACGGGAAATTAAGCTATCTTAATAATAAGAATAAAAACCAATTCATAGATGCTCAACAAGCTGTTTTAATAAGCAAAAATTAAACGATAGCTGCCTATGATAAATCATCAAAGGAAGTAATATTTAATGCATAAAGGAAGTTGCTTCAATCGTTGTAAATTAAGATTAGTTTTTATCATACTAACCGTTATTAATTTCACGGTGTATGCTCAAACTTCAGCAGTAAATGAACTCGAGTTATCTGCAATTGCAAGCCTTGATAATGCGGCATTAGACAACGACCAGTGGCAAACAATATTACCTGTTCTAGGTGACCAAGATCATTACTTTATTGCATCACGAGCTGGAAACATATATCAATTACATAATAACAAAGTGTCTTCCACTGCCTTTTTCGATCTGAAATTAGCGCTACAAAATCCTGATATTATTACGTTAACTGCAATTACCTTAGACCCAAACTTCCATTATCGTGACAAAGACGGTTATCACATTTTTTATACCGCTCATACTGAAAAAATTAATAGTTCATCTCCAAAATTATCCCCTGTTAATACTGAAGTTAAACCACTTTACGATACTGTTGTAACGCGCTGGAAAGTTACAAATCTTCAGCATTCAACTCCTCAAGTAAGTTTACAAAATGAAGTACTACGTATTGCAATTATGCAAGTGAATGAGGCCATTCAGCAACTCAGTTTTAATCCGTATATTGAGCCTTGGCATGATGATTTTGGTTTGCTATTTATAGCCCTTGCACGTAACGAAACTTTAAAAAATGAAGCCCTTTATGCTGGTGCTATATTACGCATAAAACCTGAAAAGTATGGTTTACAGAATTATACCATCCCCGTAGATAATCCTTTTACAAAAGTAGCTGATATACAGAATGAAATTATTTTCATTGCCGGACAAAAAACTCAGCATTTCGACTGGATAAAACAAAGTACCTATAGCCTGCTGGTGCAGTATAACCAAACAGATAGTAAAGTACTTATTGAGGCCAAAATAGGTGATGATTGGCGCGAAGCTGTTCCTGATAATCAAATTAAAAAACACTTACTTAAGACAGCTAAAAAGCACAAAACCTTAGTTTACCAAGGCCGAGATTTAAAAAGTTTATGGGGAAAAGTATTACATTTACAAGAGAATGAAAATGAATGGCAACTCAACGCTTTAACCATTAACTCAGTCAACGATGACAGTACACCTAGCAGAAATATTTCGCATAAACTGATCAATCATAATACCAAGGGCCAGTCACAATTTAGTTTACATCAAAAGCATAATGGCGAGTTATTACTGCTTGAGCATAGTCAGCAACGTTTATATGCAATTAAAAAACCGACTGCGGTGCTAACTAATGTTATTGACAAACAAGACTTAACAACTGACTCAACTAAACCTAACTTATTGTGGATAACATTTTGTTTTGTGCTTATTTTAATCGGCATTATTTGGTATTACAGAAACAAACAGGCTCAGAAACAAAGCTTCTTTCAGCGTCAATGGGCAAACTTTGAAGTCAATCTGCAAACTCAGTCTGTATCACTTTATAAGCGACACAATAAAACCCCTGAAATAAGTATCAATATATCGTCTCTTGTTGGTAGTGAAATATTATTAAACGATGAAGTTATCTCAACGGTGAGTGCGAATGAAGATCAGCCTTTCTCTAACGAGCTAGAAGATTTAGTCTTAGCCACTTTTGGTAATGAACATCGCATAAAAATGATGAATGACAAGCACAGGAAAATACAGCTGTGCTTGAGCGATGAACATAAGCAAAAGTACATGATCTGCCTTTATTATCGAGTGGGGAATATTCGCCATACTAAGTTAAAATATCAACAAATAATTGATAAAGCTATCGACTGGCAATGGCTGTTTTCAGAACTAAAAAATCCAGCTGCAACCACAAAACGAAAAATAAAAGCTAAGCCAGTTATTAAAAAAACAACTACGCCTAATAGCAAAACGACAACTTCAAGTACTCCTGAGCCTGAGTTTTTTGAAGACAACTCAACCATGGTAACTCAAAACAATAATGATTTTATCGAGCCAAGCACCATCAATATAGCAACAGAAACTAGCACCAATGCAATTGATGGCAATGAAGCTAGTGATACTAATAGTGCACTTGTTGCGGATCTAGACAAACTCGTTATGATGAAAAAACAAGGTTATTTAAATGAAGTGGAATTTAATGCAGCGAAGGCCAAAATTTTACAAAAATTTAGCTAATAATTAAACTAGTTTCATTTAGCTGGGCCCAGTAACAATACCTGTTTTAGTTTTGCAATCACGCTAGTCTTAAATAAGTTTGTCTAACATACGACACTATTTACAGCTATAATTTCAGTGTATTTTCCATCACAAATAACCACATCGTATGTGCAGAGTTTTACTGTATTTACTGGTGAGCAACGATATTTAAAATGATAAAGATTACGCGTGATTAATAATAATTCTGCCGCCAAATTAACCTTGTTCGCCACAATTGTGTCTTTATTGTTTGCAATTACTTTAGCGACAATATTTTTAGGTAGTTATGGCGATTATATTCAACAATATTTGAATACCCTCATACCAAAAACCTTATTTGGCGCTTTACTATTTGGTCTACTACTCGCTCCTGCAATAGCGATAGGGCTACCACGCCAAATTGCGGCATTAAGTGCCGGCTTTCTATTTGGCGCTGGCTTTGGTGTGCTAGTAGCTACTACATCCGCCATCATAGGCTGCTTAATGACATTATTCTTGGCGCGAAAATTATTTCATAACCTTGTTGAGAAAAACTATCCTCAACCTTTAGCTAAAGTAAGCTATTTTTTTCGTCACAACACTTTTATGAAAGCCCTAATTATTCGACTAGTGCCCGCCGGCTCTAATTTCTTAACCAATGTACTTGCAGGAACCGCTAGAACACCTGTGTCGCCCTATATTTTGGGTTCCGCTCTCGGTTTTATACCGCAAATGACCATATTCTCATTAATGGGAGCAGGATTGCAGGTGAATGGTCAGCAGCAACTGATCAGCAGCGTTATACTTTTTGGCATCGCGCTCTTGCTAAGTGCTTACCTATATCGCAAAAATCACCACAACTTACCTTTGCAATAGTCACTTTGGCTGTTTTATATAAAAGAAAGGTTTAGCCCTGATTAATTGAGAATCTCCTCGCAATTAACTCGTCATTATAAACACAGCAAACAGCACTAAGCTTTTAACTTTTAAGTGCTTAGCGATTAGGTGTTTATAATTAGATTTTTATAATTATGTGTTTAGACAATAAGTGTTCAGGCAATAAAAAAAGAGGCCGTAGCCTCTTGTTCATATCACCTGAGTAATCTTATTTATTTTAGCGTTAATAAGTAATTTACTAGGTTAATGTAATCTTGCTCAAAGTTATTGCGGTCTAAGCCTTGTGCATCAACACGGTATTTACCGTTAACAATTACTGCTGGCACGCCTTTTAAAGCACCTTTGCTGGCAAAGTAATTCTGTTGCTTCTTCATAGCTTTCGCTTTACTTACCATACCAAAGCTTTTCATCAACTTATCGAATTTTTCGCCATCGGCACCATTTAGAACGAAAACATTACGAATATCTTTTTCTGATGTAAATACCGCTTTTTGTATATGTATATAATTGAACATTGCGCCAATTACTTTTTTCTCTACACCCATTTGGTGCGCAACAACAACAGCTTTAGTTAACATGCCTTGCACTTTAGGAGAAGCAGCACGTAAAAAGTCAACGTGGTTCATTACGAACTTAGTATCTTCTGGAATAGAGGTTTTTAACTTCGCCATAAATGGTTCAAATTGAAAACAATGAGGACAATAAAATGAGAAAAACTCGCGTACTTCTGGCTTAGCGGTAATTTCTTCATTAACTTTAGTGTAATGCTCGCCTTCAGTATAATTTGCTGCGAATGCGAATACTGGTAACAACATTAAAGCGAATACGCTCACTAACTTTTTCATAAAAATATACTTCCTAATCATTAAAAAATAAAAATAACATGGCTAAACTGACTTAATAAGGCAGTAAGCTTAACGGAGGCTGCTGTAATGCCGACATTTGCTCTTTTAGCATCAAAATTTGTTGTTCCCAATATTTCTCAGTATTAAACCAAGGAAAATTATGAGGAAAAGCAGGGTCTTGCCAACGTTTGCATAGCCAAGCCATATAATTAACTACTCGCATAGTACGCAATGATTCAATTAAAGGCAATTGATTGGTCTCAAAGCTATGAAATTCATCGTAGCCTGACAATATAGTATCTAGCTGCAGTAACTGTTGTTGACGGTCACCACTGAGCATCATCCATATATCTTGTACTGCTGGCCCTGTTCTGCAATCATCAAGATCAACAAAGTGAGGGCCTTTATCTGTCCATAGAATGTTACCCGCATGACAATCACCATGAAGGCGAATTTCTGATGTAGGTTGATATTGCTGGCTCGCAAGCTTGATTACTTGCTCTAAAATAGTGAAGAACGGCAATGTTAAGCTAGGCGAAACAAAATTAGACTTTTCGATGACCAATTGCGCCTGCTGTAACATTTCTTCACTGTTAAATGCAGGTCGTTCAGTGAAATTATTTTTCGCGGCAACGGCATGAATACGTCCGAGAAAACGCCCCATCCATTCTAATTGGTCTAAGTTATCAACCTCAAAAATTCGGCCACCACGACACGGAAATATTGCAAAGTGATAGCCTTCATATGAAAACAAAGACTCACCATTAATTTTCATTGGCGCTACTAGCGGTAATTCATTATCTGCTAGTTCGAAAGAAAACCTATGTTCTTCTCTAATTTGCGCTTCAGTCCAGCGTTGTGGACGATAAAACTTAGTAACATATTTTGTTTTATCAATATCGTGAAATTGATAAACACGGTTTTCATAACTATTTAATGCTAATAAACCACTATCAACAATTAGGCCTGTGCTTTCTAAACCATCAAGAATTAAATCCGGCGATAGCGAGGTAAAATCAAATACTGACATTAGCGCTTATTAAAGAAGCGGCTTTCATGTTCAAGCTTAACCTCATCCGTGTCTGATACTAATTCAACAACAAAACTTATATCTGTCATATAACCCTCTAATTCGTATGGGTCTACTGAAATACTAATGGGTAAGGTGAACACTTTAGCCGCCTTAACAAACACTTCTTGTTCGCCGTGCCATTTAGTATTTTCAATGCCTTTTATTGACAAGCGATAGTGATTATCTGTTTGAGATTTATTCAGTATTTTCAGCGTATATACATTCTCAATATCACCGTTAAAGTTCTCTTTAGCTAGCTCGTTTCTATCTCGAATAATGTCTAAAGATACCGGTACTCTGTTAGCCATTTCAATCACCAACAAACTGGTCATTACAATTAAAACAAGCGCATAGCCTATGAGTTTCCCACGTACAAAATGAACCTTCTTACCTTCTAATTCATGTTCGGTCGTGTAGCGTATTAAACCTTTGTCGTAACGCATACGTTCCATAACATCATCACAGGCATCTACACAGGCACCACAGTTAATGCACTCATATTGCAACCCGTTTCGAATATCAATACCGGTAGGGCAAACCTGAACACATAAATTACAATCGATACAATCGCCTAAACCAACATCTTTTGGTACATCTTTTCGACTACGTGGTCCGCGATTTTCGCCACGCTTTGCATCATATGAAACCGTTAAAGTATCCTTATCAAACATAGCTGATTGAAAACGTGCATACGGACACATATGTAAACACATAATTTCGCGCATCCAACCAGCATTACCATAAGTACAAAATGCAAAAAACCATACAGTTGCCGCTAAGGCAAACGAGGCGTTAAAGGTGAAGAAATCAACGAATACCTCACGCATTGGCACAAAGTAACCGGCGAAAGTTAAAGCCGTTAAAATAGAGAAAAAGCCCCAACAGAAGTGTTTAAGTGCTTTTCGCCAAAATTTATTTGCATTCATTGCTTGGCTATCAAGCTTTTTTCGCTGGTTGGCAGTACCTTCTATTTTTTCTTCAAACCAAATAAAAATAAAAGTCCATACTGTTTGAGGGCAAAGGTAACCGCACCATACACGGCCCAAAAAGGTTGTCACAAAAAATAGTAGGAATGCGCTAAGAATAAATATCCATGCCAGCAAGGTTAAATCTTGCGGCCAAAGCGTAACGCTCCACAAAGTAAAGCGCTGCTCACTTATATCAAATAAAATGGCTTGATGACCGTTATATTGTAACCAAGGTAAAACGGCAAATAATGCTAAAAAGAAAAAATTCATCTTCTTGCGAAGTTGTTGAAATACGCCTTTTACTTTTCGAACATAAATTTGATCTCGAGGCGCATATGATTCACTTTTAACCGGCTGATGAATTTGAACATTTTTAATTGGAATTTGCTGACTAGCTTGAATGTTTTTATCTTTAGAGTTCAAAACGGTTCCTTTAAGACATTAAGGCTATTTGATTATAACGGATCAGTTAGCATTTCTTATCAAAAAATTAGCAATAAATTGTAAAGAATTGCTTTGTAGGTATAAAATTGAGTACTCTAGCGCTATTCTTATGGCATTTCGTCTAAAAAATCGATAATACTGTGTGTAATAGCTTCAATAACATCATCTAACAACATGTTATTTGTACGCGCACATGATTATAAGGCAAGGTATGAAAAAATTATTGATCTTGATCGTCGCCGCTGCATTATATTTTCATTATTACCCTAATGAAGAGCTAAATAGCTGGTTATTTAAACAAAAACAAACAGTACTCAGTTATTTTTCAGATGCAACTGACACAAAAGTTCGTCTAAAATCAGATAAAATTTATCAAGATTTAGTAAAGGATTTTGGCCAATTTAACAGCCAAGAAAAAGCATTTGTTACAGAAATAACCAGTAGCCGTGAAAAAGTAAAAAACTTTAACGAGCAACATTGTAAAACTAAAAAGCAAACACCAAAGTTACATCGCGATAATTTTACTAAGGTTTGCTTTACCATTAGTAAATACAGTAATTTATTATAAACATCATTAATATATGACGATTAGCCTGCTTGCTAATCGTCATACTTTGTTTAACGTTTGCGTTAAGCTCAAGTAAAACCACCTAGACTGCACAACTTATTAATACATCTAAGCGGATAACTAACCAGAAAACTAAGCAGCAAACGAAACAACTAACTAGGCCGATAACTTCGCCAGTACCTGTGCAAATCGTTCTGCACTCTCTTGCCCTAGAACATGTTCGGTATCACGTATAATCCACTGTCCATTTACCATAACGTCAAGTATCGGGTTGCGTTGACTTGCAAATATTATACTATCGAGTAAATGCTTATCATCGTGAGCAAATAAGCGTAATTGGCTATCATCTAACACTAATAAATCCGCTTGTTTATTTATCGCTAATGCTCCCGTATTACTATTGGTACTTTGCGCACCTCCGGCAGCAGCTTTTTGCCATAAGTTTAGTCCAACCGACTTCTGCTCGTTATTCGCTAACAATGCGCGCTTTTGTTTACTTAGTCGCTGTGCATATTCAAGCCAACGTAACTCTTCAATAGGATTAACTGAAATATGACTATCAGAACCAATAGCGAAAGTGCCATTTTCCAGCAAAAATTCATCCGTAGGGAATATGCCATCCCCTAAATTAGCTTCCGTGGTTGGGCAAATACCTGCAATAGCTTTACTGGCAATTATACCTTGGCGCTCTTGTTCGTCGATATGCGTTGCATGGATTAAACACCAGTTTTTGTCTAATTCAGCATTATTAAGTAACCACTGTACAGGCCTTTGGCCATAATGCGTTAAGCAGTCTTCAACTTCTTTTTGCTGCTCAGCAATGTGGATATGAATAGGTGCTTGTGCATCGAGCATGCGAACATGCTCAACGGCCGCGAGCAATGAGCTTTTATCTACTGCGCGCAAAGAGTGCGGTGCAATGCCGACATTACAGTTGTCTTGTTTTTTTGCGAGATTAAAGCATTCGCTAACTAAATCGTTAAACTGCTCCACACTATTAATAAAGCGTTTTTGGCCATCAGTAGCAACCTCAGGGCCAAAACCGCTAAAGCGATACAACACTGGTAGTAATGTTAAACCTATACCTGAATCTTTAGCGGCATCAAAAATAGCTTTCGCCATAGCGGCTAGGTTTTCATGGTTTTTACCGTCAATTTCATGATGAAGGTAATGAAACTCAGCAACTCGGGTATAGCCCGTTTTCAGCATTTCAATATAAAGCTGACTCGCAATAACCTGCACATCTTTCGCGTTTAATTGCCCCAGAAATTTATACATAATATTGCGCCAAGTCCAAAAGCTGTCATTGCCTTCGCTCCCTTGCTCACTAAATCCTGCAAAAGCACGTTGAAAAGCATGAGAGTGACAGTTGACCATGCCCGGAATAACCACGCCTTTTGCACGTTCAGCGCCAGCGACATAGCCAGAGGTAATATCAGTAATAATGCCTTGTTCAATTGTTAAGGTTTTATCATTTGCCCAACCATCAGCTAACAATATTTTTTTGACAAACAGTTTCATTATTTCACCTATTAATCTGTAACAGTTTTGTTTGGCTGCGCTGTTTGGGTGAAAGCAATCATTGCCTTCACTAAGGTCTCAAGCTTAGGTTGTACTTGCTGCGCCAACTTTTCATCGTAAGTCATCGCTTGTTCATTCATATAAGTAAATTGCGACAGCTCTAATTGAAGCGCATGGAAGCCGTTATCAGGTTTACCGAACGCTCGCGTGATATAACCGCCTTTAAATCGGCCATTGCATACCATGCTATAAGGCGCGTAATCTAAGTTAGCTATCGTTGAAATTAATTCAGCGGCACAACTTTTACCGTCAGCATTACCAAAATTAAAATCAGGTAATTGGCCCTGAAAAAACCTCGGTACATGTGAAAGAATTGAATGAGCTTCAAGTAACAACGCTTGGCCAAACTCAGCTTTGATTTCCTGCATTGTTGTCGCTAAAGCTTGATGATACGGTTGCCAATAGCACTTTACACGTTCCTTTATTTGCGCCGGAGTAGGCTCACAACCGGCTTGGTACAAAGGTGATAAGTCAAAAGCTGTCGTTGGACAAAGTTCAGTATTATTAGCGCCGGGATATAAATCAACGCCTTCAGGATCACGGTTTAGGTCAACAACGTAACGACTAAACTTAGGAATTAATATGTACGCACCCAATTCTTTAGCAAACGCGTATAAACGATCCATATACCAGTCAGTATCGGCTACTTCACGCCCTTTATCTGTCATCACCTTAGCAATAGCATCTGGAATGGCTTCACCGTTGTGCGGCATACTAATAAGTAAAGGTACAGAGCCTTTAATTAACGTGTAGCTGTTCGACATATAATCCCTCTTAATTTAAATTGTATATACAACTTTTTAAATATAATTTACCACTTCATAAGCAAAACTGGAAACCATTTCGGTCTTTAAAGATAAATTCATCTTGGAAATATTTGCCCTTAGCATTAATACTGAAGCTACTTTCAAGCAGAATAAATAGCATTAAATATAGTTTGCATACATAAAATCGTGTACAACTTAGTTATCAATCGCTTTTATTGATTATTAAGTGCAATATTAATCACTTTATTAATAAGCAGCCATATTCGATAATAAGTGCATGTCGAACAACACTACTATTTTATAAACTATAAACGGAGCCATTATGTTAGAAAATAAAGAGCAACAGAAAGTCCCTAATGTTACATTCACATTAAGAGCGAATGACGAGTGGACAACACGTACTAGTGATGAAATTTTTAACAATAAAACTGTAGTGGTTTTTTCATTGCCTGGTGCTTTTACCCCTACCTGTTCATCTTCACATTTACCTCGATACAACGAATTAGCGCCAACACTATTTAAAAATGGTGTCGATGAAATTATTTGTATGTCTGTTAACGACACCTTCGTTATGAATGCATGGGCTGAAGCTCAAGATGCTGACAATATTAGCTTTATACCAGACGGTAATGGGCAATTTACTGATGCTATGGGCATGCTTGTAGATAAAGCTGATATTGGCTTTGGTAAGCGTAGCTGGCGTTATGCCATGCTAGTGAAAAATGGCGTTATTGAGAAAATGTTCATCGAACCTGACTTACCAGGCGACCCGTTTGAAGTTTCAGACGCTGACACTATGTTAAAGCATATTAATCCTGCGGCATGTCAAGTATCTGCGATTACCGTATTTAGTAAACCAACTTGTCCATACTGTAAAAAAGCAAAAGCATTGTTAACTGAAAAAGGCTTAACATTTGAAGAGTTAGAAGTAGGTAAAGATGTTAATTTAACCATGTTTAAAGCCATAACTAATTCTGATACTGTTCCACAAGTATTTATCGATGGCAAAAACATTGGCGGTAGCGAAGCATTAGAAGCTTATTTTAGTTAAAAATTACGGCCAATAAGCTAAGCTTTATTCTCACATTGTTTAGCTTAATCATTATGTAATTAAAAGCTTGATAAAACGGCGCACTGCGTCGTTTTTTGTTTTTACCTATTGAGTCACACCGTGGTAGAGTAGAGTACAAATTAGTTAAGGCCTAAAATATGGATCACCAACCCTACAACCCTTTACACGGGATAACGTTAAAAACCATTGTTACCCAATTAGTTGAACACTTTGGTTTTACATATCTAGGCAAAGAAATAAAAATTCGTTGTTTTACTGATGATCCCAGCATTAACTCAAGCTTAAAATTTCTTAGAAAAACCCCTTGGGCAAGAGAAAAAGTTGAGACACTTTATATTCAACATAAAAGTAAATTCAGCGATGAAAACGAGCCTGCCAATTAGCATTAACATATAGCTCAAAAGTATTTATCAATGAGTCAGTAAAATGTAAAACTACATACATATAACCATAGAATTTTTTCAATATGACAAACACCCACCACTATATTTTAACTTGGCAATGCCCAGATACTTCTGGCGTACTGGCAAAAGTTAGCCAAAGCTTATTCGAACATGGCGCGTTTATTACTGAAACTAGCCAATACAGTGACCCTTATACCGATACATTTTTTTCACGCATTGCTTTTGATGATCGGGAACTAACGGTAAGTTTTGAAGAGTTTAGCCAAGCCATTGAACTCTTAGCAAAACCACTAAACATGAATTATCAACTGCGCAAAAAAGAAAACTTTCCAAATGTAGTTATTGCAGTTTCAAAAGACGATCATTGTTTAGTGTCGTTATTAACCAAATGGAAAGCCGGCGTATTACCGGTAAACATTGTAGCGATAACCTCAAATCATCAAGACTGTCAGGCGCTAGCACAATGGCACAATGTACCTTTTCATTACTTACCAGTTAATAAAGAAAATAAAGCCCAGCAAGAGCAAGCCTTATTAGACATTTATCAACACTATAATGGCAATTTATTAATACTTGCTCGTTACATGCAAATATTATCCGATGAACTTTGTAATAAGTTACGCGGCCAAGCCATTAATATTCATCATTCATTTCTCCCTAGCTTTAAAGGTGCAAAACCTTATCATCAAGCACATAAACGCGGCGTTAAAATCATTGGTGCTACTGCACATTATGTTACCGCTGACCTTGATGAAGGGCCGATTATTGTGCAAGAAGTCAAGCCGATCAATCATGCTTTTACTATTGAGCAAATGGTGCATTCAGGACACGACTTAGAAGCTACGGCGCTATGCCATGCGGTAAAAATGCATGCCGAACAACGTATTTGTATCAATAAAGACAAAACCGTTATTTTAAACTAGCTTAAAAAAATAAGAATATTAAATAGTCGCCGCTAACGCTTATTTTCAGGCTGTTTTATTGAAATAACTCTGCTACATTGGAGCACAAATATCTAGTCAACATTTGTGCGCCAATATGATCCAATATCAAATTTCTCCTCTTAACCCAAATAGTCACTTATTTGAGGTATTACTGTCTTTTAAAAGCACGATAAATCAAAGCTATACCCTAACGCTACCCGCTTGGTTGCCGGGCAGTTATATGATCCGTGATTTTGCGAAAAACATTACCGAAATTGCTGCCGTTAACAGTGTAGGTGAAGTTATTGAATTAACTAAAACTGACAAACAAACCTGGTTATTACAGGCAAGTGATGAACAAGTACAAGTGCGTTATCAAGTATTCGCTTTCGATCTATCCGTACGCACCGCCTATTTAGACAGCCAACGTGGTTTTTTCAACGGTAGTTCAACATTTTTACAAGTTGAAGAATTAAGCGCACAACCTTGTCAGCTTAAAATACAACCCTCAGCCTTAGCTGAACATAATCAGTGGCGTGTAGCTACAGGGTTACCCCGAGAAAAAGGCACAGAAAAGTATCAGTTCGGTAATTATATTGCCGATAACTACCAACATTTAATTGATTGCCCAGTAGCCATTGGGGAGTTCGATAGCACTGAATTTACCGTAGAAGGTGTGGTGCATCACTTAGTATTTACCAGTAAACATTATGGTGACACACAACAATTAGCCGACGATGTTAGTAAGTTATGTCAGCACCATATTAATTTGTTCGGTGAGGCGCCGTTCAAAGAATATTGGTTCATTACCCATTTACTCGCCAACGGATTTGGTGGTTTAGAGCATAAAAACTCAACGATATTACAAGCGAGCCGCTTCGACTTACCCAATGCGCAAAAATCATCAGAGCGTACTGAAAATTACAAAACATTCTTAAGTTTATGCTCGCATGAATATTTCCATTCAGTGCTACAATTAACCAAAATAAATAATCTTCCATTAGCTGCTTAGAATGATCACAGAAAAATTATCAGGGAATGCGATTTCATATCGCCGATTTTCATCTATTGAACAAGCCCAAGGCGATAGTCTTAGAAGGCAAAAAGAATCATTTGAAACATTCAAGGAAAGGCATGACTTAGAAGTTTTAAGTGAAGTTGAAGACCTAGGAAAAAGTGCTTATCACGATGAACAATTCACTAAAGGTGGATTGGGCGCACTTGTTCAAGCTATTGAAGATGAAAAGGTTGATGTTAAATCTAAACCGTTTTATTTGATCATGGAAAGTTTAGATCGATACTCAAGAGCACATCCACATGAAGCTTTAGTAAGCTTTCTTTCATTATTAAATAAAGGTGTAAATGTAATCACATTAAGTGATCAGCAGTTATACAAACAAAAAGCCTCACCTGACAGCATTATGCTCGCTCTAATGCAATTATCTAGAGCAAATATGGAGTCAGAAATTAAATCGAGCAGGATAAAAGAAGCTTATGCTGAAAAATGGAAAAGTTACCGAAATGGTGTTGGTAGAAAGTTAAATTCTCACCCAAAATGGTTTAAACAGGTTCAAATCGAAAATTCTAACGAGTGGCGATTAGAGCCAATCCCTGAACAAGTTGAAGTTGTTAAACGTATTTTTGAAATGTCTCTTGTGTACGGTAAACCCACTATTTGTTCTATTTTAAATGAAGAGGGTACACTTTCTTTTACGGGTAGAAAGTGGAAAACATCCAGCATTGTAAATCTTTTCAAAAATAAGCGAGTTCTTGGACAGTTAGATATTTGCACGAAGCAAGAAGATCCTGAAACTAAAAGACGAGTATCAACACCTACAGGTGAAAAGATAGAAAATTTTTATCCTGCGATTATCTCTGAAACTTTATTTAATAAAGCGCAAGAAAAAGCAGAAGAACGATGTATTACTATATTTAACAATAAAGATCATGGGAAAAAGCCGCAAAAAATAAAACGAGGAATTGGTGGGCGAACTGGTAACAAAGGGAATATCTTCACAGGGTTATTGATTTGTATAGAATGCGGTAAAAACTTTTCACATTACACCAGCACTTATACCAATAAAAAAACAGGAAGAAAAATAGTTTACCCAAACTGTAAGTGTATTGATTATGCGAACAAAGCTGGTTGTACAAATAAACCTATTCGTTTTGATTACTTAGAAAAATTATTTTTTAAATTTATTAAAGAAATTAATTTTACTTTGTTGTTTAACAATAAAAATCGAAACATGAGAGTCAATTCAATTAAAAATGAATTAGAAAAAGTTGATGCTAAGAAATTAGAGATTAACCAACAAATTGAAAATTTGACGTTATTAAGTTCAAATATAACAACGGGCAATATTCAGCAAATAGCGAAACAAATCGATGAAAAAAATCTTTTATTACAGGCAATAGATAATCAAGAAGATAAGCTAAAAAGTGAAATATTAGAGATTAATGAAAGCATAAGTTTAGCAAATCAATCGCTCAATAATATGTGCGATATATACAAGCAAGTTATGCAAAGTGATGATTTTGAACAAAAGCATAAACTACATAACTTAATTAGAATATCAATAAACGGTATATTGCTCGATGGTCATAACAAATATGCCACTATCTTATTGAACAAAAATAAACTTAGAAAAGCATTTTTATCAACTTTATCAATTGTCGATGATCAGGTGGTGTTTGATATAAACCCTGACGACTTTTCTGAAACCTTTTTAGTTCGCTTTCCTGTAGATAAAAGCTTTTATGAGGCAAGTGCAGAATTTTCATCAGAACATATAGTTATGATAAGAAATAAAATGCACCCTGATCTTGATTATATTCATAAAATTAATCGAGCAATTAGACTCAACAATAAATATTATCAGGAAAATAAATATTTAAAATTTGGTCAAGATCGTGAAGAAATTGAACCGTATGATGATTCAGTGTTTGACAGTATTTTTAAACTAGCTACAGAGCAAATTCAGAAATTAGTCGCAGGTAAAGAGCTAGATATTCAAGTTTCAGGCGTACAAAACATTGATAAATTTAAAAGCATTACCGATCATTTCAACAAAATTGATTCAATGTTTGACGATTGGAAAATCAAACAAGTAGATACGGTTCACCCTCCCCATTTTATTTTAGGTAAATACCCTGAATTATTTAAAATTCCTGAGCCTAAAAAGCCTGTAAAAGAGAATCCATATTATGAGAATATTACAAAGTAATTCTGAAAGGACCCTATTACCAATGAATTTAAAGCATCTCCTAACAAGTAATGATATATGCAAAATTTTTTCTATCCTTTTAGCTCTTATACTCATTAGTAGTTGTTCCAGTACATCTAAACAATCTAGTCGTTCCAAAAGCACAAATGATAACTCTGCTACTCAACAACAGACTTCATCGCTTTCAAAAGCGTTAGCTGCACGAGGATTTTATAAATCTCGGTTAGGTAATATTAATTATATCAATGCCCCGCAATGTGCAAACTATCAAGTGCAAAGTCATCGTGGTGCGGTGAGACACCCTGAAAATTCGGTTAACGCTTTAATAGATGCTTTAGATAATAACTTTGATGTCGTAGAAATAGATGTAAGGGTTACAAGAGATGATGTTTGGGTTGTTCACCATGATGCTCAAACAGGGCGTGAAACAGGTACAGTAGATAATAAACGGCGTAAAATTGAATCTCTTAGATATGAAAAGGAATGGGGATATTTACGTATTAGAGATCAAAATACAGGTCGCCTACTTAGTACATTACCACCAAGCTTTAGGCAAATTGCAAGCGCATTTTCTCGTAACGCAAAATCAAAACAGCTTTTAAATATTGAAATAAAAACTAAAGCATCTATCCGAGATTTGGAAATGTTGGATTATTTAGCTTTCAAACTTATTGGACAAGGGCGTTATTTTTATTCTAGCTTAACACTAAAAAACCTCTCCAGAATGCGGGATATTAACTCAAGTGTGTTTTTGTCGTTTATTCAAAGTCCAGCAAATCGTTCACTGGCCGTATTACGTAATGATCTTGAAAAAGGTGCGGGGGCTGATCCCATATTTTTACGCAACAAAAGCTTACTTGAAGACTTAGCAGGAGTGGCAAGTCGCCGTTATAAGGAGTATCGCTATGACGATGTTCTTGGTATGGCTAAATTGAAAAAATCATTGAAAAATAACTACGGATTAGCAATGGATATTCGTCAGTATGGGCAACGTGCTAGCAAGATAAAAAGGTTGGTAGACCAACAAGGCATTCCTATTGCAACTTATACAATTAACGGCCAAGCATATCATGCGAAATCTTTATTAAGCATAAAGAGTAAAAGTAGACCAACTTCAGTAATTATTGACGATACTTTGTATGGCTTTTGTAGCGAATATGGATTGCCTGAAATGAAAAAACATATTGCCATATCAGGCTTAAGCAAACGTTTGACTATGTTACCACAAGATCTTGATCTTGAGCGGCTAGATCAAATTAACCTCTATTTTGATAGCGGTTTATATCCAGCAATTGGTGATCAATTAAAATCAATAGGCAAAAGAATTACAGCACTCAAATACACTCCTGTGATCCTAAACACTACGGCAGGAAAAAAAGAAGCAGGCTCTGCTGTTAATCTCAGTTCAGAAGAAGCAATTAAGATAGAATTACGCAAAGGAAGCGAAAAATAATGAGGTTAAAATCAACATTTTGGCGTGCAACATTTTTAATACTCAGTGCCGCATACCTGATACCTGAAGCCATTTTTAATGCCCAATTAGTCTCTCTTATTGGCTTAGGTACTCCAGAAGAAAGTGCTCTTGAACAGTTAGAAATTTATGGGAGAGCTATTTCAGGAATAGGAGTCACTTTATTAATCGCCGATTTATTGCCTGCCAAATTTTATAAAAGCACAAGCAAAGGTGTCATATCGCTTTTAATCCTTGCAGCAATCATATGGCCAACGGTTTATTTTGGTCAAAAAGCACTAGTAGAAAATTTACTAATCGCTCCTTCAAGTTCACAAGAGCGGGAATACGCAGTTTTAAGTGCTGTGTTTCGAGATGCTTTAGCAATTAATGCATTAGAAGTAGCCGACTTAGAGTATGACGCACAAGAGATGAAAACGTCAGAAAACCTAACCTTTTTAGCTCTATTTGGTGGATTACTATATGCTGACGAAACTTTAGCTGACAATCTAGAGAGCCATAAAAAAGACATTATTAAACAATTTGTTCAAAAGAAAGCATATCAAGATTTTACCCAACATTTTCAAGACTATTCAGCACTTTACGATCGACTTTCAGGCAACTACAGCGAGTATGCTAAAGGCTCCAATAAGTATAACCAAACCCTCGCAGATATCCCTAACCGTGAGCAAGGTTATTGGAAAAATGTAGAGCAAGAAGTCAATCAAGGATGGGAAAAATACCAACAAGCGAACAAAACATTTATTGCTCGCGCTGAAGCCAGAGCGCAAAAATATGGTCCTAAAATATATCAATACCATGAATCAACAAATCGCTGCTCTGAGAAATATAAAAAGTATTCTCAAAGAAGCCGAAAAGCCAAGTGTATTGAACGATTGCATGCGAGATATAAAAGGGAAATTGATAAAGCGGGTCTAGGTTATGTGGAGCCGAGTTATTGGCTTATTGTGGAAGATGTAAGTGGCTTGGAGAATACAGCAAATACTCTGCTTTCAGGTTTGCTTACTGGTGGCCTCACTACTGTAATGCAAGGTTTAAGTTTAGCTACTGGAGGTGACGGCGGAATAAAAGATAAGCGATATAAATATACGGATGATCCTGAGCATTATCAGTTAAAAATTTTACAACATCCTAATTTTCAGGCGCAATTTAAAAGTGAAACAGGCTACCCTATGGGGATTCAAACCTTGACGACTTTTAGAACGCATAATGTAACTCAACAGCGCATACGTAAATCGCTTACTGAAAAAGGGTTAACCCTCTCTAAAAATTGGAAAATTACTAATCGTAATGAATTTGCTCAGTCAGTGGCTAATAAAGTTAAAGCCGATGCCGATAAACAGTGGCAGCAAGCAATGAAGAAGAAAGGATTAGACTTACCAATAAACCTTGATTGGGATTCATTTCAGCTTCACCCTAGTGTACAAAAGAAAATTAAATTACAAATGGGCGACACCTATGTACACAACATCAAATCTGACTGGAATCAAGCAAACTTTAAACGTTATGTTCTAGATCCAAATATTGAAAAACGAACACAGCGTTATCTAGATATGATAGAAGATGCGAGGCAACATTTTGAAGATGGTGAAAAGTATGCCGAAGTAGGAAAGCAAGCTCTGAGGTCTGTAATTATTCCTCCTATTTCGATGTCACTTAGCTTATTTCTTATCTGTTTAACGCTCATTAAACTACCTGTTAAATTAGTCGAAGTTATTAAACCTAACTGGCTAGAAGGTCAAAGAAAAAGTGTTACATTTGCAATTAAGTCATTACCCCCTATTTTATTAATTATTTTACCTGTCATGTTGGTTGGCAATCAATTTACAGCACAAACAAATAGCCCCGTGAATTATTTTTTAGTCAAGGTTGAAAATGCTAGTAATTCGGTGTTTTCATATGCACTACGTTGGACATTGCATGCCCAACCTGTATTGCACCCTATGGGATTAGCCTTTGAAAATAAAACAAATATTTATCAAAATACCAAGCCATTTATTCATGTTTTAGCTAAGTTAGATGAGCAACTTCCTCAGTGGCAGCTTTCTAATAATCAAAAGAAAAATATGAAAGACGTAATAAAAGGAATAACACGTCTAACTATCTTGCCTAATGTCGAGAATACGACAATTCGAATTATGAATATTGCTCCTAAATATCAATCAGGAATGCATTTAAAGCCAGGGGCTTACGATATACAAGTATCAGCTAACGGATACGAAACCTATCGCGAATGGCATCAGTTATTAGCAGGAGAACAGAACTTAGAAGTCATTTTGCATTAAATTAGAACCTTTAAGTTCTATCAAAAATTGTATTAAAGATATAGTGCTGAAAATAATATGGTTATTTTCCACTTAGAGCACTTTAATGCTATATAATCAACCACATGGTTGACAGCTTTAGTCGCTTTGTTGTCTACCAATAATCAGTTAAGCAAAAGATATAAAAATTTTGTTTAACATACAACATCAGGTACTTGTTTTAATTGACAATTAGCTCTCTGGCAATGTATTTTAGTGTTCAATTATTATAATAAGGATGTTTGCAGCGTGTTATCTATTCCTCAGTTATTCGGCATTTGGCTGATTCTCCTAGCCTCCTTTATTACTTACAAAATATCTACTTCAGCTCCTAGTGATATAGATCGGAAATATTCCAAGACTTCATCTTTTTCTCATAAAGAGACAAAAGAAAAAGAGTTCCCTTTAGTTATAAATACTTGGCCTATTTATGCAGATATTAAAATAATGAATATTAAGCAGAAATATGAAAGATACATGCTATTACCTGAGGGGGAGTATATTATTGAAGTTTCTTCTCAGGGCTATCAAAAAAAGAAAAAAGTTGTGAAATTAAATCAACATTTCTATGTTAGAGATATTACTTTAAAGCCAAAACAAGGAAGTTAATTGTGGAAAGTATGATTATTGATAGACTCGATCAAGAAGCAGTTAACACACTAGGCCAAAATAATTTAACTTTTAAAGTTGATGACGTAAAATACGAAGAACAAACCGTTCGTATAGAACAAGCAATTCGTATCACGGCTGACTATAAAGTAAAAAGCACCCGTCCTGGATCGCACGCACACGGTGTCAGTCAAACCTATAGCGAATTTAAAAGCTGGATAAATCAGTACCACAATTTAGCTAACGAGCAGAACGATACTCAAGCCCAAGTGCGCCTGAACGAAGTTTTACAAGAAAGTCCATTCTATTTCTTTGATCACACCAGTTGTCCACTTTTTGAAATAGAGTCAAGCTATTCAGAGCGTTGCACTACCTGTAATAGTAGTGGGCGAGTTCACGGGACTAAATATCGAACAGAATCATATACAAACGCTTCGGGAGAAAGGAGAACAAGAGAAATAGCTGAAAATTATGAAAAAACATGTGATTCATGTAAAGGCCATGGAGGCTTCGTTACTAAATATATCGTTTATGTTACAGCCCAAAGAGTAAACAAATATAGCTGTCCAGATGGCACGTCAATGGCTTGGTTTGATGGGTATGTGAAAAAAGTGTCCGAACAATCACCTGATTATTGTCAGTTACATCAGCAAATAACTTGGGATAAAGAAACATATAAACAAGATTTTATTCCCCAAAAAGGATGTCGGATATTTGTGTACGGTAATATTCAATTAACTCAATGCCAAACGAGTGTGTCAAACCAAGCACCTAAATTATCGACATTTATTGGTTCAAACTATATGGTTGAATCCCTCTCAGGGATATTTAATACGGCAGTTATACATGAGTTAGAATTAATAGATAGTAGGGATGAAACCGCTGCACAATTGTTATTTAACGCTAAATTTGGTGATGACATAGGGCAGAACTGTAAAAAGCCTATCGACAGCATAGAGTTTCGCCATATACAAACGTCTAGCGTAACAAGTGACATTGCAGAGCAAACTAGGCAATGTTTCTTAACCTATGCTAAAGGCTACAAACAGGGAAAAGCCAATAAAGTCTCTATATTTTCTTTTATTGCCAAAAGCTTACTGTGGTTTGTTTTTTTTATGGCATTAACGGTTGGGTTAAGCATATTAGATGCAATCCAAGGAGGCGGACCTCTGACTTTTCAAAATCTTGGAGTGGAATTACTAGTTCAGCACTTCGATTTTTACTTCGATTCTTTTCGAGGAATAGGGGGAAATACAGTTGCTTCATCAGCTATTGGTGGCGTAATTGTTGGATACCTTTTAATGAAAATGCTGTCTTCTCCTAAAACTATTGGTAAGTGGAAACTCTGTCGTTGGTGGTTGGTTAGTACTTTTTTTATATATATTCTTAATGTTCAATTCTCCAAACCAGTTGTAAACGAAATTTGGGCAGGTTTTTCACCTTCCCACTGGCAACTGTGGATAAACTTTGGCTTTAACTTATTATTAGTATCAATGTTAATAGTCATTATGCGTTCAAGACGCGACATTCACTCAAGGTTAAAAGGGCAACTAGCAAAGATTAAAATTCCAGCACTCAATAAATACCTTGGATTTAAGTCGCTGGAGTAAGGTATTTACTTATCTAAAAACAAATATCAATTATGCCAACGTTGTCTGCCACTTGGTTTAAATGCATTCTAAGGTAGTTTTTAGGTGCATACTGGCACACGGTATTCGAAACCTCTTTAAGTAATGCAACTGCTGACTCTTTATGGCTTTCTAATACCTTTACTTCAGCTCTGAATATTTTAGAGCGGTCGATATGGACGATATATGAATTGCCAGCGTAGTCTTTGATGGTTGTATCTAACAGTTCAAGATAAATATTAGCTTTTACCACATTATTACGATTAATAAAGTAATAAATTAATGATTCTAGTTGCTGAATTTTCAAGTGATGTGAACTATTGGGTAAGATGTTTTCTAATCGCTTAACATGAGTTTTTTCACCCTCACTGTACGAGTTTAAACCGTACCACCATACTAATTGAGTTAAGGTATAGTCTGTCCAGAAGTTCTTTTCACCTAAAGCTGATTTCGTTAACAAGTAGGGTTGCTTACAAAATTTATCTAGCTCTTCTTTTGCTAAATGATAACTCAGTGGAACACAGAACTTTAACATCGCAGAAGCTTTTGAATTATCCGATTCATATTTTATGTAATGCGGTAATAAGGTTTCATTTATAAGTAATAAAGACTCGCCAATTACCCCTTTTTTTAAATTTAACTCGATGATATTTGACTCTAGGTTAATCATCTCAAAACCTTTAACGCCATTTTCTTCAACAACTTGATTCTTTATTATTTCAAATGCTTCCGTTGATTGCTCATACTGACCCGTAATAAACAAATATTGCGCCTCTCTTATACTAGACGTTTTGTCTTCTTTTAGTTTAGAGTTTTCAATATTCGTAAAAGGAAAACTTTTAAATTGATCAAAAAGCAGTGTTTGATTAATTCTCGAATATAAATTCATTACTCCATTATTATCAACGCTAAAATTCACCTTAGACAGATAGATATGTGACTTTTGAACCATTTTAAAATAATCAATACTGAATCCTTGATATTTTTCTATTGTTTTAACATTAAGGTACAGCGTTACTAAATAGAGTTCTGAAGGGATTTCATCCGAATGTTTTTCCGCTATAGCTAACGCCTTTTGGCTAAAATTTGTTGGGTTAATGCTGATATTAGTTGCAATATCACTAAAATAAAATGCTTTTATTAGGTTGTATTTAATACTTTCTGACGGCGATAGTGCTTCTACAATAAGTGTTTTATCAAGTTGTTCTAATTCCTTTTTCAATTTGATTTTAACGTAATGTAACTTCCCTAAATTCATGGTGACAAAAATAATATTTATTCTTTCTTCTGGCGTTAAATCGTTACGCACTAATATATCGTTAAAACTTCGTCTGAAGGCTTTAATCATTTCATCTGAATTAATAACCTTGTTCTTTACTAGAAATGCGCGATATTCCACTAGATGTAAAGTTTTGTCATCACTAAATTTATTTTCAAGTAACAATAGCTTTAGTTGATTCATAGTTTGCAAACCATTAACAGCACTGCTTCCCACTTCTAAATCGTATTTTTGAAAGGCTAGCTTAATATACAAATTAAGTGGTATGGATTCTGATGAAGGTAGTTCAATAACATCTGATTGATTTGTAATCTCTTGCAGCGTTGTATACTGATTTATATAAGACCGAGTTAACTCTTGATACGATTGTTTGATTTTTATGTTGTCGTACCAAACTTTACTGGTAAACGTGATAATAAGTATGACGACAGAAAGGCTTAATACATAAGTTACTTTATGCCGTTGCCATGATTTTACTAATTTATAAAATAACGAGTTTTTTGTACTTAATGGCTGATTGTTTTGATAATAACTTAATTCTAAATATAGAGCTTCTACCGATCTAAAGCGTTGCTCTGGTTGTTTTGCTAAACAGGTTGATAATACCCAATTAATGTCTTGTCTAAACTTTAGCTTTTGGCTTATTTTGCAGGGCGGAATTTCTTGCTCTGTAATTGCTTTAATTTTGTCAGGTAATGTGCCGCCTACTTCTTCAAAAGGTGTTTGACCTGACAGGATAAAATATAACAATCCTCCTAAAGCATATACATCACTATGAATACTCGCTGGTTGACCTTGTAATTGCTCTGGTGCTGCGTAATTCACCGTCATGGCACACAAATATTGATTAATAAAGGTATTGGATTTTTCTTCCTTACTCCCGACAAATTGCATAATGCCAAAGTCAATTAACTGTGGATGATTTTTATGGTTTATCAGAATATTTGAGGCTTTGATATCTGCATGAATAATACGTTGTGAATGCGCTTCTTGTACGGCATCAGCAATGGTCAAAAAGAGGTTGAGCTTTTCTTTTACAGATAAATTATTTTTCGCGAGATATTCGGTTAACGTACACCCTTCAATATATTCCATCACCATGTAAATTATCCCATCAGGCATTTTTACAACATCTAAAACAGTGGCAATGTTAGGATGATTTAATGAGGCTAATGCTTGTGCTTCGTTGAGTAAGGTTTGCGTTGAATTTAATTGATATAACGCAGGGTGAAGAAATTTAATAGCCACTTGCTGTTCAATTAACCCGTCATTACGCTTGGCTAAATAAACTTGTCCCATACCGCCAGAACCAATAGGTTTTACAATGGTATAAACACCAAAATTATCACCCTCACTAATACTTGGTATAGCCATATTTTCACTATAGCTAGAAATGTTTTCTAAAAAGTGCTCAGTAAAGTCATTACTATCTTGGGTTAGTAGTTTTAATTGTTCTGCTTTGTCAGGATATTGCGCTTTTAACTCAGCTAAAAACGCTGGTTTTTGAGTCTCAGGAAGCGATTCGTATTCACTAAATAATTCAAATAAGTCTTCCGTGAACATTTTATTTTTGGCTTCCTAGTGAAATTAATTTAAGCTATTGTTTCATATTGTAATACTAAAGATAGGTTGTCATCTAGTAGGAGTAAGCATTGGAAGCATTAACAAGTATCATATTAGATTGGTCTAAAGGGCATAAACACTCAGAAGACAAACTGTTCTCTTTTACTTACGATAGATTTAAGCTTATTGCATCTCAAACAAGAAAAAAAGTAATAAAATATCAAGATGATACTAACCATGTTGACGATGTTATTCACTCAACAACCTCTTTGGTGCATGAAGCTTTTTTGAAATTAACGGCTAAAAATGAGATAGATGCTGAAAATAGCAAAGAGTTTTTTCTGTTAGTTAGTAAAATTATGAGACACATTTTAGTTGATCATTATCGAAAACTGACCGCAGATAAAAGAACACAGAAAGAAGCCCCCAAACTTGGCAACCAAGAAGATTCAAGTACAGTTGAATATTTAAATTATATTTCTATTGAACAGGGCTTGAGCAAATTAGCTAAACAGCACCCTAGGCAAGCCGAAACATTTCAAATGCGATATTTTTTAGGCTTTAAAAACAAAGAAATTGCGAATTTACAAAGTGTTTCAGAAAGCTTAATAGATAAAGATTTAAAGTTCTCTAAAAATTGGATCCTGAACCTACAAACAGCTTAAGTTAAACATCAGCTCACTTCTAAAATTATAGAGTTGATACCTTCCAATAAAAATTAAAAAAAGTTTACGTGTTTTCGACTAGAAATACGTGTCTTTTATCCGTCCTGTTTTTTCCATACATTTACTTTATTTATGAATTGTGGAATGGATTTTAAAATGAACAAGATGCTATTAACTTTGCCGATATTGGCATTATCTCTCTCTGCTTGTAGTGACCTTCAAACAAAAGAACAGCTATCTACTTTAACTATCGAAAACTTTGCAAGTAAAGCGTGTGAAGAGATGCTTGATGCAAACTTTGAACAACTTGAAGTGATGCTAAATAAAAATGATTTGAAAAAGCTTAAAAAAGAAGTTGACGATAATCCAGATTCTTGGGCAACCCTATCTGATCGCATGTCGTGTGAAGTAAAAAAATCAGTCCCTAAAAAAGAAAGAACTAAATTTTATTTTGAACGTGGAGTTTTCAATATGGATATTGAGAAAGTTGACGGTTCATATTTTGTGGTTGATGTTGATTAAGAAGGAAATTCAAATGAAATTTAGATCGTTTTCACTGTTTGCCGTTATTTTACTCTCAGCTTGCAGCACACCAGAAGATAATGCTCGAACAGTTATAGCTGATTATTGTGAAGCATTTAAAAAGATAGATACTGAAACTCTTAGCGAACTAAGCACTGATTCAAAACTTGTTAACTTTCCATATTTGACAGAATCAGCGCGTAAAAAAGCTAATTGTGGCGAAGAAATAAAAAAAATATCGGAAGAAAAGTTTCTATTTATGCTTGGTGAAGAAGAGATGTCTATGCCAATTGTTGTAGAAAAAGTTGACGGTGAGTTCAAAATTACTGGTTTAAATTTGTAGCTACAAAGGAAGTATTAATATGAAAAATTTATTTTGGGGAATGGCTTTTGTTTTTTCTTGCTTTAATGCTAGTGCAGGGTTAATTACTGATACAGACCGTGACAGTTTTATCGATTCAACCACATCACTTGAGTGGATGGATTTTGGTGTTAATAACGGACAGTCTTTTAGTTTTATTTCAAGTCAGTTATCAACTGATGGTGACTATGAAGGTTGGAGATTACCAACAGTAGATGAAGTTTATGTCATGTGGGCAAATGTTGCTAACTTAGATGGTGTTGAAGCTGATATAGAAACACCTGATAGATACGGTGATGGTCAATTTCTTGCTCGTGATAAGAATAATGATGCCAAAACCGAAAGTGTATTTGATGGTGTTTTTGAACTAATAGGCTATAACAAAGCATCTCCTTATGGCTCTGGTGAAGCATTTAAAGCCTATGGTTTTTTTGAAGGTGCAGATGGACTTTCATATGTAGAATATCGAAATTATACGCTTCATTTAGGCGTATCTGATGATATTTTATTAAGAGATAATGGAAATTTCGATAGTATAAGAAATCTTGGGTATGATTCTTATAGTACATTATTAGTTAAAAACTCATTACAGGACTCTTTAGAAGTACCTGAGCCTTCTACGTTAGTTATTTTTGCTATGGGACTACTTGGTTTAGCCTCACGTAAATTCAGCAAATAAAGTTAAGCTTTTCCTAGAAAAGCATTATTAGCGTAATGCCTTATGCCACTTTTAAATAATTAATAAGATTCAATATGATGAATCAAAAGAATAAAAAAGCACACTTAAACAGTGTGCTTCGAAATAATAATTAGTCGCTAGGCTTTGACTTAGGTTTAATAATAGAGTTTCTAGGTTGTTCGCTTTTATTAACTGTATTCTTATGCTCTTTTTTATTTGCTCTTTTTTTATCTAAATATTTATTAAAAAAATTATTATCTTTTTTTATAAATATATTCCGTAACTTATTAATAATCAGCGGAGCGACTTTTTCTACTATCATCAATGTTTTAGTAATAAAGCTCTCAAGCTTTATTACTTTTTCTTGTTCTGTAATTAGCTCATCTGTTAAATTTACTTTTTCAATAAAACTAGATTTTACTTCTTGTATTAGAGCTTTATTTTTGTTTTCCAATAATTGAACTCTCTGCTTTAAGCCTACAGCTTCAACAGTTAACGCTTTTTTTGTATCATCAAGGTTTTTATAGAAAGATTTTAAATCCTGATGCTTCGCAGTTGATTTTTCTTGATATGAAAATTTATATTCTTTAATTGATTTAAATGTTTCGCAGTACTCTTTTTGAAGTAATTGTAAATCTGATCTATCAAAGAACCTTTTAGCTGCTAACTTGTGTTTACCTGAAACGTTATCTAAGTATGTAGGTACGACAACAGCGTGAATATGAGGTGTCGATTCGTCTAAATGTACCGATAAATGCACTAATTTATTTCCGTATTTATTTATCAAAAAATCTTTAGCTTTTTTAATAAAGTCTAACGTGTTTTTTTTATTAAATTTATTTTTAAAATCTAGTTCGTTCTCATCAAAATATTCTGGTGAAAGCGTCAACAGTAATTCATTACAAATCACTGCATTTTTTCGTAAACCACCTATTGATAAATCATGTTTCTCTAAATATTTTTTAACATCAAATACTAAATTCGTAGTACCTATCAGCCTTTTAATATCATGGTTAGGTGATGCATTCGGCACATCTTTTAAGCGATTATTATGAGCACCAACATTGTGAAGCTGTTGAATGGTTTTTATTTTTTCTGTTCTTATTATTGTTTTTATAGTTTTCATTTTCTTACCTTAATTTTAATTATATTTTTCTTCTTTCTCTCCTTCTCACTCACAACGTGAGCGAATAACTTTTGAAAAAAGTGTAGTGAGTACACATTTGAAAAATGTTTTTAAAAAATATGTACGCTTTCTACATAATTAAAATTTATCGTAAAAAATTGGGTTTACTAGAGCTAGAACTAGCAAACCCTATTAAAGTGATTAGCTAATGGTTTATTTATTAACTGATAAATTTAACTGGCATTTATATCTATTAAAATCATGTATGATTAAGTCATAAAATTAGTAAATAAAATTAAAAGCCTAAGAAAATAAAAATGACTTTAAAATATTCTGTTCACTTTGATGATGCCAATAAACATATATTTAATGTAAGAGTTGAAATACCTAAACATCCACAATCAGTTTTAAATTTATCTTTACCTGCATGGATCCCTGGTTCTTATATGGTTCGCGATTTTTCTAAAAACATTATTAATCTTGCTGCCAAAAAAGGTAATGATAATTTAGAAATAATACTGATTGATAAACAAAACTGGTCGGTTGAAACTAATGGTGATGAATGCATTATTGAGTATCAAGTTTATGCATTTGATAGTTCAGTTAGAACCGCTTATTTAGATCAAAATAGAGCATTTTTTAATGGTACAAGCTTATTTATATCTGTTAATGAATTTCAAAATAATAAGCATCAAGTAAACTTAATAAAGCCAAGCTTCACAGAGTCATGGAAAGTAGCAACAGGTTTACAGAGAACGAGTACAACATCGCTTTATAGCTTTGGTATTTATGAAAGTGATAATTATGCCGAGTTAATCGATTGTCCTGTAGAAATTGGTGATTTTACTCACCTAGAGTTTGAGGTTGCAGGAACAACTCATTATTTAATTTTAAATGGTAAACATTATGCTGATACGGAAAGGTTGGTTAGAGATACAACTAAGCTTTGTCAGCACCATATAGATTTATTTGAAAAAAATACAGGTGGTAAACCACCATTTAAAGAATATTGGTTTTTAACTAATATTTTACCTAATGGTTTTGGTGGTTTAGAACATAAAAACTCTACGGCATTATTATGTTCAACGTTTGATTTTCCGAATATAAATAAGCCTGAAGAATTATCCGATGGTTATAAAACTTTATTAAGCTTAATTTCGCATGAATATTTTCATAATTGGAACGTTTGCAGAATTAAACCTGAAGAATTTGTTCCATATTCATTAAATAATGAAAGTTACACTCAACAGCTTTGGGCATATGAAGGTATTACTTCATATTATGATGATTTTAGTTTATTCAGAACTGGTATTGTTTCATTTGAAGATTATTTAAAGCTGAAAAGTAAAACTATTAGCCGTGTAAACCGTGGTAAAGGTCAATTAAAACAAAATTTAATTGAATCCAGTTTCTACACATGGACAAAATTTTATCAACAAGGGGCTGATGCAACTAATAACATTGTTAGTTACTACACTAAAGGCTCGTTAATCGCTCTGTGGCTCGATTTAACCATTCGCAAGACCACCAATGCAACTAAATCATTAGATGATGTAATGCGTACTTTATGGGCTGAATTTATTAATAAAGGTGTTGATTATAAAGGTACTCAATTAGATACCATTATTAATATCGTTAATGAATTAACTCAAACAAATTTAACGCAAGAATTTAATCATTTATTAAATGATAAATCACCAGTTCCACTTACTGATTTATTGGCTGAATTTGGCGTAAAGCTTGAAAAAGTACCGTCAAAAGCTAATTCACTATTAGAAATTTCAACAGACAACCATACTCCATTTATCGGTTTTATGTTTAAAGAAGCTAAATTAGGTATAGAAGTAACTCAGGTGTTAGAAGATTTACCTGCCGAAAAAGCAGGAATTAGCGTTCAAGATAATATTATTGCTATTGATAATATTGTAGTGAGTAAAGGAAACTTTTCTGATGTTATTAATAGCTTGGCATTAAATAAAGAATATAATATTACTTATATTCGTAATGGTGAATTATATAATGCTTGCATACTTCTTACGTTGCCAATTAACGAGTTAACTCAATTAAATATATTCGATAAAGAAAAAGTAAAATTTTGGAATAGTATTAAATAATTTTAATAAATTAAAATATAAAATATGAATAAAAAACTATTAGAAATAGATATCAAAGCACTATTAATAAACCATTTAATTAATCATGATGGTTTAGATAAAAGTGTATCTATAATTAATGAATTTACTCTTGATAACCTATCTAGAAGAGCTGATTTAATAACCATTGATAATAGAAAAATTATTGGGTATGAAATAAAAAGTGAAGCTGACTCTTTATATCGATTAGAAGGGCAAGTTGAAAAATATTTAGAGTATTTCGATAAAGTTGTAATCATTGTCGCATCAAAACATGTAGGTGCGACACTTCAGTTAGTTCCTAGCAATGTAAGTGTTTGGGAAGTAAAGAATAATGAATTCTTAATAAAACAACGCGGTAAAGTTGAAAAAAATCAGAATAAAGAAAAATTAATTAATTTATTAAAATCTAATGAGTTATTAAAATTAAGTAAAAAGCTAAATATTGATATTTCAGCAAAAAATCGAAAACACCTTGAGGAAAAACTACTACAAAGTTCAATTCATAATTTAAGGGAAGCTGTACTAACTAGTATTTCTTCTAGGTATCTTTCGACTAACCTAAAATTTTGGGATGAAGTGAAAAATAGGAATGTATCACCTCAAGATATCATACATCTCAGCCACTATATTGAAGAAAGAAAAAACGAAAAAACAAATAAAATCAATCAACAAAAATTGTGGAATGAATGGGAAAACAAACTAAAAAAAGACCCAAAAGTTAAGAAACTGTATAAATTAAATCAAACACTTATTACAGTTTAATCTTCCCAATCTTCATCTGTATCTACAACTTCAATAACATCATAATGAAGTTGTTGATGGAGATGTATATTAATTCTTACGGCTGTAGCCTTCATAGGATTACTAATCCCCATTTTATCGCCTTTGGCTGTCAATTCAATAAGTTGAGTTCCCCAAAGGTGTAAATTTTTAATCCAATAATCCATCCCCATTAACTCAATAGAAGCCTTTTTATATAATTCGATTTTTTCGCCATCTTGAATATCATATGGATCATCAAATTCATGTCTTACAAATCTCCAATCATTTTTTAATGGGTAGTCTATTCTTGGATAAGGGGGGATACCACCTCCACCATTTTGTTGTTCTGCTTTTGCACTACCTTTATCGGAGTATACGAACCTAATACCTTCGCATAAATTAATTACTTTTTGAAAGAGCTGTCTTTCTCTTATAGGGTTTTCACCTAAATGTTGATTTGCAAACCCATTAGGAAATGATGTGCCAGAAACCGCAAACAATGCGTCAGGGAGTATAAGGTGAGCTTCTTGAATTACAGAAGCAATTAACGGTGCTGAATTTACCGTATCAACAGTCACTTCTTCAAAATCAAAAATAACTAAGTTATCTTCATAGTTTTCAGAAGCTATAGATTTTAAAATTTCTATATAAACTTCTGATTGAATGAAATTAAAGTCAAATTTAGTAACTAATCCTCTATCTAAAGAAGTCAATTTCTGAATTTGTTCACTAATAACCTTTTCATCTCCGAGCTGCAAGCAAGGAATAGCATTTGGTAACTCTTTTAAATATTCAAACCAATTGGAGTAACCATCATTCGGATCAAGCAACTCCTCAATTTGATGGTAAACCTCTCTAGGGTATTCTCCATCCGCTGATTTAGTTTTATCTTTGATAAAAGATTGATCTATATCAGCTATCCAGTTTTTCGTTCCAAAAGCTTTAGATATACGTTCTGGTGTGTTTTTTAATTTTTTAGAGCCTGCCCAGCCTTTTAAAGAGAACAAAGGTAATAATATGTCTTTATCTTTTTCTGGTAGCTCCTCTAAAGCTGACATTTCAGCAGGTTTAATAGCTAAAATAGGAATATATTTAAAATTTTTATTTTCAATTTCAAGAAACAAGTTATTCTCCTATTTTTTACCCAATCGAATCTTCAAAGCAACCGTTGATACTTCAGCTTCTTGAGCTATCAGTTCATATTTTTGTTCATCTTTTTTATCTTGATAAATATTCATAGCTTGATTGACTAAACTTGGTGGCATAATTAAATCAGCAGCTAGTCGATTTGCTTGTGCTTCTATTGCATCAGATTGGTTTGATCTATATAAAATATCATCAGTGATGCCATCTCTTAGTAAGTGCTTATGAAGTAAAAAATGCGCTATTTCATGAGCAAGAGTAAATCGTTGTCTAGCTTTAACATCATGTCTATTCACTCGAATAATACAAACATTGTCTTCTTCTTTAATTTCACCAGAAATACCCGCAGGTAAAGTGGACTTTTTAACTATTATTCCTAATTTTTTAGCAATAGCACCAACAGGGATTGGAAAATTTTGTTGAAAGCTAATTATCAATTCTTTATTTTGATCACTTAATTGATTCCACTCTTGAGATGTTCTCATAAAAATTTGCCTTATTTATTTACACTAGTGTCATCGTCATTTGTAAGTTCTTCATCTGCATATAAATCTTTATATACAACTCTATCAACAGCCTGAGTTATATGAGATTCAAATGCGCCACTGTCAATGAGTCTAGTCATCTCATCATTTGCTGTTTTGTTAATTAAAGAAGCTGTAATTTCTCTAGCCTTATCTTCCGCTCTTTGAACTATATCCTTGTAACCGATAAAAGTTATAACCGCGATTATAACCCCAAGAGTGGTAACTATAACGGCTACGGCCGTTAATAATACACTAGCAATACTGCTACTATTATCACTTGCATCTACATTTGACTTTACTTGATATAGCTGTTTTTTAAGCGACAATATTTGATTTTCTAGGCCTTCGTTTTTAGTTACTTGCTTATTAAAATTATTCTGTAGATGCTTTATTTCAGTACTCTGAATTGCTAATTGCTCTGTTGTCACCTTATTTTCATGAATATAATTATTAAGGAATACAGAATCGAAATTATTATTTTTTTCAATATTTGTAATTGGATTTTCTTGGATAACTTTATTTGGTAATTTTTGCTCAAATGCAAATGATTGAAAAGTAATAAATAATAAAATGAAAGTTGTTGCTATTTGGAGAGTTTGATTTTTTATTGTCATATACGTCACTGTATTAAAGCCTATATCCACTAATAATTGATATTAACGATTTATTTAACTAATTAAAATATAATAATTATTATAATTTCTTTATTTTGGTTAAATGTATGGCAAATACTTCCATGCTTGGAATGTTTGTCGTATAAAACCAAAAGAATTTATTCCTTACAATTTACAACAAGAAAGCTATACCAAACAGTTATGGGCTTTTGAAGGCATAACCTCTTATTACGATGACTTTGCACTTTATCGCACCGGCATCATTACTTTTGAAGAATACTTAACTATTTTGGCAAAAGGAGCTACACGCATTAGTCGCGGAGTAGGTGAGTTAAAACAAAGCATCACGGCCTCTAGTTTTGATGCCTGGACCAAGTTTTATCAACAAGGCCCAGACGCCGTAAACAACATAGTAAGTTATTACGTTAAAGGAGCGTTCATCGCTTTGTGGTTAGATTTAACAATTCGTGAAAAATCTAATAACCAATACAGCTTAGATACCTTAATGCGAGAATTATGGATACATTTTGGGCGGACGAATGTTGGTACTAGCGAAGAAGACTTTATTAATATAGCCAACCTACTTTGTGGCGAAGATATTACAGCAGCATTTAAACACCACTTATATAGCACTGAACGTATTGATCTAACAGCCGAGTTAGCTAAAGTTGGCGTTGAACTACAAAAGCATAAGTTTAAAAAACTAAACAGTGTAGAAACAACTTCTGCTACAAACTTTCATGCTTATTTAGGCGCACAATATAAGGCACAGCCTTTTGGTTTAACCATTACCCAAGTATTAGAAGAGTCACCTGCGGCTAAAGCTGGCATTGCGGTTAACGATGTACTTATTGCCGTTGATCATGTCAAAGTTACCGAACAATCAATACAAGCCATATTTGATCATCAAGCTGAAAATAGTGAACTAAACTGCCACTTTTTTAGAGACGATCAACTTTTAAAATCGACAATAACCATTATCGACTCACCTTTAGCAGGCATAGCTTTTAACGTTGTCGACGAGAGTTTAGCTAAGCTATGGCAAGCTATTATTCCTCAAGGCTAAGCTCTTAATAAGTTATTGTAAACTTAAGCGTACGCAAAAACTGACAACTTCTTGCTGCTAAACTGGAATGAAAATTAGGGCGAATTATCGAGTTATGGTAAAAATTAACTTATCCGATATTCGCTCAACTTATAATTTAAGTGCTAACCCTATGATTAATTTAAAACGCTTTCACCACGTGGCTTATCGCTGTAAAGATGCCAAAGAAACTGTCGACTGGTACCAAAAACATTTAAACATGGAACTGACGGTTGCGATTGCAGAAAATGAAGTGCCGTCAACCAAGGCGCCTGATCCTTACATGCATATATTTTTAGATGCAGGCATGGGCAATATACTCGCATTTTTTGAAATTCCAAATTCTCCTGACATGGGTCGCGATGAAAACACACCTACATGGGTACAACATATCGCTCTAGAAGTTGAAGATTTAGACGCTTTAATCTCAGCAAAAAACGATTTAGAGTCACAGGGAATAGATATATTAGGCCCGGTAAATCATGGTGTATTTAAATCAATTTACTTCTTCGACCCAAATGGACATCGTTTAGAGTTAGCAGCCAATATTGGTACAAAAGAGCAATATGCTGAACTTAAACGGGTCGCTCCACTGATGGTAGAAGAATGGTCAAAAACTAAAAAAGCACCAACACATGCCGCTTGGTTACATGAGTTAAACGACTAAATTTTAACCAGAACATTGCTACAAGCCTTAATAACGAAGAGCTTCGTAAGTAAGGCTTGCAAACAAATTACCCTTCAAAGTAAGCTTTTTTGTAAGACATTGACCATAAAATAGAAATTAATAAAAAATAAATTACATATTTTAACAATTTTATTACACTTAAAAACAAAGACTTGCTGAGTTTTAGCTTTTGAGTTAGTAAAAAAACGAAAAAAAGCACTTGATGCTTGTCGAAACTCACGTAAAGTATGGGCAGCTACGTAGATAGCAACTAACAAAATGGATAGTCACAGCACGGACAGCAAGTAAGCGTTATTTAACGCAGAACAATATTTACAATAGGGATGGTTTACTACTGCTTAGGGAAAGCATTGAATATTTTGTCTATATTAGACATAAAGGATAGCCCAAGAAAGTGTCAGGATGACCGATAAAAATAAAATAAAGTGCTACGATAATAATAAAAAATAATATTAGAAATTATTAAACTCACAGGGACTGTAACAAAAGGCTAGGACAGCCACTTAAGAATCGGGATTTATATGTTGGCAATTGCCGCATTTTCTCAAAAAGCGACGTTATTTACGTCGCTTTTTTTCTTTCTATCGCTGTTTAGTGCGGAATGTCGTAAAATAAACCTAATTGTTCATTATTTTAAGTTATTACTATGTCTCGTACGAAAAAATCACGCAAACCGGGCACAGGTTCTATTGGCATCCTAAAAGATGACAAAAAAAAATTAGTCGAACCAAAACCGCGTAGAGCAAAAAAATCTAATGGTAACGAAGCGGGTAACCGTCAAAAAGAAGCCACGAAAAAAGTTACTCAAAGCCAAACTTCTGCTAAGCATAAAGATCCTCGTATTGGCAATAAAACGCCTATCGATTTAGGTAAGCCGATTAGTGCGCCAATAAAAACCAAACCAGCGAAGAAAGTGCAAGATAACTCCCCTATCGCAGGCATCCGCGCAGTTGAAACAGGCGAGTCATTAGCAGATCAATTAAGTCGCATTGAGCAAGATCCAAGATTGCTTGAGATTCTTGAAAAACAAGATGATGACATAGCTTTATCATCAGAAGAAATTGACTACTATAATACCCTAATGGAACAACACGAAAAAATCAGTGATGCGTTAGGCCTAGATGATGAAGATGATGTTGTAGCACAGCCTAAAAAATCAGACTCAGAAGATGATCTATGGGACAAATTTAATAATAGTGATTTAACCAAATTTGAATAGGTAACATCAATGCTATCAAATCCATGGGTTTACCTTGCATTATTGGCTTTTGTTATTATTGCAGTATTAGCCGCCATAGCCGTAAAACTATTGCGACAGTTAAAACAGCAAACACTGGCACAAAAGCAAAAAGAAATAGCTCAGCAACAAGCTTTGCAACAGCATGACAAAAAAATAATAGCTAGCGTTATTATCATTGTTCGCGCGATGAAAGAAGAGCAATGCGATATCGCAGAAGGCTGTTGGCGCTTAAGCGTTTTACTTGACTCATTAAAATTAAGCCAAGATTTAAGTGTGCAGTTTCCTGCTATATTTACATTTTATGAAGCTATAAAGCATATGCCAATTTTAGCAGCGCGTAAAAAGCTTGATAAAAAAACACGCATGAAACTAGATTTTGAGCGCATGAAACTCGAAGCTGAAATGGCAGATGCTATTCGACAAGATATAGCGCTATTACATCAATACGCCAATGAACGAAATAGTATGCTAAGTGAAACAAAAACTACCATTTAAATAGCAATATTTACTTAAAGCACCTGTTAGTTACTATAGTATAAAAAGCTCAAAATTTAAGTTTGAACGTACTACAATAAGCTATTCATATATTTACACTATGAGTAGCTTTTTTTTCTCAAAAAAGCATGCACTATTGCGCTCGATCAATGTTTGAGAAGCGAGTTTATTTATAATATCGAAAAATAGATAAACTGGCCCTCTTATGCAAACCCATAACTTTTTCGATAATGCCTTACTAAAAAAATATAACACCAGTGGGCCGCGTTATACCTCGTACCCAACCGCGTTAGAATTTACTGAACAATTCAAATATAGTGATTTAGTTTCAACTATTGAAGCATCCCCAAATCAAGCGTTATCCTTGTATGTTCATATTCCTTTTTGTCATAGCCTTTGCTATTACTGCGGGTGCAATAAAGTCGTTACTCGCCACAGAGATAAAGCTGACACCTACCTAGCATTTCTTGCAAAAGAAATTATCGCAAAAGCACCTTTATTTAAAAACTATACCGTTAAACAACTGCATTGGGGTGGAGGTACGCCTAGTTTCTTAAATCACGAACAAATAACCAAATTAGTTGTGTTATTAAAAGAGCAATTTACCTTCTCTGAGCAAGTAGAGATGAGTATTGAAATAGACCCACGTGAAATAGAAATGAACTTAGCCGAACATTTATATAGTTTAGGGTTTAATCGCTTAAGCATTGGTGTGCAAGACATCGATGAAAAAGTGCAGCAAACCATTAATAGAGTGCAATCAACCGAATTTATAGAGAAATTTATTGCTCATGCCAAGCACGTTGGCTTCAAGTCGATTAATATTGATTTAATCTATGGTTTACCACATCAAAATATAGCAACATTCACCCGTACACTGAACAAAGCACATGAAATGGCCGTTGATCGCATTTCACTCTTTAGTTATGCCCATATGCCCTCCCGGTTTGCTGCTCAACGTAAACTGAAAGATGAATGGCTACCAAGCATAGATGAGAAGTTTGCTTTAATGAAACTTGCCATAGAAAAGCTTTGTGACTTTGGCTACGACTTTATCGGAATGGATCACTTCGCCAAGCCGGAAGATGAGTTAGCTATCGCTCAAAAAGAAGGGAATTTACACAGAAATTTTCAAGGCTACACCACCAAAGGCGGTGGCGACTTGCTCGGTTTAGGTGTGTCAGCAATAAGCGCTATTGGAAATAGCTTAAGCCAAAACACCAAAGAACTACCGAACTATTATAAAGCAATTGATGCAAACGCGCATGCACATGAAAAAGGGTTAAAACTCACTCAAGATGACATTATTCGAGGCGAAGTTATTCGTGAATTAATGTGTAATATGTCTATCAACAAAAATAAAATTAATGAAAAATATTCAATTGATTTTGACCAATACTTCGCTGAAGATCTACCTCTGCTTAAGCCTTTTATTAATGACGGCTTACTCAGCAATACACAAAATAATATTCGTGTAGATCAAAAAGCTCGATTATTAATACGAAACATTTGCATGAGCTTTGATGCCAACCTAAAGCAAAAACTAAATCAGCAACGCTTTTCTCGGGTGATATAACTTAATCTTCTAGTTTGCCTAAAATAAACCGACAATCGGCGCTGAAAAACACCAACTCAGTGCCCTGCTCATTTTTATCTTCTTTGGCTAAATCTACCCATTGATAATAAACATTACGATGTACCTTGGCCTTTAAATTTCGTCTAACCGTAACGTATAAAGCACCATCTTCTGCAATATCTAAAGGGTGTTCTGCATTTAATATAAAGCTATCGTCTAAATTAGTAGTGACTTGCATACGGGTTTTTTCTTCATCGATCCATTGCCATTGCGTTAAAATAAATGGTGCATCAACAACCTTTATGCCTATTTTTTCAACCGGCGTTACCAAAAAATATTTTTCATCTTCTTTTTTTAATACCGATGCAAATAACTTAACTAAAGACAAACGCTTAAAAACGCTACCATTATAAAACCAGCTACCGTCCGATTTTATTTCTAGGTCTATATCACCACAAAAAGGCGGATCCCATAACTCAACAGGTGGCATTTTCTTAACATTACCCTGCTGAGCGTTTGAAATTTGTGTTGAAATTTTTTCTAATGACATAATGGCTATCTTATTAAATGGCTATAACTCATATTAGCAAGTTACAGATAAAAGTTAAAATAACGGAATAACGGGTCCCCGAGCAAAAAATATTACAATACTCGACAAAAATTCAAAAAAAACGATCTAAATGTGATATTTCACTTGTCATATCACTATAAAATGCAATACAATCCTCGCGCCTTGTCACTGGGCGCTTCAAGTAATATCAGTGGTGGCTATAGCTCAGTTGGTAGAGCCCCGGATTGTGATTCCGGTTGTCGAGGGTTCAAGTCCCTTTAGCCACCCCATTCTTCTATTAATACCTTGTCATATATACATAATTAAAGACAATTATCAGTATTTTCAAATAAAACTCAACCAATTATTAGTGCTTTACTTGCTTTATTTATAATATCTAAAGCGCGGCCTAGTGCTGCTAAAATATCGACGAAAGAAATAACTTATCAAATCGCTATTTACAGCATAATTTTCTCGACCGTTACTTTTACTTGTTCATATTCAGATGATTCAATAAAACCAAGAGAAAATCGTTGAGGCGTATCTAAGAATTTATCTTTATTACTTCGACCAAAGCCAAAGACAGTCATATCAGGTCTACTTACGTAATTATCTGGGTATTCATCGTCTTGATGGTGCAACATATATAACATTCTTGGGCTTTTTATATCACCGAACGCTATCCATTCAGTGTTTGGTAAGTCAGCCAAATATGGCTCGTTGATGGCATGAGCTTTGTTGTCACTCGCACTAAACCAAAAGTCGGTTTTATCCATTTCCCCATAAGGCACACCTTCGTATTGTATCCAGTATTTATAGCCTGCACTAACTTCGCTCATGGTAAAATCTAAACGCTCAGGGTAGAAATCCCATTGGCCTTGCCACTTTTTATTACCTGATGTAAAAGTAATGCGAACGTGTTTTTCTGATTCAATATTAACTTCAGAAGTCGATAAATTGGTGCCGGCGTTAAGCGCATGAAAATAATTACCGTCCTGCTTATGAATAGCATTTGGAAAGCCGCGATATTCACCCTTGTGGCCGGAACCTTTAGTGTTGTTAAACCCTAACCAATCAACACCTTCAATATCTTCCATGCTTGATAAACCGCCACCTTGTTTTTCCAAATAATAAGTCGCGTTATTCGTTGTTATTATGTAAGTTGCAACACCGCCAGCAGATTGGTCAATACCATGAGTTAACACCACGGCAGGTTTTACTTTACTTACCGTGCTGTTAAGCGTTTTATGCTTTGCAGTACAACTAATAGTCGTAGTAGAAAAGATGAAGACTATTGCTATTAAGTTAATTTTTGCAAACATTATATTATCTCTTTAATTAAGCGATTGGTTTAGCGCTTCTTTTCAAAAAAACACCTACGGCTAAAATCACCAAAGCACAGGCGACAAACATACCCCTACCCCATAATGGGTTGGGAATTAACGCCATAAATGTTACGCCGCTGCCCATTAACAGCACCATAGAACCTAACTTGTCTCTTTGTTTACGGTCGTAATCATCTTGTTCGTTATCGGCAATGACTGGGGTTTCAATATCAACAAAGAATTTTTCTCGCGCTTGTCGATGTTCGTCATGCTCGGCTTTATAAAAAAAAGTGGTTAAGCAGAAAAATCCTGCGGTAAAAATCAAGTGTGCGGCTATGGTGAGCATTAAGTTCATATCAACTGATTCTCTTCGAGTTAGTTCATTTAAGCCTAACCAATTAGCGAATACTTGTGGTGTTAATACATTCATCATAAACCACGAGATAAACAAGCCTAAAGCGACGGTAACCCATGGCGCCCAATTAGGTGTTTTCTTGATAAACAAACCAAAAATAAGCGGAATAAGCAGCGGTACTTGGATCATGGTTGATAACGACATCATTAAGTCAAACAAGCTTAATTCTTTAAGTGACTTAAAAAATAACGCCACCGAGATCACCAAAATACCACAAGCGAAACTAACAACTCGGCTAACCTTTAATAAGTGCTTATCATCAATAACTTTATTTTTTTTCGCCAATAATGGTTGGTAAATACTGCGCACAAATATACCGGCGTTTTTATTTAAAGACGAGTCCATTGATGACATGGTAGCAGCGAAAAGTCCGGCTAATAACAAGCCTACCGTTCCTATTGGCATAGTATTGCGAGCAAATACCAAGTACACAGCATCAGCTGCTTTGTTACCTAATTCTGGAAATGCAGCGGCCGCTTCAGGATACAAAATGGCCGAAACCCAAGGCGGTATAAACCATATAATACTACCAAACCCCATTAATACCATGGCCAGTAAAGCCGCCTTTCTAGCGTTGTCAGAGTCTTTTGCATTTAGAAAGCGAAAGGAGTCGTTCAAATTCATAATGGTGATCATTTGTTTAGCTAGAAAGAAAACAAAAGTGCCAACTAATAACAAACCATAGTTCATATCGGGACCCATCATAAAGTCAGACGGAAATTGGGTTACCATTTCAACAGGACCGCCTACTTGAACTAAGGCGACAATCGCGCAAGCAATAGAAACTACAGCAACGACTAACGTTTGCACAAAGTCTGATGCTACAACTCCCCATGCCCCAGAAAGTACTGAAACAAATAGCACTGTTAAACCAGTAATAATAATAGTAAGCGTAATATCAGCATTAAATACCGCGCTAGAGAACACACCCAGCGCATTCAGCCAAACACCGGCATTAATCACACTAAACACAATTAATGCCCATGAAAAAAACGTTTCATTTTGCTGGCCAAAGCGACGTTTTATGCCTTCGGTTGGTGTATCAACACGCATTTGACGAAAACGGTGTGAAAAATATGCCCAACCGCAAAAGTAAGCAAAAGTATTGGCGAAAAATACTAAACTCATAGCAAAACCATCTGTGTATGCTTTACCGGCTGCCCCGGTGAAGGTCCAGGCAGAAAACTGCGCCATAAAGGCGGTTGAACCTACCATCCACCACAACATTCTCCCGCCACCGCGAAAGTAGTCACTGGTTGAGTTTTTAGCCATACCTTTAAAAGCAAAGCCTATCCCCATAATGAGGGTAAAGTATCCTGCGATTACCAAATAATCATAAAACATGAGCTTACCTTTTCGGCTTAAATTTATTGCAGATGACTGACATCAACCCAGTAGTCATTTTTACGAATTAAATCAATAAGCTGTTGATATTGACTGCCTTCTTTAAATGTTTGGTAAGGCGGCACAGTTTCACCTTTAATGTCTTTCACTAATTCACGAATAAGGTAGCGCCAGTTTCTTTCGGTATCACCTTCAACATTAGGCACATCTGCTGCAATTTCTGCAGGTAATGGTACTTCCTGCCATTCTTTATTATCGCCGTATATATACAGTGGCCCTGCACCGTAATGCCCCTTAATATAAATTGCACCTTTACTACCATAAAATACAATGTGATCTTCGTTAAAGCGTGGATGCAACCCGCCATGTTTAAACATGACAGAAACCGGCTTTTCAGCAAATGGACTCTCTAATTGCGCTAATACGTTATACGACCACTCAACATTTGATTCTCCCCACTGCAGTGAAGCATCGTTTAAATCCTTGGGAATAAAGTCACGTCGAGTTTTAAAGTTGTGCACACCTTCCACAATCGGCGCTTTACCTAAATCGTCACGAACCTCACCCATAATAGATAAAATTTTCTCGCCAACGACCGAAGTAACAATCGACATCATATGAGTAAAGTTATTATTCAGTCGTCCACCACCCTCTTCTTTTCGATGCGACCAGCCAAAGGGAATATCACGCTCTAAATTAAAATGAGAAATACATTCAACTTCAAGCGGTTCGCCTATAACTCCTTCAGCAACAAGCTTTTTCGCATGGAGTATTTCTGGCATATACCTAAAACTTGCGGCGAAAGCAGTTTTAACATTTTTAGCTTGAGCTAATTGGTATAACGCTTTTGACGTTGCACCACTTTGTGTTAATGGCTTATCGCAGAAAACATGACAGCCAAATTCAATTGCTTGCTCTATCGGCTTAACATGTGCGCCACCCGGTGTAGCAATCGACACCACATCAGGTTTACACTCTTCTAACGCCTGCTGCCAATTTGTGCCGGCATAAGGAATACTCATGTCTTTAGCAACTTGTTCAACCACGCTCTTGGTTCTACCAACAATACCCACCACTTCAGCGCCGGCATATCTAAAGGCGTCTGTGTGCCCTTGCCCAGCAAAACCAGTGCCATGCACTAATACTTTAATTTTATTACTCATGTATTAATCCTGTTTTTATGTTTAATCAAAGCCCACAATGCCAGTGTTTACCAGTTCCACAATGTGCCATCTTCTAACCGACTTACGGGCAAATAAGAGCGTTTATAAGGATATTGACTCGCCGCTTCTTCATCAAATTCTATACCTAAGCCCGGCGCCTCACTCATATAAGCCATGCCATTTTTTACGCTATATTCATGCTTAAATATTTGCTTTAATTGCTCATTACCAAAACCTACAAACTCTTGAATACCAAAATTAGGTGTCCAAATATTAAGATGCATATGCGCTGCAAAACAAATCGGCGATAAATCAGGAGCGCCATGCGGTGCCGTTTTTACGTTATATATACTGCTAAAATCTGCGATACGTCTTAACGCCGTAATACCACCGGCATGTGTTGCGGCCACTCGAATATAGTCAATAAGCTGGTTTTGTATCAGATCTTTACAATCCCAAATCGTATTGTAGGTTTCGCCAATAGCCAATGGCGTTGTGGTGTGCTGCCTGATTATGGAAAAATTATCTTGGTTCTCTGCCATTGAAGCATCTTCGAGAAACAATAAATTAAACTCTTCTAATAACTTACCGAGTTTGGCTGATTCAATGGGTGTTAGCCTACTGTGTACATCATGAACAAATTGAATTTCATCACCAAAACGTTCACGTGCAGCACGAAATAGCTCGACCACCGAATTAAAATATTTTGGCGTTGACCATTCTTCTTCTGGCGGCAAAGGGCGATTGCCCTGCAATTCGTAATAATCTTTTTTATCCCCTAGAACGCCATAAGTTACTTTAAGCCCGGGAATTGCCGACTGTAATCTAATAGCCTTAAAGCCTTGTTCAATTAATACCTGTGTTTTATCAAGTGTGTCAGCAATGCTTTCCCCATTGGCGTGTGCGTACAAGGTAACACCCTTACGGCTTTTTCCACCAAGTAACTGATACACAGGTAAACCAGCCACTTTTCCTTTAATATCCCAAAGTGCCATATCAATCGCTGCAATCGCGGCCATATTAATTGGCCCTTTTCGCCAATACACACCTTTGTACAAATATTGCCAAATGTCTTCAATGTTGCTTGGGTCTCTACCTATTAAACAAGGAATTACGTGTTCTTCTAAATAGGTAACAACAGCCATTTCTCGGCCATTTACTGTTGCATCACCTAAACCGTAAACACCAGCATCAGTCATCACTTTTACCGTGACAAAGTTCCTACCAGGGCTACATACAAAGACTTTTATCGCTTCAATTTTCACTTATCTTCCTTACGTTCAATACTCATTCAATACTAAATCAGCAGAGTAACTATGATTTACCGAACAAACTAAATCGTTTTACTAAATCGGTTTAGTTGATTAAATTAGCACACTGTTGCACAATGTCAACACTCGAATATTTAGCGCCTCAAAGAAAAATCCATGGTAAAAATCAAGTTAATCGATGTAGCTGAGAAAGCTGGCGTGTCTAAAAGCACGGTTTCTCAATATTTAAATGGCCGTTTTGATTACATGGCAGAAAAAACCAAACAAAGAATAATGCAAGCGATTGAAGAGCTAGATTATGTACCAAACCCTATTGCCAGAAGCCTGAAAACAGCTAAAACGAAAACCATTGGCGTTATTGTGCGTGACGTTACCGGTTCATACACAGGTAAAGCGATACGAGGTATTGATGATTTTTGTAAAAAAAATGGCTATAACGTTTTAATTTACAACACAGATTTCGATCCAACGATTGAAGCGCAATCTTTACAGGCGTTAAGACAGCTAAATGTTGACGGTATTATTATCGCGTCGTCAGGAAAAAACGCTGAGCTTATCTGCAAATTTATCGACAAAGGTTTACCCGTTGTGCAATTTCAACTGGAGCACGACGGTACCGAAAAGCACATAATATTATCAGATTACCGCCAAGGTGCGTTTGATGCTACTGACTATTTAATTACGTTAGGTCACAAGCGAATTTGCTTTATTACACAACATTTCGACAGTGTTAAATCACGAAACGAACGTTACCAAGGCTATTTAGAAGCGCATCTTAAGCATGGAATGAGTGTTGATAATCAGCTTATTCAATATTGGCATCGTGAAACCGGGTTTGAACTTTCACCCACAGAAGTACTTTCGCAGTTGCATCCACCTAGTGCTTTTTTCACCCAACATTTAGCGATTACTACCGCATTACTGGAAAATTTAGAGCACGGAAATATCACCATTCCTGACGATGTATCAGTTATTAGTTTTGACGATATCCCCATGGCTAAATTTTTTAAAGTGCCTATTACTGTGATTAAACAAGAGCCTTACGAAATAGGCACTGAATCTGCTAGCGCGCTACTCAATTTACTTAATGAAAAACAAACTTCAGCCAAGAAAGTGATGGTACCTTGCTCACTAATTAAAAGATCTTCTTGTAAAGCGCCATAACGTTTAGTTAAAAATCGCAATATAACACTCGACTTAACAATTTTTATTAAAGGCATATAAAATGAAATTTAAGACAATACTAGCGTCAACCATAGTAAGTACCTTCTTCATCACGAGTTGCGGCACTAGCACAGGTAACCAAGAGTCACTCAACGTAATTCCTGCGACTCAGTTTGATTTATCAACATGGAAAATTACGGTACCAACCGATAAAGATAATAACGGCAAAGTTGATCAGGTAAGTCGCATTGATATTCAACACTATAGTCACCCCGATTATTTCTATCTTGATGACAATAATAATTTGGTATTTGCTACACCTAACAAAGCATTTACCACCGCAAATTCAACTAATACCCGAAGTGAGTTACATCAATTATTAGGTGGTCCTAAAGTTAAAAGTAATGCGCCGGCTAATAATTTTTCCTTAAAATCTCACCCAAATGTAAAAAACCATGCTCAAATTGGTGGTAACTTACAAGCCACAGTAAAAGTAAACCACGTTGCTAAACGAGCGACTTATCCAAACAAAAACCCAGCTTACTCTGTAGTAGTTGGACAAATACATGCCACTAAAGACAAAGCCATCGTTGCACAAGGTAATGGTTTTGGTTATGGCAATGAACCGATAAAAATTTACTTTAAAAAATGGCCAAATCACCAATATGGTTCAGTGTTTTGGAACTATGAACGTAACTTACCAAAAGCAGATGTTAATCGTGTTGATATTGCCTACCCAGTGTGGGGTGAATTATGGAGTGAAAGCAATGAGCCCGGTGAAAATGGCATAGCATTAAATGAAGAATTTAGTTACGAAATTAATGTTTACAACGACATTATGTATTTAACGTTCACTACGGCACGCCATAAAACCGTAAAGTTTCAAATTAACTTAGCAAACAACATTGATGCGAACAGTAAGGTAGACAAGTATGATCATCCAAATGGCTATCTTGGTGATGCTTTGTTTTTTAAAGCCGGCGCATATAACCAATGTAGCATTAAAGATGATCCTGGTTTTTGGTATCCTAAATGCCTAGGAACGGGCGACTGGCAAACGGATAAAAAAAATGGCGATTACGCGCAAGTTACATTTACAAAACTAACAACTGGCGCCGCTAAAAAGCCTGAATAGTTTTACTAATAAATAGATTACTTCAACATTTCGGTGCTCAAGAGTAGCAAATCAAATCTATTGAAATATTTAGTTAAATTGTTAGCCAAATACCACTGTAGTGGGTAATTAAACTTAACCATTACAGTGCAAAGCAAATCGTTGACATTAATTTTTTTACAACAAAAACAACTACTTTCCTCAAAAAAAACCGACAACTTAAATACTAATTCAAGCTTGATTTTTTGCGAATCTTTGTTCGTTAAATGCGTCAACTCATTACTATTGTATGCATTTCATTCATACTTAAAGATAACTAAACATCATTTTCATTTAATACTAGCTAGCTTCAACATGATTTCAATCAACAAAGTGCAGAAATTAAATACAACAAGCACGATTTCATTTATCAATGGGGAAGCCAATACATGTTTAAACGTTCACTAGTGAGTATTGCTACACAGGCAGTTATTTATTCAGCTATTGTTATGCCAAGTAGCACCTTTGCAGCTGAAGCACAGCAACAAGAGAAAGCAGCAGGCTTGGAGCGTATTACCGTTACATCTCAAAAGCGCGTGCAATCAATTCAAGATGTTCCAACGTCTATTCAAGCGTTTACAGGCGCTAGTTTAGAGAAAAACAACATAGATAACTTGTTGGGCATGTCTGAGTCTTTACCCAATGTGCACATAACAGAATCTTCAAGTAGTAAGCGCATATTTGTCCGCGGTATTGGCTCAGGCACCAATGCCGGTTTTGAACAATCGGTTGCCATGTACAAAGACGGTATTTACTTAGGTCGCGGGCATCAAGCTAAGTTTCCTTTTTTAGACATGCAGCGTATAGAGCTAATCAAAGGCCCGCAAGCCGTTATGTTTGGTAAAAACGCTACCGCCGGTGCTTTTAGTATGGTGACAAATTCGCCGACCGATGAAAATGAAGGCTCTATTTCAGTTGAGTATGGCTCTGACAACGAGCGCCGTATTAACGCTATGGCAAATTTTGCAATAAATGATGATTTAGCTATTCGAATTGCGGCTTTTGATGAATCAATGGACGGCTATATTAACAACATTGCCCGCGATAAAGACGAATCTTCCTCAGAAGCTAGCGGGGTTAGATTTTCTGCTGATTGGCAATTAAGCGACAACGTAAACGCACTATTCAAATGGGAACATGCTAGCTTTGATACTAAGGGCTCTCGTTATCAATATATTGTTGATGAAACGAGTCGTAATGAACAAGTGGCTAGCGATCCGGCTAACCTAGGTAACGTTGGCTACCGCTCATTTTTACTTTCTGATGCTTCAGGCCTTGATTACACCAGCGCGGTATCGGGTGACCAACACCCTGGCGGGCTAGATGAAGGTAATTCTACAACTTCAAATAATGCCGTATTGCAGCTAACTTACGACCATGGTGAATATGAGTTTACCTCGATTACTACTTACAGTGATTACGACTGGGATGCTTTATTCGATGCTGATTATTCTGAAGTTTCTTTGATTAAACAAGATCATATTGAGAACTTTGAGCAATTTACTCAAGAGTTTCGTGTTTCTTCGCCCGCCGGTGAAACCTTTGAATACGTTGCAGGCGTATTTTACATGAACAGCGAACTTAGCCATCCAAACGATATTTTACTAGCAGCATCAACGCTTATCCCAACGTTGCCGCCAGCAACTTCAGTGGGTACTCGGGCGTTATTTGAACAAGACCAAGAAAGCTATTCTGCGTTTGCTTCACTGACTTGGAATGTAAATAACGACTGGCGTGCCAATCTTGGTTTACGTTATCAAAAAGAAGAAAAAGAAGTTACTAGTGAACAAAGTTCATACGCCATGTTTGCTGAAGGCGTGCCTGAACCTGTACAACAGTTTGTTAATACCTTAGTACCCGGCATTGCTGCAGCGTTATCTGGTGCAGGCATGCATGAAATTGAAGCTGATCGCGACGAGTCACATCTATCACCAAGCATTAGTGTGCAGTATCTAGGTTTCGAAGACACCATGCTATTCGCTAGTGCCGGTATTGGTTATAAAGCAGGTGGCTATGACGGCTCAGGTTTAAACAGTTCAAGCGGTAATCAACCTGATCCTGAGTCAGGTTTCGAGTTTGATGATGAAAAAGCCACTAATATTGAGTTTGGTATAAAGTCTGAGCCCATTAAAAATGTTTTAGAAATTAACGCCACCATTTTCCACACCAAATACGAAGACTTGCAAGTATCTGAGTTTAACGGCAATGCTTTTGTGGTAAAAAATGCAGCTGAAACCAAAGTACAAGGTATTGAAATTGATAGCCGCTGGGCAATAAACGACAACTGGACCCTATCAGCCAATATTGCCTTACTTGATTTTGAATACGAGAGTTACACGGGAGCTTCTCCAACAGTACGTCAAGCTGAATTACTGGGCCAAGCAACACAAGATTTGAGTGGCAAAACAGGCGCTTTTGCTCCTGATTATTCAGGTAACCTCGCACTTGACTACAATACCGAAATATTTTCAGGCTATCCGCTGTCGGCAAATTTATCGGTTAATTTCAGTGATGACTATTTTCTTGAACAAGATTTAGATCCCATTGCTGTGCAAAAAGCCTATGAAAAAGTAAACTTTAGACTTGAAGTAACAGACAAAGATGATGCTTGGACCCTAGCATTTTTAGTGAAAAACTTAACCGACGAGCAAACCTTTAGTCAGGCAAACGATGTCCCTGTATTAAGCTATGCGCATCGTTTCTTGTCAGAGCGCCCTCGTAGTTATCACTTGCAAGCGAGTTATAACTTTTAGCATATAAACGTATTATTGTTATAAAAATTTAGCACGCGCACAAAGCAATGTGCCGTGCTTTTTTAATTTTTCACTTAACGCTCTACACCATGCCTTACCTTTAATATTTCTTTATCTGTATCACTTGATATGCCTTGATACCCACAGCAAAAATCACAACAACTCTTTGGCAATAACTAATAGTTTTTCTCGCATCCAACCATTGATAGGATCATGCTCAGCTTGTTTATGCCAATACATATGTACCGGCAATACAGGTACCTCAAAAGGTAATGGCACAACCTCAACGGGCATTTTCTCTTTTAATAAATTCGCGTATGCGTTGGGCATGGTTAACAACATGTCGCACCGACTTATCACACTTGTAGCGGCAAAATAATGCTCGCATTGAAGCACTATATTACGTGTAGCGCCGTGGTTTGCTAGCGCCATGTCAACTAAGTCTACCCGAGAGTCCTTAAGTGCCACTAACGCGTGTGAAGCCTTAATATAATTTTCTAAAGTTAATTCGTTAAGAATAGGGTGTCCTTGGCGACATATTAACGAGAAACTTTCATTACAAATCAACGTACTTCTAATGTCGTTACTGGTTGGCGTAAGTACATCAATAACAATATCTAACTCTTGCTGCTCAAGTGCCTTTTCCATTTCAACACGCGACACTTGTCGGCTATTAATCGTTATATTTGGTGTATTGATCAGTAAATCGGTAACTAGGGTAGGAAAAAATATAGATTCAAGAATGTCTCGAAAACCAAATTTAATCTCACGTTTGTGCGCGGTTACATCAAACAATTGGTTATCTAACAGGGTTGATTCTAAAGCAGTTAACGAGGTGATAACTTGCGGCATAATTTTCTGGCATAGCGCCGATGGCACCATTTTTCGGCCATGACGAATAAACAAGACATCATCAAACTTAGCGCGTAATCTTGATAAGGCATGACTCACCGCAGGCTGAGTTAAATGTAATTTATTTGCTGCAGCGGTAATAGTCCCTTCTAAATAGACGGTTCTAAGTATTAAAAATAAATTTAAATCAATTTTACTATGCAGCATATTTATATATATCCATTAATTTGCATCACTTCAATTTATTTTAAGACTAATTAGACTTAAGTCAAACAGTCTTTTGGGAATAGCTATGAGTAACGATTTAATTGAGCAAGCAAAAAGTATGACTATAGGTAGTGATAAATTTGCTTTACCTATGCCACCAACTTTTGACAATTTAGCAGCACAACAAACCTACGAAAAACAGCGCCTAGCTGCTGGATTTCGTGTTTTTGCTATGCACGGATTTGATGAAGGGCTAGCAGGGCATATTACCCAGCGTGATTGCATTGACCCTGAAACTTTTTGGGTAAACCCATTAGGTATTCATTTCGCGCATATTAAAGCCTCAGATTTAGTACGTGTTGATCACAAAGGTAATATTGTTGAGGGTAACTCAGTAATTAATAATGCGGCCTTTGCTATTCATTCACGTATTCATATGGCACGCCCTGATGTTGCCGCAGTTGCTCATGCACATACTAAGTTTGGCCGCGCTTTTTCATCACTCGGACAATTACTTAAACCTATTTCGCAAGACGCCTGTGTTTTTTACGAAAACCACAGTGTTTTTGATGTGTTTTCGGGTGTAGTAGCCGACGCAGAAGAAGGCGATATGATTGCAGCTTCACTTGCTGATAAAACCGCGGTGATCTTACAAAACCATGGTTTACTCACCGTAGGTAAGTCGCTTGACGCTGCCGTTGCCAACTTTGTTTTAATGGATAGCTGCTGCCAAAGCCAGCTTTTGGCACAAGCGGCTGGCGAATTAAAGCTGATTAGTCACGATATTGCAGTGAAAACCAAACGGGCTAATGGCTCAGACATAGTCACTTGGGGCAACTTCCAACCACTCTACCAAGTGGTAAATGCACAAGATAATAGCTTTTTAGATTAAGGCGTTAAACGCACAAAATCACATAATAATAACAGCGCAATAACTCAAAACGCTAAAAGTAACGTCAGGCTGAGGTAGTAATGGTAAACAAAATAGATATCACGACAGTCCAAACAAAATTGGATATGGCAAAAATAGATGTAGCAAGTATCTCCCCAGAACGGCTACCTCATTCTATCTATGAGGCTATTACTGCTTCAGCCCAGCGTTCTCCAGAAAGTATTGCTTTACGTTATATTTTAGACGGTGACTGCATAGCACCAGACAAAATACCATTTGCTAAGAAAGCACTACATCAAGTGGTTAAGCTCGTTAAAGGTCGAACTTTCGCAGCGCCCTATCGCGAAATTAGCTATCGTGAAGTTTCACAACGCGTAACACAAGTAAGTAATGCCCTGCATAGCTTTGGCATAGGCAGAACCGATGTTACCTCAATTATTCTCCCTAATTTCCCTGAAATGTATTTTTCATTGTGGGGCGCTGAAACTGCCGGCATAGCTAATCCGATTAACCCGTTACTTGAAGCCAATATTATTAAAGAAATAATTACCACGGCAGGCAGTAAAGTGTTAATAGCATTAGGGCCTGTTCCTGGCAGCGATATTTGGCAAAAAACCCTAGCCATAAAAGATCAAATACCTGGGTTAGAAGCGGTGATTTGTTTGTTTGGTGATGACATTCCGGCGTCATCTAATCATAAAGTACCGGTTTATAGTTTTGAAAAATTAATAGCAAAACAACAAGCTGAAAAATTACTGCACGCTACACCTCAACAGTCAGATATTTGTTCTTATTTTCATACCGGTGGTACTACCGGCTTGCCTAAGCTAGCAAAACACTTGCACTTAAATGAGCTTACCAATGCCGCACAAATGAACCTGATATCGCCGATGGAGCCTAACGATACTGTCTTAATTGGTTTGCCAATTTTCCATGTAAATGCCGCCATTACTGGTTTAGCTTCAATGATGTTAGGTTCAACTATTTTACTTGCCGGTCCTTCAGGTTTCAGGGGCAAGCATGTTATTGCGAATTTACTGACTATTCTTGATAACTTTAACATTGCATTTATGACCGCTGTCCCTACGGTTTATGCGGGTTTACTACAGCATTTATCGGCTGAAAACATTACCCCTAAACGACCGAAAAACATGAAATTGGCCTTGTGTGGTGCAGCGCCATTGTCACCAGATCTACAAGCAAAATTCATCAAAAAAACCGCGATAAATTTGGTTGAAGGCTACGGTTCAACCGAGGGGACTGCAGTAAGCACAATTATGCCGGTAAATTCCGTTGCCACGCGTACCGCTGTTGGTTTAACGATACCCGGTACGGTATTACGCATTGGCGACATTGATGCCGACGGTAATTTATTAAGCTTGTGTGATACTGATGAAACCGGCGAGATACTTATTATGGGTAATAACGTTTTCCCTGGCTATGTAGATGACTTACACAATCAAACCTTGTGGGTAACGACTGCCACTGGCGAAAAAATGGTTCGTACCGGAGATTTAGGTCGAGTTGATCATAACGGTTATCTCTCACTTTGTGGTCGACAAAAAGAATTAATTATTCGAGGTGGTCATAATATTGATCCTAAAATGATTGAAGATGTTGCCTCAGCACATCCAGAAGTATTGCTTGCTGCTGCAGTGCCACGCCCTGATGCTTATTCAGGCGAGTTACCTGTGCTCTATTTAACCCTTATTGAAAACAGTACCGTAACCAAAGCAGCACTAGAACAGTTTATGAAAGACAATGTGCCCGAGCGTGCTGCCATGCCAAAAATTATTAATATCGTTGATGAAATGCCATTAACTGCTGTTGGAAAAATGTTTAAGCCTGAATTGGTATGCCGTGAAATAAAACAAGTTATTAGCCTTGTTCTAGCAGAAAAATTTAGTGAAGAAAAATACCAAATTACCGTAAAACCTGACAAAAAACATGGCATTATTGCAACAATTAATGTAGAAACGTTTACAGAACAAGTCACCGTATCATCTGAAATTAAAGCATTACTCGCTGATTATTCTTTTCATTATCATGTAGTGTGTACAGACAAAATATTGTCGGAGTAGACGTAAATGGAAGCATCAATTTTTACCCAAGTGTTATTGCCTATCGCCATAGCATTGATCATGTTCGGAATGGGGCTAAGCTTAACCATTCAAGACTTCACACGGCTTGCCAAAGCACCTAAATCTATTGGTGTGGGGTTACTAGGACAAATAATATTGATGCCTTTATTGGCGCTAGGTATTTGTTTAATACTCAAATTAGATACACCAATTGCGGTTGGTCTAATGATATTAGCAGCTTGCCCGGGCGGCACTACGTCAAACGTTTTTAGTCAGGTTGCAAAAGCAAACTTAGCACTTTCTGTTAGTTTAACCGCGATATCTACCTTTATATGTGTGTTTTCAACCCCTTTTATTATTCAATATGCGATCAATAATTTCGCCGGTGAGCAAGCGATAGAATTTTCTTTACTGCAAACCGCTATCGGCTTATTTGTTGTCACTTTAGTGCCAGTTATTATTGGTATTGGTATTCGTCATCGCTTTACTAATGCAGCGCTAAAAGCAGAAGTGTATTTTCGACGTTTCTCGCTGCTATTTTTGGTCGCTATGATTTTAGCGCTAGTAATTAAAGAACGAGAGATGTTAGTAACTTCGTTTGATCAGGTGTTTTTCGCTGCTCTAGCATTAAATATTATCTCTATCGCCATGGGCTTGTTACTGTCGAAAATATTTAACTTATCCTTTATCGACGGCATAACCTTAGCAATTGAAGTGGGTATTCAAAATGCCACGCTGGCGATATTAATTGCTATTAGCTTTTTAAATGCCCCCGAATTTGCTGTTTCTGCCGGGGTTTATGGTTTAGCCATGTACATTGGGCCAACGTTTTTAGTGTTATGGGTAAAGTCAGTGCGCAAAAAACGCGAAACGTTAACCGCTGCCGAAAATTAAACACGGTTTTCCGTCTCGGACAAATCATCACAGTCAATCATTAGATAAATAGCTGTTGAATTTTGTTTCTCAACCATAATAAGGCATCGTCTTGCTCCGTATTTTGATGCCAATATAAATGGGTCGACACCGAGGGTATACGGTACGGTAGCGGCCTTATCGCTAAGTCATTATCAACAAACTTATCGGCTAATAACGTGGGTAAAGTTAACAAGGCATCTGAAACCTTTAACAATTCTTTTGCTGTTTGATAACTTTGACAACGCGCACTCATCGAGCGATTAATACCTTGTTGCAATAAAGCAAAATCTTCAACTACGACACCACTTGCTCGGTTAGAAACAGCAATATGTTTCGACAATAAATAATGTTCCGCAGTCATATTATCGACATTTTTGTGCGCTTTATTTAACAACACACAAAACTCATTGCTAGAAAGTTTTAAATGTTTAATTGGCATTTTTAGTGGCAAAGCAATATCGATAGCAACATCAACTTGATTTGTGCTGAGTTGTCGCGCCATATCTTCACGCACTAATTTACTGCTGATCAGTTTAGCGTTTGGCGCCTCTTGTAGTATTACTTGCTGAATTTTAGGCAAAATTAGAGGCTCTAGCGCGTCATGAATGGCTAGCTTAAACGTTTGCGCGGTTTGCGATAAGTCAAAATCACCGCAAGTTTGTAATATTTGTCGTAGCTTTTCCAAGGTATCTAATAACTGCGGTGCCATGCGCTGACAAACCGCTGTTGGCTGCATAATTTGGCCTTGGCGAGTAAAGAGGTCGTCATTCAGCACCAAGCGCAGACGCTTAATAGCATGACTCACCGCTGACGGGCTGATAAATAAAAGTTTAGCGGCCAAGCTCATATTGCGTTCTTGATACAGACATTCGAACACTTTAAGTAAATTAAAATCGAGTTGCTGTACTTTTTTAGCTTCTATCATGCAAACACCCAATGAATTAAATTCATAGTAGGTTAGCAATATATTTCACTTAATTCATTACTGATTTTGCATTATGCTAAATCAACTGCGTAATGTAACACGCCATCTTTTTATACTAAGTTAGAGATAAAGCCATGAATTTTGAAGCCAGTGCCAAAAGCCAAGACTACCTAGCGCGCTTAAAAGCGTTTATGGACGAGCATGTTTTACCTATCGAACAAGACATTTTTGACGAGAACAGTCGTTTAAACGAATCACCAGACTGGCGCACATGGCAAGTGCCTTCGCAAATTCAGCCCTTAAAAGAAAAAGCACGCCAAGCAGGCTTATGGAATTTATTTTTACCTGACACCGAGCTAGCTCAAGGTCTTACATGTTTAGAGTACGCGCCACTTGCTGAGCAAACGGGGCGTAGCTTAATTGCGCCTGAAATTTTCAACTGTAACGCACCTGATACCGGCAACATGGAAGTACTTTATCATTTTGGTAACGAGGCACAGAAAAAACAATGGTTAACGCCATTACTTAACGGTGAAATTCGCTCAGTATTTGCTATGACTGAGCCTGACGTTGCTTCTTCTGATGCAACCAATATGGAAGCCACTATAGAAGCCAGCGGCGATGAGCTAATACTTAATGGCAAAAAGTGGTGGACTACGGGCTTAGGACATCCTAACGCTAAAATCGCTATTTTTATGGGTTTATCTAACCCTGAAAACGACAAACACAGCCAGCACTCAATGGTTATTGTGCCACTTGACACGCCAGGTGTATCAATCAAACGTATGTTAACAGCTTGTGGCGAATACGACGCTCCATATGGTCATGGCGAAATGGAATTTACTAACGTTAGAGTACCGAAAGAAAATCTTATTATGGGACTTGGTAAAGGCTTTGCTATTGCTCAAGGACGCCTCGGACCTGGACGCATTCATCATTGTATGCGCGCCATTGGTGCGGCTGAACGTTCACTTGAACTAATGATAAAACGTGGTTTATCGCGTACAGCATTTGGCAAACCTTTGATTAAACTCGGTGGCAATTTAGAGCGTGTTGCAAAAGCAAGAATGGCGATTGATCAAGCACGTTTACTTACGCTACATGCAGCATGGAAAATAGATACCGCTGGCGTAAAACATGCCATGACCGAAATCTCTAGTATTAAAGTTGTAGTGCCAAATATGCTACAACAAGTATCTGACATGGCGATACAAATGTTTGGTGGCGCTGGTGTTAGTGGCGACCATCCTGTTGCATCATTTAATGCTATGGGACGTATTTTACGTCTTGCCGATGGCCCAGATGAAGTGCATATGGGCATGGTTTCTCGCCTCGAGCTTAGAAAATATTTATAAGAATAAGAGATAGCTATGACCACACGATTATTAATTACTGGCGGCGCTACCGGCTTAGGTAAGTCCATGGCGCTCGCTTGGGCAAAAAATCAAAAATCTGAGGTTAATATTTGCATCGCGGATATTAATAAAAGTCGCGGAGATACCACCGTTGCCGAGTTACAAGCTTTAGGCGCAAACGCTTTTTATCAACATTGTGATATTACCAAGCAAGAAGATATTGATCAGCTGCGCACCGCCATTAATACCCAGTGGCAAGGACTAGATATAGTGATTAACAATGCTGGTGTCGCTTCAGGTGGCTCGCTACAAGGTGAAAGCATTGAACAATGGCAATGGATACTAGATATTAACTTGCTCGGCATGGTGCGTGTTAGTCAAACCTTTCTTGCTGATTTTAAAGCACAAGGCCATGGCTATTTTATTAATATTGCTTCGCAAGCAGGCTTAACACCGATTCCGTTTATGAGTAGCTACAATGCTGTAAAAGCCGCCGTGGTTAGCTTATCAGAAACCATGAAACTTGAGTTAGCCCACGATAATATTGACGTTAGCGTGGTTTGCCCGAGCTTTTTCAAAACCAACTTAGATGAGTCAATGCGCACAAGCGAGCCAGCCATGAAAAAAATGATGGACCGCGCCTTTGATAAGTCAGATATTAACGCAGAACAAGTTGCCACTAGCATTTATCAAGCAGCACAAAAACGCAGGTTTTTAATTCTGACCCACAAACTTGGCAAACAAGCATTTTTAATGAAAAAATTAATGCCTACTGCTATGTATATCAAGAGTATGCTGAAGAAAACTAAATCCATGCAGCGATTCACTCAAAAGCGTTAGTCACCAGTAAAGAGTTAAAGATTTATGAGCAATACATTATTAGATCAAGCCAAACAAGTGCGCAGCGGTGAAGAACTCGACATTGCCAATGTGCATGCGTGGTTATCGGCACATGTCGACGGGCTAACGGCACTACCAACAGTTACGCAATACGCCGGCGGTGCTTCAAATTGGACATATTGTTTAGATTACCCAGAGCAATCGTTGATATTACGCCGAGGCCCAGAAGGCACTAAAGCCAAAGGCGCACATGACATGGGGCGCGAGTATCGTCTGCAAGACGCTTTACGCCCTGTTTATCAATACGTACCAGAAATGAAAGCGTTTTGTGATGATGCCAGCGTTATTAATACTGACTTTTACGTGATGGAAAAATTAACCGGTATTATTCCGCGTAAAAACTTACCGCGCGATTTAGCCGTTACACCTGCACAAACGAAAAAACTTTGTCAGAACGTATTAGACTGCTTAGTTGAACTGCATCAAGTCGATTACCAAAAAGCGAACTTAGCGCACTTAGGTAAAGGTGTGGGCTATACCCAACGACAAATCGAAGGCTGGAGTGAGCGCTTTAGTAAAGCAAAAACTTGGAATGTACCTTCTGGCAAGTTTGTTATGAAATGGTTAGCAGAAAATATGCCTGCAAACGAGCGCATTTGTATTACCCATAACGATTTTAGATTCGACAACGTAGTGCTTGACGCCAATGACTACACCAAAGTATTAGGTGTGTTAGATTGGGAGTTAGCCACTTTAGGCGACCCTTTAATGGATTTAGGTAACACCTTAGCTTATTGGGTTGAACCCGGTGACGACTTTTTAGCACAATCGACCCGCCGACAACCAACGCACCTTGAGGGCATGCTAACCCGCAAAGAAGTGGTTGAATACTATTGTAAAAAAATGTCGATCACGGTTGACGATTTTACTTTTTACGAAGTCTACGGTTTATTTAGATTGGCTGGCATAGTACAGCAAATTTATTATCGTTATCATCATGGTCAAACCAACAACCCCGCTTTTAAAAACTTCTGGATATTTGTTCATTACCTCATGCATCGCTGTAAAAAAGCGATCCGCAACCAAGGTAAATAATATGACAGTGTTTTATTTGGTCAGACATGGCCAAGCCAGTTTCTCTGCTGATAACTATGATCAACTCTCCGATATCGGCATCGAGCAAGCTTTGCTGGTTGGCCGCTATTTAGAAAAGAAAATACCCAAGCTAACTAAAGTTATTTCCGGTGAAATGTTACGTCACAAACAAACCGCTCAGCATAGCCTGTTAGCATTTGCATCATCAAAATATGCTACGCCACCTGCACAAGAAGTCGATTTGGCTTGGAATGAATACGATCATCAAAATATTTTAGCCGCCTACAATAGCGAATTAGCGACACCAAGTCGTGCAAGAAAATATTTAGCGAAACAAGAAAATCCAACAACGCATTTTAAAGAGTTATTTATTAATGCTATAAACCAATGGATACAAGCCGACGAAAAAACTCCGCAAGCTAACAACACTGAATACAGCGAGTCTTTTTCAGCTTTTGGTCGCCGCGTGATCAACGCGCTTGAACAGGCTGCACACCAAAACCCGAACGGACATGTGGTTATTTATACCTCTGGCGGACCTATTAGCATTATTGTATGTTACTTACTCGGCTTACCTTTATCGCGCTTTATTGATATTAATTGGAGTTTAGTTAATGCGGGTGTAACCAAAGTTGTTACACGTACAACGAGCAATAAGTTAACGCTTTCAACCCTAAACGAGCATGATATTTTTGAGCAACAGAGCACAAAAAAATTGATCACCTATACCTAACATTAATAAGTGACAAAATTTACATTATTCGTCATTACAACTAAAAAATTACAACAATAAGAGAATCCCATGACCCGACAAAATATTTTAATTACTGGCGCCAGCTCAGGGCTTGGTAAAGGCATGGCAATTGAGTTTGCTAAACAAGGGCGAAACTTAGCGCTATGCGCACGCCGAGTGGAAAACCTTGAAGAACTTAAAGCTGAGTTAGCACAAATAAACCCTAATATTACTGTCGTTACCAAAGCGCTTGATGTTAACGACCACCCTGCGGTGTTCGAGGTTTTCAACGCATTTAGAGATGAATTAGGCAGCTTAGACCGAGTAATAATAAATGCAGGCATGGGAAAAGGCGCCTCTATTGGTACCGGCTATTTTCATGCTAACAAGCAAACAGCAGAAACAAACTTTATAGCCGCCATTGCACAAGCAGAAGCGGCTATGGAAATATTCAGAGCACAAAATAGTGGTCATCTTGTCACCATATCATCTATTAGTGCAGTACGAGGATTTAGACGCGCAATGACCGTATATGCTGCCACTAAAGCCGCTATAACGTCATTAAGTGAAGGCATACGCGTTGATGTGATGGGTACACCGATTAAAGTCAGTTGTATTCACCCAGGCTTTATTCGAAGTGAAATTAACGAAACAGTAAAAACCGTGCCGTTTATTGTTGATTTGGAAACTGGCTGTAAAGCTTTGGTAAAATCTATAAATAAAGAAAAAGCCAATAGCTTTGTGCCAAGTTGGCCTTGGGCATTTTTGCACTGGATCTTGCGTATTGTGCCGGCCAGCACTTTAAGAAAAATGAGTTAATTGCGCGATTAAAAAAGGCAGTAACAAGAAGCAAATTTTTACTCCTTGTTACTGCCTTAACAGCGTTTTGATTATTTACGCTATTTTTAAATATTCTTTAATAATTTCAGCACCAGTATCAGCTTGAATTGGTTTAAATATAAAACCTGAAATACCTTCACTTGCACAGCTTTGTATAAGCGCTTGATCTGTTACCGATGACAACATAACCACAGGAACATTACTACCATTAGCACGAATGTTAGCTAAAGCTGCATCGCCATTCATTTCACCCATAACAACATCCATAAACATAAAGTCAGGTTGTTGCTCTTGCACCATAGTAACAGCTACTGAACCATCGTCAGCTTCAATAACATTGTTATAGCCCAATTGTGCTAAGTAACGTTTTAACGCTTTGCGTATCATGCCACTGTCATCTACTAACAATATTTTACTCTCTAATGGCAAAACCTTAGTGTGTGGGTTACTTATGCCTCTACTCGCTTCACGCTTAATGCCGATTGATTGATACTCAACATTACGGATTAATAAGTTAAAGTAATAACGTCCTACACCTTCAACAGTAATTGGCACAGTAATAACTTCTTTTACGCCGGCCAAATATTTATCCATATCATTTACATCATGAACAAAGTACGGGCTTGAAAACTTATAATCTAAGCTATAACGGCCATGTAAATCAGTTGAACGACCAACAATAGTGTTGCCCCATTCAGCTAATGCATGACTTAATTCTTCATTAATTTCAGTAAATTGATATTTTTCTTCAAACATATGTTCACAAACAGAGTTACCAATAGCAATGGCGGTTTCTGGATAATGATGCATCATAATAACACCGTCTAAACCACCGGTAACTTCAGAGCATACTGCATAGCCTTTAAAGCGAAAGTCATCAACATTATCGACAAAAGCTTCTCCAGCTTCGCCAACTAAGTTCGTCATTGCTTTTAAACTGGCAAGTGACTCATTAATAAATGGGTATAAAATAACTTTATATAACGCTTCTACTGACATGATTTTTCCTTGTTTATAATTATTTCTACGACAATTTTTCTAGTACAATACTAAGCTCAAACAATAAACACAAATTTAGCTTATTTCACGATAAATTTCATCTGTAAATGAAATGTATTTTATTACTCAAACTAAGTGTATATCTGAGATGAAAGCAAAATAGGTTACCACTTAACTGAGCAAATTTCACTATATCAAAAGTTGCTTATCTATAGGGAAAAAGTCACTCGCGGCATTAATTAATGACTGAGCCGTTAATGTTGTAACACCATAAACATGTGTTTTTACGCCATCGCGTAACATAACTTTTCTGAGCAATAAATCAAAGTCGCCATCACCTGATAGTAATACGACGATATCAACTTCGGGTGCTGCTTCCATAACATCAATTGCAATACCTACATCCCAATCACCTTTTGCAGAGCCGTCTCTGCGCTGAATAAAAGGTTTAAGCTTCACATCAAAACCTATGTGTTTTAGCGCTTTTTGAAATTTATGCTGTTGGTCGTCACTAGGTTGTATGGCATAAGCATTAGCCAGTACAATTTCACCTTGCTGGCTAATTTGCTGCCAGAAAGCGCGATAATTAAATGGCTGTTGAAAAGCATCACGTGTGGTGTAATAGATATTTTGTACATCTACAAATATAGCTATTTTTAATGCTTGCGGGCTATTTTGCATAAGCTTCCTATTGTCTAAATGAAGTAAAACTTGCCAATACTTCAGTTATTTCTTTATATTTCATTATAGTACTCTGAATACGTGCTTTTAGCAGTTAATTGTTAGTGTATAAAACTACTCATCGCCAATCTCAAAGAAGTACAGGTATAATAGCCAATATAAAATGCAGTTGTGCACTAAGCCAAACGAACTCTACCGAGAAAACGAGATACCGTTCAAGCTAAGTGTTACCATAACCAGTCAAATAAAACTGAGTAAAACATGATGTTAGCCATTCGTAAGTTATTTTATTTATTATTACGTTTACCGATAAAAATATTAGTACGTTGCAAAGTTGTTGCCGACGAAATTATTAATTCAGGTCAATTAAGTCCTGAGCAACCGGTATTTTATGTATTACGTCACCAATCAGCCAGTGATGTGTTATCACTGCGCACTGCTTGTAAGCATGCGAATTTACCTGACCCGTTAAAGCCAGTTAATGTTGATGGACAAACCTTATCTCGGTTACTTTTTTTAGAAAAACCTACCGCGTTATTTAACTGGCGAACACCGAAGAAAACCTCAGCAATAGCACAAGGTTTTGAATTACTTAGTGCTCACGCGAATAATGAAAAACTAGACGCTCAACTTATTCCTGCCAATGTAATTTGGGGCCGTACCCCAACAAAAGAGAAAAACAATACCAACGTTGGCGCATTGTTAGCTGATCAAGAATCTCCAACTTGGTTAAGAAAATTCTTTATCGTACTTTTTCTAGGTCGTCACACTATGGTGCGTTTTAGTGAAGCGATTTCTTTTCGTCATATGGCAGATAAACATGGTAGTACCGAAGGCAGCGCCCATAAACTAATCCGCATTGCGCGTTTTCATTTTCATCGCCAAACTATTGCAGCTACAGGCCCTAGGCTGATGCATCGCCAACAAATGTTTGCTAATTTAATGGTTAATCCGGCAATTAAACGGGTAATCAATGAAGAAGCAGAAAGTAAAAAAATTACTCAAGCAGAAGCGAAGAAGCAAGCATTAGCCATAATGGACGAAATTGCTGGTGATTATCGAGATGTTACTGTGCGTTTTGGTGAACGAATTTTAGGTTGGTTATGGAATCGTCTTTATAACGGCATAGAAGTTAGTAAAGCTGAGCGATTAAGAAATCTAGCCCAAGAAGGCCATGAAATTATTTACGTGCCTTGCCATCGTAGCCACATGGACTATTTATTACTCACTTACGTAATATTTCAACAAGGCCTAGTTACACCGCGTATTGCCGCGGGTATCAATTTAAACTTTTGGCCAGCGGGGCCAATTTTCAGAAAAGCCGGTGCCTTTTTTATTCGCCGTAGCTTTAAGGGGAATCGTCTTTACTCCACTATTTTTCGTGAATATTTAAGCCTACTTTTTGAACGCGGCTATTCGGTAAAATATTACTCGGAAGGCGGCCGCAGCAGAACCGGTAGATTACTATCACCCAAAACAGGCATGCTCGCCATGACCATTCAAAGTATGCTGCGCGGTATTGATCGCCCATTAACCTTAGTGCCGGTTTATTTAGGTTACGAGCATGTAATGGAAGTAGGTACTTATCATAAAGAGTTAAGTGGTAGTAAAAAGAAAGGTGAGTCCATTTTTGGCGTTATCAAAGCGATTCGAAATTTACGTAACTACGGTAAAGGTTATGTTAATTTTGGCGAGCCGATCAATATTAATCAGTTTTTGAATAATCAGGTACCTGATTGGAAACAAGCAATCGATCCGATAGACCCACAAAAGCCTCAGTGGCTAAATCCTTGCGTTAATGTTTTAGCTCAACAAGTTATGACTTCTATTAACCAATGTACTGCATTAAACGGCGTTGCTTTAGTCTCTTTGATTTTACATGCAACTGAAAACAAAGCACTGACGAAAGCCGAGTTAATCAGCCAGCTTGATTTTTTCATCGAATTACAACGTGCAGCGCCATATCATGCAGAGTTAACTCTACCGACAGAAACTGGCGCTGAACTTTTAGAGCATGTTATCTCATTAAATAAAGTCACCATTAACCAAGACAGTTTTGGTGACATTATTTCTTTAACGGAAAGTGCAATATTAGAACTACGTTATTATCGCAACAATATTCTGCACACTTTTATACTGCCATCACTAGTTTGCCGTTTATTAGAACGTAATACTAAAATTACGCCAGAAAATTTACTCGGCCAAACGCAACGTTTAGTCGAGTTACTCAAAACTGATTTATTTTTATGGCAGTCACCTGAAGACATCGCCCTGCAAGTAACAGCTGTTTGTGATTTCTTAGCAGAAAAAGGCATTGTAAAACAAAGTAAATCTGGAGCATGGTCTTTAAGTAGCGATGACGACGATAGAGCAAGTATTCGTTTAATTGCTGAATGTGTTAACGAAACTATGCAACGTTTCGCAATAATCACTTCTCTACTCGGTCAGCTAGCACCAATTAAAAAGGCTGAACTCAATGATAAAGTTGTTGCAATCGCTCAACGTTTATCAGTATTAAACAACATAAATGCGCCCGAGTTTATTGATAAAAAGGCGCAATTAACCTTAATAAATGCCATGAAAGATCAGGGCTATATTGTGTCAAATGAAGAGGATAAATTAGTAGACAGCAGTACGTTAGGGTTACTAAAAAGTTCAGTCAGTAACTTAGTCGATATAGAAGTTTTACAAAGTATTGTGCGTTAGCAAACATCGTGTTGAAATGATCTAAAATTAACGTATGACTAGGCCAATAATAAAGCTGGGTTTAGTCATACGTTTATGATGCCCAATATGGCATTAAATCCGTAATGTTAGGCTTAGAAATAAAAATCAGCTTATGCACTCGCATAAAGCAACCGTTACCTCTTTCAAATAAAACAAGCGTTCAGGTTACTTAAGCTAAAGGTACTCTATAGCTACACCAACAAATACGATCAAGCCTACGTAATGGTTATTTAAGAAAGCTTGGAAGCAGCGATCTCGCTCTCGCCCTGCAATTAAAATTTGTTGATAGCAGAAAAAACCCGCGGCAATAACCAACGACAGTTGATAAGGCCAGCCAAAAGCTAAAATATCACCGACCGTAAATAACAGTGCTAAGGTCATTAACTGCAAAAATAGAATGATACGTTTATCATTTTCACCAAAAATAACCGCGGTAGATTTAACGCCTATTCTTACATCGTCATCACGATCAACCATGGCATACATAGTGTCATAAGCAACGGTCCATAAAACGTTAGCCGTAAACAATAGCCAAGCAACAGTCGGTATTTCACCTTGCTCTTGAGCAAATGCCATGATCATCCCCCAACTAAAAGCGGCGCCCAACACCACTTGTGGAAAGTGAGTAATACGTTTCATAAAGGGATAACTTGCGGCTAAAAAAACCGCCACTACCGACAACATGATGGTGTAATCGCTTAAGGTCAGCACTAAAGAAAAAGCCAACAGAATAAAGGTAGAAAATAACTGTAATGCTTCGCTGCCTGATAAAGCGCCAGTAACTAGCGGCCTGTGTTGTGTACGTTTAACTTCGCCATCGACTTTACGATCAGCATAATCGTTAATAATACAGCCGGCGCTACGCATGAAAAAAACACCTAAACTAAAAATAACCAACATCTGCAACGACGGCCAGCCATCAGAAGCAATCCATAACGCCCAATAAGTTGGCCACAATAACAAATATGTGCCAATCGGCTTATCCATACGGGTAATTTGCTTAATCGCGGTTAACTTTTCTGTAAACTCACTCAATGTAATACCTTTTATATTGTGTTTTTATAGGCCATGGCGCCGGGTAAAAACACCTCTGCTACCATTAATGGTTTATTATCTAAAATAAAAATTGAGCGTCGGCCCCAAAGTGTTTCTTGACTAGTATTGAGGGCTAATGTTCCTACCAGCTTAGCAATACTAGAACTTGAGTTAAACTCAGCTACTTCAATTTTTTTGCGTTGTAAATCTGGGTGGTTAAACAATACTTGTCCTAAAGACTGCGTACCTAAATGCGCTAACTGCTGTTGTTCACCAGTTAAAGAGCTTAACGGTAATAAGCTACGCGCAAAGACCTGTGCTATTTCATCGCAATACAATAACACTTCTCGAACTAATACAGGTTCGCCACAAACAATGTCATTATTGGCCTCAGCAGCACTACAATTTTCAATTTTTTGTCCGAGCACTTCAACACGAAAATTTTGACAATGAGACTTAAGGCGCGCTGTTAAAGAACTAGGGTCAAGTAACCAACTGCTTAAGTTAGCATGAAGTGCAAAGCATTGTGAAGACTGCCAACGGGCAACCATTTGCACAGGAAATAATGAATGTTCTGTTGTCATACTTTAAAACTGTTTAGCCTCAACACGGATAAATAATAAGTAATTAATAACTTCAGCTAAAACCCTTTTAAACTACAGCAACAAATAGCGAATAATTCATTATGGGTTTAATTAGGGTAAAAGTTATTTGACGAAAAATCGACGTATGATAGCGTTTAGCTTAACAAAAATACAGCTTACTGCTTGTTTCTAAAAGCGCTACTTCCCCCTGATTTACCTAAACCAAACTTGGTTATTTTCACGCCAAGGCTATCAAGCTAATAAAAATAGTTAAATAAATCAGCGCATGATCAAAATTCGCGTTATTATTTAATAGTAATCAACCTATTTAACTGCTTAACACAAATAGTTAATTTATTTTTAATTTGAGTTTTAATGTATGAAAACATCTATTTTTTTAATGCTTGTACTACTAAGTTCGGCTGCGACTAAAGCGGCAGATTATGCCTACTTTGGTTTCGAACCTTCTATTGTTACGAATTACGTCGCTGTTAAGAAAAAAATGGGTTATGTTCGCCTAACAGTAGAGTTGATGATCGAAGATGCAAGCAATTATGAAATTGTTGAGCATCACTCACCATTATTGCGAGATGCCATTATCAATATTATTGGTCAGCAACCTGAATCAAAAGTAAAATCTATTAATGGTCGCCATGAAATACAGCGTTTGTGTGAAGACAAAGTAAAAGAATTACTAGAAAAAGAAACTGGTAAACCATTAATTAAAAAGCTTTTATTTACTCAATGGCTAGATAATTAAGCCGTTATTTCAAACGAATGAACAATCTGCTTAATGCTATATTAGCGAGTTTAAAACACAGCCATCATACTCAGTGACTGTGTTTTTTTGTTTTTAAAACCTGTAAAAAAGCTAAAGCACAGCCACTGACTAAACCTAATAAATGCGCTGTATTAGCAACATTTATTGGCATTAAACTGGTATAACCAAGTAATAGCCAGAACAGCATAAAGCCGATAATAGGTTTAGATAATGACAAACCTTTTTCTGGCATTAACCAGCCCATCCACCACACATAGCCGACAAGCGCGTATACCACGCCTGATAAGCCACCAAAATTTGGTCCATCAACCATAAACTGACCAAGATTCGAAACCAGCGCGGAAACAATTAAAACACTAAACAAGCTGAACTTACCGTTAACTTGTTCTATGGAGCCACCTAACTGCCACCACCACATGGTATTAAAAACAATGTGTAACCATGAGAAGTGAAAAAATGCGGGTCCTAATAATCGGTGAGGTGCTTGTAAAATGGCATCGACACTTAACTGAGAATAAAAATGTAAATGCTGAAATATAGCATTACCCCAGCCAAGATTGCTGCCAAGGAATACTAGCCAACAGATAACAAAAACAGCTAGCGTTACGACACCTGCATGTGAAAAGAATTGCTTTTTAAAGCTGCTAGCCAAGGTAGGAAAACTTGAACTCACATCAGTTACATCACCATTTTGCCAAGCCGCTTGTTGATATTTGGCTTGTTCCGGTTGCTGAATAAACTGTTCAAACTCTTGTTGTACGAAGTCAAACTTATCTTGCTGACAATAAATAACAAAGCCATCGGCTTCTTTTTCAACTTGCGTTCGAATTTGTAGTGTTTTTAAGTAATCACAAAAAAGTAACGCAATATTATGTTGCGTTACTTTAACCAGCGGTTGTAATTCAGTGTTTTGCATTAACGGGCTACAACATCCGGATGCTGTAATTGCCAATCGGCAAAGCCACCATCCAAAGAGTACACTTCGGTGAAGTCTTGACTGATCAAAAACTGCGCCGCTTGTTGGCTTGAAATACCATGGTAACAACACACCACAACGGGGGCATCAAAATCAGCATCGCGTAAAAAGTCAGGTAAGCTTTCATTACTTAAATGAATTGCATTCGGAATATGCCCTGATTGAAACGAGGCCGGATCACGAATATCCACCACCACATAAGATTCATCAGCTAATACTTGGTGCAGTTCACTGATCTGCATATGCTTAAAACTTTCTTCGCTACTTGCCATTTTTCATTATTCCCAATTTAAGATAACTTTGCCTGATTGCCCTGAACGCATGATATCAAAACCTTGCTGAAAATCATCAATATTAAAGTGATGGGTGATAATTGGCGTTAAATCTAAGCCAGATTGGATTAAACTCGCCATTTTATACCAAGTTTCAAACATTTCACGGCCATAAATACCTTTAATGGTTAATCCTTTGAAAATAATTTGGCTCCAATCAATTGCCATATCTTGTCCAGGAATACCTAGCATGGCAATTTTGCCGCCATTGTTCATATTGGCTAACATATCAGTAAAGGCAGATGGTACGCCTGACATTTCCATACCAACATCAAAACCTTCAGACATGCCTAAATCAGCCATAACATCTGTTAGTTTTTCTTTGCTGACATCAACTGCACGCGTTGCGCCCATTTTACGAGCAAGGTCTAAGCGATATTCATTTACATCGGTAATAACCACATGGCGAGCGCCGACATGCTTAGCGACAGCCACCGCCATAATACCGATAGGACCAGCGCCGGTAATTAAAACATCTTCGCCAACTAAATCAAACGATAATGCCGTGTGTACTGCGTTACCAAACGGGTCAAAAATAGCCGCTAAATCATCAGAAATTTCATCGGGTAATTTAAAAGCATTAAATGCAGGAATAACTAAATACTCGGCGAATGAGCCTTCACGGTTAACGCCAACACCAACCGTGTTACGGCATAAATGCGTGCGACCGCCGCGACAATTACGACAATGACCACAAGTTATATGACCTTCGCCCGATACCCGATCACCTAATGCAAAACCTTTAACTTCTTGGCCAATGCCAACGACTTCACCCGCATATTCATGACCAACAACCATAGGTACAGGAATAGTTTTTTGTGACCACTCATCCCAGTTGTAAATATGAATATCGGTACCACAAATGGCGGTTTTTTTAATTTTGATTAACAGATCATTGTGACCTAACTCTGGCTTAGGCGAGTCGGTCATCCAAATGCCTGGTTCTGCTTTTAATTTCGCTAATGACTTCATGTTTAACCCTCAATCACGTTCATTTCTTTACCGATACGAATAAAGGCTTCAATGGCTTTATCTAACTCAGCTTTCGTGTGTGCAGCAGAAATTTGTGTACGAATACGTGCTTGGCCTTTTGGTACCACAGGGAATGAGAAGCCAATAACATAAATACCTTCCGCTAATAATCGATCAGCCATGGCACTTGCCACTTTTGCATCACCTAACATCACAGGCACAATGGCGTGGTCAGCACCAGCACAAGTAAAACCTGCAGCTTCCATTTGGGTTCTAAAATACGCGGCATTATCTTTTAAGGTTTTACGTAGCTCGTCACCTTCCGCTAATAAATCAATGACTTTAATTGACGCATTAACAATAGCAGGCGCTAACGAGTTAGAGAATAAGTACGGACGTGAGCGTTGACGTAACCATTCAACCACTTCTTTTTTAGCCGAAGTGTAACCACCTGAAGCACCACCCATCGCTTTACCTAAAGTACCGGTAATAATATCTACTCGACCCATTACATCGCAATATTCGTGGCTACCACGGCCTTGTTCACCCACAAAACCAACGGCATGAGAGTCGTCAACCATTACCATGGCATTGTATTTGTCGGCTAAGTCACAAACCGCTTTTAAATTTGCGATAACACCATCCATTGAAAACACACCGTCGGTAGCAATTAACTTAAAGCGTGCGCCAGCTTCATCGGCTTCTATTAAACGTGCTTCAAGCTCTGCTGCATCATTGTTTGCATAACGAAAACGTTTAGCCTTACATAAACGTACACCATCGATAATTGAAGCATGGTTTAAAGAGTCAGAAATAATCGCGTCTTCAGGGCCTAATAAGGTTTCAAACAAACCAGCATTTGCGTCGAAACATGAAGAATATAAAATGGTGTCTTCCATACCTAAAAAGGTACTTAATTTTTGCTCTAATGTTTTATGGATATCTTGCGTACCACAAATAAAACGTACTGATGCCATACCAAAACCGTGTTCATCTAAGCCTTCTTTAGCCGCAGCAATTAACGAAGGGTGGTTCGCTAAACCTAAGTAATTATTGGCACAAAAGTTTATTACATCTTCACCGGTATTTACGGCAATTTGTGGTTGCTGTGCGGTAGTAATTACCCGTTCAGCTTTATATAAACCATCTTCTTTTACTTGGTTTATTTGCGAAGTTAAGTGAGCATAAAAGTTATTTGTATCAGCAGAATTGGTCACGGTAATTCCTTAAAAAGTTATTGTCTTTCAATCATCGTATTATCCGCTCAGATGCTGTTTTTAGCAAAGTGACACTACGTGATAATTCGACCTTCTTTATAGTTAAATTGACATATAACAATGTCAATGTGTAACATTAGGTACTGTATTTTGCATTATTAATGCTCAGGAGCCTTAATTGCTAACCGAAAAAGATGAAGAACTGCTCTCCATATTACGACTGAATGCCCGTGCAAGTGTGTCAGACATGGCAAGGGCAACCGGTGTTTCAAGAACGGCGATACAAAACCGACTCAATAAGCTTGAAAATAATAATGTTATTGAAGCATACAGTGTAGTGCTTGGCAGCGAATATACCAGTGGCTTAATTTCTTCTAACGTTTCTTTAAAAGTGAACCCTAACCTGAGAAAAACCATCTGTTTAGCATTAAGAAAAGTACATCAAATCAGTCATATTTATTCTATTAGCGGAGAATACGACTTATTGGTAACCATACAAGCCAGCACATTAGAGAAATTAAGCGAAGTTCTGAATATGGTGTGCTCGCTTGAAGGTGTAGCAAGAACCAATTCTTCTATTATTCTTGATACCATTTTTAAACGTTAATTATTCAACTAGCGTACTCTTTAACCAAATTGATAGATTGTTATTCAGGTAAGTCTGTTTTTTCAATAATTGAACGCTAGAATCGTTACCCTTAAATGTTTGCAGTACTGAATGGCTATCACCACTCCATTCAAACAATTCCTGAGCATTAAGCATAGCTTCAGTTAAGTATTTTGCACTGAGCAAATAAATGGGCATATCGGCTAAGTGCTTAAATTGCTCTTTATCGTCAACACTAAGTTCGGGCGAGAGCATAACCACACTTTTTAACGCGGTTTTTTGTGCCAAGTAAATCGCTTGATTACTACTGCAACCACTTGTTACCACACTAATGCCTTGCTTATTTTTCATCGCACCTTGTAAATACTGGTAAGCTAAATATACATCGTTTTGCCAATGCATCATCAATGTAGCTAACTGGCCTTGATAACTAACAATGTTATCAGCCTTTATTCGAAGACTTTTATCAGAATAGTCTTGATTTTGACTAGCACCAAAGCCGCGTAAATCTAACGCTAAAACAAAAAAATCTTGTTTAACAAGTGCGGAATATAAGCCGTGAAAATCTTTCGATGTGTTTTTGCAGTCATGAAGTAACAAAACACCACCTGCCGTTGCTGAACCAAGATGCAATTTCGCTGATAGCTTAAATTGATCAAGCACGGTTAACTCAACCATGCTACTGGGACTAGTCGTATCTTTTAACGTAAGCGGTTGCGCTGCAAGTTGCTGAGTTACTACAAAAGTTAATAAGCATAAAGCACGTTTTAGTATTGAGGTTTTCACCTTACTATTTCGATTAATTTGAGACTTATTCATACGTTACCTAAAACTCCATGCACTACTGACAAACCTTTCTCGGCTCGGTTAGAAAGATAAATAATAATAACAACTTAAGCCCTATGCTCAGCCCTTTTATAGCTTGCTTGATTTTTTTAAGCAAGATTTTAGGTATACTACTGATTATACAATACTGATATTTGAGCTTGTTAAGTGCGTTTTACTCTTGCTTTAGTTTTATACCGTTTATTATTTTTGCTATTAACACCATTGCTTTTAGTCGTATTGTTGTTACGTTCGATTAGCCATAAAGCCTATAGAAATCGTCTTTTTGAGCGTCTCGGGTTACTGGCAAAAAACCTCAAGCCTCATGGCATTATTGTGCATGCGGCCAGTGTGGGTGAAATCATCGCTTTAAAACCTTTTATTTCACAACTGCTAATATTGAATCCTGACTCGCCAATAACAGTCACCACGTTTACGCCAACCGGTTCAGCACAAGTGCAAAAATTATTTGCTGACAAAGTACAGCATTGCTATTTGCCACTCGATAACATTATATCTACAGCATTATTTCTAAAACGCTTACAGCCTAAAGCTATGGTGTTTATGGAAACAGAGTTATGGCCGAACTTAATTGCACAATGTAAACATAAGCAGGTTAAGTTGTTGCTCGTTAATGGTCGCTTATCTGATAAATCTATGCGTAGCTATAAAAAACTATCTTGGTTAATTACACCCGCTATTCAACGTTTTGACAAAATATTAACCCAAAGCCAAGTCAACCAAGATAATTACTTAGCCATGGGCGCTAACGAAAATTCATGTAAATTATCGGGTAATCTTAAATTTGATGTTTCACTCAATAACGAGACTAAATCTAAGCAACAGGCATTAAACAATTTATTACCTGCAGTTAAAAAAGTGTGGTTAATTGCCAGCACACACCCCGGCGATGAAACGCTTGCGCTAAAAGCCTTTGAAAAAATCAGAAAAAAAATTCCTGAAGCATTGCTTATTATTGTACCAAGACATCCTGAACGCTTTGAACAAGTGGCTAAGTTAGCACGTGAAGCTGGAAATAATGTGCTTCAACGCAGCCAAAATATCCCCGTTACTCCCGACACTCATGTTTGGGTTATTGATACTTTAGGCGAATTACTTGCCGCCTGCTCTTTAGCTGACGTGGTAACCATGGGGGGAAGCTTTAGCAGTATTGGTGGCCATAACCCATTAGAACCGGCTTTATTTAAAAAACCTGTAATTGTTGGCCCAAATATGAGTAACTTTATAGAGATTTTAGCGCAACTAAAAACGGCACAGGGCATCATTCAGTTGCTTGAAAATAACAATATGGCGCAAGCTTTATCTGATGAAGTGCTGCGTTTATTTACCGATGAAACCAGTGCTAAAGCACTAGGAAATCATAGTTACCAAGTAGTGTTAGCAAACCAAGGGGCAACCGAGCAATCTTTAGCGGCATTACAAACATTAATTAAAAGATAAGCCTATTGTTTAAAGGCTAACAGCTAAGCACGTTGTTTAAAATATAGCCTTACACCTAAAATGGTTAGCGAAATCAACAAAATTAGTCCTAATATACCCAATACCTGGTTAAGTTCTTTATAAGGCGTCCATTGTAAATAATGCACTTGGTAGAGTAAGTTAATTAATTGGGTATCTTGTCCTTGCTGGCTTAAGGTTAGATTTTTCCAATTTAACGTTACTTTGACACCAGTGCTGGTTTTCGCCGTTAAACCATCAGTAGAAACTATGTCACCATACCTTGCCTGATTATGCGTAAAAGCATCGTTCAATAAGGCTTTAAATTCAGATGTTGTTGGCTCAGGCATCGCAAGTAATGAGTTAAGATTTAAGTGTTCACTTTTGTTATTCGCTTGTACTAAAAGGTGATCGCCTAGCACGGTTTTAACAACGCTAAGTTTTTGCCAATTATCTTGAGGAGTCAACGAAATGGGCTGGCTAAGCGGGTATTGTTTAACGGATAACTGCTCGTAAGCACCTTGGTAGCCCGGCTTTATAAAAAACACTAACCCAGTAAAAGTCCAACCCAACATAGGTAACACTAGCATTAGGCCGATAATTTTATGCAGTTTTCTACTTTTTATTTTGCTGTTTTTCATGGTTATTTTTTATCTGTTAAATGTGATGCGTATAAATTTTTATTAATAGCTACTTTTAAATCACAACTATTTCAATCGATAGATTATAAAATAGTTTAAAATATTAAATGGTTAAGCTTTAGTGCGGTTTTCAGCAATTTCTTTTATTAATACCGGAGTAGAGAAATCAGCTTGTTGGTCGAGTGCCAACGGAATTAACCATCGTAAATTTGGCACAATCTTACGCGGTAATTCAGCCAACTTAATAATATGTACTTGCTCTTGCTCAATAGTTTTAGCATTAAAGGCGAGATCAGAATGGCCAAAATACACGTCTACGTCGTAACAACTTTCTCGATATACATTTGCGTAACATGTCCAATCAGCTTGTTGGGTGTTCACACCGGTTTCTTCGAAAAATTCTCTCACCATGGCATCGATTGAAGACTCATTAACTTCAACTTTGCCGCCAATACCGTTAAATAACCCGCGCTGCCATTCTGGGTTAATTTTTTCAATAAGTACGACATAACGAGTATCTTTTGAAAACAAAAAACCGGTAACATATTTTTTCATATCTATCCTTGTTTGCTACTACAACATCTCTGGATAGTTGTCGTGAATAACACGATCAATGGTTTTTTTAACTTCTGCAATGCTAATTTGCATCATTAAATCTTTACCTTTAGCACGCGTACCCCAAGGTAATTGTTCAACACGCTTTTTATATTGCTGTTGTATCGATGCAGCATAAGCACTAACAACATATTGAGGATATAGATATGGGCCAGTACGCATTGGATTACTATGGGCATATAACCCGACAACGGGTGTTTCTACTGTAACCGCCATATGCGCCGGCCCTGTATCAGGAGCAACCACTAAATGCGCAACTTTTAATATGGCTAACAGTTGTTTTAAACTGGTTTCTCCGACCAAATTTTGTATTTCGTTATCACCTTGGCTGAACTTGCTGCGACTAATAATTGCCTCAGCAAGTAGTTTTTCCATGGTAGTTGGGCCACCGCATATAACAACTTTAAAGCCACACGCATGTAAATACTCAGCCGTTTGCGAATAACCTTCTGCATGCCAATTACGTTCGGCTTTACTTGCTGCAGGGCTAATGACGGCAATAGGTTTATTTTCTGGGTTGCCTGCACTGAGTTTCTCGCTAGCCCATAATTGGTCGCTATCTGGCAAGGGCATGTTCCACAAGGGTGCTGCAACCTCTAAGCCTAATGCTGCTGCGAATCCCATAAAGCCATCTAGAACATGTGGTTGGCTTTGTTTAGCTATTTTTTTATTACTAAATAACCATTGCCCTTCTTTTGCACGTTGGCTGTCAAAACCAATTTTAACTTTCGCTGATATACATAAACTGGCAATGCTAGCGCGTAAGGCAACTTGCATATGCAGTAAAACATCAAATTTTTGGCCTTTTAGTGCTTGTTTTAAATCTTGATAACCTTTTAAACCCGCACGTTTGTCAAAAATAACAAATTCCACACCGTGCAAGCCTTGTAACAAACTCGCTTCAACCTTACCAATTACCCAAGTAATTTTAGTATTAGGCCATTGTCGCTGAATATTTTGCACCATAGCCACAGCATGACAAACATCACCAATGGCAGATAATCGCAATAAACATAAATTTTTCGGAGCAGATAATTGACCCAGCATAAAGGATTCACCACAATAGGAGCAGATATATAATATAGGCCTATTATCTTGAACAAGCCCGCAATTGTAAAACCCTGTCATGAAAAAACTTTTCAACAAGACAACATTTATTGCCGATATAACAGCGATGAAATTAACGCTTTTGTCCCTGAAATGCTTAATGGCGACTATTGGCAAGAAAAAAATGCCATCGTTGGTAGTGCCCAAGGTCGTGGTACCACTTGGTTTATCGCCAATGAAAATTCTGCTGGTGTTTTGCAGAACTGGGTATTACGACATTATTATCGTGGCGGACTTATCGGTAAAGTGCTGAACGACCAATACATGTATACAGGGTTAGAAAACACCCGTGCTGCACGCGAGTTTGACTTATTAAAAACCATGCGCGCATTAGGCCTGCCAGCCCCTAAACCTATTGCTTTTCGAGTGAGTAAACACGGTTTAATCTATCGTGCTGATTTATTATCGTCACGCATCGAAAACGCTAACGATTTAGTCGCGATACTGAGTAAACATGAAATTAATGATCAACTTTGGCAAGATATTGGCAAAGTAATAAAGGCTTTTCATCAACAAGGTATTTATCATCACGATTTAAATGCCCATAACATTTTGCTTGATGATAATAATAAGGTTTGGCTAATTGACTTTGATCAAGGTGAAAAAAGAAATAATCAACATAAATGGCCAACAGAAAATATGGCCAGGTTACTCAGATCTTTTCGCAAAGAAAGTCATAAAATAGCAGGCTTTCAATGGCATGAGAAAAATTGGCAAATGTTACTAACAGGTTATCAGTCTACCATTACATAGTTTGTAATAACGAAGAGTAACCGCTGAGCGTTAAGCTACGTCTAAGCTATCTTGGCAACGTTGGCGATACATAGCGCGGGCTTCTAAAAACTCACTCTTAGCACTTTCACTAATATAAGGGTGAATAATAACTAAAATTTTCAACACGCCTTGATAGAAAACGGCGTCGTTAATTTCATTATCGTTATTTTGTGTTTGATAAAAGCTTAACCAAAAAGTATTAACTAAACGCAATATGCTAACAATATCAGGCAAGTCTTCATCTGAAAAATCCATCATACCTGCATCACGTAGCGAAAGTAATAACTCACTAACACGCTGTGCGATAAACCCTTGCACTTCAACATATTTATCGTGCAACAAAGGATTTTTAGCTAATAAAACGGGTAAGTTACTGTAGAAAAATCGAAACTTCATCATTGCCTGAAATACAACGTCCATATATAAAAGTATAGCGTCTAATGGTTTAACATCAGGGCTTACTTCCGGCATGGTTTCAATTAATAAGTTACGGGCATATTCCTCATAAATTGAAAGGATAATGTCTTCTTTATTGCGAAAGTGGTAGTAAAGATTACCTGGGCTAATACCAAGATCTGCGGCAATGTGGTTGGTGGTAACATTACGCTCACCCTGTTCATTAAATAATACAATACTCGCTTGAATTATTTTGTCCCTAGTTTTCATCGATACTACTTCTTGTATTTGTGGCTAGATATTTTTCTATCATACTATCAAAAATCATCAAACTTAAAGTATTTCGAGTAAATACTTTAAGTAATTTTAATGTTGACACTTGTCAGATTTGATTGCACCTTATGTAACGCACAATACAAACTGATTAAAAAGGATAAATATAATGCTTAATAAATGGCATACATTGATTGAAAATAATGCAGTTTCTGACATTTCGACTTTACTTGCTGATGACGTAACTTTATTTTCACCGGTTATTCATACACCTATCAAAGGTAAAGAAATGGTTAGTCTGTATTTAACCGCTGCCTTTCATACTTTTTTAAATGGCACCTTTACATACAACCGTGAATTTTCAGGCGATAACGCTGCGGTGCTAGAGTTTTCATTAGTCATTCAAGAAATAGATATTAATGGTATTGATATGATCACATGGAATGATGCAGGTAAAATCACTGAATTTAAGGTGATGATCAGACCATATAAAGCGCTTAATATGATTAATGAACAGATGACCGCTATGCTAACGCAATTAAAAAACCGTTAATTAATTGTCCTAGAACAAACGGGTTAATTAACCGTTCATTTTAAGATTTAAGACAAAAAATAGCTCACGTAATTACTTAACTTGTATAACATGCAGTGCAATTTCTGATTTTTTTGAAATTACTCGCATCAGCAATTACAATGGTTTTTTTATTCATTTAGTATCATTGAAACTTATGGCAATTAAAGCAATTTATCCCGGTACATTCGATCCGGTTACCAATGGGCATGCCGATTTAATAGAGCGAGCAAGTCGTTTATTTAGTGAAGTTATTGTAGGTATTGCCGCTAGCCCAAGTAAAAAGCCACTCTTTGATTTAGATCAGCGCGTAGCTTTACTTAAAGCGGTTACAGAGCATTTACCTAATGTAACCGTCGTTGGCTTTAGTGGTTTATTAATAGACTTTGCTAAAAATCATCAGGCAAAAGTGCTTATTCGGGGTTTACGTGCTGTTTCTGATTTTGAATATGAGTTTCAATTAGCGAATATGAACCGACGTTTAGCACCCGACTTAGAGTCGGTATTTTTAACACCTGCTGAAAAAAACTCTTTTATCTCATCAACGTTAGTCAAAGAAGTAGCTCTGCACCATGGTGATGTTAGCCAGTTTGTCCATCCTGCGGTAAAAAAAGCACTCGATGCCAGTATGCTTAAACATCAATAAGGCTTACAAATAAGCTAGGGCTGATTTACAGAGAAGAATAAGTAATTAAAAGGCTATAATTCACATAATACTGACGTGATATTACAAGCCTTTTAATCAACTAAGGTTGAATGAATCGCCACTTTATTAACCGGTATTATTAGCGTTGCTTACCATTTTTATTTTTCGTGTTAGCAATTTTACGCGCTATAGCGAGTAAATCAGGTGAGATGTCATCGCTGCCCGACTTAATTAATTTACTGACATCACCCGAAGAAAATAACGAGCCACGTTCAGACTTTACACCTAACGAGCGGACAAAGTCTTTAGTTTGTCCGGTACTGCCCGTTTCAATATACTTAAAAAGAACTTGCTCGTTAAAGTTTTCTGGCGCTGTTTTTAGGGTCGTAATTTCGTGGTTAATTGCTTGAATTTCTTGTTCAAGATTAGCAATTAACTCAGCAATATTTTCGTAAGGTTTCATCAATTATTTGACTCTTTTTAGGGGCATATCAGGTAAAAAGTGCTCAAGGTAGCCCAGTTGCACATAATCTTGGTATTAAAGTAGAATTATAACGTGAACTAAAGCTTGGCAATAGCTTTAGCGTTAACTACTTTAAAAAGCATGAAAATAACAGTCTTTAACGTGCACATTGCAGCTAAATTTAACTTATTAAATTTAGCTAGCGCCGCTATTTTATACCTACTCAACTAAATCCACTTCATATAAAATACTCAAGCCATCATACTTGTGACATTTAACATCAACTCGATTCGATGAAGTGTTAATAGACTTTCGACACGTTACATGTTGTGAACTAAGTCCATATCGACGAATATATTCAGCGACAATAGTGTCGATTTCATTTTGAATAGCTGGCGTTGCAAAAGCATAAAAATCATCATATTGCTCATTCCATTCCCTTACATTCGCCTCCTTAGCTACTCCTAACCATCCCATACCAAGCAAAACTGACTGTTCAACATATTGACCCTTCAAGAACATAAAAGCTAAAGCATATTGTGAGCCTTTATAGCCCCATGCTGCTGGCTCTTTAAGCAAATGAAATGCTTGCTCATAATTGCCTTTTTTATATTGTGTCATCCCGGTAATTTCTTTTACTTCTAATGAGCGAGTCGTTTTTCTGATGCTATCAGTTGACTTACAAGACAGCATGAAAAGAGAGAGGAACATCAACATTAGACTTGATTTAACTGGCATTTTAATCCTTTAAGTGCATTATTTTAAATTGCTTTAGTTGCATTAGTAGCTTTCTTTGGCTTTTTTTTCGCTGCTTGTTTAGGTATTACCTGAACTTGGCAAGTGGGGCAAAAAACAGAGCTGCGATTCGATTGGCGAATCTCTTCTAGTATGGTTTGGCAACCATCACATTTTTCCCCGGCACGCCCGTACACAAAAAGTTTTTGAGCAAAATAGCCTGGTTTGCCATCAGCCTGCGTAAAATCTTTTAGCGTTGTACCGCCTTGCTCAATTGCCGCCGCTAACACTTGTTTAATAATGTCTGTTAACTGATTAAATTTTTCTTCACTAATACTATTAACTAAAGTGGCGGGATGAATACTAGCAATAAATAACGCCTCATTCGCATAAATATTACCAACACCCACAACCACATGATTATCCATTAAAAAGGTTTTAATCGGCACCTTACGGTTACCTGCTTTGGCAAATAAATGTCCATAGGCAAAATCTGCTGTTAAAGGCTCTGGTCCTAACTTGGTTAACAATCCTTGTAAGTCCTGATGCTCAGGAAACCACAGCACTGCACCAAAACGTCTTGGGTCATTTAACCTCAGCATTTTGTCGTTATCAAATAGCATTTCAAAATGATCATGCTTAGCCGCTGGCGTATGTTCTTCCAAAATTCGTACCGAGCCAGACATGCCAAGATGTAGCAATAAAGTACCACTAGAAAATCTTAATAGAAGGTATTTTGACCGCCGTTCTATTGTTTCTAACTTTTCACCCACAACATTATGTACTTCATCAGGTATAGGCCAGCGTAACTTGGCATTACGCACAATTACTTGGGTAACTTTTTGCTGTGTAATATGTGGCGTTATGCCTAATCGGCACACTTCTACCTCGGGTAATTCAGGCATATTAAGGTTTTCCTGGTAGTGACGAACTGCTGTTAGCTTTAGTATTACTTGCTTGTTGTTCGAAAGCCTTCATTCTAGCAGCAAAGGCGCTAGCAAAACGCTGCGGTGAACCTTCGTCCATATTAAAATACAATGAAGGTTCGATTAACTCAGCTTCCATTAACGCAAATGTGTCTTGATGACGAACAAAATCAATGCGGGCATAAAGTAATTCACCATGAAGCTTACTAATGGCTTGCATCGTTTTGTTAGCAACTGCAATCAAGCCATCTTCGGGTGTTACTGACAATAAACCTCCACCATGCTCTTCTTGTACTCTAAAATCGCCCTGCGCCGGCGTTTTTAAAATGGCATGGCTGTATTCACCATTAAAATAGAACAAGGAAAATTCGCCTTCTTGACAAATACTTTCCATAAAAGGCTGCACCATTAACTCTCGGCTGGCAAAAGCTTGCTTTAAATCGGTTATATTGTCTTTATAATTAGCTTTTGTAAGCCAAAAGGTATTATCTGAGTTGGCACTAACTCTGGGTTTTAATACCACTTGCTCGGTTGCAAAATAATCAAAATATTCTGTTAGCTTGTCAGCTTCAAAAGCATCGGGCCAAAGTGTTGGCACAATGGTTATTTTCTCAGCGGCTAAGCTTTTTAAATAGCTTTTGTTAATATTCCATTTAACCACACTTAAACTATTTTCTAGTCGGGCTGTCGATTGTTCAATGCGCGATAATACCTCGAGAAAGCGCTCCATATCGTCTTGATAATCCCAAGGGCTTCGAATAATAACCGCTTTATAGTCATTCCAGTTCACCTTAGCACAACGCCATGAAACCTCTTCTGTTTGCCACCCTAAAGCTAATAGCGGCTGATCGATTAAATAGTCATAGACTTCAAAGTCTTCTAAATTGTCCATCGATAAAATTGCACATTTGTTCATTGGGTTACTGCCTTCTAATTCGATAAAATTGAAATAACATCTGCTAACCGGCAAATATTTCTTGTGGAAATAATTGCCCATACATAGCGATCGGCATTGTCAGCCATTGTTTTGAGCGCTGATTAAATATTAATAATTGCTGTTCTGTGGCATAAAAGTTTAACGCTAGTGGTTCAACCTGGCCTGCAATATCAAGTTTTACATCAAGCGAAAATTGTCGGTCTATCTCTGGTGCTTGCGCCATAGCCTCACCAGTACTTTGTTGCCAAGACATCATCATTTGCGCTAAAGCTTGCCCGGATATGTTGCTGGGTGTTGATCGCCATGTGCGACCAATACGTTCAATATTTACAATATTATTAATACTTAAGGTTAGTATGACATTTTGCTTACCAACGAGTGCAATTTCCTGCTCACTACTAACATTGTCATCAGCTGAAAATATTTTTTTATTGGTTAAATTAATCACTAAAATAAAGCCCATAACCGCAAAAATAATGACATTGTTCCAACCCGTTTTTGATAGCTTCACCATAATATATTCCCAAGACGAGCATTGACTTCATAATACGAAAAAATTGAGCTTATTAGTACATAGCTTTACACTATTAACAAATAATAAAGCATTCTCTTAGTGCTTTCAAAAACCAAGGTTTTCTTATGAAAATAAAACAACTCAGTATAGGCATATTATTGTTCAGTGGCTTATCGCTCACTACTAGCACGTTTGCAAATCAAAACAGTGAAAAATTTCAACAGTTACTCGACGAGCATTGGCAAAACGCAAATAAAGAACAAATATTTTTCAGAAAAGACCCTGATGCCTTTCGAATGAACGGTAAGTTACCTGAAATGTCAGCAAAAGGTCGCGAGCGTCGTGCAACCTATAACCATGAATTATTATCTCGCATCGAAACCATTGACGTTACGCAACTAACATCGGCTGAACAAGTAAGTTATCGTTTATTTAAATATGAACGCGAAGCAGAAGAAAAGAGCTATCAATTTCAAGATCATCTTTATCCGTTAACCTACTATTCTGGTTTTCATAGTTATTTTGCTGGCGCCCCCGCGAATATGTCATTCTTAACCGAGCAAGACTACCGCAATTATTTGATCAGCCTTGCTGACTATCCACGCTATAACCAAGAGCACATTGTTGATCTTAAACAAGCGGTTGCTTTGGGGCATACACATTACTGTAAAAGCTTTAAAGGCTACGAAAAGTCGATCAGTAAACATTTAGTCAATAATGTGGAAGAGAGTGTTTTTTATGCGCCTATGCTAAATATGCCAACAGCAATATCTCCGGCGCAACAAAGTACTTATCGTCAGCAAGTAAAAAACTTAATTAAAAACACTGTGCTTCCCGAGTACCAAGCGTTTTATGACTTTTTTACTCAAGAGTATATGACAAACTGTCGAACGACTGCCGGTATTAATAGCGTTAAAGGGGGGGCTGATTACTATCAATACTTAATTGAGTATTACACCACTACAGACCTAACCGCAGATGAAATTCATCAAACAGGCTTAGATGAAGTTAAGCGTATTCGTCAAGAAATGCAGACCATTATCAAAGCAGTCGGCTTTAAAGGAGAGTTCAAAGATTTCATTAAATTCTTACGTACCGACCCACAATTTTATACTGACAATGCAATGGATATGCTTGAAAAAGCCAGCTATATCACACGTAAAATGGCTGCCCAATTACCCAAATGGTTTACCGTACTACCTCGTTCGACCTTTGATATAAAATCTAGCCCTAATGGCGGCGCGTATTATGTTGCCTCAGATGGCAGTGGCACTACATCAGGAACTTATTTTTTAGAAACTAAAAATTTAGAGAGCCAACCATTATATACCTTAGAAGCTTTAACCTTTCATGAGGCCGAGCCCGGTCATCATTTTCAAAGTGCCATTGCACAAGAAGTTGATATGGCAGAGTTTCGTAAAACATTATACCACGCAGCTTACGGTGAAGGCTGGGGACTATATTCAGAACGCTTAGGTAAAGAAATGGGCTTTTATCAAGACCCTTACAGTGACTTTGGCCGCCTAACTTACGAGGCATGGCGTGCTTGTCGCTTAGTGGTTGATACCGGCATTCATGCTAAAGGTTGGACTCGACAACAAGCCATTGATTATTTAGCTGACAATACAGCGTTAAGCATGGCCGATGTTATTGGCCAAATTGATCGATACATAAGTTGGCCAGCACAGGCATTATCATACAAAATTGGTGAAATTAAAATTCGTCAGTTACGTGCTACAGCAGAGGCCGCGCTTGGTAATAAGTTCGATGTTAGAGCTTTTCATGACCAAATGTTGAAAAATGGTAGCTTACCTATGGCATTGCTTGAAGAGTTAACTATGGACTGGATTAAACAACAGCAAATATAACCACAAAGCTTTTATCCCAGCCTTAACATAAAGGAGAAGCCGCATTACGTGGTTTCTCCTTTTTTATATCAATGTGTTCAATTTATTACACTACTTTTTCATGACTAAACATGAGCAGCTAATTGAGTAGCTTTTCAAACTAAAAGAATAAACTCATCTTACTAGCGCATCAAACAACTCACGACTATGTACAAAATAAGCATCTATCAAGGTGGAAGTTAGCCATGGTTAATCAGTTGTGCTTAACTGCATACTTTTCTTTAGGCAATAAAAAACCCGGTATAAACCGGGCTTTTAAATAAGCAGTAATCAATTACTTGATTTTAGCTTCTTTATACATAACATGCTGACGAATGCGAGGATCAAACTTTTTGATCTCCATTTTCTCAGGCATAGTTTTTTTGTTTTTGTCTGTAGTGTAAAAATGGCCAGTGCCAGCACTAGAAACTAAACGAATTTTATCGCGCATTGTGCAATTCCTTAAACTTTTTCGCCACGGGCACGGATATCAGTTAAAACTGCATCAATACCTTTTTTATCGATAATACGCATTCCTTTCGGAGTTAAACGTAATTTAACGAAGCTATTTTCACTCTCAACCCAAAAACGGTGAGTTTGAAGGTTAGGTAAAAAACGACGACGAGTCGCGTTTCTTGCGTGCGAACGGTTGTTTCCAACCATTGGCTTTTTGCCTGTTACTTGGCAAACTTTAGACATAATGAGTACTCCAAAATTAATTTCAGGTCGTGCTGTATTTCCCCAAGACCGTCGCCTCGGGATCCTGAAAAAGGTGGCATATTATAGTGAAACTGAAAAATGAATTCCAGTATTAATCGCCCTAAAAACAAATACTTTTAAAATAGATTAAATTTCAAGGGCTTAGATAAATAAAATGGTAAAAATGAGGCAATAATTGCAGTAATATCATTCTAGTCGATTAATAAAGGTGCGATTTTAGTCTATTTTTGAGTCTAATAATTTACGCAATTTTTCTTTTTGAGCTTTATTACAGAGTTCATCAATTAAAATACGAATAATATGAGACTTAGCTAATTGCGTATCAACGGCCAATTCTTGCAACTGTTCTATAGCAGCTTCGCTTAACGTGAATGTTGCAGGACGAAAACGACGACCGACCTCATTGCTGGTTTGTGTTTTGCGATTTGCATGTTCTTTAGCTGCCAAAATTGCTTCTTGCAATGACATTTCATCATGTTCACGACTGACAATTTTAGGTTGCCCTTTGGCATAATCTTCCGCATCAGCAATAAATTCATCAACCGTGAATTTTTTCTTTTTCTTTGGACCGTCCTTGGATTTTTTTAGATCAATTAAACTCATGGGCATTGTCCGGTTTCATCGATAATAGCTCTTCAGCTATTGCGATCATTTCTATCGCCGCTTTACTATCAGGTTCAATTTCCAGTACAGATGAACCCATTTCTTCACTGTCATCATAAACATTACGGTTAAACGTTACGGCATTTAATACATTAATGCCGAAGGAGCTACATACTTCTTTAGCTTCTAGAATTCTACCTGCTTGATTAGGTAAAGAAGGGCATTGTGTTATGACAAACGATGCTAACATTTTAGGGTTAACCATTTTACATGTGCTTAGCATGTCTTCCATATGGGGTACTGTTTTTAAATCGCGACGTTTAGGTCTCAGTGGTATAACAACATGGTCAGCTACTGACATAGCCGCTCGTAAGGCTAAGTTATCTTGGCCACCACAATCTACAATCACATAATCATAGTGTTGGTTTAGACTTAATAAATCATTTCTAATTTTACCGTACAATTGAATACAATTGATGGCTGGTAGTGACGGATCAGAATTTCTTGCTTGTATCCAATCAGACGTAGTTCGCTGTGGATCACAATCAACCATCAATACAATAGCTTTTTTCTCACGGGCAAAATACACAGCTAAATTCTGCGCTAGGCAACTTTTACCACTACCACCTTTTTCCCCGCCTACTAAAATCATCATCTTGGTAATTCCTTGTTTACTACTTAAAATACAACAACCACTTTATTATAGTTCAATAATTCAGGGTTAGCTTAAGCAAGATCTGTCAGCTGCATTGCAACTTCGAACCAGCCATTATCTTGTTTTACACAACGTATAACTTTACCAAACAACTTTTGGCTATTTGGATTTGCTGCTTTAAATATAACGGTTACTTGGGTATTTGCTGCAATTTCGCAGTCACAATCTACTTTTAAGCCGCCACGAGAAAAATCTAAACACACTATTTTTTTGCGTTTTTCATCGCCGTTGTTATCAACCCAAACGATATCAATTATTTCTTTTTCCATATCGAGACGAAACGATCGTCGGCGTTCGCTTGCTTCGTTTTCGTGTGTATTGTCAATATCACTCATAGAGACTCCTTAATTTACTACGTTTGCATGATAAGTATTCATTGTTCAACCATTCGTCCATGTTCAGCATACGAATAACAATGGCAACCCGCAACTATTATATGATCAAGCACTTTAATATCAATTAAAGCAAGCGCTTGCTCTAATCGACTAGTAATTTGATTATCGGCAATGCTCGGTTCTGCAATACCAGAAGGGTGATTATGCGCCAGAATAACCGCACCTGCTTGGTGTTTAATTGCCGCTTCAACAACAATGCGTGGGTAAACAGCTGCGGCATTAATAGTACCTTGAAATAAGCGTTCAAACTTAATAACTTGATGCTGGGTATTTAAAAACAACACCGCAAATATTTCGCGGGTTTCATGGCGTAGCTCTGCTTTTAAAAAATTTTGTGTGCGCAAAGAAGATGTTAGCCCTTCGCCTGTTTTCATTTGCTCGGCTAAATAGCGCGTCGACATTTCCAAACATGCTTGCAACTGCACATACTTAGCAACACCTAAACCATGATGCTGACAAAAGTCGGTTAAGTCTGCCTGATAAATTTTCGCTATACTGCCAAAATCTCTCAATAAATTTCTTGCTAAATCAACTACATGACAACCTTTAACACCAGTACGTAAAAAAATTGCTAATAATTCTGCATCGCTGAGGCTTTTAGGCCCGTGCTGTAAGAGTTTTTCTCTTGGTTTTTCACAATCTGGCCAGTCTTTTAACATAAGTGCATCCTTGCAAAGTGATTTTAAATAAAGCGCGAATAATGCTATCTTATCGCCCATTGTCGTTATTAAGATTAGCAGCTTATGCAGATTCTTCAGGGTAAAAAAATTCTCTTGGGTATTAGTGGTGGTATTGCCGCTTACAAAACGCCTGAACTTGTTCGCCGATTAAAAGAAAAAGGTGCCGATGTTCGCGTGGTTATGACAGAAGGCGCTAAAGCCTTTATTACACCTTTAACCTTGCAAGCGGTTTCAGCTAATGCAGTTTCTGACAGCTTATTGGATACGCAAGCAGAATTAGCTATGGGCCATATTGAGTTGGCAAAATGGGCAGACTTTATTTTAATTGCCCCTGCAACCGCAGATATAATCGCTAAAATTGCTGCAGGCATGGCGAATGATTTATTAACCACACTTTGCTTGGCAACAGCCGCGCCAATAGCGATAGCGCCAGCAATGAATCAACAAATGTGGCATAGCCAAGCAACCCAAAAAAATATTAATACCTTAACTGCTTGGCAATACACATTATTCGGCCCTGGAGCAGGAGAGCAAGCTTGTGGCGATGTAGGTTTAGGTCGCATGCTAGATGTACCAGAATTAGTAGATCTAACCTGCCAAGCTATTGCAGCGGGTAATAACAATACTTCTGTTGAACAAAAACCTTTAACAGGTCAAAAGTGGGTAATTACTGCTGGACCCACTCGTGAAGCTATTGACCCTGTGCGTTACATTTCTAATCACAGTTCAGGAAAAATGGGTTTTGCTATTGCTGCAGCAGCCCAAGAACTTGGCGCTGAAGTGACTATAATTTCTGGCCCTGTAAATTTAACGACACCGCTAAATTGCAAAAAAATCGCCGTTAACAGCGCCATTGAAATGCATCAACAAGCGCTAACTTATGCTCCAACATCTGATGTTTTTGTTGCATGTGCTGCGGTAGCTGATTACCGCATTGATAATATCGCGAATGAAAAAATTAAAAAGTCGCAAGATACCATGCAACTTAATTTAATCAAAAATCCTGACATTGTTGCTGATGTTGCAGCACTAGAGAATAAGCCGTTTACCGTAGGTTTTGCTGCTGAAACACAAGATGTAAAACATTACGCACAAGACAAGTTAGCTCGCAAGAATCTTGATATGATAGCCGCTAACAATGTTGCCACAGTGGGACAAGGGTTTAATAGTGACAACAATGCGTTAACAGTTTTTACGCCTAATAATGAAAAAGAGTTATCTTTAATGAATAAAAGTGAACTTGCTAAACAATTAGTTCAATATATTCATCAAACATTACTGGGTTCTCAATAATAAAGTTAATCTTATTGGATTTATTTTATTATTGAATATCAGCTAACTAACGCTATACAATCACGCTAATCTTTCAGTTGTCATATTGCGCCGATGTATTTATTAATTCGGTAAATATGGCAACTGAAAACATAATAAAAATAGAGAATCAGTTTTATGCCGGCGACTCAAAAACCTAATCGTAAACAACAAATTTTAGAATGCCTTGCGCACATGTTACAAACTAGCGCAGGACAAAGAATTACTACGGCAAAACTTGCCGCTGAAGTAGGCGTTTCTGAAGCCGCACTTTATCGCCACTTTCCTTCAAAGGCGCGTATGTTTGAAGGATTAATAGAGTTTATCGAAGAATCAATTTTTTCACGTGTAAATTTAATCTTAACAGATCACAAAGAAGCCCTTGTTCGCTGCCACCATATTCTGCATGTTTTACTGATTTTTGCAGAGCGTAATCCTGGTATGTGCCGTATTCTAGCGGGTGACGCTTTAATGGGTGAAAACGAACGTTTACGCGCCCGCGTAAATCAATTTTTTGAAAAGCTTGAGTCGCAATTTAAACAAGTACTTCGTGAGCGTAAATTGCGCGAAGGTAAAGGTTTTACTATTTCAGAATTAGCCCTAGCTAATATTTTAATGGCTTTTGCTGAAGGTAAAATTAACCAATATGTTCGTTCAAACTTTACCAAAAAGCCAAGTACTGACTTTAACGAGCAATGGCAATTTTTAATGGCTGATAAATAACTTAACTATTTACCATAGTGTCAGTCACTCTGCTTAACACCAAACAATAAAGGAACTTCATTGAGCACCTTAGCACAACTACAGCCAAAAAAATTATGGCAAATATTTGATACCATTTGTAGCATTCCACACCCTTCAAAACACGAACAAAAAATATCACTTTGGATCCAAACTTGGGCGACCGAACAAGGGCTGAGTGTGAAAGAAGATGCTGTAGGAAACTTAATTATTAAGAAACCTGCTACCGATGGCTTAGAGAATAAAAAAGGCGTTATTTTACAGGCCCACATGGATATGGTGCCGCAAAAAAATGCCGATAAAGTACATGACTTTCTCACCGACCCTATTAAACCCTATATTATCACGGAAGCCGATGGCGACTGGGTTACAGCAGAAGGTACTACATTAGGTGCAGATAACGGCATTGGTCTTTCATCTGCACTTGCTGTATTGGCTAGCGATGATATTGCCCATGGCCCATTAGAAGTTCTAGTCACCATCGATGAAGAAGCCGGTATGACGGGTGCTTTTGGTCTAGAAGCCGGTTGGCTTGATGGTGAGTTACTGATCAATACCGACTCAGAGCAAGAAGGTGAAATCTATATGGGTTGCGCCGGCGGTATTGATGGCGAAGCGACTTTTGCCATTAAGTATGAAGATGTTACAGATGAAGTTGAATCATTTAACTTATCTATTTCGGGCTTAAAAGGAGGCCATTCTGGTGTGGATATTCATACCGGACGTGCAAATGCTAATAAGCTACTTGTCAGGTTTTTACTCGACGCTAGCCAAGCATTAGATATACGTTTAACCGAACTCAATGGCGGAAGTTTACGCAACGCGATCCCACGAGAAGCTGATGCTAGTTTCGTTATTGATCGTGCAAAGGTACCGGCACTAAAAGAAAAGTTATCTGAATACTTAGCCACCATTAATCAGTCTCTGGGTGCTATCGAAACCGATATCGAGATGTTATTAATATCTCCTGAAACTTTTGACGAGTGTTGGACCAGTACAACTCAACATACTATTTTACGTGCGCTTAATGCTTGTCCAAATGGCGTGCTACGTATGAGCGATGATATTGAAGGTATTGTTGAAACGTCTTTAAACTTAGGTGTTATGCGCAGTAAAGGTAATAAGTTTGTTGCCATGACGCTAATTCGCAGCTTGCATGACGATGGCCGACAAGAAGCGCAAACCATGGTGCAGTCTGTATTTGAACTAGCAGGCGCAAACATTGCTTTTTCTGGGGCATACCCTGGTTGGAAGCCAGATACAAATTCAGCATTAATGCAAACGGTGCGTAATACCTATCAGTCTTTGTTTAATAAAGTACCTGAAATTATGGTTATTCATGCCGGTTTAGAATGTGGTTTATTTAAAACTGCCTATCCAAATTGGGATATGGTGTCATTTGGACCTACAATTAAATTTCCACATTCTCCGGATGAAAAAGTACAGATTGCAACCGTAGAGCAATATTGGCAATTATTAATAGCGGTACTGGCAAATATTCCTGATAAAGCATAGCGGTAACACTAGTATATTGATGTCTTAGCTTAATTAGCGCAGCGACTTTTCAGTAACATAGACTATGATTAATACCAGTTTAAATGTTTTTTTAAACTGGTATTATTTTTTTACTAGGCTAAAGTCTAATAAAAAATTAACGTTTATTGGTCTACGATAGGATCGGGGAACTTTTAAGGAAACAATAATATGATTCAGCCAGAAAAAATTATAATAGCTGACGATCACCCACTATTTAGGCAAGCACTACTAGGCACACTAAAATTAAAGCTCACGCAAACCCACTGGCTAGAAGCACAAACCATTGCAGAGCTCGAACAACAACTTAGCGATAATAATGACAGTGATTTATTGTTACTCGATTTACATATTCCCGGCGCTCATGGTTTTAACACTTTGATCCATGTACGTAATCACTTCCCACAAATACCCGTTGTGGTGGTATCAGCCCATGAAGATCACGATACCATTCATAAATCTATGGGTTACGGAGCTTCAGGTTTTATTCCTAAGTCTACGCCAGTAGACGATATCTACAATGCTATTCAACAAGTATTGCTAGGGAATATTTGGACACCGGAAGCGTATAGTCAATCATCACCTATGCAAGACAATAACGATATAGCTGAACGTGTTGCAAGTCTAACGCAACAACAATATCGAATTTTAATGATGTTTGCTCAAGGCATGCTCAATAAACAAATAGCTTATGATTTACATGTTTCTGAAGCGACAATTAAAGCACACGCAACGGCTATATTTCGTAAACTCGATGTGCGTAATCGTACCCAAGCGGTTATTGCAATTGCACAACTTGATATTAACGACGTACAACTACAAGACTGTTAATAATCCCTCAAAAAACATTGAATTAATTTTTTAACTTAGTTCAATGTAAGGCGATTATTGCAAATAACCTGAACGCTAGATAAGCAGCACTTGCTCAACCCTTCTTTTTAACCCATTATCTGCGTTAAAACGTCGATAAATAGCGCGCTATCCATCAACGTTTTGCCTTGGAAATGGCAGAAAATGAAGCATTGGTGGCTATTCGTGATGTTCACCTTGCTATAGCATTGACTTTACCACTTAAGCTTTTTATTCACTTGAGTATTAAGTACTCATTATTCAGTGTCAGGTTAAATACTTCGCTTGTAACTTCTTCGTTAACATCGAGCTCATCATCGCCCTAAGCGCTGCAGGCTTGATTAACTTCCGCATAAAGCCAATATCAGCAGCTAAAGTTTTCTCTTCTAAGTCGCTATCAGTGGTCGCGGTAATTAAAATGGCAGGCACGTAATGTCGACTCATTTTTCTCAATTTAGCAATTAAAGCAATGCCGTTATAGTTAGCGTCAAGTTGATAATCAACTAACAAAATTTCAATATCGTTTTTATGAATATCATACAATGAAAGCGCCTGTTGATAAGAATCTGCCGCTAATACATTACAATCCCAAGCGGTTAACAGTTCAACCATGCCGTTTAATACATCAGGGTCGTTATCAATACACATGACCGTCACATCTCTCAAGCCTATATTCGCTTTCGGTTTTACCGCTAAAACTTCTTGTTGTTCTTGCGCTCTTTCAACGTTAATTGAGAACTTACAACCTAGACCAACTTGAGAAATTAAGGCTAAAGGGTGATCTAACAGTTGCGCTAAACTTTGGGTAATATTTAACCCTAAACCTAGCCCGCCAGCAGATGAATTTTGTTGATTTTCTAGTTGCGTAAACTGTTCAAAAACTAATGTTTGTTTATCCTCAGGAATACCTGGACCGTTATCAAGTACTTGAATATCAACGTTACCACCTTTGGCTCTTGCTCCTAATAACACTTTACCTGGGCTCGCATATCGAAACGCATTACCGATTAAATTTTGCAGTATCCGACGTAATAAACTTCTGTCTGAGCGTAGCCACAGACTATTGTTACAATGCACTCTAAACTCAATATCGAGATCAACAGCACTGGCAGAAAACTCTTTAGCAAGATCATCAAACAGAGATTTTACTGAAAACCTACTGATTTTAGGCTTAATATTACCACTTTCAATACGTGCGATTTCAGCAAGATCTGCCACTAAGTCATTTGCAACTTTCAGTGAATGATCTATGTTATCTACCTGCCGTTGCTGAGTAGCCGTTAAGTTTCCTTGACTCGATAATGCCGAAGTAAATAAACGTGCTGCCTCTAATGGTTGCATTAAGTCGTGGCTACATGCTTTTAAATATAAACTTTTTTTAACATGTGCTTGTTCAGCTTTCTCACGTGCTAATGCTAAAGCATCATTGGTTTGTTCTAGTTTTTGTGTCCGCTCAAGTACCCGTGTTTCTAAATCAACATTCGCTTCTTTCAAACCTTTTTCTGCTTGACGATAAGCGGTTATATCGGAGAACAACATAACAAAACCACCACCTGGTAGCGGATTACCTTCAATACGAATAACTCGGCCATCGCTATGTTCGCGTTCAGAGCTATGTGGACTACCATTACGCAAATGCTCAAGGCGTTTATTTACTTGCTCTTCAACTTTACCAACACCGCATAAGCCACGTACCACGTTAAAGCGAATTAAATCACTGATCGGGCTACCTTGGTAAATAAGTTCACTAGGGTAGGAAAATAAATCAATATATTTTTTATTCCAAGCAACAAGATTTAATTCACTATCGACAATAGAAATGCCCTCACTGGCGTTTTCAATAGCACTTTGTAATAAGTCTTGGCTATATTGTTGACGCTGGCTTGATGCTTCTTCTACCAATACGGCTATTTCATCTAAAGCAATATCACGCCCTTCTAATGCCGATGATAAAACTAAACGTGCTGACGAAGCCCCCATAACACTTGCTAACGTGTTTTCAGTGTGCTGCAGCAATTTCTGGTTATAGGCAACATGACTCATTTTGGCTTTGTCTATCGAACGTTGAAATTGCTTAAAACTCGTGATGGTTTTTTTCTCACCAACAAATCGAGAAACTAATAATTCCAACTCTAGATAATTAATTTGTTTGTTGCGCTGCAGCTGTAATGCTTTTGGTGCTTGATACTCCATAAATAACGAGGCTTGCATACGCTCTTGTACACTTTGACGACTAACATGTGAAAGTAACCACATCGCAATAATATTAACAGAGAGTGACAATAAGCTTGCCATTGAATTGGCGGGTAAAAAGCTGCCTTCAAATGGGTGCGGGTAAACACCAAACTGAGGAATAAAGTTCAGAGTAAGCCATGCAGAAAACCCAATAGCGATACCGCCATAAACGGCTGTTAATGTTGCTCTGCGCCAGTAAAAAGCAGCAACTAAAGCGGGTGTTAATTGCGCAAAAGCACCAAATGCTATTTCACCTAACGAGCTCAAGGTATCTGGCGATGCCATTAGAAATACGCTGTAACCTAATAAAATAACAAATAAGACTAAGACTTTACGAATGGTTAATAACCGTAAGCGAAATTTGTCATAATCAGTATCATGACTTTTATTTGCGCGATACAGCCAAGGGAAAACAATCTCATTACTGAGCATGGTACTCAAAGCAATAGAAGAAATAATAACCATTGAACTAGCTGCAGAAATCGCACCTAAGAAGGTAAATAGTGTTAACCAAGGTTGTTGTTGGTACCAAGGTAAAAACAATACATAAGCGTCAGACGGAACCGTATCTCCGAGCAATAAATCGCCTGCCAATCCTAGGGGTACAGCAAAAACAGCAAAAACTAATAAATAAAGAGGGAAAATACGGCGACTCAACCAAGTATCTTTCTCATCTTTTAGCTCAACCACCATCACTTGAAATTGACGAGGTAAAGATAGGAATGCTGCCATTGTGATCACTAACATGGCGAACATTGACATTACATTTGGGAAACTCAGTTGTTGATCAAGTTGTAGACTTACCGATGAGCGGCGCCAAAGCTCCATAGGCGAATCAAACAATACATAAGTGACAAAAAAACCGACCGCGATAAAAGCAAATAGCTTCACTAAAGACTCAAAAGCAATAGCAAGCATAACACCTGGGTGGCGCTCCGTAACATCGATATTTCGTACACCAAAGACAATAGTAAAACCAGCCAAAACTAAACTGACCACTAAACCGAAATGCCAATTGGCGAGACTTTGCTCTGCTTGTAATTGTTGAAAGGTATAAACAATCGCTTTTAATTGCAGCGCAATGTAAGGCATAGTGCCAATTAACGCCACAATGGTGACTAAGATAGCTAAATTATGTGATTTACCAAAGCGTGCTGCTAATAAGTCAGCAATTGAAGTGAGGTTGAGCTTTAAACTTACCCGTATAATGCGTTGAATAAAGGGCCAGGCAAAAATAAAAAGTAATATTGGCCCTAAATATATTGGTAAATGAGAAATAAAGTTATTAGATGCTTGCCCGGGAGTGCCTAAAAAACTCCAAGACGTACAATACACGCCAAGCGTTAAGGCATAAATTATCGCTTGGCTTTTACGCAATAATTTATGTCGATACTTATCCCCAATATAGGCAATAAAAAACAGCAAACCTATATAAGCAAAACTTAAGCCCGCTAATTGCCAATTTGGAAACATTGAATTTCTCTATAACTTAAATGGTGTGTTTTAACATACGATTATATTAATTTATTTACGTCTGTCATTAAACTTGTCATGCGAAGGTTAATGGCTACTGTATAGTTTGAGTATAAAATTCAGCAATATATTGTCCGCCTTTTATATTCGCTATTACCCGTAATTTTTGCTTATCACTGTTACCTGACATTTTGTTTCGCAAAGGCGTTGGACTCTTCCAATAATATGCATTGTCAATCATACCTAATGGGTATGCATTGACTTGCTTATCGTTATCAACGATAAAGAATGTTGCGCTGTCGAGCGGGAATGTTGAATTTAACGTAGTCGTTCCTGCTTCATCATATATATTGACTTCAAATTCACCTGATTTCAAAATACATTTTTTATTAATAACATCACAATGACCAAAAGGCACCATATTAAATACCCTTTCTTGATCCGCTTTATTTTCAAGATAAAAATCTGACGCTATGTAGCCACCCAAAATAAGAAACGGTGCCACCATTAAAGCTACTTTTGTATGACGATTCATGATCATCCTCTTTAATATTCAATTGTAAACGTTATGCTGTAGCACTATAAGTAGTGCCGATAATACAAAGCCGATTCGCTTTAAGTCCTCCCTAAATCAGAAAAATTAAAGGCCCCAAAGTGGAGCCTTTATTCATTGAATATACAATTCCATTACTTGTTATTAATGGTCATGTGCTGCCGAAACCCCACCATGTGGCGTACGGAAGTTTTCAACTAATTGTTGAATATGCGCAGGTGCTGGACCGGTAAATTTCAACACAGTAAATGCTACCGCAAAGTTAACAACCGCACCAACTGAACCAAAGGCATTTGGAGAAATACCAAAGAACCAGTTAGGACCCATATCTCCTAAGAATGAAGTACCTGGGATAAACATAATACCTTTATGTTGGAATACATAAAGCATAGTTACACCGATACCTGAAATCATACCAGCAACGGCTGCTTTTCCACTCATTTTCTTAGCGAATATACCCATCATTAGTGCAGGGAATATTGACGACGCTGCCAAACCAAAGGCCAGTGCAACCGTACCAGCGGCAAAGCCAGGCGGATTTAAACCTAGCCAACCAGCCACCAATACCGATATTGTCATCACAATACGACCAGCCATTAACTCATTCTTCTCTGTTAAATCGGGCGTTAATATACCTTTCATTAAATCATGAGAAATTGAGGATGATATGGCCAATAATAAACCAGCAGCCGTAGACAATGCAGCAGCTAAACCACCCGCAGCAACTAAAGCTATTACCCAGTTAGGTAGGTTAGCAATTGCAGGGTTAGCCAATACCATAATGTCGCGGTCAACTTTAATCATTTCATTGGTTTCTTTATCAGCAGTGTACTGAATTTTACCATCGCCATTTTTTTCTTCATATTGTAATAGACCGGTATTTTCCCAATCTTTAAACCACTGAGGACGCTCAGCATATTCAAGATTTTGACCTGCTACTGGTTCAATGGTGTTCATTAAGTTTAAACGAGCCATAGCGCCAACTGCAGGAGCAACGGTATATAACAAAGCAATAAATACTAAGGCGTAACCGGCTGATTGACGTGCTGCTTTAACTGAAGGAACTGTGAAGAAGCGCATAATAACGTGCGGTAAACCTGCAGTACCAATCATCAGAGATAAGGTATAAGCAAACATGTTTACTGTGCCGCCCATGTTATCAGTGGTGTATTCTTTAAAGCCTAAATCTGTAACCACCATATCTAACTTATCAAGTAAGTAAACACCACTACCGTCAGCTAAAGTAGAACCTAAACCTAATTGTGGAATTGGGTTACCCGTTAACTGCAATGAAATAAACACGGCTGGAATGGTGTAAGCAAAAATCAATACACAGTACTGAGCAATTTGCGTGTAAGTAATACCTTTCATACCACCTAATACTGCATAAACCCAAACAACGAACATACCGATGTAAAGACCTAAATCGTAGTCAACTTCTAAGAAGCGAGAGAAAGCAACACCTACCCCCTTCATTTGACCGATAATGTAAGTTAATGAAGCAATAATTAAACAAACAACCGCGACTATACGAGCCGTTTTTGAATAATAACGATCATATATAAATTCAGGTACGGTAAATTTACCGTGTTTGCGCATGTAAGGTGCAAGTAGCATGGCTAATAATACATAACCACCGGTCCAACCCATTAGGAATACAGAGCCCCCGTAACCTAAGAATGAGATCATACCGGCCATTGAGATAAATGACGCAGCACTCATCCAATCGGCACCAATAGCCATACCATTTTGCATAGGTGTTACACCACCACCAGCCACATAAAAATCACTTGTTGAGCCAGCACGTGCCCACCAAGCTATACCGAAATAAATAGCGAAAGAACCAAATACGGCAATGTATGTATAAATCTTTAACTCATCCATTATGATTCCTCCACGTTATATTTTTTATCAAGGTCGTTCATTTTCTTGGTATACCAAAAAACTAAACCGACAAATGTGTAAATCGAACCTTGTTGTGCAAACCAGAAACCTAGTTTGTACCCACCCAATCGAATCTCATTTAATGGCTCTACAAGCAATAAGCCAAAGCCAAACGAAACTACAAACCAGACAGCAAGACATATAAATATTAGGCGCAGATTCTCTGTCCAATATGTTGCATTACCTTCCATCATTCTCTCCTAGCAATTATTCTTATCAAACATAATCAGCTTAATAAGCACAGCGTTTTATGATTTTTATACGCTATATACCAAATTGATTTTCAATCGGTATTACCTGTTGTTTAAGAGAGGTTGACTATTAATTCGACCCGCTGGTAAAACCAACATTGGATAAATGAATACTTAACCTACTCTAAGTTACACACTAGCAATATTATTTCAGCGCTTATATTAAACTTTAGTCTAGAACGCGATTCTAACGGTTGACTTAAGTCACACAATTCCCCTAAATACAGTAAGTGTATTTACTTGGGATATTGTTATGGACTCAGCATTAAGTGAAATCAGCGAATTTATTCAAGCGATTCCTCCTTTGGACTTATTGCCGAGTAATATCATTGAGCAAATAGTAAAAGAGATCAGCATTAGTTATGTTCGTCGCGGCCAATCACTGTCAGCCACAAACAATGAAGAAGCGAATATCTACATACTTCGCAAGGGTGCTTTAAGTTACTTTAGCGAAGATGAAAAGTTATTAGCAAAGTATAGTGAAGGGGAGATATGTTCGGCTTTTTGTTTGAGTCAACATAGGCATACACCCCCAAATATTGCTTCAGATGAAGATACCTTACTCTATGGGATTAATTACAATAATTTTCAGCAATTAATTAAAGAGTATCCTGATGTAATCGCCTACTTTCAACACACTTCAGAGCAAAGACTGAATAAAAAAATGTTGCAAGTAAATGAAGAAGCAATAGTAAACTCGTCCTTATTGAATAGCCCAATTGATAATTTTTATCACAGCCCTGTAGTAACGATTAGTCCGAATAAAACGATTCAACAAGCAGCTATTTTGATGACCGAACAAGGCTTTTCTTGTTTAGTAGTTGCTGATAATGAACATCCATTAGGCATAGTCACCGATAAAGACATTCGTCGTCGATGTGTGGCGCAAGGGTTAAGTATAAAACAACCCGTTAGTGCAATTATGACGGACGATATGACCACCATAGATATTAATAGCACCGCTTACGATGCGTTAATGAAAATGACACAAAAACATATACATCACTTACCCGTGACTGCTAATAACCAACTTAAAGGCATGGTTACCGTCACCGACTTAATGAATAATGAAGGACAAAATGCCGTTAACATTACCAGCGTTATTCATAAAGCAACCTCTGTAGGCGAGCTAACTGAAATAAGTAGCATGATTCCTAAGCTACAAATTCGTATGGCTAAATTAGGCACTACTGCTGATCATGTGGGTAAGAGTATTAGCGCTATTACCATGGCATTTACTATTCGTTTGATAGAAATGGCTGAAAAACTGTTAGGTCCTCCTCCCGTACCTTATGCATGGTTAGCTGCAGGGTCTCAAGCGCGGCAAGAGCAATTTGCGCACTCAGACCAAGACAACGCCTTGATCATATCTAACGACCTAAAACCAGAGCATGGCTATTGGTTTAAAGACCTTGCTACGTTTGTATCTGATGGCTTAGCTGCTTGTGGGTTTATTTACTGCCCAGGTAATGTCATGGCCACAAACCCACAATGGTGTAAAACCCAAAAACAATGGTCACAATATTTTTTTCAATGGATAAACACACCAGAGCCAAAAGCCTTAATGCATTGCAGCACTTTTTTTGACTTAACCACCGTTTATGGCGATAACCAATTATTAGAAAAAGTGCGAACGAAGATGTTGAAAACCACTAAAAGCAGTACGCTCTTTATCGCTCACTTATCACGTAATGCCTTAAATTTAAGGCCACCATTGGGCTTTTTTCGTGACTTCGTTTTAAAGCAAAATGGCGAAAATAAAGCAACACTAGATTTAAAGCATAATGGTATTGCGCCGATTGTTGACCTTGCGCGTATTTATGCTTTATCAGAAGGAATTTCTTCTGTTAATACCATAGAACGACTAAAGCAAGCAGCAGGCACACCTTCATTATCAACAGCATCGGCAGCAAATCTTGTTGATGCATTTGAGTTTCTCAGTATGTTGCGCATGGTTAATCAAGCCGATAAATTACAACAAGGGCTACAGCCGAATAATTATTTATCGCCAAAAGATATTTCAAAGCTTGAACGAGAACATTTAAAAGACGCTTTTAAAGTGATCAAAACCATGCAAGACAGCCGACAATCCACTTACTAAAAACAGTACTTATTATGTTAAACCATCATCCACTAATGCGTTGGCTAATCGGCTACGAAGCGCAACGAAAACGCATGTTAGCGCGCGCCCCAAAGGGGCCATTACATGACTTTCTTAGCGTGCCTTTTCCTTTGCTTTACACACCCGTTGACCAAATACCGATATTAGCAGTAGATTTTGAAACCACGGGCTTAGATGCTATTCAAGACAAGCTACTCAGTGTTGGTTGTGTTGAGTTAATTCAAAGACAAATTAAAATTGGCACAAGCTATCATCAAATCATTCAAACTCAAGGGAGTTTAAAAGCAGATAATGTCACTATTCATCAAATTACTGATGACCAGAAAGATCAAGGTAAACCTTTAGCTGAAGTGGTTGCTGCGCTACTTAAAATGCTAGCCGGCAAAGTCATGCTAGTGCATTTTGCTCGTATTGAGCGGCAATTTTTACAGCAAGCATGTATCGAGCTATATGGTATGGCGCCGGTATTTCCAATAATTGATACTTTAGTTATTGCAAAAAAGAAGCTTGATAAACGCGATGTGGCTTATGACCCTTCAGAGTTAAGGCTTTCAGCTTTGCGCGCAAAGTACCAATTACCAAATCACTATGCCCATAATGCCTTAAATGATGCCATTGCTACCGCTGAGTTATTGTTAGCACAAACGAGTAAAAAAAATGAAGATTTAACGCTTCAACAATTGATTTTATAACTCAAGCTAACGCCTTATTTTTGCTAAATACAAAAATAGCTTGGTCTTGAGCAAAACTATGAGATAATTGACACTGCAATCACATACCTATGGTCAATTATGAAACTTTTAGTTCGCAACCTTTCTCGTTCAACGACTGAACAAGAACTCCGTATTTTATTTTCTGCTCACGGCAACGTAACTGAATGTACTTTAGTTTTGGACCAAGCAACCGCAAAATCAAAAGGTTTTGGCTTTGTTGAAATGCCAAATGAAAAAGAAGCTAAAGACGCTTTAAAAAACCTTCATGAAACCAAAGTTTCAAATAATAAAATTCGCGTTAAAATCGCACAATAATTTGTCACTTTGATAGAAAATAAAAACCAGCATTAAGCTGGTTTTTTTGTCTCTAGGGTTTGTCATCCTTACCCCTATAAATGATAAACAATCTCTTATGCGCTAGGCTTCAAAACCAGCTCAAAATAGCGCATAGAAATCGGTTGTTTTTAACCATAAAAATTAACATTTCTTATCGCTAGACTTAACCCATTATGTACCTACAAGCCTTATCACAATTGCTCTGATGAATGATAAAAAGCTAAATGTTTCATGAAAAGTGTCATGTTTGTTTCATAAGTGTAATGTTTTGTAAAAAAGCACTTATTAAATTTCTTCTTACATAAAATTCGCTTAGAATGATCGTTCATTCTACATTCTATATTTAAAATTAAAGGTATTTAACATGTTGCGTTCTCGTATCGCTTTATCTCTATTTTCAGCCCTTGTTGCTCTGGTTGCTTTAACAGGTTGTGAACAAGCGACTGGACAGCCACAAGCTTCAGGTCCTCAAGCCGTTCCCGTTGGTGTTATTACTTTAAAAAGCCAAGCGCTTACGCTAAAAAAAGAATTACCTGGGCGTATTAATGCCTTTCAAATCGCGGAAATTCGTCCTCAAGTCAGTGGTATTGTTCAATCTCGCTTATTTACCGAAGGCAAGCGCGTAGAAAAAGGCGAGTCACTTTATCAAATTAATCCTGATACTTTTAAAGCACAACTAGCCGTAAGTGAGGCAGCAGTTGCAAGTGCGCAAGCGAGTATTGCAAGCAGTAAATCTAAAGCGACTCGTTTCAAGGAATTATTAAAAATTCAAGCCGTTAGCCAGTTAGATTTTGATGAAGCAGATGCAGCATATAAACAAGCACTAGCTGCTTTGCTTACCGCCAAAGCGCAACTTCAAACAGCGCAAATCAACCTCGACTACAGTCATGTTTCGTCGCCTATTAGTGGCCAAATCAGTAAATCAAGTGTCACCGTTGGTGCTTTAGTTAGTGCAAATCAAAGCACTGCGCTAGCAACAGTTACCCAGCTTGACCCTATTTATGTTGATTTAACACAATCGAGCAATGAGCTTACAAGACTCAAGAAAGCATTGGCAACAGGTGCCTTAACAGTAGATGCTGCAAACCAAACAGACGTTGAATTAACTATGGAAGATGGTTCAGTTTACCCGCATAAAGGCACTTTACAGTTCTCTGAAGTAACAGTTGACCCAAGCACAGGTTCAGTAACCTTACGTGCACAATTTCCTAACCCAGAAAACTTTTTACTTCCAGGTATGTACGCTCGCGCCTCTATTGTTGAAGGTGTTGTCAGCGATGCTATTTTAGTACCGCAGCGTGGTGTCAGCCGAAATTCTAAAGGTGAGCCAACAGCTATGGTGGTAAATAAAGATAACAAAGTAGAAAGCCGTGTTTTACAAGTTGATAGAACCATTGGCTCAAATTGGTTGGTTACCAATGGCATAAAAGCTGGCGAAAAGTTAATTATTGAAGGCTTACAGAAAATTCGACCTGGCAGTGCAGTGGCTCCTGAAGAAGCAGAGTCGACTTTACATTCTACAACTAACAAAGCGCAATAACGGAGTATTCAATGTCACGATTTTTCATCGACCGACCTATATTTGCTTGGGTACTTGCTATAGTTGTCATGCTAGCAGGGGTTTTAGCGATTAATGGTTTACCGGTTGCACAATATCCTTCAATTGCGCCACCTGCTATTAGTATTTCAGCTAACTACCCAGGAGCATCAGCAAAAACACTAGAAGACTCGGTAACCCAAGTTATTGAACAGAAAATGAAAGGGCTTGATGGTTTACTTTATATGTCGTCAACGTCTGAATCTAGCGGTTCAGCAACGCTTACGCTTACTTTTAGTGCTGATACCGACCCAGATATTGCCCAAGTTCAAGTGCAAAATAAATTAGCTACAGCAACACCATTACTGCCAGAAGAAGTACAACGTCAAGGCGTAGTGGTAGCAAAATCTGCCCGTAACTTTTTATTAGTGGTTGGTTTTGCCTCTCAAGATGGCAGCATGAGCAATATCGATATTGGTGATTATGTCTCTTCAAATATACAAGACATAGTCTCACGAGTTAATGGCGTTGGTGAAGTGCAGCTCTTTGGTTCACAATATGCGATGCGTATTTGGCTAGATCCCGCCAAGTTACAAGACTTTAATTTAAACCCTGCCGACATAAGTGCGGCAATAAGTGCACAAAATGCCCAAGTTTCTGCCGGTCAATTGGGCGGAATGCCGTCTGTTGAAGGTCAACAACTTAATGCCACCGTTACCGCACAAAGCCGTTTACAAACGCCAGAACAATTTAGAAATATCTTTGTTAAAACCAATAGCGATGGCTCTGTAGTACGTCTTGAAGATGTTGCTAAGGTCGAGCTTGGTGGTGAAAATTACGGTGTAGTAGCACGTTTCAATGGTAAGCCTGCATCAGGCTTAGGGGTTAAGTTAGCCAGTGGTGCTAATGCGCTTGATACCGCTGCTGGTGTTAAAAAAGCATTAGCCGAATTACAGCCGTTTTTTCCTGAGGGCTTAGTATCTGTTGTACCCTATGACACGACACCTTTTGTGGCTTTGTCTATCGAAAAAGTTGTTCACACCCTAATTGAAGCGGTTGTTTTAGTATTTGTAGTTATGTACCTATTTTTACAAAACTTTCGTGCGACACTTATTCCTACAATAGCAGTACCGGTTGTACTTCTGGGTACCGTTGGTATTTTATTCGCTTTTGGTTATTCAATTAATACCTTAACAATGTTTGCTATGGTATTAGCCATAGGCTTGCTCGTTGATGATGCGATTGTTGTTGTAGAAAATGTTGAGCGCTTAATGACTGATGAAAAGCTCTCTGCGCTAGAAGCAACTCGAAAATCCATGGATGAAATTAAAGGTGCTTTAGTGGGTATCGCCATGGTGCTATCTGCTGTATTTATTCCAATGGCATTTTTTAGTGGTTCTACGGGTGTTATTTATAGACAGTTCTCTATTACGCTGGTATCAGCCATGGGGCTTTCAGTATTAGTTGCTCTTATATTAACGCCTGCATTATGTGCAACGTTATTAAAACCAAGCCATGTGCACAACAACAAAACCTTAATAGGTAAGTTCTTTTCAGGCTTTAACCGCGGATTTGATAAAACTAATGCCGGCGCACAAAGCTTTGTTTCTAGAATGATCAACCACTCTAAACGTTATTTAATTATTTATGCCATGATTGTTGGCGGCATGGTCTATGTTTTTTCAAGCTTACCTACCGCTTTTTTACCCGATGAAGATCAGGGGCTCTTATTCAACCAAGTTATGTTACCTGCTGGTTCAACTACCCAAGAGACACTAGAGGTAGTCAAAAAAGTAGAAAATCATTACTTAAATGAACAGTCAGAAGCTGTAAAAGGTATCTTTACCGTTACTGGTTTCAGCTTTGCGGGCTCAGGGCAAAACTCAGCTATTGGTTTTGTTAGTTTAAAGCATTGGGATGAGCGACAACGCGACGACCTGTCAGTTTGGGCGGTTGCAGGCAAAGGTATGCAATTTTTCTCAACGATTAAAGAAGCATTTGTTTTTGCCTTCCCACCACCTGCTATCGTTGAATTAGGTACCGCAAACGGCTTTAATATGTTTTTACAAGACCGTGTTGGTCTTGGTCACGAGGAACTTTTAAGCGCTCGAAATCAATTATTGGGCTTGGCAGGTCAAAGTAAGATTTTAGCAGGTGTACGTCCTAACGGGCAGGAAGACATGCCTGAGCTGAAACTTGATATAGACCTTGCAAAAGCGCAAGCCCTTGGTGTATCACAAAGTACCATTAATAGTACGCTTTCTACCGCTTGGGGTAGTAGTTACGTTAACGACTTTATCGACCGTGGCCGTGTTAAAAAAGTATATCTTCAAGGTAGTGCAGAATCTCGTATGGTGCCCGAAGATCTTAATAAATGGTATGTGCGAAATAATCTTGGTGATATGGTGCCTTTCTCTGCATTTGCGAGCTCTTATTGGTCTTATGGCTCTCCACGTTTAGAAAGATATAATGGATTTGCTTCAATGGAAATTCAAGGTAGTGCCGCGCCTGGTTATAGTACGGGTCAAGCCATGGACGAAATGGAACGATTGGTTAATCAACTGCCTCAAGGTTTTGCTTCTGAGTGGACAGGCATTTCATTTCAAGAACGCTCAAGCGGTGGACAAGCGCCACTGTTATACGGTCTTTCATTACTGTTTGTATTCTTATGTTTAGCCGCACTATATGAAAGTTGGTCTGTACCCTTTGCCGTTATGTTGATTGTACCTTTGGGTATATTTGGTGCCATCATGGCAGCTTTTGGTGGCGGCTTATCAAACGATATTTACTTACAAGTAGGCTTGTTAACTACCATAGGTTTAGCGTCGAAAAATGCGATATTAATTGTTGAATTTGCTATTCATCAAATGGAAGAAGAAGGCCTAGAACTTGTTGATGCAGCCATTGCCGCTGTTAGACTTCGTTTGCGTCCTATTTTAATGACATCAATGGCCTTTATTTGTGGTGTATTACCACTAGCTATTGCATCAAGTGCCGGTTCAGGTGCCCAGAATGCCCTAGGTATTTCAATTATTGGTGGCACACTGGCATCGTCAATTTTAGTGGTGGTGTTTGTACCCGTATTTTTCGTTATTGTTCGTCGAATATTCCCAGCTACAACTAATGACAGCAATGATAAAGCGGCACTTGAAACTAAAGCACCTTAATAACCTACTTAAATTTATTTTAAGTAGCACTTAAATATGGTTTTTATCGGGCCAATAGGCTCGATAAAGGAAATTTAAATGAAAACAAAAAAATACGCAGATCCTGCACTCGCTAAAGCACGCCGCGAACAAGTACTAAGTGCAGCCGCTGAATGCTTTCATCGTAAAGGTTATCACGGTGCAGGAATGGCCGAAATATCACGCACTGCCGGTATGAGTGCTGGACATATTTATAATTACTTCGATAGTAAAGAAGCGATTATTGAAAGTATTATTGAGCAAGATATGGAAGAAATGTTTTCTATCTTTCAACAATTTGAAGATCATCCAAGTGATGTGCTCACTGCACTTTTAGATGGATTAAATATGGGTGTATCACGACATATGGATACAGGCTCATGTGTCATAAATTTAGATATGATGGCCGAAGCTAATAGAAATTACAAAGTGGCTACACTCTTACGTGAGTGTGATTTAAAAGCCAGAACTCGCATGAGGCAATTGTTAATTAGTGATAGAAGTGTGTTAAAAAACCAACCGGAAGAAGAGATTGAAAGTCGCATTAACGTTATTTTTTCTGTGATGGCAGGGTTATTACTGCGAAAAGTGTTACACCCAGAACTTACTGAAGAAACGGTTCTTATCGCGCTTCGACCAGCAATGAGAACCTTACTTATGCCATTTGAACAAGCGCAATTAAAAGCACAGTAAACTTTCACTCAATAGCTAAATAGCTTATTTAGCTTGTTTGTTTAGGTGCTGAGTAATAATCTTGTTTCGCATGTTGTAAATAATGGTTCGATAAGACCACAAAATCATCAATTGAGCTATTTAAACTACTCGCTGAAATAAACAAATGCGCGCCAAGTGCTTGGTGCAATATTTCACAATGATGTAAGAAACCTGCCAAAGGCCCTTTTATCACTTCACCGGTTGTTAACCGATAAGGCTCAAAATTTAATACCCCTTGCTCCATGGTAATAAGTTGCTGCTTTATGCAATAGTGAATAAGCGGCTTTTGTTCGTGAATCATTCGATTGGCTAATCGTAACGATATATTACTCGCAAGTGCATCTACAGAGTATAATTTAATCCCAACGTAATTCAGCTCTTGTCGCTCAATGCCAACGGTATTAGTGACACTATGAATATGTCGAATGTGTTGCCATTTAAGCTTCCAGCGTCCATGTCGATGATAAAACGTTAACGTTTCAGGTGCTAATATTAAGCTATGCTGAGGTTCTGCAAGTTTTAATAAGCCAATAAAAATAGTTACCAAGCAAGTTAACACCATAAACATCAGCACAAACCTAGCTTGGTGCCAATAATTAAAACAAAAACCTAGCACAATAACTAACGCAATAAGCCCCAGCAAGGTAATAAACAAACCATGATGACGAGCGATAGCTTTAATTTTTCTGGTGGTAATAGTCGTTGTCATGGCCACTTGCTGTTAGTTAAATAATTTGTGTATTTAATATTTGTGCATATTTTTTTGTTTAGTATATACTCAGCGCGTTTTCGCTACTAAGCAACAAATTTATCGAAATTTGTTTGAGCAACTCAATTAATAGTAAGTAAAAGGTAAATAATATGACTAAGAATAAAGTAAAAAAACAACTCAAAAATCAAGGGGGTTGTGAATTAGGCCGAGGGGTAATTAAAGATAACTTTTTAGCCGCTGTAGTTACATCTAAGCTATTTAAGCAACAAGTTATAACAGCAAAAAAAGGTAAAGGCGCTTATCAAAGAACGCAAAAACATAAAGGACAAGAGTCCTATTTAATAGCGGTTTAATTCTTAAGAATATAACCGCTATTAAATAGGACTTTAGTTTTATATGGCTAAATTAAAGGTGTATTTTTCGCAGTACTTGGTTGGCTTTATCTAACAGCCCTTGATGCTCAAGTACTTGTGAAAAAGTCAGCAAATCGATTTTATCGTATTGCTGTTCTTCAAGGTTTACTAAGCTGTTGAAGGCCTTTTCTGCTAATGACCACTGTTTAGAAGCTGCGGCAAAGTGTGCAACTAAAGATAACCAAAGCGCATTATTAGGCTGGTTGTGCAAGTGCTTTTGAGCTGCCGCCATCAAACTATCGTCATGAGTAATAGGCAATGTTCTTAGTGCTTTTAATAAGCTTAACGCGTTGCCTTTTTTAATGATCGGTAATAATAACTTTGCCAAAGGTTCATTGATTTGATTTTCTGCCAACACTTGGCAATAAGTCATAATTACAACTTCATTTTGCTTGATTTTTTTCGGCAGCTGTTGCCAATATTCAACTAATGCCGAGCTGTCGTGCTGCTTTATTTGCTGATTAAATGCACCATAAAAAGCTTGTTGTTGCCATAAGGTTATCGTCTCGATACTAATAGATTTTTCTTTTTGAGCCGCGTTAAACTGCTTGATTGCATAATCAAAGCGCTGCTCAATTAAACTTAATTCTATTTCCAGCTTGAGTAATCGTGCGTCATGTCCAATATGCTTGTGGTGTTCATCTATAATCGTGCGCGCTAGTTGATAGTTTTTTTGTCCCATCAATAATTTAACTTTAATTATTATCGCTTCTAAGCCCGTTTCTTTAATACTGGTCGTTGTGTTTTCTAATAAACCTAAATAATGATCAGTATTGGGCTTTAATGCTTGTTTCTGAGCGGCATCAGCGGCAACAAGGTAAGCAATATGCTCAAAGGTAGAGCCGTCAGCAGACTTAGCTAACAAATGCTCAGCTTGTTTGTAATCACCTAGCACATAGGCAGCAATACCTTTATTAAAGTCTTTAAGCGCTTTTCGACGACTGGCAAAAGCAATTTTATTCCAAGCTTTAAAGCTAAAGTTAACTCCGCCGCGGAAAAATTTTATGATAAGTGCCAAGGTAAAAAAGCATAATGCCAGCGTTATAATTGCGGTAATGACTGTTGTTTCAATGGCTGAATCGCCAATAGAAATCAGAATATAGCCTTTTTCTCCAATTAACATAGGCGTTACAACAACGACACTAAGAAATAAAATCAGCAATAATAAAAGTCGTTTCATTATAATTCCTCGTTCAGTTCAGAGCTTGTTGCTGGCTCTGGTGTAGCTGGCGGTGTTTCTACGCTCTTACTGCTATCAAAAACCTCTACTGAAGACGACTCTTTATCCGACAACACTTGTCGAATGGCCTGCAATGAGGCAAGTTTATTTGGGTAATCAACTTTGATAGTGGCTGTTTTTAACGTATTTATTGTCTGAAGAAAATGTTGGTTTTCATCTGTTGTTAGATCAAAATATTCATTAATCCAGCGCTCAGTAGCATTAAGCGCTTGAAGATAGATCTCGTTTTTAGATTTACTCGCTGCCCAAATAGCCGTTTGCACTTTTAAACTTAAGTTTTCACGTAAATTTTGCTGAAACTGTGGCGACATTAATGGTTCAACATTACCTGTTCTGCGTGTAACGGTGAAATACTCATCGATAAACTTACGCCATGTTTTCGCCAGGTTTTCACGCCAGTCAGCTGCGTTATCTGTTAACGCTAATGAGCTCTGAGCTGGGTTTAAGTCTGGAATTTCAAATAGCGCCATCGGTAATGTGGCAATTTGTTGTTCAAGTACCATCAACTTTAAAATTACATCATCGGTCGCCAATGTAGGTAATAGCTGTAATTGCGCAACATCTTGTTGAATAGTTTGGCGCAATGCTAAAAATTGTGGGTCATTTAATTCTTTTATACGCAATTCAGCATCTTTAAGCAGGCTAACCGCTGTACTTGGCGTTTTTTCTAACCATAAACTCCTTGAAGCAACTCGAATTAGATATTCCGCTTCTTGTAAGAGCCAATCACTGGGTTGATTTTGTCCTAAGCTAGCCAGTTTTTGCTTCAATTGAGTAAGCGCAGTCTGGTTACTATTTTCAATACGATTTATTTGGGCAACTTTATCAGCTAATGCATTAATTTCATTAGTATTACTTAATTTATTTTGAGAAAACTGTTGGCTAACTTTCTGACTAATATTTTGGCTGTTATTTGCAAGCTGTTGGGCTACTTGCTGTTGGTTTTCAATAAGCTTGCGCTCTAAAACATCATTGAGTTGTTGGCTGTATTGCGCCTTTTGCTGCTCATTCCAATAAAAGTGGCCAACGCTGGCCAAAATTGCAAGCAAAGCAATTATTAAAGCGATAATACCAACTTTAGACATTTTATTTTGCTGCGTTTTAGTCGTGGTATTTTTATCGATAGGCTTTTTAGTGCTAGCCGTTGTTGGCTTACTTGATGCGGTAGTCGCGTTATTTTTCAATGGGGCTTCGCTCTTTTCATTAGGTTTTTTCGAAGATGACTCAGTTGGCTTTTGGCTTGCTGCACTGGGTGCTTTTTCTGACTGGTTTTCATTAGGTGCAATAATGGCAGGATTTTCAGGTACGACTTCATTCGCTGAACTAACCTTAATCGAGGCAGATAAACCTGTTTGCTGCTCAACATTACTGTTTGAAGCTGAAGATTTATCATCAGATTTAGTTTGCTTAGGTTGTTTTTTATCGCTCATGAACTGATCCTATCTTGCATGGTTATTACTACATACTTTACTTTTATAGCTTACTTAAGCGCTATTTCACTTGTCGTGCTTTCGCTAACCTGACAAGCAAGCGTTCGTATAATGGCAATGGTATTGGCGCCGTTAGCATTTACTACACGCTGAATACCCATAGTTTTGGCATTTTCAGCAATTCTTTGGCTCGCAACGACCCATAAACATTGTTGTTGCCAGTATGGGTCTGAATCCTTAATTAAGTTTACTATGAATTCTAGCAAAGCGTTACTAGTGATTAAGATACAATTTATCTGTTGCTGATGCCATGTTTTGATGATCTTTTGTGGGTAATTTCGCCAAACACGTCGATAACTTTCAAAATAATGCACAGTTGCATCACGCTGACGTAAAGCATCAGCTATTAGCTCTCTACCGCCATCGCCACGTATAATCAGCACATTTTTATTTTGTACATTTTTCAAAGGTAATAGCGCTAAAACCCCATCACTGTCGTGCTTTTCGGGAACCAGTGCGTTAATGCCTAACGCTTTTAACGCTTGTTGAGTAGCACTGCCTACTGCAACAACAATTTCTGCAGGCCATAACGATATTGGCATTAATTTTTGTGCAAATTCAACGGCTGCTACGCTAATAAAAATAACAATAGGTGATACTAACTGTTTTTGCAGTGTCTGTAATTGATCAAGGTTTTCGGCGGCTTGATAATCGAAAAATGGCTGGCAATAACTGCCATAGCCATATTGCTCTAGACAAGTTTGTAGCTCGCGCCCTGCTTTTTCAGGACGCGTAATTAATACATTAAGCTTATGATTGTTCATATACCTGACGAAGAATTTTATCAGCGCCTTTAGCCAAGAGATTTTCAGCTAATTGGTTGCCTAGTTGGGCGGCCTGGTCAATATTACCACGTACTTCGCTGGTTAATATTTCGCTACCATCAATAGCACCGACTAAGCCACGTAAATATAACTGTTGATCTTCAAGCACAGCGTAACTACCTATTGGCACCTGACAACCCCCTTCAAGCGCACGGTTCATGGCTCGCTCAGCCACCACTCTAACACGCGTATTTTCACATGCTAGCGGTGCAAGTAAGGTTTTTATTATCGTATCTTCATTTCGACATTCAATACCGACAGCGCCCTGGCCATTAGCCGGCAACATAACTTCTGGCTCAATATATTCTTGAATACGTTCAGGCATTTCTAAGCGAATTAGGCCTGCTGCCGCTAAAATAATCGCATCGTACTCACCATTATCAAGCTTCTTAAGACGGGTATTAACGTTACCTCTAAGATCGCGAATATCAAGGTCTGGACGCAGTGCTTTAATTTGACATTGACGACGTAAACTTGAGGTACCAACAATAGCGCCTTGTGGTAAATCAGCAAGACTTTTAATGGTGTTAGAAACAAATGCATCACGCGGATCTTCACGCGGACAAATTATTTCTAATCCTAAACCTTCAGGGAATTCAACCGGTACATCTTTCATTGAGTGCACCGCAATATCAGCACGATTCTCTAACATCGCCACTTCAAGCTCTTTTACAAACAAACCTTTACCGCCAACTTTTGCTAGCGGCGTATCAAGAATAATGTCACCTTTTGTGGTCATGGGAACTAGTTCAACATTAATACCTGGATGAAAGTGCTCAAGTTTCGCTTTCACATATTCGGCTTGCCACAACGCTAACGCGCTTTTTCGAGTGGCAATACGTACGGTGTGTTGTGTCATTTCAATTACCTTAATTAATATTTATTGCGCAGTAAGCACGATGGCTTGTTCTGCTTGTTTGCTGACCGCATTAGATAAAAAATGCCATAGCTCATCGCCACCGCGTTTATCTAACCATTGCTCATTTTCGAAATGAAAATGGTGGCCATTAAATTTTGTTGCTACCCAAATTTCATGTAAGGGCGCTTGTTTGTTAATGATGATTTTACTGGCATTTTTAAAGGTCAGCGTTAACATACCGCCAACACCTTCATAATCGATATCGCAACCGCAATCTTCAATGGCTTCTTCTACCGCAAGTAAAATATTTTCAGCGGCTATATTGTATTGGCTATCATTCATTAACTATTCCTTTCTACCGGTACATTAAGATTGTTTAATCTTTGCTTGGTAATTGTTGGTCAAGGGATTATAAAACGTCTATCATGGGAAAAAAATCGAATAAATCAATTATGCGTAAACAAATTGTAATTATTTTCTTCAGCTTGGTTAGTTTAGTAATCATAACAGGCTGTGGTATTAAAGGTCCTTTATACCAAACTCCTGAGCAACAGCAAGAGAACTTGCCTAAAACAAGTGAAGAAACAGACAAAAATAGCGATAAATCTAATTTAAAGCATTAGGAATAACGGCATTGGACTTTTTTAATCGTAAACAACACTCATTATACGCCGAGCAATGTCAGGTCACTGAGTTAGCAAAGCAATATGGTACGCCACTCTATATTTACTCTCGAGCGACTATCGAGCGTCATTGGCATGCCTTCGATCAAGCGGCTGGCGATCGCCCGCACCTTGTTTGCTACGCCGTAAAAGCCAATAGCAATATTGGTGTGTTAAATGTAATGGCTAGACTAGGCTCAGGCTTTGATATTGTTTCCAAAGGTGAGCTAATGCGTGTGGTTGAAGCAGGTGGCGATCCTAAAAAGGTGGTTTTTTCAGGCGTTGGTAAAACATCTGAAGAAATAGCTTATGCCTTAAATCTTGATATTTATTGTTTTAATGTTGAGTCAGCGGCAGAGTTAGATCGCATTCAAGAGGTTGCCAAAGGCTTAAATAAGGTTGCGCCAATTTCTTTACGGGTTAATCCCGATGTTGATGCTGGCACACACCCTTATATTTCAACAGGCTTAAAAGAAAATAAGTTCGGTATTAGTATTGAACATGCTCCAGCCCTTTATCAATATGCTGCAACCTTATCGCACATTAATATTCAAGGTGTTGATTGCCATATAGGTTCGCAACTTACCGAGGTTTTACCCTTTTTAGATGCTCTCGATCGCGTGTTAAAATTAGTTGATCAACTCGCTGAGCAAGGCGTTGTATTATCACATATTGATGTTGGTGGTGGGTTAGGTGTTTGTTACGACGACGAAAAGCCACCGCACCCACAAGAATATGCTGAAGCTATTGCGCAAAAGTTAGTAGGTCGAGACCTCAAGCTAATTTATGAGCCGGGCCGAGCCATTATGGCCAATGCCGGTATTTTAGTGACTGAAGTAGAGTATCTAAAAGAAAATGAAGATCGAAATTTCGCCATTGTAGATGCCGCGATGAACGATTTGATCAGACCCGCACTATATCAAGCTTGGCAAGCGATTATTCCTGTTGAACAGCGTGATGATATAGCCAGTGCACAATATGATATTGTCGGGCCAATCTGTGAAACAGGGGATTTTCTCGGTAAAGATAGAAGCTTAGCCATACGCGCGGGCGATTTGCTTGCTATTCGTAGTGCAGGTGCTTACGGTTTTACGATGAGCTCAAATTACAATAGCCGACCACGCGCAGCCGAAGTTATGGTTGATGGCACTGACAGTTATTTAGTGAGAAAACGCGAAACCTTAAGCCAATTATGGCAAGGTGAAAGCATATTACCTTCATAGTGGAAGATAAGCATAGATGTTAGTAAATTTTTCTAAAATGCATGGTTTAGGTAATGACTTTCTTGTACTCGATAATGTAACGCAAAACGTTTACTTATCGAATGAGCAAATAAAGCAGCTTGCCGATCGAAACTTTGGTGTTGGCTTTGACCAAGTATTAGTGGTTGAACCGCCGTATGATCCTGATTTAGATTTTCATTATCGAATTTTTAATGCCGACGGTAGTGAAGTTGGGCAATGTGGTAATGGCGCACGTTGCTTTGCAAAGTTTGTGCGTTTAAAAGGCTTAACCAATAAACATAAAATAAAGGTCTCAACGCAATCGGGCAAAATGACCTTATTTGTTGAGCGTGACGGTAATGTTTCGGTCAACATGCCGGTACCGCAATTTGAACCACCAAAAATTCCATTTACCGCACAAAAAGCCGAAGGAACCTATATTCTGCGCAGCGAAGACGAAACTGTGCTTTGTGGCGTTGTTTCTATGGGCAATCCGCATTGCGTCTTAACGGTAGACAATGTAAAACAAGCACCCGTAGAAGTTTTAGGTAAAGCATTATCATTTCATGAGCGCTTTCCTGAACAAGCAAATATTAGCTTTATGGAAGTTGTTTCACCTGAATATATCAAGCTACGCGTTTACGAACGTGGGGCAGCTGAAACCTTAGCTTGTGGTAGTGGCGCTTGTGCTGCTGTCGTTATTGGCCACATGCAAAAAAAGCTCAATCGACAAGTATTGGTTGATTTACCCGGCGGACAATTAAAAATATTTTGGAAAGGCCCCGGTAACTCAGTAAAAATGACAGGTCCCGCCGTGCATGTGTTCGATGGGCAAATAAACCTATAAACAAGATAAACCTATGCAAATAAATGATCAAAACTTACTGTCTGATGACGAAATAAAACTAACCGATGAATTAATCGTCGCTTACCTTCAAGAAAATCCTGAATTTTTTAACCGTCAGGCTGACTTTGTTACCACCTTGAGACTGCCCGATCATCAGCGGGGCACAATTTCTTTAGTGGAACGTCAACTATCTCAACAACGACATAAAATTCATAATCTCGAAGAAGAAATCACCCAATTAATGGTAATTGCTAATCAAAACGAGCAACTTTTTGCTTTATATAGCGATCTCTACCTACGCCTACTTGATTGTACTACCGCCGTTGAACTGCTCGATTGTTTGCATCAAGCGACAACGCAATTATTATCATTAGATGCCTTAAAGCTATGGCTAGTTAAACCAGCTAAAGTTAGTCACAGTGCTTTAATTAACAATAATTGTGCTGAAATAATTGAAAACCGATTAAGTAAAGATGAATATTATTTTGGTCGATTACAACAGAGCGAACAAACATTGATTTTTGGTGAATCTAACGCCGGCTCAGTTGTTTTAGTTCGCCTTATGCATAACCAAGAAGATATCGGTTTCCTGGCGATTAGTAGCCAAGATGCAGAGCATTTTGACCCACGAATGGATACCTTGCTGTTGGGGCAATTTAAAAAGTTAGTCGCTAAATTACTTCATCAACAACTTTTCTAGGCTGAAGTATTGTGAGATTTTATCGTCGACTGCACCCTTTTCATGCTATTAGCTTTGATTTAGATGATACTTTGTACAGTAACCACCCAATTATGTTGGCTACCGATACCAAGATGATCAAATATTTTAAAACTATTTTCAGTGACTATGGTTTAGAGAGTACTTTATATGCCTTTGATATGACTTTCTGGTGGCCTTTTCGCCAACAAGTTATCGCGCAGTCGCCTTGGATAAAACATGATATAAGCCTGCTACGAGAAAAAACCTATTATCTTGGCGCTATGTCATTGGGTTTAAATGACACAGAAGCACAAAAAGTTGCGGCTTTAGCCTTAGCTTATTTTGTTGAACAACGCAGTAACTTCACGCTACCACAACATACACACGACTTTCTTAGCACCCTTCAGCGTAAAATTCCTTTAGCAGCGATCACTAACGGCAATGTAGATACCGACAAAATAGGTATCGCAAAATATTTTACAGCCCACTTTAATGCGACCACCGAAAATAAATTAAAACCTGATCGCGATATGTTTGATAAAACCTGCCAAACCTTACAAATAAGCTCTTCACAATTACTGCATGTCGGTGATTGTGGTAAAAATGATGTTTTTGGCGGTATTAACGCCGGCTGCCAAACTGCTTGGTTAAATCCCTACCAAGTAGGTAAAGCCCTGAAAGTTATTCCTACCCTAGCACTTGACCATATTGAACAGCTAACCAAAATTGTAAAATAAGTAATTGTATTTACTTCTTTATGTGAAAAAACAAGCAAATTGACGTTAATATTTCAGTAAACAAAAGCACTTTATATATTCATTAGCTTCGCAGGCTTATAGCGTTATCAAAACAGTGCTGAACTTGTTATGATAGCAGCATAATTTTGCTTTAGATTTTACCTTGCTATGGATGTTTCTGAATTACTTGACTCGTTAAACGATAAACAACGCGATGTGGTGGCTGCACCATTACAAAATATGTTGGTGCTCGCTGGCGCGGGCAGTGGTAAAACGCGAGTTTTAGTTCAACGTATAGCTTGGTTAATGAAAGTTGAGCATGCATCTGCTCACAGTATTTTAGCAGTAACTTTTACCAATAAAGCCGCAGCAGAAATGCGTGCCCGAGTAGAACAAACCGTTGATGGCAACGTACATGGTATGTGGGTTGGTACCTTCCATGGTTTAGCACATCGTTTATTGCGCATGCACTTTCAAGAAGCCAAGCTACCGCAAAGCTTTCAAGTACTTGATTCTGATGACCAACTTCGTATGGTTAAACGTATTGTGCGTTCCTTAGAATTAGACGAAAAACGTTGGCCACCAAAGCAATTTCTTTGGTATATCAATGGTAAAAAAGATGAAGGTTTACGTCCACAACATATTGATACTCAGTACGATGCGACCGAAGAAACTTTTGTTAAAGTTTATCGTGTTTATCAAGACACTTGTGACCGAGCAGGCTTAGTAGATTTTGCCGAATTATTACTGCGCGCTCATGAACTTTGGTTAAACAACCCAGAATTACTCGCACATTATCAACAGCGCTTTGCCCACGTATTAGTAGATGAATTTCAAGATACCAATGCCATTCAATATGCCTGGTTGAACATGCTAGGTAAAAAAAGTGGCAGTGTCATGATAGTAGGTGACGATGACCAATCTATTTATGGCTGGCGTGGTGCAAAAATTGAAAATATTCAACGATTTTTACAAGACTTTAATGGCGCAAAAACTATTAAATTAGAGCAAAACTATCGTTCAACAGCCAACATTCTTAATGCGGCTAACCAGTTAATTGGTAACAATAATAATCGCCTCGGTAAAGACTTATGGACCGAGGATGATGCTGGCGAAAAAATATCTATTTACACCGCTTTTAATGAAATTGACGAAGCTCGCTTTATTGCCGGACGCATTAGCGACTGGAAAGATAAAAAAGGCTCACTCGACGATGTTGCTATTTTATACCGCAGCAACGCGCAATCACGCTTAATGGAAGAAGCGTTAATTCAAGCTAAATTGCCGTATCGTATTTATGGCGGTTTACGATTTTTTGAACGTCAAGAAATTAAAGACGCGCTTGCTTATTTGCGCTTACTGAACAACAGAGATGACGATGCTGCATTTGAGCGTGTTATTAATACACCGGCGCGTGGTATTGGTAATCAAACATTGAGCTTAGTTCGTGATGCTGCACGTAGCCTCGAAAGTACGCTCTGGGAAGCCTGTCAGCACATGATGCAAAATGAAGAGCTTAAAGGTCGCAGTGCGAAAGTGATCAAGCAATTTATCAATGTTATTGATCAACTAGAAGATGAATCGAGTCACTTAAATCTAGACCAACAAGCAAATTATGTTATTCAGCATTCAGGCCTTAAAGCCATGTATCAAGCGGAAAAAGGTGAGCGTGCTGAGGCTCGTATTGAAAACTTAAATGAATTAGTTACGGCTTGTCAAACCTTTGAAGTTGACCCTGAGCTTGAAGAAGAACAAAGTCCGCTTACTTCATTTTTAACCCATGCTGCATTGGAGTCGGGTGAATCACAAGCCGACGATTATGAGTCTGCAGTACAACTGATGACCATGCACTCAGCTAAAGGCCTTGAGTTTCCATTAGTATTTATCGCTGGTTTAGAAGAAGGCATGTTCCCTTCGCAACAGTCGGTTGAAGACCTAAGTCGTTTAGAAGAAGAGCGACGTTTATGCTATGTAGGTATGACCCGAGCAATGCAAAAGTTGTACTTGTGTCATGCAGAAAGCCGTCGTTTATATGGCCAAGAGAAGCATCATAAAGCCAGTCGTTTCCTACGAGAATTACCCGATACTTGTACTGAAGAAATTAGAATGCAAAACCAAGTAAGCAAACCCAGAACCACCGGGAAATTCTCTTCAGCGCTGACCTTAGAAACCTTTGGTAACTCAGGCTTTAAGTTGGGTGAAAATGTTCGTCATGCCAAGTTTGGTGACGGCGTGGTATTAAATTATGAAGGTAGTGGTCCACAAAGTCGTATTCAAGTTAACTTTGCTGATGCAGGGTGTAAGTGGTTAGTCGTTGCTTATGCTAATTTAGAGAAGCTCTAAATATTTAATCGAATATGACTTAGCACGCTTGAGTTAAGTCTCAAGCGACATTCCTGCCATTAAAGCACAAAATAGAGCGTGCTTTTTAACACGCTCTATTAACTGATATAAACTTATATTAACTTTGTCGCTGCTAACTTAGCAGCTTTACGTCTGGTTTTTACTGAGTCAAAGCTAAATATTGCCAGTGCGGTCCAGATACAAGCAAAGGTAATTAATTTCGCAAAATAGAGCGGCTCTTGATAATAAAAGGTTGCCAAAACAAACATAATACTTGGCCCTATATACTGAAAGAACCCCAATGCGGTTAGGGTCATACGCTTCGTTGCTGCAGAGAAGCAAAGCAAAGGTGCGGTAGTTACTATACCAGTACAAATTAATATCATATTTAATGACATAGCATTTTCGAACATATTATTGGTATTGGTTTCTAAAAACACTAACCAATAAATTAGCGCGATAGGTAACATCATAAGTGACTCAACTAATAACCCAACAAATGAGTCTAAAGGTAACTTTTTCCGCAATAAACCATAAGTAGCAAAAGTACCAGCCAAGGCTAACGATATAACGGGAACCGAGCCAACCATAATAAGCTGAATCATCACGCCAATAAATGCCAAACCTACAGCAAATAACTGCCAAAACCTTAAACGCTCACCTAAAAACACCACGCCCAACGCTACACTAAGCAACGGATTAATATAATAGCCAAGGCTTGCATCGAGTAGGTGATCATTATTAACCGCCCAAATAAACAGAAACCAGTTTACGGCTAAAAAGCTCGCCGATATTGTTAACTGCATGACTATTTTAGGCTGTGTAATGGTGGCAACAAAGCTACCCCAACGCTTAGTCAATAAAACAATTAGCATCAATAACACGGTCGACCATACTACGCGATGAACAAGAATTTCATCGGCATCAATATGATCAATTAATTTAAAGTATAAAGGCGCAATACCCCACATGGTGTAAGCGCATATGGCAAAAATAATACCGCCACGAAGGGCGTTGGTTTCAGTTGTTGGCATGAGGTGAACTTGAAGACTAAATTTTGCTAAGGAACAAACATAATAACATTATTAATTTAAACAGCCTATCAACAAGTTAATACCCGCTAAGGATATTGAGATACTGTCGCAGTTAATATTATTTAGCTTAAGTAACTAATTTATAAATTATTATACAAACTACTTTTTGAAAGCGTTAAAATTCAGCTTAATGTTGAAAAAAATCTCCGCACAATGCCATTACTACGGTAAAATGCCTGCTGATTTAATTTAATAAAGACTTTCTGTTGCAAGCCATTTCTCCTACAACACTAACTGACTCTCTGAAACATCATTTTGGCTATCAGGCCTTTCGCCCTGGCCAAGAAGAAATCATCAATCAGGCACTTCAGGGCCGTGACAGCTTAGTATTAATGCCAACGGGTGGCGGGAAATCAATGTGTTTTCAGTTACCGGCAACTATTTTACCCGGTGTTACTATTGTTGTTTCACCCTTAATCGCCTTAATGAAAGATCAAGTTGACGGTTTGGTACGACAGGGCATAGCTGCTGCGTTTGTTAATTCATCACTTGACGCTGACACGATTAACGATATTTTTCGCCGTTTGGGGCAAGGCGAAATAAAATTACTTTATGTTGCACCTGAGCGTTTGAAGAGTTACTACTTTATTCAAGGGCTTTCTCAACTGAATATCAGTTTATTTGCTATTGACGAAGCGCATTGTATTTCGCAATGGGGCCACGACTTCCGCCCAGCTTATACCCAACTGCATTTACTAAAGCAAAATTTTCCACATGTACCTGTAATGGCACTCACCGCCACGGCTGATGTCACTACACGCAGAGACATACTGCAGCAATTAGCCCTAAACGATCCTTATATTCATCTTGATAGCTTTGACCGTCCCAATATTCGTTTTACTTTGGCAGAAAAATACCAAGGTGAACAACAAGTTGTCGGCTACATTAAAAAACGTAAAGATGAATGTGGCATTATTTATTGTAATAGCCGCTGGCAAGTTGAAAAGCTAGCCAAGCGTTTAGCTGAAACCGGTGTTAATTGCTCTGCGTATCATGCCGGTTTAGAGCCCGAAATTCGCAATATTATTCAAGATAAATTTGCGAAAGATGACATACAAATTGTGGTCGCAACAGTTGCTTTTGGTTTAGGCATTAACAAATCTAATGTACGTTTTGTCATTCATTTTGAACCACCAAAAACCGTTGAATCTTATTATCAAGAAATAGGCCGAGCAGGTCGTGATGGTTTACCAGCAGAAGCACTGTTTCTTTACGATGAAAAAGATGCTGAACGCATTAATAAGCGCATTAGCGAGGGTGAAAACGAAGAGCGTGTCAATGTAGAGCTACAACGTTTTCAGGCTATGCGTGGCTTTATTGATGCTCAAACATGTCGACGCAGAGTAGTATTAAATTATTTTGCTGAGTTTACTGAAAAAAGCTGTGGCAATTGTGATATTTGTTTAGATCCACCAAGCCAGTTTGATGCAACACAAGCTGCACAAAAAGTACTTTCCTGTGTTTATCGCATTGAAGAAAGTGGTGATGTTGAGCATGTTGTTGCCGTGTTACGCGCAGAGTTAAATAATAAAATAACCCAGCTTGGTCATGACAAAGTATCAACCTTTGGTATTGGCAGAGACAAAACCCCCGGTTATTGGTTTTCAATTGTTAGGCAATTAATTCATTTAGGCTATCTACAACAAGATATTGCTGCCCAATCTAACTTATGTCTTACGCAAGCCGCTGGCGATATATTAAAAGGTAAACACCCCTTAATGTTAGCTGCGCCGCGTTTACAAAAAGCGAGTTATTGGCAAAGTAATAAACGCGAAAAAGTTTATGACAGAGCATTATTTGCTAAGTTGAGATCCCTGCGTAAAGAAATAGCTAAACTTGAAGATATTGCGCCTTTTATTGTCTTTAACGATGCGACATTGTCTGAATTGGCGAGGGTAAAACCTACAACAACCAGGCAGATGCTCAATGTTAGTGGTATTGGCGATACTAAGTTAGCACGTTACGGTGAGCCGTTTTTATCTTTAATAAAACAACATCAAAGCTAAACATACCCTAAATTTTAAAGACAAAAAAAGCGCTTAATAGCGCTTTTTTTCAAAACATAAAGCTTATTATTTAAGGCCAGCGTAGTAAGCTGCGATGTTAGCAACATCTTCATCAGATAATGCCATTGCCATAGGCGCCATTACTGGATCTTTACGGTTGCCCGATTTAAAATCTTTTAATTGCTTTGCAAGGTAAGCTTCTTTTTGACCAGCAAGATTAGGGTACATAGGAACAGCAGAAATACCAGCAGCACCGTGACAAGCTGCACACATAGCTGATTTTGCTTTACCGGCAGCTGCGTCACCAGCAAATGCTGGAGAAGCCATCATAACAGTAGCAGCAACGGCTAAAGTAAGTTTTTTCATAGATAATATCTCTCTTTGGTAAATAATTTTAAGGGATCCTTTGTTGATTATATGTAAAAAAAATACCGTTGTCGTTGCTTTTTTTAAATGCACACTCGGATGAAAAATAATCTAATACATTACGCCAAGGATATATGTTTTCAACAATTAACTCATTTGAAGTAGAAACGGTATGCTAAAAGAAAAGAAAATAGAAATCATAAAGCTTGAAGAAATAAATGTCACAACACTGCAACTTTCATTTAATATTGCATGGACAATGGATGATAAAACCTCAGTAATTAATCATATTTTACGCTTAACATCAGCGAAGAAATTAGAGGTTTTAGAAGGGGCAGATCTTTATAGTTTAAGAGTAAAAATTGCTGATAATGAATTTTTTCTCAATTTTGAAGAATATAGCCACGCTTGTTGGTTTGAATGTGTTAGCGAACAAGACATCTGCGGGTTACCAACCCTGAAACAACTTTTATTATAACTAACAACATAAGACCTATGCTTTTATTTACTTGGCAGAAAGTCTTATACCCAATGTAATAAATTGTTCACCAATGTTAAGCGAGGATAAATTGTTCAAGAATACATGTTTATTGTTCCAGACTAAACATAAGTACCTGCATCCTAAGTTATTAGCGCAATAAAGGAGCATATTGTCGAGTAATAGCGGGTTATTGGGATTGAAAACAACGCAGTTATTGACGATTTAAACCGCCTTAAAGTGATCGATTATTTATTTCAATTGGTATTAATATTTAAATTGTATAGGAATAGCTAGTGGAAAAAATTCTCATCAGCAGCTGCTTTTTAGGTAATAAAGTGAGATACGACGGTGGTGACAACTTATTAGTTAATGCCACACTTTTGCGTTGGCAAGAAGAAAACCGTTTAGTCGTGATCTGTCCTGAGCTAGCAGGTGGGTTAACTACGCCAAGACCTCCTGCTGAATTGCAAGTTATTGACGGCAGCATTTCAGTTAAAACTATAACGGGTCAAGATGTGACTAACGAGTTTAAACAAGGCGCCTCTAAAGCGTTAATACTCTGTCAAAAACATCATATTCGATACGCCTTGTTAAAAGAGTCTAGCCCTTCTTGTGGTAGCACAACTATTTACAATGGTAGTTTCAAGCAAGAAAAAATCCTAGGACAAGGTGTTACCAGTGCAATATTAAGAGCGAACGGGATAAAGGTATTTTCAGAAAAAAACTTACCGCTTTTAATAACTGAACTCAGCGCAGATAAATAAATACCGGTTAAGTATTAGCAATATTAACGTGGTTAGTTCGTTTATTCGTATTATCATTAATCAGAGCGCGGGTTTGGTTAATAATATTATTAGCGCTGGTAGCAACATTAAAATCGCTAACACCGATACTCAACGTCATTTGAGGTAACCTAGTACCGGACTTGCTGGTAATAAACCTTAACTTCTCAACACTTTGTCGAATTTTTTCAGCTACCTCGCCAGCAACCATTCGTTTTATATTAGGCAATAAAATTAAAAACTCATCGCCAGCGGTTCGCACCGGTAACCCACTCTGACCAACATAACTGCTCACTTTATTGGCAATTTTTGTTAATAATACATCGCTGATTAATGGGCCTAAGCTTTCATTCATTTGAGTAAACTGATCAATATTAATAACAATTGCTGCAACTTGCTTTTTGGGGTCATCACAAAGCCAAAGTTCTAAATGCTGATTCATCGCTTTGAGATTATATAAACCGGTCAGCGGATCTAAGTAGATTTCTTTTTTGACGTCGTCCAACTCTACACGTAATGCGGCTGTAGATTTTTGTGAAAACTTAAGCTGTTTAGCAAGCTTTTCTTGTTCATGTTTAAATTGCTGAGCTGTTAAACGTATTTGTTTAATAGCGTTGAATATTTCGCTTCTATCTTTGGATTTTAGATTAACAATATTTTCGTCTAACTCAGTCACTAAACGCTGAGTATTAAGAGTAGATTGTTGACTATTAGCTTGTAAATCTACGAGCACTTCATCAAGATCGTCAATTAATTCACCTCTAAAAGCGCTTTGTCCTAAAATAAATTGACGATACATTTCTTCTAGAAAAAAATTATCGAGTTTCTTTTTAGATGCAAGTTGCTTTTCAATAGCACTATTAAGACTTTTTGAGTGTTTATTAAGGTAGCCGTAACTCACCGCGTAATTGATTGGAGTCGCCGCTATATGCCATAACTGCAATTGTTTTATGGCGGCATGCATTTTTTGTTCAGCTTGTGCTATAGAGTCATGGTACTGCACTATGCCAACTTTTTATTTCATTATTGCTAAATTTAACCGGTAGGTTATTGTCCAGTAATTTACATGAAAGTGCCATAATAAAATGCCTAAAGCCTGCAACAAGTAGCCATTTTGTGGCTAAAAAGCACAAAACGCGCTCCTAATAGACTAAAGTGTTGAAAAATTAAGACGTGATCGTAATCTTTGCTTTATAAATGGTTTCGATTTGTTATGGTAATTAAATCAGAGAGTATTTTAATATAATTAACATTTGAGATTTCTAATGAAAGCTTTTTCAATCACCTTATTCCTTGTTGCATTTATTATGGGTTGTCAGTCGACAAAACTTAACGCGCCAATTGTTAGCAACAATCTTGAACAAATAATTAAAGACTACCAGCAATTTAAAGACAACCAAAGCCCGTTTAATCAAGATATTGCCGGCGATACTAACAGTCGATTACCCGATTTATCTCCAAAAAACCTACAAGTGCAACATCTAGCACTGTCTGAAATTTACCAGCGACTATCAGCAATAGACGACAAAAACCTTAATCAATCTGAGGCCATTAATCATTCAGTTTTGTCATATAGCATAAAAAACCAACTCGATAATTACACCAACAAAGAGCATTACATGCCATTAACCGCTGAGTCAGGGTTCCATGTTTGGATTAGTCGAATTAAGAGCCAAGTAAGCTTTAAAACTGAACAAGATTATCGCGATTACATTTTGCGTATGCAGGCTTTACCAAAATATTTTACTCAACAAATGTATTGGATGGATAAAGGTATTGAAGCAGGTATTACTCAACCCAAAGTTGTACTGCTCGGTTTTGAAGACTCTATTAAAGCATTTATCAAGCCTGATGCGAGTTTAAGCACTTATTATCAACCATTTACTGCCATGCCTGAGTATTTTTCACCACAATTAAAAGCGCAACTAAAAGCACAAGCTATTAACGCTATTGTTGAGTCTGTAATACCCAGTTACCAACAATATTACGACTACATGGTAAATCGCTATCAACCCAATGCACGAAAAAATATAGCCGCAAGTTCTTTACCCAATGGTGATAACTATTATGTTAATCGATTACAACACTATACAACCTTGCCTAATACAGTTGATGAGGTACACAATACCGGTCTAGCCGAAGTAAAACGTATTCGCCATGAAATGGACACCATTATTGAGCAACTAAACTTTACCGGCAGCTTTGCTGACTTTGTCCATTTTTTACGCACAGATAAGCAATTTTACGCCACTAGCCCAGAAGGTTTATTAAAAGAAGCCTCGTTTATTGCTAAAAAAATGGATGCTCAATTACCGAAACTATTTAAGACATTGCCACGCACACCTTACGGCGTTATTGAGGTACCGGCGAACATTGCACCTAAATATACAACAGGCCGATATTCTGGCCCTTCACGCGATGATCAAGCAGGTAATTATTGGGTTAACACCTACCGTTTAGATCGCCGCCCTCTATATGTTTTAGAAGCACTAACGTTACATGAAGCAGTACCCGGACATCACTTACAAAACTCTATTGCTCGAGAAATGGAGAATGTACCTCAGTTTCGAAATAGTACTTATATTTCTGCGTTTGGTGAAGGCTGGGGACTTTACTCAGAGTACTTAGGTAAAGAAGCTGGATTTTATCAAAGCCCATATAGTGATTTTGGGCGCCTAACCTATGAAATGTGGCGTGCTTGTAGGTTAGTTGTTGATACCGGTATGCATGCGAAAGGCTGGAGTCGTGAACGTGCTATGAACTATTTGGCTGATAATACCGCTCTGTCACTGCACAATGTAAAAACTGAAATTGACCGTTACATTTCTTGGCCTGGACAAGCGTTATCTTATAAAATGGGCGAGTTAACCATCAAAAAGTTACGTCAACATGCAGAAAAAGAGCTAGGTACATCATTCGATTTACGCGATTTTCATGATCAAATATTAAAGAATGGTTCAATGCCATTATCAATGTTAGAAACTTTGATTTATAAGTATGTTGAAGATAAAAAATCGCAAGATAAAAGCAATAATGAAGAAAAGCGATGAGAAAACAAAGGAAGGCACGCAAAGTTACCAGAGACTAGAATGAAGGAACCGATAAATTAAGATAAGCCCCCACTATATCTAAATTTTGCAGTTCCGCTATCATAGGTTGCCCCTTAGATCGGTAACTTTGCGTCTCCAGTTTTCACTGGATTTGCCCTTATTAAGCTTAAAAAGCTCAGTAACAATTATAAATAAAGAATTATATTTGTAAACACCTTTTAATATCACTTTGGCAGCAACAATTAAAGCCTTGATATTAAAGAGTTTATTATTTATAGCTTAGGTTTAAAGTAGTATTACTAATGGTTAATTACGCTGTAGAGTTAATAATTTTTCAGCTTTAATTCTACATTATCAGTGCTAACTGTTAATTAAATACTTTAAATAAAATATAGTTACAGTAAAAAACAAAAGTGACCCACAACCTAAAAATGGAAGTTAACGTTCAATGAATCGAATGCTAATAGGTTTTTTAATCAGTATTTGTATCTCGCTTTCTATTCAAGCAAGTGAAACGAATAATGACATCAATTATATTCAAGTTATTGACAATTATTACAGTCTAAACAAAGAATTATTACTTTCACAAGATGTGGTCGATACAGCACAATCAATTGTCCATTTTAGAGATCAATTTAGCTCAAACACCATCGCCAAAGCATTTTCGCTTTTATCTGATGTTGCTTACAATCGAGGTAACTTGCTTGTGGCATTTCAACTCGCACAATATGGTAGTGAAATTGATCAAATAGCTACCGAAATACAGCTAGATTTAATGTTAAAAGTTGCTCGCGGCTATTATGCACAGGGGAACTACCTCCAATTACAAGATACCTCACAGGCTGCAGCATGGTTGGCTGAACAAGCCAATAATATGAATTATCATTTACAAGCTCTCGCATACTCTGTTGTCGCCTATGCATTAAGTGCTGAATACGAGGAAGCAGTAAAAACGCTTAATAAAGTTGAAACGTTACTCAATCAAAATCTCACCAATGTGGATCAAATAACATTGCTTGAAACTATTGCTCAAGCACATTTCTATTTATCAGAGTATAACAACGCTGTAGAAATTCTCACACATGTCATCAAGTTACGCACTGACATGGCAAGATCAGAAGGCCTTGCTCGCAGTTATCATTTAGTCGCTCAAGCTTATTATCAATTGCACCAATATGATGATGCATATAATGCTTTTTGGCAGTCATTAGAATTTTCTAAACAATATAAACTCGACATACATGCAGCTTATGCCGAGCTTGGTCTAGGTCAGGTATTACTTGAGCAACAGCGGCTTAAAGCGGCCAAAAAACACTTATTTAATGCCCAAGAGGTATTTAATCAATACAACTTAGTACGGGTTAAATTGTCGGCTAAAATTAGTTTAGTTAAAGTGTTATTTGCTTTAGGCGAAAACCAAGAAGCGGAAAGTACGTTGCTTTCAGCGCAAGTATTAACTGAAAACATTGTGCTTTCTCCACAGCAAATTGAATTGTATTTGTTATTAACCGACTACTATATTGTAAAAAATAATCTTCCACTTGCGCTGAAAAATCAAAGTCTTTATTTATCATTATATCGAGGGATATACCCTAACGTTAGTGTTAAAGATTCTTTCGCTAGAGCCGCTATATCAACAAGTGATAAAGCTAAGAAACTTGCTTTAAATTTAGCAGAGCAAAGCCAACTGAGCCTAAAGTTCAATGAAAAATATACTCAACAAAAAAATATCATTATTCTGCTTTCTCTACTCTTATGCTGTAGTACTGTTTTTATCGCTTTTTGTCGTTTTCAGACTCATCGCCAACAACTTAACCGTAGTTACGATGAAATAGAGTTGCCTCAAAACCAATTAGCACAACCAGTACAAACAAAACGTTGGTATCAACAGCAATATAAAATTGCTAGAAAATATCAATATGAAGCTTCTATCGCCTATTTAAAAATAGAAAACTGGCAAGAATTGAGCTTTCGTTTTAATCGGAAAACCCTTAACGATGTCAGCCAAACACTGGCTATCATTATTAATGAGAACATCGATGAAGAAGATTACGCTGGAGTCATAAGCACTGGCGAATATTTATTTTTATGTCCTCACCAAAGCCCTGAGCAGGCAGTGATAAAATTAACGCGTATTAAACAAGCAATAAGCACTCGCTTCTTCGCAAATCTAGGAGACTACTCGGTTAAAGTTGTATTCTCAATAGATTCGCCCAATATTCAAGATATTGATCCCTACGTATTTCTTTCACGTTTAAGCGAATGCTCTAGTAAAGAATAAATAAAGCCGTATTGTTTATAGCGGTAGGCTGAGGCTCTGAAATATTAAAAGGTAGCAATAAAAAAGCCGCTCTGTAAGCGGCATTTTTATATCAAAATAGGAATTAAGCTCTAACAGTAATATTTGGTGAGGTATTAATTTCGCCATCGTCCGAAATGGTCGCGGCATTATTATCACATAATAAAATAGCGATGTTGCCAGCTTTACTACTGCGAATAAAACAAAGATCGTAGCCGAATTGAGTCAAACTGCTAGTAGCAAATTTTTGCGCAAGCGAAAGCTTGTCCCACAAATTAGATTGCTCTGCGGTATATTGGCGTCTTTCTAGTAATACTTCTCGTTCAAGAACTGCGTGCACAATGGCCTCTTTATCACGTTAGTAATACGTATTTTACATTCATATTATACGTTTAGTAGCTGCAACATATCGTAGATCATTATTAAGATCAATCATTAAAGTTAAAATTTTCATAAATAAACTTTTGCTGGTTGGCCAGTATAGCAGCCTGCATTTGTCAAAAAGAATAATTTTTTAAAGTATATTTCGTTATTCTCCCGAGATAGCAGGTTATAATTAATGTAGATTTGTCACAGTTAAAGAGAGTAAGGTTTTTATGAGTCAGGTATTGGATGATCTTTCAGCACTTTTAAAATTAGAAGTAATAGAGCAGGGTATCTACCGTGGCGAAAGTCAAGATTTAGGCTTTAGAGCTTTATTTGGTGGCCAAGTTATGGGCCAAGCGTTGTCGGCCGCACAAGAAACCGTTGCAGAAACTCACAATGTACACTCTTTACATTCTTATTTTTTAAGACCAGGTGATGCCAGTAAGCCTGTAGTTTACCAAGTTGAAAATATTCGTGATGGTAAAAGCTTTAATACACGCCGTGTAAATGCAATTCAAAATGGCCAAGCAATTTTCTATATGACGGCTTCATTCCAACAGCAAGAGCAAGGTTTTGACCATCAAGATGTTATGCCTGTAGTGCCTAAGCCTGAAGAGTTAAAGTCGTATACTGATTTTATTTTTGATAATCAAGAAGCTATTCCTGAAGGAATACGCGGTAAATTCTTATCTGAAAAGCCAATAGAAACTCGCCCTGTCAAACAATACGATTGGCTAAAACCTGAAAAAACAGAAGCTAAGTGTCAAATGTGGATAAAAGCTAATGGTAAACTACCTGATGACCTTCGTATTCATACCTACTTATTAGCTTATACTTCTGACTTTAATTTTTTACCTACGGCTTTATTTCCTCATGGTGTTAGCTATTGGCAACCAAACTTTCAGTTAGCAACTATTGACCATTCCATGTGGTTTCACCGACCATTTCGCATAGACGAATGGTTGCTTTATTGTATTGATAGCCCATCAGCTAGTGGTGGTAGAGGGTTAGTAAAAGGACAAATATTTAACCAAGCTGGCTTGTTAGTCGCCTCTACTATGCAAGAAGGTGTTATGCGCCAACGTTAGATTGGGCATTTTTCCAGTCGTAACCGCTTGGGTGCTGAAACACTCGCAAGCCGAAAAGCGGTGCTGCTGCATATAAATGGTCGAATATATCAGCCTGTATAGCTTCATAATTCACCCAGTTTTGATCACTACTGAAAAAGTATAACTCTAGTGGCAAGCCAACCTCTGTTGCCGGTAACTGCCTTACCATACAGGTCATATTATGATGCACTTTTGAGTGCTGCTTTAAATAAGCCGTTATATAAGCTCTAAAGGTGCCAATATTGGTTAGCTGCCTTGTATTAATCGTTGAGACAGTTATAGCGCTATCAACATCTACTTCAACCTGTTGCTTGAATATTTCAGCTTTTTTCGCTGCTAAGTAATCTTTAAGTAAATTCACTGATGCCAATGATTCAAGTTGTTGTTGGTTATAAAACTCAATACTACTGACATCAATCACAATAGCGCGTTTAATTCTTCTGCCGCCAGAATTAAGCATGCCACGCCAATTTTTAAAAGAACCACTGGTTAAAGCGTAGGTAGGCACTGTGGTTATAGTATTATCAAAATTTTTCACTTTTACGGTATTTAAGCCTATCTCGATGACATCGCCATCGGCACCATACAGGGGTAATTCAATCCAATCGCCGGGTGCAACCATTCTATTAGCTGAAATTTGAATACTCGCGACCAAGCCTTTAATCGTATCCTGAAACACTAAAATTAACACCGCGGTTAAAGCGCCTAAACCACTAAGTAAGTAAAGCGGTGAACGATCTAAAATTTGCGATACCGCCAATATTGTTGCTACTAAATACACCACAAGCTTAATAACTTGTAAGGTCGAATTCAGCGGTAAGTATCGTTCGCTAGCAGTTTGTCGATAGAGTTTATTAATAACATTAAGCACAGCACTTATAGTGCGCGCTATTTGAAAACAAAGGCCTATTTTGGCAATCACTATCAGTACTGTGGCGAGTAATGAGCTTTCATCCAAAAAGTAAGGGGTCAGTAACAGTAATAATATAAAAGGAACTAACAAAGACATACGGGCAAATACTTGGTGATCAAAAAATAAATCGTCCCAAGTGTTTTTTGAAGCTGTGGTTAGTTTATGTATAAATACAAGTACATAGTTTTTCGCGATATAAAAACTAATGCTGCAAAACACTAAAATAATCAAGCAAGCGATAATCACCGAACTCAATGTTAAGTATGACTCATGTACACCTTGCGCCGTTAACCATGAAGTGATTATGTCCTGCATTAATTATCCTTGTTTGCTTGTTCTTCAAGCTGAAGCATTTTTTTATCTTTATCTAACCAAAGCTGATTAACCCACTTTTGAAACTGTATTTTATAAGCACGATCATTAACATAATCACCCTTTAAAGAATCGCCAATATCTTGCGTTTCAATAGCAATATCTACTTGCTTTATCTTGCCTGATAGAAAGTCTATAAAGTTTGGCTCACCATCGGGATAATAAATGGTTACATTAACAACTTTACTCAAATTGCCTTTCATTGCTTGTAATACAAAGCCAATACCACCCGCTTTAGGTTTTAATAACCGTTGAAAAGGCGAGTTTTGCTTCTGATGTTTTTCAGCGGTAAAGCGAGTTCCTTCAATAAAGTTCATTACACTTACTGGCTTGTGTTTAAACTTTTCGCAGGCTTTTTTGGTTGTTTCAATATCTTTACCTTTTAAGTGTGGATTTTTCCTTAAAAAGTGTTGGCTATAACGTTTCATAAAAGGAAAGTCGAGTGCCCACCATGCTAGTCCCAGAAACGGAACATAAATTAATTCTCTTTTTAGAAAAAACTTTAAGAATGGAATTTTGCCATGAAAAACACGCTGAAGAACTAAAATATCGGTCCAACTTTGATGATTACTAATCACTAAATACCAGTCTTTCATTTTTAGCTGTTCTAAGCCAGAAACGTTAATTTTTGTTTTAGTGAATAGCTTTTGGATAAAAGTATTAAAAAGTACCCAATTACTGGCCATTTGATCCAGTAAATAACTAAAGAATTTTTGCCACAATGGAATAGGCCCTAAAGCTTTTAACAACGAAAAGATTAGAATAGGTAGTAGCCACAATAAGGTGTTAGCAAGATACAAAAGCACAGAGAAGCACGCAATAATAGGGCCAGGTAAAAAATGTAGCATATAAACAACCGAAAAATTAAAGTCTAAGAACTAGCTATGATATTAATGGGTTTCGCACATATTTTCAGTAAAAATCGTTAAAAAAATAATAGCTTGTTAATAGAGAATATACATCGTAGTTATTTGAAGTGTATCTATAAACTAGTATCAACGTCACAAAAACAGGCTTTATAGCAGGTTTTATTTAACGTAATAAAGCTAGAATTCAAGTTTCTATGTTATTGCGAGGAAAAAGTAACATGGGTAAAAACGCACCATATATTTATTGCCATCGACATTCTGCGAATAAAACACCATATTAACTTAGTAAAACATTAACTTTAGTGCACTAATTCCATAAACCATTAAAAAAGAGTAAACAAGTCTAATACAGCGGCAAAAGTTGGTTGCAAAACTACCATGTTTCAAGGCAATCTTAACCAATAGAAAAAGAGGGATTGTAATGAATTTTAATCGGGTTGTAATAAAAGTTGGTAGTGCATTAGTTTCACCTGACGCTCAGGGTTGTAGCGGTAAGTATATACTCGCTATTGCGCGTTTTATTACTCAATGTCAGCAAGCAGGTAAAGAAGTTATTCTGGTTTCATCGGGTAGTGTAGCCGCTGGCAGAGGATTAATTGCGCACGGTTCATCCAATCCTTCAATACCTACAAAGCAAGCGATGGCGTCGGTTGGTCAAATGAAGATGATGGCTAACTGGCAACGCTTTTTTGATGTTCCTTGTAGCCAATTATTAATAACGCATGGCGACTTAAAAGATCGTCAACGCTACATTAGCATTAAAAACACCTTACGAATTTTACTCGAAAATGGCGTTATACCTATTGTTAACGAGAATGATACGGTGGCTACAGAAGAGTTAAAAGTTGGTGACAATGATAATTTAGCAGCATTAGTCGCTGTCGTTAGCGAAGCAGATAGTTTATTTATTTTAAGCGATGTTGACGGCGTATTCGAAGAAGATCCACGTATAAACCCACAAGCTAAATTAATTCCTGTTATCAACAAAATCGATGACGCTATTTATGCCATGGCAGGCGCTACCAATAATAGTATTGCTACCGGCGGCATGAAAACGAAAATTCAAGCAGCAGAAAAAGCGGTAGAAAACGGAATTGAAACCTACATTTTTAATGGTAGTCGTGGAGAAATATTCGAGCAAATATTACGTTTTGAAAATCCAGGCACTCACTTTGTTGCTAAAGAAAGTGCTACACGGGCACGTAAACATTGGTTAAAGCACACGTTAAAAAGTAGTGGTACGGTCTTAATAGATGTTGGCGCAGTTAGTGCTTTGAACAATAAAGGCGCATCTTTACTTCCTTCAGGTGTTGCTGATGTGACAGGAAACTTTAAAGTTGGCGATTGTATAGATATTTATGACGCCAAAAATGGCCAACATATCGCAAAAGGTATAAGCCAATACAATACCCATGATCTCAAGCGCATTAAAGGTTGTAAAAGTGATGAAATAAACACTTTACTCGGTTATTGTCCAAGCAAAGTCGTTATACACCGCGATGACATGGTAATGTTAAAATAATCAATAAGTTAATTGGTGCTTTATATATCGTGAGTAAACTTCTGCATAGATTTAATCGAACTAAAACTCTACCCTTAAACCCTCTTCTACAATGACTAAACTAGAAGGTGTAAATTTAAATAAATCATTACTAATACGATCAAAATCAATCAATACTGAAATGGGCAAATGTTGCCCGATAGTATTTTTAATTGAGTTAATAGAAGCCTCAGACTTTGGGAAGGTGTTATCAATAACATCAAATTTGGTTATTAATGGATTACTGACTTTCAAAGCGTTGCTCGCTTTGTCAAAAAATATTTGGCCTTTAAATGTAGCATCCGCAACAAGTTTGTTGCCATTATTGGTTACATTAATACGGGCGCTAATGGCTACTGATTGACTTGAAGAATATAATGCTAAATAAGGTGCTGAAGCCTCTAGTCGGTATTCCATATAATTTTCTACCATTGGAAACCTTAAGCTTAAAATACTATTTATTTGGCGCTCAGACATCGTTAACCCTAAAGCAAAAACTTGTTGGCTAAACACGATACAAACAAAAATCAATACGGCTATTTTTTTCATTACGACTACTTACCTTTTAAAAACCTTTCAATGACCTGTTAAAAACTACTTACGCTTACTTTTTATAATTAGACCTATGATCAAGCCAATAATTAACATCAAACCAATAAGAATAGCTCGCGGTATTGCAAACTCCCAAAACAGGAATGATATGCTAACTGTTGCCATATTCTGAAGTACAATAATCAGACACAAAATTGACAATATTAAAATAAAATACCGGTGTAATTTACTCATTTGTAACTCCTAGACATAAACTTATATTTTGGTTTTAACGAGACTAATATCATTTTACAACCAAAATCAGTAAATAACGCTTCTAACTTTTAGATACGATGACATATCTAAGAGTAACTCTTAGAGAAAGTATACTCGCTTGCTTTTAGTACGAGCTAAAAATCCAGACTACTCATTGCTAAGAGCAACAGTATTTTCAAAAGCGATTGTAAATCGTTGTAGCTTGTTTTGATGAATAAAATCAGTTAATTTTACTACATATAGGCTACCTTCTTCTGAATAGTCTGCCAGCGCCTTTGCTAAAGCAATACCTGTAAACGATAGCTCTTTATCGCGTAAGTCTGCTCTGTTTTCTCTTAATTCTGTATACGATTCATGACTATTTAGATTTAATATATAACTACGAACCGCCAAATTGACCGTATCAAACTTAGCAACTTCGTGACCTTTTCCTGATTCTCTTAACGATGGCACCATGCCGCACCCTGATGAAAAGCACCATTGGCCAAATAAATTATTACCTTGTCTTGCAAATCTAGATGATCCCCAGCCAGATTCAATAGCGGCTTGAGTCAGAGCTAACGATGGAGGCACGTAATCGACCCTTTTAAGCAACTCTTCAAAAATATTGTTATTAATATACTGATTTTCCAATTTATATTTTTTCGACACACTCAATAGCCAAGCCTGCTGTTTTGCACTTAACTTTTTAACTGGGATGTCTTTAAGCATTACAATGAGCTTTCTTAATTGTAATACGTGATTATTTTCTGCTTGAATAATGGGATATAAAGTCGAGAAGAACGCTTCTTTTTTTTCGTTTACGTTAGATATTTTTGAGAAGTCAGGTAATTTTTTTATGCCGATATTAGTTTGAGCATAAACGTTAGAAAGTAAAAGCGTGGAATTATTTCCGTTAACAACACCTGTAATTAGCGAAAAGATATAAAGTACACTGAAAAAAATCGCCGGCGTTTTAAATTTCATCTTACGTTTCATTTAGTACCTTAAGTTTGATGTAAAAATTGCGCATTATAGCATTTGAATGAAAGGGGAATTTTATTTATTTGTACAATTGCATCAATCCTAATAGTAATTTTCATTAATGCACCTTTATAACTGAGCATCTATAAATTGCCTATAAACAGTTAAAATTGTTTTTTATATTATGGTAGAACTTGGTATTTGGAGGATTTAACAATGAATAAAGCAATATCAGGCATAGCATTACATCATGTTTCTACTAGGCCATTAGGAGAGAAAAGAATGACAGGTGCAACAAATATTAAAGCTATAACCGAGTAAGTTTACTGGTTTAGTTCAATTAGCATATAGCTAATAATGTAGATTCAAACTCTAAAGATAAGAACTAATTTTTATTTAGGTGTAATTTTTGCTCTATTGGAAGTTAGAGTATTGTGCAAACATCACTAAAAAGCGCTTTATTTGCACAAGAGTTTATTATTCAATGGATGAACGTCAAATAAAAGTTATAACTCAACAAATTATTCAGTAATATAAGTACAACAGTAGTCAGCTAATTCACTTACTTTAATATCAAAAGAGGCGTTCGCTGGCACATAAAAAGATTGGTTAGCTGTTATGGTCTGCCAAGTATCACTACCAGGTAATAACACGCTAACAACACCTTGTTGAAATTCCATCAACTCTTTTTCAGCCGTTTTAAAGGTGTATTCACCCGGCATCATAATACCTAAGGTTTTGAATGAACCATCCGCAAAGGTAACTTTTCTGCTGGTAACTTGGCCATCAAAATAAACACTTGCTACGGTTGAGATAGTGACGTTATTAAATTCTGTCATGAGTTTTCCTTTTTTACTTAATCTGTTTATTCGAGATAAATGTGTGACATAAAAAAAGCGGTACTAGCTCAATGCGCTAACACCGCTTTTTAATAATCTGTGTCGTTTTAGTTATTAAGCGTTTGCTTCTACAATGCGCTTCATGTCGGTCATGTAGCCACGTAATTCTTTACCAATTGACTCAACGCCATGGCTGCGAATGGCTTCGTTTACTTCGATTAAACGTGCGTTATCAACACCGTTTGAAGTCGACTTTAAGCCTTCGCCTAATTCTTCTAGTGTTAATTTGCTAGCGAACTCTTCTAATAAAGGTACTGCCGCATGTGAGAATAAGTAGTTGCCGTATTCTGCCGTATCTGAAATAACTACGTTCATTTCATAAAGCATATTACGTGCAATAGTATTAGCAATTAGTGGTGTTTCATGTAGTGACTCATAGTAAGCCGAAGCATTAATAATGCCTGAGTCAACCATAGCATCAAACGCTAGTTCAACACCGGCTTTAACCATAGCAACAACGAAAATACCTTTATCATAATATTCTTGCTCTGAAATTTCAGTGTCACAGGTTGGTGCTTTTTCAAAAGACGTTTCAGCAGTTTCTTCACGCCATTTTAATAAGTTAGCATCGCCATTATCCCAATCAGCCATCATACCGGCAGAGAAACGACCTTCGATGATGTCATCCATATGTTTTTGAAATAAAGGACGTAAAATTTCTTTTAATTCTAAAGACATATCAAATGCTTTAATTTTAGCTGGGTTTGATAAACGGTCCATCATGTTAGTAATGCCACCGTATTTTAAACCTTCTGTAACACCTTCGATACCGTATTGTAATAATTTACGTGCGTAACCTGCATCAACACCTTGAGCCAACAATTGCTTGTGACCTAAGATAGCGGCAGTTTGTAACATGCCACAAAGAATAGTTTGTTCACCCATTAAGTCAGACTTAACTTCAGCGATAAATGAAGAGGCTAAAACACCAGCGCGATCGCCACCTGTTGCAGAAGCATAAGCTTTAGCAATAGCCCAACCATTACCTTGTGGATCGTTCTCAGGGTGAACAGCAATAAGTGTTGGTACGCCAAAACCACGTTTGTATTCTTCACGCACTTCAGTACCTGGACACTTAGGTGCCACCATAACAACGGTAATGTCAGGGCGAATTTGCATACCTTCTTCAACAATGTTGAAACCATGTGAGTAAGCTAACGTTGAGCCTTCTTTCATTAGTGGCATAACCGCATTAACCGCTGACGTATGCTGCTTATCAGGTGTTAAGTTTAATACTAAATCGGCTTGTGGAATTAGTTCTTGGTAGTTACCAACAGTAAAACCATTTTCAGTCGCCCATTGGTAAGATTGACGTTTTTCAGCAATCGCGGCATCACGAAGTGCATAAGAGATATTTAAACCTGAATCGCGCATGTTTAAACCTTGGTTAAGCCCTTGTGCGCCACAACCTACGATAACAATATTCCAATCTTTAATGAAGTTACAGCCATCACTAAACTCTTCACGCTTCATAAAGCGACACTTGCCTAGTTGTGCCAATTTTTCGCGTAAACTTAATGTATTGAAATAGTTAGACATCGTATTCTCCTGTGCTTGGTACAACCAAGAAATTAGTTAGGTGGTCAGTTTGTTGACCTTAACCACATCATAGCGAAAACTTATCGTTGCTTAAAATGATATATTTGCATTGCTGTGTTGCAATTTTTGCAATACAGTTAGGTGTAATGACGATTTAAGGAATAAATATGGAATTAAAATCTTTGCGTATGTTTGTCGATTTAGCCAAGTCGTTACATTTTGGCAAAACCGCAGAGCAGCATCATGTTAGCCCCTCAACGCTCAGTCGTGTCATTCAACGACTTGAAATTGAATTGGGTAACGCATTGCTACATCGCGACAATCGTACAGTGGTGTTAAGCGAAGCGGGCCAACAATTCTACCAATTTGCTGAGCAGCAACTTGAGCAATGGCAATTGTTACAGCTTTCGCTGAACCAAAAGCATGCCGAACTGCAAGGCAAACTTCATATTTATTGCTCTGTTACTGCCGCTTATAGTCATTTACCACCGCTACTTGAGCGCTTTAGGCAGCAACATCCTATGGTAGAAATTATGCTAACCACAGGTGATGCAGCTGACGGTTTGGAGCAAGTTGAAAAACAAGCAGTAGATCTTGCTATTGCGGCAAAACCAGAACAGCTATCACGTATTTTTACTTTTCAGCATTTAGCAAAAATTCCTTTTGCAGTTATTGCGCCTAAGATGATTTGCCAAGTACAACAACAAATTCAGCAAGATTTTCTTTGGTCTGATATACCGATTATTTTGCCCGAGCACGGCCCTGCACGAAAACGATTTGAATACTGGTTTCGGAAAAAACAGCAAGGAAAAGCCAATATTTACGCAACAGTGTCAGGACACGAAGCATTGGTCAGCATGGTCGCTTTAGGGTGTGGAGTAGGCATAGTGCCGCAAGTTGTGGTGGAAAATAGCCCAGTTAAAGATAGGGTTCAATACTTAGCAGATGCAGGCGAAATTACCCCGTTTGATCTCGGGGTATGCTGTTTGAATCAGCATAAAGACAAACCATTGATTCAAGCTTTTTTTGAAGCTATTCAATCGTATCAGTCAGATCAAAACGCTTAAAATCTCTGTCGTATTGTGATTATATTGCTTCAGTCAAATGGCGTAATATTCTATCCATAGCCCGATACGACAGTGCTTCGATTAAGTGTTTACGTTCAATATGTTCTAACGATTCCATATCTGCCAGTGTTCTAGCGATTTTAAGTATTTTATGATGCGCCCTGGTAGATAAATTGAGCTTTTCAATAGCAAGCTCCAAAAACTCATTGTCTTCGTCGTTTAATTGACAAAAACTTCTAACCTCGGCGCTAGTTAACTGCGCATTCGCCTTACCTTGACGAGATATTTGTCTTTGATGGCAAGTGCTTACCCTTTTTTGAATCGTGCTACTCGACTCACCTTTACCGTTATCGTTTGCCCACATACCACGCGGTAAACGAGTCACTTCAATCTGAATATCAATACGATCTAAAAAGGGCCCTGACAGCCGGTTGAGGTAACGTAATACCTGCTCAGGTGTACTACGTTTATCATTGTAAAACCCAGTAGGACTGGGGTTCATAGCAGCTACTAATTGAAATTGTGCTGGAAAAGTTTGTTTTACTAGCGCCCGCGAAATGGTTACCTCACCAGACTCTAATGGTTCACGTAACACGTCGAGCACTTTGCGCTCAAATTCGGGTAATTCATCGAGAAAAAGTACGCCGTTATGCGCCAATGAAATTTCACCCGGTTGCGGGTGACTGCCGCCGCCGACTAGCGCAGCTGAAGAGGCGGTGTGATGTGGCGCTCGAAAAGGTCGTGTTAACCATGACTCTGGACTAATATTTTTATGGCAAATAGATTGAATTGCCGCACTCGACAGAGCTTCTTGCTCAGTCATGGGAGGCAAAATTCCAGGTAATCGACTCGCCAACATGGTTTTTCCGGTTCCTGGTGGCCCTATGAAAAGTAAATTGTGCCGACCGCTAGCAGCAAGCTCTAATGCCCTTTTGGCTAATGGTTGGCCAACAACATCGGCAATGTCATGTTCGATTTTGGTCTCATACTCTTGTAAAATTTTTGTCGGAACCAGCGGCAGGCTCTGCTGTTTTAAAAAGTGCGGAAATAACTGGCTTAGATGAGATAGGCTTAATATGTTTACTGCTTGAACCCAACTTGCTTGTTCTGCATTTTCGCTGGGTATAACTAAGGTTCGGCCACTTTCTCTGCAGGCCATTGCCATCGGAATTTCACCAATAATCGGCCTGAGCTCTCCCGACAGTGCAAGTTCACCAGCAAATTCATATTTGTTTAAGTCGGTATCTGGCAATTGAGCAGCAGCGGCCAGAATACCAATGGCAATAGGTAGGTCGAAGCGACCGCCTTCTTTGGGCAAATCGGCGGGAGCCAAGTTAACGGTTATACGCTTTGCAGGGAATTCATAGCCACAATTGATAATAGCGCTACGCACACGATCTTTCGCTTCACGTACTGATGTTTCAGGTAAACCAACAATATTAAAAGCCGGTAACCCGTTAGCTAAGTGAACTTCTACGGTAACTAAAGGCGATTCGAGCCCAATACGCGCTCGACTGAAAACACAGGCTAAGGTCATAAAAATCCATTTTTATTTTTACATATCGAACAGAAAGTGTAGTTAAACAAACCCCATTGCGCGAAAAATAATCAGCTAAAATTTTTCATAATATCTTGGCCGTTATAACGCGTAATTATTTTTTACTGAAAAAAACACTAATAAACCACTTGCGCTTGATATTAGAGCTATGGTACTAATTTAAATAGGCTTGAAACTCTTAGCACTCAACAAATAATTTTACAGATAAATTAAATAAATATGCAAAACTATACCTTAGTGATTATTAACGTCCTCATCGTGGTGATTCTCAAATCGTCGCGGGGTATTTGTTGAACTAAAGAAAATTAAAAATCTTAAAATAACAAACCCCCCGCTTCGCAAGGACCGGGGGGTTTGTCGTATTAAAATATTAAACCGCGCATAGCGCACAAACATTATTAACTTTTGGAGAATACTTGTTAATTTTAATAAATTTATACTTTTCACTTTAGTGAATGGTTTATGAATAAAATATTTTTAATAAGTTAAACAATTACATGACAACAACTGAAAAAAAATTAACCGGCGCTAGCTTATTATTTAACGTGCTAGAACAGCATGGTGTTGAACATGTTTTTGGCTACCCAGGTGGTGCAATAATGCCGATTTACGACGCACTTTATGACAGTGGCGTTGAACATTTTTTATGTCGACATGAGCAAGGTGCAGCATTTTCGGCTGTAGGTTATGCAAGGGCATCGGGAAAAGTTGGTGTTTGTTTAGCAACATCAGGCCCAGGCGCAACTAACTTAATCACGGGTCTTGCTGATGCTTTGGCCGATTCTATTCCCGTTGTTGCTATAACCGGCCAAGTAGCCACTGCCGCTATGGGTTCAGATGCCTTCCAAGAAATAGATATTTTTGGTTTATCACTGGCCTGTACCAAGCATTCTTTTCAAGTCACTAATATTGACGATTTAGCAGATGTTTTACATCAAGCCTTTGCCATCGCATTAGAGGGCAGACAAGGGCCAGTATTGGTTGATATTCCAAAAGACATTCAAATTGCAGCCGTTAATGGCTCGGTCGATGATTTAGTTAATTTACAAAACAAAGTTAAGTTACCACCAGCAAACGTAGGCAATGCATTAGCATTATTAAATCAAGCGAAAAAGCCGATTTTATATGTTGGCGGTGGTGTTGGCATGGCTAATGCTATTGATGAGTTACGCGATTTTGCCAAAATAACTGGCTTACCTTGCGTGTCAACATTAAAGGGGCTTGGCGCCATTGACCCCGAAGACAAATACTATATGGGCATGCTAGGAATGCATGGCACTAAAGCTTCTAATTTAGCGGTACAAGAGTGTGATTTATTAATTGCCGTTGGAGCTCGTTTTGATGACCGAGTAACAGGTAAATTAAACGAATTTGCGCCCAATGCAAAAGTTATTCATTTTGATATTGATACTGCTGAAATTAATAAACGCAGAGTTGCTGACGCTTCAATTTTAGGCGATTTAAAAGTTAATTTACCGGCCTTAGCTATTCCATTATCGATTGAGCCATGGAAAGCATTTTGTTTACAAATGAACGCCGATTATGCCTGGGATTATAATCACCCTGGCGAGACTATTTTTGCGCCAGCAGTCTTGAAAGAAATCAGCGATAAAATGCCTAAAAATAGCTGTGTAACTACCGATGTAGGCCAGCATCAAATGTGGGCAGCGCAACATATGGTATTTGACGATCCAAGTAACTTTTTAACCAGTGCCGGCATGGGGACTATGGGCTTTGGTATACCTGCGGCGGTTGGTGCACAAGTAAGCCGACCAACTAATTGTATTATTGCCATTTCAGGTGATGGCTCTTTTATGATGAATGTACAAGAGTTATCAACCATTAAACGTTTTCAATTACCGGTTAAAATAGTGCTAATTGATAACGCTAAGTTAGGTATGGTTCGCCAATGGCAAGACCTATTTTTTAATGGCCGATTAAGTGAAACCGACTTAGCTGATAACCCTGATTTTATTATGTTAGCTAATGCTTTTGATATTAAAGCTCAAATGATCACTAAAAAGTCAGAAGTAAGTGCTGCTATCGAAGAAATGCTAGAGCACGATGGTCCATATTTATTACAAGTTAAAATTGACGCACAAGACAACGTATGGCCGTTAGTGCCACCGAATACGGCAAACGATAAAATGATGGAGAGTACCTAATGAATAATTATCAATTAATGATATCAGTAGATGATAAGCAAGTGGTACTTGAGCGCATATTACAAGTTACCCGTTATCGTGGTTTTTTAATCAATGGCATGAACGCTAAGGTTAATACCGGAACCAAAATTGGTACCATCGAATTAATGGTTAGCAGTGAACGCCCAATTGAGCTTTTAGTCGACCAGATTAATAAACTGATCGATATCAAAGAAGTAAAAGTAGACCACACAGCAATGCAGTAAGAGCATGCCTGCACTAGTTTAACAAAGCTTTAACGCATACAACATGCAAGGTTTAATGGTGAACTTATGCCGTGGCAAAATGCTACGGCACATGTTTTAACCATCATATTCATTAGGGGTCAGCGGTATTTGAAGCTACTTTTCACGGGACAACAACAATACCTGAAAATTGCTTAAAACCAGTTTAATCACTTTATACGTTCTAACTTCGCTTAATATGTTTACGTTAAGTAAAGTGCAGTAACATTGCTAAACTACAATGAGTAAATCAGCACAGCTGAAAATTATTTTAAAAGCGCATAAATTAATGAATTTTTAAAATAATTTTTATTACATACAACAGTTTATTATCGTATTCATCAAATATATAGGGACTAAGGTCATGCCAAAATTAAGATCAGCAACTTCTACTCAAGGCCGTAATATGGCTGGCGCTCGAGCACTATGGCGTGCAACGGGTATGACAGATGGTGATTTCGGCAAACCTATTATTGCCGTGGTTAACTCATTTACCCAATTTGTACCAGGTCATGTACATTTAAAAGACATGGGGCAACTCGTTGCTGGCGCGATTGAAGAAGCCGGTGGCGTGGCAAAAGAATTTAATACTATTGCTGTTGATGATGGCATTGCTATGGGCCATAGCGGCATGCTCTATAGCTTACCTTCTCGTGATTTAATTGCCGATTCTGTTGAATATATGGTGAATGCTCATTGTGCCGATGCCATGGTGTGTATTTCAAACTGTGACAAAATCACTCCAGGCATGTTAATGGCAGCAATGCGCTTAAATATACCGGTAATTTTTGTTTCTGGTGGTCCAATGGAAGCCGGTAAAACTAAGCTTTCTGACCAAATTATCAAGCTAGATTTAGTTGATGCCATGATTAAAGGCGCTGATCCTACGGTAAGTGATGAAGACAGCGATAAAGTTGAGCGTTCAGCTTGCCCTACCTGTGGTTCATGTTCTGGCATGTTTACCGCAAACTCAATGAACTGTTTAGCAGAAGCATTAGGTTTAGCCTTACCGGGTAACGGTTCAATGTTAGCGACTCATGCCGACCGTGAGCAACTATTTTTAAAAGCAGGTAAAGAAATTGTTAAGCTAACTAAGCGCTATTATCAAGACAATGACGAATCAGCCTTACCACGTAATATTGCCTGTAAAGATGCGTTACATAACGCCATGTGTTTAGACATTGCGATGGGTGGTTCAACCAATACTATTTTACATTTACTTGCTACCGCACAAGAAGCAGAAATTGACTACACCATGGAAGACATGGATAAATTATCTCGCATAGTACCGCAGTTATGTAAGGTTGCCCCTTCAACGCCAGAATATCATATGGAAGACGTGCATCGCGCCGGTGGTGTTATTGCTATTTTAGGTGAGTTGTCACGCGCCAACTTACTTAAAACTGACGTGCCAAATATTTTAGGTACAACATTAGCTGATGTTATCGCCAAATATGATATTAAAGTTACTGACGATGAAGAGGTTAAAAAATTCTACCGAGCAGGCCCTGCCGGTATTCGCACCACTAAAGCATTCAGCCAAGATTGTCGTTGGGATACTTTAGACGACGATCGCGAAAATGGCTGTATTCGAAGCATAGATAACGCCTTTTCATTAGAAGGGGGTTTAGCTGTACTTTCGGGCAATATTGCTGTGGATGGCTGCGTAGTTAAAACCGCAGGTGTTAGTGACGATAATCTTGTATTTACTGGCCCTGCTCACGTATTTGAAAGCCAAGATGCTGCAGTTGCAGGCATATTAGATAAAAAAGTTGTTGCCGGTGAAGTCGTTGTTATTCGTTACGAAGGTCCTAAAGGTGGCCCAGGCATGCAAGAAATGCTGTATCCAACTACGTATTTAAAATCGATGGGATTAGGTAAAGCGTGTGCGTTACTTACTGATGGTCGCTTTTCCGGCGGCACTTCAGGCTTATCTATTGGCCATGTTTCGCCAGAAGCAGCGAGTGGTGGCACTATCGCGTTAGTTGAGCAAGGCGACATTATTCATATTGACATTCCTAATCGCTCAATTAAATTAAAAGTAAGTGAGACAGAGCTAAATCAACGTCGTGATGCTATGAATGCTAAAGGCAAAACCGCATGGAAACCTGCTGAACGTATTCGCCCAATCAGCTATGCATTGAAAAATTACGCCATGTTAGCCACCAGCGCCGACAAAGGTGCAGTACGAAATCGAGAATTACTCGATGGTAATTTTAATGGTGAAAACAATGACTGAGGCTGAACAAACAGCATTAATGCAAACACAAGCGACGCAAGCGCAAGGTTTAGATTACTTACGCAGGATACTGCTTGCACCCGTTTATGATGTAGCGGTTGAAACAGCATTAACACCGATGAGCAAATTGTCGTCACGTTTAGGCAATCAAATATTTCTTAAACGCGAAGATCAACAACCGGTACACTCTTTTAAATTACGCGGTGCATATAACAAGTTAAGTAACCTAACTGAGCAACAATGTTTATACGGCGTTATAGCCGCGTCTGCTGGTAATCATGCACAAGGCTTAGCCTTAGCAGCACATAAACTGGGTATCAAAGCGACGATAGTGATGCCAATAACTACACCTGACATTAAAGTAGATAATGTTAGGCGTTATGGCGCTGAAGTGCGCTTAGTTGGTAAAAGTTTCAACGAGGCACAGCAAGCCTCAATGGCATACGCAGAAGCCGAAAAGAAAACTATTATCCATCCTTTTGATGATAGTGATGTTATTGCAGGCCAAGGCACAGTTGCTAAAGAGCTACTACAACAGCGACCTCATACCGATGTGGTGTTTATTCCTGTTGGCGGCGGCGGTTTGTTAGCCGGTATGGCGGTGTACTTAAAACAACTACAACCTCATATAAAAGTAATAGGCGTTGAAGCAGAAGATTCCGCTTGTTTAAAAGCAGCCTTAGTTGCTGGTAAGCCTGTTGATTTAGCACAAGTTGGATTATTTGCCGATGGTGTTGCGGTTAAACGTATTGGTGAACATACTTTTGATTTGATAAAACATTACTGCGATGACGTGATCACAGTATCTACCGATGAAATCTGTGCTTCAATTAAAGATATTTTTGAACAAACGCGCGTTATATCAGAGCCTGCTGGCGCACTTTCTTTAGCGGGCTTACAAAAATACTGTCAAAGCAGCCAAGGTGATGAATCATTAGTCGCGATTCTTTCAGGCGCAAATATGAACTTTCATACTTTGCGTTATATATCTGAACGCTGTGAGCTAGGTGAGCAGAAAGAAGCAGTATTATCGGTAAAAATTCCAGAAGAAAAAGGCAGCTTTAGAAACTTTTGTAAGGCACTCTCTGGGCGTGTAATTACTGAATTTAATTATCGCTATGCTGATAGCGCTAACGCTTCAAACCCAACACAAAATGCTAATATTTTTGTAGGTGTTCGCCTCGGTGGTGAAAGTAATGAGCGACAAAAACTTATACAAAGTTTACAGCAACAACATTATGAGTTAACTGATTTTACAGAAAACGAACTGGCTAAATTGCACGTTAGGTACATGGTTGGCGGTAAAAACGAATTGTCGGCACAAGAACGTATTTTTCGCTTTCAATTTCCAGAATACCCCGGCGCTTTAGAGAAGTTTTTAGATACGCTTGGCGAGCATTACAATATTACCCTATTTCATTATCGTAATCATGGTGCGGCTTTTGGACAAGTATTAGCGGGTTTTGAAGTAAAGAAATCACATGAAGATAACTTCTTTGCGCATTTAAAAGCCTTAGATTATGAATGCCAAGAAGAAACTGACAACAAAGCTTATCAGACTTTTCTAACCTAAATATCACAATATTTTCATCCTAGGATGTTAACTTCCATTGCATTAAGCAGTTTTAATAGTTAATTAAAGCTGCTTTTTTTGATCAAAAAATTTATATTATTAGGCATAGGAATAATAAAAAGGAAGTTAAATGTCAGGTACTCATGCTGATTTGTCAGGGTCAAATAATGCTCAAAAACCACACCTAGAAAGCCTCTCCCCTATTGCTGTGACAGAACGCATAGACGCCATGGATATTCTTCGTGGTTTAGCCCTGGTTGGCATCTTATTAATGAATATTGAGTGGTTTAATCGCGCAATATCCAATTTAGGCTTTCAAGATACTAACTTAACTGGGTTAGATCATGCCGTAGGTTGGCTGATACGATGTTTTGTAGAAGGTAAATTTTATAAGCTCTTTGCTTTGCTTTTTGGCATGGGCTTCGCCGTAATGTTAATCAGAGCAAAAGCCGCCAACAGGCCTTTTGGCGCTTGGTTTTCCCGCCGTATGCTAGTGTTAATTGTTATCGGTTTATTGCATATGATATTTTTATGGGGCGGTGATATTTTACATGATTACGGGGTAGCTGGACTCTTATTATTAGGCTGGATCACCCTTTTACAAAAACCAAACCTGCAGAAATACGATAATCCGAAATCTTTTTTTAAGCTCTCTGTTGTTTGGTTAACTGTGCCAATAATACTATCAGTACTCGGCGGCATGGGTTTTGGTTTGCTCAATGACAATAATGATTTAACAAGCCAATGGCAGGAGGAAACTCAAATATCTCAACGTGTTGAGGCTATTTGGCTAGAAAAAGAGACATTATTACAACAACAATCTGAAGCCTTAGCTGAGGTTGCGGCAACAGAACAACTAATAGCCCCCACAGAAGAAATAGCGCCTGCTAACGCAGAAAAAAATATAACCGAGACTGCCTTAGGTAATCTTGCTGATGAAGTAGTCGTTATTAACAACACAGGTGAAGAAAGTAGCACCGAGCTTCCTCCAGCCGACTTAATTGAACAACAAGCGCAAGCCATCGTCGAACAGCAAACAGAGATACAGCAAGAGGTAGATGCTGAAATTACAGCATTTACCGCAGATAGCTACTGGCAGGCCACTGAGTTTAGATTCAACTTTGCGTTATTTATGTTGATGTTTACTTTGCCTTTTTCGTTAACCGTGCTTTTACCCATATTTATTTTGGGTTATTGGTTAGTCTCTAGTGGCATCATGCAAAACTATCAACAGCATGCTAGCGCATTTAAAGTCATGGCATATGTTGGTTTAGGGTTAGGCTGTGTGCTTGAAGTAGGAGGATTATTGGTTGTTCAACACCCGGTATCTAATCAAATAGTGCTATTACAAACTGTTGGCGAAGCATTGTTTTATATTGGTCAATTTGTCATGGCGGCAGGATACTTTGGCTTAATTATGCGCTTACTCTGCCATGTTAAATGGCAAAAAATCTTAGCAATATTTACACCGATGGGCAGAATGGCGCTAAGTAATTACCTTATGCATTCTGTTATTTTAACTACAATATTTTATGGTTATGCTGGCGGCTATTTTGGTGAAATATCACGTGCGCCACAAATGCTGATTGTTTTCGCCATTGTGATTTTCCAATTGCTATTTTCACGCTGGTGGTTAAATCACTATGCATTTGGACCATTAGAATGGGTATGGCGCTGTTTATCTTATAAAAAACTGCAATCAATGCGTATTAAGTAGCTGGGTCAAAATAAGGCCTTTGTTTAAATTAAGGCCTTATTCTCTGCTCTGTTACTCTGCCGCGTTTAGCATAGCTTCTAATGCCGCAACTTTAGCTTCAAGATCCGTTAATTTTGCTCGCGTTTTAATTAACACCTGAGTTTGTACATCAAACTCTTCACGAGTTACCACGTCAAGCTGTGAAAGTTTTCGTTGTAAAACAACTTTGGTTTTATCTTCCATTTCATGAGCAAAATCTTTAAATCCTGCAGGAATCGAGTCAGTTACTTGCTTTGCAATTTCTTCTATTTTTTTAGCATTAATCATTTGCGGCTTCTTCATTAGTAAACTATTAGGTTATTGTAAGCGCTTTTAATATTAATATCTCCTTTGCTGGTACAAGAAATTACAAGAGTAAACGTAAAGTTGATGTTGTCTTGCTAGAAAAACAGGTAAAATCTACCGCCAAATATTTTATCCACTAATTGAGTTACAACGCAGCAATGAAATTAAACCCAGGTCAAAATGAAGCAAAAAAATATGTTGATGGTCCGTGCCTAGTATTGGCAGGAGCAGGCAGTGGTAAAACTGGGGTTATTTGTCAGAAAATTGCATACTTAATTCAAAACTGTGGTTATAAGGCGAAAAACATCGCCGCGGTAACTTTTACCAATAAAGCCGCACGTGAAATGAAAGAACGTGTAGTTAAAATGATGGATAAGTCGCAAACAAGAGGTTTAACGGTTTGTACGTTTCACTCTTTAGGTTTAGATATTATCAGAAGAGAGCTAAAAACCTTAGGCTACAAACCTGGCTTTACGCTGTTTGATGATCAAGACAGTTTGGCGTTATTGAAAGAACTGACTCAAGAGCAACTTGATGGCGATAAAGACTTGCTCAGCAGGCTGCAAATGATGATTTCAAATTGGAAAAATGATTTGTTATTGCCTGATGCAGCCATTAAAAATGTCAGCGATGCCGATAGCCTGCAGTTTGCTGAGTTTTATGCCATGTATCAAAAGCATATGAAAGCCTATAACGCGCTAGATTTTGATGACTTAATTTTGATCCCAACATTATTAATGCGTAATTACCCCGAAGTACGGGCCCGCTGGCAACAAAAAATTCAATATATGCTGGTTGATGAATACCAAGATACCAATGCCAGCCAATACGAATTAGTAAAACAAATAACGGGCGAGAAAGGTTTATTGACAGTAGTAGGTGACGATGACCAATCAATATACTCATGGCGTGGTGCTAAACCACAAAACTTGGTGTTATTAGGTGAAGACTACCCGAACCTTAAGCTAATAAAGCTTGAACAAAATTATCGTTCTAGCGGTCGTATATTAAAATGTGCTAATACGTTAATTGCTAATAATCCACATGTTTATGATAAAGCCTTATTTAGTGAGCTAAATTATGGTGTTGAATTACGCGTTCTACAAACTAAAAATGAAGACCATGAAGTAGAGCGAGTTGTAGGGGAGCTCATTGGTCATCGCTTTTTAAATAAGAGTAAATTTAAAGATTACGCCATATTATACCGGGGTAATCATCAATCACGTTTACTTGAAAAAGCCTTAATGACCAATAGAATACCGTACAAAATTAATGGCGGCACCTCGTTTTTCTCACGGTCAGAAATAAAAGACATGATGGCGTTTTTAAGGGTGCTAGTGAACCCAGATGACGACAATGCTTTCTTACGTATTGTTAATGTTCCGCGTCGTGAGATTGGCCCAACAACCTTAGAGAAACTAGGCAGTTATGCCAATATGCGTCAAATAAGCATGTTTGCCGCCAGTTTCGAGTTAGGCTTAGAGCAGCATTTAACGGGTCGTGGGCTACAAAGCGTTCAAAGATTTACACGCTGGTTGGTAGAAACAGCTGATCACGCTGAACGAGGAGAAACATCTGAGGTATTACGTACCATGGTGCGTGAAATTAATTATGAAGATTGGCTCTACGACACTTCACCTAGCGCAAAAGCTGCAGAAATGCGCATGAAAAATGTTACGCAGTTATTTAGCTGGGTTACACAAATGTTGGAAGGTGAAGACGATGAAGAGCCAATGACCTTAGCTCAAGTTGTCACCAGACTGACTTTACGGGATATGATGGAGCGTAATGAAGATGAGGAAGATACCGACCAAGTGCAATTAATGACATTGCACGCTTCGAAAGGGCTCGAATTCCCTTACGTTTTTCTTATTGGTATGGAAGAAGGTTTATTGCCGCATCAAACCAGTATGGATGAAGGTAACGTTGAAGAAGAGCGCCGATTAGCATATGTTGGTATCACTAGGGCTCAGCGCGAATTAATATTTACTTACGCAAGAGAGCGTAGGCAGTTTGGTGAAGTTTCTCGCACTGAAGCAAGTCGATTTTTACATGAATTACCTCAAGATGATTTAAGTTGGGAGCTTACTCAAACAAAACAAAGCGTTGAAAAAAAGCAAGCAGCAGCCAAAATGGGTGTGGCCAACTTACGTGAAATGCTAAAACAAAAAAAATAACGTAAACTATGATTGTTACTATATTATCTATTTGAATTTTAAAATAGATTTCTCTATATTAAGCAGAGAATATAGCGCAGAGTTTGTCAGAAAATTGTCGATTTATTAGGGATATACAATGACACAACGTTCAACAGCAGAAAAAATGCTACTGATATTAAGTGCATTTGCCTTTCTAACGATTACGCCATTTGTATATATTCGGTGGGTTGAGGGTGATATGGTCATGGCAGCCATTGATGCTATTCTTTCTTTAGGCACCGCTATTTTCTTTGTGTTTGTTTTTTATACACGAAAAATAAAGACTGCAAAATTTATCCTTTCCATTTTTTTCTCGATCGCCATTGTTACCATTGTTGCAATTAGAGGGCAGACGCACTTATTTTGGCTATACCCTGGTATGATTGCTTTTTATTATATTTTACCCGCTAGAGCCGCCGGTGCGATTTGTTTTCTTGCTATTTTACTGATTGCTTCAATTATTTTCCCAGTGACTAATATGTTAGATTTTTTAACCATTATTAGTACGTTACTGCTAACAGCCATATTTTCTTATGTTATTTTTAGCAATTTCAACAAAACAAACGATAGGTTGACGTTATTAGCAAGTATCGACCCATTAACTTCTTCTGGAAATCGCCGAGCTTTAGATTTAAAGCTTGAAAAAATCCTTTCAGATCAAAAGCGTGAATCTTCAAAAGTTTCATTGTTATTATTAGATTTAGATCACTTTAAAAAAATTAATGATAGTTATGGTCATGCAAATGGCGATATCGTACTGGTTGAGCTAGTAGAACTCATTCAAAAACATACCCGTTCTCTTGATGACCTTTATCGTTATGGTGGTGAAGAGTTTATTATTTTACCTTTGAAGGTTGATTTATTAGAGGCTAAACAAATTGCTGAGAAATTACGTGCAATAATCGAAAAATCTACTTTTGCCGGTAAGATTTCTGCCACGGTTTCAATTGGTGTTGCTCAATATCGAGCAGGTGAAACTGCTGAAGCATGGATTAGTCGCGCCGATGCTGCCCTTTATGTTGCTAAAGATAGCGGACGTAATCGCGTGGTGGCTGAATCAGAGCTAAATAAAGAAAACGATCACAGCTAAACCTATGGGGAGAAATGAAACTAAGTAAAAGCTTAGCTTCATTTATATGGGCCTTACTCTTTTATCATTAAAACCGCTTGTCTCTTTTGTAAATGTAAGCCATTAAAAAACTTTAATAAAGTCTCATCGGTACAGGTGCAATAGTGCTTATGATCTGTCTTTCTAAAAAACGCACTAAGCTCATGCTTACTCAAGGTGAGCTCAGCTGTATCAAGTAAAGCAATAATGTCTTCTGCTTTCAAAGCGAGTGCTATTTTTACTTTATTAAAGACGATATTGTTATTTATTGACTGATTTAAAAGCGCTTGTGCGCCTTCTTTTGCTCCGCGGTTTGCGATAATTAAACCATCAAGGAAGCTAGCTAGCTGATTATCTGCAATGCGAGCAAAGCTTGGCTCACCATTCTTACGGAAGAAATTGTTAATGTCTTCATCGGTTTTTGGGCACTGCGCCTGCTGAAAAATGGTCGCTATTTTTTCATTGCTCAGCGTAAAGATATAACGAATGTGATGTAAAACTTCGTTGTTAGTCATGGTTATTCCTGTTTAATTGTTCTATTTTTTACTACTGAACAGTAACGCTAAATATTAGTTTCAGCGCTAAAATAGTGAAAGATCACTTTATCAAGTAAAGCTAATGGTTAAGCAAATAGCGAGCGTGGCAATAATAACCAACTTTGTCATTTGCTTACTGTGTTGTTGCTGCTGCAATTGCATCTGTTGCATCGACTTTAACTGCAGCCGTTGTGCTTCGCGATTAGTTTTTAAGTAATCGTAGACTAAATCGGGAATTTCCGGCAGTTTTTCATTCCAAAATGGTAAATTGTCTTTTACCTTTTTATATACGGCTTTAATACCCATTTGCTCTTTAACCCAGTTCTCTAGAAATGGCTTCGCTGTTTGCCAAAGATCTAACGCTGGATAGAGCTGACGGCCTAAGCCCTCAATATAGAGTAGTGTTTTTTGTAACAACACTAACTGGGGTTGTACTTCCATATTAAAACGGCGAGCGGTATTAAAAAGGTTAACTAGCACCTGCCCAAATGATATTTCCGACAAAGGTTTATTAAATATTGGCTCGCAAACCGTGCGAATGGCAAACTCAAATTCATCAACACTGGTATCACTCGGCACCCAGCCTGAGTCAACATGCAACTGCGCGACTTTGCGATAATCGCGATTAAAAAAAGCGACAAAGTTTTCGGCTAAATAACGTTTATCTTCACGATTTAAAGTGCCAACAATGCCGTAATCTATAGCTATCCAAGTAGGATCTGCTGGCTTAGTGGCGTTAACAAAAACATTGCCTGGGTGCATGTCAGCGTGAAAAAAACTATCACGAAACACTTGGGTAAAAAAGACTTCTACGCCACGTTCGGCAAGTAACTTCATATCGACATTATTGGCTTGTAATGTCTCAATTTCACCGACACCGATACCGTAAATTCGCTCCATTACCATAACGTTTTTCGAACAGTATTCGCTATACACCTCTGGCACGTATAGCACTTTGTCACTGTCTCGCCCTTGACTAAAGTTACGCTTTAATTGCATAGCATTAGCGGCTTCACGATTTAAATCTAGTTCTTCTAAAATGGTTTTTTCATATTCGGCAACCACTTCAACTGGTCGTAAACGCTTACCATCAGGCAACCATCGAGCAACTATTTTGGCGAAAGACGACATAACGTTTATATCGGCTAATATAGTTTTGGCAATATTAGGTCGCAAAACTTTCAAAACAACGTTTTTATCGCCATCGTCGTGCATCATAGTGGCAGTATGCACTTGCGCAATTGAAGCTGATGCTAAAGGAGCGCGATCAAAGTCTTTAAAATATGCTTGAAATATTTCAACACCCATTGCCGCAATAATGATGCGTTCGGCTTCTTCACCGGCAAATGCAGGCACTTTATCTTGTAATAAAGTTAGTTCATTGGCGAAGTCGTCAGGTAGCAAATCTCGACGAGTAGAGAGCATTTGACCAAACTTAACAAATACTGGCCCTAATGACTCGATTGCGAGTCTAAATCGTAGTGCTTTAGGTTTATCGCGATGTTTATTTCGCAGCCAAAATAAAGACTTGCGAGCTATTTTTATATACCACGGCAAATATTTTTTCGGTAACAGCTCATCAAGCCCATACTGAAGAAATGTTTTTACTATTTTGTATAAACGTTTGCTACTCACCACAGACCCTTATGAACTTGCATTGAAGCGATTTATTAAGTTTTCGATACGTTGGCTTAACTTTGGCAACTGTTGTTCTATAACATCTACATCGCGATTAAAAGATGATAATTCGGCTGATGTTACTATTAAACGCTTTTCATGAACGAGCCATTCGCTAGCGTCTGCTTGAATTTGTTGTCGTGCAAAGTTTAACTTATCCACTATTTTTCGCCCTAACTGGCCCAGTTTGTAAGCTGGAATATCGCCAATTCTTTTCGCTAGTTCACTCTGCCAATCAATATCAAGTGATTGAGCAATATCGGCGAAACGCTGCGCAACTTTTAAATCGCCTTGAATATCGAGTTTATCATTTCTTATTAAGTCAGTAAGTTGTTGTTCTTTTTGCAGCTCAATCAAGGTACTAACACTGGTAACAAGGCAACAGTCGTAGTGTGCTTCGCTAGTGCTAACATGTATTTTTTCATTGTTAACAGTAAAACTTAAGGGAAATGGTAATTCACCAAGCTTCACGGTCAGTGTTTTTTCAGATAAAGGTTTTAATGCGCGTGTGCCATGTAAGTTGTAGCGCAAAAACTGCTCGATCAACTTTTCCAACATGGCACTTAAGGCCTGGGCAAACATAAGTTGCTGACTCATAGTCTGAGGCATAAGGTTAAAATTTATAACCTTTGTGCAAGGCAACAACACCGCCTGTTAAGTTCTTAAAGCTGGTTTGCTCAAAACCTGCATTATCCATCATAGATTTTAGGGTTTCTTGATCTGGGTGCATACGAATTGATTCAGCTAAATACTGGTAACTATCGCCGTCTTTAGCCACTAACTCACCCATTTTAGGTAAGATATTAAACGAGTAAAAATCGTACGCTTTATTGACTAGTTCATGCTCAGGTTTTGAAAACTCTAATACCAATAGTCGACCACCAGGCTTAAGCACACGATACATAGAGCGTAATGCCATGTCTTTATCGGTAACGTTGCGTAAACCAAAGGCTATTGTGATCACGTCAAAGGTATTATCTTCAAACGGTAAGTATTGAGCATTGGCTTGTACGTACTCAATGTTTTGTACTAAACCACGATCGCGTAGTTTGTCGCGACCTACATTGAGCATTGAGCTGTTAATGTCGGCTAATATTACCTTTCCTTCACGACCCACAAGTTGAGAGAATTTAGCGGTTAAGTCACCCGTACCTCCGGCTAAATCTAATACTTTGTTACCCGGACGTACGCCACTTGCGTCAATGGTAAAACGTTTCCATAAGCGATGAATACCAAATGACATCAGATCATTCATTACATCATATTGCTGTGCAACAGAATGAAATACGCTGGCAACTTTCGACTCTTTTTCATTTTTTTCGACCGTTTGGAAACCAAAGTGAGTAGTGGCTTCTTCGCTGTTGTCGTTATGAGTAGGATGATTTTGATCGTGTGAAGACATCATGGTTTCGCTATAAACTAAAGTTACTGCTAGTTTACCGCATTTTTTTAGAATTATTAACACTTCAAATCAAGGTGACAGATATTTATGGCAAATGCATTAGTTAGGTAACTTTTAAAGCCGATAATGGCTTTAACAAAAGCGCGAATTTATTAATGTTTATTTGAACACAACTTTCTCTAAACCATAATTTTTGAGGTATTTAACTAATAAACTTACCATTACAGTTAGGCATTTGAATATCTCTCTCGATTGGCTAACCAACGATCGATTAAAGCGTTGGCTTTATCAGGATACTGTCGCCATATCAGGTGCGCTTGTTGTTGAACTTCTGGGATTAAGTAAGCGTCTCGCTGTAAATCTGCTATTCTCAAATCGGCTAAACCGGTTTGTTTAGTGCCTAATAGCTCACCAGGGCCTCGAATTTCTAAATCTTTTTGTGCAATAACAAAACCATCGTTACTTTCTCTAAGTACTTTTAACCTTTTAGTCGCTGTTTTCGTCAGTGGTGCTTTGTACATTAATACACAATGGGACGCTACTGAACCGCGACCAACACGACCACGTAGTTGATGGAGCTGCGCTAAACCTAAACGCTCTGGGTTTTCAATTACCATTAAGCTTGCATTAGGTACATCAACACCCACTTCAATTACCGTTGTAGCAACCAGTACGTTAAGTTCGCCAACTTTAAATTGGTCCATTACGGCTTGTTTTTCGTCGGCTTTCATTCGGCCATGCACCAAGCCAATTTTCAAATCAGATAATTGTGCCTGTAAATACACTGCGGTATCTTCAGCAGCTTGACATTGCAGGGCCTCCGACTCTTCAATTAAGGTACAAACCCAATAAGCTTGTCGATTATCGTTTGTACAACCTTGACGAATACGTTCAATTACATCGTCACGGCGACTATCAGGTAATGCGACTGTGGTGATCGGTGTTCGGCCAGGTGGCAGTTCATCAATAACCGAGGTATCTAAATCAGCATAAGCCGTCATTGCCAGCGTACGTGGAATAGGAGTTGCCGTCATAATTAATTGATGTGGATAATTACCTTGCCAAGCGCCTTTTTCACGTAATGATAAACGCTGATGCACACCAAATTTATGCTGCTCATCAATAATAATTAAGCCGAGTTTGTTAAATATCACTTGCTCTTGAAATAAAGCATGAGTGCCAACAACCATTTGCATATTACCGTTTTCAATATGCTCTAAGGCGCTGCGCCTAGCTTTTGCTTTGGTTTTTCCGACCAGCCAACCGACCGTAATATTGAGCGGTTCAAACCATTTTTTAAAATTAATGGCATGCTGTTCAGCTAATATTTCAGTTGGTGCCATTAAAGCAACTTGAAAACCTTGGCCAATGGCAGTGAGTGCGGCTAATGCAGCCACTAAAGTTTTTCCTGAGCCTACGTCACCTTGTACCAAGCGCATCATAGGCAAAGGCTTGAGTAGATCGGTTCGTATTTCTGCTGTAACACGTGCTTGAGCGCCCGTAGGTGAAAAGGGTAATGATGCTAAAAAGTTCTTTTCCAGTGCTGTATCTATTGCTAACACAACCGCGGGGTGATGATCACTAGCCGCTCTTAACTTCAACATACTTAGGTTATGAGCTAAAAGCTCTTCTTTAATCAACCTTAGCTGCGCCGGATGCTTACCTTCTTCCATTAATACCACTGAAGTTTCAGGCGGCGGACGATGAATTAAGGCTAACGCAGACGCTAAACTATATTGTTGATGGTTAATTTCTTCAGGCAGTAATTCTTCAACATGGCCGCGCTTTAAGCGAATTAACGCTTGTTCGGTTAAATTTCGCAGCGATATTTGTCGTAAACCATCAGTTGTTGAGTAAACGGGGGTTAGGGTTTCTTCCACTGGAGTTAATGGTTGGTCTTGATCGAGCGCTTTATATTCTGGATGCACTATTTCAAAGCCACGCATTCCACGGTTTACTTCACCGTAGCAACGAATATTTAGTCCAACTGCCAAGCTATTTTTTTGGCTAGCTGAAAAATGAAAAAAACGTAAATTAATGCTACCTGTACCATCATTAATGGTTACTAGCATCATTCTACGTTTGCCTTGAATTATTTCGTTCTGTGTAACTTCACCGATAATATTGGTGAATAAACCGGGAATTAGATCACGAACAGCTGTAACCCGGGTGCGGTCTTCGTAGCGAAGCGGTAAATGAAAAAGTAAGTCTTGTAACGACACTAGACCTACTTTTTCGAGTTTCGCTGCCATACCAGGGCCAACACCTTTTAACGTTGTAACGGGTATTTGGGCTAAATTAGATAGCGCTTCGATTTGGCGAGACACCGCAGACTCCCTTGCTGTAGGTTTATTGGTTATTCGTCGTCGATTTTCTTCCAAGCATCTTGAGTCATTTGCATTTGTTGCCACCACTGCTCTGAAGCAACTATTTGTCCGTCTTCATCAATCTCTGGATATGGTAAGCCTTTACGCTGACAAGCGGTAGCAAAAATAGGGTGTCCACCTTCAAATAATATCCGTTGACGGCGTTCGTGGCTTATTCTTGGTTGTTGATATAAACCTGCTGCTTGGCGCTGTCGCTGGGCTTCATATAACACCACAGAACAGGCAACTGAAACATTTAATGACTGCACCATGCCAACCATAGGTATAACAATATCTTGGTCAGCCATTTCTAGTGCTTTAGCAGAAGCGCCAAACTTTTCTTGCCCTAAAATAATAGCGGTAGGTTTGGTATAGTCAATTTCTCGAAAGTCTACTGCGGTATCTGATAAGTTAGTGACCAATACCTGCATGCCTTGATTTTTTAATTCAGTGATTGCATCTTCAGTATTACTGTAATCGTGCACATCTATCCAATTTTGACTACCCGCAGCACTTCCGCCCGAAAGGCGCATGGTTTCATTCTTCCATACGGCATGTACATCACTAATACCTATAGCGTCAGCTGTTCGAACAACCGCGGCTAAGTTATGAGTTTTATGCACGCCTTCCATACATACGGTTAAGTCGGGTTGGCGTTGATCTAGCATGCTGTTAATTCTTTGTAGTCTATCTGGTGTCATATACGTGTTCTAAAGTTGGTTATTTATTAATATATCTTTATCGAATTTATCGTTTACATGAAGCGATGTTTATTAACTGTAGTTAGGTAATTCCATAATACCGTCAATTTCAATAGCAACATCTTTTGGTAACCGAGCCACTTGCACCGCTGCGCGTGCAGGGTAAGGTTGTGAAAAATACTGGCTCATAATTTCATTAACGGTCGCGAAATTAGCAAGATCTTGTAAAAATATATTCACTTTTACCAGATCATTAATATTGCCACCTGCCGCTTCACATACTGCAACAATATTTTTAAAAACTTGTTGTGTTTGCTCAGCAAAATCTTCAGAAACAATTTCCATCGTTTCAGGCACTAATGGAATTTGTCCTGAAAGATAAACGGTATTATTTACCTTAACTGCTTGGCTGTATGTCCCGATTGCACTAGGTGCACTGTCTGTATTAATAATGGTTTTCATAATTTTCCTAAAGCTATTTATTACGAACTACGCGTTGAACGTCGCCCATAACTTTAATTTTTCTGATGATGTCGGCAAGATGAACCCTGTTCCGACAAGTAATTTCTATATCGATAAGATACAAGCCTGACTCTTTTTCACCTGAATTAAGTGAGTGAACATTTGAGCCACAACGAGCGACCACATTGGTTAATGCTGCCAATGCACCTTTATGGTTAAGAATTTCAATACGTAACTTAGCAATAAAATCTCGATCTATGTCAGTATCCCAGCGCACAGGGAATAAACTGCCTTGCTCATGACCTTTGTTATTACGACAGCCATGTTGGTGCACCATTAAACCTTTTCCTGGGCTTAGGTAGGCTAATATTGAATCGCCAGGAATAGGGCGACAACATTTACCATAACTAACCATCATGCCTTCGGTGCCTTTAATTGGCATTTTATTTTTAGTTGCTGCAGGCTTAAGCAGATCAGACTCTTCGGTAAACTCGTCTTTCAAGCGCTTAGCAATACCTATACTTAAGGCATTACCCAAACCTATGTTTATCAGTAACTCTTCAACATTACTGTTACCTGTATCCTTAACCACTTGGGTTAATTTTTCTTCAGCAATATCTTCTAGCTTGGTAGCTCCAAGTGCATGGCTCAGTAACCTACGTCCTAACGCTAACGACTCGGTTTTTTCTTGCGATCGTAAGTATGTACGAATTTGCAAGCGAGCTTTGGCGGTAACAACAAAGTTAAGCCAAGTGGCGTTTGGTCTGGCGGCTGTTGAGGTTACAACCTCTATGGTTTGGCCTGAATCTAATGGCTTACTTAATGGGAAAGGTTTACGTTCAACTTTAACGCCTACACATGAGTTACCAACATCAGTATGAACAGCATAAGCAAAGTCAACCGCGGTTGCGCCCATCGGTAATTCAACAATGCGACCATCAGGGGTGAAAACATAAATTTCTTCTGGAAATAAATCCGATTTTACATTTTCGATAAACTCAAACGAACTGCCCGCGCTTTGCTGTAGTTCTAATAAACTTTGCATCCATCGACGTGCTTTCATCTGTGCTGTGGTGCCAGTATCTTCACCATCTTGTTTATATAACCAATGCGCCGCAACACCTTTATCTGCCATTTGGTCCATATCGTTGGTACGAATTTGTATCTCAACCGGAATACCATGCGGACCAATTAAAGAGGTGTGCAATGACTGATAGCCGTTAGTTTTTGGTATAGCAATATAGTCTTTAAATCTAGACTCGATAGGTTTAAATAAATTATGAGCTGCGCCTAAAGCACGGTAACAGTCGTCTATTTTATCACCAACAATAATTCTAAAAGCATAAATATCCATAACTTCATTGAACATAAGCTCTTTATTGCGCATTTTTCGATAAATTGAATAGAGATGTTTTTCTCGGCCAATAACTTGCGCTTTAATGCCATTTTCCGCTAAGCGGCTAGTGACTTCTTGTTGAATATTATTGATAATTTCTTTGCGGTTACCACGTGCTTGTTTAACGGCTGATTTTAACGCACGTGAGCGCATAGGATATAATGCTTCAAAACCTAAAACTTCTAATTCATTTTTTACATCGTGAATACCCAGACGATTAGCAATTGGGGCATAAATTTCTAATGTTTCTCGGGCAATACGACGACGTTTATCAGGTCGTAAAGAGCCTAGTGTACGCATGTTATGCGTGCGGTCAGCGAGTTTAATCAAAATAACGCGTATGTCTTGCACCATGGCTAAGATCATTTTACGGAAGTTTTCCGCCTGCATTTCTTCTTTATTATCAAACTTTAGCTTGTCTAGTTTACTAACACCTTCAACCAATTCAGCAACCGTATGACCAAAAAGCTCTGAAAGCTGATCTTTGGTTACCGGAGTGTCTTCAATGACGTCGTGCAGTAATGCTGCCATTAGCGTTTCGTGATCTAGGTGCATTTTGGCGAGATTCAGCGCAACGGCTACGGGGTGGGTTATATATGGCTCACCACTAGAACGCATTTGGCCATCGTGGGCCTCGCGCGCAACAATATAGGCCTGCTTTAGCAGGTCAATTTGTACTTTCGATAAATAACTTGATACATGTTCTTTTAGTGGTTCAAAAAGGTACACCCAATAATTCCCTGATGATTGCTGACGCTGTGATTAGTTTAGAATACGATTATTTTGCCGCTATGCCAATATTTATGCCATTTTGATTAATTATGCGAACTACTTTTTCATTCTAACCATTAAAAAAAGTAGCTAATTAACTTAATTTGAAACACATTTGCACGAATTTTTCTCATGAACCATGAGCAGATAATAAAAAACGCGTAAATCACAGTGATGTAATTTACGCGTTTTGAATGTTGCTACTAACGTTAAACGTTAGAAATAATTATTGGTTACCACCAACAATTGCTGCAACAGCATCTAATTCAGCAGCGTCTTGTTGTACTTGCTCATGCTTATCTGAAACGTCCATTACTTCAGTAGTAATAAGGCCAGCTTCGATTTCACGTAAAGCAATTACTGTTGGTTTGTCATTTTCAACTTCAACCAATGGATCTTTACCGCCCGTAGCAATTTGACGAGCACGACGAGATGCAATTAACACCAAGTCAAAACGATTACCGACTTTTTCTACGGCATCTTCAACAGTTACGCGAGCCATTTGGTCTCTCCAACAATTAAATTCATAAAATAGTCGCGTAGTTTACTTGATCTACACGCATGTAAGCAAGCGTTCTACGCTAATAATTCATCAAATAAAGCTTGATGCTCGCTCGCTTGTTGGCTGCGTTTTAAGCGTTGGTTGTTCACTACTGTGGTTAAATCAGCTAATGCCTGCTCGAAATCATCGTTAACAATAATATAATCGAACTCTTGATAGTGTGAACATTGTGCTTGTGCTTCACTCATTCTTGCTTGAATAACTTCTTCACTGTCTTGGCCTCGGCCACGTAAACGGTTTTCTAACTCTTGTTTTGAAGGCGGACTAATAAATATTGTTGTGACGTCAGGCTTTTTCATTCTAACTTGTTGAGCACCTTGCCAGTCAATATCAAGAAATACGTCGATACCTTGTGCAAGTTGTTGATCTATTGCGACTTCACTTGTGCCGTAAAAATTTCCAAATACTTCAGCGTATTCATAAAAGTGCTTATCAGCAATTGACTGCTTGAATTTAGTTACACTAACAAAATGGTAGTGCTGGCCGTCAACTTCACCAGGGCGCGCATTACGTGTAGTATGAGAAACAGATACTTGCATAGGTCGCGATGATGCTTGCTTGAGTAAGGCGGAAATTAAACTCGATTTCCCTGCACCACTTGGCGCAGACAGAATGAAAAGGTTGCCTTTGGTTGTCACAATTTATCCTTTGTAGCTGAATTAATAGCAGCTTATGGTAGTGCCAATAATGTTATTGCATAGAACGCAATGTAACTTGGCATAGTCAAAATTTATTGTCGCGCACTATACCTAAAAGTTCGCCCATTTCCCATAATTTTGCTTTGAATAATTTGTTGATTCTTTTTTTAAACTAAGGAATTTTAGCGCGTAATTCAACATTATTACCGGCAATATCGGTTAAATACAACGAACGACCCATACCTTCTGCCCCATATCTTTCTTCAAAATCACCAACTTCAACCCCTTTACTGGTGAGGAAGTTTTTTAAAGCAGTTTCATCAAACGCGGCTATTTGTAAACAGAAGTGATCAACATTATTACCGGTAGTTTTGGGTGCTTCACCGCCAACTTTTCCTAACGTTGAATTTACCTTCACTATATCTATTAATGAACTGCCGGCTCGCAGTTGCGTTAAACCTATATCGTCGGGTAATACTCGCTCGACAACACAACCTAATACGTCACAATAAAAGTCAATAAGTGCTTGGTATTTGGTGGTGCGCAAAACGATATGATCTAGCGCAATAGGTTTAATCATAAATAATCCTTAACTAATATAAAATTTCTCAGCTAACTATTAGCTTAACTTTATAGTATAGCGTGCTCAAATTTCGCCGCATAACAAAGTAACATGAAAACGGGTTATCAACGTGTCGATGTTTAATTTTTTGCTCGCATTATTGGTACATTAACTTAAGTTGCTTTTGCAGTGCTTGTAGATATTAAGGGTAGAAAGAGTGTTAGGAGTATTTACTTAGCAGAAGTAAAAAACTCCATGTATGAGTGCATACATGGAGTATATAGCGTTAGCTTATAGCACCTTTGCGATTGATTGTGCTAAGTAATCAACGTTGCGGTTAGCAATACCGGCAATGCTCATACGGCTTGAACCCACCATGTAAATGCTGTATTCATCTTGCAGTTGTTGTACTTGCTCAGGCGTTATACCTAAGAAAGAAAACATACCTTTTTGACGAGGAATAAAGCTAAAGTCGCGTGTTACGCCGTTTTCAACAAGCTTATCAACCAATAATTGACGATTGCCATTAATGCGATCACGCATTTCTTTAAGCTCGCTGTGCCATTGCGCACGTAGCTCGTCAGAATGCAGAATAGTTTCCACTAATGCCGCACCATGTGCTGGTGGCATTGAATAAATACAACGAATTACGCTAAGTAATACAGAATTTGCAATATCAGCACTGTGCGAGGTTTCACCAATAATAGTGCAAGCGCCAATACGTTCGCGGTATAAACCAAAGTTTTTAGAACATGAACTACAAACGATCATTTCTTTTACGCTGTCAGCCATTAATCGTAGACCATAGGCATCTTCGTCTAAACCTTCACCAAAACCTTGGTAAGCCATATCAATTAATGGTAAAAAGCCAATGTCTTTAGCAACTTCAGCAACTTGTTGCCATTGTTCATTGGTTAAATCCATACCACTTGGGTTATGACAACAAGCATGAAGCAATACGGTATCATCAGCTTTAACTTCTTTTAAAGCCGCTAACATGCCATCGAAATCAAGGGTTTTGTTTTCATAATCATAATAAGGATACGTTTTTACATTTAATCCTGCGGCTTCAAATACACCGGTATGGTTTGCCCAAGTAGGATTACTTACCCAAATAGTTGCGCCAGCTTTACATGAATTAATAAACTCAGCCGCTACTCGTAACGCCCCAGTACCACCAGGTGTAGAAACCGTTCGCGCACGATTTTCAAGCAACACTTTATGATGACCGAATACTAACTTAGCCATTTCTTCGTTAAAAAGTGATGAGCCTGTTGGGCCAATATAAACTTTGGTATCTTCAGTATCGAGTCGATGTTTTTCAGCGGCTTTTACACACTTTAAAACTTCTGTATGACCCGCTTCATTTTTATAGACACCAACACCTAAGTCGATTTTATTCGGATTAGAGTCTTCACGATATTTAGCCAACAAGCCTAAAATAGGATCGGCAGGCAACGCCGTTAAGCTACCAAACATTTTTGGGTTTACCTTTTACGAAGAGAGGGCTTGAGCGATTAAACTCCAGGCTTGGAGCCGCTACATTTAACCCTGTGATTAAAGCCTAAGCATAACGGCTATCAGGCTAAAATTAAAGCACAAAAATTAAAATATTCTCGACTAAATAGCCTAAAAAGATCTAGCTGATAACCCAGTGTTATAGCGAAACAATTCTGCTTAAAATTTCACTCAGATATTGTACCTAAATGAGCGAGTGTTCAATCTAACGGTAAATATATTGCTGAATCAGTATGATGTTGATGATATTAGACTTAATAGGCAGATACTTTAGTCACAACCTAGATAAGCTTGATTTAACTCAGATAACTTAGATAACTTAGATAACTTAGATAACTTAGATAACTTAGATAACTTAGATTAAAAGAGCTTCACAAACGTTAAGCTTTAGTTAACCAGGGCCGACTAAAGCTTAAATTCAATATAAAAAACAAACAGCCCTTATTAAAGCTGGGTGGTAATTGCTGCAATAAAACCAATTATGCCACCAAAAACACCGCCCCAAACCACAAGCCAGCCTAAATGCTCACGAATCATGCGTTGTACTATTTCTTTAACAAGTTGTGGTGTTAGTTCATTAAGGCGCTTTTCAATAATATCGCTTACCTTGTCACGCATACCCGCCATGATATTAGGCTGCTCTAACTCTTTGCGTAGAATGGCACTAAATTCATCACTTTGGCTTATTTCGATAACTGAGGCGCGCATTTTCTCAATAAATGGTTCACGCATAGGTTGCAGCGCTTCAGTGCCACCTACCATAGCTAACATACCGCCAAAAGAAGATTGTTCAACCACACTCACTAAGTTATCAAAAGCTGGCGACAAGTCGACTTTATTAATAACCGGCGCAAGATCAATGGCTGTTGCAGGATTATCGCTTCCAGCAAGAAACCTATCTATATTTTCTTCGGTAAAGAATTGTTCCATCATTAACCCACGAATTGCGACTTTAAAGTCTTCAAAACGCGCAGGAATAACACCAGAACCATATAAAAAAGGTACACGTTCAAATAACATATGTATGGCAAGCCAATTAGTTACAGCTCCAGATAAAGCAAATAAACCTACGGTAAAAATAATATTATTTGCGACTGTGTAGCCGATAATAATGGCAATAAAGGCTAAAAAATTAGTGATAAAACTTTTATTCACAAAAGCTCCGTAACGTTGAGAGTAATTATTCATGCTATGGTATCAATTGCTTGCGATTGCGCCAATATTTCATTGTTAGTGAAATGAACATCAATAAAATGTGTAACATCTTAAGCCACTCGTTTGCTATTTTCGTGACAATATTAAACAATCATTAACATAGTAAAAAAAATAATAAAAAAGGCACTTTATGTATAATCGAATAAGCTTTTCAATGTTAATAACCCTATTTAGTTCATGGCTTATGTTGATAAGCGCAAGTGCGATTGCCGAACAACAAACGAAAGCGTTAATAACTGACAACATAGCAACACAAGCTAATGTTCAGACTGAATGGCGAACTGTTGCTATTGAAAACATGGTGTTATTAACACTGCCACATGGCAAGGTTGTTATCGAATTAGCCCCACAGTTTTCTCCAAAGCATGTTAAACAATTTATCCAACTTACTAAGGCTGGCCACTATAACGGCAATAAATTTTATCGTGTAATTGACGGTTTTGTTGCACAGGCGGGTCCTGAAGATGCGAGTAACGCCGATCGTTCTGTTCCTTTATTGTCGCTTGAGGGCGATTGGACAACAGAACAAGATTTTGCATTTACTTTAGTACAAAACAATGATTTATTTGCTGAAAAAACGGGCTTTAAAAACGGTTTTGCCCTTGGCCATAATCCTAGTGAGAATAAAGCATGGTTAACGCATTGCCCTGGTATTATTGCTATGGCTCGCGGCAACGAGGCTAATTCAGCTTCAAGCCACTTTTATATTACTAATGGTCAAGCGCCAAGGTATTTAGATCGAATTATGAGTATTTTTGGTCGAGTTATTTATGGCATGAATCATGTACAGTCTATAACTCGTACTGCCGTTATTGAGGGAGAAGATGCAGTGCCTGATACTAAACACACTCCCATAATTAGCATGCAAATGATGGCTGATGTACCTAAAGCAGAGCAAATTCACCTACAAGTAACAAATACTGAAAGTGCCTTGTTTGCGACTAAACTTGCTGACCGTATCAAGCGTAATAGCGCCTTCTTTTTTAAAAAACCGCCACCGGTTCTCGACATCTGTCAAACTCCAGTACTAACGCGCTTAATACAAAATAAAGCAATTACAAAAGAGACTGCAATTAAATAATAACGATAAACTCTGGCAAGCATCAGTTAATCATGAATTAGCACTTTTTAGTTATGCCAATCAGTAGCTTTTGTAAAATATTGGTTGATGTTACTTGATAATATTTTGCTTTTACTTTTATAGTAAAACCATTCGATTAGCTGAACATGTTATTTTTACAGTTATCTATAGCGAAATATTATCAATTAAAAATACTAAAATATAATGCAAATCAACCATTGGGTAATTGGAACTAATTATGAGTAGTCAATCAGTAAATACACGCAGAGCGTTTTTAATAAAAGCTTTCAACACCGGTTTATTGGCAACTGTAACAAGCAGTGCTTTACTCAGTTCACTGGTAAACGCGATGGCTGAAGTACCAGCAGAATTGCCACTTGGACAATCTATCTATAACTTCGAAGGTGAAGTAACGGTTGATGGCACAATAATTACCAAAGCAAATATGTCAAAAACCGTGATCAGAGCTAATTCAATAGTGGTTACAGGCCAAAGCAGCTGGATAATGTTTGCCATCGGAAAAGATGCCCACCACTTAAGGGAGAACTCACGTTTAGTGCTAGAAAGTACCGGTGTATTTGAAGAAGCAATGCGTTTATTTACTGGCTCGGTAATGTCGGTATTTGCTAAACGTAAGCCAACTGAAAAGCAATTTAAAATGCACACAACTACCGCTACGGTAGGTATTCGAGGAACCGCTGTTTATGCAGAGTCAGATACAGCGTTAAATCGCAGCTACGTGTGCACCTGTTACGGAGAGGTTGATGTTAGCGCCATTGCTGACCCTAGCATTTCTGAAAATATTAAAAGTGCTCATCATGACAACCCTCGTTACATCTATGCAGATACTAGCCAAGGCGATATTATTCAAGCAGCACCGATGAAAAACCATGCTGACGCAGAATTAAGCTTAATTGAAGCAATTGTTGGTCGTACCACACCATTTTAGGGTGATGAAAAACTGCTTCACAGTTAAATAAGCACTTTATTATTTCAGTAACTCATGGTTGGTAACAATAAAATGATATTTCAGCGATCAAAAAAGAACATATTAAATTTTATTATCATTTTATATATTTTTATATATTTTTATTAGTACGACACCATTCATCGAAGTACCTATTTTAAACACCTTAGAAATGTTCACTTCTGACCTTCGTTTAAAGCTAACCATGCCAAAAGGAATTGATGACCGGGTAGTTATCGCCGATATCGATGAAGACAGTATTCAAGACGTTGGCCGCTGGCCATGGAATAGAGCAATTTTAGCTGAATTAATTGACACGCTTTTCGACCATTATCACATTAAAGTGCTTGGCTTTGACGTTGTGTTTTCTGAGCCGGATGATGTAAGTGGTTTAAAAGTGCTTGAGCAACTTGATTCATTGAAGATTAACGATAGTCAGTACCTCGCTGCAAGCGCAGAATTCAAACAAAAATTGGCTTATGACCACATATTTTCAGAAGCTATAAAGGGTCGTAATATCGTATTAGGTATGGTGTTTGATCAAAGTAATACAGATGAAATTAACTCTCTAAAAAAAACCATCTCCACCATAGCGCAAAGCCTTGCAGAAAAAACCTTAATAGCAAAACCACAGGGGTACACAGGTAATATAGATATTATTCATCAAGCAACTGACAGTGTGGGCTTTTTTGACAATCCTAATATTTCTGAAGATGGTTTATACCGTAAAGTGCCTCTGTTTCAACTTTATCAAAATGGCTTTCACCCTTCTTTGGCTTTAGCTATCACACGAAAAGCTATTGGCGATCAAAATTATTATTTTAACATTACAAAAACAGGCAATTACCAGGCAATAGAGCAAGTGCAACTGGGCAGTTTTATTATTCCAGTAGATAAAACCGGCTCAGTTACTGTGCCTTATCGAGGTAGTGCAGGCAGCTTTCCTTACATTTCTGTCAAAAACATTTTAAACAAGAGCATTGCAATAGACGCGCTTAAAAATCGCATTATTATTTTAGGTACGTCAGCACCTGGGTTGCAAGACATCAGAGCAACACCTGTTGATACAGCAATGCCAGGTGTTGAAGTACATGCCAATATTATTAGCGGCATACTCGATCAACGCATACCTTATCAACCAAGTTATATTCTGGGGGTAGAGCTCACTATTATAATTATTTTGGGTTTACTCATGATGGTGGTTTGCAATTATTTATCCCCGATCAAAACCATGCTTTTTACTTCAACACTGATCGCGCTTTACCTTATTTTAAACTTTTTAATTTGGCAGCAAGGCATTGTTATTTTTCTTGCCTCACCCTTGCTATTAATAATGATGATATTTGTTGTGCATATGTCATGGGGCTTTGTGGCTGAAAACAATACTAAAAATACGGTAAAAAAACTGTTTGGACAGTATGTGCCCCCAGGGCTAGTTGATGAAATGGTTAATAAACCAGAATGGATTACCCAAGAAGGACAATCTCGAGAGTTAACGGTATTGTTTGCCGATATACGGGGCTTTACTGCAATTTCTGAAAGCCTGTCACCTAAAGAGCTTAGCGAATTATTAAATTTAGTGCTTACGCCGTTAACTAAGGTTATATATGACGAAAGAGGAACCATAGATAAATATATTGGCGATTGCATTATGTCTTTTTGGGGGGCGCCATTACCCAACAATAATCATGCAGAACATGGTGTTAGCGCGGCACTTAACATGTTAGAAAAAGTTAAACAGCTTCAATCGAGTTTCTCAGAGCGAGGATGGCCAGCAGTTAATATTGGCATTGGTTTAAATACGGGTGAAATGAGCGTTGGCAATATGGGCTCAGAATATCGCATGGCCTACACCGTTTTAGGCGATGCGGTAAACTTAGCTGCTCGGGTAGAAGGGCTGACTAAGCAATATGGTGTGGCATTAATCGTTACTGAATTTACTAAACAGGCTGCACCAAATTTTATTTATCGCAAATTAGACCAAGTTAAAGTAAAGGGCAAAAATGAAGCGGTAACCATATATGAGGTGGTTAACTTTATTGGTTCAGTGAGTGATGAGTTAATCGAAGAAATTCGCCAATTTCATTTCGCTTATGAGTATTATTGTCAGCAAAAATGGGATGACGCTGCAGGTATTCTCAATACGCTCGCAAATCAAAAACAAAGCGAAACAAACAACGTTTTATATCAATTATATTTGCAACGTATTAAAAACTATAAGCTATCGCCACCAGATAAAAATTGGTCTGGCGTTTATAGCCATCAAACTAAATAACCTGAACTCTGGATAAGCAGCACTTGCTCATTTCTACCACTTAATTGGGTGAATCTAAGTTACGTTTTTTATATTGCGCTTTCATTTTACCGCCTTTGCGATAAAGCGCGGGCCGTAAGGCTTTGCGAAGTGTTGGAAATAAATACGATATGGTTGTTAGCCATCCGCTAACTTTTGGTAACGATATTTCAGTTTTCTCACCTCGCGCCACACTCACTATGGCATCAGCGACTTGTTGAGCAGTGCTCATGGGTTGTGAAAATACAATATCTTCAACTTGATCAATTTCCGACATAATAAACCCGGTATCAATAGGTCCTGGCGATACCACGCCAACATAAATCCCCGTATTTTGTAATTCATCCGCTAATGAATAGGTAAAGGCACGTAAACCAGCTTTTGTTGCCGCATAAGTTGCTGCACCTTGCAGGGGCGTTCTACCTGCAAGCGACCCAACATTAACGATTGCACCTCCACCAGCCTGTTTTAAATACGGTAATATCAAGCAAGACAACTGAATGGGCGCGCGTAGGTTTACATCGACCATTTTAGCCAAATCACTCGCTTGATTTAAGGTGACATCTCCACGGTGGTGTAAACCTGCATTATTAATTAACACATCAACAGAACCAAAAGTTTGAGCCGCTGTAATGAGTAAATTTTCATTTGCGCTTGCATCATTAATATCCATAGCAATATTGATGACCGATGTTATTTCAGCAAGTTCTTCTGTGATAACATCTAAGGCCGTTTGCCCTCGAGCAACTAACACTAAATTAGCGCCTAGTTGAGCAAAAGTTCGTGCAGTTGCTGCACCAACGCCAGCCGAAGCGCCAGTAATAATCACCGTTTTATTCTTAAAATCATCTTTCATCGTATTTGCTCTCTTTGATTCACTAAAGTACTTTGCCAGCTTTAACTAAGCACTTATGTGGCTTGTTACAAAACATCATTGTAAATAAAGTGTTAACATAGTGAAAAAACATCAATAATTTCATAAAATAGCAGCATAACAACAAAGGGCTCGATAATGAAAATAAAATATTTAGCGGCAGTTATTGTCGCCAGCTTCACTCTCTCTGCGTGTATAGCAACGCAAACTCATCAAAATTCAACACCGCAAAGTGCTGCCATTGAAAGTAATAACAACAAAGTATTCAGCCAAAACTATGTTTTTAAAGAGCTTGAAAATGGCTTACGTGTACTTATTGTTAAAACTGATTACCCTGATCTAGTTTCTGTGCAAATACCTGTTTCCGTAGGTGCTCGCGATGAAGACGAAAAAGGCCGTACTGGTTTCGCGCATTTTTTTGAACATATGATGTTTAAAGGCTCAAAAAAATATCCACAAGCGGTATATGCAGATTTATTCAAAAACGCTGGTGTTGATAACGGCGCTTATACCACCAACGATTACACCAACTATCATTTAGATTTTTCAAAAGATCACCTAGACAAAGTATTAGAGATTCAAGCGGATCATTTCCAAAATCTAAGTTACACAGAAGCGCAATTTAAAACTGAAGCCTTAACGGTAAAAGGTGAATATTTAAAAAATAACGCCAGCCCTATTCGAAAATTACTTGCTGCTGTGCGCAAAGAAGCCTTCGATACTCATACCTATAAACATACCACCATGGGATTTTTTGAAGATGTTGAAGCTATGCCTGAGCAGTCAGCTTATGGTGAGAAATTCTTTCAACAATTTTATAAACCCGAATATGTATCTTTAGTTATTGTGGGTGATGTCGAGCCAACAGCAACCATGGCAATGGTAGAAAAACATTGGGGTAATTGGCAAAAAGGCGACTTTGTCAACAATATTGCTCCAGAGCCAAAGCAACTAGCACCAAAATACGTACATGAGAAGTTTGAAGGTTTACCGGGCCATTGGTTACTGGTGTCTTATAAAGGCGCTGACTGGCAACCGAAGAAGAAGGATCGTGCGGCATTAGATTTAATTTCAGAATTGTACTTTTCAAATAACTCAGCACTTTATCAAGAGTTAGTTGTTGATAAACAACTTGCAAGCCAAATGTTTAACTATAACCCTGAAACTAAAGATGCTGGCTTACGCCATGTATTTATTAAAGTGAATGAAGAAAAAGATTTAGCCACAGTGCGAGATGCTATCAACCAAACTTATGCAAAAGCGCGCACTGAATTAGTTTCTGCCGAAAAGCTTGATAACTTAAAATCAAACTTAAAATACAGTTTTGTCAATAGTTTAGATTCTTCAGAGTCAATCGCATCAACATTAGCAAGTTATATGCACTTTGACCGAGATCCTGAAACCATAAACCACCTTTATAATAGTTTCGATAATATTTCTGCAGATGATATAAAGCGTATTGCTAATAAATACTTTATTGACGAAAACCGCACAACCGTGACCTTATCTGCATTAGATAAAGTAGCAGGATTTGATCAAGAAGTTGCCTTAAACACAGCAGTAGCAAACTTCAAAGTGAAAAGCTCTCAGCCCAAAAAAGCGCAATTTACGGTATTAGACAAAACCAATGACTCACCGTTAATCGATGTAAACTTTCTGTTTTATACTGGTGCCGCAGCTGATCCAGCGGGTAAAAAAGGCGTAGCTGCATTGATGGCACGTATGTTAACGCAAGGTGGTTCTCAAACACGCAGTTACCAAGACATTCAACAAGGTTTATACCCTTTAGCTAGCGAGTTTTCATCACAACTTGATAAAGAAATGATGTCGTTTACCGGCAGAGTACATAAAGACAATGCTGAATCATGGTATCAACTAATTAGCGATCAATTATTAAACCCAGGATGGCGAGAAGATGACTTTAAACGCCTGAAAAAAGAATTAATTGATAGCATTAAATCAGGGCTTAAAGCCTCTAACGATGAAGAGTTAGGTAAAGAAGTTTTATACAGTGAACTTTATAAGGGTCATGCGTATGAGCATTATAATAGCGGTGACTTGTCTGACTTAAACACCATTACATTAGACGATGTGAAAGCTTTTTATCAAAGCCAACTCACGCAAGCAAAATTACATCTTGGTATAACTGGCGCGCTTTCAAATAACTTAAAGAAAAAAATGTTCGCGGATCTTGCCTCATTACCCCTGGGTGATGAAAAGCGTCTAAACATTGCTAAAGCACCGGTATTAAAAGGTCATCATGCAACTATTGTTGAAAAAAATGCCCAATCAACGGCGGTTTCTTTCGGCTTTCCAATCGATACTATTCGTAATAACAAAGATTGGGCCGCTTTATGGTTAGTACGCTCTTATTTTGGCGAACACAGAAGCTCGAATAGTTACCTTTATCAACAAATTCGCCAAGCACGTGGCATGAACTACGGTGATTACGCTTATATTGAATATTTCCCTCGAGGTATGTTTCAAACCAAACCTGATGCTAACTTAGGTCGTTCAAGCCAAATTTTCCAAGTTTGGTTACGCCCTTTACGTTCAAATAACGATGCGCATTTTGCTACCCGAGCCGCTTTATATGAATTAGATAAGTTAATTGAAAATGGCATGAGTGAAAAAGACTTTCAAGCAACGCGTAATTATTTAACCAACTATGCGCCGCAGCTAGTTGCTAGCCAAGATCAGCAATTAGGTTATGCGCTTGATAGCGAGTTTTATCAAACCGATGAGTTTGTAAAATACGTACGTGAACAATTTGCAAAACTTTCGTTAGCTGATGTAAATCGTGTAATTAAAGCTAATTTACAAACCGATAATATTCACTATGTGTTTATTTCTGCTGACGGCGAAGATATGAAACAACGCTTACTGTCTGAGCAAGTATCATCGTTAGAATATAATTCTGATAAGCCCGCAGCGCTAATAGCAACTGATAAAGTTATTGAAAACTACAAGCTAAAACTGCCGAGTAAAAACGTTAAAGTTTTAGCTGTTGATACCGTTTTTGAATAGCCTTAACTGACACGATTAAATTAGAAAATTAACTATCATTAAAAGCACCACGCCTGTCGTGGTGTTTTTGTTTCTCCATAGGAATTTATCTATAGAAACAACCTAAAAACCAGAACCTTAACCACAAAGTCGGCTACTTTGAGCATATAAAAAATTTTAACCTACAGAGAAATACCTGTAATAACTTAAGCTTAGATGACAAATTGATCTTTAAAGGTTAATTCCTCGTATTTAATTGTTACAATCGACTTTCTCGTTCATTAACCATTCATTTTTCTTTGGTATGATGAAAACAAGTTATTCAATTTATATTTTTTAAAGGTCAATTTATGCAGTGTAAAAAATCCATTATCAGTTTAGTTGTTGTGTCGTTAGCCTTCAGTGGCTGTGCGAGTACTAATAAAGAAAAAGGAGCTGCAATTGGCGCCATTACGGGTGCGGTTATCGGTAAATCAACCAGTAATCATAAAAATAAGCGTGCTGTTTGGGGTGCCGCTATTGGTGCGCTTGCAGGTGTAGCGATTGGTGATTACATGGATAAACAAGAACAAGAGTTTCGTGACGAATTGTCAGGCTCAGGCATTGAAGTCGTAAGAGAAGGTGATAACTTACGCTTAATTATGCCAGCTAACATTACCTTTGCTACAGGCCAAGCTTATATAACATCTGGGTTTTACAGCACACTAGACGATATCGCTCGCGTGTTAAATAAATATGAAAAAACTTTACTCAGTATCGAAGGCCATACCGATAGCCAGGGTGCGGCAGATTTTAATCAAAACTTATCTGAGCAACGCGCAGGCAGTGTAAAACAGTATTTAACCAATCAAGATATTATTGCGAGTCGTTTACAAACCGTTGGTTATGGCGAAACTCGTGCGGTTGCCGACAACAGCAGTGCCAATGGCCGCGCATTAAATCGCCGAGTAGAAATTCAAATTATTCCAAACCAAGCTTAATTTACGGCAAAATTTTCTCAGCGGAATATTCATTATAAATACCACTAACATTAGTGGTATTTTTTTGGACTATTTTCAGTTATTCAGTAATATAACTTATAAAAATTGTACGGTGTGAATGCTCTAACAAGCTTTTCCAATATAAGGACACTAGAATTTATGGATTTATTTAACCTCAACATTAATATAGATGAAGTCATGAAAAATCTAATGCAATTATTTATAGCATTAATACTACCCATTATGACCGCATGGGAAAGAGAGAAAAGTAGCAGATCAGCTGGGTTAAGAACCTTTCCTTTAGTATCAATGGCAGCTTGTACTTTCACTATTCTGGCCATGTCTATTTTTAACGACCAAGATGCTCAATCTAAAGTAATTGCTGGTATTGTCACTGGCATTGGTTTTATCGGTGGAGGTGCAATTTTAAAAGACTCATCGCAAGTTAGTGGAACATCAACAGCGGCAGCAATTTGGTCTACCGGAGCAATTGGTATTGCTGTTGGTTTAGAGCGTATAGAAATTGCAATAGCGCTAAGTATTATGACCTTTGCAACACTAAAAGTTATCGGTAGAGTGAAAGAAGAGGTGCCTAAAGATTAATATTGAGCTTAATGCTTTCAGCACGTTAACTAGCGCTATAAAACTTCGCGGCTACTATATTGGTAAAAATAACCATGTAATGACCGCAACACTATTCGTCGCTTTTTGATGTGAAATATTTAGTGTTTTTCGGGTTGTACCAACAATAACATTGACCAGATTGAACATAGGGATTTTTCGCGCGCGGCCGATGACATTTTTTAAATAGTTGATCAAAAACTTTCTTGTAATTTTGCAAAATTTTTCCCCTTAAAAATCTCATTAACTGCAAATTGATTAAGACCGTAAGTTTTTGCTTTATACAAACTCACGTCGGCTTGGTTAATAAATGCTTCAGCCTTTGAGTTTATTTCATCTATGAAATCAAAACTCAGCAATACCAAATCACAACAGTAATAGTTTATGATGAATACATGCTCAAACTTTGAAAAGCGCGAAAGATAAACGCACGCCAGTGGCGTGCGCTCGATCGAGCTATTGTGAAATATTAATGTTTAGCTATTTCTAATTGATCAACCACCGATTTAACATCTGTTGTATTTTCGGTAATAGCAACAGCAAGTTGTTTTTCAGCATCTGAATCTACCTGGCCTGATAATGTAACCACGCCTTCTTCAACTTCTACTTCGGTAGCGGTTCCGCTGACTTCTGATTCAAATAATAACTTTGTTTTAACCACTGTCTCAATTTTTGAATCTGTTAATGCCATAAGCATTTTACTGTCTTTAGTAGGCTCATTATCGATTACTGTTAACTGGTTATCGACTGAGTTCACCCCCTCCAGACTGGCAACCAACTCTTCAGCTAGCGCTTTATCAACACCGCTTTCAACTTTACCCGTAAGAATAACCACACCATTTTTCACATCAGTATTAATGTCAAAAGAATTTAAGTTTGTATTAAATAATAAAGTACTTTCTGCTTTACCATCTAACCACGCATCTTTTGAGGTATCTTTCCATGTATTCTCTGCATACGCAGCTGATGAACCAACTGTTAATAATGTTAACGCAACCAATGAACGAATTGAGTTTTTCATATTATTCTCCTTTAAGTTAAGACAACAAGACTAAAGCCATAACCATGCCAACAACTTAAACAACTGATTAATAGAGGTATTTATTATTTTCTCTACTTGGCTGTGGACGTTATTGATAGAGAATTACGCTTTATTTACAGATGGAATTGTAAAAAATACATAGGTGAGTAAAAATAAGAAAGTATTAATCTCAAATTGATAAATTATCCGCTCATTTTAATGATTAAAATATACAACTACCGCGTTATAATATAAACCACAGCTTGATGAGTGATTGTTTTGCTTATTTTTTTTGCAAAGTATCACAGTTATTGCCTCAATTATTGAAGACAAAAAGCAAACTTATGAAAACCAAATTAATTACTCGACCAGGCTATGAGTTACTTCAGCAAGAGTTAAATAAACTTTGGCGAGAAGAGCGTCCAGAAACCACCCGAAAAGTTTCATGGGCTGCCAGTTTAGGCGACAGGAGCGAGAACGCTGATTATCAATATAATAAGAAGCGCTTGCGTGAAATTGATCGCCGCGTACGTTATCTTCGTAAAATACTTGAAGAGCTAAAAATTGTTGATTATGGCCCACAACAAGAGGGCAAAGTTTTTTTTGGCGCTTGGGTAAGTTTAGAAAATGATGACAATGAAAGATTAAAATTTCGCATTGTTGGACCAGAAGAGATCTATGGCCGCAATGACTACTCGTCAATAGATTCGCCTATTTCACGCGCATGTTTAAAAAAAGAAGTCGACGACGAAGTTGTGGTAAAAACCCCTGCCGGTGAAAAAATTTGGTATGTAAATGACATTGAATATGAAAAATAATATGTTTAATACAAAATGTGATAAGTTATTGACGATTTAAACCGCCTTAAAATGATCGATTATTTACTTCAATTGGTATAAGTAGTGTAATTTCATATTAACTAATATGGTTGATTTTTGCCTATGAATTAAGAAAGGTATGGCTATAAGCGCCATTCATTTGTGCCGTAAAAGGACGTTTTATGTCTATCCAAGAAAAGCTTAAGCAAAAAACACGACAATTTATCGACTCTAAAAAAATGTTGAGAAGCATTACGCTGGCATCATTTTTAGAGTCCACCATAGTCCCCATTCCTTTAGAAGCAGTATTAATACCTTTAATGCAAGCACGCCGTGAAAAAATATGGCTTATTGCTCTAATGGCAACTTTAGGCTGCCTTATTGGCGCATTATTTGGTTATGCGCTTGGCTATTATTTATTTGATATTGTGGGTGAATGGGTTATCTCGACATTCTCAAATCCAGAACAATTTGAAGTAGTTAAGCAAAAAATGCATGAACAAGGATTTTGGTTTGTTATTACCTTAGGCATAGTACCTATCCCTTTTCAAATAGCCATGTTGGCCGCTGGTGCAACAAAATATTCACTCACCTTATTTTTAATCGCCTCGGTCATTGCACGCTCTATTCGCTATTTTGGCTTAGCACTTATTGTGTATTACGCGGGTAATCAGGCTGAGCGCATTATCAAAAAGCATAAAACTAAGGCCATCTTAGCTTTAACCTTGATAGTATTAAGCGCTTGGTGGATAAGTACATTGGTTTAACCTAACGAATAAAAATTATTGTCAATAGTAAGCAGTAATCCGACTAAACTGCATTAACCAAGTTATATAGTCTTGATAACTCAAATGAGGAAGAGGAATTTTTAGAGTTATTTGCTAGCTATATTTACCGCAACATAAAAATAGCTAGCACTATAACTAAACGTCTATGGAATTAAAACGTGTAGCTTGCTTTTGCATAAAATATGCGTCCGCGTGGATCGTGGTGTTTAGGGTCGTAACTAAAGTTAGCGCCATCTGCTACAACAGGCGCCGCGCGATCAAATAAGTTCTGTACACCAACACTAAATGCCGCTTCACCCTCTTGAATAGCCGTAACAAAACGGTATTGCAATTCAACCGGGGTAAAAGCGTCAATCGTATCGCCTTGACGGTTATTTATATAGCTTGATACGTAATCAACTCGTGCCATTACACTATGATTATCCATTAACCAATGTGCAGATATATTACCTTTATCTTCAGGCATTGAACGTACAAAACTACCAAAATTAAATTTACCTACAGCATCGTAAGTACTGCCATCGGCATTAGGTACATCGTAACTTAAATAACGTGAAAAGCCTGCTGAAAGCTCTAAAGAACTACCATCAAGATCGAACCTATAACTTGTTTCAATATCGATACCACTTGCGTCAATAGTTGCCGCATTAAAGTAGTCGGTTGAAATGCCTGCTAGTGTACTTGATGGGTCATTAGGATCTTGACGTACTATCGTTGGACCATTAGGGTCTTGATCCAATACCGCTTGAGCAGACTCGATAGTAATGACGTCTTTGTAGTCAATACGCCAGTAATCAAGTCGTACTTGAAAAGCATCGCTACTCCATAATGCGCCAACATTATAGTTTGTTGCCTCTTCAGGTTTTAAATCGGCATTACCTGTAGTTGTTTGGCGAATAAATAACGAAGATGCATTCGGGATTTTATTGCCACTTGAATCAAGCACGGGTGTGCCATCTGGATTTAATTGGTAATCAACTAAGTTAACCGTGTTGGTTACATCAGCATTAAACTGCGAAAGTGATGGTTCACGAAACGAGGTACTTGCAGAAGCGCGTAAGGATAAGTTATCTGTAGCGCTATACAGCACTGAAATTTTTGGGTCTAAGCTATTGTCAGTATCTAAATTTTCATAACGTAAGGCTGCATTTACCGTAATATCGTCAGATATCGGCAGCTCAATTTCAGCAAAAATTGCTGCTGCTGAGCGAGACTCATCAATGTTATTTACACTACCTAAAAAGGTGAAGTCATTGGGTAGTGGGTTGCCGGCTGCATTATAAAGAATTGTGCTATTTTCTGCTGGATTAACTTGATAAGACTCTCGTCGGTATTGAGCGCCGAAAGCACCATAAACCGTTCCACCGTCCAACTCAAACAATTCACCATTAATAACCCCATCCCAGACTAATAATCGAGTTGTTGTCTCAGATTTAAAGTCAGTTTCTAGCCAATCTAATAAGGCTGGGTCATGATTTAGGTCAGTACTGAAATGATCAAAGGTCATATCTCCAGACACGCCACCTTGGCCATTCATAGCTAACGCTAAACGAGAAAGTGACATTTCTGGTTGGCTAATTTTATAAGTATTACCACTGTAAGCCAGTGAAGTTACCCACTCCCAACCATTGTCTAAATATCCACTTAAGCTAGTTTCTAATCTAAAGGTTTTATTATCTCTAGGTGCCGCTCTTGATTTACTAAAATCGGCTACGGTTGGGTTATGACGACCAAAAATTATAGCGTCAACACCAAATGGGTTGGTCGAATTATCTGCCGATACTACTGGGAAGCTTAAATTAGGCAACGAAGGTACTGAGAAGTTATCGATAATGCGATAATCACTGTAGAATGCCGATACATTTAGTTTAATATCGTTACCAAAAAAGTGCGTTAAGCTAGTGTAATACTGTTCACGTTCTTCTTCGTTTACAATATTGTAATGTAAGCCATATTTAAAACCACAACGGTCAATATCGCCATCGCCATCAAGATCGAGAATATTACCGTTTACGCCAGCACAATTAGGGTTACCTACTTGCTCTCCTTCAGCGTAAGTGCCAGCCCATGGGCCAGAAGTAACAACAGAATCACCAGTTAATTTAAACCCGGTACCTAAACTACTCGCAGCATTTTTAACTAAATCAGGGCGCTCCCAACCTTGCATATTACTACGTCTTAACATTGAAGCGGCAAAGACAATATTGGTGTTATCAGATAACTTCATGCCCGAAAGAATACTTATATTTTTATCATTTTGGTCAAAACCTTCAATCGTATGATAGGCGCCATCTATTTTTACCCCTTCAAAAGTGTCGTTAGTTACAAAGTTAACAACACCAGCAATTGCATCAGAGCCATATGAAGCTGCAGCCCCTTCTTTTAAAACTTCAACGCGTTTAAGGGCAATAGCAGGAATTGATGATGTATCAACAAACACACTACCATCTTGTGCTTTAGCGCCGCTTAATACCTGTCGCTTGCCATTAATCAGCACTAAGGTAGAAGAAAGCCCTAAACCTCGTAAGTTTACATTCGAGGTGCCTTGATTATAAAAACTAGTAAAAGTATCGGGACGATTTTCAGCTCCGCTATTAATCGGTAAAATATTAACTAAATCGGTAGTGTCAACAGCACCTGAATACTTCATGTCGTCAGCATTTACCACAGATACAGGATTAGCCGTAATCGTATCTGCCCCTTTTATGTAGCTACCTAATACTTGTATTTTTTCAGTTTTATCATCTTTTTTTACGGCGGTTACATCTTGTTCTGCATCGGCAGAATAGGCCAATGATGAACTCAATGCCAAGCCTACAAATACGGCTAAAGGGCTGAGTTTAAACTTCATACTTGTTTTCATGTGTGCTCCTAAAATAGCGTTGTTATAGTTAAATTTTTATTGTGCTTATTTATAATTATTATAATTTTCTGTTTTTTACTGCTTTGATATTACTAACTAATTTCTAGGTGATTAAAAAAAGCATAACCGCGACAATAGTCCCCACTACCGGTACTACAACGGTTAATGCTGCCATGGGTCCATAAGCTGCTTTGTGAGTTTCGCCACAGATTGATCGAATGGTAGTAACGACATAACCATTGTGTGGTAGCGAGTCCAACGCACCGGAGGAAATAGCGATTACACGATGTAGTGCTTCAGGATCAACGCCTGCATCAAGGTAGTGAGGTGCTAAAACAGGTAAAGCGATAGATTGACCACCAGAAGATGAGCCAGTTAATGCAGCGATAACGGTCACAGCAATAGCGGCACCTATTAATTCGTTACCTGGAATAGCGGTTAGATGATTAACTGCGATGGTAAATGCTGGTGAAACCTTAGCGACAGCACCAAATCCAACCACAGCAGCCGTATTACCAATAGCAAGAAGTGACCCTGCGGTGCCTGCTCCTATGGTATTACTTAAATTGGTAAAAAAACGTGCATTCAATAACCAAGCTGCAATACAACCAGAAAGCAGAGCCAGCACCAAAGCGAATTGCGCAAAAGCGTGATGACCTAGAAATGTAACAGTAAGCACGGTTAAAATAGGAATAGCGGCAATAATAGGATGAGGTAAAGTTTTTGCCGAAATTACGGGATCGTTATCACGAGCTTCAAAAACTTCACCATTGGCAATCGCTTTATTGAGCATACGTTGTAACCAAAAATAGCCGAATACAGCCATCAATACTGCAACAACTAAACTAACTTCCCAGCCGGCATAGGGCGAAGTACCTAAGTACTTTATGGGGATCCAGTTTTGAATTTCAGGTGAACCTGCTGATGTCATGGTAAAAGTTACTGAACCAAAAGCCATCACGGCAGGGATAAAACGCCGCGGTAAGTTTGCTTGTTTAAATAAGCTTAATGCGATGGAATAAGCAGAGAAAGCGACCACGAATACACTCACACCGCCATAGGTTAAAATGGCACAAACTGCGATAACGGCAAAACTCGCATTTTTAACCCCAGTTTTGCTTACAATCCACTGCGCTATACTGTCTGCTGAGCCACTATCTTCCATTAACTTGCCGAACAACGCTCCCAACAAAAACATAAAAAACCAGGAAGCAATAAAGCCAGAAAATCCAGCCATGTAACTTTGAATGAAGTTAGCGCTGGTTTGTGTTTCCTCGACAGGAAAAAGTGATAATCCTCCGGTTAATGCAACAATAATAGCGGTTAAAGGTGCGGCAATTAATAAGTTCATCCCACGTATGGTGAGATAGATTAACAGCGCTAACGCACCGATAAGGCCAATTAAACTGATCATAAAAATTCCTGTTCACATAAATAGATACAAAATAATGTGCCCTTGAGAAGGGGCCTACTTTGCTGGCGTTTATTATGTGAACAGTAACAAAATATAAATATAGTACTTTAGGGTGGCGGTTGATTTTTCGTTGAATTTAGCTAGATGTTTGATCGTAGCTTCTGTTATGTTATAGCGATATTTTGACGAGTAATTTAGATTTAATGACAACAAATATAAAAATAATAATAGCTGATGATCATCCGCTATTTAGAGGTGCAATTAAACGCACTATAGAAGATTTAGTCACGGTATTAGATCAAAATGTATCGGTTACTGAAGCTCAAAGTGTTGCTGAGGTGTATAGTGTTTTAGAGCACAATGATGATTTTGATTTAGTCTTGCTCGATGTTAATTTTCCGGGCACCAATGGCTTATCTGGGCTGGCTAATTTAAGAGGCTGTTTTCCGTTAGTGCCTATTGCTATGATCTCTGGGAATGACGCATCTGACATTATTGAGTTATCTCGCGAGCTTGGCGCTTGCGGTTTTCTCTCAAAAAGTGCAGCACCTGAAGCAATAGCTCAATCAATAACACACTTGCTCTCTGGTGAATATTGGTTTCCAAACTCTAGTTTAAACCCAAAAGATAATATTGGTCGAGAAATTGCCGAAGTGGCTGAAAAAGTGGCGAGCTTAACACCGCATCAATTTCGCATTTTTACCTTAGTTTGTGAAGGCCTACTGAATAAGCAAATTGCCTATGAACTGGGTATTTCAGAAAACACCGTAAAAACTCATATGAGTAATATTTTTGTTAAATTTAATGTTAGAAAACGTACTAACCTCATTGTGTTAGGTAATCTGTTAAATACCAGTAATAGCTAAGTGCATCTGGGGGATATATGTTGATCTGCTCTATTTTATTTACTCGAAATACGTGAAAGTGCAGCACGAAGCGCCAATGGTTTAATGGGTTTTTGCATAAACAAAAAGCCTAGCCCTTTACTTTCTGCTTTAACTTGTTCAGTTTGATCTGCCGAAATAACAATACACGGCACAGTTTTTCCCCAATACTTAAATAGTGTTTGTACAACCTCAATACCTGAGTCTTCGTTTTCTAGGTGATAATCAGCCAATATAACATCCGGCGCATTACTCGCGGATGTACTTGCTTTAGCTTCAGCTAAACTAGTTGCAGTAATCACATTATGATGCCATTTTCCAAGTAAAGAATGCATACCCTTAAGAATTTTCTCTTCATTGTCGATAGCCAAAATATTAAGTGAGGAATAGCTCAGTTTTTTATTACTTTTCGAATTTACATCTAGTAGAGGTTTTTCTATCTTGGCAGTACTCCCGCGTGGCACAGTTATTTTAAACCCTGAGCCTTTCCCAAAAATAGAATTAACTTCTATCGGTAAGTTAAGTAATAAACACAGGCGGTGAACTGTTGCAAGACCAAGTCCTGAACCCTCATCGTTTCCACTATGCCCAATACGTTTAAATTCTGTAAAAATATCTTTTGCGTCTTTTTCTAAAATACCAATTCCGGTATCCCATACCTCAATTTTTACACTATTTTTTGTTCGCCTACACCCTATAATTACTTTGCCTTTGTGGGTATACCGAAGAGCATTAGCCAGAAGATTTTGTAAAATTCGTAATAACAATTTGCTATCAGTTTGCACAATAAGATCACTGGCTTTCACGTGAAAATCGATATTTTTCTTGCGGGCTAATACACCAAAGTCATTTTGTAATAAATCAAATACTTGCTTAACAGGAAAATGACTAATTGTTGTTTTAACAACACCGGCATCAATTTTAGCAATATCAAACAACTCACTGATTAAGCTTTCGGCATTTTGCAAAGAGTCTGATAAATTATTAATTAAACTCGAAGGGTCTTTTGGTAAATCAATATGTTGCAGCGCAGTAACAAATAACCGAGCTGCGTTCAGTGGTTGAGCTAAATCATGACTCGCTGCCGCTAAAAATCGTATTTTACTTTGATTAGCCGCTTCAGCTTGAGACTTTGCGACACCTAAACGATGATTAATGTTAGTTAATTGTGTTGTACGCTGTGATACTCGCTGCTCTAATGTTTCATTAGATTCTTTTAAAGCGTCAACCATCAGTTGATAGCTTGTAATATCGGTGTAGGTTATAACATGGCCTTTACTGGGGATCGGCTCAACCCGAACCTCAATAACTTGTTGAGTAACTGATATTCTTTTGTACACATAAGATTGCTGACTGGTATATTTCTCTAGCTGCTCATTAATACGCTCTGCGACCTGCTGCTCTGACAATTTTTCCTGTTGTGCATTAAAACGTACTAACTCAGCAATCGGATTTCCTACATAAAATAAATTTTCAGGATACTCAAACAGCTCGATACAACGTTTATTCCAAGCGACCAAACGTTGGTTATTATCTATTACTGTAATGCCTTGGCTCATATTATCGATGCTACTTTGCAGTAATTCTCGACTAAATTTTAAAACATTCGAAGCTTCTTGCAGTAGTCGCTCAGTTGTATTTGTTTCGTCTGGAATATGGCGAGGAGCAAGAGTAATAATATGTTTGGCGGAAGACGGACCAATAATACCGGCCAATAATGATTCGGCAAATGTCACGGTTTCAACGTGAGCCATGTGTGAAAGACAAAAGCCACTGCCATGCTGATTACAATGCTGAAGTAGCGCTAGCTTTGCTTGTTCTTCTCCTAAAAATCGGCTAATTAAATGCAGTAATGATGCGTTAGAAAGACCATCGATATTTGTTTGTTCATTATCAGGTAAAGAATGCTTTTGAAAATAAAATGAAACAACAATAAAGACGAAAGTATTTAATCCTAAACTCCATAAAACACCATGGGTTAATGGGTCTAGAGTCGTAAAGTTGAATAAGGCTTCAGGGCGCAATTGCGACAAACCAAACAAACCATTTTGCAATAAGTCATGTGAGAACCAACCCGCTTCAACTAATGTTGGTGTTAACAGCGTATACGCCCAAATTATTGCCCCTGTTAAAACGCCAGCAATAACACCATATTTATGACGTTTAGGCCAATATAAAGCGCCGATCAGAATGGGGAAGAGTTGCACCAATAAAGTAATAGAGATTAAGCCCATAGCGCCAAGATTACCCGACGCTCCCACTAAACGATAAAATATATAAGCCATTAAAAGGATAACGACAATCGTACAGCGCCTAATTTTAAGCAACGAACTTCCCACTCCCGTTGTTTGTAAATGAAAACGTTTATGGCGAAGAAGAACGGGCATGATCATGTCATTACAAATCATGGTAGAAAGTGTGATAGTGGCAACAATTACCATGCTAGTGGCTGCAGATAAGCCCCCTAGATATGCAAGTAAAGCTAAACTTGATTGTTTTTCTGCTAATGGAATAGCCAAAAAAAACATCTCGGTATTCACAAACTTCGCCTGAAAGTAGATCATGCCGACAACGATCACTAAGAGTAAAAAAAATGAAAATATAATAGCGTAAGAAGGAAAGAACCATTGCGCCGTGTCTGCATCTGTTTGGTCATTACTTTCAACAACTAACAAATGAAATAACCAAGGTAAGCATACAATCGCAGCCATGCCTAAAATTACTGCGGTAAAGTAACCATTAGACTGCTTTGCAGAAAGTGCTTGTTGAATATTTTCGTTGTTAAGCGCCTGTATTAGCACATCGCTAGGGTTATTAAATAACTGATACGCCACAAACAAGCCAATGCCACACACTGATATCAATTTAACTAAAGACTCGAAAGCAACCGCTAACATTAAACCATTATGATGTTCGGTTAAGTCAACATGGCGAGTACCAAAAACAATGCTAAACACTGCCATTAATATGGTGACAATAGCGGTAGTATCTTGCCAACTAAACAAGCCATTTTTTTGCGCGTTGTTTAATGGAAAACCATCTAAAAATGGCGAAGATATAACATCGAAACTGGTTGAAATAGCCTCTAACTGCAGAGAAAGATAGGGCAAAGTTCCAATAATAACCACTGTTGTGATCAACAATGAAACCGTTTTAGAATTTTGATATTGCGCTGAGATAAAGCCAACAATAGAAGTGCTTCTACGTTGCTTTCCCAAAGTGATTAGCCGCTTAATAACCGGAATAGCAAAAGTAATACTTAATATAGCACCAATTGTAGTTGGGGGAATAAACCAACCATTATTTGCGGCCTGTGCAGAGGTTCCGTAAAAGCTCCAAGCAGTAAAAAATATCGGTAAGCAAAGTGCGACAATAATGGGTTTAAAGCGATGGTTCTTTTTATCTATAAACTTATCACCAAAATAGGCAATGCCAAATAAAATCAATAAATAAGCTAAAGATATTATTGAAATATTAACAACACTTAACATGTAATTTCATGCCCTATTAATTCAGGTGTAACTGACTATTTTTCTATAGTCTTCACATTTATACAGAACAGTAAAGACGTACTATAAATGAATAGTGCGACAACATGGCTAGTACTTTAGTACTACGGTGAGTGGTGTAATGCTTGCAGGACATAAAGAGGGCAGGTTAGAAGTTATTAAAGCTGATGTAAGGGTATTAAATATAATTTTTAATACCCTTAATTTTCAATATCCATGAAAAGCTTTTATATCTTAAATAAATGCAAAAGCATCGGCATACATCTGCTCTATTAGCGCGCCTTGTTCAACAAAATCACCTCTTACAGCCGCAACCATTTCAAATCGACCTGCTAAATAGATATCGTAATCGGCTAAATTTTTAACGTCTTCCATTACGGCTTTATGCACCATGCCTGAGCGGCCTTGCCAATCGGTATTTGGCGCTTCAATTACGGGAATAAATTTACCATTCGACAGTGTATTAATAATAGTAGCTGTTTGATCTAAGTCGTAACACGCACTTGAATCACGTAAGCCCCAATAAACAATAACTTCACGTTGTGATTGTTTTAATGCCAAATATTCAAACATAGATTTTATATAAGAAAACCCTGTTCCACCGGCAATCAACAATAGTGGGCGCTCACTTTCTTCACGCAACTGTGCGTTACCAAAAGGCATTTCAATCGTCACTTCAGTATTGGCTTTAATGTGTTCAATAACTTGCATTGGATAACTGTCTAAACCAGAAGCCCCAATTTGTAATTCAATAAGCTCAGCGCCTGGGGCACTCGCTATAGAAAAAGGGCGTTTGTCTTCGTCACTCATTACAAAATTTAAATATTGTCCGGCAGAGAAATCAACAGGCATGCTTGGCTTTAAAAGAGCCTTATAAACAAACTCCGTTAATGGTGTTAACGACACTACCTGACATGTGATCACTTTCATTTATTCTGTACCTTATTACTTCGTGCTTACTATATTAGTAGCATTATTAATTTGAATTATCAGTGCCGCTTGAGATATTAAGTTCGTCCCAAATATCATCCACTTGGTCTTTCACTGCTTGGGTCATTTCAATGGGTTCGCCCCATTCACGATTGGTTTCACCTGGCCATTTATTGGTCGCATCTAAGCCCATTTTTGAACCTAGGCCTGACACTGGTGAAGCGAAATCTAAATAATCTATTGGGGTGTTTTCAATTAACACTGTATCGCGACTTGGATCCATACGCGTCGTCATTGCCCATATTACGTCTTGCCAATCACGAGCATTAATATCATCGTCGCAAACTATAACAAATTTTGTGTACATAAATTGACGTAAAAAAGACCAAACCCCCATCATTACACGTTTAGCATGGCCAGCATATTGCTTTTTAATCGTAACAACGGCTAAACGATAAGAACAACCTTCTGGTGGCAAGTAAAAATCTTGAATTTCTGGAAACTGCTTTTGCAAAATCGGCACAAAGACTTCATTAAGTGCAACACCTAAAATAGCAGGCTCATCTGGTGGGCGTCCGGTATAAGTACTGTGATAAACAGGGTCTTTTCTGTGGGTAATATGAGTAACGGTCATGACAGGGAAACCGTCAACTTCATTATAGTAACCCGTATGATCACCATAAGGCCCTTCTGGTGCCATTTCATCGGGGTCAATATAACCTTCTAAAATAATCTCGGCTGTTGCCGGCACTTCTAGCTCGTTACTGATACATTTGGCAACTTCCGTTTTACTGCCGCGTAATAAACCCGCGAAAGCATATTCAGAAAGGGTGTCTGGCACTGGCGTAACCGCACCTAAAATGGTCGCTGGATCTGCGCCTAACGCAACAGCTACTGGATACTTTTCACCTGGAAAAGCTTTTTTAAATTCTTGAAAGTCTAATGCGCCACCACGGTGAGATAGCCAACGCATGATGACCTTATTGCGACCTAATAATTGATTACGATAAATACCCAAATTTTGTCGTGATTTATGCGGGCCTTTTGTAACGGTTAAACCCCAGGTAATCAAGGGAGCCACATCGCCTGGCCAACATTTTTGAATCGGCAGTTGAGTTAAATCAACCGCATCACCTTCAAGCACTACTTGTTGACATAACGGCTTTTTAATCACCTTAACAGGCATATTCAACACTTGTTTATACAAAGGTATTTTGCTTAATGCATCACGAAAACCCTTTGGTGGCTCAGGTTCTTTTAATGCCGCTAACAGTGTGCCGACATCACGCAAGGCTTTTACATTTTCTTGACCCATTGCCAACGCTACGCGCTCAGGAGTACCAAATAAATTGGTTAACACTGGCATACCGTGTGGCTGACCATTTTCGTCAACGGGATTTTCAAACAACAATGCTGGACCGGCTTGTCGCAAGGTACGGTCACTAATTTCTGTCATGGTTAAATCAGTAGAAATTGGCTGGCTAATACGCTTGAGTTGGCCTAATTTCTCTAACTGAGAGATAAAGTCTCTTAAATCACTGTATTTCATATTAGAATTTGATGAAAAATTTGTCTTACATTATAACGGTAGAAAGCCTAAATTCCCTAATCGATAGCGGTATCAAGTGAATAATTTTTCATTTAACGTTTCTAGTCGCATTTTTACTGGCCAAAATTTTATTAAGTACATAAAAAATGCCAGCTAATTGCTGGCATTTTTCAAATATAAATAACTGGCTTATTGGCGTTTCATTGAATCAAAAAACTCATCATTCGTTTTAGTCATCGCTAATTTATCAATCATGAATTCCATGGCGTCAATTTCACCCATTTCATGAACGATTTTACGTAATATCCACATTTTTTGTAACTCGTCTGGCTTAGTTAATAGCTCTTCACGACGCGTACCACTGCGGTTAAAGTGAATAGCAGGGAAAACACGTTTTTCAGCAATTTTGCGTGAAAGGTGTAATTCCATATTACCTGTACCTTTAAACTCTTCGTAGATAACTTCATCCATTTTAGAGCCAGTATCAACAAGCGCTGTAGCAATAATCGTTAAGCTACCGCCTTCTTCAATGTTACGTGCTGCACCGAAAAAGCGTTTTGGACGATGTAAAGCGTTAGCGTCTACACCACCGGTTAATATTTTTCCTGACGATGGAATTACTGTGTTATAAGCTCGTGCTAAGCGAGTAATTGAATCAAGTAAAATCACCACGTCTTTTTTATGCTCAACTAAACGTTTTGCTTTTTCAATAACCATTTCAGCTACTTGAACATGGCGATTCGCTGGTTCGTCAAAAGTAGAAGCAATGACTTCACCCTTAACTAAGCGCTGCATTTCGGTAACTTCTTCCGGGCGCTCATCAATCAGTAACACCATTAACTCAGCTTCAGGATGGTTATGGGCAATACTTTGAGCAATGTTTTGTAATAACAATGTTTTACCGGCTTTCGGCGGTGCAACAATTAATCCACGTTGACCCATACCAATTGGCGATGCTAAATCTAATACACGTGCGGTGATATCTTCAGTCGAGCCATTGCCACGTTCCATTGTTAAACGGTCAGTAGGATGAATTGGTGTAAGGTTTTCAAAAAGGATTTTATTGCGAGAGTTTTCAGGGCGGTCGAAGTTTACTTCATTAACTTTCAAGAGAGCAAAATAACGTTCGCCGTCTTTTGGTGGGCGAATTTTACCTGTAATGGTATCGCCTGTTCGCATACTAAATCGACGTATTTGGCTTGGTGATACATATATATCATCAGGTCCAGCTAAATAGGAAGAGTCTGCAGAGCGTAAAAACCCAAAGCCGTCTTGTAGAATTTCTAAAACACCGCTGCCAAAAATATCTTCCCCGCTTTTAGCATGGGCTTTTAATATAGCAAATATAATGTCTTGTTTGCGGTTACGAGCTAAATGCTCTAGTTTCATTGATTCTGCGAGTTTAACCAGTTGGCTAATCGACTTTTCTTTAAGTTCGTTAAGATTCATATTGGGGGTTCTTAAACTATTTAGGTTCTTATGCTGTGCCGTTTGGCAATTTAGGATGTTTGAATATGGTTTTTTTGAAATGTTCTTTCGTTAGAAAGTTAAATTTAGCATTAAAAAGCAAACCAGTAAAGGATCACTTAATTGATCTTAAAATAAATAATAAAAAGGTCCGAATTATCGGACCTTTTTTTATAAATTGTTATCAATAAACTCTTTTAATTGCGTTTTTGATAAAGCGCCAACTTTCGTGTCGGCAACCGCACCATCTTTAAATAGTAACAAGGTAGGAATACCACGAATACCATATTTAGGTGGGGTGTTTGAGTTTTGATCAATGTTTAATTTGCCGACTGTTATTTTACCAGCATACTCTTCAGCTACATCATTTAACAATGGCGCGATCATTTTACATGGTCCACACCACTCAGCCCAAAAATCAACTAGAACCAAGCCTGATGCATTGATTACATCAGTGTCAAAACTATCATCAGTTAACTGAACAATTTTATCGCTCATTTATATCTCCAAAAAAAGGTGGCCTATTGCCAATGGGTTAAGATTATACCTTCATCAAAATTAATTACCATCAATCGTATATAACAGTTATAGGTAATAAATTTAAATCACATATAACAGTAATGGGCATTTAAATTAAAAAATCAACTAAAGCTATCATTTTATTGTCGCTTTTATGTGAATCTAATTTTTATTAATAGCTTAAGGTGTTAAGCTAGCGGTATGAAAAAAACACACTTAACAGAAATAAAGTTCTCGGAACTTAAGCTCGAGCCTACCGTTGTTAGCGGCCTCGAATCTATGGGCTTTGAATATTGCACTGCAATTCAAGCAAAGTCTTTACCTATACTGATGACAGGCAAAGATATTGCCGGTCAAGCACAAACCGGCGAAGGTAAAACCATTGCCTTTTTAGCCGCAACATTCCATCATTTATTACAGAAAAAAAATGTTAGCCACAATCAACCACGCGCCTTAATTATGGCGCCAACACGTGAGCTTGCTATTCAAATTCACCGCGATGCTATCGCAATGGCAAAAAGCACAGGTTTACGCCTAGGATGTGTTTATGGTGGTGAAGGTTACGAAAGCCAACGTTTAGAACTTGAACAAGGTGTAGATATTTTAATTGGCACTTGTGGCCGCTTACTTGATTACTTAAAACAAGGCATTTATAACCTCAATAATATTGAAGTTGTAGTGCTTGATGAAGCTGATCGTATGTTCGATTTAGGCTTTATTAAAGATATTCGTTACATGTTTAACAAAATGCCTGCAGCAACTGAGCGTTTGAGCATGCTTTATTCTGCAACCTTATCTTTTCGTGTTAAAGAGTTAGCTTTTGAACACATGAACGAACCTGACAGCGTTGAAGTAGAACCTGATCAAAAAACTAATATTCGCATAACAGAAGAGCTATTTTACCCTTCTAATGAAGATAAAATGCGCTTACTACAAACCTTAATTGAAGAAGATTGGCCTGATAAAGCGATTATTTTTGCCAACACTAAACATGTTTGTGAAAAAATTCACGCGCACTTAGAAGCAGATAAAATTCGTGTTGGCATGCTTACTGGCGATGTTATTCAAAAGAAACGTTTGAAAATTTTGGAGCAGTTTACCGCTGGCCAATTAGACGTTTTAGTGGCTACTGATGTAGCAGCACGTGGCTTGCATATTCCAGCCGTTACGCATGTATTTAACTACGATTTACCTGATGATTGTGAAGATTATGTTCATCGTATAGGTAGAACGGGTCGTGCTGGTGCTACAGGTCATGCTATTAGTTTAGCCTGTGAACAATATGTGTTTAATTTACCAGCCATTGAAACCTATATTGAACATGCCTTGCCTGTAAGTAAATATGATCACGATGCATTATTGACCGATCTACCTCGACCTAAGCCTCGTCAACGTCGTCATAAGCCTCATAATGGTGGCCAAAACCGCAGTCGTAGTTCTGGCAATAGGCCTCAAAGGAACAGTTAGTTGATGTCGACCACTTCCCTGGAGCTTTTATCACCTCTATATGCTGTGGTCGATTTAGGCTCTAATAGCTTCCATATGTTAATTACTCGACAACTTGCCGATAGCGTGCAAGTTGTTGATAAAATCAAGCGTAAAGTTCGACTCGCTGCTGGCTTAGATACTAACAATATATTATCTGAGCAAACGATGGCAAAAGGCTTAGAATGCTTACGTTTTTTTGCTGAACACTTACAAGACATCCCTCAAAAAAATATTCGTATTGTTGCTACCGCCACTTTAAGGTTAGCAAAAAATCGCGACGAGTTTATTGCTAAAGCTGAAGCAGTGTTAGGGCATCCTGTTAACTTACTAAGCGGTATTGAAGAAGCTGAACATATATATCTTGGTGTTGCTCATACCAGTTTAAGTGCTGACAAACGTTTGGTTTTAGATATTGGCGGTGCTAGTACAGAACTTATTGTTGGTCGAGGCTTCAAGGTTAAAAAGGCCCATAGCCTTAATCTTGGTTGTGTGACTTATAACCAGCAATACTTTCCTCATGGCGAGTTATCAAACGAACACTTTAACCAAGCGATTTGTGCTGCTGAGCTTATTATTGCGCCAATAAAAAATGAATTTTGTGATATTGGCTGGCAATGTGTTCTTGGTGGCTCGGGTACCATGCAAGCGTTAGCGGAAATGCTAATTTATCAGCATAAGCCAAGTGTTATTTCGCTAGAGTTTCTCTATCAGGTTAAAGCGCAAATATTGCATTTTAATCAAATTGACAAGATTAACTTAGCAGGGTTATCTAGCGAAAGGAGCCCAGTTATTGCTAGTGGCTTAGCTATTTTAATTGCCTTATTTCAACAATTGTCGATTAAAGAGTTAACACTTTCTAGTGGTGCATTACGCGAAGGCTTGTTATACGAAATGCTACCAGAGCAAAGCACTTCTAACATTCGCCAAAGAACCATTACAGCATTGAGCCAACGTTTTCATATTGATCAGCGGCATGCTAATAGCGTAAAACGTCAGATAGAAACGCTTTATTTACAGCTTAAATCTATTTGGGATTTACCTGATGGTAATGCGCTTGCACTTTTACTAGCTAGTGCTGACTTGCATGAAATAGGCTTATTACTAGAGTACAAGCACCATCAGCAACATAGTGCCTATATTTTAGCTCATGCTGACTTAGCGGGTTTTAATCAATCAGAGCGGCAACTACTGGTCAGTTTGGTCACCTTGTATAAAGGAGATATCAATTTAGCCCTTATTGAACAGCAATCAGCTATTGATGATCAAACCGCTAAAAAATTATTAATTATTCTGCGCTTAGCAGTAAAATTATGTCGTCACCGCAATGATCAGACATTACCCGACTATGCTGTATCGCTAAATGATAAGTGTTTGCAGCTTAGTTTGCCGCAGCAATGGTTGTTACAACACACGCTCATTCATGATGAATTTGCGCAAGAGAATGAACACATTGCCATACTTGGTTATAGCCTGGAGCTCGATAAAGTATAGATTAGATTTTAGATATAGTTTAGCTATAAACACAGATGAATAATGGAGAAGCCCGTGGTGAATAATTTATGTTTAACGCTTATATATTAATTATCAAATAGCGCACCACACTTACATTTCTGGCACTAGATTAAATAAAATTAAAATTCACACATAAAAAGCCGTAATAAATATTTATCACGGCCATTCTCTTTCTTTATTTTTCACGCCTGAAATAACTCAGCGTTTTAGCTTGTTTGTTCTGCTTTTAACCAGCGCGCCACTTGTTTTGCAAAATAGGTTAATATACCGTCGGCTCCTGCACGTTTAAAGGCGAGTAAACCTTCCATTACGCAAGGTTTTTCAGCTAACCAGCCGTTTTGAATAGCTGCCATATGCATGGCATATTCACCACTTACTTGATAAGCATAGGTTGGCACTTGAAAATTATCTTTCACTCGGCGAACTATATCTAAATATGGCATGCCTGGCTTAATCATTACCATATCAGCGCCTTCATAAATATCTTGGGCGACTTCATGCAGTGCTTCATTACTGTTGGCAGGATCCATTTGGTAAGAGAACTTATTGCCCCCTTTAATGTTGCCTGCCGAACCTACCGCATCGCGAAACGGGCCATAGTAACTTGAAGCATACTTGGCTGAATAAGCCAGTATTTTAGTATTAACATAGTGGTGTTTTTCTAATGTTTCACGAATTGCAGCGATACGGCCATCCATCATATCTGATGGTGCAACGATATCGGCACCTGCTTGGGCATGAGACAAGGCTTGCTTCACTAAAATATCTTTTGTTATATCGTTTAAAACATATCCTTGTTCATCAATAATGCCATCTTGTCCATGGGTTGTGAAAGGGTCTAAGGCAACATCGGTGATCACCCCTAAACGAGGAAACTTGGCCTTTATTGCACGAACAGTGCGCTGAGCTAAACCATCAGGATTATAGGCTTCTTCTGCTAACAATGACTTTTTATCTGCAGGTGTTACCGGAAAAATAGCGATAGCAGGTATGCCTAAGTCGGTTAACTCTTCACACTCTGCCAATAGTAAATCGATACTTTTGCGCTCAACTCCTGGCATCGATTCAATAGTTTCACATTGGTTTTCACCTTCTAAAACAAAAACGGGATAGATTAAATCATTAACCGTCAATTGATGCTCTGACATTAAACGTCGTGAAAAACTATCAGAGCGCATGCGGCGCATTCGACGGGCAGGATATTGACCAAAAACGTTGTTCATACTCTTTCCTATAACAATGTAAATTCTATTCAAACAAAAATGTAATATACGACGATATGCATTAGGAGCTATCTTAAGCCGTCATTTGATTTCAACTGTATTACCGTGGCTGGGTTGATCTTTCTATTGGTATGACTTGCACTTGATCCCGGCCTGCTTGTTTTGCTTTATAAAGTGCTTTATCTACGTAATCAAAAATAATTTCTGGTGTGATCTCTTTCTCTTGCTGATAAGTTGTAACACCACAACTTACAGATAATGTAATGATGTTTTCATTGCTATAAACCTGTTGTTGCCTAACACTCTGACATATCTCTTGTGCAAGTGCTAAAGCACCTTGAGCATCGGTTTCGGGTAAAATTAAACAAAACTCTTCCCCACCATATCTACAGCCAACATCTGAGCTTCGACGCAGTAAAGATTTAATCATACCTGCAACTTCGACAATGCATTTATCGCCAGCCAAATGGCCAAAGTTATCATTAACACGCTTAAAGTGATCTATATCTACGAGAATAAGACTTAACGGTGTTAAATTGCGACGACTACGTCTAAATTCAGCCACTATTTTTTGATCATAATAACGTCGATTATATAGCCCAGATAGCTCATCAAGCGTATTTTTTTCTTTTAATTCTTGATTAACAACTTCTAACTCTTGTAACGCTATATTTAACTCTAAAGTCCGTTCTTGCACGCGGCTTTCTAATTGCTCTTGGCTTTCATCTTGTAATCTTGATATTTCTTTTTGTGCTATTTCTGAAGCTTTTATGCTTGAAAGTGCTTGTTGTTGAGCTAACTTTTCATCACGTAATTGACAGTAATATTTATGCCCCATCAAATAAGTCGCCATAATAGCCATCACCCAAAAGGCGAGCATATCAAAACAATTTATAACGTATGAAGAGAAGCCGAGGTAGTACAACATAAAAGCTAAAAGATTAAAGCTTAATTGTATCATCAGAATTGGTGAAAATATTGAGAGTAAATCAAGGTCAATGGCTTTTTCGTATCTGAAAATATACAACAAAGCGAGTAAGCTTATTGAGGTTGGTATTTGTGTTAATAGCCAAGTGTTACTGGGGTGGGTAATAAAACTTAAGGGCACACTCAGAGCTATAATAATAGATAAGCGCAGTAACAGTTGATAGCTTTTATGCTTATTTTTTTTTAAGGAAAATAACTTAATTGTAAAAATAAAAAACAGAATGTTAGCGCTACTGGCAAGCAACACACTCTCAGCATTAAGAAAATAGGGGTTACTAGTTAAAAGTACGAGTAAAGAAGCGCCACCAGCAACTAAAATACCTAATGACTTTACAGCAAAAAATAACGCCAACATTGCCATGCTATAGCTTCGTGAAGCTCTAGCCCATGTAAGGCACATAAGAATTAATATTAAACTACTGCCGATAAAAACATGCTGGCCATGTAATTGAAAAGTAAAGTCTGTTTTTGTTAATACACGTGCGCCTTGAGCCACCACATTAAAGGAGCAAAATATGATTATAAAATAAATAACTAAACGGCTAATTAGGTTATACATTGCTAGTGCTTATACTAAAAAATGTTTCTGAATTAAGCGTAGTTTGTTTAATTATATCTTGCTCGCTAAAAGGCATTAATTCAGCCAAAGTCTTAATAATATAAGGTAAATAGCTAGGTTCGTTACGGCTACTTTTAGGCTTTGGTCGAATGTTTCTTGGTGTTAAATAAGGCGCATCCGTTTCAATCATTAGACGATCTAATGGAATTAAAGAAACAATATCACGAAGCTCTTGTCCTCTTCGTTCATCACATAACCAGCCTGTTATACCTATATACATACCAGCGGCTAAACATTGCTCTAACTCTTTTTTATTTCCGGTAAAGCAATGAGAAACCATAGCAGGAACTTTAGAAAAGTATGGCGTTAGTATTTCAAACCAAGGCTCAAAAGCATCTCTTTGATGCAAAAACAAAGGTAATTGCAGCTCTGAAGCTAACTTTACTTGCTCTAAAAAAACTCTTTTTTGGTTCTCTACCGTTGAGAAATTACGATTAAAATCTAATCCGCATTCACCAATGGCCTTCACACATTTATTGTTGGCTAAAACCGTTAATTGCTCTTGAAAATTTATCGCTGCGTTATCGGCATCATGCGGGTGAATACCAACAGTACTATGTAAATACTCAGGGTATTGCTGACAAAGGCTTATAGCTTGCTTACTTTCTTCAACACTGGTGCCTGTAACCACTATCGCGCTAACATTTGCCCGCTGGGCACGTATAAGCATTTCACTTCGATCTTTATCAAAGCGCGTGTTGGTTAAATTCACACCGATATCAATCAAGAGTAAACTCTTTACTTTTAGCTAGAACACTCAAAAAATATGCTTTTATCTTAGTCGAACTTTGAGGCATTATTTTTCATCCGTCGTGTCTTCTTCTTCTTTATAATAAAGCGAAGCGATAATAATGCCTAACTCGAATAGCAACAGCATTGGCACTGCCAGCATTGTTTGAGAAATAATATCTGGTGGCGTAAGTAGCATACCAATAATAAATGCACCTACAACAATATAAGGGCGTTTAGTGCGTAAACTGTCAGGCGTTGTTACACCAGTCCAACATAAAAGAATGATAGCAATTGGGATTTCAAATGCGGCCCCAAAAGCAAAAAAAAGTTTTAAGACAAAATCTAAATAACTACTAATATCAGTTGCTATAGTTACGCCATCAGGAGCGACTGATGAAAAAAATGTAAAAGCTACTGGAAATACAATGTAGTAAGCAAATGCAATTCCACCATAAAACAATAATGTACTACCAACCATTAAAGGCGCAATTAAACGCTTTTCATTTTTATATAAACCAGGCGCAATAAAAGACCAAATTTGATATAAAATGTAAGGCATAGTAATAAATATTGATAAAACTATTGTCAGTTTAAAAGGCGTAAAAAAAGGTGATGCTACATCAGTTGCGATCATCTGCGTGCCTTCTGGCATTACTGCCAAAAGTGGTTGAGCAACATATTGGTAAATATCTTGAGCGAAATATATTAACGCACAAAACACCACAAGAACACCCAATACAGCATGTAATAGCCGTGTTCTCAGCTCTAACAAGTGATCGAATAACGTATAGTTTTGTTTAGCAGCTGAACTCATTTAACCTGCTTTTCATCTTTATTATCATTTAGCTTTTCAATTTCATCATTAGACTTTATTGACTGTTCAGCTGTCTGATAGGGGTTATTAACCATTTCTGCCGCTTCTTTTAGAGACTTAACTGAAGCCTCTAACTCTGGCGACAAATCTTTCATGCCTGCTTGTTCAGCTTTTTTTAGGTTGGCATGCAACTCTTGAATGCGAAGTTCTTCCGTAAGTTCGTTTTTAACGCCCTCACTAAAGCCTCGAATACTCGCGATCCAACCACGTACAGTTCGAATTGCAACGGGTAATCGCTCAGGACCAAGTACAACTAAGCCAATAATAGCGATTAATAATAATTCCCAAAAGCCGATATCAAACATTAGACTTTATCTTTCTCTTTTTCATCAACGCTATGCTTGCTTGCTGTGCTATCACCTAAACTATCACCTTGAGCAGAGTCAGTTTCTGACGATTGCTCTTTTTTAGCCGGTTCATCTGATACTGCGCCTTTAAAACCCTTAATAGCTGAACCTAAATCAGTGCCTAAATTACGTAATTTTTTAGTGCCAAATAACAACACAACAATCACTGCAATAATTAATAATTGCCAAATACTTATACCGCCCATAAAAAACTCCTATAATTTAATTGAATTCATTATAAAGTTTATAGAAATAAAATCACCAACTGATATGCTAAATGACGAGGTAAAACAAAATTTGATAAGAATGAATTGTAAAAAACCATGTTATTGGCAGATATGCTTCGTATTTTTTTACTTTGCATTTGCAAATTCAGCATTAGCTTTCACTACAGAAGAAGAAAAAGCACAGGTTGAACAAAAAGATGATCACTGGATGCAAGGATTGCATGAAACGGTTTCAGATACCGTTTATCAATCTGCACAATGGTTTGATAGTTTTTTTATCGCAAATGATAGTGAAGAACAACAAAGCCCTACTACAACCGCAAAAATTCGCTTTGCTTGGCTACCCAAAAGTCGTGACTGGAGCGAGGTAAAAACACGTTTTCGCGTACGTGTTAAATTGCCGCATTTACAAGACAGAGTTAGCCTAGTGTTATCAGATGAAGCTGATGATGAGCTCAATAACTTGCCTTTAGAGTCAGCAAACACGAAATCTAGCATTGAAGAAGAAAAATTTTCTTTAGCATTAAACTACACTCAAGAAAAAAAAGAAGATCGTTTAATGAACTATCGAGTAGGTATTTCAGGAGGCGACATATTTGTTAGAGCAAGACATAAACGCCGACTCAACTTGAGCCCTACACAAAGTTTTCTAGTTGAACCATCAGTTTATTATTTTCTCGACGAAGGCCTAGGGACAAAGCTTTTATTGGAATATGACTACCAAATCAGTAAAAAATCTCAATTTCGTATTAATTATAGTATTCGAGGCTCAGCAGAGTTTAGTGGCATTAGGTGGAAGCACGGCTTTTATAAATTACATCAAATTAACGATACCACAGCATCAGTAATCAGCTTACAAGTAGAAGGTGAACGAAATGGCGCTAGAGGGTTTTTCGTTGATAACTATACTTTAGGTTATCGATATCGCTTTAATGCACTTCGAGATTGGTTATTTTTTGAAATCGAACCTTTTTTGGAGTTTCCAGAGGAAAAAAACTATAGAACAACTCCTGGCATTGCATTGCGTATAGAAGGTTTTTTTCATAAAGGCTAAAGTTTGGATATTACCCGCTGCTATACCCGTTACTATGCTCGATGCATAGCAACGACATTACTTTGAACGATATCTTTTTCTATTTTTCCAGGTCGGCTGATATGATATCCCTGACCAAATTCGCAACCAACATTTTGTAATTTCTTTAACATCACTTCCGACTCAATGCCTTCAGCAACTAAGCGATAACCAAATTTAGTGCCTAGTTCATGTAATGCTTTTACTAATGAAAGGTTTTTATCACTTTGGTTTATCGTTCGAATAAAGCTACGGTCAAGCTTAATAAACTCAAAAGGGTAGTTATGTAAAAAATTAAACGAAGACAAGCCTGCACCATAATCATCTAAAGCTAACTTTACACCAAATTCTTTCAGTTTTCGTAGCCCCTTAAGCGCTAATTCGGTATGACGAGCAAACGCAGACTCGTTAAACTCTAAAATAAGTCGTTCTGGCTCGATAGTATTATGGCTGATGAGTCCCATAAGTTTTGTTAATTGATTTGCTTGAATTAAATGCCGTCCTGATAGGTTAATCCCAACATAAGCATTTTCATATTCTTTAGATTTTTTCCACATTTTTAATTGTATGCAAACTTCTTCAATAACCCAGGTTTCTATTTCTAAAATCATACCCGTTTCTTCTGCCATAAAAAGAAACTCGCTAGGTGTTAATAAGCCTTTAGTCGGATGCTTCCAACGTAAAAGCACTTCAAAACCCAAAATTTTAGTGGACGTTAAGTCTGATATTTTTTGATAATGTAGCTCAAACTGTTTACTTTTTATTGCCTGCCTAAGCTCTTGCTCAAGCGTCATACTCGCAATAATTTTTTCTCGCATACTATCATCAAAGAAAACATAACGACCGCGGCCTAAACTTTTAGCCTGATACATTGCCGCATCGGCATCTCGTAATATTTCATCAGCATCTTTATAGCTAATACGACTTTGAGCAATCCCTATGCTAGCATTTGAATATAACGTATGACCTTCTAATTCAAAAGGTTGTGCAATGGAAGTAATTATACGTGTAGCAATTTCTTCCATATCATCAGGAGACTGCAACGAATCAAGCAGCACGACAAATTCATCGCCGCCTAACCTCGCCAAAATGTCATTATCGCGAACACAATCTTGTAATCTACGGGCAATTTCAATTAGGAATTGATCACCTGCATGATGGCCTAAGGTGTCATTAATCATTTTAAATCGATCTAAATCGATAAATAAAACCGCAAATCTATGATGAGGGTGACGTTTTAGGTGACGAATGGCATAGGTTAATCGATCTGAAAACATCGCTCGATTAGGCAGCTCGGTTAGGCCATCGTGATGCGCCTCATGGTATAAACGTGCTTCAGCTTTGCGTCTTTCTTCGATTTGCATGCGTAAATTTAAATTAGTCGCTTGTAGCTCTTCAGTTCGTTTATTTATCATTTTCTCAAGAGCTTCATGACTTTGTAGCGCTTGTTGCTGAACTTTTTTTCGTAAAATTTCTATCGAGATATGGTGACTAACAAAACGAAGAAGCTCAAGATCTTTACTCTGATAGGCACTTTTATCTTGATAATGTTGAATGGCAATAACCCCAAAAACTTCACCTTGGTCACATAATGGTGCAGCTAAAAACGCCTGAGGCAGTTTATCTTCAGGATAAGGTTGAGTAAATGCAGATTGGGTTACTTCACCTTGCTCCGCTAACGTATAAACGATTCTGTCTCTCAACAGTATGGGTTTTCTCGCTCTTATAGTGATCTCTGAAAGACCATCACTCAGTGTGCGTGTTTTCGGTTGTTTGGATTGTTCATTGCAATAATAGGGAAACGCTAATTGGCTTTTATCATCAGATAATAATGCAATATAAAAATTTTTTGCTGGCAATAATTTACTAATTTCAAGATGCAACGCTTGATAAAATTCATCTATAGCATAAGATTTAGCGGTTAGTTCAGAAATATTCAGCAAGACTTGATGTGTTTTAACCGCTTGCTGTCTCTCAGCAATTTCACGCTGTAACTGCTGGTTAGTTTGCGTTAACACTAATGTGCGTTGCTCAATGCTCGACTCTAGCAATTCTCGGCTACGAACCCGATCGATTGCCGTGACTAAATGTTCGGCAATACCTTCTAAAATTTGGCAATCTTTTGCTGAAAAGCTTAATGCTTCATCATAACTTTGTAAGGCTATAACACCAATAACTTGCTGATTTCTTTTGAGCGGTACACCTAACCAGTCTTTAAACTCAGAGTCATATAAAATTATTTCATCAGCATTTGCTAATACTCTTCGTTTATTCGCAGAGCAATGTAATTTCTGTTGACGCATCACCACTAAGCCTGAAAGACTTTTTTGCCAATGGGTTAAATCAACTTGCTCGCACAAGCCTTTTTCTAATGGGTTATGGCAATGAGTTAACTTTAATTCATTAGAAGAGTTCAAAAGAGCAATATGAAAACTATCAGTCACTAATAGGGTTTTAATTACGGATTCAAGCGCATTATAAAACGCATCCATATCAGTTACAGCACTGGCCAACTCAGACAGTTGCAATAAAGCTGATTGCATAGTTTTATTTTGACGATATTTATTAAGTAACCGCTTTAACCTAGGAAGTTGACGTACCGCTAGTGTAGTTTCCGTCGTCGGCAATTCCATTTGGAAATTCCATTTTATTATTAGTATTATTTTTATACGGTTAGTCTAACAAAATAAATTTGATAAGCTAGACCTAAGCGCAATTTATTCAATGTCACTTATCTCATAACCCATGAACTGACTGACACAAGTCAAAACATTAACAGCGCAACCTTAAATCACTTAAGCGCTAGCCCAAGTAATACAAGACTATGACAACACGTTTGAATCTGCTTTAGGGTAATAATTTTTTAAAGCTTATGCAAAACTGATGATATTGTTATTATCAAACAACCAAAAAAAACCAAAAAATAACCTTTCGGGGCCAACTAATCCCCCTAGAATACTCTCTGCGTGTTAGTTGAAACTGTCGGCTTGCCATACTTTTTGAATTATTTTAAATATAAAAAAACCGGCAAAAGCCGGTTTAAGTAAATATCATTGAGATTAAGTAGCCATAGCGCCTTTTAATTTTGCTAGTGCATTTTTCTCTAATTGGCGAACACGCTCAGCAGATATTTCATATTTATTCGCTAACTCTTGTAAAGTTGACTTATCATCAAGCAACCAACGAGTACGAATGATATCTTGGCTGCGGTCGTCAAGACTAACTAAAGCGTTACTCAGCCTTTTATTAGCATGCTGCTCCCAATTCGAATCTTCTACTTCTGTAGCAAGATCAGATTGTTTGTCTTCTAAATATTGCGCAGGGGAGTATGTGCTTGCACTAGCGCTATCATCATCGTCAGTTGATAACTCAAAAGCTTGGTCTTGGTTACTCATACGAGATTCCATTTCCAAAACATCTTTAGTTGTAACACCTAGCGTTTCGGCAACATTACTGACTTCTTCATGACTAAACCAACCTAAACGTTTTTTATTTTTACGTAAATTGAAAAACAACTTTCGTTGAGCTTTAGTTGTAGCAACTTTAACTATGCGCCAATTTTTTAAAACAAACTCATGAATTTCAGCTTTAATCCAGTGAACTGCAAACGATACTAAGCGAACCCCAACTTCTGGGTTAAAACGTTTAACAGCTTTCATAAGCCCGATATTACCTTCCTGAATTAAATCAGCTTGTGGTAAACCATAACCGGCATAGCCTTTAGCAACATGAATAACAAAACGAAGATGCGACATAATTAATTCTTGTGCCGCTTTTAAATCATTTTCAGAATATAAACGAGTTGCTAACTCATGCTCTTTTTCAGCACTAAGCATTGGAATGCTATACGAAGATTGCACGTATGCTTCAATGCTGCCACTTTGCGGAACAGTTAACGCCATTGATTGCATTGATTCACTCATTTAATAACTCCTCTTTCTAATTCTAGCTCGCGATTATAACATATTTATCTAAATTACCTCAAAATATAGTTTCAATGGTAATGTAAATAAGGGGGGATGACCGATTATCACGATTTTAATAAGCCAACATTAGCTTAGAAGACAGTGCTAAACAACAGTCTCTTTCAATTTTTTTGTCAACAAACTGTTAAACTTTGTCATCATTATAAAAATATTATTAAATTACATGTAGATAAATGAAAGAGCGTGACTTTTCAAGCATAATAAAATCAATCAAATATATTATTCATATTGAAAAATATCTATACTAAAGATATAACTTTTAGAACAATCATCAAAATCGCTACCTGAAACGGAATTAAGAGGTGTCATGTTTTCATTTATTGCCCGACAACCCATTTTAAATGTAAATAAAAAGGTTGTAGCATACGAGTTACTGTTTCGAAGTGGTGAAAATAATTGTTTCCCCGATATTGATTCAGACCAAGCCACATCTAACCTTTTAAGTAATAACCACCTAGCTTTAGGTGTTGAAAATATTACACAAAACTTACCTGCTTATATAAACTTTCATACGAAAGCGTTAATCGCTAACTTCCCTAGCTTTTTAGATCCTAAGAAAGTTGTCATCGAAATTCTTGAAGATGTGGAACCGTCAGATGAATTATTTACAACCTGTAAATTATTATCTGCTAAAGGTTATACTTTAGCCTTAGATGATCATGACTTTGATCCAAGATGGCAACGATTTCTACCCTATATAAAAATAATTAAGATCGATGTATACGACTATTCACTTGCTGAAATAAGTAACTTTGTTCGCTCAATCGATACAACTAACATTACTTTGCTTGCTGAAAAAGTTGAAACTATTGAGCAATTTGAGCAATTTAAATTACTCGGATTTACTTTATTTCAAGGATATTTTTTTGCCAAACCTGAATTACTAAAACAAAGAAAAATCACCACCGCTAAGCAAAATATTTTAACGCTAATGGGTTACGCAAGTGATGAAAAATTAAACTTTGAAGAAATGAGCAATATATTCAGCTCAGATCCTGGTTTAAGTTATAAGTTACTACGCTTTATTAACAATCCTTTTTATGGTCGAAGCCAAGAAATAACGTCATTAAAGCATGCGTTAATTTACTTAGGCGATATAGAGTTGAAAAAGTTTATTGCATTACTCGCGTTAACCGATCTAAATGACAGCAAACCAACTGAAATTATACGTTTATCATTAGTACGTGCGAAATTTTGTGAGCATGTGTCTTTATTAAGAAAGCATCATGCTAACCCACCAAAAGCATTTTTGACTGGAATATTATCGTTAATTGATGGGGTATTAGATAATAAAATTGAAACTATTGTAGAAATACTACCTATTCATCAAGAGATAAAACAAGCATTAGTAAATCAGGATAACTATTTGTCAGACTTCTTAGATTTAGCTAAAGCTATCGAAGTTGGTAATTGGAATGAAAATGATCAACTCATTAAGCGACTTTCGTTAACACACGATGACTGTCTCAAGGCACACGAAGCCGCGACTCTTTGGGCTGATGGTATGTTAAATGTTGCGCTATAACCTATAGAAATTTACGCTAAGATTAATTGTTAGTCAGCCGTTGGCTCAATTGCTCGTATATGTTGTCGGACAGAAATAAAACTACCTAATAAGCCTAGGCCTATTGCTGTTGACTGTAAAAATAACATTTCATTAAACGATAAACCGGTCAAAACAAATTGGCTTTGATAAAGATCGGTTAATTCACGCATTGCCCCTGAAAGGTAACTAGCTAAAATAGCAACGCAAATGCTGGCAACAAAGCCACCTAATATGCCGTACCATACGCCTGCATATAAAAATGGCCGTTGAATAAAGCTGTCTGTAGCGCCAACCAACTTCATCACAGCAATGGCATCTTTTTGATTGAGTATCGCCAAGCGAATGGTATTTCCTATAATCAACACCACTGACAAACATAATAATAAAGCAATACCAAGCACAACGTCTTCAATAAGTGCTGCCATGGCTTGTAAACGCGTTAACCATTCTAAATCGAGCTTACCTTGGTCAACACCACGTTCTTGCTCTAATTTAAGCAATAACTCTTGGGCGGCTTGTGCTTGGCTAAATCGTTGTGTTGGTGTTACTAACAGCGTAGCAGGTAAGGGATTATCATCTAAATACTCCAATGCTTGGCCAAAGCCAGAGTTGACTTTAAATTCTGTTAGCGCCTGTTCAGCAGAAATATAAACAACATGAGCAACTTCTGGATAAAGCTGAATGCGTTGAACAAGGTTTTGTGCGGCTTTATCCGTAGTCGATAGCTTTAAAAATAACGTGATTTCAGAGGCTGAATCCCATTGCTGAGTAACCGTTTGAGTATTTTTTACAAATAAGTGTAAAGTTGCTGGCAGTGTTAAGCTAATACCTAAAACAAGCACCGTCATTACCGATGTAAAAGGCGTTCGCCACAAATCACCTAAGCTACCTATGGCTTGTTGTAAATGTCTCAAAACCCTTTCAGTAAAGCGAGCTGTCCAATTTAAATGTTGGCCATGGTGGCGGGTGTCGTTAGCTGCCATTATGTTCACCTACCGCTTGTAAACCATCAACAATACCATCGGTGATCATATGCCCTTGCTTTAAGGTCAGTGTTCTATATCTCATGCGAGCAATTAGCCCTAAATCATGAGTCGCAATAAGTACACTCACCCCCATATCGTTAAATTCTTCAAACAATCGAATAATATCTAACGACAATTTAGGGTCTAAATTACCTGTTGGCTCATCCGCTAATAAAATAGGCGGTTTATTTACAATGGCTCGTGCAATACCAACACGTTGTTGCTCTCCGCCCGACAACATATTTGGGAAACACTTCAATTTACTGGTTAGATGCACCTTGTCTAATGCTGCCTCAACCCGCTTACGCGTTTCTTTCTGACTGTAACCTTCAATAATCAGCGGTAATGCGACGTTTTCAAATACGGTGCGATCAGCTAATAAATTATGGTTTTGGAAAATCATACCAATACCACGTCGAACATAAGGGATTTGTGAATATTTAATCGTTGATAATTCAGTGCCGTTAATTTCAATACTACCGGCACTGGGTTTTTCCATGATACTCATTAGCTTAAGTAAGGTACTCTTACCTGCGCCAGAATGACCGGTTAAAAACGCCATTTCGCCCGGAGCAATAGTAAAGCTCACTTTTTTCAGAGCTAAAAATCCCCCAGGGTAGGTTTTGCTAACGTCATTAAATCGGATCATATTAGATGTTATCTTTCCTGATTTTCTTGAGTAAATAAGGCGTCAATAAAGTCACTGCCATCAAATGGTCGTAAGTCGTCAATGCCTTCACCGACCCCTAAATACCTGATTGGAATAGCATGTTTATCAGCAACAGCGAACACAACGCCACCTTTTGCAGTACCATCAAGCTTGGTTAAGGTTAAACCTGTTAAACCAACAGCTTCGTTAAAAAGCTTAGTTTGACTTAACGCGTTTTGTCCTGTGCCTGCATCTAGGGTTAACATTACCTCATGTGGTGCTTGCACATCGAGTTTTTTCATTACGCGAACAACTTTTTTAAGCTCTTCCATTAAATGACTTTTATTTTGTAATCGTCCGGCAGTATCCGCAATTAATACATCAACACCTCGTGCTTTAGCTGCACTGATAGCATCGAATATAACCGAGGCACTATCTGCACCGGTATGTTGAGCAACCACAGGTATATCGTTTCGTTCGCCCCACACTTGCAGCTGTTCAACAGCCGCTGCGCGAAAGGTATCGCCAGCAGCTAACATAACCGACTTGCCTTCGGCTTGAAACTGTTTAGCCAGTTTACCAATAGTAGTGGTTTTACCGACACCATTAACGCCAACCATTAAAATAACATAAGGCCCGTTAGTTGACTCAATTACCAGTGGTTTTGTCACTGGCTCAATGATTTTTTTCAGCTCGATTTTTAATAACTCATATAAAGCTTCAGCATCTTTTAAATCACGACGAGACGCTGACTCAGTTAATGAGTTGATAATTTTAGTTGTGGTTTCTACACCAACATCGGCAAGTAATAAATGGGTTTCGAGCTCTTCAAATAACTCTTCATCAATTTTTTTACCACTGAATAAGCTAAAAATTCCACCACCTAAGTTCTGGCGGGTTTTGCTTAAACCTTGCTTTAAACGAGCAAAAAAGCCAACTTTGGGCTCTGGCTCTGGCTCTGGCTCTGGCTCTGGCTCTGGCTCTGGCTCTGGCTCTGGCTCTGGCTCTGGCTCTGGCTCTGGCTCTGGCTCTGGCTCTGGCTCTGGCTCTGGCTCTGGCTCTGGCTCTGCATGAAATTCTTCAATAATAGCCCCATCAATTGCAACAACTTCTGCTACTGGCGGTGGGCTAAATACAGCAACTGGCTCTTCTTCAACAATAGAGGCTTCCGTTAAATCCTCTTTTGTATCAGTAGCTTGCTCAACAACCTCTGCGGATTGTTTAACAACTTCCTCAACGGCAGGAGTTTCATCTTCTTGTGCTTTCTTACCCAGACCTAACCAGGAAAACATACCTTTTTTCTTCGACATAAATGTATTTACAATATAAGTTGGATGTATAAGTTTACTACTAAAATCATTTGACTAGAATTCTTTATAACGAGAATAATTCTTGAGATCAAATTGGTATTCGCAAGTAAACAAGGATAAAATTGCCAATATAGTATCACCTAACCTGCCGACAAAAAACAAAAGCTGTTTAAGTTATGAGCAAAGTCAAAAAACAAAATGATAAAAATGCCACTAAAGGGCAAATTCGCATTATTGCAGGGCAATTTCGTGGTCGAAAATTACCGGTATTAATGGCCGATGGTTTACGCCCAACCACTGACCGAGTTAAAGAAACCGTTTTTAATTGGTTAATGCCCTATATTCAAGACGCACATTGTTTAGATTGTTTTGCAGGCTCTGGAAGTTTAGGTTTTGAAGCCATGTCTCGTGGCGCCAGCACGGTAACTTTAATTGAGTTGAATAAACTTGCTGTGCAGCAATTAAAAGCCAATAAAGCATTACTTAAAGCAGATAAGACTCAAGTTATTCAACAAAATGCCTTAGATTTTTTACAAAATAATCAACAACGTTTTTCATTAGTATTTATTGACCCGCCATTTAGAAAAAATTTAGCGCAACAAACCGCACAATTGTTAAATGAAAAAAGCTTAACAGATGACGCCTTAATTTATGTAGAAATGGAAACCGACAACAATACTCAAGTTATGCCAAGCCATTGGCAACTGCTGAAAGAAAAAGTAGCCGGCCAAGTGGTATACCGACTTTATCAAAATCAAAACAACGCCAATTAAAAAATAAAAGTAGGGTCAGATACACATTAAAGCTTTAATGTGTATCTGACCCTACTTTTTATTCCAAATTAATAATTTAAATTCAAGACCTTATAGCTTAGGCTTTAACTTTAAATCATGAAAATCAAAACTAAAGTCTGTTGCCATTGAAACTGCCTTCATGGTGACATATTTAATAGTGCCATCTGGATTTAAATTAAAATTTACATAAGCATCAGCTTCTAAAGTTCGATCGTCCCAGCGCACAATAAAAGTATTATGCTGATAATGCACTAACGTACCATGCAGTGCGGGTGTGTTAGCAAACTGCATTTTTAAATCATTATTTAATAAGCTAATTGAAACTTCACCATACCAATTATCTTCATAGCTTTGAGCATAATTAGTCAATGGCAGTGATGGAGATGAGTGTTTTTTAATATTAGCCGCAACTTTCTCTAACTCTTCATTTTTGTTGATATTTTTTTCTTGTTGTAATTGCGCATAATGCTCAACCCAATCTTTTTCAGGCAGTTCTAAATATTCAGTTAAAATTTGTTGAGATAACGCATTAAAAGCAAAGCCTGATTGTTGATTAGTTAAAATAACCATCGCTAAGTTCTCTTCTGGCACCATCACTACTTTTGACACCATACCTAAAATCCCACCTGTATGGCGCACTACTTTTACACCGTGATAGTCTTTAACAAACCAGCCTAAGGCGTAAGCATAAAAATGGGTTTTATCTTGCTCAGTTGCCTGTTCTGATACAGGTAATAATGTGCGTGCTTGCCACATTGCTTGGCTTTGCTCTTTACTAAAAAGTCTTAACACTTTATCGCCGTCAACACCGTATTGTCCGTTATTAAGTTGCGCTTTAAGCCATAACGACATGTCATTAACGCTTGATGCGACAGAGCCGGCAGAGGAGAATTTTTCTAGAAAGTTACCACCAACAACTTGTAACTCGTCGTTTAATGGCACATGAGCTCGGGCAACATTTTTATTGTTTTTGGCAATGAGAGAGAATTTAGCCCGGGTATTTTTCATTCCTAAGGGATCAAAAATACGTTTTTGAATTACCTCTTGCCAAGGCTGTCCAGTAAGCTTTTTTATGATTTCTCCAGCAATAACATACATTAAGTTATCGTAAGCAAACTCACTTCGAAAACTAGACACTTGCGGTAAATATTTTAAACCTTTAATAATATCTTGATTAGTCAGTGTTGTTTCAGGCCAAATCATTAAGTCGCCTGCACCTAAACCTAAGCCACTGTTATGTGACAGTAAATCGATAATTGTAAACTCGCGCGTAACGTAAGCATTAGGTAATTGAAACTCTGGAATAATATCAATAACTTTTGTTTGCCAGGTCAGTTTGCCTTCGTCGACTAAACCAGCCAACAACGCCGCGGTCATCGCTTTGGTGTTTGACGCTATACCGAATAAGGTATCAGCATTTACCTTTTCACTGCCATCATGCTTAAGTACGCCAAAGCCTTTACTTAACACCACTTCATTATCTTTAATAATGGCTACAGCAACCCCTGGCACTTGAAAAGCTGCCATCGCTTTTTTGATAGACAACTCAATACGTTCAACTTTGCTGCTATCACTCACGGCTTGCGTATCAACACTTTGCGCATGAAGTTGATGCACAGTCGACAAAGCCACTAAACCTATATAAAAACCGATAAAGCTTAATTTCATCTAACTTCCTTGATCTATGTTAATTTCATTATTAAAAGAGGGCTGTTCCGCTAATTTTAGATATTAATACGTAATACCTCGCAAAAGTAAAACATTAAAGCGCATGGCTTGCATCGTTAACATCAAGCGATTCGGCGTCACTAAATACGGTTTGCGGTAAAATATAGTTCGCAAAACTAACCAAATTATTATTACTTAATTTTTTTTGAAACAATGATTTACTGATATATTCTTTGGGCAGGTACTGCTGAGTTAATTGATTAAAAGCCTCTTCGTTAACACTCAAGAGATCAATTGATTTTGGCGCTAAAATACGTAAAAAATCTGGTGCAAGTGCAATCAAGTTAATATTAGCTTGGATACTGACATAGCTGCTGCTCGCTTGCGGCGTTATATGAATGGTTAAAAACTGTTTACCTTTGATAGCATTAATAGAGTAACCAAAAGGTTCAAAAACAAAATCATCAAATATAAAGCCCGCTAACAGTCTATCTAGCTGTAAAAACTCTCTAACTTCTTTCCCGCTTAGTCCAACATTTGTAAGCTTTTCAGAAACTTTTGGACAAATTTGATAAGCGATAAGCTCGTACGATTTATCTGCTTTACTGGCTTGAAAATCATTCTCTTGATGAAATATATAATTATGATGACCGTCTAATTCGCCAAACCTAAATGCCTTCCCATTAGTATATTGGCCAAGTAAAGCAATATCATCGCCAAAGCTGCTTAGTTGAGCATGAGCAAAATACTCATTTTTCCTTTGATAGGATATTTGTTTAATTTTCGCCATGCCAATTTGCTGAATAAAATATTCAACTGAGTGCACCAAACGGGTATTTCCACAAGTAATAATTAATAAGCGGTCGTGCCAAATAAATAGGCTCGACTCAGATAACAAGAACGCTTTGCAATCATCATTTTTAATCATAGATAGTATGTGGGCATTGCAACATTGTACAAGCGTTTGCCAAAAACTATCGGCAAGGTCATTCATTAAAGAAATTTGCTTTGCATCGACAATAATTTCAGCTTTTTTCTCTGAACCTTCAAAAAACAATGAGTATACCTTTTTAAAATGAGCTTGGCGCAAAGCAACCAAAATAGTGAAAAACAGAATATATGATCGTTATAACAATGCAAATTTTTCAGTTGCTTAATCGCATTATTTAATTAATGTCTCCACAGTTGAGGCAGATTTAACGATTATACACGGTAAGTTTATTAAACTAATAATGAGCATAAGCACTAATAACTTTAGTACGGTGTAACCTTTAAAAAGAGCCATAAACGATAGAAAAACTAAACTATGATGATTTGATTTGATTTGATTTGATTTGATTTTTATTTATGCAAAAATTTATTCAAAGCTAAGACCATCATTTTATTATTTTAATTACTGACAGACTCAATATAAAATTTTAAACATGAACTATATTAACTTCCCCTGCGACATAATGTCGCACTCTGCTTAACTCCTTTTGTTTTTAGTCATTACATCAGTAAAAATCGTTTTATTAGCTAATGCTACTTATTTTTCGGAATGTCGTAATGAAAATAACTAAAATCTCTCAAAGCCTTACCATTATTTTTTCAGTAATAACCACCACTGCGCTGGCTGAAGAACAGCACAAAAACAATATCGATGTTATTACGATTAAAGCGCCAAAGTTAAGCCTGTCGGATACTGCATTTGCTGAAGGTAATTTAGTTATGCCCGATGTCGCCGATTGGCTTAAAACCGTACCTGGGGCAAATATCAATAAAAATGGTCCCATTACTGGCATTGCACAATATCGTGGCATGTTTGGCGATCGAGTATCGAAAAACATAGGTGGACAAAAAATTATTGGCGCAGGACCAAATGCGATGGACGCTCCACTAACCTATATTAATCCGATTATAGTGGAGTCAGTCGCCGTTTATCGCGGTATAGCCCCGATAAGCGCAGGTATTGATACTATTGGTGGCGCAGTGTTGGTTAACTTAAAAAAGGCCGAGGTTGATAAAGCTGCCAACCTTAGCGGCGATATAGCCTTAAGTTACAATGACATTAATGAAGCCACAACATTGGCCGGCGATGTTAACATCAGTAATGAAAATAGCGCCGTTTTACTCTATTTAACCGACCAAAACGGTGATGACTATCAAGATGGTGATGGTAATACCATTACTTCAACACAGTACGATAAACAACAGTACGGTATCGATATACGCCACCTTGCCCAACATTGGGATATTGGTGCAACATGGCACCATGCAGAAACGCTTAACTCGGGTACGCCCGCTTTGCCAATGGATATTGATTATATAGATTCTGACCGATATAACCTTGATGGCGCAATAACGCTTCATGAATGGCAATTTAAATGGCAATTAGGCTACCAAGACGCCAGTCACGGCATGGATAACTTCAGCCAGCGTCTTAGCATGAATCCCACCATGTATCGCTATAATACCGCAACAGCTCAAACTAGCGACTATAAGTTTTCGTTAAATAACAGCGATTGGTTACTTGGCTTAGAAGGCTACAGTGCTAAACATAATTCAGAGATCACCAATCCTGAAAACGCCATGTTTAACATTGAAAATTTTAATAATGTTAAAGACCAACGGAACTCTCTATTTTTAGAATGGAGTCCAACTAATGATAGCTTTTCGCATACCATCGGCTTTCGCTTAAAGCAGAACCGTGCTGATGCCGGAAAAGTATCGCACTCAATGGCAATGATGAACCCTAATATCAGCGCTTTACGCGATGAGTTCAATACAACTGATAGAGCCGTATCTGATACCACGTTTGATTTGGCATTAAATAGTGAATATCAATGGAATAAAGCCTTATCGTTAAACGCCGCTTTAGCCATTAAGCAACGAGCCCCAAGTTATCAGGAGCGATATTTGTGGGTACCTATGCAAGCAACCGGAGGCTTAGCCGATGGTAAAACCTATGTCGGTAATATCAATTTAGACCCTGAAACGGCGTACCAACTCAATGCTGGGTTTTCTTATAACAACGACAAATTAACACTTGCTCCACAGCTGTTCTATCAAAAAGTAGCTGACTATATTCAGGGCTCTCCATCCACCGACATGCGTGTAAAAATGGTTGCAGGAATGATGGGAGATAGCAGCCCACTAAGTTTTAGTAATATTGATGCTACACTTTACGGCGCCGATATGAATTGGCATTACCCACTCAATCAACATTTAAAGCTCTCTGGTATGGTGAGTTATGTACGTGGAAAGCGTGATGATATTCAAGATAATTTATATCGAATCTCACCCTTAAATACTCGCATAAATTTACACTACCAATATCAAAATTGGCAAAGTAACTTGGCACTGCATGCATATAGCGCACAAAATAAAGTATCGGTATTGAACAATGAAATTAAATCTGCGGGTTATGCTGTTATTGATTGGCAAGTAGATTACTTTGTTAGTAGTGGCTTTGTGTTACGTTTAGGCGTAAATAATTTGTTAGATAAACACTACAATGATCACTTAGCAGGTGTGAATCGCGCTAATGGCAGTGATATTGAAGTTGGGGAAAAACTTACTGCAATGGGCCGTAATGTATATTTTGCACTCGATTATCAGTTTTAAAAAAAGTTGATGATTACACCCTGTCATCAATATTTAATACCAGTATCACTTTGATACTGGTTTTTTTTGTAATTTTCTTTGTAAAGTTCGACGATGCATACCAAGCTGCCTAGCCGTAGCTGAAACATTACCTGCATTACTACTCAGCACCTGATTGATATGCTCCCATTCAACACGCTCAGCAGACATAGTATCAATATCTAATGCTGCAACATTGTGCGGTTGTTTAGGATTAGTTAATGGAGAATCTAGTGCCGTTAATAACATCTGGGTACTAACCGGCTTTGCTAAATAATCGTCAGCACCAAGGCGCATAGCTTGAACCGCAGTGGTTACACTTGCAAAACCCGTCAATAAAACAAGCCTAACCTTGGGTAATGCGGCTCTAATAGGTTTAATCAGCATTAACCCATTGTCAGATACCAACTTCATATCTAACAGCACACAGTCGGGCTTTTGCTGCAAACAGGCATGTAATGCTTTATTGGCTTGATGCACTTGCTCACAACTAAAACCATGCTTTGACATGCGCCGAGCTAGCGTGGCTGCGAAAGGAACGTCATCTTCAATAATAAGGAGTTTTTTCATTGCTGTTCAGCTTTACTATCTAGTCGTAAAGGTAATGTAATTATCGCGATACAGCCCTGTTCGTTATGGTTGATTAATTGTAAATTACCGCCAAGACGTTGAAAGGTTGAGTTGGATAGAAATACCGCCATACCAAGTCCCGATTCGCTAGAGACAATTTTTTCGCCTAACGAAGCTCTTTGGGCGTTATTCATATTCGCTTCAATCCCTGAGCCAAAATCCCGTATTTGTAATAAAAGCTGTTGATTTAGATGACTAACTGAAAGAGTAATTTCTCTTTGTTGATTTTCTTTATTTGCGTGGGTAGCATTTTGGATTAAGTTGAGTAATGCGGGTAACAACATAGCGTCAGATTCAATCGTCGCGTATATTTTTTCAGTTTGGATAAGTGTCAATGTTTGTTCTGGAAAATGAAAGTGGACTTGATCAATCAGTTGTTCAATTAACTCATCAACAGATATTCGAATTTTTTTATTTTCACGAATGGAGGTGGCTAATGTGCGAAAGTAACCTAATTGTTCAGTACACGCGGCAAGAGGCTGAGCCATAGCTCGTATTGCAACATGCTCAGGGTAATCTTCAGCAAGTTCTTCATACAAAAGTTGAATATTAGCGAGTGGTGTTGCTACTTGATGTGTTACTTGTGCCGATGCCACACCAAGTGCTAATAATTGTTCACTTTTAAGCTGGTCTTCACGTTGTAGTGCAATGGCGCGCTCTCTATTAGTAATGACACGCGCCATAGCGCCAACAACAAAAGTTACCACCAATACTGAAAGCAAAAAGTTTGCCCACATTCCAATGAAATGATTATTCATATCCATTTGGTGCATTGCGTGTTCAGGTAATGACAACAGTAGGCTACTGTATGAAGCAATAGCAGAAAGCGAAATAAACAATAAATAACTGGCTGGTAAACTAACTGCTGCTATGACGATTGGAAGCAACAACAGTGAGACAAAAGCATTACTTGCTCCACCACTGAGTGATAATAAAATCGTTAAAAAAATCACATCCGCAATAAGTTGCAATACTATGGCAACATTACCGGCATCGCGCCGCCTGAAAATAACAATACTTGAAATATGGAATAAGGCTTCAACGGCAATGACCGCCAACAAAGGCAACAACGCTATTTGTAATGAAATAACAAAGTAAACAACAAGTACAGTGAGTAGCTGAATAACAATAGCAACGGTACGTAACAAAAACAGCCGCTGAATAATGGTCATACTTTGATAGTTAAAAACAGGCATAGCGATCCATAATATTAAAACGTTTTACCTTAACTTCTTATAGGCTCAACCTCATCGAGGTTTGAGCTTAATCTATAAGTTTATTTCTATACCTAAATTAGATAATCCTTCCTCTAACACCAGAACTTTGGCTTTAACACAGCTGGCTTTGTTTTCTCTCGCAGAGGTTAAAAAATCAAATAATTCATTTTGCGTCGCTATTTCCCATTGCATTAAAGGGTGCGCTGAAATTTGTTGCGCTGATATTACTATTTCGTCTTCTTCTGGCGTAATTTCGTCAACTTCCTGGGCTAAAATTAGCTCAACATAATAACTAACGCTGTTTTCTGAAAGCTTGCTAACATTGATAAAACCATCACCTTCAGGGTCTTGTATCGCTTGAAATAAAGACATTAACGCCATGGCGCTATCTAGGGCAGGAAACACGCCTAAAAAATCAAAAAGGTCAGGATCTGGTACCTGTTCTTCAAGTTTCGCTATTTGTGCATCGTAATTAATCTTGCAGCGATTAGCTTTATCTAACCATTGCCAAACAAGGTCTAATTGATTTCTTAACACCTTATAATTACCAAACTCTGTATGTTCTGAAAACATTTGATAATTGGGTATCATGCGCTCAAGTAACGCTGCACAAAATGCCACCTGTTGCCACTGACTTAATTTATTAAAAGGTAGGTGAATCGCCACGTAGAGTCTCGTTATTTAGAATAAAAAGGAAAGTATTATATACCGATACAACATTAATATGCGAATTACATCGGTATGTAATTAATAGTATTAACACGCTTTTTAAGTAAGTTGTTTGCTTGTGTTAACCTCAGCACGACTAAGCCTATTAATGCTAGGTATAACTCGCAAATAACGGTAATAACAGTGCGCTGCTACTTACCTATTTACTTTAGTGAGTTCTTTTTGTGCATACTCAAAGCGCAGTCGATACTCAGTCAACTTATCTTCAAGTTCACTAATTTGCTGATCTAATCTGCGATTTAACTCAGTATTTTCATCGCGAAGATACTTTATTGTTTCACGCGCTTTATTATATTCTACTTCTTGTTTATCTTTATTTTCTTGATGTAAAAGCCTGTTATTTGCTGTTTTTTTCCTGTCTTCATCAAGCTCTGTTTGTACCGCCGTAAGTTGTCGCTGTTTCTCAGCTAAATCTTTTTCGATACTTGCTATATCTACTAATGACTTAGCATAAGAGACCTCTATCTCTGCAAGTTTAGTTGACTCAAGCGTGTCACGCTTAACTTTTTCTTCAAGCTGTGAGGACAAGTCTGCTAATGCAGTATCACTTTTTCGCTGCAACTCAACATATAATTCATTCTGTTTAGCTAATTCCCGTTGATGCACGGTCACCATTTTATTGTGGTTTTCTTCTTGTTTTTCTACCGACAGCTTATGTTTTAGTTGCTCGTTTTTATTTTGACTAGTCAGCTCGTTAATCTTTTCTAATTTATCAGTATTTTTTTGCTCTAATTGAGTAATAAGTTGTTGCGAACTTTCCTGCTCAAGCACGGCTTTATCAAATGCTTTTGTTAACTCAGTTACTTTCTTAGTTTGCTGCTCTTTGATATGAGTTAGGTCAGACTCAGTTTTTGCTAATGTGGTTTTTAAGTGTGAGTTTTCATCACTTAGTTTGGCTGATAATGCTTGCTCTTTTTTAACTTGCGTCTCAAGCGACTTTACCGCTTCTTTAACTTGCTGATGCTGATTTTTTTGCAAACTTAGTTCTTCGTTTACTTGAGTAAGCTTACTTTCAATAGCTTGCTTGCTTCGTTCAACCTCGTGCATTTTTTTGACTATTTGCTCATTATTATCTGAAGACAACTTTAATGCTTGGGCATTTTTTTGTTGTTCGTTCAGCAAGCTAGTATTAATCTCTTTTTTGTCTAATTCATATTGCTGTTTCGCAACACCCGCAGCTTTTTCATTTTGTTTAACGGTTTGCTCAAGGCTGTTAATTTTTTTCTTTAAATCATTATTTTCATGTGCTTTTAGAGTTATATCCGCTTGCTGCTTATCATTATTTACTTGTTTATTCTCAAGCTCTGCTTGTAAAGCAGCTATTTGATCATTTAATAAATTTGTTTGTTGTTGCTCATGGGTTAATTGCTCATTACTGGAAAGTAATTTTTGCTCTTGTTCTGCTTTTAAATACTCTAGCTCGCTTGATACCTGTTCAAACTTAAGCTGTAAGTCAGAGTATTGCTGATTTTGAACGGCGAGTGTTGCAGCTTTCGCTTTATCATTTTTGGCTAATGCGTCTTTTTGTAAAACGATTTCATTTAGTGATTGCGTGGTATTTTCAGCAGTTAAATTTAATGATTCTAATTTTTGCTGTTGCTCGGTATTCTCTTTATTAAGTGTTGCAACTTGTTTCGCTAGCTGTGTATTTTCAGTGAGCTTTTCTTTCAAAACTTGTTCAGAATCAGTTAACTTAGCATTGTTCAGGTTTTCTGCATTAGAAAGGTCTTCTTGAAGTTTTACTAACTTACTTTGCTGCGCTTCTAGCTCAGCTTTTAATTTTTTCAGTTCAGCACTTTTTTCTTCTTGGTTTTGCGAAAGCAATAATAGTTCTGACTGATGTTCTTTTTCAAGGGCGGCATAATGCGGATGTGCTGCGATCACTTCAGGCGTTACTTCAATATTTTCACTGTAACTCGTTAATAGTGCCGTGATCTTATCTTCGATTTGCAGGTAAATATCACCCGCCAAATTTTGGATGTTTTCTTCAATATCACTTGGTAATTTTTTCTGAACAGTCATACGGTATAAATCCCTAACCCTATATCAATTAAAAAACGTCAGCTAAAATCATCCTAGCAGACGTTCAATATAGATTCACCAACTAATACCAATTTGTTTAAATATTAAACTAGCCTTTGTAATACATTAAATTTTAAGCAAAAAAAAAGGACCAACAAGTCCTTTTCTATAAACCTTTTACCGCAAAATTATTTTTCTGCTTCAGCGGTTACCGGTGAAAAACGAATAGCGCTTACTTTAGCTGGAGATTCACTTTGATTACGCAGTTGTGCTAAGCGGTTAACTTGGCCAACAGAGCCTAACATTGCGTGAATAGGGATAAATAAACCACGCTTATGGAAATCAAGTACTTGCTCATCGCTTAATGCTTGAATTTTCTTTTCGTCAACGCTGTATAAGCCAACTAACTTTTTCGTTTCACCTGAAGCAAAGTTTACATTCAATTCAAGCTCTAGTAATAGGTCATTATCTACTAATTCTTTAATGAATTTTTCGTTCATTACTTCATTGTCGTATAAACGACCTAGTGAATCTTGTACACCTTTAAAGAATTCAGTGTCGTTACCTTCAGCATCAAATAACTCATGCTCTTTATCTTCACCAACAAACTTACTGTCTAAATCGATACAAGCGGTTAATGTTTTTTCTTTTTCAGGGTCTAAACCTAAAGAGAACGGCGACATTGAAATGCTTTGAGGCACATAAACTGCCTGCCAAGAATCTTCTTTGTAATATAAGTTTTCGCCAGCTTCTAAACCTAACATTACAACACTACGGTAACGCTCGCTTCCTTGATCTTTTACAATAACAACTGGGTAGCTCGTGGCTGCTTGAGAAAACTCAGGTGCTGTGATCGGCGCAATATGCTGAGTTGATACATTTGATAAATCACGTTTTGCAGCGATTTTAATATTCTGATGAGTTTCTTTTTTAATCGGGGTAATGTTAGCCATGAATAGGGTCTCTTTTTACTGCGTCTTTAATCTTTGTCATTTTTGACACATGTTTTGTTGTGATAATAGTTATGGAGACACGCGAAGAAGGTTTCAATGGTATAATTAAATTATCTTCAGTTATTTTTAATTACTTTCTGACGGCAGTCAAAAAAAAGAGATTAAAACAATTTAAAAACAAAGAGTTAAACTATGAAAATAAAAATTTATTTTTATATTGTAATGCTGACTTTTAGTCCGGTTATTTTGGCATTACCTAAAGTAACCATTAGTTATAGTGATTCAAATGGTTTCGCACGTATAAAAATTAAAAACGAAACTTTTGAACCTTTAGCCTGCTATGTGGCTATTGATGGCCATAAAGTAAAATTTAAATTACAAGGACAATCTTCATCGCGTTGGATAAGTGCTACAGATAAACGTTTTAATTATCAAAATTTTAGTTCTTGGTGTGATTATTTAGAGCTTCACCCCAACTACCAGGCTTATTAAACATGTAAACTTTAGGTATTGCTCCTAGCCATACTCAACAAAACCCGACTAATTATATCCGCAAACAATATGAATAATTTCACTTAAAAACATAACTGAAAAAGCGTTCAAACATTCTTAAGCAGTTAAAAAATTATCACCCTAATACACCCCCCTCTAGATATAGAGTTAATCTCTTCAATCAACCAAGGGATCTGTTTTTTAACGTCATAAAAAAGGCTCATAAATTTAATTAAGAGCCTTTTATGACAATCAAATTATCTTTTTACAAAAGTAATTAGCTTATTTTTTTGTTTCTATCTTATACGGGCCATTCAATAGGCCACGTTTTTTTTGATTAAATGCAGCAGCATTTGCAAGCCTAGCCACTTGCGGTGAATTATCAGATATTTCACCAGCGATTTGTGAAACCACAGCACCTACCAATGCACCAACTAAGCCCCCACCATTGTTACTATTTGGATTATATTGCGCACTAATAATTGAATCCCATAAAAGCTCTCCAGTTTTAACTGATACTAATTTCACATGGCCTTGAACTACAGTGACGGAGGATAATACTTGGAACTTTTGACCCCAATCTTTTATATCAACATAGAGTACGGCATCTGCACCAATAATTTCATCAATTTTATCTAAAGCAATACCATTCATTTCAGCAGGTGTAGGTAAGCCATTCTCTTTTAAGAACGTATCAACAACCGTTACGGGGAAAACATAATATCCCTTCTCAGCTAATGGTTGTGAAATTGTTGATAAATATGAATAAGGGGCATTAACTTCAACAGAGCTATTCATTGGAGGTAATACTAAAATTGATCTAGGAGCCTCTTGCTTTAAAGCATCATAGTTATATGGTTCAACTGAAGCACAGCCAGATAACAACACAATTGCTATTAAGGTGATTTTTATTATATTTTTATTCATGTTCCACTCTTTAGCTATTATTTAATGAACGTTTTATTAAACCATCAATAAACGTTGATGATTCAGGATATAATTCTTTTTCTTTAGTAAGTGACGCTAAAGCAAGTTCTTTATTACCATTTGCTGCGTACATCAGTCCTAAATGAGCATATACCCCTGGAGGAATGGGCTTACCAACTGCTGCAGCTTTCTCAATATCAGTTTGCAATAATTCTATCTGAATACTTGGTGGTACTTCACCTGGTGTATGATGTGTTTTGTACACTAACCCCTCATATTCTCCCCAATAATATTGAGAGTTGTTGGATGCACAACCAGAAAACAATATAACTGTCACGACTATAGCTAATATTTTATTTTTCATACGTTTCTCTTATTATAAAACGAAATTTAATGTACCGTTTTCTAAATCTCTAGTTATGTTATTGATACTCTCTTTAATCGCAAAATCTAGCACCTTGCCATTAAGTGTCGCATCATAACCAGCTTTAGAACCAAAGCCTACAACCTGCCTTTCATTCAACTGAAATTCGCCTGCACCTTGAGTTGAATAAATAATTTCTGATGTAAGAACATCAATAATGTTAAGTGAAACTTTGGCATAAGCAATTTGGCTTTTCCCAGCACCTAAAATACCAAATAACTGTTTGTCTCCAGTTACTTTACGACCAAATTCAGTAACACCGCCACTAATAACATAACGAGCGCCTTTAATTTCTTGTTTAATACCTAGCAACTCTGCTTCTTTTTGCATGTTTACTAAGTTTTCTCTATCAACAACCTTAAAACGATTCGTTTGTTGCAAGTGAGTTTTTAAAATTGTTTTCCCTTGATTCCCTAGTTTGTCAATATTGGAAGAAAACAACCCTTGCATATAATTTGAACGATTATTAAATTCACCTAATACAAGAGTTGATTTAGGGCCACTGTAAACTGTATTACTTGCTTCGACTTTCGTTATAGCAACTGCCTGGTGGGTTTCTGTAGCACAGCCTGACATTAATGCTATAAACGAAAAACACAAGCCAAGTAACTTTATCTTATTGAATTCCATGAGATATACTCCTTTTATTTTATGAACTACGCATATTACTACATTAAAATATAAATTATCAATTTAACTTTGTTAGTCACATTTCACGTTATTTGTTACTATCTTACGATTATAAAAAGCGTTACCTAGTAACGTTCAAAGGAAATTAATATGCTACAAGTGCTTTTGGTGGATGACGATGCAGAATTTACAGAAGTTGCATGTCAAATAATCGAATTTATTGGCCATGATGTTTATGTTGCATCTACTTTAAAAGAAGCAGAGGAATGGCTAACCAATCAGCAATTTGATCATGTTTTGCTTGATTTCATGTTACCAGATGGTAGCGGCTTACACCTGATAGACTTTTTGCAAAAAAATAACCTCAGCCCTTATATAACACTTATAACTGGTCACCCTTCAGTTAAAGGTATGCTTGCCGGTTTGTGTGGGCCAAAAGTTAACTACATAGTCAAACCGCTGCAACGTGAAGATATTGAAGCAACACTCAATAGAAAAACTAAACAATCTAAAAAAACCAACAGTAAAATGCCAACCTTGCATTTTGGCTGCTTAGTAGGTGAGTCAAAGCCTATGCAAGAGCTTTATACCATGATTGAACGAGTAGCTAAAACCTCTGCTAACGTTATGCTTATGGGGGAAAGTGGTGTTGGTAAGGAGGTTGTTGCGAATGCCATTCATGCTTCTACTGGGGCAACGGATCCCATCGTTGCTACTAACTGTGGTGCGATATCGAAAGATCTCATTAGCAGTGAGTTATTTGGTCATGAAAAAGGCGCATTTACAGGCGCTGTTGCCCGCAAAGATGGCGTATTTGTTCGAGCTGGTCACGGTACACTATTTCTTGATGAAATAACCGAAATGCCAATCGACATGCAACCAAACTTATTGCGCGCATTAGAAAACAAACGCGTAACACCTGTCGGCGGCACACAAGAAATCAAGGTTAATTGCCGCGTTGTTTCTGCTACAAACAGAACAATGGCTGAGTTAGCTGAAGGAAAAGTTATTCGTGAAGATGTGTATTATCGTTTAGCCGTTTTTCCAATTAGCATTCCATCATTGAGCGAAAGAAAAGAAGACATTCCTTTACTTGCCGAAGTATTTTTACAACAACTGAACGATGAAAATGATGCCGAGTTTATTTGGACAACCGCGCAGTTAGATATATTAAAAAATAATCCTTGGCCAGGTAATGTTAGAGAACTTAGACACGCAATACACCGTGCATTTATTATGAGTGACCCGACAACAAAAGTAATGCAATTACCAAGTAGTTTTATCTCACCATTCGCGTCTAACACAAATAATTCATCTGCTATTTCGGCAGGCCAAACCATTGAAGGACTTGAAAAAGAACTTATTCGTGTAACGCTAAATAAAGTTGATGGCAATAAAACCCAAGCAGCTGAAATGCTAGGTATTAGTACAAAAACCTTATACAACAGATTACATGCATACGGTGACTTTACCGATTAACATCCTAATAAGTGGCTAAAATTTCAATAAAAAAGGCAATAACATGAATCAAGAAAAAAACGATATTAATCAATTAATACATGATACTCGTGCGCCTTTAAATAGAATTTCGATGCAAGCTGAGTTGATAAAAATGGTGCTCGACAACGATATGCCTAAAGACAAAGCAATCGCCGCGGTAAATAAAATAATTGATGCTTGCCAAGATTGTAGCAAGTATTTACAAGATATTGCTGAATTCTCTCATGATGATTAATTATTTTCCGTAAAAATCAAACAGAAAACTTCAGGTTTCTTAACTGACCAGCAAATGAGTAAAAATGAAAATTAAAACACTTTTCGACAATACATTATTTAATTGGGCACTGATCTCAAGCATCGTTGTTATGATGATAATTACCAACGGTTATTTAGCGATAAAAACCATTGAAGATTTATCTAATACGCAAAGTAGTTTATACAATACCGGCGATATTATTGGAGAGATAGACAATCTACATAGCTTAGTATTAATGGCTGAAACAGGCCAACGAGGATATTTATTAACTGAAATACCAGAATACTTAACCCCTTATGAAGATGCCTTAAATAGTCTAAATGAACAACTGACTAATACCAGAGAATTACGTTCTGAAGTACCAGGACAAACAGAAAGAATTGCAGCTTTACTTATTTTAGTAGAGCAAAAAACCGATGAATTAATTAAAACTGTTGAACTAGCATTAGCTGATAAAGAAAAGCGCGCGTTAAAACAAGTAATGACAGGTACAGGTCGCGACTTATATAAAGAGTTTAGAGCAGACTTAGAGTATATAAAAATACGGGAAATAAATTATCGAAATACACTGTTTGCCATTCTTTCAACAATCGAGCGTGAAGCAAAAGTTACTTTCGCCATTTCAGGCATTACCAGTACACTATTACTATTAGGGTTAGCCTTTTTTGCACGGTTAAGTAGTAAAAGCGAATTAAAATATCGTCTACAGCTTGAACAGCAAAATGAAGATTTAGCGCATAAAGTTGCAGTGCGCACCAAAGACCTTACGCTTTACTCTGAGGAATTATCGCGCAGTAACCGTGAACTAGAAGACTTTGCTTTTGTTGCATCACATGATTTACAAGAACCGCTAAGAAAAATTAGAGCATTTGGTGACAGGTTGCAAACAAACTACGCCAAATTGTTAGACGAAAAGGGCGCTGACTACATTGATAGAATGAAAAATGCAGCAGAGAGAATGTCAAACTTAATCAATGACCTACTTGAATTTTCTCGTATATCTACACGCGGAAAGCCTTTTAAAAATGTTCCTTTACAACAACTCATAAAAAATACCATTGGTGATATAGAAATTAGTATCGAAGAAAGCGGCGCAACAATTACACTAGATAAAATGCCCGAAATTAATGCTGATGCAAGCCAAATGCACCACCTTTTTCTTAATTTAATTTCTAACGCTATTAAGTTTAGAAAAAATGATGTTAAACCTGTTATTAAAATACAATATAGCCAAGAAACAACAAACCAAGAACAATGGCATGTTATTACTGTAAAAGACAATGGTATAGGGTTTGAGCAGGAGTTTTCTGATAAAATATTTGTACCATTTCAGCGCCTACACGCCAGAACTGAATATAAAGGCACCGGAATTGGTTTAGCAATTTGCAGAAGAATTGTTGAACGCCATGGAGGTAACATTTCAGCAACAAGCGTTTTAGGTGAAGGAACAAATTTCAAAATCGAAATACCTTTTAATAATACTTTAATTGATTTAAGCGGAGAAAATATTAATGCTTAATAGTACAGGCAAGCCTTTCACTATATTAATGGCCGATGACGATGAAGATGATCGTCTTCTCACCCAAGACGCTTTGCAAGAAAGCCGAGTTAGAAATAACTTATATTGCGTAGAAGACGGTGTTGAGTTGCTTGAATACCTCAAAAGAGAAGGTAAATATGCAGATCCTGAAAAATCACCCAGACCAGGACTGATTCTCCTTGATTTAAACATGCCAAGAAAAGATGGCAGAGAAGCGCTAAAAGAGATTAAAGCAGATGAAGAATTGCGAAATATTCCCGTTGTTATACTCACTACTTCAGGGCAAGAAGAAGACAAAGTTAAAGGTTATAACTTAGGGGCTGCTTCGTACATTACTAAACCCGTTAATTTTGAAGGCTTAGTTGAACTCATGAAAGCATTAGGAAAATACTGGATAGAGTTTGTTGAATTACCGAATGAGTAAATTATAAAGCCAATAAATATGAACAAAAATCCTAAAGCAATTGCTCGTGTTTTACTTGTTGAAGATGACGAAGATGACTTCATTCTTACGAGTGAATACCTTAATCAGTTAACGTCCCATAGTTTTGAAATTGATTGGGTGACTAACCCCACAGAAGCACTTGAACAACTAAATTTAGGTAAGCATGATATTTGCCTACTAGATTATCAACTAGGTGCTTACAATGGCTTAACCGTATTAGAAAAGGCCTCAGAAGACGGCTGTTCAATACCCATTATTATGCTAACTGGACAATCAGACGAAGCGCTTGATCAATCTGCTTTAGCTGCTGGCGCTGTTGACTATCTTGTAAAAAGCGAAATGACCACAGCGAGGTTCGCTCGGGCTATAAGATATGCTTTGGCACGACAAGAAATAGAAAACGAGCGACTAGAACGCATAAACGCAGAAACACAAAACCAGTCAAAAGACCGGTTTCTTGCACATTTAAGTCATGAACTTCGAACACCATTAACCTCGATTCTGGGCTATACCGAAATATTACTAAACAGTAACAAAGCGCCACATGCAGAATCTGAACTTAACATTATTTTAAATAACGGCCAACACTTGCTCGGCCTATTAAATAATGTGCTCGACTTATCAAAAATTGCCGTGGGTAAACTCGAATATAATTTTTCTACTATCAATGTCGACAGCTTTATCGCCGATATTTTTTGTTTAATGCAAGTGCATGCCGCCGACAAAGGCTTGATATTAAAAATGCATGCAAAAAATGCCTTACCTTTGCAAATATATTCCGATCCTGTGCGCCTGCGCCAAGTGCTAATCAATTTAATTCATAACGGCATCAAATTTACCGAAACAGGTCAAATAACATTAACTATCTGGACTGAGTTTATCAATGAGCAAGAGCTAATAAAGTTTTCAGTTGCAGATACGGGCCAAGGTATTCCAGAGCAAATGTTAGGCAATATATTTAAACCCTTTGAGCAAGTTGAAGACTTTATATCAAGAAAAGAGCAGGGTGCTGGTTTAGGATTATCCATTTGTACTGAGCTAATTCAACATATGGGCGGCTCGATAACAGTTAACTCTGTGGTTAATCAAGGTAGCGAATTTATTTTTTCTATTGATCCTGGCGATATTGCTGATCAAGAACGTGTTCTACTGGCTTTTGAACAAGAGCATACAAGCCATGAGATTATCGCACTTACGCCACTACAAGGGCATGTGTTAGTCGTTGATGATATGGATGATATTAGGCAATTAATTGGTCAAATTTGTCAATCATTTGGCCTTAAGGTTAGCTATGCATCTAACGGCTTACAAGCAATAGAGCAATGTAAATCAGCCAAAGAAAACAATCATTGTTTTGATCTGATCTTGATGGATATTCATATGCCAACGCTTGATGGTAAACGTGCAATTAAAGAAATAAGAGCGTTAAAATTAGATAACGCTATTATTGCCGTTACCGCTGCAACCATGAAAGGTGTAAAGCAAGAGTTATTAGCTCTTGGCTTTAACCATATTGTTGCTAAACCAATCGACAAAAACGAACTTTACCAAGGCTTAGCTAATTACCTAAGCATAGAAAACCAGTCAAGTGCATTACAAAATAGTGTTCAGCGATTTTTAGTGGTTGAAGACGATGAAGATGCCGCAGATGTAACCGTGCTATTACTTGAATCTCTGGGTATTGAAGCTGTAAAAGCCCAAACGGCTCAAATATGCCAAGATCTACTTATCAAAGAGAATAATTGGACGACAATATTACTTGATCTGCACCTACCAGATGCAAGTGGCTTAGATTTAGCCCATTCGATAAAACAGTCCCACCCAAATATTAGGATAATATTAGTCAGTGGCGCCACGGTGGCTGAACCTTCCTTGAAACAAGCTGGCATTAATAAAGCGATACTTAAACCTATTAATCTAGAAATCTTAAAGAGCCTGATATAGCAAACGGCTTGTTAGGCTCATTCTCACAATCATAAAATAATTACTCACCGGCGTGTAAATATTGCTTCTTATTTAAAACAAATAAAATAGCCTACGATAAATACACCAAAAATTCACCCTAAAAACAACAACTTAACAATATTTACATTCTGGTATATATCTCGCTTATATCAAATCATTAATTTCTCCCTACTGTAAAAGTACAGTAGGCCTGTTAGATCACTTTACACAAAAAGCTAAGTTAATCACCGCGTTAGCAAAGCCTTGTTAAGTGATCTATTTAATAGTTTTTTGAGTATTAATAGTACTTAAAATAATGATGATAAAAGAGGGACACCATGGATATTTTTGCCGCACTAAGTAGTGATCATGAAAAACAACGTTTATTAATGAAAGCATTAGTAGAGACATCGGGTAACTCCGCAAGCCGAAGAGATTTTTTTATCGACCTAAAACACCAATTAAAACGTCATTCTGCTGCCGAAGAACGTCACTTTTACATGCCGCTAATGGAGCTTGATACAACCATAGAGCTTGCTCGACATGCTATTGCTGAACACCATGAGATAGATGAGTTTATTGCCAAGCTAGAAACAACCGATATGGATTCGCCTGTTTGGTTAAAAACCATGAAAGCATTACAACATAAAGTTACCCATCACTTAGCTGAAGAAGAAAGAGAATTTTTTCAACAAGCGGGTAAAAAACTAAGCGCTAGCCAAAAAATAGCCTTAGCAACTCAATATCAAGCAGAGATGTCAAATTGATTAAAATTTTAAAAAGTATTAAACCTTTACTAACAAGCGCTATTTTAATTATAAGCTTTAGCATGAGTGCAGAAGAAGTTTCTAATGACTTAGCTCAGCCTTCAATTTTAGACCAAAGATCGAAGGCTGTTAACAAAGCTATTGCTAACCCTTTTGCATTTTCACAGCATAGACTAAATTATATTTTGCCATTTTCCTATGCGAGTAATCCAAACACACTCAGCGCTACCGGTTTAAATACTGAAAATGTTGATAACATAGAAGCAAAATACCAAATTAGCGTTAAATTACCGTTATACCAAATGGAAAACAGCACATCTGGCTTATACATGGGTTTTACAGCTGTTTCATATTGGCAAGTATACAATGGTGAAGCTTCGAAGCCATTTAGAGAAACCAATTATGAACCTGAATTGTTTTACTCTTGGAGGAATGAACTCACTTTTGCTGGTTTCAAATTTAACCAAATTCGTCTTGGCGTAAGCCATCAGTCAAATGGTCAAAGTGGTTTACGCTCACGAAGCTGGAACAGAATTTTTGCTTCTGCCATGTTTAGTGATGAAGACTCATTTTATTACCTAAAAGCCTGGTATCGAATAAAGGAAGACCCAAAAGATGATCCTTTTGATTCTACTGGCGACGATAATCCTGATATCACCACATTTTTAGGCCATACAGAATTTGGCTATGGTACTAAACTTGGAAGTTTCAATCTCATTACCTTAATAAGAAACAACCTAAAAACCAGTGAAAATAAAGGCAGTGTTGAACTCAACCTTTCATATCCAATAAGTGAGAGATACGAGTTACTAATGCAATACTTTAATGGCTATGGCGACTCTTTAGTTGATTATAACCATCATCAACAACGAATTGGTTTTGGTATTCAATTAAAATTTATTTAAGCAACCCTACTTTAACTGACGTTGCTCAACTGAACTAACGATCTAAAATAGGAGAAAACTCATGTTTATCGTTAAATATTACCTTATAGCCGCTATTTTAGCTGTTGCAGTATTTCTATTGAGTAGCAGTTTGTTTATTAAGGTTATTTTCGCTTGGATTGGCTTGTCTTTAACACTTGTGAGTGTAGCCTATATTTTTGATTTACCTTGGATTTTCAGAAAAAAAAGTAATGGCAGCATACCTTTTTATATTAGGTGGCTTTTTATTCCTTTTTTATTAGGCTCTCAGCTATATAACGCATGGGCGAGAAAGTATGACAAGGTACCTGCTATTCAAAAAATTGAACATAATTTGTTTTTGGCCTGCCGACTTTTTCCGTCTGATATTCCTTACTTAAGACAACAAGGCGTTAGTGCAATATTAGACGTTACTGCTGAATTTGACGGCTTAGATTGGACAGCACAGAGCGAAGCATTAGATTATTACAATCTACCGGTATTAGATCATAAAAGCCCTAAAGCAGAAGAGTTACAAAAAGCGGTTCATTGGATTGAAAACCAACTTTCAAATACTCATGGTGTCGTTATCCATTGTGCTTTGGGGCGCGGCAGATCAGTTTTGGTGATGGCAGCATATTTATTAAGTAAAAATAAAAACTTAACCGTAGCTCAAGCTTTAGACAAAATAACCGGTATACGCACTACCGCAGGACTCAATAAAGCCCAACTACGCGCATTAGTGCAATTTAATAAAGATAGCCTTAGCTCGCAACAAAAGCATATATGGATCATTGCAAATCCGGTATCTGGTGGTGGCAAATGGTTAGAAAATAAAGCAGAAACTATTGAACGACTATCACCTTATTTTGTTTGCCATATTTTAGAAACAACTCAAACAACGTCAGCTAGAAGCTTAACCCAGCAAGCCATAAAAAACGGTGCAAAAACAATTATTGCCTGTGGGGGCGATGGTACATTAACTGAAGTTGCCACAGAACTCGTCAACACAGATATTACGATGGGAATTTTACCCATGGGCACAGCAAACGCCCTTGCGCATGTTCTTTACGGTATTAGCTCAAAATTTATTCCACTAAGTACAGCCTGTGACGTGATTATTGCCGGTAAAAAAACCAAAATTGACAGTGCAAAGTGTAACGACAACCTAATGCTACTGTTAGCAGGTTTAGGTTTTGAAAACAAAATGATTACTAGCGCTAACCGAGAAGAGAAGAATGCTGGTGGTCAATTCGCATACTTGCACGCTTTTTGGCAAGCCGTAAGCAGTAACGAAACATTACACTTGAAAGTAAAGCTAGATGAAGCGCCTGAACAAACCATTAAAACAACCAGCTTAGTTATCGCTAATGCCGCACCATTTACAACCATATTAGCGCAGGGAAAAGGAGCACCCAATATTAAAGATGGTTTACTTGATGTTACCTGGATACACCCTCAACAAGATATAACAAACAATGTGCTCAGCTTAGCTGAATTGGCTTTATCAGGGCTAACTCAACAAACACAGCCAATTCAAAGTAAGCATGCTTACGCTAAAAAAATCGTGATAAATGCAAATCATGAACTTAAATATGTCATCGATGGCGAGGTGTTTTCAAGCCAATGTTTAACTATAGAAGTGATGCAAAAATCATTAAATATATTTAGTAGCGAAGAATAAACACAATATTACGAGAAATAAACTCTGTTTTTATGCTGCTACCTCTGCACTTGCATGCTTAACAATTTACCCTGTAAAAATTACACAGTTACTTGCAACCATCTGCCAACAATAAAATATAAAACAATATTATCAAGTAGTTATGTAGTGGCATAACTCTTGATTATAAAAAGCCATTGTTAATTAAATTTTAAAGCGTACAGCATACAATGAGGTTGAAGATGAACAATATAACGATTCCGTTTGACTCTGATGACGACGACATTCAATAACACGGTCAAGTAACAATAAATAATGAGCACTAAAGCAAACAACATCAACATTAAGGAAAACAATGAAATTAATTGAGTTAGATAAATTCTGGCCACTTATCAACGAAAAGCTGCAACTTTGGTTAGAAACAGGCATTCAACACCTGCCCAACCTGGTTGTGGCAATTTTCATCGCCATTATATTTTCTATTATCGCCAGAATTGTCGGGAAAGTTACCCGCAAAGTGCTCAGAAAAGCACTCGACTCTATACAAATTGCCGACCTACTATCATCAATTATAAAAGTTGTGGTGTTACTTTCAGGTATTTTTGTCGCATTAGACTTTCTGGGTCTACAAGGCACTGTAACGTCTTTATTAGCCGGTGCAGGTATTATTGGCTTAGCCATAGGCTTTGCATTCCAAGACATGACAGAAAACCTGATTGCAGGTATTGCCATGGGCATTAGAAAACCATTTCAAATCGGTGACATTGTAGAAACAGAAGAAATTTTTGGTACCGTTAAAACCATTAATTTACGTAATACCTTGGTTGAAACCTTTTTCGGTCAATTAGAAGTAGTGCCAAACAAGATCATGTTTAGAAACGTACTGACCAACTACAGTATTAATGGTATTAGGCGCATAGAGGTTCCTGTAGGTATATCTTATGCAGACGATCCTGAAGTGGCTGCAGAGGTTATTGTAGAAACATTGAATAAATGTGACTTTGTTATCAAACAAGATGAAACCGCAGTTTTTGCTGAAAGTTTTGCTGATAGCAGTATCAATTTATTAGTTTGGTTTTGGATAGATTACCCAGGCGAAACTGGATTTATGCAAGCAAGGCATGAAGCGATAGTAAAAATAAAGTCATCGCTTGAACAAGCTGACATATTAATACCGTTTCCAATTCGAACGCTAGATTTTGGTGCTAAAGGTGGTGAAAAACTAAATACCATGTTGAGCCCAAAAGCGACTGAAAAAAGTGCAAATAAAGCGGAATCTAATGAAAGCAGTGCATAGCTCAGTTACTAGATAAAATAACAGCGAAAATATTTAATTACGCCATACTCAAATAACGAGAATAAATACGCAGCTTAATATTTATGATCATAAAAAGTTAACAACCTAGAAGGAAAGCAAAATGAAAGTTAAAACATACGTTTCAAATATCAAATCTATATTAACGGTATTGTTACTTAGCTGTGCTTTAGGTGCCTGTGCAACAATCGAAGGCGCCGGTAAAGACATAGAAAGCGCAGGTGAAGCGGTGCAAGATGCCGCTAACGGTTAACCGCTGATTAAAACAGTATTACACAATACAGAGCGCCACTTAACAACTGGCGCTTTTAATATTTTTAAATTATTTAACAACAATTTATCTGAAACTTTTTGCTACTTATATCGGTCTATACCTTAAGATTTAAAACGTTTAGTAAGCTATGTGCTCGCGTGAACTCATGTCTTCACATCAACTAATCACCAAAGATATTTATAGCAATTCACCCAAGGAAATTGAATATGAATGATAAAAAAACGGCTAGCGGAAAATGTCCTGTTATGCACGGTGGTGCAACCGAAAGTTCAATGACAAACATGCAATGGTGGCCAAAAGCATTAAATCTCGACATTCTTCATCAACATGACAGTAAAACGAACCCAATGGCTGCTGACTTTAATTATCGAGAAGCCGTTAAAAATCTTGATATTGCAGCACTAAACAAAGATTTACACGCATTAATGACTGACAGCCAAGACTGGTGGCCTGCCGACTGGGGTCATTATGGCGGTTTAATGATTCGTATGACTTGGCATGCAGCGGGTACCTATCGTATTGCTGATGGTCGCGGAGGCTCGGCTACCGGAAATCAACGCTTTACACCAATTAATTCTTGGCCAGACAATGCCAATTTAGATAAAGCACGTCGCTTACTTTGGCCAATAAAGAAAAAATACGGTAACCAACTTAGCTGGGCAGATTTAATTTCATATGCTGGCACTATTGCTTATCAATCTATGGGGTTAAAAACCTTTGGTTTCGCCTTCGGTCGTGAAGATATTTGGCACCCTGAAAAAGACACTTATTGGGGCGCAGAAAAAGAATGGCTTGCAACAAGTGACAGTGAAAACAGCCGTTATTCAGGTGAGCGTGATTTAGAAAATCCTTTAGCTTCAGTTATGATGGGGTTAATTTACGTTAATCCAGAAGGTGTTGACGGTAAGCCAGATCCTTTAAAAACAGCTCATGATATTCGAGTTACTTTTGAACGTATGGCCATGAACGATGAAGAAACCGTAGCGCTAACTGCTGGTGGCCACACCGTAGGTAAATGTCATGGTAATGGCGATGCATCAAAGCTTGGAAGAGAGCCAGAGGCTGCCGACATTTCAGAACAAGGCACAGGTTGGAACAATAAAACTAAGCGTGGTATTGGTCGTGATACCGTTACCAGTGGTATTGAAGGAGCATGGACTACAAACCCTACACAATGGGATAACGGCTACTTTTCAATGTTACTAGATCATGAATGGGCGCTTGAAAAAAGTCCTGCCGGCGCATGGCAGTGGCAACCAGTCGACATTAAAGAAGAAGATAAACCCGTTGATGTTGAAGACTCATCCATTCGCACTATGCCAATAATGACTGATGCAGATATGGCCATGAAGGTAGATCCTACTTACCGTGAAATATCAGAGCGTTTTGCTAAAGACCCTGAATATTTTTCAGATGTTTTCGCCCGTGCATGGTTCAAATTAACTCATCGAGATTTAGGACCAAAAGTACGCTATATCGGCTCAGAAGCACCACAAGCAGATCTTATTTGGCAAGATCCTGTACCTGCAGGTATGACAGATTATGATATTGAGTCTGTAAAAGAAAAAATCGCTGCCAGTGACTTAACTATTAGTGACATGGTTGCCACTGCTTGGGATAGCGCTAGAACTTATCGCGACTCTGACAAACGTGGTGGTGCTAACGGAGCACGCATTCGTCTTGCACCGCAAAAAGATTGGCAAGGTAATGAGCCATCGCGTTTGAGCAAGGTATTAAAAACACTTGAAGACATTGCAAGCAGCAGTGGTGTCAGTATTGCTGACGTTATTGTATTAGCGGGCAATGTCGGTATTGAACAAGCAGCAAAAGCTGCGGGTGTTGAAGTAAACGTGCCGTTCGCGCCTGGTCGTGGTGATACCACGGATGAACTCACTGATGTTGAATCATTCGAAGTGCTAGAACCTTTACATGACGCCTATCGTAATTGGCTCAAAGGCGATTATAAAGTTAGCGCTGAAGAGCTCATGCTTGACCGAACTCAATTAATGGGATTAACCGCTCATGAAATGACCGTTTTAATCGGTGGTATGCGTATGTTAGGTACTAACTTCGGAGGTACCAAACATGGGGTATTCACAGAAAACGAAGGTGCTTTAACAAACGACTATTTTGTCAACTTAACGGATATGAACTATAAGTGGCAGCCTGTAGGCGATAAGTTATATGAAATTCGTGAGCGAAAAACAGATAAAGTTAAGTGGACAGCAACTCGTGTTGACTTAATCTTTGGTTCTAACTCAATACTGCGTGCCTACAGCGAAGTGTATGCGCAGGATGATAATAAAGAAAAGTTTGTACACGATTTTGTTGCCGCTTGGGTAAAAGTGATGAACGCCGATCGCTTTGACTTAGCCTAATTAACGCCTGCATTTCCCCACATTAAATTAGCGAAGTGTGGGGGAGCGCAGTTAGTATCATCGTCATAAATTGCCTATAAAAAAGGCCTTAAAGGCCTTTTTTTATAACATTGTTAAAGAATTAACAATCTTCGTCTTCAGCATCTGCACTTTCTTTTGCTTTTTCACAAGCATCTTCAATAGCATTACCTGCATCAGTTTTCATATCACCAAATTTGTTGCTGATACTATCTTTCATATCGCCAATTTTATCGCCGGCTTTTTCCATTGCTTCGCCTGCATCATCTTTTAATGCCGATACTTTTTCGCCTGCGCTGTCTTTCATGTCACTAACTTTTTCGCCAGCACTTTCAAGGGCATCGCCAGCACTGTCTTTCATTTCGTTAACTTTTTCGCCAGCGGCTTCAAGTGCATTACCGGCACTGTCTTTCATTTTATCCATAGTGCTGCTGGCATCTTGTGCAACAGACTCAACTTTGTCACCCGCTTTTTCTGCTTCTTTTTCGCTACATGCTGTTAAACCAAACATAGCAACAGATAAAATAAGTGTGGTTGATAATTTTTTAATAAATGTCATTTTTATTCCCTAGATTTTTAGTTATTTTCCACGAATTGCATGCCCGATTAAAGACATAATCGGCAACCCTAAGAAAATAAAATATATTTTTATAATACCAATAACTGAATCAGCTATATCACTAAAACTAAATATTGCTGCAATAACTTAAAAATAAACCCTCTTCATTTAATGAATGATTTTCTCAGGTTAATTTTTTAGATATCTATAAACATAGTTTATTACTTATTTCATCTAAAAATCACTCATAACCTACTGAAAATTATTAATTAACGAGCGTTTATAAGTTTTATTATATATCAATAACAGCCAAAGCAAGTAAAATATTTACCGACTATACAAGAATAGCATTCATTTAAATAAACTAAAGGTTCACTAATATCAATACGCTTGCTTTTCAGGCAATAAAAAAGGCCTAGAAAGGCCTTTTTGTGTAACTACCAAGTGAGCACTTAAAAGTCTGTATCTTTCGCTTTATCACCATTTAATGCCGACAACCCTAATCAGGGTGTCTATGCGCAGCTTGTTATCTGCAGGTTTTAACACGTAGTTTTTAAGTGAATGATTTAACCGTTAATACGGCTTAAATTTTAAGAAAACCTACTATAATTTGACTTTAAAAACGCCCAACTTACATTGAGCATCTTGATTATAAATAAAACAATCTCGTGCTTCGTTATGATGTTGGTCTATTAATCATTATTGATTTAATATTAACGAATTCTTTTAAACCAAAACCACCATGCTCTCGACCATAACCACTGTTTTTCACTCCTCCAAAAGGTAGGTTTGGTTGCGATAAACCATAGCCATTTATGTTAACCATACCCGTGTTAAAGTGTTTCTGAGCAAGCTCAACAGCTCGTTCTTCGTTTTTAGAGAAAATACCACCGCCTAAGCCATAGCGAGAGTCATTAGCAATTCGCATTGCCTCTTCATCATCACTCGCCTTTATAAGCGCAGCAACAGGACCAAATAACTCATCATCATATGCCGGCATATTAGGTTTTACGTTTTCCAAAATAGATGCAGGGTAAAAGAAACCTTCTCCCTCAGGAATATCACAACCACAAACTACCGTTGCACCACGCTTAATAGATTCAGTAACTTGTTGGTGTAATTTTTCACGTAAGTCTTTTCTCGCCATTGGGCCTAAATCAGTTTCATCTGCCCAAGGATCGCCTAATCTTAGCTGCATCATCGCTTTTTTAAAGCCTTGTTTAAACTCATCATAGTTTTTTTCGGTGACAATAAAACGTTTTGCAGAAACACAGGTTTCACCATTATTAATAACTCGCCCTTTTACACAGGTTGCTATCGCTAGCGCAATATCTGCATCATCTAAAACCATATAGGCGTCATTGCTACCGAGTTCTAATACTGTCTTTTTACTATGTTTAGCTGCTTCTTCTGCTACCAACTTTCCAACTTCATCGCTACCGGTGAAAGTAACCCCTTGAATAGCATCATGACTAATTAACTTACTGGCAGTTTCACCATCAATAAGTAACGACTGGTAAACATACTTGGGAAATCCAGCTTGCTCATATAATGATTGAATTTTTTCTGCCATACCAAATACGTTAGAGGCATGTTTCATCACGGTAGTGTTACCGGCAACTACATTAGTAATGCTATATCTCATCACCTGATATAAAGGGAAGTTCCATGGCTGAATTCCTAAAATAACACCAATAGGTTGATAAGTGATCAGTGCTTTACCTTGTTCGTAATCGCGCTCTTCGTTAGCCAGTGCCTGTTCAGCAATGCTAGCCGTGTATTTACAGATTTCAACGCACAGCGCTACCTCTTGCTCACCTTGGGATTTAACTTTACCCATTTCGTCAACCATGAGTTGCACTAACTCGTGCTGATTGTCTTCTATCACTCGCGCTAGCGATAGCGCTAACTTTGCTCGCTCTGCAACGTCAACAAGCTTCCATTTATTGAAACTCTGATCGGCATTTTCTAAGGCAAGCTTAGCCTCGCCATGTGTCAGCAAGTTATACTCTTTAATCTTTTCCTCGGTAAAGGGGTTGATCGTCTCTATTGAATTACTCATTAGTTTTTTGACCTCTTTTCGCGTTAGATATACAGAGCATTGCAAGGCTAAAGCCACATTTAACATTAAAAAATACAGGTAAACCCTTGATTTAATGATAAATAAATATGGTTTATTTTGGCTTATTAATAAGTAAACCAATGAGCATGAAAAATATTCACGATGAAGTGTGAGATTTACAGGTTGGGATTGCACTAAAATTGCCAATAGGGCTAATGAGTCCCCATAACCTAAGCCCTAAATAGCAATAACGCGACTTTTTAGTCGCGTTATTGCTTAATGCTGATCTCAATCAATATAGCATCATAGTCATTTATATAAATTGAGCAGGGCTCAAAAATATTAAATGTCTATTTCATTACTTCATCAATGCTTTTACTACCATTAAATAGTTCTGTTACTGTGTTTGCTTTAGGTGAATTATTAACAATAAATAACAGTGCCTTAGCAACGTCATCTCGTGTAATAATTGCATCTTCTTTTTGCGCGGGCCTTGTTATTGTAAACTTTCCTTTAGCAGCATCATTGGTTAATGTGCCAGGACGAACAATAGAGTAGTGCAACCCGCTACGCATTAAATGTTCGTCAGCCATGTGTTTGGCAATTAAGTAAGGTTGCATACTTTCTGAGCCTTCTGACGGTGCATCAGCACCGATTGAACTGACTAATATAAAGTGCTCAATCGCATTAGCTTTTGCATAATCAGCCGCTCGGCATGCGGCCCATAAATCAATTAACATGGTTTTATCTGCTCCTGTATTACCACCAGATCCAGCGACAAAAACCACATTGGTACATTGCTTAAATGCCTTACCAAAATCTTTAGTGAGATCGGCTTCAACAATCGTTAAATTTTCATTATTAATAGCTGATAATTTACTTTTATCACGAACAAGCGCAACAACATGATTACCATCATCAAGCATAAGTTGGGTAAATTTTTTACCAATTTGGCCACTGGCACCAATAATTAATGTTTTTTTCATATTATCTGTTTCCTTATAGTATTTAAGATTTCTATTCGATTATGTAAATGAATAAAAAATTTAAAATGCAATTAACCTTAGTCCAATCATTACCAACATGGTGATATTGGCAACTACACCAATTAAAAAGAAATAAGTACGTGGGCTTGGGTTTTTCTCGGTTGCAATAGCATAGTACAACGCCATATGGATAATTCTCGCGGCAAGATAAACCCATACGCAAACAGCAAAAATAGGGCTTTGAAGGTTAAGAGCAAAAGCAAAAAGAACCGTGCCTACATATAGCGCACTGTTTTCTAGCGTGTTTTCAAAAGTGCGGTGTGATCTAAATACAAAACTATCGTGGGATAAATTTTCGTCAATTTTGCCAGGAATAGCATTGGGTTGCTTAGCTTTACTAAAAGTTGCTACTGCCCACTGAACAAGTACCATCAATAAGTATAAGTAAAATCCCAAATAGGCTGAGTTGCTTACTGTAATCATTATTACTTCCTTTTTATCTATTGTGAGCATTAAGTAGCAAGTATCGAGCCTAATTTAAGTTGTTGATATTTAGCCATTTAACTTTAAAAAATATCAATGGTGTATAGAAAGTACAAAGGCTATTGTAAAGGTTACTTATGCCAAGGTTGAATTTTCATTCAATGAAGATAACGCTTCAAGTTAAGTGCGGATCTGTAATTGATGCTTATTACCTGAATGTTAGTCGGTAGTAAAAGTTGAAAGATATTGCCAATGTTTTTATCGCTAACTTTATAAATTCGATGAAAAACAGTCACAAAAAAAGGCCTAGAAAGGCCTTTTTATTTCTTAACTGTAGATTAACAGTCTGTATCGTCAGCTTTTACACCTTCTTTTACATTTTCACAAGCGTCTTCAACAGCATTACCAGCATCAGTTGCCATGTCACTTACTTTATCACCGGCATCTTCCATAGCATTTCCGGCATCATGTACCATGTCATCTACTTTCTCACCAGCGGTTTCTGCTTTATCGCCACTACATGCCGCTAAACCTAATACTGCTACAAGTGTGATCATTGTTGTTGATAATTTTTTAATAAAAGTCATAATTTTTTCCTTAAAGTTTTGGTGATTTACCACGAATGGCATTAGCGATTAATGAAATAACCAATAATACAACGAAGATGAAAAATATAATTTTAGCAATACCAGCTGCTGCGCCTGCAATACCACCAAAGCCAAATATTGCCGCAACGATAGCAACAACTAAAAATGTAAGTGCCCAGTTCAACATAGTATTCCCCTTTAATTAATTTAGTTTCGAACTACGAGTAACTTAATGCTTTAATCGTGCCAGATAGAAAATAAAACATAAGAACTTGTTATGTAACGATTTAAATTAGTCACACCTAAATTACTTTACAAATTTCATATTAATTAATTGAAATTTTTACAGACAGGTTTGTATAAGTTGCAGAGCAATGAAGAGAATTTAGTAAATTTATAAAACAGTGGTGTTATACAATAAACAACGACAACTAGTTGTATATTTCTCCCTAGATAAGCAATATAGCGATAAAATTGTACCAATTTATAAAATTTAGCAAACTACAGGAAAAGGACGATAAATGATTAACAAAATGTTTATGGTTGTCATGATAACCATATTAGCTAACTTACCGATGAAATCAGCTTCAGCATTAGGGCCTAATGGCCATCGTATAGTGGCAAAAATCGCTGAAGATAACTTAGACCCTGACGTTAAAAAGGTACTGATGGAAATAACTAATGGTGATCCATTAGCAAAATTAGCAAACTGGCCCGACACTATTCGTTCAGATAAACATTGGGACCATGCCAAGCCTTGGCACTATATCTCAGTAGATGATGATGAGTCATTTACCGGACTTAGTAGAAGTGAATCAGGTGATGTACTAAAAGCCTTGTCTGATTTTGAAAAACAGCTTCGCGATAACACCATAAGTAAGGAAGAGAAGTGGCAAGCATTAGCCTTTTACATACATTTTGTTGGAGATATACACCAACCATTACATGTTGGCCGCAGAGATGATCGTGGCGGCAATGATATAAAAGTAACATGGTTTGGAAAGTCCAAAAATCTTCATGCAGTATGGGATTCTGCTATTATCGAAAATCAAAAGCTGTCTTACACAGAGTATGCTAATTTTTTAAATAATTACTCTGCAGATACCATTAAATTATGGCAAAGCGCTAAATATCTTGATTGGGCAAAAGACTCCAAAGCTATAAGAGCCAACGTATATAACTTTCCTGAAGATAAAGAATTAAGCTATCAATACGTATTTAAAAATACACCATTGTTAAATCAACAAATGTCTAAAGCAGGTGTACGTCTTGCTGGAATGTTAAATAAAATTTTTAAAGTGTAAGAAGGGTTTAAACTATTTTAAGCTGTTGATAAAGCCATAGCTTGTCATGAATTTTAGCTTTATAAACTTTGGGGTTTATCGTTTTAATTTGGTACCAAAATGAGGTATTTGGTACCAAATTAATTAACTATTAAAGCGGCTGTAAACTAACAATAAAGTATCATACTTTTGTGTCTATAAGACTCCCTATTATAGGACGTTAAAAGATAAGTATGTTTATTAAAGTATCATACTTTAAAAATTAAATTTGTAGCGGAGCTGCAAACAACAAACAATAAAGTATCACACTATCTACTTATGCTATTTGTTGAGTCAACTTTAGCATTCATTTATCCCTAGCAACCCCCCTCACACATAATCATCAAGATGAAGTTGAGTTTATCTAGCAAAATAAACTATTAGTTAACCCAATTAAATTGAAGACCACCCATAGATTTTAACATTATGAGTACATTTAATTAAACATCTAAAATCATATGCAACTTTGCCAGTAAATTACATTCACTTTTCCATGTGAAAATGACAATAATTCGCTATAAACTGACTTAAATATAATTGCTAAATATTTGTTAGAAATTAATTCTAGCTGTGGTCATACCTATGCCCAACACCTTAAATAACAGCTAACATTAGAGTGTATACCCTAACTCGCTTTCGCCCCCATTGTGAGTTAGAAGCTATAAATTAATGGCCAAAACAACTTGCATAGTTAACCTCTTAACCAGGCTTCAATTGCTTCTCTGTGTGGAATTGAACCACTATGCACATTTATTTCATCAACAATTACCGCAGGTGTATTCATTACACCGTACCCCATAATTATCTCAGGTTCTGTTTCTTTAATTACTTGTACGTCTATATTTAATTCATTCGCTATTTTTGAAATAGCTTCAACGGTTTTTTTACATTTAACACAACCAGTACCTAGTACTTTTATTTCTTTCATCATAATGTCCTTAAATTATTTCTTTAAATAAATGGGGTTAAATAATTAAAAATCCAACCAATTAATGTAAATGCGACGAGTAGGAGTACAAAGAGCACCGCCAATAATCGCCATTGCATCACTTGCTTTAACAAAATAAATTCAGGGAAACTCGCAGCTACAGTACTCATACAAAAGGCGAGTGTTGTACCAATAGGGAGCCCTTGTTTAATTAAACTTTCCATCACAGGAATTACCCCTGTAGCATTTGAATATAAAGGTATTCCAAGTAACACGGCAGAAGGAACTGACCACCATTGATCATTACCCAAGTTTTCTTGTATCCAACCCTCTGGTACAAAGCCATGTAGAGCAGCTCCTAGACCTACACCAATAATGACCCATTTCCATACTCGTCCAAATATTTCTAACACCATGTCAGTGCACCCTATAAATACTTAAGCCTTACAAAGGATAAATTTAGAAAGTACAAAAATATAACCCTCTTCAATCAGTCAACAAACTAATAAACATCTTCACGATAGCGTCCTTGGGCTTTGAGCGTTAGTACGTCCATGCCCAGAGGTGCGATTACTTCGTTCAATGCCACCATAACGCTGTTTGCCATGTCTCGTCCTCCACAGACCAAAATCTGTGCTCCCTTCTCTATTAATTCGCGTAACTCTAAGCTATCAACACCGATTTTTTCTTGCACATAAGAGCACTCGTTGGTACGGGAGAATACGGCGTTCAGTTCTGTCAGCCGCTTATCCTTAAGATAAGTTTTGAGCTCAGGTTCGTAGAGGAAGTCTGACTGTGGATTACGTCCTCCCCAATAGAGATGTATGGGGTGATGTGATTTATTATTGCGGATAAAACCGACCAAGGGTCCAATCCCCGTACCTGCGCCAATCAGCACTATCGGTGCTTTACCTGAAGCGGGTCGGAAACTCGGATTGGGCCTAATAAAAGCCTCGATACTGTCGCCTACCGATAACGAATGGAGAAAACTCGAACACAGCCCGCCGGAATGATGACGTATGCAGATCTCCAACATGCCATCCTTCGATGCCGATGCGAGGGAGTAAAATCGAGCCACCTTAGTGCCTGGCGCTAAAACACCTACTAAGTCACCTGCCTCAAAATGGGGTAGGCCTTTATCGTTAACATCAGGTTGTTTGAAACGTAATACCGCAGTTGGGGCTTGCACTTCAACGCCGTAATCGACTCGCTCGATGAGCGATAGTGTCGTACAGCGAGGATGACTCGGAGTGTGAACTAGCGACAACTTGGTATTGATAACCCTACCCACAGTGTTGCCCCAACGGGAGAACTCCTGTGGCGACTGCCTGTTGATGGTATCGAGTGGCAGTAATTGTGACCAACCTTTGGCAGTCAGTGCCGCTTCGACATCTTTTGCGTACTGACAAAAATCAGGAAATTGTCGATCGCCAAAGCCCAGTACTGCAACGGGAAACTCTGGTATTTTGGTCATTTTATCTAACTGAGTGAGGAAATGACTGGCCGAAGCAGGTGTATCGCCATCACCATAGGTCGCAGTCAGGATAAATAGCCGCTTCGTATTCGGATAGTGACTCTCAGAATTATTCGCAAAGCTGTTCATTGATATTGTGTGAACCTGATGGCCAGCTAAGTTAAGTGCATCATGAAAGGTTTTGGCAAAGCCCCAAGTACTATTTCCTTCGCTGCCAACCAATATTAAGGTATCAGCACTCTTAGGGGCTGCATTGTTATTGATTGTCGCGGTAGAGCGTTTACGACGCCACCAAATTTGAATGCCTGTCCACGACATTAGTGGCACTGTGAGTGCACCTAAACCTAATAGTAGTCCTAGCCACCAAAGTCCTTCGCCCGTATGAAGCATATAGATAAATTCATGCAACTTTTGCTTGTTGTTGAACGCTTGAAATGACAGTAATTGTCCTGTTGATTGGTCGATAAACCCGCTGCCTTGATGCGTAGTGATTGAATAAACATCATTGTGATCATCCTTATAGGGATAAACTATTTCTCTAAGTTCGCTCAAAGGGATCGATTTTAAGGCGGTAAGCGTATCTATTGATGCAGGAAAGTCACCTTTTACGTTTTCTGGAAAAGCGGGTTCTGATGATTGATAATCAGGAAGTAATTCAAAGGTTACTGCAGACATATACAGCCCGGTTGTGGCCGATAGCATCAACGCAATAACGGCTACTCGACCTACCTGACAGTGTAAACGCTGTCTAAAAGTGCCTTGAATAGGTCGTAAAATTTGACGCCAACCACCAAGGCGTTTTGCCAGCATGATGGCACCTGAAATGGTTAATATCAGCATAAGAAAAGTTGCAATGCCTGCGCCAACACGTCCGGGTGTGTCAAGTAAGTAAGACCGATGCAAATTTTTCACCCAAACCATAACGGGTGAGTTTGAATAAGCCCCGATAGTTTCACCGGTTATTGGGTTGATTAAATCAGCCCCAGTTTGTCCATCTTTGGTGTAATAGACGATAATACTGCCTGAGGGGCTACGCTGTATTTGCTCCGCACCTGGGTGGCTAGAAGCTAGCTTGCCCGCTAACTCGGCTACGCTAATTGAAGACGTGCCTGCTACCTTGGCTTGTGCAAATTCCATAACGGGATTGATTGATAGAACCGCTCCGGTGACAGAGAGCATCACAACCAACAACGTTGCCATTAATCCAGACCAAGAGTGAAATTTACGTAACATACTAACTCCTAAGTAACCCGTTTATAGTACGTAAGTGAAGGCTTTTATGTAGCCTCGTCCAGCGGAAGGTTTACCGGCACCTGCGGTGGTTAATGGCACAACAACATCATTGCGATTGTCACGTTGGTCTTCAACAGAGGTATCTATTTTGAGCTGAAAACCTGAGTCAATATAACTATCAGCCAGATCAAGTGTTACCGTTAATGTCTTGCCGCGGGTAACGCTAGCGCCAGTCAGCCCATCGTATTCACTGGTGCGCATTCGACTTCCACGCGCCCAACCAGTCAAATGTTTATAATATTTTGACTTCTGTCCCGCAATCCACAGTGTTTCCTGATATTGACCTTTTGCATTGGTTAAATAAATAGCCAGATAAGCGCCGTCACCACTGTAGTTTTGTAGCTCGGTGGTAAGGGTTATTTTGCGTGCTGAAGTCTGGTTGCTCATTACAAAGAAGCAAAAAAAGCACAGTGTCATGGTTAAATATTTCATTGTCTTTTCTCCTTTTTACTCAATCGATGGTGACTTTAGGTTTGTTTTTTTGTTTATTTTGTGAAGGATTACTTTCTGATTGCATTGACGTCATCGGTGTACCTAAATCTAAGTAATCGCTGGCATCACCTGACATATCAAACTTAATTTTAAGCTCTCTAATTTTCAATGACGCGGGTGAAAATGTCGCTTTGATTCGGTTTCCCTTTCGATCGACCCCTTTAACTTCGTAACAACCATCATCCACTTTGATACGATTAACCTTCCAACCCTGATCTTCCATTATCTGTCTCAGTTGCTCTCGAGGTTGCCACTCTGATACCGGATCAGTGCAATCATCATCATCGGCCAATGCTGCGCCACTGATAAAGAAAGAGCTTATTAAAAGCATAGCGAGTTTATTTTTCGTGATTTTTGCTTCTGTTTTATTTATTGCATTTTTCATGGTGAGTCTCCTGTTGATTTACGATTATTATAAACGGCGTTCCTGACATTAAGCTGAAAGCAATACCGTTATCGTTTTAAGTTAGGTTTTAGTTTTCGCTTTATCTCAGTTCAAATGCTTCCCTATGAAAAAGTAATGAACCCTGTAATTTTTCTCGTAATTCATTTTCTAATATTCTGGCCCAGCCTGTAGGCCCACAAAACCATACCTCCATCATTGCTTTTTTTGAATAGTGAGTTAGCAGTTGGTCTGTTGTCAGTTTTTTACCTTCACTGCTGTCATGTATGTGCAGTTGAATAAGGGGTAAGTCGATACAAGCCTCTTGTAAACGCTTAACAAAAGGATCTGTTGCGCTATCACTACTGGAGTAATGCAGTTGAGCTAATGGTGATTGTTCTGACTTATTTTTCAGCTCTTCAAGCCTTGCTAAAAAGGGTGTTACACCAATACCGCCAGCGATCCATATTTGTTCAGTAGTGGCGTTTTTAGGTTTGAAATTAAATCGACCATAAGGACCTTCTACTGTGACTGATTGACCAATTTTCAGTTTATGATCTAAACGTTTGGTATAATCGCCTAGCGCCTTAATCTGAAAAGTAACTTGGCCGTCTCCGCGATCCGAACTCGCTATGGTAAAAGGATGAGCACCTTCAGTTTGATTAAACGTAACGAAAGCAAACTGTCCTGCACTATGCCCTTGCCACTTATTCTCTAGCTGACACTCAACTTCAATAATACCCGCTGACGTCGTTGAAATGGCATGGATGGCTCCCTGCGCTTTTCGTGACTGTCCTATTGTTCCCCTTAGTGAGACGATGCTGGCTACGCTTCCCCCTGTTAGCAACAACACCATTAACAAACCTACGGGTTGCTGCCACCAGACCAGTGGAGCTAACAATACAGAGTGAAAAACTAGTAATAAATAAAGTATCGGCATTACACGGTGCACATAGCGCCATAGGTTGTAAGGGAAGCGTTTCCAAAGCGTTAGCACAAGCATGGCAAAAACAAGATATACAGCCCACTCGCCAACGTCTTCAGCAGCGTCTCTCATCATCTCAATAAACCCTGAAAAATCTAGTTCAGGAGCACGCCCGCTTCGTCCAAAGAGAGACTTAATTACGTCATCGCCCATTTCTATCAGCCAATGCAGGGCTGCAAATACTACCGCTAAAATCCCCATCCATTTATGAAGGCGATATATTTTATCAAGACCATTGAATGGTGTTTCTAACCAAGCAGGGCGCGTAGCCAACATCATGGTCACAGACATTAAAGCAATGGCCATAAAACCACTAAGATACAGGCTATTATCATAAATTTCCCACGGTAACGAAGACATTGCTGCGGTATTCATCGTAAAGCTCCACCCCCAGATAATGAAAATGCAAACAGTTATTAGCGTGAGAGTTATACTTAGTTTATGTTGTTTCATCTTAACCTCATTGATATTCCCGCTGAATCATGCATCTTCAAATGGAACGAGTATTTATTGAATACTCACTGTACTCTTCGATCCTGACAATAAGCTTAAAACGAGAAATGAGGTTTAATTTATGAGGGGTAATGCATAAGGTGATTGATATTAAATTATATTTTCAGCTTATTGTCAGGAACCTGGGTTATTATCAACGTACTGATAAGGTCTTGAGGTAAAAAATGCGTATATTATTGGTAGAAGATACCGAAGGGTTAGGTGAAGTGATACAGGATCAAATTGCTGATGAAGGTCATGCAGTTGATTGGGTAAAATGTATTTCCAATGCCGAAGCCAGCCTCAGTACAACCCATTATGATTTGCTGCTTCTTGATTTAATGCTGCCCGATGGCAGTGGCATCGATTTATTAAAGAAAATTCGTAAAGCAGGCGAAGCAACACCTGTGATTATATTAACGGCAAGAGATCAAATTTCTGACCGTATAAATGGATTAAATGCTGGCGCGGATGACTACCTTGTAAAGCCCTTTGATCTATCTGAACTATCCGCTCGCATAGCCGCCGTTTCCAGACGTTATGCCGGCAATCCAAATCCAAAAGTTTACATAGGAACATTGGAGATTGATCTGACTAAACATATCATTTCTCGCGATGGTGTTGTGGTCAATTTAACTGCTCGGGAATGGGCATTGCTTGAAGCGTTTATCCAAAGACCAGGCACCTTGCTCTCGAAATCACAATTAGAGGATCACTTGTATGCTTTTGGCTCAGAAATAGAAAGTAATACCATTGAAGTTTATATCAGTCGTTTGCGTAAAAAACTGGGTAAAGATCAGTTAGAAACAGTCCGCGGTATGGGCTATCGCATGGGATTATCAGGACCGGGCAGCACATGACTTTAACACAAACAAAGAAACCACAAAGCCTTCAAAAAACGCTAGGCATTGGCTTAACTCTTGCTGTGACTTTACTGTGGATATTTGCACTGTCAGGTGCTGTGTATGTGTCGAAAAACAAACTTAATGAACTATTCGATAGCTCACTGGCAGAAACGGCTCAACGTATTATGCCACTTGCCGTTGTTGAAATAATTAACAGAGAAGATCCAGGACAAGCGCAACAAATAATGTCATTTAAAGCGCATGATGAGCACCTTGTTTATCTTGTTCGTAATAACCTAGGCCAGATTTTATTACAGTCTCATAATGCTGATCCTGCCATCTTTAATCAAACGCTGCTTATAGGGTTTAATTCGTCAACGACACATCGATTTTATGGCATATCAGCAGTACAAAATACATTGCACATAGAGATTGCAGAGCCTCTTACGCAAAGGCGAGCAGCAATCACTGAAATGGCTATCTCGCTATTGTGGCCATTAATATTACTTATCCCGCTTTGTTTTATTGGTAGCTGGGTATTTGTTCGGTATAGTTTGCGTCATATTTTGGCTTACAGAAATGAAATTGAATCCCGCGGCGGTGGTGACCTTACCACAGTCAAAGTGGAGGGCCTGCCAACTGAAATTATTCCTATCGCCGAATCGGTTAATAGTTTATTGGATCGCTTGCAACGCGCACTTGAATCAGAAAGGTCATTCACGGCGAACAGTGCCCATGAATTACGAACACCTATTGCAACAGCTTTAGCTCAAATACAGCGTTTACAGCAAAAGGTTTCTGCGGGTTCTATTCAAGATGACATGGGCAAAATTGAAACTACTTTACGAGGTTTATCGAGCTTATCAGAAAAACTTATGCAACTCGCTAAAGCTGAAGGTGGAGGGCTTTTGTCTGCTGAACCACACAACCTTATTAGCCTATTGCAACTAATTGTCGATGATTCACAACGGTCACACCCTGCAAAAATAATTACGCTTACACTGCCAAATAACCGAGAATATATGTCTGCCATAGACCCAGACGCTTTTGCTATTTTGATTCGAAACTTATTAGATAATGCCATCAAACATGGAGTTTACGCTCAACCGGTTGAGATCAGCTTTTCTTCCAAAGGTATATTGAATATTGTCAATGCCGCGAGTGTTATACCAACCGAGACACTCTTGCAATTACGGCGACGTTTTGTTCGGTCAAATATTTCTGTTCAAGGCATGGGACTTGGATTAGCAATTGCCGATGCAATAGTGTCAGGCGTAGGTGCTACTATGACGTTTAACTCCCCAGCGACTGGACAAAAGGATGGATTTGAAGTGAGCGTAGATTTTTCGACAATTAAAGATTGAACCTGGATTATACTCCATGCAGCCATAGAAGGATGAAGTAAATGTCCGCTGTATGATCACAACAGCCCTCGTTGCATCTAATTATTTATGCTATCAAGAACAAATTAATTATTAAAATAGAGTTTTATTAATGCACACTTTCGTATCGAGTGACCATATATGGAAACCCTACTTATGACCGCTTTAGCCTGTAGATTCAGTTTTTCCTAATTAGGGTCCCTTACTGTCCCAAAACGTTAGCAATTGACGTCAATTTAACTGTGAAGTTTATTTATCAAATGTACGATAAGCAGACATTAGAACACTCTTTCTCACAGGCAGTTAGTTAGTAGTGCACTACTAACTAACTGCCGATAACATTAATAAAATACTCTCTGACTCAATTAAACCTAAAGTAGCCACCGTTCCAGTTTATTTGAAATGTTTTTTATAGCCTTCAAGATAGCCTTTTAGCTTAATTGCAGATCTTCTTGCCATATCCAAATTTTTTGCTTTGGCAAGATCCTGCACGGTTGGAATATAGTCAGTCAAAAATAAATGCAGCTGGTTATGCGCTTCGCCGTCCATTGTACACCCAGCAATCAGCTCGTTAAGTTGTTTTTCTAGCTTGATACCTAAAAAGTTTAAGCTAGCTAGAGTTGAATGGTCAGAATTAAAAAACGTATCATTCATTTTTACTGACATTATTCTCGTATGTTTATCCATTTCCCATCGTTTTCCATGGTTTAGGCTAAGCCCATCAATTGCTTTTTCCTCGCTATTTGCGCTGTGTTGGTGGTTATGCTCTTGCTGAGCTGCATATAGCTGCTGAGAGCCACCAAAGATGAAAGATGAGGCTAGAATGAATAAAGATAATTTTTTCATGATTTGTATTCCTGATCGTTATTTGTTCGGTTAATTGAAATAGATTAATTTAAACAAAGCAAATTTTTGCTGCGTTTGAGTATAACAACGTGGCAGCGAACTATTTTGTGACAAATGCTATAATCTTTTTTTCTTATGGGAAATGTCCAGGTATCTTGGATATTTAATCTTAACCAATCAATATTGAATTTTTATGTCACAAAAAACCTTGTTAAACCGTATTAGTAGTAAGAGGTTAACTGAATGACAGATGAGGAACTGATGCAAGCATACATCCAAGGTGACATGGAGGCTTTTCGAATGCTTTATCAACGGCATAAGGGTAGAGTTATGAGTTACCTTATCGCACGACTAAAATCACAGGATGAAGCTGAAGACGTTTTTCAGGAGGTTTTCAGTAAGCTGCATACTTATCGATTAAAATACAAAGTCAGTATCCCTTTTATTGCATGGCTTTTTACCATTGCAAAAAACACTTTAATTGACCACGTTAGAAAACAGACAACGCAGAACAAGTATTTCCAGTTAGATCATGAAAAAGCAGCTAATGCGCCTGACGCGAAAGTTAACAGTCTATCTATTGCAGAAGCTTTCTCAGAGTTATCAACCCTTAATGAAAAACAGCGCCAAGCACTGGAACTTAGATTTAATGACGACCTCTCTTTTTCCGATATTGCAGCACGTATGGATACTTCCCCATCCAATATAAGGCAAGTAATAAGTCGTGCGACAAGGCTGTTACGTGGATTGATGTCAGATAAGGAGATAAAATGATGAATTCCAATCAACCTGAAACTGAAAATCAGTTACTAAAAGAATTTTGTAATTTTGTTGATGCTAAACAGGTAGCACCATCGGCTAGCGTTGAACCCAAAATCATGCAAATGGTCGAGCATGATCTCTACCCTTCGCAATGGCTTGTTTTTATAAAATTATTCTTTATAGAATCCTTTGCAGGTGGTGCTACATTGTTTGTCTGCCCACAATTTGGTTTTGGGTTCGGCGAACATAACACGCTTATTCACGCTCTTCATGAAGCGCTAACGCCTTTCTTATTTTACATAACTTGTGGTTTCTTTTTTGTATTTTTGGGGGCGGCATTGAGTGGGTTATTGCTCAGTTATGATGAAATTCGTTCGATTAAAAGAAGTAAATATATATACTACGTGCTCTATTCGCTTATTGCATCTTTAATATTTTTTACCTTGGGCGCTGAAATATTGCTGCTTAGTACAACGGCATGGGTATTAGGCTCAATTATGGGCAACTCATGTGGTTTTGAGCTGGTATCACGGATAAGGATTGTATTATTCGTCCCCCATTGAAGCTTAGGTAATTATTATTCTTAACTAGAAAGACCGAATTGGTGTCCGCAATAGGCTCACAAAGTTAACATCAAATGCTGGAAGGTCAATGGCAGCTTTCAGGCGACATTGATATATAACCTCTCATTGATTTTTTGATAATGAAATGAGTCTCAATACCGATTTTAGGAACGTCCGCTAAGCCGAGAATTATCAAGTTAGCTGTCGACCTGTTTAGGACAACTAACGGGTGTACAGTTGACCTCGACAAACAATCACAATTTCAAAACATTACTTCTTCTTAGCGCACCAAACGGTCCAAAAATTGTCAAAACTTGTAACTCGTTAAGTGCCCCAAACCGCCATAGAAACTTACATTTGTATTTCAAAAAAACATGTAAATCAAATGTCATATCTGGGTATTTCAGGTGGGTATTGATTTTCCAAGTTTATTTAATTTTTCATGGACGATTATCTATTTCATTATTTAGCCAATTTAATGTGAGCTAACCTCTTGCCACAAACTTTGTTTATCCGCAGGTAATTCTTCTTTAGTCATGAATACTCGTATTTTAATAGTTTCACCATCTTTTTTCGAGCATTCACAAACCATAAGACCTAAAGTATCCATTGAAGCTGTTTTCCAATTCATAAAAGTGCCATGGGACTTCTTCTTTCTCGTTAATCGTTTATCATCCGCTCTTAGTTTTATCATTTGTAAAGCCAAATCAAAACTTACATCACAGACCTTTGCAAGGCGGTCAATCCGAGTGTAATAAGCTTTATTTTTCCTAAGTGTTTTTTTCATATTCTTTAATTTTTTGTTTTATTCATTTAGTAATAGTTAACTATTCATCGCCATGAGAACTGACTAATTTTTTCTGTCAATACGTCATCTTCAATATAAAATAGTTCAGGGGAGGACTGCTGAAAGCTCAACGCATTCATTAATAACTGCCCCAATCGTAATTCAGGATGTTTATGCATTGCATTAGCAATACTTTCCAGCAAATATTGTTTAGTTTCATCTAGGGCGTTATCAACCAATACAGAATCTCTTGATGACTCATCATCAACCTCGGTATTTATAAGTATGCTTGATAACATACCACTGGCAGTTTTATCTTCATCAAAAGTGCACTTAGGTTTAAAGTTTAATCTGCCGGGCATAAAATCATCATCAGCTAATGGGTCTTCTTCAAAAAAACTGTCCCAATCTTTTTTCTCATAGGCGCAAATTAAATCTGCAAGTTGATGAAGCTCATTACCCTCAGCCGATTGATATTGCGCATCCCAAAGTTGTTCTACACGTTTCATGGCTGCTTGAAGCTCATTTGGGCTAGATATTTGATTGGCTGATAATATATCGCGAGCAGTAATTCTAATATCACTACCTTGCTTTAGCTCATTAACTTCATGTTTTGATCTTGTAATGGCCTGAAAAATATTTTGATACTCTAACTTATCTACATTGGAGCTAGAAATTTTCTCATCTAAAGGGTCAACTATTGTTAGCGAATCACTGCACATGTCGGCAAAGCAGTGCTGACACAAGTCTATTGATAGTTTCTTGCCATCACCATGAATAGTTCCATAACCGCACTTATGTTCAATCGAGATAAACTCGCTGAATTCATAACCCTTATGAACATGCGCCTCAAGACCACAACCATCACAAACTAATTCAGTTACATCTTGTTGTATAACGGTTTTATATTTTTTCATATATACTCCTTGGCAAATTGCGGTAGAGATACATAATAAACCAAGATATTTCTATCTAGCAGAAGACTTTTCTTTTCATCTTTAATTAATTCACCAGAGTTAATCTGCCTAATTACCCATTCCTTAATTTCAGGTAAATACCTTTCAATAGGCATACTAATCGTATTTCCCATACCGCCATTGCCAACAATATATAATTGGTTTGCATTGTTAACTTCAACTGCTACATGTAGCCAATCCGAACGATTAGACCGCTCTAACCGTTCCTTGAAATTCTCAACAGTAAGCATAATTACCTCAATTAAATTACTTTTTAACTTTTATTAAGCAGCCTACTTAGTTTCAAACACCTTCAGTGTTTACAGAAATAAAGCCTCGACTGATAATGCATTGAATTAAAATAATTAACCCTGTCATTTGTAACAGCTCTATTTCTGGGAGTGCAAAGATATCAGGAACAATCCAATTCCAAAGGAAATAGGCAGGAATAACGGAAATGATCAAATTAAAAATTTTAACCGGTATCGTTAATATAATTACTTCATATAGCTTCATTCAAACCTCTAATTCTTAACATACAGCATAACTACCTCAACTCACTCAGTCCTAAGGCGATAGATTCTTGCTGAAACCGCCCAAAAATATTGACTACTTTTTCATATGAACTTGTTAAAAAATGCTCATCAACAATGTCACTAGTTTCTTCAAAGGCTTTATGACCAATAACAGTATCAAATCCACCAAGTTTCAATTTTTCTTTATTGCTAATGTTTGATGCCTTGTCGAATAAAACAGTATCTGAAGTCTCACAATCTACACCCTCTTTAACACTAGTTTTCATCTTTTCAAACTTAACAACATCAGCCTCAAAAGGTACGTCTTGCTTAACTCGATAAGCATATTCCAACAACTTAGGCTCAGCAGGCATGTACATAATAGCCTCTTGATTCTTTGAAGCTGTCATTCTAAGTATTCGCCCTAAAACCTGCCTAAAATGCATTTCCGTTTTTATATTGGTGAGATGGCAACAAACCTGTAAACGAGGGATATTAGTTCCCTCACTTATCATCCCTACGGAAATGATCCATTTAGTTTGTGCATGTCTAAACTGTTGAATAATACTTGTTGGCTCACTTGCTCTGTAAGTAACAACAGCGGCATCCTCGTTAAAGCAGGCTTTCATTAACGTTGAGATCTGTCTTGCATGCTCGACAGAAGATGCAACAATTAACCCCGCGGCGTCAGCGTTTTTATCTCTAATTGAATTAAGCTTTTTCTGTGCAGAAGAAATTACGTATTTAATGACCTTTTCATTTTCAATAATTTCCTGATACGGAATGATTGATTGCGATAATAAACATTTAAAGCTAGTAAATGTTTTCGTTTCATCATCTTCAACAACAGAAATATAATTGTTATCTACAGCAATTATTTGAGGTACACGGCAAACATCGTCTGTAATAGACTCGGCAAGACCATAAACATAATCACATACTATTTTGTTGCTAGGATGCATATAATTTGAAAGAACAATTGGAGCAGCATCTGAGCGCCAAGGCGTTCCCGTTAAAGCTAATGTAAATTTCGCCTTATCTTGAATGTTCAGTATTATTTGTTCACCCCATGCATTAGCATTGTCAATATTCGACCCTGCACAATGGTGGATCTCATCGAATATTACGAACACTCGAAACCGTTCAAATAATTGCCAAAAATTATCATCGAGATACTGCAAACTTTGATAGGTCACAGAATGTCCTTTAGCCCCCAGTAATCCATCGAATCGTTCATTAATTCTTAACTGCAAACTTTGGCTAAAATCTTGAGAAACAATCGAAGAGGGTGAAAAACAAATGATTAAATCGATCAAATTATTTTTTAATAATTGATCTGCCAATTCAGATGCCATTAAGGTTTTACCTGCACCTGGTGTTGCTAAAGCTAAAAAATGGTTATTACCACTTGAGTATTGTTTTAAGGCTTTATTTATACAACTAGCTTGCCATTTTCTTAATTTCATATTTACTCTGTTGGTTTACCTTGATTAAGCAAGCCTTCAATGGCTCTGATCTTCCCTAAGATTTTCGTTGTATTGTCTCTAGCTTTATTGTATTGGGGGTTCTAGGGATTTTCCCCTCTAAAGTAACATAAATCGCCATACTCACCATATTTAAAGGCATACAAAGGTGGGTTACTTCTCCAAAGTATGGCAAATTATGAGGTTAACAACCCCTTAAACTTAATTTAATTCCTATGGCTATAAAAAACGAACTATCAATTCTTACCAAAGCTGAGCAGCTTGATCTATATTCTCCGCCGCTATTATCACTTGAACAACAACGATTGTATTTTACGCCAAACGAGATCGAGTTAACAGAGTTGAAAAGTATTCGCCTAAGGAACCACCGATGCTATTTCATTGCGTTATTAGGGTATTTTAAGTCTAAGCCTGTGATTCTTTCACCTAGCTTTAACCTCATCTTTGACGATATGCAGTTTATTTCAACGCAAGTTCAAGGAGGCAAAGGGATCAGGCCTTTCAGCATTAATAAGATGCAGCGTGACCGTATATATCAAAGAATACTGAGGTTATTAAACTATCAGAAATGGGACGAAAGTCTGCACTTTGCGCCGCTGTACGAACATCTTGTTATGGTCGGCAAAGCTTGGCTTGAGCCTCGTTATCTATTCGATGCAGCCGCTGAATATCTAGCAACGCATAGAATTGCCATCCCTAAATATACTGTCTTACAAAAGCTTATCAGTCGTGTTATCCAACAGGTCAAGAAGGCGTTAAATAATAAGCTTCGTATTCATGTTTCATCTGAACTACACGGATTTCTAAATACTATTATCGATGACAAAGATGGGCTCTCCTTAAGCCAGCTTCGAGCCGGTGCAAAAAGCGTTATGGTGACAGAGCTAAAAAAAGAACTGACGGTGTATCATCAGTTACAGCCTTATACAAGACAGATTGATAATGCTGTTAAGGGCTTAGCCTTATCGTCTAAAAACCAACAACACTTCGGTGAAATGGTGGATTATTATGGCAGTAAACTAAAACGCTTTAAGCGTCCACAGCAACACCTATGGTTGCTGTGTTTTCTGACTCAACGCATACGGCAAAGCCTAGAGCGATTGGCTGATGGGTTTATTCATCATATCCGTAAACAACAAGAAGCTGCGCATGCGTTTGCCCAACAGGCAGTGTTTGACTCATGGAGGTCAGCTGCAGACAATGTCACCAAAGCCGCAGAATTACTGCATCTGTTTGTTGATGACAGTATCGACGATAATCAACCATTTGCAACGGTTAGGCAACAAGCATTAAGTGTAATGAATAACCAAGATATAGAAACGCTATGCCTGTACTTAAAAAAGCAAAAACGCACGGTAGAAGAATATCAATGGCAATATTATGATGATCAAAACGGGTTAATTGAGCAGTTATTAAGGCCCGTGTTTCTATGTCTTGAATGCCAAGCAGGTAAAGGCTCAGAAGCATTAGTGACCCAGCTCAAAACCACAAAAACAGAACTATTAGCAGGTAATACATTGCAAACAATGGATAGTACACTTATCCAACAAAAACATCGTCCATGGTTAATTAACAAGGATGTTGTTCATCCACAGCGATACGAATGGTTGCTTTACCGTCAACTGGCTTCTCGGCTTAATGGTCGAATTTACTTATAAAAGTCACTAAATATCGTGCGCTAGAAGACGACTTAATTGCATCGTCAATACAGCCTGATCTATTGGCATCATCAACATTGGAAAAGCTAAAGCAGCCGATTCAGAAGCTACTGCAAGTAAAACAAATACGCTTAACAACATCCCTAGAAGATGTTGCTCGTCACATTGATAATGGTGATAACCGCAATGTGATCATGAAGAGCCGAAGTGGCACACGATGGCGACTGCCAGTTAAAGGCTCCCAATCACTTGTCAACAACCCTTTCTTTAAACAAATGATCCCCGTCAGTATTGCTGATGTGTTGCGTTATGTTGAACAAGAAACCAACTTTATGCAATGCTTCGCACACGTGCTGCCAATACAAAAACAAGTAGGCGCCAATCAGGATGATTTATTGGCTATTCTAATTGCGAATGCGACACATCGCGGCGTATATGGGATGGCACAAATATCTGATCGCAGTTATGAGCATCTAAGCACTATACAAGCTAATTATATTAGGCCTGAAACCTTGCAAGAGGCTAGTGATATCATCAATAACGCAGTAGCGGCACTCCCTATTTTCCGCCACTATCACATCCAAGAAGACGTCCTGCACGCCAGTACCGATGGGCAAAAATTTGAAACTCACCTTGAGACTTTTAAAACTCGCTACTCCTCGAAATACTTCGGCACCAACAAAGGTATTACGGCCATGACGTTAGTTGCCAATCATAGTGCGTTAAATGCCCGTATCATAGGATCTAATGAGCATGAGTCCCATTATATTTACGACTTACTACAATCTAATACTAGTGATCTTAAGCCAGATGTCCTCTCAACCGACACCCATGGTGTTAATCATGTTAATTATGCCTTATTGGATTTATGCGGTTATAGTTTTGCGCCTAGGTATGCTCAGTTCACCAGTGTGATCAATGACCTATTTAACGTAACTGAAAGCGACGACGGAAACACGCATCTGGCGCTGAAAAAGCCGATAAAAATGAATGTGATTGAAGAAGGCTGGCAGGATATTCAGCGTATTGTGTTATCCCTTCAAGAAAAACGCACAACACAGGCATTGCTAGTACGCAAATTATCTGGTTATCCATCTAGACACCCTATATTACAAGCATTAACGGAATATAATAGGCTCATCAAAGCCCAATATTTACTTGATTATATTGATGATGCAAGTCTGCGCCAATATGTTCAACGAGCACTGAACCGAGGCGAAGCCTGGCATTTCCTCAGGCGAGCTATTGCATCGGTCAATCGTGACCAGTTCCGTGGAAAAAACGAATCAGAAATAGTCGTCTGGAACGAGTGTGCCCGTTTGACGGCAAATGCTATTATCTACTTTAACTCGATGATCCTAAGTCATCTATTACTGCACTTTGAAGAAGTTGGTGACGAGGAAAAAGCAGCAATAACTCGACAAGTATCACCCGTTGCATGGCAGAACATTAATCTGAGCGGCACTTATCAGTTCGCTAGTAACCGCAAACTACCTGATTTACAGGAAATAACTAGGCCTATTGTTGAAAATGAAGTCTAAAATGAAAGGTAACCCAGCTCCACAAGCCATTAACTGCGAGGGTTGTGGCGATTTATGTTACTTTAGAGGGGAAAATCCCTAGAACCCCAAGTAGAAAGAAATACCCTAGTCAGCGCTTAAACAGCCCAGAAGTTAATTATAAATCCTCAATATAAATACATTTTAGTTCAAGATAATCATCAACTCCATATTGAGAACCTTCTCTGCTGAGGCCTGACTCTTTAACGCCACCTAAAGGTATGACTTCACTGATGATAGCGACCTCATAAGCCGAGCAGTCAAGAACTAAGCCAGAAATCCTATCTCGGTTTGTGCCCCGATATAACTTCAATTGTCTACATAATAGTCAATACTACAACTGTAGACATGCACTCATTTTGTACGAATATCGCCCCCAAAACGAGATATACAAATTAAAACTGTTTTTCTTTAGTCAACTGTTGATTTACGAATACAACCTAATGTTGCACACATGAAGGTGGCAACTTTTGTAACTATCAGTATTTTCTAATCCCAATACTGGGAGTTACTTACTATTTTCCTGACGGTAACACTGTGGATTTTTACCTGACCATTTATTAAAACTATGAATAAAAGATGACGCATCACACAAATTTAGTTTATAGGCGATTTCTTCAACCATTAAATCTGTTGTCGTTAAATAATGAGCGGCTAACTTATAACGATAATCATCTTTAAGCTGTTGAAAACACGTACCTTCCAAAATCAGTTTTCTATGTAGTGTACGTATTGAAAGGTTAAGTTTTTTCGCTACTTCCTCTTTACTTGGCAACTCATTCATTGACATTGACATAAACAGATATTGCACTTTTCCTGCATAAGTGACGCTGTCAGCTAAATGGAGTTTGATAAGTTGCAATGGATTTTGAAAATATTGTGCAACCTGATCATATTTAGCTTTTATCGATGCGTGTAGATGAAGTTCATCAAATTCAAAGCCTATAAAATCAGAATTAAAGACTAACTTGTTGTTATAAAGCAGTTTGTATTCCTCGCCATAGGAAGGTTTGGCATGGGGGACAAACATTTTGTAAATATGGATACGTTTATTGATTAACATACAGATCAGTCGATAAAACACCATAAGATAAACTTCTGCGATAATCACTTGCTTTATCGCGGGGTTAAAGTCGATATAAATACAGAGCTGTACCTTGTTCGCTTTTCGTTTTAAACGAATTTTTAATGGTCCAAGTGTTAAATCATAGAACTCTTCAATAGTACAGAGTGCGCTCAGCAAATTTTTCGCCTGACAACCCAACTTGCAGGCAAATAATGTTGTGCCCTTAGCCAAAGGGGTTAATGCAGTATGCAGTAATTCGTCATTAGTGGATTCATACAAAAAAGAAAAGGCATCCTCAAGGTACTTCAAGGCCACCCTTGAGCTCTGCTCTCGTTTTTTATTAGGCAAACCAATATGACTATGCAATGTTTGCACGGATATGTCGTGATAAGCCGCTATTTTTTCAAACTCCACCAGAGTTTGAAAAGGCATAGTAATTTCTTTTTGCATAAACAAATCAGAATTATTGGTTAATTTAATATTCATTGTGGCACATTTATTTGTAGTTATGTTGATAAAATAACAGGAGCAATCTAGGTTTTAAAAATAACGATTGTTCAAGAATCTACTTGTCTCATTAGAAGTACGGTGGTCTGCTTTAGTCCATTCGCTGGTACTGATTGTTAGCAAAGTTCTTTCCACTACACCGAACTTCTATTTAAGCTCATGCGGATAGATGATCTTCCAATCTTTCTTCATATCGGCAATTGTCCAACCTTTCGCTTGTGCTTCGTCTAATCCTTTATCTAGATGGCCGACACTTGACATGCGATCGTATGCCCATTCGCGTTCGTTATCGGTATGGTGTACGTAGAGCGCAAATCGTCGTCCCGTTCCTGCAGTGGTCCATTGCAACATCTGAAGATCTCCGTCTGAATTACCGAATGCTGCGATGGGACGGCGGCCGATATGTAAGTTGATGCTGATGACTTTACCTTTTTTATCGGTGATAAAATTGGGCTCAGGCAGCCTCATCAGTACGGGCTTTTCGTTTATTATTTCAAACTCTGTTTTGATACTACTACCCACAACTTGCTCGGGTGGGATGCCATAGACTTCTTCTGCCCATGCACGCATAAATTCGACTCCTCCGCCAGAAACTATGAAGGTCTTAAAGTTGTTAGCTCGAAGATAGGTAAGCAATTCAAGCATTGGTTGATAAATCATGTCCTTGTAAAGACGCTTGGTCGTCGGATGTTTTGCGGTAGTGATCCAGCTTTTTACTAGCACTTCAAACTCTGCCTCGGTCATACCTGCATGAGTTGCTTTTAGTATCTCGAACATTGACTTTTTTCCGCCAGCAAGTGCGGCTTTTAGATCACCTTTGAGAACAGAAGCAAACGGTTCTTTGTTTTTCCACTCAGGATGCTGCGGAGCAAGCTTAATTAAACGGTCTATTGCGAAAAAAAGTTGAAAATACATCGGTTGCTCTGGCCATAGCGTACCGTCGTTGTCGAACACAGCGATGCGCTCAGCAGGTGGCACAAAACTGGGCGAGCCATTCTTCGTTACGTCTGCCACAAATTCGATGATGGATTGCTTAGTTTTACCTTCTTTCCAAGAAGAAAGAGGAAGGATGCTTTGAGCCACTGCTAGCCCACCAAGCGCCACGGTAAATGTTAGGCTGAGTACAAATAACTGCATTCGTTTAAAGGTCATAACTTTTTCCTTCTATTATTCTATTTTGTCTTTAATACACTGAACTTAATTTCTCAATCCTTTAAACTATCAAACGAAATGCTGATAATCATCTTGGGTTTTCCAGCTTCGCTGGGTAAAAAACATAAGATTAAAAAAAGCCTGCTTGTTTACACAAGCAGGCTTTTGTGAGTTAAAAACTGTAACCAAACTCAAGGTTAATCCTACGAGCCTTTTGATGCATACCATTGGCATAGGCCCCTGTGTTCAGCGGGATCTTAGTGATGTATATTTCATAATCTTTATCAAGGAGGTTAGTGACCGTTAGTGCTACATGCCAGTCACTGTCTTCTGGTGTCAGTTTTAAACGGTAATCAACTAGGGCATAACCATCTTGAAGAAAACCCTGTTCGTTACTAGAGTCTATTGTATGTTCAGACTTGTAATTCACAATTAACGTGTTAGACATTTCATAGTTACCCATAATTTCAGTCAGATGCTCTGCTGCCATAAAAACCGAAAATTTTGGTATCCAAGGTAGATTGTCTCCAGACCAGTCACACAAGCCATCTTCGTTCGCTTCACCTTTGTATACTTCAGTTAAACTACAGGCAGCGCCCTCAAACTTGTCATAGTAAAAATCTAAATACTCAGCATTGGCTGTAATGCTTAGGTCATCGGTAGCTTGCCAAATAAACTCTACATCAATACCTTTTTGTATAGCCTTACCCGCATTACCAACGTTGAATCCGATAGAACCATTGAAAATGGAGGTCTGCAAGTCATCATAAGTGCCATAGAACACGCCAACATTCAAACGCATATCATCCCAGTCAGACTTAAAGCCGATTTCGTACGCGGTAACCTGTTCATCTTCAAATTGGGTATCTTCCGGTGTCCCGGCACTTGGACCAGGCGAAGTACCCAGCGGTGATGCAGATGAAGGACCTTCATACAGAGTATCGAAACCACCAGCCTTGGCACCGTCAGCAAAATTAACATAGCCCATAAAGGTATCTGTGAAGAAGTAACTTGCGCTGGCTTGTACCATAGTGTGACTTTCTTCGCGCTTCATGTTCTCAAACTCATGCGGCGCACCTACCGATTTCAAAGCGCCCCAATAACTCAGCAAAGCTGGAGTCAAGCCCGCATAAGGGTGACCATCAGGGAAAGCAGGACGAGTATCTACCGTTCCATCGATATTAAGAAGAGTTAACCCTTGTGTAGCGGTTTTTTCGATATCGCTATACCGCACACCTAAGGTCAATGAAAGTTTGTCTGTTGCCTGATAGTCTACTTGAGCAAAAATCGCGCTTTGTTCTGTTTTTTGTTCAAGATAATTTGAACGAGTAAAGTTTGGCACACCTAGTTGAGTTAAATGAAAATCAGAATCGAAGCCGGTATTAAAATCAGCATCTTGATAATAGAATCCCGCCATCAAATTAATTTGGTCATTGACAACAATATCAATGCGCAGTTCTTGAGAAAATTGTTCATAATCTTCAGGTACACTTGTTGATATTAAATCAGAGGGCGTCATATCAACATCAAGTGTATGGAAGTAGTCATAATTACTTTGAGCTGTAATAGAGGTAATAGACGTATTCTCACTGATATTCCATACTATTTCTAACATGGTTTCTTCGTTTTCGTTTTTATTACCAGAAGGACCATTATTAAAAATAGCATCGTCATTACCCGTATTCATTTCGCCAGTGCCAATTCCAAATGGCGCCAATGGCGAGTTTTCAAATTCAGTGAAATCCGGATTAACATGACGATAAATGGCCAGTGTCTCACCAAACTTCTCAAATGTTCCTTGCTCATGACGTAAGTATAGGCTCAGATCATCCCGTGGCTGCCACACTGCGCCGATGCGAAAAGCATAATCTTTGAAGTAGGGTTCATATTGGTCTGTGTAGTTGTTGAACGCCGCACCTTTGTTCTGATCACGCCACTTACCAGCAATACGCAGAGCAAACTCATCCGTTACCGGGATATTAATACCACCCAAGATCTGAGCTTCTTCATATTCAGACTCATATTTAACCGTAAACTCACCATTTAAATCATCACCAACATCAGGTCGATTAGTAATCATACTGATTGCGCCACCAACCGAACTGTTACCATATAACGTTACCTGCGGTCCTTTTAGTACCTCAACACGTTGCATATCAAAGATACCTGAACGCTGCTGGTTCATTCGGCCACGATACACACCATCGACATAAGTACCAACAGATTGCTCAAATGACTGGTTATCGCCTGACGATACACCACGCAGTGAGAGTCGACTGTGGTTAGCCAGTTGCGGCTGTTCCAAACCAGGTACGTATTTAGATAAGTCTTCAACAGTGTGCACCCCCATAGCTTGAATGTTCTCACCGGTAACAGCATTTATGCTACTTGGCACTGTCTGGACAGATTCAATACGCTTACGTGCTGTGACTTCAATAACTTCAAGTGCAGAACCTTTTGCCTTAACATCCTTTGCTTCTTCTTGAGCTAAACTGGCAAATGAAGTCGATCCCAACACTATGCACAATACCTTGGCGATTGGTGTTTTTGGAAAATCTTTAATGTTCATAATGTATTACCTACTTTAAATTCGTTATATTGGACTAAAAAATTAGTTACAATTTATAATTATTGTCATTACAAGTTAGCAAATATTGATAAATACAATAGTGTTAATATAGGCCATCATGTGAACAATTAAGGCCCAATTTTACATGTAGGATTTTGAATGGTTTTTCACAAAGACATCAACTGATCTAAAGCTAAATAGTCTAATAGCACGAGCAGTTTCGAGTGTTCACGGTTTGTTTACTATAAGAAAAATTGGTAATTATTCCAGCTTCAAGAAATTTCTTAAATTAGCAGCAATCATCTTGTACTTCTTTTATTTATCTCAAAATAATCTACAAAATAGAACTGTGATAACCAATAAGCACTCCTAATTTAAAACAACGAGTGATTATTTAAATATGCTCAGTTCATTAGTTTATAAACTTCAGACCGTAAAATTGACACTTTATAGTTGTAATTTTAAGCCAAACTATCGAATCCATTGACACATTACCCCATGAGATTATTTAAATTGAGATGCTAGCCTTTTAGCAAGTCAAAATTAAGGGTCACTTGGAATGTCAAATATATATATAGTCGGTGTCGGAATGACACCATTTGGTCGTCATATCGAACGCAGTATGGAAAGTCTATGTGATGAAGCATTAGACGCAGCGATAAAAGATGCTGGTTGTGAAAAATCAGATATCGGTACCGCTTTTTATTCAGGAACCACTCAAGGTCATCTTCAAGGACAAACCTTTATCCCTGGTCAAGTCTATCTAAGCAAAATTGGTATACAAGGCATTCCTGTATTTAATGTTGAGAATGGCTGTACCGCTGGCTCTTCTGGTTTTCATCTCGCTGTTCAAATGTTAAAAGCGGGAAGCTGTGATGTGGCATTAGCCATTGGCGCTGAAAAAATGAACATTACTGATAAAGCAAGAATGTTTTCTGTTTTTGACGGCGCTTGGGATTTATCTGAACCCGATGCAAATTTAGCAAGGTTGTTAGCTCCTGCAAAAGATTTTGTTGTGCCAGAAGGTCATGAGTCTGACCGTCCTTATAGCGTATTTATGTCTGTATATGCCGCATTTGCTCGTGCTCATATGCATAAGTATGGTACCACTCAACGCCAAATAGCGGCTGTTTCAGCAAAAAACCACCAACATTCTACGCACAATCCTCTGTCTCAATTTCAACAAGCCTATTCGATTGAAGAAGTATTGAATGCGCCACCTATTACTTACCCACTGACATTACCCATGTGTGCGCCAATTTCTGATGGTGCAGCTGCAGTAATCGTTTGTAACGAAGATGGGCTTAAACGCATTGGCTCTGACAAAAATCGCGCCATCAAAGTGTTAGCGACAGTTACTCGAAGTGCAACTGATCGCTCTTATTCAAATCCTGAGTTACATTGCGCTCATTTATGTGCAATGGAAGCCTATGAGCAAGCAGGCGTTGGTCCTCAAGATATGGATGTCTCGGAAGTACACGATGCAACAGCTATGGGTGAAATACTGCATGCAGAAAATCTTGGACTAGTGCCTTTCGGTGAAGCAGGTCCAGCAGCTGAGCGAGGTGACTTTAGCATTGGTGGACGTATACCAATCAACACGTCTGGTGGTCTTGAATCTAAGGGACATCCGTTAGGTGCTACCGGTTTAGGTCAACTTCACGAGTTGGTCACTCAATTACGCGGTGAAGCTGGTGTCCGTCAAGTTGAAGGAGCAAGACACGCTGTTCATGAAAACAGTGGTGGTCTAGTTGGTATAGAAGAAGGTGCCGTAGCAGTCAATATACTCGCAAAATAAGTACGGAACTAAATAAAAAATAAAATTGAGGAGAAGACAGTGAGCTTTTTAATGACAGAAGAACAAAAAATGGCTACCGAAGGCCTGCGTAAATTTCTTAACAAAGAAATCAAGCCACAGCTTGAAGCACATGGTGAAGGTCATTTCAGCAAAGAACAGCTGCAAGGCTGGCACCAAAGTTTAGCCGAATTCGGTTTGGTTTGTGCGCCACACCCTGAAGAGTTTGGCGGCCTAGGCATGGATTGGGTAACACATTTATTGTTATGGGAAGAAGTTGCTGTCGTTTCCTTAGATTTGGCTATGCCAGCCCTCATTAATGTAGTCGGTGCCGATTTGTTGATTAATAACGCTCCCGAACATATTCGTGATGAATATGTTCCTGGATTATTGAGTGGCGAAAAATTTATCGCCGTTGGTATATCTGAGCCAGATGTTGGCTCCGACGTTGCAGCTGTGAAAACACGTGCGGTACGAGACGGCAATGATTGGGTACTTAATGGTGAGAAAACCTGGATTTCCAATGGTGAACACATGGATCTATTCGTTTGTACCTGTAAAACAGGTGAAGGGGAATTGACCCATATAGCGATCCCTGCAGGAACACCGGGAATGGAGGTACGTGGCATTCCTAAAATGGCGCTCAACAGCCAGTCTACTTCGCAAATTTTTCTGGCAGATGTGCGTGTGCCTATCGCTAACACCGTGGGAAGTATTGGCGATGGTTTAAAAAACACACTGGTAACTTTTGAACGCGCTCGTTGTCATATGGCAGCGTGGGGTTACTCATTGGGTCGTCGAGCATTAGAAGAGTCAATTAAATATTCACAAGAGCGTACTCAACACGGTAAACAAATAGCTGGACATCAATTAATTGCTGAAAAAATTGCCACTATGGCAACCCAAATCGATGCAGCAAGGCTATTAACATTGCGTGCCGGCGATATGATCGATAAAGGTATTCGTTGTGACGTAGAGTGTTCAATGGCCAAATGGTACGGCACGGAAATTGGTGTTAACACCACACGTCAAGCGGTGCAAATACATGGCGGTAACGGTGTTACTAAAGAGTTTGTTGTGGAACGTTTAGCTCGTGAAGCCATTATTGGCCCTATTCCTGATGGCACGACTGAAATTCAGAAGCTACTGATTGCACGTATGCTGACAGGGGTTCAAGCCTTTAGATAATTGATTAACATTAAAAAAGGCTAGAGTTTTACTCTTACTTTAACAAATATCGAAGAGAATATATAAATGAATTTACAAAATAAAGTTGTCGTGATCACAGGTGGTGCATCTGGTTTAGGCCGTGCAACGGCAGAATATATGGTGACTGAAAAAGGTGCGAAAGTAGCTTTATTAGATTTAAACGCTGAAGCCGGTGCCGAAGTTATAACATTGCTCGGTGAAAATAATGCAATATTTTGTCAAACCGATGTCACCAGCGAAAAAAGTATCGATGCAGCCGTTGCCGATATCGTGGCTAAATTTGATGCTATCCATGTAAACATTAACGCCGCAGGTGTGCCATTGCCATGTAAAATTTTGGATAAGGAAGGCAAAGCAAGCAGCCTTAAAAAATACGCCATGGTACTTAACGTAAACCTTAATGGCGTATTTAATGTCATGGCAAAATGTGCCGAGCAAATGGCGAAAAACGAACCCGATGAAAAAGGTGAGCGAGGTGTTGTTATCAACATTTCTTCTGGTGCTGCCTTTGAAGGTCAAATTGGCCAATCAGCTTATTCTAGTTCTAAAGCAGGAGTAAATGGCATGAATATACCCGCTGCTCGTGAATTAGGTAAGTATGGTATTCGCGTCAATTCTATCGCTCCAGGCCTATTTGGCACACCTATGATTAAATCACTAGACGAGAAAGTACAAGTCGCACTCACTGCTATGTGCCAAGCCCCACAACGTATGGGTGACATGGCAGAATTTGCCCACACATGTGCTTATCTTGCGGAAAATGCCTATGTAAATGGTCGTTGTTTACGTCTTGATGCTGCAACAGTCATGCAGGCACGCTAAGAGGAGAACAACATGTCAGAATTATTAGTAGAAAAGAAAGGTCAAGCAGGCTGGTTAATACTTAATCGACCAAAGGCGTTTAACTCACTCACACGCACTATTTTGGAAGAATTAGCAATCGCTTTAACCGATTTTGAACAAGACGATAACATTCGCGTTGTAGTACTCGCAGCTACCGACTGCCCTGCTTTTTGTGCAGGAGCTGATTTAAAGCAAGTACTTGAAAAAGCAGAGCCAGGTGAAAAAGATTTTTTAATGCAATGCCGTACTAGTTTTGGGGCCCTACGCAACTGCTCGAAACCCGTAATAGCCGCAATAAACGGCATGACCATGGCTGGCGGTTTAGAACTTACTATGTGTTGTGACATTGTCATTGCATCAAACAAGGCAACATTGGGTGACGCCCACTCAAATTTTGGTGTATTCCCCGGTGCTGGTGGCGCGGCAATATTGCCTAAATTAGTACCTGTCAACGTCGCTAAATATTTATTATTTACCGGAAAATCATTACCTGCAAGCGACATGAAGCAATACGGACTGGTTAACGAAATTGTAGAGCATGAGCAACTGTACTCTCGTGTTCAAGAACTTTGTGACGACCTAGCAGAAAAAAGCCCATTAGTGCTGCAACGTATGAAAAAAATAGCGAATCAAGCGCAGGATCAAACTCGACAATCAGCGCTAGATTCTGAACTCCTCGAATTACGTGAACATTTCTTATCTGCTGACATTCAAGAAGGGTTAGCGGCATTTTCAGAAAAACGCAAACCTGTATTTATTGGTAATTAGTAGCAATGTTTAAGCTGAATTTAAAAAAAGTAAATTTCAGACTTTTAAAAAAATAATAGGTTAAAGATTATGAGTGCATTGCAAGGTATTAAAGTAATAGAAATAGCCGGCATAGGTCCAGGACCTATCGCTAGCATGATGCTAGCAGACTTGGGTGCTGAAGTGATTTTAATTGAACGTAAAACCGATAACCCAAATGCTGCTGGCCTTTTTAACTCAAACAAAACAGAGTTTTTTAAACGAGGAAAACAATCAATTGCTCTTGATTTAAAACAACCAGAAGCAATCCAACTAGTGTTATCACTCGTTGAACAAGCCGATATGTTTATTGAAGGTTTTCGTCCTGGCGTAATAGAGCGCTTAGGTTTGGGACCAGAAGTGTGTTTAGCACGTAATAAAAAAATGATCTATGGTCGAATGACTGGTTGGGGACAGCATGGCCCCTTAGCTCAAGCCGCAGGCCACGACATAAATTATGCCTCCATTTCTGGTGTATTAGCTTACAGCGGTTTTGCTAACGATAAACCATTCCCTCCTGCCACTATTATTGGTGATGTTGGCGGCGGTTCGTTGCATTTAGTCATGGGCATGCTAGCTGCCTATATTCATGTACTTAGCACCGGTGAAGGACAAGTGATAGACGCTGCAATTTGCGATGGCAATGTGTACATGCAGACTTTACTAACCAGTTTGTATGCCAATGGCTTAGTCGGAGAACAACGTGGCGGTGATTTTTTAACTGGTGCCTCTCCTTGGGCTAATACCTACCAATGTGCTGATGATAAATATATAACGGTTCAGGCTCTAGAGCCTAATTTTTACAAAGAATTTATTACGCTTGCTGGATTTGCTGATGATCTTAATTTTTCAATGCAATACGATAAATCATTATGGCCTTTAGCAATAACCAAATTAACGAAATACTTTAAATCTCAACCACAAGTGCATTGGAATAATATTTTTGAAGGTACTGATGCATGTTATGCCCCAGTAATGTCGCTCAAAGAAGCGGTTGAACATCCACATAATGTGGCTCGACATAATTTTGTCGTCGAGAATGATTTAATTCAACCTGCACCAGCACCGAAATTGAATAAGACGCCATCACAAGTAGGGAAAATACCAAAATTTGGTGAACATACAGAGCAGATTTTAGCTCAGTTGAACTTATCTGATGAACAATACGCTAAACTTAAGGCTATGGCGGTTGTTTAAATTACATACAAATATTAATTACTAAAACAGAGGTGGAAGCTATGTCTTTACAACAAGAACTCCATTATGGCCATTTTATCGATGGGCAAGATTATTTAGGGCATACGCCTGAATCAATTGACGTAATCAACCCAGCAAATGGTGAAGTTTATGCAACCATGTCTATGGGGGACAAGGGTGATGTCGATGCTGCAGTAGCTGCAGCAAAGCGGGCATTTAATCAACCTTCATGGCGTGAAATGAGTAACAATGACCGTGGAGACTTGTTATTCAAATGTGGTCAGGTGATTGGGGCTCATGCTGAAGAGTTAATGTTTATCGAATCACGAGATTCTGGCGGTACCATCCGCCGTGCAGCTGGTATGGACATCCCTATTGTAATCGATTTAATCGGCTACTATGCTGATTTAATAAAAACGACTAATAATATAGTTGATTTACCCACTAAGCCTCTACCTGAAGCGGGCCACGCACAAGTTTGGCAAGAACCCATCGGTGTCTGTGCATTAATTACGCCTTGGAACTTTCCTATTTTTATTGCTGTAGCAAAAATAATACCAGCCCTTGCCGCAGGAAACACCGTTGTAATTAAACCTTCTGAATATACACCAGCAAGCACAACTCATTTGGTGCAACTACTGTCAGACGTTTTACCTAAAGGTGTTCTAAATGTAGTAAATGGTGACGGTGCTAGTGTAGGTGAAGCGCTTACTACTCACCCAGACGTTGGAAAAGTATCTTTTACTGGCTCTACCTGTGTTGGCAAACATATTCAAAAAATGGCTACTGAAAGTTGCAAACTTGTGGGTTTGGAGTTGGGTGGCAAAGGCCCAGCAATAGTTATGAAAGATGCAGATCTCGACCTTGCAGCATATGGTATAACCTTTGGCGGCTTATTTAATTCAGGCCAAGCGTGTGAATCTGGTACACGCATTTTAGTTCACGAAGCCATTCATGATCAATTAATGGAAAAACTTGCAGCAGTATGTGACACCTTAGTGGTAGGTAACCCGTTAGATCCAGCAACATCTTATGGCCCGATTGCCAATAAAAATCAATACGACCGCATCATGGGGTATATTGACGGAGCCAAGCAACAAGGTTTAACTTTTGTTTGTGGTGGTGAGCCGATTAAGCCCAAGGGATTTGAGGGGGGGTATTATGTTCAACCAACCATAATCACAGATGTTAAAAATGATATGGACATTGCTCAGCAAGAAATATTTGGCCCAGTGCTTAGTGTAATTAAATTTAGTGATGAACAACAGGCGATTGAAATTGCCAATGAAACCTCATATGGCTTATCGGCAGGAGTATGGAGTGATGATTTAGTTCATGCTCAAAAAATTGCCAAGCAATTACAAGCAGGATCAATCTGGATAAACGACTGGCACATGCTGCGCTCAGATGCACCTTTTGGTGGTTACAAGAATAGTGGTATAGGTCGTGAATTTGGTATCGCTGGCTTACAAGCTTTTATGCAAACCAAGACGATTGGCGTATCACTTGAACGTGATCCACGTAATAAAATGATGTGGTCTTTACTACATACTTCACCGCAACAGTAATCATAAAATAAGAGAGACTCATCATGTCAACTTCAGGATATTTTACTTATAACATGCGTACCGTTGTTCATAGCGGTGCAGACAGTATCATCAAAGTGCCAAGTCTATTTCGCGGGTTAGGCGGAAAAAGAGTATTACTTGTTAGCGATGAAGGCTTGGAAAAAGCTGGATTAGTTAATCGAGTGAAAGACGTCTTTACTTTAAATAATGGGCCAGATATGCAATTAGTGGGAGTATATGCCAAAGTCACTCCCGACGCTGGCTCAGAATCAATCAACGACTTAGTTGCCTATGCTCGCTCTGTAGCCGCCGATAGTATTTTAGCATTAGGTGGGGGTAGTGTTTTAGATGCTGCTAAAGGGTTAAAATATTGCTTACACCATCACTTAACTGACATTTGTGATATTTTAAAATTAGGCCTAAAATTGGAAACTTGGCCAGAGGCAAAGCCGAGCATGATCCCGCACATTGCCATCCCAACCACTGCAGGTACAGGTGCTGAAGTAACAAACGGAGCGGTAATCCACAACCAAGTACTTAATATAAAGTCATTAGTACTAGCCCCCTATTTAGATGCTGACATGGCAGTACTAGATGCTAAGTTGACCCTTGGCTTACCTAAGTCAATTACCGTTGCCACTGCGTTTGATGCTTTAACTCATGCAATAGAAAGCATTGCATCACCAAAAGCGAACCTATTTTCAGATGCTCATGCCATAACAGCAGCAAAAGTCATAAATGAAAATATGCCCAAGGTGGCAAAAGAACCAACAAATGTCGATTGTCGGTCAAAGTTACTACAAGCAAGTACTATGGCTTGTAACGCAGTGGTTAACGCTTTCTCCGCATTTCCTGTACACAACTTTTCTCATGCCTTAGGTGCCACTTTTCATATACCACACGGTGATGCTAACGGAATAATGCTACCCGTTGTAATTGAAACGCTGGCGGATTTTTACCTACCTAATGCACAGCGAATGGCAGATGCTCTGTCACTTGATAGCAAAGGACTAAATGCAGAGCAAACACTCGCTAAAGTAGTAGCCCATATAAGAGGGATTCAACGAGCCTGTGACTTCGATGGCTCTTTAAAACGATTTGGTGTAACCGAAATTAATCTAAAGGAAGCTATTGCCAGTGTAAAACACGACGTACTCTATATTTTATATCCAGTACCTGAGCCTGTAATAGAAATGATCCTACGAAAAGCCCTATAAACTAGAAGTGGAGGAGTAATTACCATGAGATTTTCAGACTATTTTGATGCTGCAGCATCACGTTGTCCTAATAACCTTGTCTTAATTGATGACAACGACAGCTATACCTATAAAGAGGCTAAGCCTTATGTCCATAAAATTGCAAACACACTACGAACAAAATGTGGTTTACTAGCTGGGCAAAAAGTTGCAGTGTATAGCCCTAATAAAGCAAAAGCTTTTTTATCAGTATTAGGCACAAACAGGGCTGACTTAGTTTGGTTTCCAGTAAACGCCGGTAATGCCATAGAAACCAACATCGAACTATTTAATTTTTTTGAAATTGACTGCTTAATATTTGATAGCAGCTTAGATGAAAATGTGGCTAAAGTTCGTCAACAATGCCCGACAATCAAACACTTTATATGCCTTGATAGGAGCACTGAAGAATCAGCTTTTATGGACGACTTAGTTGTAGATGCTGCAGATGAGTACGTTTCAGAAAAAGTTGACCCTATGGCGATGGCTATTGTTATGGCTACAGGTGGAACTACCGGCCCTTCTAAAGGGGTTGTACATAACCATAAAAACTTTGAATGTTTCATATCAAACATTATGCTGTCGTTACCCGTTGATGAAAATGACACAAACTTAGTTGTTGCTCCCATGACACACGCGGCAGGCATGTTTGGTTTGGGCTGTATTGCAGCCGGCGGTTGTTTACGCATGTTACCAGGCTTTATTCCAGACAGTGTAATAGAAGCGATTGATATTCATAAAATACAATCCATATTTTTACCGCCAGCGGCACTTTATGGGCTGTTAGCTCACCCTCGTATTAAAGACATTGATACTTCTTCTTTAAAGGCAATAGTCATAGGCGCATCCCCTGTCTCACCTGAGCGTTATTCAGAAGCAACAGCAGTGTTTGGGCCTGTAATGTACGAAGTATATGGCCAAACAGAAAATCTTTTCCCTGTTATTGTTAAAAGTCCAAAAGACTACATTAACGAAGACGGCAGTTTAAACATGGATGTATTGCGTTCAGCAGGCCGTGCAACTAAGCATGCCCATATAGAGATAATGGATCCACAAGGAAATATTTTACCTTCTGGTGAAAAAGGTGAAATTGTTGTTCGCTGTGGTTCAGTAATGAACTGCTATTACAATAACCCAGAAGCTACTGCAGAAGTTTCTAAATTTGGCTGGCACCATACTACTGACGTTGGAATTAAAGACGAACGTGGTTTTATCACTATCGTTGATAGACTAAAAGACATGATTATATCAGGTGGTTTTAATGTTTATCCGGTCGAAATTGAAAATTTAATCAATGGTATTGACGAAGTGATGGTGTCAACGGTAATTGGTACTCCACATGAAAAATGGGGTGAGCAAATTACTGCAGTCATTGAATTAAAACCTGGCAAAACCATTGAACCGGAAAAAATAAGAGTGCTATGTAAAGAAACTTTAGGGAGCATAAAAGCACCTAAAGAAGTGATATTCTGGGATAAAATACCCTTATCTCCCGTTGGAAAAGTGCTTAAAAGAGAAGTGCGTGAAACATTTTGGAAGGATCAGGATCGTCAGGTTTAATCCAATTAAAATAAACGCATAATTTAATATGCCTGTAGCTCAGTACAATTAATTTGCTGAGCTTTTTACCCTAAATATGGAGACGCTATGGACATTTTACCTAAAAGCGTATTTAAATGCTGCTTATCAACAGCAATAATACTTACCTTCCTTATAACCTCATCTGTTTATGGCGCCGACAAACCAAATATATTGGTACTATGGGGTGATGATATCGGCATGTCTAATGTCAGTGCCTATAGTCACGGCATGATGGGTTATAAAACACCTAACATTGACCGAATAGCAAAAGAAGGCGGCATGTTCACCGACTATTATGGTGAAAATTCATGTACTGCTGGGCGCTCAGCTTTTATTACCGGTCAACATCCCGTGCGTACAGGCTTGACCAAAGTTGGCTTACCAGGTGTAGATAAAGGTCTTCGAAAAGAGGATCCTACCATTGCCGAGCTCCTTAAACCACTGGGCTATATGACGGGTCAATTTGGTAAAAATCATTTAGGCGATAAAGATGAGTTTTTGCCAACAGAGCATGGCTTCGACGAATTTTTCGGTAATCTTTATCATTTAAATGCAGAGGAAGAACCAGAACTTGCTGATTATCCCAAAAACCCACAAGTTAAGAAGTTATTTGGCCCCCGAGGTGTTATCCATTCATATGCCGATGGAAAAATTGAAGATACAGGCCCTCTAACTAAAAAACGTATGGAAACAGTTGACGACGAAATAACGGCAGCTGCGATTAAGTTTATGGACAAAGCCGTTAAACAAGACAAACCCTTTTTTGTCTGGTGGACGGCAACCCGTATGCATGTTTGGACTCACTTGAAAGAAGAAAGTCAGGGGTTATCAAAACGAGGTGGGCTATATGGCGATGGTTTGTTAGAGCACGATGGTCACGTTGGTCAATTACTTGACTTCTTAGATGAGAAAAAAATAGCTGGTAATACCATTGTTTTATACTCAACTGATAATGGCGCAGAAATGTTTACTTGGCCTGACGGTGGTATGATCCCCTTTCGTGGTGAGAAAAACACCACATGGGAAGGAGGCTTTCGAGTTCCTTCAATGGTTCGTTGGCCTAGTACGGTTAAGCCAGGCTCTATATTTAATGAATTAGCCGCTCACAACGATTGGCTTCCTACATTGCTTGCTGCTGCCGGCGAGCCTAACATTAAAAATAAGTTGCTAGATGGCCATCAGATTAACGGTACCAAATTTAATGTTCATTTAGATGGTTTTGACTTAACTGATTACCTGTCTGGAAAATCAGTTACCTCACCTAGAGAGAACTTTTTCTACTTTACTGATGACGGAGAATATTCAGCGATACGCATGGGTGATTGGAAAGTCATGTACTCAATACAAGAAGCCACTGGCGTCGACGTATGGCATAAACCATATACTCAACTCCGATTACCACTTATTTTTAATTTGCGTCAAGATCCTTTCGAACGTGCACAACTTGAAGCAGGTGCCTATAGTCGATGGATGTTTGAGCGTTTACCTTATCTGTATCAATCAATATTGGTCTCTCAGCAATTCTTAAAAACGTTTATTAAGTACCCTCCCCGACAAGATCCAGCCAGTTTTAATGTTGAGGCTATAACTGAAAAGGTAATGAAATTAAAACCTCGTCAATATGACTAAAATGTAAAATTACAAAATAAACCTACTATTGAGTATTCTAAATCAATAGTGGGCGCAGTCCAATGCGCCAACGCTAAACGCGACGGTATAGCATTTATATTGAAACGAATAACAAAGCCCTTTATGGCAGGATCATAAGATGACAGATATCACTTACCCTTTTTCTAAACAGCCTGAATTCAATGTGATACAGGAAATATCACCTCGTATTTATTGGCTGCGTCTGGCAATGCCCTTCAGTTTAGATCACATCAATTTATGGCTTATCGAAGAAGATAGCGATTGGACATTAATTGATACAGGACCAAACACTCCATCATCAAAAAACAGTTGGTTGGAAATAATTTCGAGCCAACTAAAGAACAAACCTATTGGTCGGGTTATTTGCACCCATGCTCACCCCGATCATATCGGTCTTGTCGGCTGGATATCTAAGCAGCAAAGCGCGCAATTACTGATGTCAAAAGGTGAATTTGAATTTTATCATCAATTATTTGCCAAAAAGGTACAAGCACCGTTTAGCCAAATAGAGCAATTTTATCAACTCGCTGGCGCAGGTGATAAAGAAGCTCAACGTTATTTAAAGCATATTAAAATTTTCAGCGACCTTATTTACCCAGTACCAAGTATTTATCAGCAATTGAAGCATGAAGACTGCGTTACATTGGGAAAATATTTGTGGCAAGTGCATGTAGGTACCGGTCATTCTCCAGAGCATATCTGTTTATTCTGTGAAAAATTAAACCTATTTATTTCCGGCGATCAATTACTTCCCACTATCTCATCAAATGTAAGCGTTTGGCCAACAAGGCCAGATGTCAATCCAATGGCTGATTTTTTATCTTCCTGTCATTATCTTAATAAAACAATTAATAACAAAACCTTAGTGCTGCCTTCTCATGGACTCCCTTTTAACGGTGGAAATGTTCGCTTGAATAAGTTGATTGAAGAGATGGAAAAAAACATCAATAACTTATATGATTTTTGTCAACAACCAAGAACCGTTACAGACGTTTTACCTATACTCTTTAAAGGTAAGTTAAATGACAGCAATTTGATGTTTGCTTATGGAGAAGCTTTGGCAAGTCTTAATTATTTATGTGCTCAAGGTAAAGTAGAAGTGATTCAGGGAACAAATAATATTCATTTTTACCAAAAAAATAATATTCAATGCTGATAATAAATTTATTTTATTCATTCCTAATTGAGCGAAAAATAGTTTTGTCGATTTGGGTTTATACTTTACTAAAGGGTTCACAATTAGAATCAAGGTACACATTTGATTGAATTACCATTTAATACAATAAAATACCGAACCTTGGGATTCTGGACTGTTCATATTATTTGCATGCTTGTATGTATCTCAGCAACGAATGCAACGTCAATGAGCAGTTTAAATAACTACCTTGGCTCTGAGCAATGTCAAAGCTGCCATGAAAAACAATTCCAAGCTTGGCAAGGCTCGCATCATGATATGGCGATGCGGCACGCAAAACCAGACGCAGTACTAGCTGATTTTAACAATGCTGAACTAGAATTCAACAGCAAACAAAATAGTTTCTTCAAAAAAGACGAACAATATTGGGGTTCTAGGGATTTTCCCCTCTAAAGTAACATAAATCGCCATACTCACCATATTTAAAGGCATACAAAGGTGGGTTACTTCTCCAAAGTATGGCAAATTATGAGGTTAACAACCCCTTAAACTTAATTTAATTCCTATGGCTATAAAAAACGAACTATCAATTCTTACCAAAGCTGAGCAGCTTGATCTATATTCTCCGCCGCTATTATCACTTGAACAACAACGATTGTATTTTACGCCAAACGAGATCGAGTTAACAGAGTTGAAAAGTATTCGCCTAAGGAACCACCGATGCTATTTCATTGCGTTATTAGGGTATTTTAAGTCTAAGCCTGTGATTCTTTCACCTAGCTTTAACCTCATCTTTGACGATATGCAGTTTATTTCAACGCAAGTTCAAGGAGGCAAAGGGATCAGGCCTTTCAGCATTAATAAGATGCAGCGTGACCGTATATATCAAAGAATACTGAGGTTATTAAACTATCAGAAATGGGACGAAAGTCTGCACTTTGCGCCGCTGTACGAACATCTTGTTATGGTCGGCAAAGCTTGGCTTGAGCCTCGTTATCTATTCGATGCAGCCGCTGAATATCTAGCAACGCATAGAATTGCCATCCCTAAATATACTGTCTTACAAAAGCTTATCAGTCGTGTTATCCAACAGGTCAAGAAGGCGTTAAATAATAAGCTTCGTATTCATGTTTCATCTGAACTACACGGATTTCTAAATACTATTATCGATGACAAAGATGGGCTCTCCTTAAGCCAGCTTCGAGCCGGTGCAAAAAGCGTTATGGTGACAGAGCTAAAAAAAGAACTGACGGTGTATCATCAGTTACAGCCTTATACAAGACAGATTGATAATGCTGTTAAGGGCTTAGCCTTATCGTCTAAAAACCAACAACACTTCGGTGAAATGGTGGATTATTATGGCAGTAAACTAAAACGCTTTAAGCGTCCACAGCAACACCTATGGTTGCTGTGTTTTCTGACTCAACGCATACGGCAAAGCCTAGAGCGATTGGCTGATGGGTTTATTCATCATATCCGTAAACAACAAGAAGCTGCGCATGCGTTTGCCCAACAGGCAGTGTTTGACTCATGGAGGTCAGCTGCAGACAATGTCACCAAAGCCGCAGAATTACTGCATCTGTTTGTTGATGACAGTATCGACGATAATCAACCATTTGCAACGGTTAGGCAACAAGCATTAAGTGTAATGAATAACCAAGATATAGAAACGCTATGCCTGTACTTAAAAAAGCAAAAACGCACGGTAGAAGAATATCAATGGCAATATTATGATGATCAAAACGGGTTAATTGAGCAGTTATTAAGGCCCGTGTTTCTATGTCTTGAATGCCAAGCAGGTAAAGGCTCAGAAGCATTAGTGACCCAGCTCAAAACCACAAAAACAGAACTATTAGCAGGTAATACATTGCAAACAATGGATAGTACACTTATCCAACAAAAACATCGTCCATGGTTAATTAACAAGGATGTTGTTCATCCACAGCGATACGAATGGTTGCTTTACCGTCAACTGGCTTCTCGGCTTAATGGTCGAATTTACTTATAAAAGTCACTAAATATCGTGCGCTAGAAGACGACTTAATTGCATCGTCAATACAGCCTGATCTATTGGCATCATCAACATTGGAAAAGCTAAAGCAGCCGATTCAGAAGCTACTGCAAGTAAAACAAATACGCTTAACAACATCCCTAGAAGATGTTGCTCGTCACATTGATAATGGTGATAACCGCAATGTGATCATGAAGAGCCGAAGTGGCACACGATGGCGACTGCCAGTTAAAGGCTCCCAATCACTTGTCAACAACCCTTTCTTTAAACAAATGATCCCCGTCAGTATTGCTGATGTGTTGCGTTATGTTGAACAAGAAACCAACTTTATGCAATGCTTCGCACACGTGCTGCCAATACAAAAACAAGTAGGCGCCAATCAGGATGATTTATTGGCTATTCTAATTGCGAATGCGACACATCGCGGCGTATATGGGATGGCACAAATATCTGATCGCAGTTATGAGCATCTAAGCACTATACAAGCTAATTATATTAGGCCTGAAACCTTGCAAGAGGCTAGTGATATCATCAATAACGCAGTAGCGGCACTCCCTATTTTCCGCCACTATCACATCCAAGAAGACGTCCTGCACGCCAGTACCGATGGGCAAAAATTTGAAACTCACCTTGAGACTTTTAAAACTCGCTACTCCTCGAAATACTTCGGCACCAACAAAGGTATTACGGCCATGACGTTAGTTGCCAATCATAGTGCGTTAAATGCCCGTATCATAGGATCTAATGAGCATGAGTCCCATTATATTTACGACTTACTACAATCTAATACTAGTGATCTTAAGCCAGATGTCCTCTCAACCGACACCCATGGTGTTAATCATGTTAATTATGCCTTATTGGATTTATGCGGTTATAGTTTTGCGCCTAGGTATGCTCAGTTCACCAGTGTGATCAATGACCTATTTAACGTAACTGAAAGCGACGACGGAAACACGCATCTGGCGCTGAAAAAGCCGATAAAAATGAATGTGATTGAAGAAGGCTGGCAGGATATTCAGCGTATTGTGTTATCCCTTCAAGAAAAACGCACAACACAGGCATTGCTAGTACGCAAATTATCTGGTTATCCATCTAGACACCCTATATTACAAGCATTAACGGAATATAATAGGCTCATCAAAGCCCAATATTTACTTGATTATATTGATGATGCAAGTCTGCGCCAATATGTTCAACGAGCACTGAACCGAGGCGAAGCCTGGCATTTCCTCAGGCGAGCTATTGCATCGGTCAATCGTGACCAGTTCCGTGGAAAAAACGAATCAGAAATAGTCGTCTGGAACGAGTGTGCCCGTTTGACGGCAAATGCTATTATCTACTTTAACTCGATGATCCTAAGTCATCTATTACTGCACTTTGAAGAAGTTGGTGACGAGGAAAAAGCAGCAATAACTCGACAAGTATCACCCGTTGCATGGCAGAACATTAATCTGAGCGGCACTTATCAGTTCGCTAGTAACCGCAAACTACCTGATTTACAGGAAATAACTAGGCCTATTGTTGAAAATGAAGTCTAAAATGAAAGGTAACCCAGCTCCACAAGCCATTAACTGCGAGGGTTGTGGCGATTTATGTTACTTTAGAGGGGAAAATCCCTAGAACCCCTTAAAGGAATAATAAGTGAGTGATTTAGTCAAAGAATTTGGTGAAATGTTACGCTTGAAACGCAAGGCTAAGGGATATTCTCAAGAGGCTTTTGCCGCGTATGTTGGTATAGAAAGAGGTAATTACGGCAAAATGGAAAGAGGTACCGTTAATATTAAATTAGAAACACTATACAAATTAGCTAATGCGTTAAATTGTGAATTTACAGATATAATGCCTTCAAGACTTAAACATAAAATCAATATTGATTAAGTTAATATCCCTCTACGATCAAAACAAATTTTTATGGAAAATAGAAATTTAACTAAATAATAGAAAATCCTATTCCTTCAAGTTGAATTTTATCGATAGGTTTTAATTTTTTTACTGCCCATATTAGGTACTCTTTTGGTCTTGATGATGCAACATAAGCAAACCTGGCATCCTCACTATTGGGATTTTTTATCCAATTTGACCAATGAGAGTCATTTCCAGCACGTGCTGATGAAATCAAAATAGTAACATCATGAGTCTCGCCTTTAGCTCCATGAATAGTTGATTTTTTGAATGATAGTGTGGATTTAGTTACCGCACCCAATGAGCTAGCTACTTCTTGCTTAGCCAAACCTGAGGGAGATGTTAAATTTACCTCGTTCAGTGGGGCTAATATATTAGCAACAGCGTCGGAACAAAACCGTTGATTTGGAAGATCTCGAATCAACGTTTTCGCACTTTTTGTCCAAGTTGACCAAGTAACGCCTATATTATGCAGTTCTTTGTTATGTAAATACTTTAACGACTCACACAAGAACTTACGCCACGTGAGGTTTGAGTCTATTGATTGGGGGCAATTGAAGCTGTTTGGTTTAAAACTTTCTTTAAGGTGATGACGAATAAATTCGGAAAAATATTGTAAAGAATGACTTAACCCTTCCATATCATCAGGGTTATAGCTCTTAACAGCGAGAGCCAATTTTTGGATATTATTTAATTCAGCTAGAGAAGTTTGAAATTTTCTAAGTATTGAATGCCCACGTGATAGAACAACATTATTGCCAAACCCATTACATTTTTCCTCGAAAGTACTAATTAACTCCGTAGGACAGCTAGTATATTGAAGAACCAAGCACCTTGATTCTAACCAAGAAACATTTCCGATAATATTTCCTCGACCTGTTAGTTTAGCGCAAAGATCAACGATATTTTGGCAGCTTCGAAAATTTCTTGTTAGCTGTAAACTAGTAAAATTATTATCTACAACGAACTGTTTTACCTTAGCAGGATCAACATCTCGAAAACTATAAATAGCTTGATGAAGATCACCAACAAAATGTAATTTTACTCCTTTGTCAGCTAGGGCTTTAAGAATAGTTAACTGCTCTACAGATAAGTCTTGGCATTCATCTATGATGAAAAGCGGGTAGCGCTTTACAAGTAGCTTAACAAAATGATCATATTTTGCGTCTGTTAGAGCTTCAAGGGCTAAACATTCGATATCTCTGTAAGTTGCAAAACCTCCCTTTAGCATTCTTTTCTTGGTATCTATAAAATCGTTAACCCCCCAGTCTTCGAGTGCAATGGAATTTAAAGTTCTATTTAATGCTGGATCCCCTATTTCAAAAATGACACTGTCATTTATTAGATCGAAAGAGTAATGATGAGCACTTACTTGTCCTCGCTTTGCATAGTTATATTTTGTTCTATAGCCTATGTGCGAGCTGGGTTCGATGATACGAATTGATGAATCACCGTCTTCGCCAATATACCCCGTGAGCTCTATTGAGATTGGGGAGACAATGTTTTTATAGATGAAACTATCAAACGTGCCTAAGAAGTGAGGGAACATACTTCGACCATGAGGAAGGTACTTTGATATTCTGATTTTAAGCTCGTCAGTGGCACTATTAGCAAAAGATAGGGTGACTAAACCACCAGGACTTCCTTTCCAATTTGAGATTTCTTTACTGACTTTGGCCGCAACAACTTCAGTTTTACCACTACCAGGACAGGCTTCTAAGAATGTATGCACGGCTATACTTGAGTTTACGTAATGAAGTTGCTCTTGGGTAAACTCAACGGTCATTACTCTTCCTCTGCAACTTCTAGCGATGAAGCCCACAAAATTGCATTTTTAATGTACTCAGGAACAGTAAAAATAAAGCCTTCACTCTGAATTTTATCGGTCATAACCTGAGCGAACATTCCTTTGCCTATATTGTCATCATCAATTCGCTTAAGAATTTTATGAGCAGCTTCGGCAACTTCCTTTGGTGACTTTTCAGTCCAATCAATTTTCGACATTGCGGTAAACTCTTTAATTACGGGGCTTTCATTTTCTTTAGGCGTAGGCCATAGGGAAGCAATTATTCCAGACATTAATGCAGCATTATTGCCTTCCATCGCTAAGTCGTACTCCAATGTCTTGTACTTGCTTACAAACAATCGAGCATCAGTTGATTTACTAATTGAATCAACAAGCTTAAGAGCATGATTAGTCCCATTTTTCATGTTGCCTTCGTAAGGAATAAAATCGTCACTGACTTCTTTTGTTTCTCCTGCATTTTCGGGATCAGGAATTTCTTTCTTTATTTTTTTGGGAGGATCTAAATCGGTCAATCCTGCACACCTTACTGGAATATTCTGACCAACATCTTTTTCTTTGGGATCATCAGTAGTTTTGATGTTGCAATAAAGTTGCATAAAGTGCTTAAAGTAACCTGAATTCTGGATAAGAATGGAACTATTTGCCCACCTAGCGATCAGATCTTTCGACTAAAAACGATTTGAAAGCAAACAAGGTGGGCAAGTGGATAAACTAATAGATATTTTTTGTGATGTCG